>NZ_JBHSMA010000001.1:0-1771837 GCF_042655385.1 Larkinella bovis | reverse complement strand
CTTGGAAGAGCTAACCACAGCGGTTCTTAGTCAAATTAAACATTTGGCGGAAACCCCAGAACTGGTGCAGGCCTTCTTTCATAAAAAGGAGATAGGATTCATTACAAGTTAATTCACACCTCTATAAATACTCCGACTCAGAGAAAAACATCTAGCTTTTCAAGAAAAGAATTCTTTGAACCAACTAGACTATCTATTTGGATACAAGATCCTTACGGTAAACAATTCCTTAATGTTGAACCTTTATTCCGCTTCATTAATCAGCCACGCAACCCGTATGTTCAAAGCTATCCGACTGAGCGAGTTTGCGCAATATTGGATAATGTCCTCCTCCTCCTGAAGAATTATTGGGTGCTGAAAAATGAAGATGATTGCCCCTACTCCATCGAGCTTGGAAAGGATTTGGTAAGCCTGAAAAATGCCTTTGTGCAGATGGGCTTAAGAAAGAAAAGAGTTTAATATAAAAGCCGGTTACGATGGGACGTAACCGGCTTATTCTCATTTACTTAACAGCAACTTAACAATGACAAATTTACCAAAAGTAATGGACAATGGCAAGTGGAAAGGTCCTGAATCTGACGAAGAAAGCTTGCCTAAAATTACCCGCATCAAGAATTACCTTTCCGCTCGGTATGAATTCCGGTATAATAACGTAGCTAATGAAGTTGAATACAGAATCAAGGATAAAAATACCTTTATTCCTTTGAACCCCGATGATCTACATATAGAATTATACGAACATCGTTATTCTGGATTTGGCGATATGCTTCAATCTTTAATGAAATCCAAGTTTGTTCCAACTTATGATCCGTTTCAAACTTATTTTGAATCCTTACCATCTTGGACACCAGATCAGCCCGATTATATAACGGAACTAGCAAATTATGTACAAACAACAGATCAACCCCGGTTTATTCAACAGTTTAAAAAAGCCTTGGTTCGAACAGCCGCTTGCGCCTTAGGTTATTTACCTTTCAATAAACACTGTATAGTCCTAACGGGAGAACAACATGACGGAAAAACGTACTTTATTCGGTTTTTGGTCCCTCCTACCCTAAATGAATATATCAAAGAAAACCCCATCTTCGAAAGTAAAGATGCCTATATTGATTTGACCTGTAATTTCATAATTAACCTCGATGAGATGTCTAACTTTCCCAAAACGGACATCAATAAGATCAAGGCTTTTCTAACGGTTGATAAAGTCAAGATTCGTCGGCCCTATGATCGAAAAGACAGCGTAACCCAAAGGAGGGCTAGTTTCTTCGGTTCAACCAACCAACGCGAAATTCTGACCGATGATACGGGAAACGTGCGTTGGTTAGTCTTCCAGGTTCTAAGTGTCAACCATGACCAGGGAGGCCCTAACGGCTACCAGCAACGGATAAATATTGACCTTGTATGGGCGCAGGTATACTCCCTTTTAAAAAGCAAGTTTGACTGTCAATTAACCCGCGAAGAGATTGTCCAATCCGAGCGAAACAACAAACGTCATCAGAAGACCTTCGCTGAACTTGAATTGATTGAACGCTATTTCAGAGTCCCTACAGATGATCAAATCGAAGCCGAAGAACTAACAGCAACAGAGGTATTATTACGGCTACGGGAACTGACACAAGGTGGGTTGCGAATGAATGAAATAAACGTCGGTAAAGCACTACGCTTGCTGGGTTTTACACCATTCGATAAGCGTAAAGGCCAAGGCTATCCAGTACAAGTATACCGCATTATTCAGGCTGGAAAAGGTTATTTTATTTAAAACATCCTACTACCCTACTACACTGTCACATATTAGTCTGTTTATCAATATATTACACTGTAGTGAGATATTGTTTTCAGAACCTACTACAACCTACTACACTTACTACAGGAAGACCAAAATGGCCTTTTTAACCAACTACAACTTACTACAATCCTACTACACTTTTTATCTGTATACTATTGATAATAAGCATATTAATGAAGGGTGTAGTAGGATAGTAGGTTGTTTTCGAAAATTTAAAAGAGAGATTTTTTTGCCGCTAAGAGAAAAAGAAGAGACCGATTTTGACTATGATTTCTGCCCAACATCTCGATCAACTCAAGGCCATTTCAATAGCCGATTATTTAGCTAGCCAAGGTCATCAACCACTGTTCAGACGGGGATCAGAACTGTTATACCATTCGCCTTTGAGGGACGAAAAAACGCCTTCATTTTCGGTCAATGTCGCCAAGAATGTATTTGTCGATTTTGGTCAACCAGATTGCAATGGAGACGTTATACGATTGGTCCAACTACTTCATCTTTGCGGATTCACACAGGCAGTAGAGTATCTAGAACGCCTGAATGTTTGTCTTGTAAAAAACTCTTTTTCTCTTAGCGGCTTAACTCATTTTGAAGACAAGGCAGCCGAATTAATTGCCGTCAAACCACTGGCACATCCAGCCCTCATTCAATACGTCGAAAAGCGTGGGATTCCGTCAGCCGTAGCGGTTCGCTATTTGCAACAAGTGCATTACCAACACCAGAATAGACCGTTCTTTGCCCTAGGTTTTGCGAATGATGTAGGCGGTTTTGAATTACGGGCTAAAGTTGGACCAACGGAGGTTAAGCGGTCATTAGGCCGGAAATGGTTTACTACATTGGAAGTGCCGGGTTCAACTGTAGTAAATCTATTTGAAGGCTTCTTTGATTTCCTGTCGGCACTAGTATTTTATAGACAAACCGCACCTCGTTGTACAACGATAATACTAAATACCACTGCTAACTTGACAAAAGCATTACCGGCGTTGGCACAATACCGACAGATCAATGTTTATTTAGATCGCGACCATGCTGGGCAAAATACCTTAAATCTGCTAATCAAAGAAGGGTTACATACAATCGACCGTTCATCAATTTACCAAAATCATAAAGATTTCAATGAATTTCTAACCAAGCACTAATTGTTATTTGGCACCTATTTATTAATGAAGAGCTAGCTTTCTATATTACTAACCAGGCAAAATCCATAAAGACTAACGTAGTTTCATAGTACATTTCTAATACCTTCTATAATTGTGTCCATATCATTGCTATCAAGATCTTTACTTACTTTTATATGATGTTTGTTTTTCAGTTTCAGTGGAAGACTCACTTCACCAACAGTGACAATAATAACAGGGATATTAATTTCGATTTCTTTAAGTAGCAAAAAGTCTATATCACTTTCAAAATCCTTGAAAGACAAGCTTTGCTTCGTCAATAACAGCAATAACACATCTATATCATTATCATTTTTTAATTTACGTAGCTCCTCTAAATAATCATCGTCATTATCAGCATCACTATCAATAAATTCTTCATCGATATTAAATATTGAGTCCATACTTTGCCAAGAAACAAAGTTATAATTATTTGACTCCTTCAATACAGGCTCTATTTTATGTATTATTTCTATATCTTTATAAAGACTAACTAACATTATATTATATTTACTCTTTTTTCTGCTCTTCCTATATTGAAGCTTTTCTACAATTCTACTTAATCTTTGAACAAATAGATCAACTTCAGCATGATTATTTTCGGAGTTATATTCAATAACTTCAAGCCTTCTATCTAGAAGCAGTCTTCTTTTTTCCGTAAAATTAAATTTCTTTTCTGGCAATAAGATAAAATGTCTATTAAGTGTTTTAGAATATATAGTAGATAACCGATCTAACACAAAATCAAGATCGGGATCGCTCCCACCAAATCCCAAAAACAAAACTGTCTGAGTTGTAAATAATGTTTCAAGAAAGCCTAGATAACCGGGGTTATTATGCAGCAATTCATTATAACCTAAAGAACCAAGTACAACGGTCTTATGGCTATCTATATCTCCGTGCATTTTAAATATAAAATAGTCTTTTTTTCGCAGTAAATTAATTGCCGTATTTGTATCTAATTGCGTATATGTGTTCGGTATTATTCCTCCATTAGCTATTGCGTAGGCACCTTCCAAAAGGGCATCGTAATTAGTAGTCAATACTGCCCGGAAAGGTATCTTCGCTAGAGAGATGTGAGTTTGTGTTGGTTTTACATTTCTATCCCTAAAAATCGAATTCAGGAAACTAGTAAACTCTCCAGGGTTAATAATTTCCTGCAACTCCTGAGCAGCCATTAAAAAATTCCCTTTAGAAATCATATCTCCTATTTCATTTGGGTCGCTATTGAATACTGCACGGTTATCTTGGCACCAAGCTAATAGTTCTAACAAAAAGTTTTTCCAGCCTGGAATATTTTTGCCGTTTGTTCGAGTGATCATTGATGATAATCCAGATGCAACAAATAAAACACATTCTTGTTTCCTAATTGCTTCTATCAAATCTAATGGTATCAAGATATTTCTCTTTGACTTTGTTGACATATTAGTAAGGGATCGATTATTTGGAGTGTTTCAAAATTCGATTAACTGTTATTATTTAGAGTCCAAGAATAGTTACACCAAAATTGCTCTTATTGCCATCTATGAATTGAAAAACCTTCTGAATTTGGCCTTTTTTTGTCAAAAACAGTGCCTTTTCACATCTATTTTGATTGGTTTTGCAGTCTAAATTCTTATAACATACTGGAAAACAACGACTTAAGTTGTATTTTTTTCAAAAAAGTACTCATTCTGACACGCTAACGTAGCCCGCCCTTTACCGACAATGGCAATTGCCATTCTTTTTTAGGAATATAAATCCAGCGGTTGGCCTGAATCAGCATGTTTTTTTCTAGGCCTAATTGCCTAATCGATTGTAAAAAACAGTCCAAAAAACCTGTCCTACTCTGATAAAGGCCTCGGTTGTAGCATTGTGGCGTTTCACCAAACTCAATCAAACGCCATGAGTGACCAACTCAAGTTCCTTGTACTGGCAACGGGCCAGCCTAGTAAGCACCTTATTAAAGCCATTCAAAAGCGGGGCCATACGTATGAGCACCACCAACCCGACAACCTGTATATGTACGTCTCGGAGGTTGAGAGCGGGCATGACCGCATATACGACGGACGCATTGACTTAGAACAACCAGTTCGTTTAAAAGCTAAGACGTATGATGCTGTTATCAGCCGCCTTGGCAGTGGCTTAGATTACGGAGCTACAATCCTCCAACACTTGACTGAGAACCTAGACATTTACTGTCCGCAAACCGCCGATGGTTTACTGTTTGCGCGTAACAAGATGCGAACTAGCCAACGTCTAAGTAGTGAAGGTATTAAGGTCCCTTTAACTGTCTTTGCCAAGAATCCAGTTCACGTTCAATTCCTTATAGATAAGTTAGGAGGCTTGCCAGCGGTGGGTAAGTTACTATCTGGCTCTCAAGGCCAGGGAGTTATGATCTTTAAGGATGCCGAACAAACTAACACCAGTTTAGAAAGCTTCTGGAAACTACAGGTTGACATACTGCTGCAACGCTATATCGACAGCAACAAGACTGATGTACGGGCCATTGTGGTTGGTGATAAAATTTCTGTAGCGATGGAACGTACTGGCAATAAGGATTTTCGGGCCAACATTAGCCAAGGCGGTAGCGGTCGCAAGGTGACACTTTCAGACCAACAAAAAGACCTATGCATCCGGGCGGCAAAAGCACTAAGGCTTGAATTTGCCGGTGTTGATTTGATCAAAGACAAAGAAGGGAAAAGCTATATTGTTGAAGTAAATGGCAACCCAGGAACGAAGATAATTGACATTACAGGGCATAATTATTTTGACGACTTAGTTGCTCATATTGAAACAAAAGTTGGCCACCAAGACGAACAGAATGATGAGAAGCAGGAAGAAGCTAGTATAAAGCCTAAGCCATATCAATCTATGCAGGCACTAGAGCAGTCAATTAACGGCATAGCAACATCTCATCAAGTAGCTGAATTTAAAAGATTGCTTTCAAATCAAAATGGGAACAAGTTAGGTAATACCTCTAGCGAGGTGCACCAAGTTATCCAATTCATAAGTTCTTATAATAACCAACGCGCATTTCCTAAACTTGTATCTGTTTTAAATAAATGGAAATTTAAAAAATAATTATACCGGCATTTGGTAACTATCATGATAGTTACCAAATGCCGGTATAATTAAAAAACATCTAAACTAATTGTGCAATCCTTGCAATAAGTCTAAGATATCAACTGGAATTAAATTGGGCAGGTCATCAAACACTTTTTTAACTACCTCTTCTTTCAGCTTAGTATTAACGGATACTTCTTTTTCATCAATCATTATTAACTCGTCTTTACCCTTCATTTTGTACTTATTCAAAGCAGGGTAGGCCTTTATTACGGCTTCTTCAAGTTGATGGCCATGCATTTGTAAATACCAAGTTGGCAAATCGATTGAAAGACCATTTATGTAAAATACAGTCGTAATTGAGTTAACCGAAATATTCACAAAATTCGAAACATCGCTTATTAATTTATTTACTATAAATTGTATCTTCCCCAAATCAAAGCTACCAAATTGATAATAATGATCATCCTCTGATAGCCCAAAATAATCTCTTCCAACTATCTTCTCTCTTAAAAGGAAATTTGATAATATTATTGGATCATAAATATAGTTCTCTAAACTATATCGGACTGATAACCCCAGAATCGATATTTTTTCATTACCATAGTTCTTTCTATCCCAGTCAATAATCCCATATATAGTTTGATTACCGAAACTTGTTAAAGTATTAACAATTTTTTTTTTCTTGATCGCTATTCCCAGTATTACCTTTTATTAGACCGGATGATATAAAATACAAAGATTTATCACTTTGAATCCTCTTTTTTAATTTATCATATACTTTCGAATAAAAATATACATCGACGTCGCTTTCCACAAAAACTTGTCGTCTACTATCAGCATATACGCTAAAAGATGGAATACCTTCAGTTAATAGCTTCATTATTTGTTCCTTGGACTTTGGCAAAATCCTTGGCTCGCTTTTTTGCATAATATAAAGAGAGCCTTCTGGTGCCATTGCAACTGTTGAGGGGGAATGTGTTGTCATAATTACTTTTACCCCTTTTTCTTTAACAAAGACCTCTTCTATTACTCGTAAAAGTTGTTTTGCCATAGAAGGATGCAATGGAGCGTCAGGCTCGTCTAACATTAATACCTTTGGAAAGTCTATATCCATTTTAGAATTATAAATCGCTAATGTTAGCGACATCAAGACTTTTTCACCAGATGATAGGTCTTGAAAATTAACATATGCATTATTTGATTTATTTACAAGTTTAAAAAAGTATGGAAGGTCTCTTTCATCTTCAATCGGATCATTGATAGAATATCCAATATTGGCTTCTTCAAAAATCCTATTGACAAATTCCCAAGGAGGTGGACCATATTTAGCTAAAAATTCTTCTTCAGTTAAATATTTCTTCTTCTTCTTTTTAACTTTACTTAAATATTCATAATAAACGTTATCATCATATCTATCTGAGTACCGTTTAAATACAGCAGAAAAATTTTGATAAAATATATCCTGTACCAGATTCGAAAACAGAGGCATATGCTCTCTAATATCCTCTTGAGTAATTTCTTCTAATGGTTTTCCCGAACTAGTGACTAAATTTGGTATTACTCTTCCATACGCGGCATTATAACTATTAATAAATTTAAAGAAGTCAACATCAGGTTGGTTTCTTCTCTGGCCAATAAAAGCATTGATGGCATATTGTACATTATTGACCTCATTTATAAAGTGGTCCCTATTTACTTGAAATGAATCGTTTGGGGCTAGGGATGTAGAATTAACATATCTAATAGGATTCAACTCTTGCCCCGCTTCATCATATACTTTAGCAATCTTTTCTTCAATTGCTTTTAATAGATGACTTTTCCCTGCACCATTAACCCCAGATATTATTGTAAAGTCAGGCATAACAATATCTATTTGCCCCAATAAAGACTTATACTTCTCATTAAGAATAATTCTAACCATATTCAAAAGATGAGTTTAATATAAAATTTATAACAACTTATTATTCATCAAAACATATTATTTTTACTCTCTCCTAAATTATAGCTTTGAAGCACTTGGTTTTTCAGGAGTAGCATCTATTATTAAGGTTTTTATATCTATTTTAGCCTTTTCTTTAACATTTTCAACTACATTATTTATATCTGCAACCTTCTTCAAATCGTCATCGCTATAACATATCACAATAAAATATCCGTATTTAGCTTCTTCCGCTTCCATATACTTTGGGAGCTGCTTTTCTAACCCACTCCAAAATTTTGAATTCTTTGCTAACTTAAGCTCAATTATCACTTTATCGTGATAACCAGATGAAAATTTAAAGTCGACCGGTCCACGACCAATATTTGCTTCTCTAGTTAAATCAATATTATTTGCTCTACAGTATTGCTTCACTACACAAGTAAACATAATTTGTGCAGCTTCTTCTCTTTTTGGTTTATTATTATCATTCCATAATAGTTTATAACCACCATGATTTTCCATAAATGTGCTATATTGTTCAATAATAAAATCAACTACTTCATAAAACTCTTTTTCATCTTTTGCAGATAATGCTATTGGATTATCTTTTGCATATTTCGTTGACTCAAGCAATGGAATATAAACCCCTTGAGGGTCTTTTTGTAAATCATATGGAAAAAATCGAAGTTCTTCAATTATGTATTTCTCAAATTCTTCAACCCAGCCTCTTCTTTGCCTGGCGATTTGAATAATATCGCTTTTATTAATTTCTCCTTTTAACCAGAAGCTAAAAGAATCCGTTATCTCTTCGCCTTTCATTCTCCATATATAATCCAAAAAAGCGTCAGAGTTTATTGTATGAAAATAGACTAAGGAGTCTTTAGGAACTAAAATAATTGGCTTATTATTAATTGGGTTGATTGGTAAACTCGCAACTTCAGAATCCCATCTATTGCTATCAAAGTTGTATTTATAATTTCTGATTAAAACATTTTTGGTAGGTACATTATTTCTTATGCAAATGTCTTGAGTATAAGCGATTAAGTCTGCTTTTAAAATATTTGCGGTTGTATCACTTATTCTATCAGGGCCAATACCTTCATTGAAAATTCCTAATAATTCGAAATTGTCAATATTATCAATACCCATGTTGATCGAATCATAGATGGCTTGTGCAATCAGTCTTGAGAAGCCATTGGATGAACCCGACCCTTTAGTTCCGAAAGAAGCATAACCCAAACATATCTCTTCAACTTCTGGAAAAACTAACATTCTTAACAATATTCGGTATCTTATATCTCTAATATTTGGTTGCGACTCTGCAGCAATTTCAAATGCTTTTTTAAAAAAATGGGATATTTTTTCTTTAGCATCTTGTAAATGCACAACTCTGCTATTAGCTGCTAACAGTGGATCTATGAATAGCCTTGTATCCTGCTCTAAAATAGGATCGAACCAATCTTCATATCCTAACAATTGAATGTTAAAATGTTCAGCAAATGTCATTGGGGTATATAGATATTCCAGATTAATTTTTAGTAATAAATACTTATGGAAAGTAATCTAAATTAATACAAATATTTAGTGATTTTGATCAAATTTTGCTACAAAACTTAAAACTTCAAAATAAGTGACTGAATTTCAGCATATTAATTAATCCCTACGAGTGCACATTGATTAACAGCCACTTACATCACAGGTAGGTGGCTGTTTTGTATTTTATTGCAATGCATTTGGATCAGGTTCTGCGGGCCTGGGTTTGTGAAGCTGAAAGGCTTAATTAAATGGTTACTTGGAAATAGCCTTTTTCCAGGAGCTTGGCCCGGCCTGTAGCGTGTGTTGGCAACTATTCCCATTTACCACTTTATGTGGGCCTCCAGGAACCGGTCGCAAATGATCGAAATCTCTACCTGTTCCGTGGCCGAATAGGGTACGGCGCGCTTCGTCACTGGAAGGGACTGGTTATCAGTCTCAAACAGCCAGTTTAAATTGACGTCGTAGGCTTCCAGCCATTCGGCGAGCGTTTGCAGGTAGGTGTTCACCGACAATTCCCACTTTGGCGAGGGGTCAGAAGGGGTAGGGGTTCCATAGGTCGATTTCAGGTCGTTCAGACAACTGATTAAATGGGGTTGATAGGCGATCCACTCCCCGGGCTCCGTGAATACAGGAATCGGTTTTTTCATAAAAGGCTAGGGGCAAACTCCCTGTATGACGGAGCGCTCCTGCTGGAGTCACCCTTTTACATAGTATTTTTATTCAATTGGTTATATTTCCCAATCGTACCTGACACCTGGGAACGTCATCGTTTCTTCGTCCCATTTTTAGACCCATTCACCCCATTTTTTCATTTGGCTTGCGCTGATGCGGTATTCTTGGGGCAGGTTACTCGTCCATTCAACGCGAATGCGTGATGAGCTACCGGCTTGATGTCTTCAAGGCCATCAGCCGGTTTTTGGTACGAAACCCCAATTTTCTACCTTTTATCAACGGTGCTATGATCGGAAGCTACCTCAAAACAGCGCGACGTAATGTACTGCACAACAAGCTGTTCTCCTTCCTCAATGTGGCTGGCCTGGCCATTAGTATGTCCGTCGGGTTACTGCTGATTGCGTTCGTACTCGACCTGCGTTCGTACGACCGGTTCCACAAGCATGGCGACCGGATTTATCGTATCACTACCATCCTGACTTCCGGTCGTGAACAAACGAGCAAGTTTGCCTCCACCTCCATCAAAACCGGAAAGCTGATCCGGGAGAAAGTGACCGGTACGGAAGAAGTGGCCATTGTGCGCGACTTTTCACAGGATGCGCAGGTGGGAGACCATATTCTTCCCCTCAAGGGCTTCTGGGCGGAACCGTCGCTGCTGCGGATTTTCACCTTTCCGATGCAGGAAGGAAATCCCGACACAGCGCTGAAAGAACCTTACTCGGTCGTGCTCACGGAGACAGCTGCGAAAAAGCTGTTCGGCAACGAACCGGCGCTCGGCAAGGCCATCCGGTTCGATTCCCTTAATTACCGGGTCACCGGCATTATGAAGGATATTCCCTTCTTTTCGCACATCCATTTCGAAGCACTGGTATCACTTTCAACGGCCGAGCAGCTCAACCGGCACGATAAGGACTTCGAAAGCTGGACCAACATGTCCTTGAACTACGTGTACCTCCGGTTACCCGAAAAGGCTGAGAGGGCCGCCATCCAATCGCAGCTCGACGCCATTGCCCGGGAGGAAAACCGCGCCGAGGACAATTCGAAGATTCAACTCGAGCTTCTGCCGTTATACCAGATCGTGGTCGGCGAGAATCTCCGGGATATGCGTGGTTCGGTGGGCCCTCATATGCCTCCGGTGGTGCTGTGGATACTCGGCGGGCTGGCCTTCGTCGTGATTTTGTCGGCCTGCTTCAACTATACCAATCTATCGATGGCAAGAGCCATGCGTCGTTTTAAGGAAGTCGGTCTTCGCAAAGCAATCGGTGCCGGAAAGAGCCAGGTATGGCAGCAATTTCTGGTGGAAGCGATCCTGATCTCGCTGGCCGCCCTTTTTCTTTCCTTCGTCTTCTTTCTCGTCTTGCGGCCACAGCTGATCAACCTGGCTCCGGAGATGCAGCGCACGGTGAAGCTCGATCTTACCCCATACCGGGTCGTTGCCTTTATCGTCTTTTCGGTCACTGTCGGTGTAATAGCCGGTTTTATGCCGGCTCTGTTCTTTTCGCAAATCAGCGCGATTCGTGCGCTCAAGAATGGGGCGGCTCCGGCGTACCCGTCGGGAAACGGATTGAAAAACATACCCATCCGACGGGCGCTGGTGGTGATTCAATACACGTTCACCCTGATCTTTATCACCACTACCGCCATTGGCTATGTGCAGTATAAAAATATACTGGCCTTTGACCTGGGATTTAACACGGAAAATATCCTGAACATCCAGATGCAGGGGAACAAACCGGATGTGCTTCTCAAAGAACTGAGCGAGATGCCGGAAGTAACGGGACTGTCGCGGTCGTTCATCATCACCAGTGTGGGGAATGCCTGGGGCGGTTTTATGAAATACAACGATTCGCGCGACTCCGCGCTGGTGCTCACCAACCACGTCGACGAAAACTACCTGGAGCTGCATGAATACAAGCTCATTGCCGGGGGGAATTTCAGGGCACGACCCACGACCGCCAGCGCGGCCACCGAAGTGATCGTTAACCAGCAGGTCTTAAAACGATTGAACATTGCAGGCAATGATCCTCAGAAAGCCATCGGGGAGGAGGTTACATTCAGTAGTTTCCACGTAAACAGTCGCAGGATGACCATTGTTGGCGTCATGAAAGATTTTCACTATGGCAAGGTCGACAACCTCATCGAGCCGGTCGCCTTCATGCCGTGGACACCCGAAAACCGGGCTATCATCAATGTCAAACTACGAAGCAATGACATGCCGGCCACCCTGGCCAAGATCGAGTCGACCTGGAAAAAGATCGACCGGGCTCATCCCTTTCGGGCCCAATTCTATGACGAAGCCATCGAAGAGGCCTACAGCGAATTTTCCGTCCTGATCAGGATCATTGGCTTTCTTTCCTTCCTGGCCATTTCGATTGCATCGATGGGCTTGTTTGGTATGGTGGTGTTCACGACCGAAACCCGACGGAAGGAGATTGCCATCCGCAAAGTGATGGGCGCCAGCTCCGGCAACCTGGTCTACTTATTAAGCCGCGGTTTTCTTATCCTGCTGTCGATCTCGGCCCTCATCGCCCTCCCCATCACGTACTTGTTCTTCGAAAACGTGGTGCTCACCCGCTTCCCGTACCACACCCCCGTGCAGGTGGCCGAGTTGTTTGTTGGCCTGCTGGCGGTTTTGCTGATCGCCATCCTGCTGATCGGATCGCAGACGATCAAGGCCGCGCGGAGTAATCCGGCGAAAGTCCTGAAGAGCGAATAGAAGTTCCCGGCTCCCGGAGCTTGTTTCAGCATTACCCAAAACCGTAGCGTTGAATAAATCTGAAAAGGCGGTAATGTTATCCGTGCCCATCCTGACTCATTCAAGCGCAGCCGGTTTGTCAGACCCAAATTCCGTGATTGAGTTGATCAGAAAATACCCTTCCCGAATCCCTCAATAGGGTGAAACCAACGTGCCGTTCTCAGGTCCGGGAACGGCACGTTCGGTACGGGTTCAGGCGCGTCCCATAGCGGGATCAGTGGTGCTTTCTTTCCCGGTTTCGACATGACCGGCAAACCGTTTGACGGTTTGTGTTTGCCCAACTTTTACATTGAAATCATACCAGCCGTGACTGGGAGAAAGCCGGACTGTCGCCCGCGCCGATCCGTTGGCCGTCACCTTCAGTTCGATTGGTTTTTGCTGGTAAGCGTTGTCGATAATGTGTACGGTGTGAGCGGTTTTATCTCGGTTTTGAACCTCAACTTGCAAATCGCCGGTAGGTTTGCCGGTTTTATCCAGAACATAGGTACAGGCGGTCTGAATAGCCACATCGTTTCCGTCGCCGGCAAACTCCCTGAAAAAACCATTCGGTCCGTACACCCGGAGGTGGTATTTCCCTCCTTCAAAATCGGCCAGATCCCAGGTATCGGTCAGCTTGTCGCCCGCCCGCACCGCGTAATTCCGTACGTTCAACGGATCATTTTGGTAGGGATTCATCGCATAAATCAGGAAGGGCGAACCGGCGGCTTTTTTGCCAAATACCCGGTTGGCAGCCTTCAGACCGATAGTAAATGTCCGCCGATCTTCCGCCAATGCGCCTTCAACGTAGAGTTCATACGGAATCGCGCAGGACGGGCGGGAGCCCGGTTCCTGTTTGGGCAGGTTCGGAGAAGTGGCCGGATTTTGATTGATCGCTGTAATGTCGTTCGGACTAAGGGGTTTAAAATTGGCCGGGGCTTCTTTGAATTTCGCCTTGTGAATGGTGGTTACAATTTCGTCCCGGTTGACCGGTTTCGGTTTTTGGTAGGCAGAGGGGTCATACGGCTGAAAAACCGTACTGATATTCCCGCAAACCGTCCTCCGCCATTCGGTAATGTTGGTTTCTTTGATCGGCTTTTTAGCTTTGTGACTCGTAAATTCTTCCAAAAACTGAATGATGGAGGTATGGTCAAAAACCTGGGAATTCACTTTCCCCCCGCGCGACCAGGGCGAAGCCACGACCAGCGGCACCCGGAAACCAAGACCGATGGCCCCTTCCCGCGCATTAGCCTTCGGAACCTGGGATAAATCCTGTTCAAGCGTCACGTATTCGGCTTTGGTATCAATGCCAGCCGATACTTTTCCCGTATTTTCCTTCAAGGGATTGGGGATGGAAAACGGCGGAACGTGGTCGTAGTAGCCGTCGTTTTCGTCATAACAGAGGATAAAAATCGTCTTTTTCCAGACCTCCGGGTCCTTCGTCAGAATATCCAGAATCTCCGATACAAACCAGGCACCGTACCAGGGGGCGGAGGGGTGATCGGAAAAGTTCTGGGGCGCCGTCAGGTACGAAACCGTTGGCAGCTTGCCTTCGTTGACATCCTTCCGAAACTGGTAGAAAATATCACTTTTCGGCACATCGACCTTTTGCTGTTCCGCGCCATTCTGATAGGAAATGGTACTCAATTTGAGATAATCGGGATCTTTGACGTTGGTAACAAACGCCCGGTTATGAATGCCCTGCTCAATGGCGGACAACTTTTTAAAGTTCTCGGCACTATACTGAATCAGTTCGGCTTCGTATTTTTCCAGCATCGCCCGCTTACCCTCGTGCATTTTGGCGAGCTTCTCCTTCTCGTCGCCCGTGGCTGCGGCCAGTTGCTTCTCCGATTCAGGCAGTTGTTTTTTTAACTTTTCAATCTCAAGCTGAATAAAATGACGGTATTGCTGCGAGAATTTGACGTTATACTGGGCATGTCTTTCCAGCGGATTGCAGCCAAAATTTCCCAGCCAGGAACCCACGGCTGTATTAAACTGCATCACGGCGCTCACCTCATTCTGGTAAAAGGCCCAGGAAATACCGGCTTCTTCCAGCCGTTCCGGAAAGGTTTTCCACTTAACCGGCTTATTATACGAGAAATAGCTGTTGCGCACCACCGCCAGCGAATCCATGGTCGCCTGCTCCCGGATGGTGCCCGACCAGAGATAGTAGCGGTTCGGATGGGTGGGTGTCATGGAGGAGCAGAAATTCTGATCGCAAACCGTAAACGCATCCGCCAGGGCGTAATAGAACGGAATATCTTCCCGATCGTAGTGGCCGAGCGTCAGCGGCATGTCGGCATACTCCTTATGGCCAGACCGCTTCGAGGTGAGCCATTTATCGTATTTCCCGCCGTTATAGGCATCTACCTGCGACTCCCGGGAGTGCGGCAGATCGTGCATCCAGGTAGCCTTGGTGTCCTTGATATTCAACCGAAACGGCGCGTAAGTGTCCCCTTTGTTGTCGGTCTGTAACCAGACTTTATTTTTGTTCGGTAGTGAGATCGCCCGCGGATCGTTAAAACCGCGAACCCCTTGCAATTTTCCGTAGGTGTGGTCAAAAGAGCGGTTTTCCTGCATCAGAATTACCACGTGTTCCGCGTCCAGGTAGGTGGAATTAGCCGCCGGGTTGATGGCCATCGCCTTCTGGATCGATTCGGGGAACAAGCCCGCTATCCCAACCCCGCCCGACAATAAGGCCGCTTTTTTAAGAAACTCTCTTCTTGAATCCATTAGAATGAATGATTGTTTGGAACTGGTCGATCTCCTTCTTATAAGGCATTTTTTTTGAAACCTACTACTAAAAAATGCAATGAGTATGCACAGATCACCGCTCAGCCGTACCAGCGGGCGTCGGTGCGGTTTGAAAACACGGCCCGGGCTACACACCGAACCGTTTGCAAAGGCCGGTTTTACAAAGCTGACCCGGGCAGCAGGTCCGGGGGCATGACTTTGTCAGACGAGGTTTTATAAAAACTAGCTCATTGAATGTTAAAATTGATCAACTTCTGCCTTAAGGAAGATATTTGTCTGCCATGGCCGTTTTCAGAAGTACGCCCATTTCGTCGAAAGACAACCGCTCCTTCTCCCCACAGGCGATGGACCGGGAGGAATGGATCGCGGTGAAAAATGGCGCTAAGGATGCTTTTGCCCGGCTTATGCAGCAACATTACCGGCTTTTTTCTGCCTCACCAGAGAAACCATTCAGCCGTATCACGCTTTGTTTTCCATTCTGTTGACGGCCTTCGACGCCACGCCGGGCCTGAAACAGAATCCGAATGAGTAATCAGTTGGAATATTCCCCTTTTATGAAACAACGAATTTTCATCGGTCTGGCCGGCTGGTTGGGTCTGACGACGCTCATCCAGCCGGCGCATAGCCAAATCGGCCAGAAAGCCGACGGTTACAAGGGCATCTGGTACTACATCGGCCCCACGAAAAACGAATACGCTTACAAGTACAGTGGCGGTTTGGGGACGTATCCGGCCAATCACTATCCGTTTTCGGTGTATGCCCCGGCGGTTAACAGGACGTTTTTCTGCTACGGTGGGGTGACCGATTCGACTTCCCGCGAGCTTTGCCATATGGTTGGGGTGTTCGATCATAAAACCGGTATGGTTTCGAAACCGACGCTCTTGCTGAACAAGAAAACCGACGATGCCCACGACAATCCGGTCATTCAGATCGATGCACAGGGGTACATCTGGATTTTTTCGACCTCCCACGGCACCGAACGGCCGTCGTTCATTCACCGGAGCCGCCAGCCGTACAGCATCGATGCCTTCGAGAAAATCGAGGCCACGCGCCGGGACGAAAAAGGGCAGCAGGTGCCGTTCGACAACTTTTCCTATCTCCAGATCTATTACCAGAATGGCAGCGGTTTTCTGGGCCTGATGACCCATTACGACCGGGGGATGTTGCTCTACGGTGCCAAAAAGCCCCGGCGGACCACGGCGGCCATCACCAGTCCGGACGGCATTACGTGGTCGGCCTGGCAGGACATTGGCACCATCGAGGAAGGGCATTACCAGAGCAGTGCGCAGCGGGGGAACAAAATCGGCAGCGCCTTCAATTACCACCCGAACACGAAAGTGGGCGCGGGACTGGATTATCGCACGAATGTCTATTACGTTGAAACCGATGATTTTGGCAAAACCTGGCATACTGCCGATGGCAAAACCGTTCAGTTACCCTTTTCGGAAATCAGCAATCCGGCGCTGGTGAAAGAGTATAAAAGTCAGGGACTGAATGCGTACATCAGCGATGTGAATTACGACGAAGCCGGTCGCCCGGTTATTCTTTACGTCACCAGCAAAGGACCCGAGCCCGGCCCTAAAAACGGCCCGTACGTTTGGACTATCGCGCACTGGACCGGCAAAGAGTGGCGGGTTCAGCCGGTGACCGAATCGGATCACAATTACGACATGGGGTCGCTTTACCTGGAAGGAAATACCTGGCGCATTATTGGTCCGGCCGAAGCCGGGGCACAACCGTACGGAACCGGGGGCGATCTGGTGATGCTGGAAAGCCGCAATCAGGGCAAGAGCTGGAAGAAGGTGAAAGCCATTACGCACAACACGAACCGCAACCAGGCGTATCCGCGCCGTCCGGTGGCGGCCCATCCCGATTTTTACGCCTTCTGGGCGGATGGGAACGCCCGGCAGGCATCGGCTTCGTCCCTGTATTTCTGCAACCGGAAAGGACAGGTTTTCCAGTTGCCCACCCAGATGAAGGCCGATTTTGAGAAACCGGTTCCCGTGCGGTAACAGCGTAAAAACAGGCTTTAACGTAAACCGGTCGGGCTATTTCCTGGCGTTACGCTTTTGGCAAGTTGCTCGGGAGCCGACCAGTGGCCCGCTCATTCGGTGGCTTCCTGTCGCGGAGGGAAGGACACGCACTTCCCTCCGCGGCCGGGAAAGGATCGTTTACCGATTCAGGGCATTCATAAACCGTTCCGGGTAGCGGGCGCCCGAAACGATTCCGGCGGGCAGGATCGCTTCAATGCGTTGCAGGTCCTGCCGGGTGAGTTTCACCCGTTCGGCTGCCCGGTTTTCCTCCAGATACGTGATCCGTTTGGTACCGGGAATGGTAATGATATCATCCCCCTGCGCCAACACCCACGCAATCGCTAGCTGGGCGGGCGTACAGCCTTTTTCAGTGGCCAGCGTTTTAACGGCTTCGACCAGCGCCAGATTTTTGTAAAAATTCTCACCCTGGTAGCGGGGCATGTTGACGCGGCTGTCCTTGAGGTCGTCGGGCGTTTTGATTTCACCGCTTAGAAAACCCCGGCTTAGCGGAGCGTAGGCTACCAGCCCGATCCCCAGTTCGCGAATCGTTGGCAGTACTTCGGCTTCGATATCGCGGCTCCAGAGCGAATATTCGATCTGTAAGGCCGTGATGGGATGGACGGCAGCCGCCTTCCGGATCGAATCGGCCGATGCTTCCGAGAGGCCGATATACCGAATCACCCCTTTTTGCGCTAAGTCAGCCAGGGCACCGACCGTTTCTTCGATCGGAATGTTGGGATCAACCCGGGCCTGGGTGTAGAGGTCGATGTAGTCGGTTTTGAGACGGCGGAGGCTATACAAAACCGCATGGCGAAGGTAGTCAGGATGGCCGCTGACCGGGCCCGGTCCCACCGCTCCATTCGGGCCGGGGGCTACCAGCTGACCGGTTTTTACCGAAAGAAAAGCTTTGTCCCGTTTGCCTTTAATGGCCTGCGCAATGAGCTCCTCGTTATGGCCGATCCGGTAATAATCGGCCGTATCCAGAAAATTATGGCCCAGTTCGAGGGCTCTTTCGATGGTAGCGATGGATTCATTATCGTCGCTTTGCCCGTACGCCCCCGACATGCTCATGCAGCCTAATCCGATGGCCGATACCAGCGGGCCGTTTGTTCCTAGTTTCCTGTTCATCATCTTGTTTTTTAGTATGCGACAAAGGTCAGGAGAGCCGCCGGGAAGAAGCTGGACAAAACGGATTAGTTCCCGGACAAATCCTGAACGAAGGTGGCCACGGTTTGGCCCGTTACTTTTTTAAACAGACGGGAAAAGTAATCCGGGTCATTGAACCCCAGGTCGTAGGCCAGCTCCTTGATGGAACTTTCCGCATAGTAGAGACGGCGTTTGGCTTCCAGGATCAGCCGGTTGGTAATGAACGCTTTGGGAGAAAGACCGGAGTAGTGCTTTACGATGGCGTATAAACTATTGGTGTTGAGAGCCAGCGTATGGGCAATTTCTTGGATGGTCGTATGATCGGTCAGGTTGTCTTCGACGAAGAGTTTGAAGCGGATGTAGTGGGAGAGTTTGTCGTCGGCGGGACCTTTTTCGGTGGCAAAATAAGCCCGGTCGATTTCGGTTAACAGGCTATTGAGGTGGGCCAGGATCAGCTCCGGTTCCGTGTCGACGGTGCTTAATAAATTGAGCAGCAGTTCGAAGATCGCTTTGACCCGGGCTGCTGCCGATGCGGTAAATTGTATTTTTTGCTGGTTGAACGGGTTGACGAGGAAGGGGTATTGTTTGGGTAGGCGGGAAAGGCAGTCGGCATCAAAACCCAGCTTGAAATAGTCGGTTCCTTCTTTCGTGGCGGGAAGCCGGTGAATTTGGTGCGGCAGAATGAACAGGAGTTCATTGGCCCTGATGTCGAATTGCTGGAGATCGACGCCGTGCCGGGTGTGGCCAGCCAGCATAAAGAGAAAAAAATAGTGCGGTTTGCGGTGTGTAAGGCCAAACTGTTGGGCAATTGCAGGAGGGAGGTGCCCAAACGTAGGCGAAATAAGGCGGATGGAAAGTTTGTTGTTTTGCCGGTTGAGGTTGAGAAAGGATTCAAGGTTTTCCATAGTATAAAAGTAATGAAAAGCAGCTCACCAAGCCACGCTTTTGCGTTTCAGCCCGGTAGCGGATTTTTTTTCTCGGCTTTATCGTCTGTTCACTTTTTAGTCAGGGGGTCGTTGCCCAACCCAGACGAGTGCCCGTAGCGCCCGAATGAAGCCCGCTATCGAAAACCGACCGACAACACCTGGATGCCCATTTCGGAAAAGGGTTTCCGGGCCCGGAAGGGGAATTCAGAACGTGTGGGTAAGATCGGAATCGGACGGGTTATCCTGGGCATGATTTTGCAGCGCCCGTGGGAAAAGTGACCGGACCCGACTAGAGTATTTTTCTGGCTTTTTGCGCTTACGGTTATGCACAACTTCCTTACGTACATAAACGATGTCGCTGATTGGCAGACGGGATTTTTTAACCCAGTTATCATTGGCTACCGCAGCCGTTTCGGTGCCCGCTTATGCGTTTCCGTTCGGAGGCAGGCAGGATGAATTTGTCGAAACGGAAACGACGCACGGCCGAGTTCGAGGCCTCCGGAAAGACGGGGTAAATCTGTTTAAAGGCATTCCCTACGCGGGAAGGACGTCCGGCGACCGGCGGTTTCGGTGCCCGGCCCCGTTGGAGCCCTGGACCGGCACGCGGGATACCCTGCAAGTCGGCCCACCGGCGATTCAGCCCCCCCGCCGGAATGAGCCTGCGCCGTCGGAAGACTGTCTTTTTCTGAATGTCTGGACTCCGGCGAACGACAACCGCAAACGTCCGGTCATGTTTTACAGCCACGGGGGCGGTTTTGTCATTGGTTCGGGCGCTTCCGCCAGTCAGGACGGGTCCAACCTGGCCCGGAATTTTGATGTGGTGGTCGTGGAAACCAATCACCGCCTGGGTTTGCTGGGGTTTCTGTACCTGGATGAAATTGCCGGGCCTGAGTATGCCGGTTCTGGTAACATGGGGTTACTGGATATTGTGGCCGGTTTGAAATGGGTGAAGGAAAACATTGCCGGTTTTGGCGGGGATCCGGCCAATGTGATGATTTTTGGTGAATCGGGCGGAGGGGCCAAAACCTCCTGTTTGTATGCCATGCCGGAAGCGGCTCCGTATTTCAACAAGGCATCCATCGAAAGCGGCCCGGGGGTTCGGATGACGCCCCGGGAAACGGCCGCGCAGACCACGGCCATGCTGTTGAAAGAATTAGCCATTGCGCCGAAAGACTGGCGGAAATTGCTGGCGGTTCCAGCGGCTGATCTGTTGGCTATTCAAACCAAACTACCGTCGGTCGCTCCGTTTCTTGACAAAAACCGGAAAGCCGGTACCCAAGGGCGTATCGGCGGTTTTGGGCCAGTGGTCGATGGCAAGGTGCTGCCCCGGCACCCGTTTGATCCGGCGGCCCCGGACCTCTCCCGGAACAAACCGCTGCTGGTCGGCTGGAATGAGGATGAGTATACATTCTTCGCCTGGGAACGGAAAGATACGGAATCGTTTAAGCTTGATTTTGAGGGTCTTTTCAAAAAACTGGAGCCGCAGTACGGCAACGATACACCCCGCATTATCGCAGCCTACCGAAACGCCAATCCTACGGCTTCGGCCCCGGAGATTTTTGTCGCTATTTCCTCCATTACCATGATGGGCCTGGGATCGGTGGATATTGCGGAGAAAAAGGCACGCCAGGGGGGCGCCCCGGTTTACCTCTATAATTTTGGCTACAAGTCCGAGAAAAAAATCCCGGGTACCGATTATCCAATGGGTACTCCGCACGCCATGGATATTTCGTTCAAGTTTAATAATGAGATTCCGCCCCGCGACGGTTCCGAGCCGAAGGAGAGCTTTTTTGGCGGCAACCGGCCCGAACGGTTTGTGGCCTCTCATCATTTCGCCGAGTTATGGACGACCTTCGCCCGGACTGGCAAACCGGCAGCGAAAGACACCCCTACCTGGCCCGCCTACAACCTCAACGACCGGCCGACCCTGCGAATTGATACGCAATGCGAGGTCCTTAACAACCGGTTCAGCGAGGAACTAGCCATATGGCGAGCCATCGGCAAGTTATAACCCCCGGGTTCGGGTAGTCTGGTGAAGCTGTTGGCGCCCGGTTTGTTTCTTGCAAAACCAGTGCATGAATGACCGGCTTCGGGTCTGTCATCCGGCCCTAAACGAATACCCACGATGAGCAAAATCAAATGGCTGCCCGGAATACCGCTTGGGCTTCTCCTCCTGGCGACAACCGCCATGAATGCCCAGTCCGTGCCCGTTGCCCTTCCGGACTTAACCCCTCAACAGCAACGCCTGGTCGCCATTGCGGCCTTAACCGCCACCGGTGAGCTGGAAAGGTTGAACGGGCAATTGGGCGCAGGGCTTGATGCGGGGCTTACGGTCAACGAAATCAAGGAAGTCTTGGTGCACTTATACGCCTATTGCGGTTTTCCCCGAAGCCTGAACGGTATCAATACGTTTATGGCGGTATTGGAAGAACGCAAAGCGAAGGGCATTCAGGATCCAGCGGGCAGGGAAGCCCGCTGGAACGCCGACCGATCCGACCCTTACGAACGGGGAAGGAAAGTGCTGGAAGCCCTGACTAAAACGCCACAACCCAAACCGGCCCCCGGTTTTGGTGAATTTGCCCCGCGAATTGATGCCTTCTTAAAGGAACATCTTTTTGCCGACGTATTCGACAGCGATGTGCTGACCTACCAGCAGCGGGAGTTGGTCACCCTGTCCGCCTTAGCCGCCATGCCGGGCGTGGATTCCCAATTGCAGTCGCATCTGAAAATAGGACTGACGACCGGGCTTACCGAAAACCAGTTGGGGCAGGTGGCCGGGTTAATCGAACAGTTTGTCAGCCGCACCCAGGCAAATGCACTCCGGAAATTGCTGGGCCGGCCGATTGCCCCGCTCATCGAACCGGATATGATGGTGCGCATCGCTGAACTGGAGATTGCGCCCCAGCATTTGGAAGACTATAAAGCCATCCTTACCACGGAAGCGGCCGCATCGGTCAAACTGGAACCAGGGGTGCTTGCTATTTTTCCGATGTATCAGAAGGAAAATCCCACCCAAATCCGGCTGGTTGAAATTTACGCCAGCCAGGCTGCCTACCAGGCCCATTTAAAAACACCGCACTTTCAGGAGTACAAGACGTCGACCCTCAACATGGTCAAGTCATTAACGCTGATTGAAATGGCCAGCCTTGACCCTGAAACGATGCAGGAAATTTTTAAAAAACTACAATGATACCGCGTTCGTCGCCGGAAGCCGACCCTAAACGCTTGCCTATACCCTTAATATCTCGATCATTCGCAGCAAATCGCGGTGGATCGGTTTTTTCTGTTCAATCGCTTCCTTCAGCGGGGTATAGGTGAGCTGGTGGTTGACAAGGCCGACCATGACATTCTTTTTGCCCATCAGCAGGCCTTCCAGGGCACCTAAGCCCAACCGACTGCCCAGGAGTCGGTCTTGCGCACTGGGACTCCCACCGCGCTGGATATGGCCCAGCGTGGTGACGCGGATATCAAACTCAAAATCAATCTGATGACGAATCTGATCGGCCAGCCGGGCGGCCGTATTTTTCTGTTCGCCTTCCGCCACGATAATGATGGAAGAGGATTTGGACCCTGTTTTGCGCTGTTTCAGCGTCTGGATGATTTCGCTCGTGGACAGCATGATTTCGGGTACCATGATCATCTCGGCTCCTCCGGCCAGGCCCGATTGCAGGGCAATATAGCCTGAGTCGCGGCCCATCACCTCGATTAAAAAGATGCGCTCGTGCGAATCCGCCGTGTCGCGGATTTTATCAATGGCTTCCAGGGCGGTGTTGACGGCGGTATCGTAGCCAATGGTATAATCGGTTCCCGATAAATCATTGTCGATGGTGCCCGGTACGCCAATGACCGGAAACTGGTGTTCCTCGAAGAAGTGCAGAGCACCCTGGAAGGTTCCGTTGCCACCAATGACAATCAGGGCCTGGGCGCCGATCTCAATGAGTTGCTCATAGGCTTTTTTCCGGCCTTCCGCCGTTAAAAATTCCGGGCTGCGGGCCGATTTCAGCATCGTGCCACCGCGTTGAATGCTATTGCTCACCGAGTGCGAACTCAGGGAGAAAACATCGCCGGCAACCAGCCCGCTATAGCCCCGACGGACGCCGATAACCTCCAGGCCATGATAGATGCCTCCCCGGACAACCGCCCGAATGCAGGCATTCATTCCCGGTGCGTCTCCTCCGGAAGTCAGCACGGCAATTCGATTTATTTTAAAAGGATTCATACGGTAGAAAAATAAGCCCGGGCAAACGGTTGCCTGACCGGGCAGTTGGATCACAGCCTGGTCAGGCAAAAGCCCGGGCTGCCAGTTGATGAAAAACCCGCTCATCGAGCCGGTAACGATCATTGAGGGTCAGGCTGCTCCGGCTGGTAAACAGCGCGTAGTTGACCGCGTTATAGAGTAACCAGTACGTAGGATCGACGTCCAGCAGCTGTTCTTCCATCCGTAACCGCTCCCGGGCCTGTTTGGCCAGTTGGGCCGGGACCGACAACTGCCGCAGCAGATCCTGGTCACGGCGGCCCAGCTTAGCCTGCTGGAGCCGGCGGTAGATGGAAGGCGTCAGTGTCGGCTCCGGCTTGAGGTGTTCGCCCAGCAAATCGTGCAGGTGCTGGCGGAAGACCTCGATGGTCAGCTCGCTATGGTGAATGGTGCGAATGCCCGGACTGGGGCGGCTGGTTTTACCGGGGGTCGGGCGGTTTTTGGGAATACGCGGCTTTTGACTGGAAGCATCCCAGTCTTTCAGCCAGGACTGGTAAGCGGACATATCGTCAAAATGATCCGCCCATCCTAAGAGCCCATTCTGGCAAATGGTCCGGTACATGCTGCTGCGCAGCATTGCATCCGGATTGAGCAGCGTAATCAGCGACTGCCCCTGAATGCTGAAAGGGGTCTTGCCGTTATAACTATTCGTCAGAATCAGGCTACGGTGCAAGGCTTCCTGACCCACGCGGAATTCTTCCGGCAGCACAATATTAATACTAAACTCCCCGGTCGTCGTATATTGCACCAGCAGAGTATACTGAGGAATCAGCTCATCGACCACTTCCCGGATGACCGCATTGGGAATAATGGCATAATCGGCACTCTGAATACCAAAGATGGTATTCCGCCCTCCATTGATCTGCCCAACAATTAATTGCTGCCGATCCGTGGCCACAATATCATAGTCCGGTAATAAATCGGTCAGCCAGACGGACTGAACCGGATAACAAATATCGTCCCAGGAATCGGTTAGGCGCGGTTGAGCACTGATATACGTCATTTTATTTGCTTCTTTGATTTTACAGTTGTAAATTTACAATTGCAAAATCTAATAAACAACTTTTGCGATAAAAGAGCAGAAAGAAGTGCCCCTAACCCGCAAGCGAATGCCCGTAGTAGGCCGGGTGACTATCCCGCTGCTGGCCAGTGCTTTGGTGGGAACGGGCTATTGGTTCTATCAAAAATGGTTCTTAAAACAGGATCACGCTCTGATGCCCAATCGCCAGCCCCTGTGGTTAGGCATTTGAATAAGGAAGACGGTTCTTATAAACGAATAAATGGACTCGCTATGCAACCACAAATCTGGAAATTCGAGCCCTACCAACGGATTGGGCCCCTAATTGCCTTTTATTTTTTAGCCGCGCCCTGGCCGTTTGAACCTACCACCACGGACTACCGGGACTGGTTGGGGACCCGCCCGCCGGGCGAGCGGGAGTTTTACGAAGAACTGGGATTTGAGGCCTGTCGGGCGGTCAACGCCTTTCGACAATATTGGCTGGAAAAGCGCGATTATCGCCTGAAGGATTATTTGCGGATGCATTTACAACCTTCGGATTACGCGATGTATGAGCAAATGGCAACGTACGGAAGCGTATACCCCACTTGCGAAGAAAGACGTTTCGGCCTGCAGCTGGCCGATTCTCATTGATAAACCTAACCCTATGCAATCATGTCCTGGTTTGAATACAGTCAATTGGTTTTGGGAAAGGTCGGATTCGACCGTAAACTTTTCCGGAAGGAACTCCGCAAACTGCTGGGTTTTCTGTCCCGCCCTGAGCGGGTGCAACTCTTGCGATGGTGCCGGTTTCAAAAACCGTTTGCGGACGGTAATGCGGCCGCTCCCCCGCCAAAGCGGGTGCTTTCCGGGGTTCAATGTGATCAGTTATTAACCGCCGGTGGAAACCTGGCTAAACATTTTAACGATGAAACTATCAGGAATAGCTCAGCAAAAACTCAAAGCGGCTCTGCTGCTTTTGCCCGTTATGGTCGCGGTCATACTCACATCGCTGAGTATGCGTAGTACGATGCAGGAAGTGGATCAGGCGTTGGGATCGGTGTATACCGACCGGCTGGAACCCGCCGTCGAAATGGTGTATCTGAGTGAAAAATTTCACGCCAAGAGGCACCTCCTGGAAACCTGGCTGATGGCCCCCAATAAAAGCAGTGCGCGAATCACGGAAGCCCGGCTGAAAGAATATGATGCCGGGATTGAACAAAGCATCGGCCAATTCGAAAAAACGAAGCTGGTGGCGGAGGAGCAAAAAAGCCTGCTGGCGATCAAAACCGTCCTGGCCGACTATCGGAAACTGGAAAAAACCGTTTTACAGCAAGGAAGCTCCGACCAAATCGAAGCGGCCAGTCACACCTTCAAGGGACCCGGGGCGGTTCTCTTTCAGCAGGGCGTGACCCATCTTCATGATCTGGCCCGGATTCAGTCGGTGGTAGGAGAGGAGTTCCGGAAGAAATCGCATACGGACGCACTCCACTTTTATGCGAACTCTACCTTGCAGATTGCCATTGCGGTCATCATGGGCCTGATCATTCTGAATATTATTCATAACCTCAACCGAACGGAGGCTGAGGCCTTCCACCTTAATTAGCTGCGTGCTGAGAAAGGTCTGAAACACGTTCATCAATTTAAACCGCATGAAAATGACAAATTTAATCATTAATAAACTGGATTATCAACGACTTATCGATCGGGTGACGAAAGCCAAAGCCGATCCCAATGCCTCCTTCAAACACATCAGGACCTTACTGATGGGGGTGAGCCAGGCCACGCTGCTGGAGCCTACCGACATACCGGCGGATGTGGTGACGATGAATTCACTGGTGAAAATCCGGTATCTCGACGACCAGAAAACGCTGAATGTTCGCCTGGTCTATCCCGAGCAGGCGAACATTGCCCAGCGCCAGATTT
This sequence comes from Larkinella bovis, assembly GCF_042655385.1. Classification (NCBI taxonomy): domain Bacteria; kingdom Pseudomonadati; phylum Bacteroidota; class Cytophagia; order Cytophagales; family Spirosomataceae; genus Larkinella; species Larkinella bovis. The sequence goes on along the minus strand of NZ_JBHSMA010000001.1, from coordinate 1,744,949 downwards.
CGATCTTCGCCCCCCTGGCTACGGCTTTACTGGGTTGTAAAAAGGGCGATCAGGTTAGTCTGAGCACCCCGGCCCGAACGGTGAAAATTCAGATTGATGCTATTCTGTATCAACCCGAGGCCGCCGGTGATCTAGCCCTTTAATGATCCGGGTAGTGGTGAAAGCTACCATAAAAATGACTGTCGAATTCAAACGATGCCATGGTTCATTCAACGTCCATTCTGGTAAAAGCATCCGACCCGGAGCTGTCGTTGCAACAAGTCGGTAACCTGATCCGCGAAGCCCGCTTAAAAGCCGATCTCACGCAGAAAGATCTGGCGCTGAAACTGGGCGTATCAACCCCAACCGTCAATAAATTCGAAAAGAATGGGCATCAGCTCACCATTGGCACCTTATCGAAGATTGCCCGGGTTCTGGAAGTGGATCTGGTGGTGGGCTTTCTGACCTGATTGGTCGATCCACCGGATTCCATTTGATGTCGTCTTGATGGAATGTGCCCATCTTAGTTCGTGCCGAGGCCGCGAAGCCACAGGCGATAAACGCTGCTGTTTCGCGGCCTCGGCACGATACGGTTTTTTCGGGCGGGCGATCAGGAGGCCTCCTGATCAATAAGGCGGTGAAAAAGCACCGTGACTTCCGTTAGGCCGTGCGGCCGACTTTCGATTGCCAGCGTCCCTTGATTCAGGTCCAGCAGTTTTTTGACGATTGCCAGCCCCAGTCCAAAACCTTGTTGTTCATACTGCTGGCGGTCGAACTGGATAAACGGGTTGATGCGGGCAATGTCGTCGTGTTTAAAGGGTTGCCCCTGGTTCAAAAAAGTCAGTTTGTACTTCGTTCCTTCCCGGCAACCGGTAATCTCAATGGGTCGGGATCCGTCCGAGAATTTATAGGCATTGTCGATGAGTTCTTCCAGAATGATCCCCAGGCTCCCGGTCGAAAGGGCCAGCTGGTCACTGGCCAACGCCAGTTGAACCCGCCCTTCCTGATCGTACCGCTCATTGATCTGGTCGAGACACTGTTTAACAAACGGGGCATCCAGTCGAGCCGTTCCGGATGTATAAAAAGAGCGCACGGAATGCCCGGGTTCCAGGTTGCGCAACGTGTCGATCAGCCGCAGGTTATCCAACGACCGTTTCAGGCGTAAACCGCTGGTTTTAATCAGCCTCAGCATGGCTAAACGGTCTTCCGGCTTATACTCGTCATAATGATCGATCAACAGCGTAGCGAACCCCAGAATCCCGTTGAGGGGGGTGTTGTATTCATGATTCGTGACCGTGGTGGCCGTCTGTCGAATCTCTTCCAGACGATTCTGCAAGTCGGTTTTTCGCTGGGCTTCCCGCTGCAACCGGCTCTTGATCGTTTGCAACAGGCTTTCTATGGCAAAAGGCTTTTTCAGGTAATCATCCGCCCCTGCGACCATGCCCCGGCGTATATCCAGTTCTTCCGTCCGGGCCGTCAGAAAAATAAAGGGAATCATGGTCAGTGACCGGTTCGAACGAATAGCTTCCAGCACCTGGTAACCATCCATTTCCGGCATGCGAATATCGCAGAGAATCAGATCCGGAGGGGTTATCATCGCCTGACGGATGCCTTCCTGGCCATTGGCGACCGTTGCTACCTCGTAACCGTATGCCCTTAAGATGTCTGCTATATTGTCCCGAATGTGGATCTCGTCCTCAATATATAAGATTTTGGGAGCCATACGATCAAATAGGAGTTGAATTGAATTTCAGAAAAGGGAAACCATCCTGTATTTAGTCCCGTAGATCACGGGCTAACGTGATGGTAAAAGTGGATCCTTGGTTTTCCTGGCTCTGCACCGTCAGCGTACCGCCGTGCAGCTCGACATACTGGCGGGCAATGGCCAGCCCCAACCCGGTACCTTGAATGGCGGTGGAATTGCGGGCCCGGAAAAACGGCTCAAACAAATCCGGAAGGTCACCGGCCGGTATGCCCATGCCCGTATCGATGACGTCAATGATCACCGTTTCCGGTTCAAACCGGATCGCCAGCCGGGGTTCTTCCTGGGCGAATTTAAAGGCATTCGCCAGCAGATTGACCAGTACCTGACCGATCAGCTTCTCGTCCAGGTAAGCGGAATAGGGCTGGCCCGCAAACGACGTCCGAACGGTTCGCCCATCGGGCTGGTGGCTGAAATGGTTGGCAATGATCTGTTGACACAGGGCCAGCACATCGACCCAGAGCGGCTGGAAAGCGACTTTCCCCGCTTCCAGGGCACCGATACTAAGCAGGTCCGAAAGTAGTTCGTTCACGTTCTGGGCCTGTTGGTCAATCAAATTCAGGTGCTTCTCCATCGTGGGGCGGGCTATTTCCGGCGGTTTTCCCAGATACAGCTTCATCAGGTAGACGCTGGTGACGATCGTCGTCAGGGGTGTCCGGAATTCGTGGGAAGCAATGGAAACGAATTGCGACTTGAGCTGATTCAATTCCTGTTCCCGTTGCAGCGATTGCTGCAACACCAATTCTTTTTCGATCTGGCTCGTAATATCACTGCTAATGCCAATACTACGGACCGGAATACCGGCACTATCTTTTAGGATAAAGGTCCGAACATTCAGCCAGCTGGTCCGACCATCGGCCTTCCGAACCCGGTATTGTATCGAAACGTCTTCGCCTTGCTGGTACCGCTGATAAGCCGCTATAACTGTTGCGTGGTCTTCCGGCCAGACCAAATCCAGGAATGAATACGGATCATCATAAATGCGTTGAGCCGAGAAACCGTAGATCCGTTCAAAGGCGGGGTTGACATAGAGCAACTCGAACGGGTCAATGGAATGAATCCAGAAAACTTCATCCACGTTTTCGGCCATCTGGCGAAACCGCTCCTCACTTTCCCGGAGTGCTTCTTCGGCCAGTTTTCGCGCCGTAACATCCCAGGCCACACCGATGACCCGAATCGGACGCCCCTGCTGGTTTCGGACCACCAGGGCCCGGTGTTCGACGTAGATGATCGTACCATCTGGTCGAATCACCCGGCTGACATTGGCAAGCCGATCATCTGGCGAGATCTGGTGCGTGTCGGCCAGAAAAGCCGCCCGATCGTCCGGATGAACCATTTTTAAATATTCCTGGAAGTTCCAGTTCTGCCCGCGGGGTTCGATGCCGTGCAATTCCCACAGCCGCTCGTCCCAGATCAATTCACCCTTCTCCAGATCATCCTCCCAGATTCCCTGCCCCACGGCCTGGGTGGCCAACTGGAACCGCTGATTCAGACTCCGTAGCTGGGTTTCAGCCGCTTTCAGCTCGGAAATGTCCGTACCGATGGCTACATACCCAATCAGCGTTCCACTGAGATCCTTCAGGGAACTGATGACCAGCAGAATCGGTACCTGCCGCCCCTCTTTACTGATGACCAGGCATTCCTGATTCCAATACGGCAGGTTGGCTAAGGCAAGGTCAAAAACCGCGGAAGGCAGGTTGTCGGAGCCAGGGTGTTCCAACGAAATGAAAGGCAGGGGCTGGTCGGAAGATCCCTGGTAAACCCCGGGAACGCGGCCGAGCAGTTCGTCGGTGCGGTAACCAAATAGTTTTTCAGCGGCCGGATTGGCGGTCTGGATGGCCCCGTGGATGTCGGTCGAAAGAATGGCCTGACCGGCATGCTCCAGAATGGCCTGGTGCAGGGCCAATAATTCCCCAATTTCCCGGGTACGGGCTTCCACGCGTCGCTCCAGAATCTCATTTTGTTGTTTCAGTTCCTGATTCTGCTGCTGCTGATTCAGGACAAAGGCCAGCTGGCTGGCCACTTCCTGGACAATCTGCAGGTGCTCCTCGGTAAAGAAATCAGGAACTTTGGACAGGAGGGTAAACGCGCCAATACACTCCTGCCAACGGTATAGCGGAATGATGACGAGCGAACGGAAGCCTTGGTCGAAAAGATTGGCTCCGGGCGGAAAATCAACAGTATCGGCTTTTAAATCAGACATGTACCGAGCCCGGTTGTCCGGTGGTAGCTGATCCGTCAGGTAGTGGGATGGAAAAGCCAGGCCGGGTTTTACCTCCAGGACGCCTTCGGCTAAGCGGTATTCGGCCGTTGCGATGTCCGTTCCTTCGTCGATCCGGAAGATCGTCAACCGGTTACAAGGCACCAGCGCATGAATGTGCCGCAAGGCGGTCAGCAGGGGTGAATGACCGCCTGAATGCGGGCTTAATAAAGCCTGATCGATGGTACGCAGACCCGCCAGGCGTTGGTTCGCCCGCTGGATGGCGGCCTGTTGCTGCTGGCGATACTGCGCACTGCTAATCAGGGTGCTAAAGGTCTGTAGCAGATATACGTCCTTTTCATCCCAGGCTTTAGGGCGGCCAATGGCATAAAATCCGATAAAGCCCTGGGGAAGGCCATTCCGAATCAGGGGGACCACAATGAGTGAGCGAACCGCAATGGAATCGAAAATGGCTTTTTCGGGGGCGGCCTCGGCAGGCATATTTTCGGTATCGAGCTGAATAAGCTGCTGTTTTCCGAGTTGCCGATTCAGCCAGGTGAAGAGGGTTGCCGGTAAATTTTGAAATTTATAACTGCTGGACGTAATGCCGGGTGCGCACCACTCGTGGGTGCAGCTACCCCGTTGCTGATCGTCCGAGTAGCTGAAAATGGCGGCCCGGTCAGCGCCGGTAAAGGCGCCGATCTGCGCGAGCGCTTCCCTGATACCCATATTCAATTCGCTGCTCTCCAGGGTCAGTAACCGGACGGAGAGGTTCGATACGATGGACTCCATCGCCAGCCGTCGCTGAAGCTGGTGGTCAGCGGTTTTTTGCTGGGTAATATCCTGAATTTCCACCAGTACCTGGTCGTCCATTGCGCTCAGACTCAGGTTAAACCAGGCGCCCTCGTGTCCGTGTTGATAGTGCTCCTCGATCTGCTGCGGTTTTCCGGTCTGTAGAACCGCAATGAGGGGCTCAATGACCCGCTGCAGATGCTCAGGCGGAACGAAGTCACTGAGGAGCTTTCCAGTAAGTTCATCAACGGTTTGGCGGATCATCCGGGCGCAGGCGGTATTGACCAGCTGGCAACGAAAATCGGTAACGTTATTCTGGGGATTACGGATCGGTTTTAAAAAGGCGACTCCTTGTCGCGAACGGTCAAACCAATTTTCTAAAAGCTTTACCATGTACGATAGGATTCATAGTTTCTCACGTTGCAAACAGTATAACCATCAAATAGTCTTTCGGCAATAATCGTATGGTAAAGTTAAGTGGGGAACGGCCCGCATTTGATAGTCACTTCCATAGAAAAGAGCTAGTTAACCAAACGGCCGGAGCAACCCGGTTTTCGCTATTCAAGTAAGTGGACAGGCTTCGATTGAAATTACACCGTTAAAGATAGTTTATTTTAAGAATTTATATAATTTTTTAAGACTGACCGGTCTTTGTCCAATAAAGTGAACCACAAGGCAGGATTAGGCCTGATGCCGGAAGAAATAGGCCGGGGAAAGGCCGGGTTGCGGCCGGCGGGCTACACGGAGACTGGTCTGGGGGACCCGATCGAAAAAAGCCGTCCTCAAAATGCATCCGCGTCCTTCATCATCCAGATGTGCCGTTCAAGTCCACAGACAGTGGTCTCCGGCCGGCAAAACTGTTTTTGTCGGCCGGAGGCCGGTCCGATGTCCCCAATTTAACGATCAATGTCCCCGATCTGACAGGGACTAAACGCATAAACAGGCATTTTTGGGCGGTTGAAACCGGTATCTGGTCGCATCATCCGCAAAGCCCGGTACAGATAAATTCAGAAGAAATTCGGCCCAACCCCCGGTTTGGGTTCCCCCTTCTGCACGCACTACCACCAGTCGGGCGAAGAAATAGGGCGGGTGTGCCCTGGATAAAACCGAAAACTAGAAATAAGTTAAAATACTCAGTTTATTTTTATAATTAGCATTAGTAAGTATTTATGGCATGACCGAGCAGCAGAAACTTTTACGCGTCTTTAAATTGATTCGTCTCCTCAAACAGCGGCCGGGTAAAACGGTCGATCAATTAGCCCAGTCGCTGGAAATTGATAAACGGACGGTTTACCGCTATTTCAAGCTTCTGGAGGAGGTTGGCTACGAAGTAGACCGAAAAGGAGAGCCTGTCCGGTATTTTCTGTTCGAGGATGAAACCCGTCAGCAACCACGGTTTACGGAGGAGGAAGCCCAACTGCTGCGGCACGCACTGGCGGGAGTTTCGCCAACGCATCCGTTGCTGACCAGCATCCGGCAGAAACTGTTTCTGTCGTCCACCCTGTTGCCGCTGGCCGACGGACTGGTCGATCTTCAACAGGGACAACTGATTGAGCGGCTGTCCGAAGCCCTGCGCGAGGGCCGGCAGGTTCGTTTGATCGGCTACCAGTCGCCCAACTCGAATACGGTTGCGGATCGGGTGGTGGAGCCGTTGTCATTTACAGAAGATTTCAGTGTGTTAAACAAGGGGTAGCTAACGCCTTGCTGAGCATCATCCAGTTGAAGAAGGATTGAAACTATCATAAAACTTGACATTGTGGTTACAGTTGTGCTACTTGCTGAGCATCATCCATTTGGAGAAGGATTGAAACAAGTCATTAAATTGGAAATAACAGAAGATCTCTGAAGGCTGAACGGGATCGATTGGCGGAAACGTTAAAAGCGGGCGGGGAATAACCCCGGCTTCATCCGCGCACCAGTTCCGCCACTCCCACGCAGTAATCAGCGGCTCCGTAATACACCAGGATCCGGCCATCCGGTAGCTGAACCCAACCGTTCGAGAAGACGACTTCGGGGAAAAATCCAACTTTTTCCCAGGGTAGTTCGGGCATCAACAGAGGTGTCGCTGACCGGTCGAGGACGCGGGTCGGATCGTCACGGTCCAGGAGGGCCAGCGCCAGCGAATATTCGTGATTGACGCTCGTGCCGTGGTAACATACCAGCCAGCCGTCGTCCGTTAGCAGCGGCTCCGGACCCGTGCCGATTTTCAAATGTTCCCAGACCGTTCCGGTCGCTCCGAACAAAAACCGGTGATCGCTCCAGTGAACACCGTCCGGTGAGCGAGCCAGCCAGACCGCCGGTTTGCCGATATCCGACACCATGGGCCGGTGCAACAGGTAATAAAAACCGTTGATTTTCTGCGGAAACAAACAGGCATCCTTGTTGGGAGGAGGAACGATCATCCCTTTCCGGTCGAAGTGGACGAAATCGGTCGTGGTGATTAAGCCAACGCCCGGCCCGTTTTCCGAAACCGCCGTATAGGTAATCCAGTAGTGCCCGTCCAGGTAGGTAATCCGGGCATCTTCCACACCAAATGACTCGTCGGCCCGATCGGGGAAGATGAACGGCTTCTCGTCAACGGTGAAGTGAAGGCCGTCGCGGCTCCGCGCCAGTCGCAGGTGACTCAGCGACGTCAGGTAGGCTTGATCACCAAGCTGGACGATCCGCGGGTCGTAAGGGCCTTCCGGTTCCGGGAATGTCTTGATAACGAGTTGAAAGTGACCGCCTAATTCCTGGACGATGGGAACCTGAATCGTGCCGGGCCTGGGCTCCACGGCCTCCGCCACGCGCAGCAACAACAGAATTTCGTCACCGAATCGGCAGGCCGCCGGGTTGAATGCCCCCAGCACCTGAAAGTGCGGATGTGACGGTTTTACATCCGTAGCCGTTACAATCGGTTGATCAGACAGTCGTCGGAGCTGGTAATTTTTCATGATCAATGGGTGGTGGTCAGGTACTCCGGCGTCGGACTATTCCGGGGGTTCACGGAATGAGCGTACGTATTCAGAATGTTGACAATAATTTCCGTCATGTATTCCCGCTTGTTGAAAACGATGTCGTGGCGGTTTTCGGGCAGCAAAAATTCCTTGGAATTGGCATTGACCAGGTGCGTGCGGCCAAAAGCCACGTTGGTCGGATAAACCAGCTCGTCGCGTTGACCGTGTAAAAACGTTACGGCGGCTTTGATTTTGGGCCAGTCGGGCAGGATTTCCGTCAGGGCACGGTGGTGGGCCAGCTTCTCGTCGTTGGCCAGACGCAGCAAGGGTGGGATGAGCCAGCGCAAAGGCGGCCGGTCGATCCAGTAACTAATCGGATACGTGTGCTCCAGCCCCGGCCCCAGGGCCGAAGAGACAAACACCACGTGGTCGACCAGATTCGGATTGTTCATGGCAATTCGGGCCGAAACCGAGCCGCCGTACGACGAGCCGACGATCATGAAAAACCGGGCTTTGCGATACCGGTCGATCAGCGGCTGGAGCAAGCGGGCCTGTTTGACAATCGAGGTTTCGACCCGGCCGTAGTCCGAATATCCGTAACCGGGCCGGTCCACCGCCACCAGCCGGGCCCGGCGGAGGAGGGTCGTATCCTTAAAAAACTTGGAAAAAAACGACGAAGAACTGGGAGCGCCGTGCACGAACAGCACCACCGGCAGCGTATCCTGACCCGGTTCGTCGGTTTCCATGTAGCGAATGGTCCGATCATTTACCCTGTATCGATGCACCACCGGACGAACCGGCGCGTCACGAAAATCTTCGGCAATTTCTTCGTCGCTATCCCGCGACTCAACCCAATGGGCTGCAACAAGCAACCCGGTGGCGACGACAACAATAACAACAATAGCCCAGCGGAGGATGCGCAAAAACAACTTCATACTGGTGATAACGACAAACGCCGGGCCGGGGTTTTGCCAGAACGGGATTCAAGCCGAATTGGAGGCATAAAAAACCGGAAAACGGCTGGAAATCAAAACCGGGTAAACAATCCGAAACGCCTGCGGTTAGACTGAAAACGCTCAGAACGATGAACCTACAACCAGAAACCGAGGAAGAAAGACACCAGGATGCGATTGGTCAGGAAACAAAACCCGAATGGCTGAATCCCCCCGATGCGCCCAGGGAAGATAAAGACGATTCGCTGGAACCCGACGAAGGCACCGATGGCGATAATACCGAACCCGGAACCGGCGTATCGATCGGGTACGCCGGTTCCCACGCTTCAGCGGTGTAAAAGCACCCGCCCACTCTGCGTTTGCTGGTCGGTTCGGAGGTGGATAAAGTGCAGGCCGTCCGCGCCCTGGCTGAGGTCGAGGGTTTCTTCCTGCGGCTGGCCTGTTCCCCAGATTTCCCGTTGCCGGAGGGTACGCCCGACCAGATCGGTGACGCTTAAGCGGGCTTTTTGGTTTTTGGCCAGCCGGAAACGAACGGTTACGCGGCCATTCGTTGGATTGGGTGTCAGTGAGAATTGGGCCGTCAGGTCGTCAGCCGGCGATGCGCCTACGCGTTGCTGTCCGGGAGCGCAGGTTACGGTTTTCGGCGACCACATCAGCACATAACTGTTGCCCAGCACCCGGCTCCAGATCGTTCGCGGTTGATTGTTTTTCAGGCTGGCCGGAACATTGAACTGATATCCGTGGGCCCCGTTCCCTTTCCCGGCGTTCAGCAAATCCTGCCGGAAAATATGGGCCGAAGTCGTGCCGACCGATTGAGCCGTCGCCAGGGTGGGGCCTTCCAGAAACTCGATGGTTACGGCCGCATTGGGCTGATTCCGGTCCCAGACCCAGCCGGAGAAAATGCCGCAGTTGACAACATCCAGAAATCCTTCATAATTACCAGCAATACCGATCGTCAATGAGAGCGAAAGGGTGGTTTTCGCGCCTTTGTTATCGGTGGCCGAATAGGTTAGGGTGTGGGTGCCGGCGGCCGTCGGTGTTCCGCTCAACACCCGGTTTCCGGCAGTAAAGCTCAGTCCGCTCGGAAGACCGCTCAGGGTGTGGGTCAACGGTCCGTTTTCGGGATCGGAGAAGGGGGGTAGGGTCGTGGAGAAGGCTTGTCCGATGGTGGCCGACAGGGGTAGAGTCGCCGGGGCCGTGGGCGGCTGGTTGACCGGCTCCGGATTGGATACCGTAATTGCAACCGGTGCCGGAACGGTTACTTTGCCATCGCTGGCGGCATACGTAAGGGTGAAGGAACCGGCCTGAGTGGGCGTTCCGCTTAAAACCCGGTTTAAGGTATTGAAGGACAAACCGGGAACCTCGCCGGTTATCGTGTAGGTCAAGGGATCAGCATCGGTGAAAACCGCCAGCGTGGTCGAGAAGGGCTGGCCGGTTGTTGCGGTCAGGGAAGTCATCGCCGGGGCCACCGGCGGCTGGTTGACAACCGGCGGTTCCGCTACGGTCAGGCTGATCACAATCGGAACCGAAACCGTACCGTCATGGGCCGCATACGTGAGGCTAAAGGTACCAGTGGTGGTTGGCGTACCGCTCAGAATGCGGGTATCGATGTTAAAATTTAATCCCGATACCGAACCGGTCAGGCTGTAAGTCAGTAGATCACTGGTATCCGGATCGGTAAAAACCGGCAGGGTGGTGGCGAAGGATTCACCGGAAATGGCAGTCAGCGAAGCGACTGCCGGGGCCACCGGCGGCTGGTTAACCGGCGCTGGCGTTCCCACACAGGTGAGGGTTTTCGGCGACCATTTCAGGACGAAGAGACCGTCGGCCCGTCCCCAGATGGTGTGCGTTTGGTTGTCCTTAATGCGCTCCGGTACCTTGAAACGATACCCGTGGGCACCGTTCCCTTTCCCGGCATTTTTCAGGTCCTGCCGGTAAATATCGGCCGAAGTCGTGCCGATCAGGCTGGCGGTTTCAAGGGTGGGGCCTGCCAGAAAGTCAACGGGAATGGCCAGATTGGGTTTGTCGCGGTTCCAGGCCCAACCCGTAATGCTGTCGCAGCGTACCTGGTCCAGGTAACCATCGTAAACACTCAGGTTATGGGTGATCACCACCGTCATGACCGCCGTGGTGGAAGCGCCCCCGGTATCGGTTCCGCGCACCACAAGCGGGTACGAGCCGGCCTGGGTAGGCGTACCACTCAGCACGCGGGTGGACGGATTGAAACTCAGACCGGCAATCGTGCCGCTGAGGGCATGCGCGACGGGGCTGCCTTCGGGGTCCGTAAAGGCCGGAATGGTGTAGGTATAGGCTTTGTTGACCAGGCCGGAAGGCGGGCTAAAACCGGGTGCGAGGGGCGGGCGGTTTCCGTAGGCCGTTGGCGTCGAAAGAAATTCGTAGGAACCTGATGCCACCTGAAAAAGGGCCCGTCCGTCTTCCATCCGCAGAAAGGTGACTCCAGTAGCTTCCTCGGCGGGTTGGTTGCTTTCCAGCACGGAGGCCAGGTTGTCCGCCGGAATTGCGACCAGTGCCGTCGTATTCCCCGGGATGGTCACGTTCCAGCGAAACTGCTGATTCTTAACCGCCCAATTGCTGGTGATGGGGCCATAGGCCGAAACGAAGGTCGAACTGAGGGTGTTCAGGTTGCCAACAGGGGTCGGTTTCATCACAATGGATTTAAAACCGGCCTCACCGGATTTGATACCCGCCAGATTTTCGTACAACCAGATGGGCATATCGCCCAGCAGCATCACGTGGTTGCCGGAGTTCATGAACGATGGGGCTTTGTTGCCGTTCCACAATTCCCAGGTGGTGGTGGCCCCGTTCTGGACCATGTACCCCCAGCTCGGATAGCCGGTGTTGGTCGCAATCCGGTACGCCAGATCGGCTCGTCCATGATCGGTTAACGTCCGCATCAGCCACTGGGTACCCACAACACCCGTGCTCAGGTGTCCGTTGTATTTCCCTTCGATGACGCTGGTGATCTGGCTAAAAACCGCATCCCGGCGGTCGTCGGGAACCAGCTCGCAAGCCAGGGCTACCAGGTTGGCGGTTACGGTATTATTGCTGTACTGGTTGGTGGCGGTATTGAGAAAACGCTGGTTGAAAGCTGATCGGACCAAAGCCGCCCGGCTGTTGAAAGCTGCCCGATCGGACTCGTTGCCGGTCAGGGTCGCAAACCGTTCCATCAGCTTCAGAACGTAGTGGTAATACGCCGTATTCAGCAGCTTCCCGTCGGTTTTTCGGGCAGGATCCTCCGATTTGGTCATTGTCATCGATTCCGGAGGAAGCGCCCAATCGGCGTATTCGTCTTCTTCCTGAATGTAATTGGTGCTGTATTTTTCAAGGGACGTTACCCATTTTTTCATGGATGCATAATGCTTCCGAATGGGTTCGTCTTCGCCGAACTGTTCGTACAACATATTTGCAATCAGGACGTAAGCCGACGGCCAGGTAACGCTCGGTGTCAGGTATTTCCAGTAAGAGGGAACAATGTCCGGGAGGCTGCCGTCCGGTTTCTGGGCACTTTCGATATCGTCCAGCCATTTGGCATACAGGCTCTGATTGCCGAACATGAAACTCTCTCCGGTCGAAACCATGGTCCGATCTCCGAGCCAGCCATGCCGTTCGTCGCGCTGCGGGCAGTCCGTCGGCATGCCCCGGTAATTACCCCGAACCGACCAGACCGCGTTGTGGTAGATCCGGTTTAGCAAGTCGTTGGAGGTTGTCAGCGAACCGGTCTGGGGCAAATCGTCGTGTACAATGCGGCCTTCCAGCGTCTGCGTTGTTGGCGTACCGGGAAAACCGGTTATTTCTACGTAGCGAAAGCCATGATAGGTAAACCGGGGTTCCCAGGTTTCTTCACTGCCGCCTTTCAGGGTATAGATGTCCTTGTTTTCAGCCGTGCGCAGGTTATCCGTAAGCAGCGAACCGTCGCTCTTGAGGTTTTCGGCGAACCGCAGGGTCACCTGGGTTCCGCGTGGTCCCTGCACCTTCAGCCGGGCCCAGCCCACGATGTTCTGGCCCAGGTCGAAAATGTATCTGCCCGCTTCCAGTTGCCGGACCGAAACCGGTGTCAGCGTCTGGGTGACCCGGATGGGGGGATTGGTTTGCGACTCCACGCGACTGGCCGGGGCACTCACCACCTGAGCCGGGAGCCAGCCGGATTCATCATAACCGGTTTTGTCTCAGTTGGTTAATTCGCGGGTGGCATCGTATTCTTCACCGTCGTATTCGTTATTAGTCCGGATGGGGCCATCGGCGGTCACTTTCCAGGTGTTGTCACTGACAATGCGTTCGGTGGTGCCGTCGGTATAGGTTACTTCGATCTGTAGCCGCATTTTCGGATAGCCGTAATGGGTCGTGGCCGGCACCTTCGGCTGGCCCACACGGACGGCAAAATACCGGCCATTGCCGAGCGTTACGCCAAAGGCATTGTTCCCGGTTTGCAGGTAATTTGTGACATCGTAGGTGTTGTACAGCACCCGTTTATCAAACTCCGTGGGGCCGGGAGCCAGCACGGCATCGCCCACTTTCTGCCCATTCAGCGATAATTCGTACAAACCGACCCCACTGATGTAAACCGTTGCCTGTTTAACCGTTTTCGAAAGACTGGCTTCTTTGCGGAAATACCGGGCTGATAACCGGGTGTTTACGGCTCGGGGTGCATCCCAGGCAAAGGCCTGTTCCAGCCCGATCCACTGCGCCGACCAGTCCGACGACTGGAGCAATCCCATCGTCCACCGGGCGGGTTCGCTCCAGCCCGATTCGGCGCCGTCCTTGCTCTTTACTTTCACTTTCCAGTAACAAACCTGGCGACTGGTCAGCGCCGGTCCGCCGTACGGAACCCACTGCGACCGGTCGCTGGTGACTTCCCCCGAATGCCACAGATCGCCCTGGTTCTGATTCAGTTTGTCGAGGGAGGAGGCCACCAGAACCTGGTAGGTATCCTGTTTCAGATTGCGCTGATTACTGGTCAGAACCCACCCTGCTCGAAGATGACGCCAAAATGCTCATTGAATCCTGTTTCAGATTGCGCTGATTACTGGTCAGAACCCAGCCTAACCGGGGCGTCGTCTTCGTAATCCCATCGGGATTGGTCAGATTTTCCGTGTGAAGATCACGAATCGTAATGCTTCGTTGCGCCAGCGAGGAAAAGGAAAGGCAGAGTGTTAAGCCGTAAAGAATCCAAGTCATAAGGGATCGGTTTGAGGTCGTAGCTGCGATTGAACAGGTAGGGGATAGGTCAGTAACGTGCCCTCTCAACTGGTGACGTTAGGATGGCTGGAATAATAATCAGACAAAGGGCTAAAAAGTTGATCCGTAAGGAGTTGCCGCAATAGTTATTCCAAATTCGGACGCCTGTCGGCAAGAAACCGAAAAATGACCGGAGAAGGCGTACTGGAAAGCGGTTTTTGATCCAAAAAACACAATTATATGCCGAAAAATAAATATACGAAATAAGGCAATCGTTGAGCGAAAAAAAGCGTGGGCGGTTATTTCTGCGTCTAAATTATCAGACGGTCAAAAAGAGGGATTTTCGGTTGGTAAACGGCTGGTTTTGAATCTATCCCTGAATTACCTACCTTCCAATTTCCGGAAACGGTTTCGGGCTTTGGTTTTATGCCGGTCTGGCCGGATTCGGCGCTATTCGCTCCCGATGGTGAGCCGCGCGTAGATGTAACCACCGATGGATACCCTGCTTTTTTGTTTTGCCAACGACCGTGATCATCCACTGCCATCCCTGCGTGACGAAGATGACGGCATCGACCGGTTGCTGGATTTACGGAGTAGTAAAGGTCATTTTCAGAAGGTCCGCGAATCGTTTGCTACGACCGATTCCGTGGCCGGTAAATTACTGACCTACCAGAATACGCTCAGTCTGTTTCATTTCAGCGGGCATGCGGGCCGTACGGTTTTGCAACTGGAAGACACGGTTGCCCGCGGAGCCGGGATGGCCCAACTGCTCGGCCGCTGCCCGAATCTGCGTCTGATTTTTCTGAACGGTTGTTCGACCTTGGAGCATATCCGTCTGCTGGCCGCCCAGAACGTTCGTGCCGCCATCATTGCCACCAGCACTCCCATTGAAGATAAGGCCGCATCGGCCTTTGCGCTTACGTTTTACCGGGCGCTGGTCAATCAGCATTCGGTGGAAGAAGCCCTGGAAATGGCCCGGCTGACGTTGCAGGTGAGCGAAGCGACCCGCATTCAGGTGATAGACCGCGCGATGGTTGACCTGGAAGCGGAAGAAGTCAGCCGGAACCTCTGGTATTTTCACCGGGCTTCCGACGAGATGGCCCGCTGGGAACTGCCGACCGCTGCCGAACCGACCGTCGCGGACTACAAGCCCAATACCCTGCTGCGGAATGCGCTGTTCAATGCCCTCCACAAAGTTGAACCCGGTTTACGGGAGAAATTCCTGCAGATCAGCAAGCAGGCCCCCGAGTCGCAGATTCTCTGGATCAACGATGCCATTCTGAGCCGCTTGCCGTACCCGCTTGCGGAACCCCTTCGTCGCTTATTTACCCCCCCCTTCACCCCCGAAGGCAAAAAACTGCCGATTCCGGCCACCCGTGAACGGCTGCTGAACTACAGTTCCTTGTTTGAATCGACGGTTGATTTACTGGTCATTACGATGCTGGCGCAGGTGTTCGACCGGCTGATTCAGTGCCGGAAGGAGGGAATCGATCCCAGGTTGTCGGCGGATACGCTGGCCTTGCTGCAACGCCTGCTGACCGAGGGATGGGCGAACCGGGCAGGCAGCCAGCTGGAGCAGGTCCTGAGAAGTCTGAATCAGTTTCTGGTCGGGAGTAACAGTTCGCTTTTTATTCCTGAAATGCAGGAACTGGCCCACCAATTCAGCGAACACGAGGCTTTTTACGAATGCGTGCTGTTTTTTGAGGACTTGCGTCGGCGGCTCAACGATCCGGCGGGCGTTCCCAACATTCCGTCGCTCTGCCAGGTTGGGGAAGATCAACTCGCCGAATTGTGTAAACGGCTGGGATTCTGGGCGAACTACCAACTCGAGTCGTACAAGAACATCCGGGTCGTGCGGTTTTTTTACCGGCCGGAAGAGTACAAACACGAAAAGGCGGTTTTGCGAACCACCCAGAATCCGTACGAAGACAAATCGTTTCAGGAAATTAACCTGTCGCATCCCTGGGCGTCGCAGTCGGTTTTGCTGGTCAGGGTACAGCGGGAAAGCCAGGTGCCGGAAACGGCTGATTTTCTGAATCTTTCGCCCCTGTTGATCGATCGAAACGTCTACATCAAAAGCAACGTCTTCGACCCCTACAGTTTTCATTCCGCACCAGTTGGAACCCTACAGTTCAAGCACATCGCCCGCCCCGAAGATGCACTGCTGAGTGTGCCGTTCAAACCCAATGAAACCGAACTGTTGCAGCAGCAGGACTTCACCGCCCTGCGGGAGCAGTTTAGGACGGTGCGATCACTCCTGTCGCTGCCGGACCCACTGGCCACCGCCGAAACCGAATTAAGGATCGAAAATACCGATACCAACATTGATCTGCTCTCTCTGTCTGATTAAACCATGATCGCCCAACCACCCGTCAGCAGTCCGTTTAAATTTCTTGACGCCTACACCGCCGCCGACCAAAGCCGGTTTTTCGGACGGAGTGCGGAACAGAAGCGATTGGTCGAACTCCTGTTCCGGTCGCGGCTGGTGCTGGTCTACGGGCCGTCGGGCACCGGGAAAACCAGCCTGGTGCAGTGTGGTTTGGCGCAGGCTATTCCGGCGTCTGACTATTTTGCAATTCCGATCCGTCGCCGGGGTGATTTGCGGCAAACGCTGGTAACGACCCTGACCAACATCCTGGAGGAAACCGCCCGGACCGAACCCATCGAACTCATTGTGGACTGCATTCGCTACACCCTTCGTCCAGTATACCTGATTTTCGACCAACTGGAGGAGTTGTTCATCAGCGGGTCGCCCGAGGAGCAGAACTGGCTGGCCGGTTTTCTGAAAACCGTCGCGCAGTCGTCGCTGGCCTGTAAAATCATTCTGGTGATTCGGGAAGACTTTCTGGCGTATCTCTACGGGTATGAAGACGCTTTACCCGGTTTGTTCGACTTTCGAATGCGGGTCGAACCGATGAGCGGGCGGAATTTGCAGGAAGTCATTATCGGGACGTTTAGCCAGATTGAAGACGTTCGGCTGGTGGATGAACCCAAAACCGTCGGGCTGATTATTGAAAATAACCGGAGTTCGACCAATACCTTTCAGTTGCCGTATTTGCAGGTATACCTCGACCGGTTGTGGCGGCTGGAAAACGAAAAAGCCCCGGAGCCGCCAGTCTGGATTACCCCGGAACTGGTGGAAGAAGTGGGCCGGATCGACGACGTGCTGGAGGTTTTTCTGGCGGAACAGAAGAAATTCATCACCGATCAGCTTCAACCGGATGAACAACCGGCGGTGGCCCGGGTGCTCGAAACCTTTGTGACCTACGAAGGCACCCGCCGGGAACACCGGCTGGGGTCGCTCGAAGAAGCAACCCGGCTGCCGGTTGCGCTGCTCGTCCGGATTCTGACGGAACTGGAGCGAACCCGGCTGGTCCGGCGGGAAGACGATACCTACGAACTGGCCCACGACAGCCTGGCCCGGGTGATCGACAAAGGGCGTTCGGCGGAACAGCGGCAGATCAATGAAATTATTCGGCAACTCAAAGACGCGTACCGGGAATACACCGAGAAAGGGCAGGCCGAGGATTTGCTGCTTTCGTTGCGCCGGCTGTCGGAAATTCAGTTGCACGAAAAAGCCGTCCGGGAAGAGCTGAACCGCAGCCTGAACCCGGCCGAGAGCCGGGCCAACTGGCAGTTTATCGAGGCTAGCCGGGCGTTTCATGAGCGCGAACAACGGCGCGAACTGGAAGAACAGCGGCAGAAAAATGCCCGGCTGAAACGCACGGTAGCGTTCGTGTCGGTTTTGCTGGCGGTGGCCCTGGGGGCGGTCTGGCTGGCGGTCAGCCAGTGGGACAAAACCAACCGGACCCGTATTGTTTTGCAGGCCGACCAGATGGACCCCCTGCAGGCGCTGGTGACGGTGGCCCTGGCCTATGAACAGGACCCGAACGACCTGAACCGGAAAGCCCTTTTCGAGCATTTTTATAACCACCGGCTTTATGCGTCCAAAATAGAACTGGACAGCACAACGATTCGGACAGTGGGTTTTTCCAACGATGGACGCCACATTCTGCTGGTGGCCGAAGACAACGGCGTTTATCGGTGGAACCCGGACCAGCCGGAGCCACCCCAAAAAGAATTTTATATTCCCGGGCGGTATTTATGGGTGGAGCTGTCCGATGACCAGCGGCATGTGGTTGCGCTGGTAGAACCGGGCAAGTTGTATTTTGGCGATCTGGAAACCCGGCAGATTAAACAGATTGGTACGGATTCGACCATCACTACGGTTTCGATTTCGCCGGACGGCCAATCCGTTCTGACGACGAACGAGGAAGGGCGCGTGGCAATCTGGAATGCGGCTGGCAGCAAGTCCGAACGACTGGAGGCTCTTTCACCCGTTGCGCTGGCCGGTTTTTCCCCCGATGGGCGTCTGTTGCTGACGGTTCCGGCCGGAGTGGAGAAAAAAATTACGATCTGGGACCAGCGCGGTAAAACGCAGCTGGACTCGCTGATGATGCCCGATGCGGTTCTGGCCGCCGAAATGAGTCCGGATGGCTCCATTCTGATCATTGCCACAAAAAACGGTCGGGTGTTTCGCTGGGATCGGAACACCCGGATTTTGCATCCCTTGCAGCTTCTGAACAAGAATTTTCTTTTTCCGGAAATGACCATTTCCAACGATGGGAAACGCATGGCCGCCGGCGTGGGAAAAGTGATCTATTGGTGGGATGCCACCGGAAAGCTGGTGGATACGATGGCCTATGAGCGCCGGATCAGGACGGTTGAACTGGCCCCGGATGGCCAGACAACCCTGGTATTGGTCGATATGGATGTCGAACTCTGGGATTCCCACAACCATTTTAAGGGGAAACTGTCGCATTCGGCTGCGGTTTCGTCGGCGGTTTTTTCGCCCGATGGCAAAGCCATTCTGACCCATACGGAGGACGGCAGAGGGTTTCTCTGGAAACTGGAGGACGAACGACTGGTGGAGCTGATCCACCCGGAAACGATCCGGGATTTCGACGTTTCGCCGGACGAAACATGGATGGCAACCCTCACGGATGCGAGTCGGGTATTGGTCTGGGACCGGGCTGGAAAACCGGTCGACTCCTTGAACGCTCCCCCCAATCTAAGTCGAATTCTGGTGGCCGATGGGGCACGCACGATCTTCCTGAGCGACTGGAAGCGGGCCGTGTCGGCCTGGGACCGGACGAACCGGAGGCTGGTGACGCTGGCGGGCGAATTCATGGCTTTTTCGGCGGATCGTCGAACCTTGCTGACCCGAACGGAAACCGGGGGCGGGATTTTCTGGGATGCCAACGGTCGGCGCATGGACAGTCTGCCAATTCATCTTACGGAGAAACGGGCCTTTTTATCGGACGATGGAAACGGCGTTCTGCTGTTCTCGCGGGATGGCCTGGTGTCGTTCTGGAGCCGGAAAGACCGAAAGGAAATCGAACTGCCGGGAAAACAGGCGGCAGCCGCTCTGGGGCCGGATGGAGCATCGATCATCGGTCTGACGGCGGGGGCCAACGACGTGTTGTCAGTCTGGAGCCAGCAGGGCCAGCCCGTGGCCTCCTATCCGTTAAAAACCGGTCGGTTATCCGAAGGATACCGCCTGTCGGCTTTTGGCGTTTCTCCCTCGGGCGATCAGGTTCTCATGGTGCAGGGCGGAGAAAACCAGGTGTTTGTCTGGAGCCGGAAAACCGGCACATTCCGTTTGCTCAATCACAATCGGCCCGTTGAACGGGCCGAGTTTGCGCCGGATGGTTCGTTCATCACCACCCTGCAATCCGAAGGGCAATCCATCTGGTGGAGCCCGGATGGGCAACGGTTGCTGGAGTGGATCGGGCCGGTTGGAAAGTACGCCGTCCTGAAGGATGGGTCGGCCTACTGCACCGTTCAGGGGAACCGGGTATCGATCTATCCGGGACCGAACGCCATTCTTGCGTGGCTGAACCGGCACATTCCGGCGGCCAGGCGTCGGCGTATTCTGGCCGAGGTGCGGCAGGAGTACGGCTTGCAAACGTCATTCTGGGAAGCGATCTGGCACCCTTTCCGGGAATAAGGAGCGAAACCGGCCCGTAATTGAAAAACTCTTTGTATCCGAAGGCGCGATTATGTACCTTAATTCACGAAAATCTGTTCTGCTATGAAACCGGCTTTTGGTTTGTTCCTGATGGGGTGCTGGTTAGGGAGTTGGCCCTTGTTCGGTCAGTCGGTGGTGGAACCGATTGTGCAGTTCAAAAGCGACTCGATTCCGGCGATGGCGTTCAGTGTGACGGGTTCCGGGCGGCATTTCAACCGGTTTTATCCACTCGACGCCGATCAGGTTAAACTCCGTATCGGTGATACCGTGCTGGTGAAGGTTACACCCATCCAGTCAAACCGGAACCTGATCATTTCGATCCGAAACTGTTACGGCGACTGCACGATTGACGAAAAAGCGTCGAGCGGGTCGAAAACGAACGCTTACTCGGTTTTGTCCGCCAACGTCGATACCCTCAGGGATTTAACCCTGAAAGTGCCCATTACGCCAACGGTAAGTTTTACCGACCCGACGGGCCGGAAACTCACCCTCGACAATTCGGGCCTGAAGTTCATGTTTGTCTATATTTCCAACCCGAACATGGCGTTGGCGCAGTATGACCTGCAATTGTCGGTCATTCGCCGAACGGCTGGGAATCAGGAGTATCCGCTACCGGCCAAACTCAAACGGCCGTCGATGGCGACGGCCCGCTACCATGCTGTGCTGATCGGTATCAACGACTACAGCGATACGCGTATTAAACTGAACCGCCCCCGCAGCGACATCGCCCGGCTGGACAGCGTGCTCCGGCAGCAGTACGATTTTGCGTCGATTATCCGCCTGCCGAATGCGACCAAAAAGATGGTGAAAGACACCCTGACGGCCTTATCATATCGTTTGCTGAGTGACGATAATCTCCTGATCTTTTTTGCCGGACACAGCGTCAGTACCGACGAAAATAACGGGTTCTGGGCGTTGCAGGATACCCGGCAGGAAGACCTCGACAGCTACCTTTCCAACGCGGCTCTGGTATCGATCCTGAACGAGATGCGCACACAGCACCTCCTGCTGGTGGTCGATGCCTGTTACGGCGCGACGATCGTGACCTACCAGGTGATGACCAACCAGAAGTTGCAGACCTGGGAGGAGAAATACAACCAGAAAAGCCGGAAAGCCATGAGTGGCAGTTCGCTGGAGGAAGTGCCCGACAACAGCGTGTTTCTGGAGTATTTTATCAAGAAGCTGGCGACCAATGACGAAGAATATCTTTCTTCGGAAGAACTCTTCGATAGCATCAAAAACGGGGTGCATAACAAAACGCAGATCCGCCAGAAACCGACGTACGGCCATATCAAGGGCGCCACGCCGGGGGCGGGGGATTTTCTGTTCAAACGAAAACCGGGTCTTGCCATCAAATGAAACTGCTGCTGATCGCTTTGCTGGGGTGGGGACTTCGGGCGCTGGGCAGTCCGGTGGTGGCGGATTCCAGCCGGGCGAAAGGAGATACGCTGGAGGTTAGTTACATCAAGGTATTTTTTATCGATGCGCCCGTGCCGGATTCGAGCCGGAAAGTGACGATCAGCTACAGCCAGAAAAGCGTTATTCTGGTGAATGACTTTAACAAAACCGCCCAGCTCGAGATCAGCAAGGACCTGAAGCAATGGACCAGATTCACCATTCAGGCCAGCAATGTAAGCATTTATCCCACCAATACTGCCCAGCTCTACCTTCGGCTGAAAACCGACCCCGTCCGGTACAACAAGTACACGGTGCGACGGGGCTCCCGCTACCGCATTTACCTCGGGGCCGACGGTAAACTCGCCCTCAATCCGGAAGACTAAGGGGAATCAGCAAATCCCGAAAAGCGGTTTTACATCCTCACAAATGGATTCGTTTTTTTCTCGCGGCCAATGGTGGTCGGGTCCATGTGACCGGCATACACAGTGTAATCGTCGGGAAGGGTGTAAAGTTGGGTTCGAATACTGTTCATGAGGGTGTTATGATCGGATAGGGGGAAGTCGGTACGGCCCACACTGCCCCGAAATAGCACATCGCCCCCGATCACGAAACGGTCGGCGTGGTTAACAAAAGCCACGTGTCCGGGGGCATGCCCCGGCACAAACCGAACCTCCAACTGCGCCTTTCCGAAGTCGATGATTTGCCCGGCTTCCAGCCAATGATCGACTTCGGCTTCTTCGTAGGCCCTAAAACCGTAGTGGGGAGCCAGAATCTGGTTCGATTTAAGCACGGGCAGATCGCTGGGGTGCAGGTACAGCTCGATGCCGTAGGTCCGCTTGACGAAGGCATTCCCCAGCACGTGGTCGATATGCGCGTGGGTGTTGAGCAGCTTGACCGGTTTCAGTTCATTTTGCCCGATAAAACCGGTCAGTGCCTCTTTTTCATGCGGTTCATAACAACCGGGGTCGATGATGACGGCTTCGCCAGTTTCGTCGTACAGAACGTACGTATTTTCCTGGAGTGGGCTAAAAACAAATGACTGGAGTTGAACCATGGGAAGATCGAAGTTAGAGAATCAGAAACAGGCTGGGTTTTTTGTGTAAATCCGGGCTTTGGGCTTTCCACTCGCGGATTGTCCGCGTCCGGACCAGTTCGTCGGGAGCTGTGAGGTTACAGGCGATGCACAGGCGGGTTTCGGGATGGCAGGTAGCCAGCAGATCGGCCAGCAGCTGGTTGTTGCGGTACGGGGTTTCCATGAAAATCTGCGTTTGCTGCCGTTTGCGGGCCTCCTGCTCCAACTGCCGGATCTCGTGGAGCCGGGCCGGTTTTTCGATGGGTAAATACCCGTGAAACGCAAACGACTGCCCGCTCATGCCCGACGCCATCAGGGCCAGCAGAATCGAGGAGGGACCGACCAGCGGCCGCACCTGCCAGCCCGACTGATGAGCCAGCCGCACCGCCACCGCGCCGGGATCCGCCACGCCGGGGCAACCCGCTTCGGACAAAATGCCAGCATCCCGGTTTTGTTGCTTCAGCGCCTGAAGCTGCTGCCGGGTGTCGGTTTCGGGCGTGTCTTTGTGGAGGTCATAAAACGTTAGTTCGTCGATGACGACCCCGGTTTTCAGGCTGCTGATGAATCGGCGGGCCGTGCGGACGTTCTCGACAAAAAATACCGTTGTCTGACTAATCACGTCGCGGATTTGCGGGGACAAAACCTGATCGGCCGTGTTTTCGGCCAGAATTGTGGGAATCAAGTATAAAACCGGCATGGTAAAGCAAAGAAACACCAACCGAAACAAACCAGAGGGCCTGTCGGTTTGCGAAGGATAGTTTCGCAAGTTAGTCGGGCGAGCGTTCCCGTAGCGAATCGGCGTGAAATATTCTCGGACCGGAGGGTAGAATACGGGCTTGCAAATACGGCCGATTGGTTAGTTTTGCGGTTTCATTTTAATCGTTTTTGATTATGCAGGATACTTTTGATACGATAAACGAGATCATTCGGACCCGGCGGAGCTATTTCCCGCCCGAATACATTGATAAAGAAATTCCCCGTGAGGTGGTGGAGACCATTGTGGCCAACGCCAATTTCGCGCCGACCCACCGCCTGACGCAGCCGTGGCGGTTTACGATTTTCCGGGGGAACGGCCTGACCAAACTGGCGGATTTTCTGGGCGAGCAATACCGGCAGAATACACCACCGGCGATGTATTCGGAAGCCAAGTTTGAGGTGACGCGCACCAAAATTCTGCGGGCGTCCTGCGTGCTGGCCATCAACATGCAGCTGCATTCCGACAAAGTGCCGGAATGGGAAGAACTGGCTTCGGTTGCCTGCGCGGTGCAAAACATGTGGCTGACGGCCACCGCCCTGAACGTCGGCGCCTACTGGAGTACACCGGGCAATCTGGACGCCCTGGGCGACTTCCTGAACCTGAGTCCGACCCAGAAGTGCGTCGGGCTTTTCTACATGGGCTACCACGACGACCGGGAAAAACCGGCGGTCCGGAAGCCCATCGAAGACAAACTGACGTGGGTGGAAGAATGATGAGTTAAGAGGTATGAGTTAATGCGTTAGCCAACTCTTAATTCTTAACTCATACCTCATCATTCTTCAGAAACCGCATCAGCACGTCGACAAACTCGGCGGGTTTTTCGGCCTGGACCCAGTGGCCGGCTCCTTCGATGGTTTCGAGCGTGCTGTTAGGGAAAAGGCGTTTGATTTCGGCCTGGTCTTCCTCCCGGATGTAGCGGGAGTCGCCCCCGCGGATAAACAGGGTCGGCTCGGTGACAATCCGGACGTTGCGCAATTCGCCCCCGATACCGTGTAGTTCCTGCTCGATGACGGGCAGGTTCAATCGCCAGTCGAACCGGCCCTCTTCAGTCCGGTACAGGTTTTTGAGCAAAAACTGCCGGACGTAGGTGAGCGGTTCGTAGCGACTTAAAATTTCATCGGCCTCGTTACGACTTTTGAGCGTGGCGAGGTCGATGGCTTTTAAGCCCCGGATGAGTTCGGCATGGTGAATGGGGTAAAACTTCGGTGCGATATCGACCACAACCAGTCGGCTGAACTGGCCCGGATAGTCCATGGCGAATTGCATGACGGTTTTTCCCCCCATCGAATGCCCTACCACAATGGGGCTTTCCAGTCCGTGGTCGGTGATAAATTCCTGCAAATCAGCGGCCATGGAGTCATAATCCAGCACCTCGCTGCGCGGGGATCGACCGTGGTTCCGCTGATCGACCAGAAACACGCGGTGGTTGTGTTCGGCAATGGATTTCGAAACCGTCAGCCAGTTATCGGACGAGCCGAAAATACCGTGCAGGATGATAATGGGTGTACCGGTTTCGCCGGTTTGGCGATAATATAGTTTCATACGGCGTACTCACGAGCTTAATGCCCGGGAACAAAAGTAGAAAAGATTCCGTACCCACGGACTTGATTCCGTGAAATCTGGCCACAAGTCGAGCCTGGGGTTCTCGGGTTTAAGCCCGTGGACATGGCTTAGCGTACATATACCACCTTCTCCTGCTGCTCGATCAACTGCCCGAACGCCTTCAGGTACAGTTTATGCTCGAACGCCACCTGTTCAAATTCTGTCGCACTCCGCGAATCGACGGCAATCAGCAACCCTCCGTTGGGTTGCGGATCGGCCAGAATCCGTTGCTGCTCGTCCGGTACCTCATTGATTTTAGTGGCCAGGCTATTCCAGGTGCTTTGCGCCCTGGACGAAAGGGCTGCCGGGGATAGATACGAATCCAGATCCGGCCAAACCGGAACGTTGTGAAAATCGATGTCGGCACTCAGGCCACTGCTTTCGGCAAGGTGGGTCAGCGCACCCAGTAAACCGGTGCTGCCGACCGGGGCAACGGCTTTGACGTAGGGTAATTTCCCCAGAAAAATACCAAAGGTATTTAGGTGTGTCAGGTGCTCCAGAGCCAGCTCCGTTTGTTCCGGGCTCAGTAAATCCTGCTGCATGGCTGTGGTCAGGATGCCAAGGCCCAGCGGTTTGGTCAGATACAGGCAACACCCTTCGGTAGCCGTGCTGGTCTGCTTCAGGTGATGGAGCCGTACTTTGCCCGTCACGGTTAGTCCGAAATAGATTTCGGGGCTTTTAATCCGGTGGATGCTGGCCAGCAGAACACCGGCTTCGGCGCAAAGCGAGCGACTACCTTCCGCGACCTGTTCGGCGGCTTCGGTGGGTAGCTGGTCGGACGGCCAGCCCAGGGTGGCGGTGGCCAAAACCGGCTCTCCGCCCAGCGCATAGATGCGATTGAGCGAGTGGGCCGAGGCAATCCGGCCATAGTTGAATGGCTCATCCACAAAGGGAGTGGCGAAATGCGTCACACTCAGGAGAGCTTCGCCATGACCCAGTTCCAGCACAACGGCATCGGTGGCGGCACCGGTCAGCAGATGAGGAAAGGCAAAACCGGGATGATGGCCCGTTTCAGGGCCCATTTTTTGAATAAAACCGGTAGATAGGCCCATCTGGGCCAGTTTGTATATTTCCGTTTGTTGAATCATGTCGATGAAAGGCTAAACCGTAAACTAAGTTTTCCAATTTGTATTACTTAAAGATAGCCGGAAAGGTTCTGGAAACCAGGTTCGAGGCCAAAGGAGAGGAGGGGATTATTTGTGTTAATTATCTGAATAATAGAATATTATATAGGATTTTTACAAAAAGGCAGAACACCCGGATGGTTTCTTAATAAAAAAATAATGGGCTGAAATTGAACGATAAAAACAGATTTGTGGAGTTTTTGTAGAATGCTTGTTGGTTAAACGGTTATTATAGTACTTTACTAAGAACGGGTACTTGAGTCACAAAAAAAAATGTCGTTTCTTTGTGAGGAACTGTACTTAAATAGTTAAGGATACGCTTCATAACCAAATTTAACCAAATCGAACATTTGTATGAACAGAAAATTACTGTCTGTCTGGCTTATTGCATTCGCATGGGGGCTGATGCTGACTGTCCTCAGTGGTAGTAAGGTTCAGGCACAGGTAACCTCCTCTTCCATTGCGGGGTTGGTCAAAGATCAGAAAGGCGATGGACTTCCCGGTGCTACGGTAATTGCAGTGCATACCCCGTCGGGGACGCGCTACGGAACTGTCACCAATAATGAAGGTCGGTATACCTTCCCGAATGTTCGCGTTGGGGGGCCGTATACGGTAACTACTACGTTTATCGGCTTTAAAGAACAAGCGAAACAAGGCATTGAAGCCAGCCTGGGTACGGCGGCCAACGTCGATTTTTCGATGGTGGACGAAAGCACCCAGTTATCAGAAATCGTGGTTTCTGGCAACCGGAGCGATATTTTTAGCTCCGACCGGACCGGGGCTGCCGCTTCGTTCGGACGGGAAACCATCAATTCCATCCCGACCATTGGCCGGACGCTGACGGACGTTACGAAATACAATGCGTACGGAAACGGGCAGTCTTTTGCCGGTCAGGATCCGCGTTTCAACAACTTCACTATTGATGGTTCGGTTTTTAACAACGGATTTGGTCTGGGGAGCTCGGCGCTGGCCGGCGGCCGGACCGGGACAACCGCCGTTTCGCTCGATGCCATTGACCAGCTTCAGGTAAACGTGGCGCCCTTCGATATTCGCCAATCCGGTTTTACGGGGGCAGGGATCAACGCCGTAACCCGCTCCGGGACCAACGAATTCCAGGGATCGGTTTACCACCTGTTCCGGAACAACAGCCTGGTGGGTAAAACGGCCGATGGCGATGAAATTACGCCGAAACCCAACATTAACGAGAAAACGTACGGTTTCCGGTTGGGTGGCCCGATCATCAAAAACAAACTGTTTTTCTTCGTCAACGGCGAGATGTATAAAAGCAGTACCCCGGCTATGCTCTGGAGCCTCGATCGTGGACAGGGTGCCAGTGGCCAGGTTTCCCGCGTAACGCTGGCCGATATGCAGGATCTGTCGCAGTTCATGCAAACCAACTTTGGCCGGAGCCTGGGGGCTCTCGACGGTTTCAACAACGATGTGAACAGCTTCAAAGGGTTGATTCGTCTGGACTATAACATCAACGACCAGCACAAACTGTCGGTCCGATATTCACACCACAATTCAGATTCCGGATCGCTCATCAGCAACAGCAACAGTAGCAACACCGCCGGAAATGGAAACCGGACGAACAGCGCCCTGGCGATTTCACCGGAAAACTCCGGGTATATCATTGCCGATAACACCCGTTCGCTGGCCGCCGAATTGACCTCGAACTTCGGGGGTAAATTCGCCAATAACCTGATTGTTACGTACAACAAACAGCTGGAAGACCGGACCTACAAGACGGGTATCTTCCCGTCTATCGATATTCTGAAAGACGGTAGTACCTACACCTCGATTGGGTTCGATCCGTTTACCCCGAATAACCAGCTGAATTATTCGACGATGAACGTCACGAATAACTTCAGTTATTTCGCCGGTAAGCACACCCTCACCGCTGGTGTGGTATACGAATATTATACCTCAGACAACGTATTTTTCCCGTCGTCGAACGGGGTTTATGTCTATAACTCCATCGACGATTTCAAGCAGGCGGCTTTAGCGTCGATCAACAATCCGAACGCAACGACTTCACCCGTACCGGTCGCTCGTTATAACCTGCGCTATTCGCTCATTCCGGGCGGGGGCGAACCGCTGCAAACGTTGAAACGGAGCCTGTACAGTGCCTACATTCAGGACGAGTTCCAGGCCACGCCGAACTTCAAGCTGACGCTGGGTCTGCGGGGTGATGTTTTTCACTACAACAACAGCACGGCTGAAAACTTCAACAACCCGATCGTGGCCGGTCTGACGTTCAAGAACGAAAATGGTGAGAATTACAAAATCACCACCGGATCGTTCCCGAAACCGCGCCTGCTGCTGTCACCGCGTGTGGGCTTCAACTGGGATGTGAAAGGGGATAAAACGACGCAAATCCGGGGTGGTAGCGGGATTTTCGTATCCCGTATTCCGGAAGTACTCGTGTCCAATCAGTTAGGCAATAACGGGGTGAATACGGCGGTCATCAACCTGACCAACACGACGGCTGTTCCGTTTGTGACGGACCCGAGCAAACTGCCGGAAGCCATTCGGCCCAATCCGGCCAACGTGGATATTTCCAAACTGGCTCCCTACGTGATCAACGCATCGGATCAGAATCTGAAATACCCGCAAATCTGGAAAACCAACGTAGCCATCGATCAGAAACTGCCCGGGGGCCTGATCGGAACGCTGGAGTTTGTGTATAACAAAAATATTCAGGCCCTGCGTTATATCGATGCGAACCTGAAAGCGCCCGAAGCCGGCAAAACCCTGAGCGGGCCGGACAACCGCCCGGTGTTTCCGGCCTATGGGGTGGCAAGCTCTGGTCTGGCAGCCGCCCGTTACTACAATCCGCAGATTGCCAACGCGTTTGTGTTGAGAAATACCAATAAGGGGAACTCGTATATTGTCACAGCGAAACTGGAAAAACCGGCCGTTCGGGGTTTCGGCGGGTCGCTGGCCTATACGTACGGCAAAGCCCGCGACCTGGCCGTTGTGGGTAGTACGGTGGTTGGAAACGTTCCGTCCGTGCTGGGACAGAACTACCTGACCACGGCGTATTCGGATCAGGATATGCGGCACCGGGTTGTTGGGTACGCAACGTACCGTCTGAACTACGGCGGTAAATTCGGTGGTTCGACGGCCATTACCCTGGGTCTCCTCGGCAACAGCGGGGGCAAAATCTCCTACGTTTACAACCAGGATGTCAACTTCGACGGTCAGAACTCGAATGACCTGCTTTACGTACCGAAAACGGCCTCTGAGCTGACGTTCACGCCGTTGACGGTTGGTTCGGGAGCAACGGCCGTGACCTACTCACCGGAACAACAGGCCGCTGCGTTCGAAGCGTATATCGAGAATAACAAGTACCTGAAAACCCGTCGCGGGCAGTATGCCGAACGGAACGGTGGAGAATACCCCTGGCTGACCCGGTTCGATCTGTCGTTGGTGCAGGAGTTTTACGTGGCGGTTGGCGTGAAAGGCAAACGGAATACGATCCAGCTCCGGGCCGACATTCTGAACTTCGCCAACCTGCTGAACGATAGCTGGGGCCTGGGGAACGCCCTGACGGCTTCGACGGGGACCTCTACGTCCAGCCCGCTGACGGCGACGGTCAACACCACGACGGGACAAACAACCTACCGGTTGGCGACCCAATCGTTCAAAGGTCAGACCACGCTGTTGAAAGACTCGTTCTTGCCGGCTCAAAACCTGAATGCGGTTTACCAGGCACAAATTGGTATTCGGTATATCTTTAACTAATTGATTGGAAAGTAAGGATTTGCCCCCGCCGGATTCGTTCGGCGGGGGCAATTTTTTGGGAATGGCAATGAAAAAACTACTGATTTGGAGTTTCGTGCTGCTGAAGTATTCGCTGTTGTACGCGCAGAGCGGTTCGGGGTTTTCGACCGCGCAGGCACTGGAACAGGTTCTGGCGTATCGGCCGGATCGGAACGTGCCGCTGATCCTGGCGCATCGGGGTGGGCCCACACCTTCTGAAACGGAAAATAGCCTGGAAACCTTCCGGCATCTGAATGAGCAGGTACCGGAGGCCATTCTCGAAATGGATGTCCGGATGACGCGGGATAGCGTGCTGGTCCTGCTGCACGACGACGAAATTGAGCGGACGACCACGGGCACCGGTTCGCTGAAAGCGCAGACCTGGGCCGACTTAAAGGCGGTTTTTCTGCGCGATTTGCGGGGCAACCCCACCCGCCAGCGTATCGCGCGGTTTGATGACGTCTTGCAGTGGGGCGCTGGCAGGGTCGTGATGGCGATCGATGCCAAACCGGGTGTCGATTTGGAAAAAGTCATGAAGACCATCGTCGATCGGGGTGCGTTGCACAGCGTTTTTATCATTTGTTATTCGGTGGACGATGCGGTTTTGCTGCGGAAAAACTACCCCAATCTCTGGATTGCCCTGGGGTTCAACCAGGCCGATCACGGCGATGCGCTGCGGAAAGCCGGGCTGTCGCTGCACCACCTGATTGCGCTGGCGTCGCGTCAGAAAAAGGAGTTCTATGAACGGGTTCACCAAGATGGGATTCCCTGTACCGCCGGAACGTATGGCCCGGGTAATCCGGACGAAAAACCGATTCGGGAGGTGGCCGGTGAATACCGGGCGATTTTTAAAACGGGTGCGGATATCCTGACAACGGATCGACCGGCAGACGTGAGGGCGCTGTTTAACTAATAACCGCATTGCCTGTATCCGGTTTGGGAAGGAAATGCGTTGGCCAACGTATACCTTTGTTGTTAGGAGCCTTTATTCAAAACGAGACCGATGGAAATACATCTCATGAACGTCAATGGCGTTGACCTGGCGGAGCTGAGATCCGATCAGTTTGTCATTCAGCAGGTGCAGGATGCCCTGGATTTGCTCGCCAACTGCGCGTATCAGGGGGCGGAGAAAATCATTGTTCAGGAGAAACACCTGACGCCTGGTTTCTTCGATCTGAAAACCGGGTTGGCAGGAGACATTCTTCAGAAATTCTCGACGTACCGGATTCAACTGGCGGTGGTTGGGGATTTTTCGAAGTTTACCAGTCAAAGTCTGCGCGATTTCATGTACGAAAGCAACCAGGTGGGTCGGATTAATTTTGTGGCGTCCGTGGACGAAGCAATCGCTAAACTAACGCATGGAAGACTTAATTCGGGCGTATCTTGAAGCCTACAACACCAAGAATGTTCCGGCCATGCTGGCGCTGGTCGATGAGCAGATCGTTTTCGAAAATGTTTCCAACGTTTCGGGCGTGATCCGAACCACCACCCGGCAGGCGTTCGAAGACCTGGCCAATCAGTCGTTGGCGTATTTCAGCGAGCGGCAGCAGACCATCCGGTTTTTGGTCATCAGCGCGGAATCAGCCGCGGTCGAGATCGATTACCGGGCAACCCTGGCCATCGACCTGCCCAACGGTTTGAAAGCCGGCGATACGATGGCGCTTCGGGGGGTCAGTATTTTTGAACAGAAAAACGGCAAATTGACGCGAATCAGCGATTATAGTTAGCCTCCCGGGCGAGCCGGTTTGTTCGGCATTAGTCGACTTGCCGCCCAATGCCTGCCGTCCGTAACACCTCGGTCGCGTTTTCATATCCCTGTACGATGAGCCGGCCAATATCTTCGGAGGAGAATTTCATCAGATTCAGGTAGAGGGGTTCCTGGGGCCGGACGAGCGTCAGGTGCATTTCCTTTCCCCGGAGCTTTTCCCGCTCGACCCAGCGTTCGGCCCAGGCAATGTCGTTGTTGACGATCTGATTGACCGTAATATCCTTCACCCGTTCGACCAGGTTCAGCAGGTTGCGGTAATTGAACTTCTCCGTAAAAATCCGTTTGGCATGACAGGCCACACAAACCAGCTCGTTAGCACCGTCGTCGATGGCTTCCCTGAGGGGCGCAACCTCCCGCAAACCGCCATCCAGAAACATTTTTTCGCGATCACCGCCGATGCAGACGGCGGGCATCAGAAAGGGTAGCGAACTGCTGGCAATGACATAATCCAGAATCGCTGGATCTTCGTTGTCCACATACACCATATCGCCATGAATGATGTCGACGGCGCCGACCTTCAGCCGGATCGGACTGTTGACGAGCGTCGGAAGTTTGATGGCCTCTTTAATCAGATTTTGCAGGGGGGTATTGTCCAGCAACCCGTCGAAGCGGCTCATTACCGTGTTATAGCCCATCAGCAACCGCGAGCGGATTTCGGCCACATCTTCGGGTCGGGTGATGTTGCGAATCCAGAATTCGATCAGGTGCCGACCGACTTTCGGCCAATTGATGGTCCCGTGTTCAGCGAATTGTTTACCGGCTTCGTGCACCAGAAAAACCGCATTGAGACTCCCGACCGATATTCCGTAAATAGCTTCCGGCTCAAAACCGGCTTCCAGAACCGCCTGAATGGCACCCGCCTGAAACGCCCCTTTGAGTGAACCGCCCCCTAAGACCAGTGCACGCATGAATCGAATGATAATGATGGATGATGAATGATGAATCCAACGCTTAATTAACAGCTTTCCGGGCATCGTTCATACTTCAGTATCCATAATTTTTTAAAGTTTTGCCCCGAAGTTCACGTTTGAGTGGTATACTTGCGCCCTGAATACGGTTCGTCTGACCAACGAACTGATCGTACTGATGCCACTATCGATCCGGAACATACAAGCGCCGATTGCTGCCGAAATGGAAACGTTTGAGCACAAATTCCGGCAGTTTATGAAAAGTGAAGTGATGTTGCTGGACCAGATCATGACCTATATTGTGCGCCGGAAAGGCAAGCAATTGCGGCCCATGTTTGTGTTTCTGACGGCGGGGGTATGCGGCACCATCAACGATTCGACCTACCGGGGAGCCGCCCTGATCGAGCTGGTTCATACGGCCACGCTGGTCCACGACGACGTGGTGGACGACTCCAACTACCGGCGCGGTTTCTTCTCCGTCAATGCGTTGTGGAAGAATAAGATTGCAGTTTTGGTGGGCGATTACTTGCTTTCCCGGAGTCTTTTTCTGGCCGTCGATCACGAAGATTTTGAGTTTCTCAAACTCATCAACCGGGCGGTTAAGGAAATTTCGGAAGGAGAACTGCTCCAGATCGAAAAAGCCCGGCGGCTCGACATTACCGAATCCATTTACTTCGAAATTATCCGGCAGAAAACCGCCACGCTGATTGCGGCCTGCTGCGCGGTAGGTGCCCGATCGGTGGGGGCCATACCGGAAGTGGTGGAAGCCGCCCGGCTGTTCGGCGAAAAAGTCGGAATTGCGTTCCAGATCAAAGACGATCTGTTCGATTACGGCGAAGTGGAAGTAGGCAAACCGCTCGGCATCGATATCAAGGAGAAGAAGATGACACTGCCGCTGATCTATGCGCTTAACAACGCTGGCTGGACCGAAAAACGGCGGATGATCAACATCGTCAAGAACGAAAGCGAGAACCCGAAACGGGTGGCCGAAGTGATCGATTTCGTGAAAAAGTCGGGCGGAATCGAATACGCCACAACGGTCATGGCCCGCTACGTCGATGAAGCGCAGGCACTGCTGGCCACCTTCCCCCAATCCCCCTACCGCACGTCCCTCGAACAACTGGTGCAGTATACCATCGAACGCAGCAAATAGAATTATGGGTTAAGAGTGATGAGTTAAGAGTTGGCTGATGCATTTAACTCTTAACTCATAATTCTTAACTCATCACTCCTAACACTCTCTCGTGCTTCCGGCAGTTTCCACCACGGCAGGTAGGGCCAGGCATGGTGTTCGGCGTGGTAGCCAAAAAAATAACAGCTCAGAAAAGCCCAGACGTGGTTGAGCGGCTGGCTCCGGGCGTTGTGGGGCGGGTTTTGGTGTTCTCCGCGGTGGGGTAAGTAGGTACCGAAGAAAAAAAGCTGGAACGTACTCAACACCGCCGGAACCATCCAGTACAGAATCAGATTCTCCATCGGGAGCCAGATTTTCAGGATGTTATAGGTTATGGCCATCAGCAGAATCTGTCCAATCGATATGTATTCCTTCAGAAAGCTGTAATACCAGGCCAGAAAGGCAGGATTGCCATCGTGGAAATCCGGGTCGTCGTGGGTGGCGGAGTGCCGGTGGTGGAGGTGGTGTTTGCGGCTCAGTCGGTTGAAATTATTGAAGGCAAACAAGGTGGCACACACAAAACCAACCCAGTAATTCAGTCGTCGGTTTTGAGGAACCACGACACCATGAATGGCATCGTGGGCGGTAATAAAAACGCCCGTATAGAGGTGCATTTGAACCAGCACAAAGAAGTAGGTCAGCGGATTTTGCCAGTTAATGGGATACCGGAGCAAAAACGCCAGCATACTGCCCCATCCCAATAGAATGGCTGCGGCAAAATACAGGCCCCGGTTGCCTATGTGGGAAGGCTTAAATGCAAGGGTTGATGGCATCTTTCACAATTCATTTACCGGCTAACGACTCGTGTACGGGAAATGTTCATTACTTTTGGAGTACAGTAACCCAATCCCTTTTTTATTTGGCATGAAATTACTTCGTTTTGCTTCCTTTTTATTGCTTCCCGTCCTGACTTTTGCGCAGTCGGCCCCGAAAAAACCGGCTACAACCTCGTCGACCCTGAGCCGCCCGAAACTGGTGGTTGGCATCATTGTGGATCAGATGCGTTACGACTACCTGTATCGGTATTACAACAAGTACAGTGAGGGCGGTTTTAAGCGGATGATGCGCGACGGTTTCAACGCCCGCAACAACCATTACCATTATGCCGCCACGATCACGGCACCCGGCCACGCCCACGTTTATACGGGTTCAGCACCGGCCATCTCCGGGATTGTCGGCAACGACTGGTACGACCGGCGGCTGGATCGGGATATGTATTGCGTGGAGGATTCGACGGTTACGGCGGTTACGGCGAGTGGGAACACCACCTCGGCCGGGAAAATGTCACCGCGTAATCTGCTGGTAAGCACCGTCACGGATCAGCTGAAAATAGCCACCCAGGGTCGCTCGAAAATCATTGGGGTGGCGATGAAGGATCGGGGGGCCATTCTGCCAGCCGGTCACGCGGCCAACGCGGCTTACTGGTACGATTCAAAAGACGGGAGCTGGATTTCGAGTACGTTTTATATGAAAGAACAACCGCAGTGGGCGAAAGATTTTAATGCCCGAAAACTGTCGGACAAATACCTGACCCAGGCCTGGGAAACCGTCCTGCCAATCAATCAGTACGTGGAAAGCACGGTCGATGATACCCCGTTTGAAAACCCGCTGGCGGGCGAACCGAAGGCGGTTTTTCCGCACCAGGCGGTGGCTTCGCTGGGGAGTAAATACGAAGCCCTGCGCACCAGCCCGTTCGGCGATATTCTGACGAAAGAAATGGCGGTTGCGGCCCTGAAAGGCGAGAACATGGGCAAAGGCCCGGAAACGGATTTTCTCTGCGTAAGTTTTTCTTCCCCCGACGCCATTGGGCACCGGTTTAGCCCGTCGTCCATTGAGGTGCAGGACGAGTACCTGCGGCTCGATAAAGTAATTGCGGAGTTGCTGACGACGCTGGACGAACAGGTCGGGAAGGGCAATTACTTCACCTTCCTGTCGGCCGACCACGGAGCCGCCGATAACCCGGCGTATTCGCAAAGCATGAACGTGCCGGGCGGTTTTCTGGATGGCAATAAAATCGGGGCGGCAACGACCAAGGCCATCACCGATGCCTTCGGTCCGGGTAAATGGATCGTGGGAGACGCAAACGGGCAGGTTTACCTGAACCACGATCTGCTGCGGGAGAAAAAAGTAAAAATTTCGGAGGTTGCGGAAGTGGTTAAAATCGCCCTGCTGAAAGAGCCGGGTATCCAAAATGTAATCAATCTGCACGATATCGGTAACACGTCGGTGCCGGAATACTGGATGCCCCTGCTGCGCAATGTGTATAACGCAAAACGGAGTGGTGACCTGTACATTGTAACGCAGCCTGGCTGGTTGCAGGGTTACCAGAAGGGCGGAACCTCCCACGGAACGCTTTTCAATTACGATACGCACGTTCCGCTGCTGTTCTACGGCTGGGGCATCAAACCGGGCGAAACGACCCGCCGGACGCACATTGCCGATATTGCCTCCACGGTTTCGGCCCTGCTGCACATTCTGGAACCGAGCGGAAACATCGGCAACCCGGTTTTTGAAGCGATCAAGTAAAACGTCAGGTGGCTGGTTTTCCGGTTATTGGGCCGACCAGCCCCCGTCGATGGAAAGGGCCGCACCCGTCAGGGTTGCGGCCTTTTCTGTTGCCAGAAACAGGCACATCGCTGCGATGGATTCGGTCGGAATAAATTGTTTAATGGCCTGTTTGGCCAGCAGAACTTTCTCGGCAACCTCGTCTTCCGAAAGATGGTGGGTCGCGGCCTGGTCGGCAAGTTGCTTATCAACCAGGGCGGTTCGGACGTAGCCGGGGCAAATTGCGTTGGCGGTGATGCCGTACGGCGCTCCTTCCAGGGCAATGGTTTTGGTAAAACCGACTACCCCATGTTTGGCCGCCACATAGGCGCTTTTAAACTCGGACGCCACCAGCCCGTGGGCGGAAGCAATGGTAATAATCCGGCCAAACCGTTGCTGCTTCATGGCGGGCCAGACGGCTTTGGTCAGGTGAAAGGCCGAGCTTAGATTGACGCCCAGAATCGCATCCCATTTTTCTTCCGGAAAATCCTCGATGGGCGAAACATGCTGAATCCCCGCGTTGTTGATCAGAATGTCGATGCAGCCAAAGCGTTGTTCGGCGCGCATCACCAGCGTCCGCAGAGCTTCGGGATGGAGCATATTGGCCGGATCGAACAGGTGCGCGATCTGGTATTCTTCCGCTACGGCCGCTGCGGTTTGGGCGCCGTCCGTTTCCAGCCCGTTGAAAATCAGGTTATAACCTTCCTGTGCAAATGCTTTGGCAATCGCCAGCCCGATGCCGCTGGTGCTGCCGGTAATCAATACGGTTCTTTTCTGCATAACCTGTACGCCTGGACTCTAGTCCGTGATATTTTTTACAAGATTCACGGACTAAAGTCGGTAGGTACGGAAACATACCGTTCCGGGTCTACCAGCGGTTGTATAACGTTACCCATTCCCGCAACTGATGGGCGGCATCCTCCGTCAATTGTTCCGGCAGTAACCGCCAGAGCCAGTTGTTTTGAGCAGCGGCCGGGGTGTTGATCCGGGCGGTTTCGTCGAGCCCAAGCACGTCCTGAACGGGCAGAATAACCGTCCGGGCCACCGAGGCATACACCAGTTGCGATAGCACCAGGTGGACATTGCGTTCGGAAACCGGTTTTCCGGCGTAGTGCCGGACTTTTTTGCGATCCGCAGGCGACAGGTCCTGGCGGAACCAGCCCCGCGTCGTGTTGTTGTCGTGCGTTCCCGTATAGGCGATGAAATTGGGCGTATAATTGTGCGGACTGTGCGGAGACTGGGGCAAATCGTTGTGAAAAGCAAACTGAATCACCTTCATGCCCGGTAAACCGTATGCGTCGCGGAGCTGATAGACCTCCTCGCTGATGTCGCCCAAATCTTCGGCAACGAACGGTAATTCGCCCAGTTCGTTGGCCAGAGTTCGGAAAAAATCATGCCCTGGCCCCGGTTTCCATTCGCCCCGGATCGCCGTCGTTTCTTCAGCCGGAATTTCCCAGTATTCGGATAAGGCCCGGAAATGGTCAATGCGAACCAGATCGAACAGCTTGGCATTTTTACGGATGCGCTGCACCCACCAGTCGTATTTTCGTTCCTTTAATCGGTTCCACCGAAAAACCGGCATGCCCCAGCGTTGTCCTTCGGCGTTGAAATAATCGGGCGGAACCCCGGCGACGGCGTTCAGTTGCCCGTTCGCGTCCAGGCCGAAAATGTCGGGATGAGCCCAAACGTCGGCGGAATCATAACTGACGTAAAATGGCAAATCGCCCAGCAACTGAATGCCCGATTGATGACAGTAGGTCCGCAGTTGCTGCCATTGGCGGTCGAAGAGAAACTGCAACCACTTGATTGGTTGCAGGTCATCGGCCTGCTGCACCGAAAACGCCTGGAGGGCTTCCGGTTTCCGTAACCGGAATTCGGTGGGCCATTGATGCCAGGGGGTATCGTTAAAAGTCCGTTTTAAACCACAGTAGAGCGCAAAATCGTCGAGCCAGGCCGCTTCCTGCTGGCAAAATTCCTGAAAATCAGCAGCGAGGGTGGGGTTTGGTTTTTGACAGAAGGATCGATAGGCCCGTTCAAAGCACTTCTCCCGGACCTGGGCCGCGCCCGAATAATCGACCTGGCTGGTCGCCGGAAGACGCCATTGGGCCAGCTCCGCAGCCTTCAGGAGGCCATCCTGCACCAGCAGTTCAGGACTCAGCAACCCCGTATTCCCCGCCATGCTGGAATACGTACTGTACGGCGAATAACCCGAGCCGGGTTCAATGGGGTTGAGCGGCAGGATTTGCCAGTATTTCTGGCGACTTCGGATCAGAAAATCCACAAAATTCCGGGCTTCCGGCCCCAGATCACCAATGCCGAAGGCCGATGGCAGGGAGGTGACCGGGAGTAATAAACCGGCACTACGTTCACTAACAGGTTGTTGTGATTTTGGAATCACCATGAGCAGATCGTTAGGTCATTGACATTAGGTTGCTGGTTAGGTTAATCCGGTTTTTAGAAAAAAGTTGGAAAATTTGCGGATGAGCGAGGGATCGGCCCGTACACAAATCGCTTCTTAGAGCTTCTAAAACAAAAAACCGGCTTTGCCGGGCCGGTTTTCAAAAGAAGAAGGAAATAGCCGCTGGCAATCAATCCGTCCGTTCAAGGACGGCGCTGGCGGAGGTTACAATCGCCCGGATGCCATCCATGCGTTTGATGACCACCGGCTTTCCGGCCAGAATCGATTCATCGGTGTCCGAAACCGCAATCCACTCGGTGCCCCGGTAGAAAATCCGGCCTTCCCCGTGCGCCGGAATCGTTTGGACAACGGTCGCGCGGTCGCCGACGTATTCGCGGTATTCCTGCTTTTTCGTCCGGGACTCAAACCAGCGCCGGAGCGGTTTTCGACCCGCTACCAGGGTAATGATCGTGACGACGGAAAAACAAAGCAACTGGGCGCTGATGTCAGGGGTCAGGCCCATCCAGGTACACAGCGCCGTTGTCAGGGCGCCAACACCCAGAAAGGCAAACACGAACGAAATGCTGACTAATTCAGCAACCAGAAACAAAAGGCCCAGAATGGCCCATATTTGCAGAAGTGTCATGGTGTTTACGGATTGAAGTGACCGTTTACGGGGTTGGGAATACGGTTTTGGGTGGGTTCACCGGAACAATCGGCGCGTCAGGTACCGAAAACGGAATACCCCAAACCGGAAACGTTAATGCGTTTTTTCCTGTTGCCTGACCACCGTCATCGCACTGGCAATGATGGAGGAGAGGTCGCCGAAATTGGCGGGTAGAATCAGCGTGTTGTTGGTGCGGGCCAGGTTGCCAAACTGGGCGACGACCTGTTCGGCCACCCGGAGCTGAACCGCACTCATGCCATTTTCTTCCTGCATGGCGATTGCAATTTTGCGGATGCTTTCGGCGGTCGCGTCGGCGATGGACTTGATGGCTTCGGCCTGCCCGGACGCTTCGTTGATCTGCCGCAGTCGCAAGCCTTCCGATTCCAGCACCACTTTTTGTTTCTGCCCTTCGGCGATGTTGATCGAGGATTGTTTCTGTCCTTCCGATTCCAGAATGACGGCCCGTTTTTCGCGCTCGGCCTGCATCTGTTTCTCCATCGCATTCAGCACGGTTTGCGGGGGCGTAATGTTCTTGATTTCGTAACGCAGGACCTTGACACCCCAGCCGATGGCGGCTTCGTCGATGGCGTGAACCACCGCCTGGTTGATCGTGGTGCGTTCCTCAAAGGTTTTATCGAGTTCGATTTTCCCCATTTCGCTCCGCATCGTGGTCTGCGACAACTGACTGACGGCAAACCGGTAGTCACTGATGCCGTACGAGGCCTTCATCGGATCGATGATCTGGATAAAAATAACGCCGTCGACGCGCACCTGCACGTTGTCGCGCGTGATGCAAATCTGCTCCGGAATATCCAGGGCGGTTTCTTTTAGACTGTGTTTATACGCAACGCGGTCAAAAAACGGAATGATAAAATTAACCCCCGGTTGCAGTACGGCGAAAAACTTCCCGAGCCGTTCAACGACGTAGGCGGTTTGTTGCGGAACCACTTTGACCGTGGCAAAGACTACGACCAGGGCAAGAAAAGCAAGCGTAAGAAAGACATATCCCATGAGTGGCGTACGGTTAAGATGATTTCAATATACGGTAAATCTCGGAGAATTTACTGGATACATCCAAGATCGATCAGGATAGGTAGAAAAAAACATCAATGAATGGTTAGAGCGCGGGATGGCCCTGCAAAGAGGAGGGCGCTCCTTGGCCGGAAAATGTTCAAGTATCGAAGCCGCAGAACGCTTACTGGCCGGAAGAAGAAACCGCCTTTACCGGTTTTTAGGAGCAATCAAGCAGCAGAACCGCCCTGCGAAAAGCTTTAATCTTCTTTTAAAGCCAGATTAATAGCATTTTAATTCAAAAAAAAGACCTTTCTGACTGAAAATCGAAATGGTTGGAAAAACGTTAAAAGCGGTTCAGATGATGAAAACGTTCGGGCTGGCTGCCGTATGCCCGGCAGCCATTGCGTAGAAAAAACCGGCTATATCCACTGCCACCACGACCGTCGTAGAAGGTAACACCAGGCGATGGTCAAAAAATGCGACAAGAAAGCGGAAAAGAAAAGTAGGTTGGTTGAACTGTGAAAAGGCAGAAAAAGCGGGAAGGCTTTCCCGCTTTTTCATTTAAGAGAGCAGCAATCGCGAAATCACCACCCGCTGAATTTCACTGGTTCCTTCGCCGATGGTGCAGAGTTTGGCGTCGCGGTAATATTTCTCAACCGGAAAATCTTTGGTGTAGCCGTAGCCACCGAAAATCTGCACGGCTTCGTCGGCGGTTTTGACGGCTACTTCCGACGCGTAGAGTTTGGCCATGGCCGACTCTTTGGTGACCGGTTTGCCGGCATCTTTCAAATCCGCAGCCTGGTAGGTGAGGAGTTTGGCCGCTTCGATGGTGGTGGCCATATCGGCCAGTTTAAAACCGATGGCCTGAAACCGGGCAATCGGCTGCCCGAATTGCTGGCGTTCCTGAGCGTATTTCAGCGCGTGTTCATACGCCCCCAGCGCAATGCCGAGGCTCAGGGCGGCAATCGAAATCCGGCCACCATCCAGAATTTTGAGCGCCTGCACAAAACCGTCGCCGACTTCGCCCAGCCGCTGGCTGTCGGGAATCCGGCAATCCTGAAACAGCATTTCGGTGGTTTCCGACGCCCGCATCCCCAGCTTGTCTTCTTTTCGGCCTCCCGAAAAACCGGCTGTGCCGCGTTCTACAATGAAGGCAGTAGCGTTGTGGGGTGTGTTGGGTTCGCCCGTTCGGGCAATGACCACGGCCACGTGGCCACTTTTTCCGTGGGTAATAAAATTCTTCGATCCGTTCAGCACCCAGTGATCACCGTCCCGGACGGCGACGGTCCGCATGTTGCCCGCGTCGGAACCGGTATTGGGTTCGGTCAGCCCCCAGGCCCCAATCCATTCGCCGGTAGCGAGCTGGGGGAGGTAGTGCTGCTTTTGAGCGGGCGATCCAAAGGTCAGAATATGATTCGTACAGAGGGAGTTATGGGCCGCCATCGACAGACCAATCGCGCCGTCGACTTTCGAGACTTCAACCAGTGCGCTGACGTAGGCTCGGTAATTGAGTCCGGCACCGCCGAATTCTTCGGGAACCAATACGCCCAACAGCCCCAGTTCGCCCAACTGGCGCATGGTTTCCAGCGGAAAGTGCTGCGTTTCGTCCCATTCCCGAACGTGAGGCAGAATCTGGCGCGCGGCAAAATCCCTGACGGTCTGGACAATGAGCTGACTTATATCCTCTACTTGGTTTTCTACAATTTCTGATGTCATAACAGTGTGGTAGTTTTGAGAATTTACAGGCTGATTTTAGGAATAATCTACGACATATTAACGTGAGCGCCAAGTGGATCGTCCAAATGGGGGAATCCGGTTTGGAGCAATTTATTTTACGGGACTTACGGGGTGTTGGTTCTGCGTTGGGCCGCTCGCTTTCCGGACGAACAGGACCTGTCACTCACAAATTCAGCAAGAAAGAGTCAGAATTAGGTAAAAAAAACTATTTTTGTTGGCTGCAAGCAACGTATATAAAAAGTACAAATCAGTTGCCTTCCAACCAACCATCTTCTCAAATAAATCTATCTTACTGCTATGAAATTAGCCGTTATTGGAACCGGATACGTCGGACTTGTGACGGGGACGTGTTTTGCCGAAACCGGAAACCAGGTTACCTGCGTTGATATCGACGAGCGAAAAGTTGAAAAGCTCAACAACGGCATTATTCCGATTTATGAACCGGGTCTGGACGTCTTGTTCAACCGCAATACCGCCGAAGGCCGTCTGAAATTTACGACCAACCTGGCCGAAGGGATTGAGGGTGCGGAAGTTATTTTTCTGGCCCTGCCGACTCCTCCGGGCGAAGACGGCTCGGCCGACTTGAAGTATATTTTGAAAGTAGCCGACGACCTGGGGCCGTTGCTGAAACAATACGCCGTCATCGTCGACAAGAGTACGGTGCCGGTTGGCACCGCCGAAAAAGTGTGGGTGCATATTTCGCGGGGTGCGAAAATCGACTTCGACGTGGTTTCGAACCCCGAATTCCTGCGGGAAGGCGTTGCCGTTGACGATTTCATGAAACCCGACCGCGTGGTGATCGGGACAAAATCGGAGAAGGCCAAGGCCGTCATGAACAAGCTGTATGCTCCGCTGGTTCGGCAGGGCAACCCGGTAATTTTCATGGATGAACGTTCGGCTGAAATGACTAAATATGCCGCCAACGCTTTCCTGGCCGTCAAAATTTCGTTCATGAACGAGATCGCGAACCTGTGCGAAAAAGCCGGGGCCAATGTCGACGACATTCGGCGGGGGATTGGAACCGACAGCCGGATTGGCAAGCGGTTTTTGTTCGCCGGCATCGGCTACGGCGGAAGCTGTTTCCCGAAGGATGTGCAGGCGCTGGCGAAAACTGCGCAGGAATATGAGTACGATTTCAAGATTCTGAAGTCGGTCATGGACGTGAACGCCCGACAGAAAGGCAAACTGCTGCCCATGATCAAAGCCCATTTCGACGGGGATCTGAAAGGGAAAATCATTGCGGTCTGGGGCCTGGCGTTCAAACCGTATACGGACGATATCCGGGAAGCCCCGGCGCTGGAGAACATCAGAGCGTTGCTGAATGAAGGAGCCAGGGTGACGGTGTATGATCCCGAAGCGATGGACAACGTCCGGAATGTGTTGGGCAACCAGATTACGTACGCCCACACCTCCTATGCGGCTCTGGACGACGCCGATGCGCTGGTGATCATGACCGAGTGGCCGCTGTTCCGGACGCCGGACTTCAACAAAATGAATCTGTTGCTGAAAAA
Organism: Larkinella bovis; assembly: GCF_042655385.1. Classification (NCBI taxonomy): domain Bacteria; kingdom Pseudomonadati; phylum Bacteroidota; class Cytophagia; order Cytophagales; family Spirosomataceae; genus Larkinella; species Larkinella bovis. The sequence continues at coordinate 1,701,664 of NZ_JBHSMA010000001.1, read as the reverse complement.
TAAACTGATTTTTGACGGTCGGAACGTTTACGAACTCGATCAGATGAAAGAAGTGGGATATACCTATTACAGCATTGGCCGCGAAACCGTTACGCCGGAAGTCGCCCAACAGGCCTAAATCAATCAGTTAACCAAAAACAAATCAGACCATCAGTTTGCCGTTCAGGGTTTATACCCGCCATGGGCGTTTTTACGTATAAACAAGGAACGAAAGACTGATCATTTATCTATGAAACGCGTACTCATCACGGGCGGAGCCGGTTTTCTGGGGTCACACCTTTGCGATCGCTTCATTAAGGAAGGCTATCATGTCATTGCGATGGATAACCTCATTACGGGCGATATCCGCAACATCGAACACCTGTTCCATCTCCCCAATTTCGAGTTCTACCACCACGACGTATCGAAATTCATTCACGTGCCGGGTGAACTGGATTACATTCTCCATTTTGCGTCGCCCGCCAGTCCGATCGATTACCTCAAAATCCCCATTCAAACGCTGAAAGTGGGGTCGCTGGGTATTCACAACTGCCTGGGTCTGGCGCGGGTCAAAAAGGCCCGGGTGCTGATTGCCTCGACGTCGGAAGTATACGGTGACCCGACGGTGCACCCGCAGAATGAAGATTACTGGGGAAATGTCAACCCGGTTGGCCCCCGCGGTGTATACGACGAAGCCAAGCGGTTCCAGGAGGCCATGACGATGGCCTACCACACCTACCACGGCCTGGAAACCCGGATTGTCCGGATTTTCAACACTTACGGCCCCCGGATGCGACTCAATGACGGACGGGTTTTGCCGGCTTTCATCGGGCAGGCGCTGCGCGGAGAAGACCTCACGGTTTTTGGCGACGGGAGCCAGACGCGCTCATTCTGCTACGTCGATGACCTGATTGAGGGCATTTATCGCCTGCTGCTGAGTGATTATCCGTATCCGGTCAACATCGGGAATCCCGGCGAAATCACGATCAAGGAATTTGGGGAAGAGATTATCAAGCTGACGGGTACGAAGCAGAAGCTGATTCTGAAACCATTGCCGACCGACGATCCAAAGCAACGCAAACCGGACATCACCCGGGCGCAGGAAATTCTGGGCTGGGAGCCGAAAGTGTCGCGGGAAGAAGGGCTGCGGATTACGTACGAATATTTCAAGAGTCTGCCGGAAGAAGAACTCTACAAAGCGGCTTACCACCGGGAGTTTGTAAAGAAATAACAGACACTGGTTCGTCAGCGAAAGCCCGGGCCTGTCCATAAAAAATCGGGTCATGGCAAAATGGTAACCCGCACGGACTAAAGTCCATACGTGTAAATAACCGGTTTAATCTTCTGGTAACAGAGATTAAACCGGTTATTTGCTTTTGATTGGTATTATTCTTGTTACAGTTCGGGTAGTTCTTTTTCGGGAAGTTCTTCCTCTAACCCGTTTCAGGTATGATAGAGTCACCGCCTTTTCGGTGTTACGCAACGTTATTGAAAATAACAAACCGGTTTATTACCACCCATTTAGCTGTTTTATTAACCACTCAAATCCCCCTTGTTGCGGCCATCTTGCCGCCATCCGATGATTCGCTTTCGCTCCGGTCGGGCCGCCTAACCGCCTTTCAGCACACCAGTGCAACCGACACCGTTTCCAGTAAGCGCCTGAACCGGATCAGTACCGCAAATACCATGCAGGCCCTGCAGGGACAGGTCGCGGGTTTACTGGTTCGGTCGAACTCCGGCGAACCCGGCGGGGCGGCTTTCGGGCAGATTCACGGCCCCGGCCGGTTGGGCGATTCCAGTCCGTTGGTGGTGGTGGATGGGCTGATTGTCGGACAAACGGATAACCTGAACTGGCTCGCACCGAATGCCATTGAAACCGTTGAAGTGCTGAAAGACGCCACCGCAACGGGCCTGTACGGCATGCGGGGTGCCAATGGTGTGCTGCTCATCACAACAAAAAAAGGCAGGACGGGTGGCCCACGGGTTTCGGCCGATTTTTATACGGGCGTCCAGCGTGTTACCCAGCGTCCGCAGTTGCTCAACACCCGGCAATACATCGATTTTATCAACGACAGCCGTTCGAACGGTGGGCTGATTCCGGCGTTCAAGCTGACAAATCAGTCCTCGCTCGATACGCTTCTGAAGACCAGTACCGACTGGTTGGGGGCCTTGCTGCGTCCGGCCCCCGTTCGGAGTGCCTATCTGTCGGTTTCGGGCGGAACCGAAGCGGCCCGGTATCTGGTAGCGGCTGATTATTTCAAGCAGGACGGGGTGATTCTAGCCTCTGATTTTGAGCGGCTGTCCCTGCGGCTGAATACGGAGTTTGATTTGTTGGACAATCTGAAAATTGGCCAGAATATGACGGTCGGCCAGACCGTTCAACACGCCAATGAGGGAAGCAGTGGCCGCAGCCCGATCGAACAGGCCCTGAAAAGTGCTCCGTATCTAACGATTACCAATCCGCGCCTGATCGGCGGCTATAACGGAACCACCTACCTCGATGCCGGTAACGACGCGCTTAACCCGATTGGAATGGCAATTCTGGGTAACGACCGGCGAAGTTCCTTGAACCTGATCGGAGATGTGTTCGGCGAATGGACGGTTTTCGATGGTCTGACCTACCGGGCCACGCTGGGGTTCGATCTGCGGAATTTCGACCGCGTGTATTCCCTGCCTGCCTATAACATGGGTGAATACAACATTAATCTCACGGCGTCGCTCGCCCGGGCCAAGCAAACCGCCTACAACACTCTGCTGCACCACCAGTTGAGTTACAACCGTTCGTTCGATGCGCATTCCCTGACGGTTTTGCTGGCGGGGAGCCGACAGACTTACCGGAACGACGATATCATGGCCTTTGCCGACGATTTGCCCGGCAATGGGATTTTGTCGCTTACGGCGGGGGAGTCTTCCCGAAACCGCCGGCTTGGCGGCCAGTACGGTTTTTACCGGATTGTTAGCCTGCTGGGCCAGTTGTCGTATGACTATGACAAGAAATATTGGCTGACTGCCACCATCCGGCGCGATGGATCGTCGCGGTTTGGGCCGGGGCACCGGTTCGGGGCTTTTCCGTCAGTGGGGGCGGCCTGGTATCTGAACAAGGAGTCGTTCATGGAGTCCGTGCCGTACCTGAATACGGTCAAACTACGGGCGAGCTGGGGCAAAACCGGAAACGATAATGTGGGCGATTTTCAGTATGCGTCCCTGATTGCCCAAAACTACAATTATCCCTTCGGCCCGACCAACTCATTTCTTGGGGTAGGGGCTTTTCCGAGTACGCTGCCGAACCCGGGCGTTCGTTGGGAAACCACGACGATGAGCAATGTGGGTCTGGACATCAGTGCGTTGGAAGATGTCGTCAGGCTTCGGGCTGACTATTTCCGGAAGCGGACGACGGATTTGCTCGTGGAAGTTCCGTTGCCCGCGTCGGTGGGCGCTGCGGCTCCCTATACCAACGCCGGGGTGGTTGATAATTCCGGGATCGATCTGAGTCTGACGGCGGAACAACGCCACGAATGGATTTCCTATAGTCTCAGCGGTTTTGCGAGCTGGCAGAAAAACAAGGTCGTCTCGCTCGGTGCCCGGCCGGGGCCGATTTTTGGCGATAAGGTGCATGACGAAGCCGTAACGGCTACGGCGGTGGGGCAGCCTGTGGGAAGTTACTACGGTTTTCAACGCGTGGGTATTTTCCAGAACCGGTCCGAAATCGTCAATAATCCCAGCCTGACGGGGACGGAACCGGGTGATATTCGGTACGCGGACCTGAATAAGGACGGTAAAATTACCGATGCCGATAAAACCTTTCTGGGGAGTCCCGTTCCGACGTTTTACTACGGTTTTTCGGCTTCCGTCAGCGTGATGGGGTTTGATGTGTCGGCTTTGTTGCAGGGCGCTTCGGGCTACCAGTTGTACAACGCGAATGCGTACTGGTTGTACGGGTATCTCGGTCGGTATAACGCCGGAACGCAGGTCCTGAATCGCTGGACGCGCGAAAAACCGTCGACGACCGAACCGCGCGTCGATGCCTCCGGTACGCGAAACTTTCGGGCCTCCGACCGTTTTGTGGAAGAGGGCGGTTATTTCCGTCTGAAATCCCTGCAAATCGGGTATACGTTGCCCGAATCGCTGACGTCGGGTTTTGGGGCAAGCCGGTTGCGGATTTATGTCGGAGGGCAAAATCTGTTTACGAGGACCCGGTATTCCGGTTTCGACCCGGAGTTGGCCACCAACCAGGCCCTGACCGAAGGCATTGACCTGGCGCAGCAGCCCCAGTCGCGGATGTTTCTGGGGGGCATTCAGCTTTATTTTTAAAACCGTTTTCGGAGACTGGTCGGAATTTCGGTAGACCGTTCCCGATCAGCTGCCGAAAACCGCATACCGAATACAATTCACGTATGAAAAAGATACTTCCCTTTCTGCTCGTGGGGGCCCTGGTGATGGGGTGTAGCGAAAAAGCACTGGATGCGCAGAACGTCAATGAACTGACGACGGATAATTACTATAAAACCGAAGAGGACGCGCTCAAAGCGGTCAACGCAGCCTACGCGACGCTGGCATCGCCGGACCTGTATTCACAGATTATTCACCTGACGCAGGAACTGATGTCGGACGAGACGGACGCAACGGTTTCGACCAGCCCGAGTCTGATTGCCATGCGGGAGGCCGAAGCCGATGCATCGAATGAGGTGTTTAACTTTCTCTGGTCGGGCTGTTACCAGGGCGTTTACCGGGCCAATCTCGCGATCACCCGTATTCCGGGTGTCCCGATGAATGAAGCCAAAAAGAGCCGTTTGCTGGGAGAAGCGTATTTCCTGCGGGCGATGTATTACTTCATTCTGGTGACGAATTTCGGCGATGTGCCGCTGATCCTGAAAGTGGTGGACGTAAGTAATCCGGCGGAGAAACAGCCCGCGCGCAGCCCGGTCGCGAGTGTATATGCAGCCATCCTGAAAGACTTTGAAGAAGCCGAAAAACGGCTGCCGGTTTCGTACGGAGACGATGACATTGGCCGGGTAACGCACGGGGCTGCCAAGGGATTTCGGGCCAAAGCGCTTTTGTATCGAGCCAACCTGACCAACAGCCAGGCTGATTATACGGCTTCGGCCAAACTCTTCAAGGAGATCATCGACTCGAACGTCTACGATCTGGTAGCGAATTACCGGGATAACCACACGAATACCAACGAAAATAACCGCGAATCGCTGTTTGAAGTCCAGTTTTCGACCACGGTCAATCCCGGGGCGTCTTGTGACGAATGCGGCACGGGCGGTTTGCGTCCCCTTGAAATGGGCGTCCGGGGCCGGGCCTACAACAACGTGATTCCGTCGGAATGGTACGTCAAGCAGTTTGAGCCCGGTGACGAGCGTTTGCTGGCGTCGGTTTTTGGACCACAGGGCAGCCGGTTTGACGGGCTGGAGTACTACAAAATCCTCGAATACAAGGCCTGGTCCGACATTCTGCCGGTCGATTATGCCGTGCGGAAGTATCAGAAAGATGCCGGAAACGAGTTCGACTGGACGACCGGTTCGGACGTAAACATCCGGTTGCTGCGGTTTGCGGATGTGTTGCTCATGTACGCCGAAGCCATCAATTCGGCGCAGGGGCCAACGGCCGATGCCTATGCGGCCGTTAACCGGGTCCGGGCGCGGGCCGGACTGGACCCCCTGCCCACCGGTTTGTCAAAAACCGGCTTCATGGACTGGCTTATGCACGAGCGGGTGGTTGAGTTGGGGCTGGAAGGCCACCGCTGGCGGGATCTGGTGCGGTGGAAAAAAGCGTACATGGAACTTACGTCCAAAGGTCGCCCGTTTGACGAAAAGAAGCATTACCTGTTCCCGATTCCGGCCAAGGAACGCCAACTGAACCCGAACCTGACCCAGAATCCGGGGTGGTAAAACGGGGTATGAAAGCTAACACGGCCTGTCGGGTTGCATATTGTTAGAAACGATGAAACGGTTTTGGGCAATACTTGGGTTTTGGGTGATGGGTGTTTCGGCTGCGCTGGCACAGAAAATCGATTACAAAAACGCCATCCGTGTGGGTGTTGACTACCTGAGTCTGGATGCACCCGACAGCGGAGGTAATCGGTATCTGGTTCGCTATGCTCGTCACCTTGGAAATGATAGGATTGTATTGGAAGCTAGTTTGGGATACCTCAAAGTGTCGAATAGCCAACTGTTACCCAGTCAGTTCGTATTTGAAGGTCGCCCCCGTAAACGCATCACCACGGATGTCATGGCCTCGTTTGATTTTGTCCGGAATCCGCAGCACGCGTTACGGCTGGGGATCGGGCCTTCGGTCTGGTATCGGGAAGATGATGTTGTCCGAAGTGCCCGGTATGAAGGCACTACAGTGACAATCGAAAACCGGAAGATTGATGAAGTCAATATCGGCGGAAACGTCGCCGTTGAATACGAAATTGTGGTTTTTGACCGAATCAATCTCGGAGTTCGTGCCGGTTTAACGAATTTCAAAACCGCCGGAATCAGCTCGATGGTTGGTTTGAATGGCGGCTTTACATTCTGATGGATTCTGTAATAGGAGGAATCCAGGAGCGTGCTGGCCAAAGTCAACGTGCGCAACATCCGCGAATACCAAAAAGCTGGGAGCCGAACGGGTAAGTGCCGGTTCTAATAGCATGAAAATTGCCGCCTGATTGGACCATCGGGCGGCAATTTTCGGCTGTAAAGCGGGGCCGTTTGGCGGGATACCGGCGTTTAAACCGCCATAATATCCTGTTCCTTCGCGGCAAAAATGCTGTCGATTTTAGCCACAAAACCGTCCGTTAATTTCTGAACACGCTCTTCCCCTTTTTTCACTTCGTCTTCCGAAACACCTTCTTTGGTCAGCTTCCGGATGCCGTCGTTGGTATCTTTGCGGATGTTGCGCACGTTGACTTTTGCCACCTCGATTTCCTGTTTCACCTTTTTCACCAGTTCCCGACGGCGTTCTTCGGTCAGGGGCGGAATGTTCAACCGGATGTTTTCGCCATCATTCGTCGGTGACAGGCCCAGGTTGCTGTTGCGGATGGCCTTCTCGATTTCACCGATCATTTTCTTTTCAAAGGGCTTGATGGCGATAGTCCGGGCGTCGGGTGTCGTGATCGAAGCCACGTTGTTGATGGGCGAATTCATCCCGTAGTATTCCACCTGAAGCCCGTCCAGCATGCCGGCTGAGGCTTTCCCGGCCCGGATCTTCGATAGTTCAATGTTGAGGTGTTTTAACGCCTTTTCCATCGTATCCCGGGCGTCCTCCAGGTATAGCTCAATTTCTTCCATAGTCGTTAAATAAAGGATGAATCAGGAACGAGGGTCGATCGTCGCCCCATCGCCCTGCTTCATCGTTTATCATTCATCGTTAATAAAAATTATCCTGCGATCAGCGTCCCGATGTCTTCGCCTTCGACCAGTCGGACCAGGTTATTGGGCCGATTCATGTCGAAAACGATGATCGGGAGGTTATTTTCCTTGCATAAGGTAAAGGCCGTCAGGTCCATCACGTTCAATTTCTTTTCGTAAACGTCCTGAAAGGAAATGGTGGTATACCGGGTAGCGGTTTTATCCTTGAACGGATCGGCGGTATAAACACCATCGACTTTGGTGCCTTTCAGCACCACATCGGCTTCCACCTCGATGGCGCGCAGGCTGGCTGTGGTGTCGGTCGTGAAATAAGGGTTCCCGGTTCCGGCGCCGAAAATCACCACCCGGCCTTTTTCCAGATGACGAACGGCCCGACGGCGGACGTACGGTTCGCAAACCTGCTCCATTTTAATGGCCGACATCACCCGCGTGTATAAACCGTGCTGTTCGAGGGAACTTTGGATGGCCATCGCGTTGATCACCGTGGCCAGCATGCCCATGTAATCCCCCTGAACGCGGTCCATACCGCTGCGTTCGCCCTGGATGCCCCGGAAAATGTTGCCTCCGCCGATGACGATGGCAACCTCGACACCCATTTCGACGACCTGCTTGATTTCCAGACTATACTGCTCTAAAATCGTCGGATCGATACCGTACCCTTTTTCTCCGCTTAAAGCTTCTCCGCTTAGCTTAAGCAGAATGCGTTTATATTTTAGTTGAGTCATGAAGGAAAGTTTGGCGACAAATATAGTAAAAGTGCGGAGTTAAGAATGAAGAGTTGGGAATGAAGCGTTAAGAATTAAGGGGTATGCGTTAAAAAGCCCGGCCAGGCTAGCGTGCGTCCGCTACTTCAAAACTGTCCTTCTAGCCTTTTTTTACATGAATTCGACCAGCACCTGGTTCTTTTCGACGGTCTGACCGCGGCTGATCCGAACGGTTTTGATCGTGCCGTCGGCGGGGGATTTGATGACATTTTCCATTTTCATCGCTTCCAGAATTAAAACCGTATCGCCTTTTTGGACCGTATCACCTGCCTGAACGCTGAGACTCAGGATTAAACCGGGCATGGGCGCTTTGATGTCATTGACCCGGGTTCGGCTGGCCGCACTCATCCCCATTTGTTCCAGCAGCAGATCGAACCGATCTTTCAAGGCCACGCGGTGAATAGTCTGGTTGATTTTGAGGATTGCGGTTTTTTCCGCAGCATCCAGCGCCAGAATTTCGGCGGTATACGACCGGTTCTGGTGCAGGATATGAAACATCCGGTCGTTGAGCCGAACCAGATCCCACGCCAGTGGCTGGCCGTTTAAAACCGGCTGATCGCCGGAAAAGTCGATTTCAAACGATTCCTGATCGTTGACGGAAGCACGAAACATGAAGACGGGATTTGGGTGTTGTTATTTTTTGTTGATCAAATATACACCCAGCAGACAAATTCCCATACCGGCTACCTGCGGCCAGTGCAGCGGCTCCCCGTCGAACAGCCCCCAGAGCACGGCTACAACCGGAATCAGGTAGGTTACGGTGGAGGCAAAAACACCGGAGGTTAGCTGAATAATCCGATTGAACAGAATGGTGGCAAAACCGGAACCGATCATGCCGAGCGTAAGGAGCATCAACAGGGCGGGCGTCGAACCGGGGGCGGTGATGCGGGCCGGTAAGTCGCCGGGAATCAGGCCAAGTAGCGCAATGGGGCCGACCAGCGCAAAGGTCGATGCGGTGGATAACAGGGCGGGGAGGTCGGAGAGATACCGGGCAACAATGTTGATGTTGAAACCGTAGCAAAGCGTGGCCAGAACCACCAGAAAGGCGTAGCCGTTGAATTCGAAGGAACCGGTTGCGCTGAAAAAAACGAGAAAAACCGATCCGAAGAAGCCGAGCAGAATGCCGCCGACCTGGAGAACCCGGGCTTTTCGGCCGAACAGCACAAGGCCGATCAGAAAGGTAAACAACGGACTGAGGGCGTTTAATGTGCCGGCCAGCGAACTGTTCAGGTGCTGCCCGGCCGTGGCAAACAATACCGCCGGAATCAGGTAGCCAAGCAGGCCCGACCCCAGCAACGGTAACCAGCGACGGCGGGGCAGTTGTTTCCAGCTCAGCAACAAATAGGGCAGGAAAAACACGAAGGCCAGAAAAATCCGGCCGGTGCCGACCTGCATCGCCGTGAAAGACGTCAGGCTGTGTTTAATGAGAATGAAGGAAGTACCCCAGATCAGGGCAACCAGAATGAGCAACAACCAGGCCTGAAGCAGCCGCTTCGACGGCGTAGTCGAAACCGGATCGGACGTTGGGATGGAATTTTCGGTAAATGGTTTCGCCATGACACAAAAACCATAAATAAACAAAAGTTGGTTCTGCCGGTTACTAAAAAGTTGCCAGGTAACTCTGGAGCACCCAACGAACCCGTTTACGTGGCCGGTTTTTTAACCGCTTGTGTAACGGTTTTTACGGGTGATTCGACGTTCCGGGTGGGCCTTTCCGGCTACCCGATTCGGTTTCTGCTCTTCCACGCAACGCTGGGGTGAGAATTCACGTACTTACGTGCAACGGTACTGGTTCGATTCCTGTCTTGGTAGTTAGCGTTCCATCATTTAATGCCTTGAAATAGATTGCCTTACTCCACACGTCACCTGCTATCGATTAGGTATGAAACTGTCGATTATTATTCTGAATTATAACTCCAGCGGTTTTACGCTGGACTGTGTGGAATCCATTCGAAAACAAACCCAGCGGATCGATTACGAGGTGGTGGTAGTGGATAACGGTTCGCGGCCGGATGATTTTGAGCGCCTGCTGATTTTAACCGAACTGCCGTGTTTGAATGTGGTCCGGAGCCAGGTAAACCTCGGTTTTGCCGGAGGCAACATGCTCGGGTTACAGGTCGCCGATCCGGCCTCGGACTATTACTTTTTCCTGAACAACGATTGTGTCCTGCTCGACGATGTGGGCAGTCGGTTAGTGGCGTTTATGGAAGATAATCGTTCCGTGGGCGTTTGTACGGGGCAGGCCGTAAACCGGGATGGCCAGCACGAACCCTCTTTCAATTACTACCCGACCCTGAGCGGAAAATGGCTGGGCCACGGCTTGAAACGGTGGTTTAACCCCACGGATTACCGCCCCCGCTGGCAACCCTATTCGGAACCGGTTGAGGTGCCGGTGGTGACCGGCAGCGCTCTTTTTGTGCGGGCGACGGCTTTTTGGCAGGTGGGCGGTTTTGATCCGGCTTTTTTTCTGTATTGTGAAGAAGAAGACCTGTGTCGGCGGCTGCGGGAACGTGGCTGGAAAGCCATGCTGGTCCCGGATGTGCGGTTTCGGCACCTGGGCGGTGGCAGCACCCGGCGAAGTCTCCAGACCGAAAAGGAATATTACATCTCGCTGTTTTACTATTTCCGGAAGAACGAGAATGGCTTTAAACTGCTTTTACTCCAACTGTTTTACACCCTGAAAGTGGGCCGCAAGGCATTCACCAGCCGGCATTTTGCGCACCTGGCCTGGTTCATCTTACGGGGTGCCCCCGGACGTGAAAGCCTGCGGTATTGGCAGGGGCTGCCAGTCATCGCCCGGCCCTTAGGCGCTCGTTTTCAATCCACTCACTCTTTCCAGACCCTATGAAACAACCTGTAAAAATACCGGTTTCCGTTGTGATGATTACGCTGAATGCCGAGCGAACGCTGAAACAGGTGCTGGAATCGGTGGTGGACTGGGCGGATGAGATTGTCATAGTCGATTCGGGGAGCGCCGACCAGACCGTGGCGATTGCTGAGCGGTTCGACTGCCGGATTTTCGACCGGAAGTTTACCGGATTTGGGGCGCAGAAGCAGTTTGCCATCGACCAGGCGCACAACCCGTGGGTGCTGATCCTCGATGCCGACGAACTGGTAACGGAGCCGCTGGCCGACGAAATCGTAACCCTCTTTTCCAACGGTTTGCCGGACTGCTCCGGCTATACACTACCCCGCAACCTCATCTTTCTGGGGCGGGTGCTGCGCCATAGTGGCCAAAACCGGCAACCGGTTTTGCGGTTGTTCGACCGGCGGCAGGGGGGGATGACGCTCGTGCCGGTTCACGAATCCGTGCGGGTGGAAGGAGCCGTCGGACACCTTTCGGGCATTCTGGTTCACTACAGCTACGGATCGCTGCACGATTATGTTCTGAAAATGAATCAGTACACCACCCTGAGTGCGGAGGAAATGGCCCAGCGGCACAAAAAGGCCACGGTTGCCCTCCAGGGGGTACGGTTTTTATTTACGTTTGCTAAAATTTACGTTCTGAAAGGCGGTTTTCTGGATGGGTATCCCGGTTTTGTATGGGCTTTATTGTCAGCGGTTTATCCGGTTATTAAATACTCAAAACTCCAGGAGATCCAGGACGGGGCGGAAAAGCCGCAAACCCAACCGCTCCTGGTTGTTGAAAAGGGCGTACATTCTTTAAACGGTACCCACTAGAGTAGGGCTTCTTCGTAGACTTCCGTAATTTCGTTGAGAATGCCGGCGATTTCGGGAAAGGTATCCGCCTGAACCAGGCGTAACCGGAACGGTTTAAAGTTCTCCAGCCCTTTAAAATAATTGGTATAGTGCCGACGCATTTCAAAAATACCGGTTTTTTCGCCTTTCCAGCGAATGGAGAACTCCAGGTGCTGCTGGCAGACTGCCACCCGATCGGCAAGCGTCGGAGCCGCCAGGTATTCGCCCGTGCGTAAAAAATGCTTGATTTCGTTAAAAATCCAGGGATAGCCGATGCTGGCACGGCCAATCATGATGCCATCGACTCCGAAGCGGTTTTTATATTCCAGCGCTTTTTCGGGACTTTCGATATCCCCGTTGCCAAAAATAGGAATCCGGATGCGCGGATTTTCTTTCACCCGACCGATGAGTGTCCAGTCGGCCTCGCCTTTGTACATCTGCACCCGCGTCCGTCCGTGAACCGTTAGCGCCTGAATGCCGATGTCCTGCAAACGCTCGGCTACTTCCAGAATATTTTTGGTGCTTTCGTCCCAACCCAGCCGGGTTTTGACCGTCACGGGCAAATGGGTGGCTTTCACGACAGCTTCTGTCATTTTCACCATTTTCGGAATATCCTGCAACAAAGCCGCCCCGGCACCCCGACAGGCCACATTTTTCACTGGACAACCGTAGTTGATATCGATCAAATCCGGATTCACGCGGGTGGCAATTTCAGCGCAGGACCGCATCGTTTCGATATCCGAACCAAACAGTTGAATGCCAATCGGGCGTTCATACTCAAAAATATCCAATTTCTGGACGCTTTTGGCCGCGTCGCGAATGAGTCCTTCCGACGAAATAAATTCGGTATACATCAAATCCGCCCCGTTGGCTTTGCAAACCGCCCGAAACGGCGGATCACTCACATCCTCCATTGGCGCCAGCAATAGCGGGAAATCGCCCAGTTCAATTGTTCCAATTTTAACCATATATCGCTAACAATACGATTTCCAAAGATGTTCGGAAGCCGCCCGGTTTTGAAAGTCTCCCGGTTTTTGTGCCGAAAAAAACAGCGCGGTTTTTTAATCGCCCGGTTTGGGCGTAAATTTACATCAATTATGGAAGACTTCCGCTCTACATCGCCCCCGGCGAATTCGTTGCATCCTTTTCGTAGCCTGCTGGTCCTGTTGGGGTTTGTGTTATTGGGCATGTCCCTGGGCGGTTTGCTGGCCGGTTTATTCGTGGCTGGCTGGCTGGGGGTGGGCGGGAGTCGCGATATGGGCAATATCACCGACATCCTGACCAATCCGGCCGGTTATCCGGGTAGCTGGTATCTGCTGATGCTGATTCAGGCGGTAAGTCATTTGTGTACGTTTTTGATACCCAGTATATTATACCTCCGCTGGGTCGAGCACCGGGGCTGGTCCGATTTCAACAGCCGCCCGCTGACCATGGTTCGTTCGGTGGGGCTGGTGGCACTGCTGACCATTACGTTCATGCCAGTCAATGGACTGATTATTGAATGGAATCAGCAGCTTACTTTGCCCGACTCCCTCCGGGACCTGGAAGAATGGATGAAAGCGAAGGAGGAGCAAATGAGCGGTTTAACGACCTTCCTGACCACGTTTACCTCACCCCTTGATTTGCTGATTGCCCTGCTGGTCATCGGACTTATTCCGGGGATCGGGGAGGAGGTTCTGTTCCGGGGGCTTTTGCAACGGAAACTGACGCAATGGACGGGCAGCGTACACGTCGCCATCTGGGTATCGGCGTTGATTTTTAGTGCGATTCACGTCCAGTTCTACGGTTTTGTTCCGAGAGCGTTGCTCGGGGCGCTGTTTGGGTATCTCTATGTGTGGTCCGGTAACTTGTGGGTGCCCATTCTGGCGCACGCCGTCAACAACGGTTTTACGGTTTTGATGGTGTGGCTGTATCACCGGAAACTGATTACGGTCGATATCGAAAATACGGAATCGGTTCCTTGGACCGGCGCGGTAATTTCCTTACTTTTAACGATAGGTTTTTTAACCTTTTTCCGAAAATCGAATCAATTACCGTCCCAGCCGTATGTCTGATCAGTGGGAGAAAGTCCTGGTGACGCCTGCCATCCACCGCGCCGAACTGGCCAAATCGCTGTTAGCCGAACACAAAATCAATGCGGTCGTCGTTAACAAAAAAGATAGCAATTATCTTTTAGGAAACTGTGAAGTATACGTCCAGGCCGAAGACGCAGCGCTGGCCAAAATTCATTTAATTTCGGCAGATCTGGAATACTGAGCGGTGAAAACCGGGTCAGGTACGTCGGCGTTATTTTTTCTCACCGGGCTTTTTTGCGTACGAAATAACCGTGTAAATGCCTTCCAACGGTTTGCCGGACATTTCCAGCGTGATCACCGTGCGGGCGGTTTCCCAGACGCTCGACCGGCTCAGGTGACTCAGCAGAACGGCATCACCGTAGTGATCGGGGCGCTCTTTGTACAGCGGCACGTTCCAGGTCCAGTAATCGCCGGATGGCGGGCCATACCGCTCCGACAAGAGTTTGACCAGGCTCTGGTAGTCATCCCAATGCTGCTGGGCGCGGATGTGCCGGTCGGTGAAAATATAAAGGGCTCCGGCCAGCTGGTCTTTCACAAACGCAAATTTCACGGAAGCCGGGAAGTTATAAAACCAGCGCTGGCGGTACAAAAGTGTCGAATCGGTGGTTTGGTAGGGCGAAGACTGTTCGGTGGCCTGAACCTCCTTGCGGCTCATTCCCCAGCGAAGTGACCGGAGGTCGTTCTCCGGTTGCTGGCAGGTTCCAATAAAATGGAAAAACAGACCGACCAGCATGAACAGCATACGGGTCAGGGAAGGTGAGTAGATCGCTGACAAATAGAACTCTATTAATTATGAACCGTAAATAAAGTTAAAAATAAACGGAAAGTGAAGTCAACTTATGAATGTCATGTTCGTATTTTGTTATTTTCGCCGGATTAACGACCGTGATTGGTAGTAGCCTTCCTGCATGAAAGAACGTTTAGATCGAATGACGAACCTGCAACAGCGCGTGATTACGGCGGTGTTTGGTGTCTTCATTATCTTATTTGGAATCTGGTATAGTGACTGGACCTTTGCCTTATTATTTTGCATCATCAGCGCGCTGACCCAGCTGGAGTTTTATAAGCTGCTCGGTCTGGATGGGAACCAACCGCTGACCTATTACGGTACGGCTGTCGGTTGTTTAATTTGTTTGCTGACGTATCTGATTGAAAAGCAGCTTGTTGATTACGATAGTTATTTTCTGATCTGTCCGGCAGCGTCCATGATTTTTTTAATCAAGCTGTACAAAAAAAGAGATTTAAAACCTTTTACGAATATCGGGTTTACCTTTTTAGGACTGATTTATGTCGCCGTGCCGTTTGCGCTGTTAAATGTGCTGGCGTTACGGGGAGGGACCTATCACCCCGGTTTGATGTTGGGTTGTCTGGTCCTGCTTTGGGCGAGTGATATCGGGGCCTATTTTGCCGGGACCAAATTTGGCCGGCGGAAATTATTTGAACGGGTTTCGCCCAAAAAATCCTGGGAAGGAGCCGTCGGTGGGGCGCTGGCCGCGTCGCTGATTGCCTTTTTTCTGACTATTTTTGTAGATGATCTGCGGCCCTGGGAATGGTATTGTGTGGGCGCGATCATCGTCGTAACCGGCACCTATGGCGATCTGGTCGAATCGCTTTTCAAGCGGAGTATTGCCATCAAGGATTCCGGATCGACCATACCGGGGCATGGCGGTTTTCTGGACCGTTTCGACGGTTTGTTGCTGGCCGCTCCGTTTATTATAACGTTTTTAAAATTATTCGCCTGACTGGGCGAAACCGCCCCAACGGCGGGATTTACGGACAGCCGGACTGAAACAATACCCTGTTGAGTCGGGCGTTTTTAAGGGAAGAGATGATGAATGCATTGATAAAAATCGTAACGGTGCTGGCCCTGGCTTTGGGATTGCTGCTGGCGGTTAATCGAACTGCTCAGGCGCAGGGACAGGAGAAACTGATCATGTTTACCGGGATTATCACCGCCGGGAAAACCTCAGAACCGCTGCCGGAAGCTTATATTTCAATTCCGAGAGCTGGACGCGGGGTGTTGTCCAATACGATCGGGTATTTCGCCATTCCGGTTTTACCCGGCGATAGCGTGGTGTTCAGTTATGTCGGGTTTAAGAAACAATACCACATCATTCCGCGCCGGTTGACCGAAACGTCCTATTCGGCGGTGGTCGCCATGCAGGAAGATGTGCAGATGCTGACGGAAGTCAAGGTGTATCCGTACCCGACGGAGGAGCTTTTCAAACAGGCGTTTGTCAATATGAAACTTCCCGACGAGAGAGAGCGGGCGAATCTGGCCCGCAACACTAGCGCCGAATCCATGCAGCGTTTAGCCGCCCTGACACCCATGAGTGCGGCCGCCAACTACCGGTATTACCTCAATCAGCAATGGTTCGGCCGCGAATCCATGACGGGCCGTTCGCAAATGACGACCATTCCGTTCCTGAACCCGTTTGCCTGGGCGAGCTTTATCAAGTCCGTTAAAAACGGTGATCTAAAAAAGAAAGACTTCCGGCAGGAGCTGAATGCGGCCCCCAAAGAAGGGTTATCAAGGCAGGATATTCTCAAAAACAACTGACGGCTTACAGTGGCTGATCAGGATTTCAAATCCTGATCAGCCACTGTAAGCCGTCTACTGAAAACGAACTTTTACCCCTCAAACGTCAGTAACTGGGTTGTCTGGCCATCAAACCGGGCGTAGGTAGTGTGGTTCATCCATTCGCCCAGGTTGATGTAGCGACTGTTTTCGGACACTTTCAAATCCAGCGGCAGATGCCGATGTCCGAAAATGTAATAATCGTGGTGCTGGTGGGCTTCGACTTCCCGGCAGTACTGGAAAATCCATTCGTTTTCCTCCCCCTTGAATTCCTCCGGTTTATATTGTTCCGACGCCTTCCGCTGCTGGGACCATTGGTTGCCAAACCAGACGCCAATGTCGGGATGGAGCCAGCGAAACAGCCAGCGGGCCGGGCGGTTTTCGAAAAGTTTTTTGAGTTGTTTATAGGTGAAATCGCCCGGCCCCAAACCGTCACCGTGACCAATGAGAAATCGTTTGCTGCCAATTTCGTACGTACGCGGTAATCGGTAAACCGGAATCCCCATCTCTTCGGTGAAATAATCCGCCATCCACATGTCGTGGTTGCCGGCAAAGAGGACTATTTTCAAACCGAAATCTGCCAGCTCCGCTAATTTTCCCTGTAAGCGGCTGAAGCCTTTCGGAATGACCTGCCGGTATTCAAACCAGAAATCAAAGACATCGCCGACCAGAAAGATGGCCTCCGCGTCGTTTTTAACGGCGTCGAGCCAACGGATCACCCGGCGTTCCCGTTCGCGGCTGCTGGCGGGATTGGGCATACCTAAATGAAAATCGGAGGCAAAGTAGACGGCGCGATTGGGCGGGAGAGGGAGTCGGTCGGTGGAATGCATGAAACTTTTTTCAGGAATACAAAGGTAATATATTGCTTCATTACCTCCGAAACTCGCATATTGCATTCTCAAAATCGAACACTTTTACTTATAAACTTGTACACTGCGGGATTATGAAAAAACGGTTTATTGCCTTGGTTGGCCTGGTGGGTTGGATGGGTTTAGCGAGCGGGGAGCAACCAGTGTGGGCACAGTCGCCGTTGGCAATGGTCACCAAAAAAACAGCAGCACCGGCCGAAAAACTGGTTTTTGACCGGATACTCGCCTACGAGCAAACGGATTATAACGGCTCTGTGGTACGGTATCAGGTGTTGTTAAATTCCAAAACCGGTCAATTTGGCTTCGATCGGAAACTGGCCAATCTGAGTTTCCCGGGCGTCGTGGGGGGGTATACGTTTGTCACCGGCGAGCCGGATGGGACGTACCGGGTTTACGTCGCCGACAAGTACGAAGGCAAGGTGATCATGCGCTATAGCGTCGGAAAATCGTACTACGCAGCCAACCGGGCGGAAGCCTGCCACAGTCGTTTTCAGAAACGATACCGTCCTACCGGGCGGGAGGGGAGCCAGTACGGTTTAACGGCCACCGAGTACCAGGCCAGCCTGGGCCGAAACGATACCGAATGGTTGTGGGTGGCCGAGGTCCCTTTCAACTCGTATCCGCTTTATCTATTCAACGAAATCGCGCTGGAGGCCAAACTACCCGACGCACACAGCATCAATTTCTCTTCGTCGCTGGGGCCCAACGAATTGCTGGTGCAATCCAAAAAAGAATATTATTCCGAAAAGGTAAATGGAAAACCGGCAACAAGTACGCTGAGACTGGTCTATTTTGGGCCGACCAATCATACGTTTGATGTTTCGGGGTATCGCTTTCGGCAATAAATGGATGGACGCAGCTTAAAATCAAAAAAGCCGACACAGTGTCGGCTTTTTTGATAAAGATAGTCCACTTTACGACAGGGCCGGTAAATCCGGCGTCGGCAGTGGTTTGGTTTGCTCCGGTTTGCTTTCGGGGCCAATTTCTTCCTCAACCACCTCGCCGGAATTTTTGTAGGCCTGGTACGTCGTTTCTTTCTGGAACGGACGTTTGCCAAGAATCCGGACGAGGTCTTTCTGGAACAGAATTTCCTTTTCGAGCAACTCTTTGGCTACGGCTTCCAGTCCTTCCCGGTTTTTCTCCAGCAGATCCCGGGTCCGGCTGTAGGCGGCCTCGATGATCTTCCGAACTTCATCGTCGATGGCTTCCGCGGTGGCTTCCGAATACGGTTTGTTGAACTGGTATTCGCTCTGTTTCGAGTCGTAGAACGACACGTTACCAATCTTGTCGTTCATGCCGTACATCGTAACCATGCTGTAGGCCAGTTTGGTAATCCGTTCGAGATCACTCAGGGCACCGGTCGAAATCTTGCCGAATACATTTTCTTCGGCCGCCCGGCCACCCAGCGTCATGCACATTTCGTCAAGCAGTTGCTCCGTCCGGTACAGATACTGTTCCCGGGGCAGGTATTGGGCGTACCCCAGAGCTGCCACCCCGCGCGGTACGATCGTTACTTTGACCAGCGGGTCGGCATGTTCGAGGAACCAGCCCGTAACGGCATGACCCGCTTCGTGGTAGGCCACGATTTCTTTTTCTTCCGGCGAAATGAGCTTGTTTTTCTTCTCCAAACCACCAATTACGCGGTCCATCGCGTACTGGAAGTCCTGCATATCGACCGATTCCTTGTTCCGACGGGCGGCAATCAGGGCGGCTTCGTTACAGACGTTGGCAATATCGGCCCCGGCAAAACCGGGCGTTTGGGCCGCCAGTTCTTTCGGATCCACATCGAGCGCCAGTTTGATCGGTTTCAGGTGAACCCGGAAAATGGCTTCCCGACCCACAATATCCGGTTTGTCAATGCTGATCTGACGGTCGAACCGGCCGGGGCGCAGCAGCGCCGAATCCAGTACATCCGGGCGGTTGGTAGCGGCCAGAATAATAATACCGGAGTCGGTGGCAAAACCGTCCATTTCGACCAGCAATGAATTCAGGGTATTCTCCCGTTCGTCGTTGGCACCGGGCATCGAACCACGGCCCCGTGAGCGGCCGACGGCGTCGATTTCATCGATAAAGATGATACAGGGTGCTTTTTCTTTGGCTTGTTTGAAGAGGTCACGAACGCGCGCAGCCCCTACACCCACAAACATTTCCACAAAGTCGGAACCCGACAGCGAGAAGAACGGGACGCCGGCTTCTCCCGCAACGGCTTTTGCCAGCAGGGTTTTACCCGTACCCGGAGGGCCGACCAGCAGGGCACCTTTCGGGATTTTTGCCCCGAGTTTGGTGAACTTCGTTGGATTTTTCAGGTAATCAACGATTTCCTTGATTTCCTCCTTGGCTTCGTCCAGACCGGCTACATCGTTAAACGTGATCTTGACCCGGTTTTCGGCGTCGAAAAGAGCGGCTTTGGATTTACCAATGTTGAAAATCTGGCCTCCCGGACCGGCTCCGCCCGACATCCGGCCGAGCAGAAAGTACATGGCGAGAATCATGACAATGAAGAAACCCCAGGTGGACAGAAAACCGGTCCAGTCGCTGCGTTGTTCAATTTTATAGTCAATTCTCTCGTTATCCGGAACGCCTTCCTGAATCCGGTCCAAATCCTTTTTAAACGATTCAGCCGAGGAAACCCGGAAGTGAAAATGCGGACCGGACTCGGAATTGAAGTAGGATTTATCCTGAAACTGCGTACGGTATTTTTGTTGTAATGCCTGCTGCGTCAGGGTTATTTCAACGTCGTCGTTATTGACAATGACAACTTTTTCAACTTCCTTATTTTTAACCATTTTTTCAAACCCGCGGATGGTCGTCTCGCGAACGGCACTACTGCGGTTGAAAAAGGTTATCCCGAGGATCGCTGCAATCAGGATCGCTACAATCCAGCCCTGGAAGTTTGGCCGTCGGGGCGTTCTGGATGAAAGTGGATTTCTATTATTATCAGGCATTTTGGCAATAGAATTACGGCTTAATAGACAAAAAAGGAAACACCAATTACAAATGGATTGTTTCTGTTGGGTTAGAGTTTCGACAAACGGAGAGGAGCCGGGTTAGGTGGTCGTATGAGCGGATAAACACTCGTTCAATTGCCAGTTTCCGGGTCAGCCGGGTTGACTGACCAGCTTCCGTTTCAATGCTCAGGCAAATGTTTCCTCCACCGTGTGGATTTCGGCATCTCCCCAAAGTTGCTCGAGGTCATAAAAAACCCGGCGATCTTTTTTGAAGATATGGACCACAACGTCCACATAATCAAGTAAAATCCACTCCCGATTCATTTTGCCTTCTTCGTGCCAGGGATTGCTTTGGCTGGCTTTGAATACTTCCTCCTCTACGGAGTCGGCAATGGCGTCGATCTGCGTATCGGAATTTCCGGAACAGATGACAAAATAGTCAGAAATGGCGTTCTTAACGTCGCGAAGGTCCATGACAACAATGTCAACGGCTTTTTTCTCCTGCATCCCCTTCACGACAAGTTTGCACAATTCTTCGGATGATAACTCTTTCGATTTGTTAATTCTCATGCTACTGGTTTAAATTGCAACGGGCCGAAATCAGCGGGTACAGGCTACAAATCTAGGTTTTGTACCATAATTCGGCATTCATCCAACTAAATGTATTAAAATTTTGTACAAGTTTCGACCCAAAACCTTATTTCTTGGTCAAAAAATTAATTATCTGCCATCTTGTCAGTCTACTAACGACGTTGCCGCCAACCTCATTGCCACCGACAACGCGCTGGATGGAACGGTCGTCTATACGGAACATCAAACGGCGGGCCGGGGCCAGCGTGGCAATCAATGGGAGGCACAACCGGGTCAAAATTTTACCTTCTCGGTCATTCTGCAACCCTCGTTTCTGCAGGCCAATGAGCAGTTCTGGCTCAACATTGCGGTTTCGCTGGGCATTAGCGACTGGTTATCCACCCAGGTCGGTGACCGACTGAAAATCAAATGGCCGAACGATCTTTATGTTCAGGAACGTAAAATTGGGGGTATTCTGATCGAAAACACGCTGTATGGGTATTCACTGGCCTGGTCAATCGTCGGAATTGGTTTAAATATTAATCAGACCCGCTTTCAAACACCAACCGCAACCTCACTTAGCAATGAAACACCAAATGACCACGATTTTGTTCTGTCCGATCTTTTTCCGGCTCTTTTAGAGTCGCTCGAACGGCGGTATCTTGCCCTCAGGGCCGGTCAACGCGATGTTTTGAAAACGAATTACTTGCAGAAATTATTCCGTTACCAGGAAGAAAACGAGTTTATCGCCGATGGCGAACGCTTTTGGGGGACCATTATCGGTGTGGAAGAAACCGGTCGACTGGCCATTCAGGTAGGAGACCGGTTACGCACTTTTGCGTTTAAAGAGGTTGAGTTCGTCCTGAACTGACCCCGATCAAGTGGTTTTTCGGGAGCCTTTGATCAGAGCCGCAAGGCCCAGAATAAGAACCGCCCCCACAAAAGCCGTTAGAATCCGGTCGAGCAATCCCCCCGCACCTGTCGCAAAGGTGTTGCCAAAAATCCAGCCGCCGACGAAGGCCCCGGCAATTCCCAGCAGGATTTCCATAAACAGGGAAAACGAAAAGCGTTTAAACACAATATCGGCCAGCCACCCGGCGATGGCACCCACGAGAATTGTCATCAAGAGTTCCATGTCTTGCTAGTTTTGGAGTACTAGCAGTAGAACCCGGAAAGGGCTGCTTTGTTTTGGCCGGACGGACCGGCGGAAAGGCGGGCAGATAAACGGTTTGGTTACCTGGCTGTGCCGGGGGAGCGAATACCGATCAGGGCCAGCATGCGGCCTGTCTTGCCGTTCTCGATGCGGTACGAAAAATAATCCTGATTGTGCAAAACCGTCGAATAGGGGGAAACGCCGATCTGGTGGCCTGGAATCCCGGCAGCGGCCAGTTGGGCCGCGTTGGCGGTTTTTAAATTGATGAAGTACTTCTGACGACCGGCGTCAAATCGTTTATCGGCATCGCCAAACTGGTCGGCCACTTCGGGCCCTACTTCAAATGAACATTCATCAATACACGTTCCCACGTAGGCAAAGCAGTCGGCGGGCCGGGTGCCAAATTCGGCCTGCATGGCCCGTACGGTTTTTTCCACAATCCGGGCGACGGTGCCGCGCCAGCCCGCATGAATGGCGGCTACCGCCTGTTGGCCGCTATCGTAAAGCAAAATGGGCGTACAATCGGCCACCGTCACCGTCAGAAACTGATCGGGCCGGTTGGTTATCAGGGCATCAAAACCGTCAAACCGCCCCGGGTTGGTAACCGTCAGAATCCGGTCGCCATGCACCTGGTATGACGAGGCCACCCGTGCCGGGTCAATGCGGAGGCTGGAAAAAAAGCGCCGTCGGTTTTCTTCCACGTGTTCGGGAAGGTCGTCGGTATTGATCCCCACATTTAATGAAGTAAACGGAAACGGACTGACACCGCCGTGGCGGGTGCTTTCTGCCGCTACCAGCGCCGGAAATGATTCAAAAACCGTTGGAGTCCGGTAAAGCGATAGGGATTCTGTCATTTTAGAATTTTATTCTGCCTTCTTTGAATTTAGTTTCATTCCCTTTGGTGCTGCTGCCGTGAGGACGCACTGAATTCAGGTAAAACATTGAAACTGTAAAATTTGCTTTTGTATAAATGTGTGATAATCTGTTAGTTGGGAAAGATTTTTTACTAGTTACCGTTTAATTGCTCATCAAGAGTACAAACCGTTCGGCCAGGCCCTTTGACCACTGGCGTACTATCCCTCGTTTGCTGCTGAAAAGGGCTGCTATCTTTGAATCGTCAATCACGACAAACACAACAACAAATCAGAACAACTTTAAACACACCATGAAAACATTCATTTCATCCGTACTCGTTGCGCTGGCTGTCAGCGCGTCTACTGTAACGTTTGCTAACGCTGACAAAGAAAAAAAAGCCGCTACCTACCAGGTTGGCATGTATCCTTCGGCCGAAGCGGCTAAAGTAAATGTAATGGTTGCCAAAGAAAAAGGCACAGCCCTCGATGTGTTACTGATCGACACTAACGGCACGATTCTGGCCACACAACGTCTGGGCAAAAACGAAACGACGACCCGCACTCGCTTCGATCTGAGCGATTTGCAGGACGGTAGCTATAAAGTAGTGGTAAGCGACGGGGCTTCTAAAATTGTGAAAGAAGTTAACCTGCAAACCAAAAAACCGGTACAGGCTGAGCGTTCCATATCACTGCGCTGATACTCCGGCATTTCCACACCTGAAAAAAGGCCCCGATCATTCGACCGGGGCCTTTTCAGTTTTTACTGTACTTTGTTGTAGGCACTTCGGAAGTATTTGACACTCTCGGCAATTTCAGGGCCGTTGTTCTCCCAGTGGTATTCATATTCCACCGAAATCGGGCCTTTGAACTTCTGGCGTTTCAATTCGGCAATCACCGCATCGACTTTGCAATCGCCGGTTCCCCAGATTACGTCGTGGTATTTGCCATCGGGCGTATCTTTCTTCACGTCCTTGAAGTGCATGCCCAGGATGTGACCTTGGAGTTTCTTCAGGCAATCGACCGGGTCCAGACCGGAGCGGACCCAGTGACCGATGTCGGCGCAGGAACCGACATATTTGCTGGTACCGATTACGGCCAGGACCGAATCCGGGTGCCAGTAATGCGACGGTTTCGGGTGGTTGTGCAGGGCGACATTGATTTTGTATTCGTCGGCCAGCCGGGCGATATACGGGATCTGTTCCACCTTCGGCTCCGTATTGATGTTCCGGATGCCCATGTCCTTGGCAAATTCAAAGAGGGCTTTCCAGTCTCCTTCGCTGGGTGCGTTCACAACCCCGAACGCCACAAGCGTTAAGCCTTTGTCTTTCAGTAGCTTCTTGACGGCCTGCCGGGTTGCTGCGTCCATTTTGAAATCCATTTTGCCTTCGATGCCGCCACCAAGGGTTTGGCCCGGGAACGCTTCGACATATTTCAGGCCGCAACTGTCAATTTTGCGAATTGCTTCGGCGAACGTAAACAGGCGAAAGGAGTACGACTGTGAACCCAGTTTCCAGCCGGCTTTGTCTTCCGGATTGCGCTGGGCAACCGATGGGAGGGTGCTGAAAGCCCATAAACCGGCCATCAGTAGAAGATATTTTATACGTTTCATTGGTAAGAATTTAGTAAACCGTGGCAAAAGTAAACAATAATTACCGGATGGTTTAGATGGTTAGAAGGTGGATTGGCGTACAGGGCAGGCTGGCTTTATGGGTTAGATGGCCCGCCAGCCTCCAACCCTTTAAACCACCCCGCCTTTTAACCAGGTAGCCGTTTTAGTCGGGTTACATCAGAACGCCCTGAAAGACTTCATCCAGTTTGCTGACGGGACGGATTTTGATTTTGTAGGCATCCAGATCCAGCCCTTTGGTGTTGTATTTCGAAATAAAGATCTGCTTGAAGCCTAGTTTTTCGGCCTCCGAAATCCGGGAGTCGACGCGGTGAACCGCCCGCACTTCGCCCCCCAGGCCCACTTCGGCCGCAAAGGCCACCGACGACGGAATGGCAATGTCTTCGTAGCTCGACACAATGGCCGCACAAACCGATAAATCGATGGCCGGATCTTCCACTTTCAGGCCACCCGCCACGTTGAGGAAAACGTCCTGCTGACCCAGCCGAAAACCGCCCCTTTTTTCAAGGACCGCCAGTAACATCTGCAGGCGTTTGGCATCGAAACCCGTGCTGCTGCGTTGCGGAGTTCCATAATTGGCGACGCTGACCAGCGCCTGAATTTCAATCAGTAAGGGCCGGTTTCCCTCCAGCATGGAGCCAATGGAAATACCGCTGAGAGCCTCGTCGCGCTGCGAAATCAGAATTTCCGATGGGTTGGTAACCTGCCGCAAACCGGTGCCCTGCATCTCGTAGATACCCAGTTCGGACGTACTGCCGAAGCGGTTTTTGGTCGTTCGCAGAATCCGGTAGGTGGTGTGCCGATCGCCCTCAAAAGTCAGCACCGTATCGACCATGTGCTCGAGCACTTTGGGGCCGGCCAGCGAACCGTCTTTCGTAATATGACCGACAATAAAAACCGGAACCCCGCTCTCTTTGGCGTATTTCATAAATTCCGCCGTGCATTCGCGCACCTGCGAAACACTGCCCGCACCCGATTCCACCAGCGACGAATGCATGGTCTGGATGGAGTCGATGATCAGGATTTCGGGCTCAAAATGTTCCACCGTTCGGAAAATGTTCTGCGTGGAGGTTTCGGCCATGATGTAACACTCGCTGATCGGAGCAGGCAGTCGTTCGGCCCGCATCTTGATCTGCTGTTCGCTTTCCTCACCCGTGACGTACAAAACCCGCATATCTTTCAGCCCCAGCGCAATCTGGAGCAAGAGGGTGGATTTGCCAATGCCGGGTTCGCCCCCAATCAGCACCAGGGAGCCCGGCACGATGCCCCCGCCCAGCACCCGGTTTAGCTCCGTATCGGGCGTGACGACCCGCTCCTGGGCTTCGTACTGGATGGCGTGAATGGCTTTGGGTTTGGCTGCGGTTTTGGTCGCCGATGCCGGACGCCAGTTACCGGCCACGGGTTCTTCTTTCACGATGACTTCTTCGACGAAGGTATTCCATTCACCGCAAGCCGGGCAGCGACCCAGCCATTTGGGGGCCTGGTGGCCACAATTCTGACAGAAATAAGTTGTTTTTGTTTTTGCCATTAAACCTTTGGTTACAATCGCGCTTCTAAGCAGGGTGCATTGACCGGATAGGGGTAAGTCGTCCGTTGCGGGTCTTCCCGGAAACGCGTCGCTGCACGGTACGTCATGCGCTGGTAAATGAACAATATACTAAAAAAAACCGGTTTGGCATAGCACATTCGTTCTCATTCCCGTTATTCATTCAAACTTCTCTTCAAATGAAAAAAATCCTGTTTTTGGGTCTGGTGATGATGCTCCCCGGCCTGACGTACGCCCAATTCAGTATTGGTATCAAGGGTGGGGTGAACCTGTCGAAATTTTCGATGGGCGACTTCGTGACGACCCGCCTGAATGCCAACGGCACCCCCCAGGTCAATGTCAGCGGGCAGGTGGTTCGGGATAATCTAAAAGAAAGTTTCGACAGCAAGACCGGCTGGGCCTACGGGATTTACACCCGGTTCGGTAAAAATATTTATATCCAGCCGGAGCTGCTGGTGTCCTCCAAAACGGGTTCTTTCGAGATTGTGCGCGACATCAACGGGCAGTCCTCAACCGAGACGGTTTCCATCAAAACGACCAATTTTGATGTACCAATTTTGCTCGGCCTGAAAGGGGGGCCGATCCGGGTCGTTGCCGGACCGATTGTTTCCTTCCGGATCAGCGATGATCAGAGCATGCGGGATGCCTTACGGGACTATACTTCCGGCAGTCTGAATAACGCCCTGGCCAAAGCAACCTACGGATATCAACTGGGTGTGGGGCTGGATCTGGGGCGGTTTGGCATTGATGTCCGGCGGGAAGGCGGGTTATCAGACGTGTCGGCGGTCAACCTCGGCACGGATGGCAAATCGGATAAATTCAGCCAGCGGCTGAAGTCCTGGCAGGTGACGCTGGCCATGCGGTTATTCTAAGGCGGCATTCATAACGGGTTAAAAATCCCTCCGGTTTCCAGACAGGAAAACCGGAGGGATTTTTTATGATGATCGCTGCGGTTGCCGTTTGCTCAGTCGATGGAAAAAAAACGGGGGCTTTCTGCTAACTTACTCCCGGTCTTTCACCTTCAAACGCAACGCTAATGAAACGGTTTCTATGGATTCTGCTCTTTTTGCCTGCGCTTTCGCACGCCCAGTTCGGGGGCGGTAAATTTCTGACGTTTGGGCTTAAAATCGGGGCGAACTTCTCCCAACTGAAAACGCTTGAGCTGAAAACGCCCCGGCTGACGGCGGGCGGGGTGCCGGTTACATCCGGGGGCGCCATTGTGTACGATTTTTTTCGGAACAACGACGACCGAACGACGGGGATCGTCGGGGGCGCCTTTTTCCGGTTTGGCCGGAAGTTGTTTCTGCAGCCCGAACTGCTCGTGTCGTCGAAAGGCGGAAAATTTGATCTGGTGCAAACCGGTTTGGCAACGCAGACGGTGAACGTCACGTTCACGACCTTCGACGTGCCGGTTTTGGTCGGCTTCAAGCTGGGGCCGTTGCGACTGAATGCCGGGCCCATCCTGTCGCTGACGATTTCGGAGGATAAGAACCTGAAAGAGTCCTTCAGGCAATACACGACGCAATCCCTGGACGAGACGTTTAAAAAGGCAGTTTTTGGGTATCAGGCCGGAGCCGGCCTGACGGTGGGCGGTTTTGACCTGGATGTACGGTACGAAGGCAATCTGTCGGATTTATCCCGGATCGGGATTAAAACACCCAGCAACGATGACCGGTTCACGACGAAAGCGGCTCTCTGGCAGCTAACGGCCGGTTTTGGGTTCTGAGCCTGATAAAAAAAACATGCCGTCGTCACGTCCCGAGGGAGCCGACAACGGCTGTTCTGCTCAACTAACCCAAAATAAACCGTATAAGTAGTGTATGACAGGCAATCAGTTAAAGAGCGATTGCATAAAATAGTTCAACCGTTGATTGATTTCTTTCATCCGGCGCCGGGAGATGGTCACTTCCTGGCCGTCGGTCAGGCGAACGATCCGCTCCGTCGCAAAAACGCTGAACTGAACATACGCCAGGTTAATGATCGTCGATTTGTGAATCCGCAGGAACATCGACTGATCCAGCATGTGTTCGAACGCTTTCAGCGTTTTGGAAACCAGGTAACGTTTTTTGTCGCGCGTCGTAATGAACGTATAGTTCCCTTCGCCGTGCAGACTAACTACGTCATCGACCGAGATCATGATGTTGCGATTCAGATAGGGCAGCGCGATTCGGTTGGCGTTGCGCTGGTGCATCCGGGGAAACAACGGCTGTAATGTCGAAGAAGAGGGGAATACTAACGTTTCCATAGTGATGTGCGATTAAAGTTTATGTTTCTGCCTTGTTGTTACTGACATGACAAAACTACTTTAATTCGCCGTTCCCTAAGAAAGAAGGCTTGATATTTAGCGGTTGTCCTTTCGGGGTAAACGGCTAAATATCAAGCCTTTATGCTGGTAATTGCAAAAATAGTTTCCGTAAATCTCCTTGACCGATTACGTATTTCTACGTATCACTTGCGTACGTATACTTCACGTCACATTACGGGCAAAAAACGGTTACAAAATGGGTGAAAAAGCCATTACAGTTTCGGCAGGAAGTTCCGGATCCGGTCCACGAAGTTTTGGGCCCGACGGCGTGAGATTTTCACTTGCTGACCATCATTCAGTTCCAGTTCGCCTTCTTTCTTAACGTAAAACCGGCGGACGTAACCAAGGTTTACGATGCAGGATTTATGAACCCGGACAAAGGCTTCGCCTTCCAGCAGTTCCTCGTATTCTTTTAAGGTGCGGGACACCAGCATCCGGGTGCCATCTTTGAGAAAAAAATTCGTGTAATTTCCTGAGCCTTCCAGCCGGACAATTTCTTCCAGCGAGATGGTGCGTTTCCGGTCGTAAAAGGGGATGAGCAGTTTCTGAGCAATTGAGGAGGTGGACTTTTTTTCCACACTTTTGGGGAATTTTGTGGACACTTGGTCGAAAAGATTTTCTTTCAGGATTGATTCCATAATAGATCGAGTAAGAGAGTGTAACAATGGATTCGTACTGATTATGAACAGGTTACCTCTGAATAAATGGATGTTTCAGCCGTTTTCCCCAGTTACCTGTTGTCATTTCAATGCCCAACAACCGTACCGGGACTTTCAGCGACCGGCCGATTGGCTTTTTTAATGGAGCCGAGATTTTTGGTTATCTTTGCCAGAACCGGATTGAATACGATTTGTATATGCTGGATAGAGTTAAAGAAATATATCAGGAGATTGAACAAGGCCAGATTCAATCCAAAGAGGAGTTGGAACAGTTCCGACTGCGGTACATCGGGCGGAAAGGCGTCATAACGGATCTGTTCGAACAGTTGAAACAGGTGCCGCAGGAAAACCGCCGGGCGGTGGGGCAGGAGTTGAATACACTGAAAGATTTTGCCCAGCAACGCTTTAAAGAGGCCAGCACTTCGTTGGAAAACAGCCAGACCGAAGCGGTGGATGCCCCCGTTGATCTGACATTGCCGGTGATTCCGAACCTGTATGGGACGCAGCACCCGCTCAATATTGTTCGCCAGCAGATCATCCGCATTTTCGGACGAATCGGTTTTAGCGTAGCCGACGGCCCCGAAATCGAGAGCGACTGGTATAATTTCGGTGCCCTGAACTTCCCCGACAATCACCCGGCCCGCGATATGCAGGACACGTTTTTCGTGGAAAAGCAGAGCGAAGGTGCACCGGCCGATTTGCTACTCCGGACGCACACCTCGAATGTGCAGATCCGCCTGATGGAACATCAGAAACATAACACGGTTTTCCGGCCCATTCGCGCCATAATGCCGGGGCGGGTTTACCGCAACGAAGCCATTTCAGCCCGGGCGCACTGCATGTTCCACCAGGTCGAGGGCTTGTACGTGGATAAAAACGTCGGGTTCAAAGACCTGAAAGATACGCTGTATCACTTCGTAAAGGAGATGTTTGCCAAGGACGTGAAAATTCGTTTCCGTCCGTCCTATTTTCCGTTTACCGAACCCAGCGCCGAGATTGATATTTCCTGTCAGATTTGCCACGGAAAAGGGTGTAATATCTGCAAATACAGCGGTTGGGTCGAAATTGCCGGCTCGGGCATGGTCGATCCGAACGTGTTGCGCAACTGCGGGGTCGACCCGGAAGAATATACGGGGTATGCGTTCGGAATGGGGGTTGAGCGCATCACCCAGCTCCGCTACGGGGTAAACGACCTGCGGCTTTATACCGAGAATGACGTTCGCTTCCTTCGCCAGTTTCAGGGCGCATAAACCAGATGGGGAGAAAAGCAGGAAAGAAAAAATGAAACGTGCCTCGCTGTAAATTTCTTTTTTCCTATTTATTACTGCTTTTCTCTCACTTTTGTCTTCCCACATCTTTTCTTTGTCTAAAATTTACCCCTGAATTTTAGTTCTCGCGTCTCAATTCTTTTTTTTGTCTAACTTTATCATTTATATAGTATTCGTCAGCTTCGGGTTTACGGATGGGGTGAAGGTGTTGATGTGTAAGATTCATGCAATAGTGACTTTATGAATTTATTAGCTGAACTGAAAGAAAGCTTAACCGATACAGTGGTTTCCCGTGCGGCCTATTATGTCGATGAAAATCCGGATAAAACCCGGATTGCCCTGGAAGGGCTTCTTCATACGGTCGTAGCCGGGCTGATGAAACGGACTACGACCGAAATCGGGGTCAATCAATTATATAATTCTATTCAGAAAGGAAAGTTTGACGGCAATCTGGTCGTGACATTTCCTGAACTATTGCGGGATCCGGAACAAATCCATCGGCTGGCCGAAACGGGAAGCAACAGCATCAGTCATTTATTGCCGGCTATGAAAAGTGCCATTGGCTTGGCCATTTCCGGTTACGCCAATATTAAAAATTCGGCGGCCATCACCCTGCTCGGGCTGGTTACTCCTCTGGTGTTGGGAACACTCAACAAGCTGGTTTCGGAAAAGAAGCTGGATGCGGATGGACTCGCGGCTTTGCTGGCCGACCAGCGCGACCACCTGATTGAAGGAACGCCCGAAAAACTGCTCGATCGCATTGCCGAAGGCTTAAACATTCAGCAATTGCTGGCCGTGGGCGTAACGCCCGCCAAGCGGTCCAGCCTGACGGACCGGTCGCCCGTTCCGGAGCGCCAGCGGTATATTCCGGAACCGGAGGACGAAGGCAACGGTTCGCTGGTGAAATGGGGCGTTGGCGCACTGGTCGTGGTCGCCCTGACCGGCGCCGGGTATTATATCTGGAACAACACGCAGACCTACTCCTCGGCGAACGAAGAACAGGCTTTTTCCACGGAGTTTGTGGATTCAACCGCAACGGCACCGACGGACTCGGCAAAAGCCCGCCTGGCCGTTGCGGCAAAAACCGATTCTGCCGCAACGACAACGGTTTCGTCGACAACCGCCCTGGCGGCCTACCTGGCCAATCCAATGGCTCCGGCGGGTCGGAGTTTCAGAATGCCGACGCTGGATTTTGAGCCCGGTACCGATCGGCTAAAACCGGCCGGAACCGCCACCGTTCAGGAGTTGGCTACGTTGTTGAAAAACAATCCGGTGGTGCAAATTCGTCTGGTGGGTTATGCCAACGATGCGGTGCCGCCGATGGGCAACAAGGCCCTGTCGGTGACGCGCGTGCAGGCGATCAAAAGCCAATTGGTTCAGGCCGGAATCAATTTCATCCGGGTCGATGCAATTGGGCTGGGAACCGGTATAAAACCGGGTGATACAACCGCGGTCACCAAACCGCGTCTGAAGCAAATTGACGTGAAGGTTGTGATTAAATAATGGCAGGAGGGAGGAAAACGGAAATGCGTTTTCGACTCTCCTCCCTTCTTTCCCTTCCTCTTTTCCCACTCACAAATTTTTTTCCAACATCTGCCGTTGCCGGTTGTTAGCATACAACAGGCGGTTTTTGCCTGCGTTTCAATGGACTAACCAGCGTATACGCAATGGAAGCACGAACGGGAAAAACGGTTTTGGTGACGGGTGCCACCAGTGGAATCGGGCGCGAACTGGCCAATTTATTTGCAAAAGATGGGTATAACCTCGTGCTCGTCGCCCGCAGCAGCGACAGCCTGAACCAGATTGCCGAAGAGTACCGACAGCAGTTCGGCATCCAGGCGACTCCGATCGCGAAGGATCTGGCCGATCCGAAAGCCCCGGAGGCCATTTACGACGAAACCAGGCGGAGAGGTATTCAGGTGGACGTGCTCGTCAATAACGCGGGAATGGGCGAATACGGCCTGTTTGCCAACGAAACCGATCTGCATAAGGAATTGAGCATCATTCAGATCAATGCCACCGCGCTGGTTCATCTGACCAAGTTGTTTCTGAAAGATATGGTGCAGCGCAACGACGGTAAGGTGTTGATGCTGGCCTCCATTGTTTCCATCATGCCCAACCCGCTGATGGCGGTTTATGGCGCCACCAAATCCTTCATTCTGTCGTTCACGGAAGCCTTGCAGAACGAGTTGAAGGACACGCAGGTGACGGTGACGGCCCTGTTGCCGGGCGCTACCAATACCGACTTTTTCGCCAAGGCAGGGGCCGAAGGAACGCGGAGTCATCAGATGGCCCAGGACACCGATCCGGCTAAAGTGGCCCGCGACGGGTATGAGGCCCTGATGAAAGGCAAGGAAAAGGTCGTTTCCGGTTTGATGAACAAAGCACAGGTCGCCATGTCGCATGTGTTGCCCGATGAACTCGTGACGGGTTCGGTTCGCAAGCAGATGGAGCGCCCGGAAGACTCAAAACGGGAACACGGACTCGATGAGAAGCAGCAGGCGATTCTGACAACGGCCCTTGCGGTCGGGTTTGTGGCAGTTACTACTCTGCTGTGGGCCTTTGGCGGGATGGACCGTAACTGGCGCAAGGATACCTCCCAACTCCGACGCAAAGCGCAGTCTACCGGAAAATCCCTGCTCGACAACCTGTCGTTGAACTAGCCGTTTACCCGCCACTGGAGCCGAGCACCCCCGTGTCTTTTCCACGAAATCCCTCGATGACTATGAAAAATTCCCTGTTCTGGCGCATTGGCACCGCCGTGCTGGTTGTTGGAAGTATCATTTATACGTCTACCGCCACCGCTACCCGAATGAAAAAAACGCCGGGAAAGCGAAACCCGCAAACGGACAGTACGGAGGAAGAGAAGGTTTTGCCCGAATACCAGCGCGTTTTTGACGAAAACCCCATTGTCCCGGATGGCTGGACCTTCGGGGCTGTCTGGTCGACAATTTACGCCGGAACAACGGCCTATGCCATTCACCAGGCGCTGCCGTCGCAGCAAGACAATCCGCGGTACGAGCGGGCGATGCCCTGGCTGGCGGTGAGTTATGGACTGAATGCCCTCTTCGGGCGGTTTTTCTCCGATCCGCGCACGGAAAGCATGATTGGCTCCGATCTGGTGACGAAAGCCAGTTTACCGGTTGCGCTCGGACTGTATCAGCAGCTTGAAATCGGCAAAACCGGCGTAAAAGGGCCGGAAAAATACCTGCGAATCCCGTTCAGCCTGTATGCGGGCTGGCTAACGACCGCTTCGGTGGTCGGAACGCCCAATCTGCTGTTCAATCTGAAGCTCTGGAAACCGGACCCGCATCGGGATACGCCCATCTTTATCGGGGTATTGGGAGCGACCGCCGGAGCGGCTTATGCCGTGGCCCGGCGGCTAAATGATCCGTATTACCTACTGCCCTTTGTGGCCGGTTTTGCCGGTATTGCGACCAAACAGGCCGGTAAAAATTCCGCTATTTCGCTCTCGGCGGCCATTCTGGCCACGACGGTTGCGGGCGTTCTGGTAAAATGGCTTCCGCGCCAAAAGTTCCGGCCTTTGCAACGCAGGCTGGACGATATCGGTGTCGAAATGGAAACGGAAGCCTACGGATGGGAGGACGAACAGCCGAACCCCGAAAACGAATCCTATTCGTACACGTCGATTTGAGGAAAGCAAAAACGGGATCAGGACATGCGGAAGAAACTTCCAAAAGTCCTAATCCCGCTGCCTTATATTACTGGCAAACATACTTGAACACTTTCTCCCGGTTGACAACGCCGGGATTGCCGGTTCGCTGGAGGAGCAGTGAAATTTCGGTTGGGAGTTCGCCCGAGTACTGATAGGCGGCCGTATAGCCATACCCTGGATCTTTGTACTGAACCGGATTATTGACGCTGAGGTAATGACTTTTATCCACCAGTGACGAAATCAGCGGAATGAGCTGAAAAGCCGGCTGGTTGGCAAAGGGTGATTTTTTGGTGTCGTACGTGTACTCAGCCTGTAACTTCTCTTCCTGAGTATTTTCCGCATAATAGACTTTCGTGACGTTGCCAATAGCGTCATATTCCATGCGTTTGGTATAATTCCGCCGACCCGTTGGATCAACGACGGCTACTTTCGTAATGCGGTTTTGGGAGTCGTAGGAAAGGGTAGCGGTCACGGTTTGACCCGCATCGACCGCTTTGATCGTCGCAATCCGGCCGCTGGCATCGTATGAAACGGTATGCTCTTCCGCGCCCAGGTTTTCTACCAGGGAAATGCCGGCCGAAAACTTGGAAATCCGGCCTTCGGCATCGTACGTGAACGCAAAGACATTGAAAGCGGATTGAGAAATGGTGGCAATCCGGTTGTTTTCCGCGTATTTGATGGTGACAGAGCCTGAATCAAAATAGAAATCGGGCACTTCGCTGACCAGACAGGACTCATTCTGCGGATCCGGCTTGTTATCGTCCCTGCCACAACCTGTTACCCACAAGGCAACTATCCAAACGAAACAACTGGTTTTGAAATGCATACACCGGGCGGAAGAGTCTCTCTTGTAAAATTGGGAATTGTAACGCGCAATTCATAGCATCAGAAGTGGGGAGATTGCGGAAAAATTCACCCCGGATTGCCGAACCAACAGTGCGATGTTTTGAGAATTGCAATGTCAAAATGGCAA
The DNA here is from genome assembly GCF_042655385.1 of Larkinella bovis. Taxonomy (NCBI): domain Bacteria; kingdom Pseudomonadati; phylum Bacteroidota; class Cytophagia; order Cytophagales; family Spirosomataceae; genus Larkinella; species Larkinella bovis. The sequence goes on along the minus strand of NZ_JBHSMA010000001.1, from coordinate 1,666,763 downwards.
GAAAGCAGCCCGGTATGGCCCGGATTCCGCCAAAATGTCTGGAAAAATGCCCCTGGCCTGTTGTTTGTTACTGGGTACGGAGAAACCGAACAGCAAGTAGCCTGGATACAATAACCGCATTGTTTAACCCACAACCATGAATTTAAACGCATACACCATTAAAGCGCAGGAGGTCATCCAGCAGGCGGCCCAGATTGCGCAGGGCAACCAGCAACAGACGGTCGAAACCGGTCACGTGCTGAAAGCCATTCTGGACGAAGACCCGAACACGATGGGTTTTCTGTCGAAAAAAACCGGGGTAAATGCCAGCCGGTTGACATTGGCGCTCGACGCCATTGTGAATGCCTATCCTAAAGTTTCGGTGGGCGCACAGGGAACGCCCAATATTTACCTCGGAAACGATCTGAACGCGGCTCTGCAACGGGCTACGGGTTTGCTGAAAGAGTTTGGCGATGAGTATGTGAGCATTGAGCTGATGTTGCTCGGGCTGGCCAGTGGCAAGGACTCGGTCGCGAACCTGTTGAAAGATGTCGGTTTTACCGAAAAAGTACTGAAAGAAGCGATCAAAGAATTACGCGGAAAAAATAATCCTGTGAAAGACCAAAATGCGGAAGCAAAATACCGCTCGCTGGAGCGGTATAGTAAAAACCTGAATGAACTGGCCGAAAAGGGGAAAATTGACCCCGTTATTGGCCGGGACGAAGAAATTCGGCGGGTGCTGCAGATTCTGAGCCGCCGAACGAAAAACAACCCGATGCTCATCGGTGAACCAGGCGTCGGAAAAACCGCCATTGTGGAAGGACTCGCGCAGCGGATTGTACAGGGTGACGTGCCCGAAAACCTGAAGTCGAAGATCATCGTTTCGCTCGACATGGGGCTGCTGGTGGCCGGGGCCAAATACAAGGGCGAGTTTGAAGAACGGCTGAAGGCGGTGATCAAGGAAGTGACGGATTCGGAGGGCGAAATCGTCCTGTTTATTGACGAAATCCACACGCTGATCGGCGCGGGGGCCGGCGGGGGCGATGGGGCGATGGACGCGGCCAACCTGCTGAAACCGGCGCTGGCCCGGGGCGAACTCCACGCCATCGGCGCCACGACGCTGAAGGAATACCAGAAATACATAGAGAAGGACAAAGCTCTCGAACGCCGGTTCCAGTCCGTTCTGGTGGATGAGCCCGATGTGAAAGATGCCATTTCGATCCTCCGGGGGATTAAGGAAAAATACGAGCTGCACCACGGGGTTCGGATCAAGGACGATGCGGTGATTGCCGCCGTAGAACTGTCGAACCGCTACATTTCCGACCGGTTTTTGCCCGACAAAGCGATTGACCTGATGGACGAAGCTGCGGCCAAAATGCGGCTGGAAATTGACTCCGTACCGGAAGAACTGGACGAATTGAACCGCCGGATCATGCAACTGGAAATCGAGCGGGAGGCCATTCGCCGGGAATCGGATCGGGATAAGGAAAGTGCCCTGAATCGGCAGATCGAAGACCTGAACGAACAACGGAACAGCCTGAAGGCCCGGTGGGAAGTTGAAAAGCAATCGGTCAACGAAGTCCGGACGCTAAAGGAACAACTCGACCAGCTGAAGTCGGAAGCCGAACAGGCCGAACGCTCGGGGGATTACGGCAAGGTAGCCGAGATTCGCTACGGTCGTTTGCCCGAAATGCAAAGCCGTCTGGATGAGTTGGTGAAGAAAGAAAACGATGGTCAAAGCCTGTTACAGGAAGAAGTGACCTCCGATGATATTGCGGAAGTGGTTGCCAAATGGACCGGTATTCCGGTGAGCCGGATGATGGAGTCGGAGCGGGAGAAACTGCTGCATCTGGAGGAGGAACTGGCCAAACGCGTTGCCGGACAGGAAGAAGCCATTCAGGTGGTGGCCGATGCCGTGCGCCGGAGTCGCGCCGGAATGCAGGACCCCAAACGGCCCATCGGTTCGTTCATTTTCCTGGGAACCACGGGCGTCGGGAAAACCGAGTTGGCCAAGGCACTGGCCGATTACCTGTTCAATGACGAGAATTCGCTGGTCCGCATCGACATGTCGGAGTTCCAGGAACGCCATGCCGTCAGCCGGTTGATCGGGGCTCCTCCGGGCTACGTTGGCTACGACGAAGGCGGACAACTGACGGAAGCCGTGCGCCGGAAACCGTACAGCGTGATCCTGCTCGATGAGATTGAAAAAGCACACCCCGATGTCTTCAATATCCTGTTGCAGGTGCTGGACGACGGGCGGTTGACCGACAGCAAGGGCCGGGTGGCAAACTTCAAGAATACGATCATCATCATGACCTCGAACATCGGTAGCCACATTATTCGGGAGCGGTTTTCGAAAATTGAAGACTGGAACCGCGACCAGGTGATTGATGACACGAAAGAAGAAGTGTTCGAGTTGCTGAAACAAACCCTGCGTCCGGAGTTCCTGAACCGGATCGACGAACTGGTGATGTTCCAGCCGCTGACCAAGCGCGAAATCCGCAAGATTGTCGGTCTGCAATTCAAGCACATTCAGGATCGGTTGAGCGACCAGGGCATTACGATCGAAGCCGATCAGGAGGTGCTCGACAAACTGGCCGAAGAAGGGTTCGATCCGCAGTTCGGGGCTCGTCCGCTGAAACGGGTGATGCAACGACGCATCCTGAACGCCCTTTCCAAAGAGATTCTGGCGGGCCGGATTCAGAAGAACGCCATCGTCGGGATGATGCTCAACGATACCGAAGACGGCAAGGACGACATCATCTTCTACAACCTCGACAAGGTGGTGCCGGAATTGGATTGATGACGGATTACGTTGGAGCAGGAAACGCCCGGTTGATGAAGCCGGGCGTTTTTGTTTTTACCCGTAAGAGCGGAGAGTGCGGTGCGTGGATAAACGCAGCCGGGCGGTAAAACCGCCTGTTTTTGGGGAAGAGGTGCTACCAGACCTTCCATCCGATGGGTTATTGGATCATTAGATTGCGCGTACGACCGGGCTTTTATTCCATCAAACGGGAGCGTTGCGATCCCTAAATTTCTCTGTATCTTTGATTTCCCCACAAACCCTACCTTGTTGCCTATGACCCCCATCCGTGTACTGCTTACCGATGACCATGAAATAATTTTAGACAGTTTGGCACTGCTACTGAGCCGGATCGAGGGCGTGGAGGTGGTGGGTACGCTGAATGATAGCCGCGAAGTGCTCGATTTTCTGAAGACGCACGACGTCGACCTCCTGCTGTCGGACATGAACATGCCGCACCTCGACGGCATCAACCTCACCCTGAAAATCCGGCAACACTTTCCGAACATCCGGGTATTGATGCTGACGGTTTCAGAAGAGGCTGATAGTATTCGGGAAGCGTTCCGGGCCGGAATTTCGGGTTACGTCATGAAAAAAGCCGGGAAAGCGGAACTGGAAAAAGCCGTGAAAACCATCGCGCGGGGCGAAAAGTACTTCTCCGAATCGGTTATGACCCAACTGGTGGCGCTGCCGGTCGCATCCGTGCGCCCGCAGGACGAAGCTCCGGCTCCTCTGGCCCCCCTGACCGACCGCGAAATCGAGATTATCCGGCTTGTGGCGCAGGAGCTTTCGACCAACGCCATTGCCGATAAGCTGTTCATCAGTCCGGGGACGGTCGAAACTCACCGGCACAACATCCTCCGCAAACTGGGGGTGAAAAACTCCATCGGGATCATCAAGTATGCCGTCCGGCACGGTTTGTTGTAAAACCGCCGGATCGACTAACCCGCCATCGGAATCTGAACAGCCACGCAGGTGCCGCCGAGTTCGGGGTTGGAGATCAGATACGTGCCGCCCAGGCGCTCGAGCCGCGACTGAATGTTGCGCATGCCGATGCCGTTTGAGCTTTTTTTGGGATTGATACCCTGCCCGTCGTCCTGAACCGTCAGTTTCAGAAAACCGCCCTGACGGTGGAGGGCAATACCGGCCCGACGCGCATTGGCGTGTTTGAGAATGTTATTGACCAGCTCCAGCGAAATTGCGTACAATTCATGGGCGGTTTTTCCGTAAACAGCCTCCCCCGATTCATCGACTTCCAGTAAAAACCGGGTTCGGTTCTGTACGTTCAGCGTATCGGTGAGTTTGATCAAAGCGGCCTGTAAGCCCTGTTTTTCGAGAATTTCGGGCATCAGGTTATGAGAAATGGCGCGGATGTCGTCGTACACTTCACCCATGTGGTCGAGCAGCCGGGTGTGTTCGCGCTGCTGATCGTCGGCCAGCCGGGAGGTGTCCATCGCTTCGAGCCGCCATTTCAGCGCCGATACTTTGGCCGCCACGCTGTCGTGCAATTCGGTGGCTACCCGCTTGCGCTCCATCGTTTGCCCCCGGTACAGGGCGGCTTCAATGTCGGCGTTTTTCCGGGCGAGTTCGTCGTTTTTCACCCGCAGCCGCCGGTTGCTCCAGAAGACGTAACCGAGCGTACCCCCGCTGAGAATCAGCAGGACAATCAGGAAATTGCGGGATTGCGCCAATTGATCGTTTTCCAGCGTCTTGATCCGGCTTTGTTGCTGAGCCTGCTGCAACCGGGCCACCTGCTGTTTTTTCTCAAAATCATAGGTCATGCTGGCCACGGTCGCTTTCTGAATGGCTTCCTCGTTCAGCATCGTATCGGCCTCGGCCTTGTACCACTTAAAGTAATAGAGGGCTTTGGCGGGCTGGTTTAACTGATCGTAGGCCATTGCCAGCTGGCGCAGATAACCCGTACGCTCGGGGCGCATCTCGGCCACGTTCTTCGTCCAGTCCAGGCCGGTTTTGGCGTACGGAATCACGCGATTGTACTGCTTGAGGGCCAGGTAAATCTCTCCGAAGTTGTACTGGGCATTGTGTTCCAGGGCTTCCTGCGATTTCTCGACGGTTTTGCGGTACGTATCCTGCGATAAGCGGGAGTAGTGGAGGGCCTTGTCATACTGGTGCAAGGCAATCGAGAGCCGACCGGCAATCCCATAAGCCCGCGCCAGTTGGGAGGGTGTGTAGGGGTTCTCGTAGGCTTTCATCAGGTCCAGGTACAGGGCAAGTGCAGCCGCATATTCTTTCTTCTTCTCAAGCACTTCCGCTTTTTTACTGATCAGAAACAGTTTCACCATCCGGTCGTTCAACTGGTTGGCAATTTTTTCGCCTTCCGTAAAACACGCGATGGCTTCGTCGTACCGGTTGAGTTTCAGATAAGCCGCTCCCAGATTGGGCAGGGTCGCGCGCAGACTTTTCAGGTCGTTCATGTTCTCCTGAATGCGCCGGGCGGTCAGCCAGTGGTTAATCGCTTCCACGTATTGCCCTTCACCCATCTTCATGATCGCCATTTCGTTGTAGGTCTGCGCTTCCCAGCGCCGGTCGTGGGCTTCCCGAAATTTCGCTAAAGCTTTCTGCAACAGCGACCGCGCTTCCGGCAGCTTGCTCATGATGTTCGAATAGAGTTGCGCCCGGCGGAGGAACACCTGTCCCTGCAGCGATAAGTCACGAATGGCGACGGCCTGGTTATACGCCGTGTCCAGTTGCGCGCTGGCCGTTCTGGTGTCGGAGAGATAGTCTGCTTCAATGCGCGCCAGCGCCAGCCGGGCCCGGATTTCACCCGTGGGATAGTGGGCCTGTTTGGCCACCCGCATGCCCTGACGCAAGGTCTGAATGGCCAGCGAATCGTAACCACTCCACCAGTAATTGGTGGCGAGTTCGTGGAGCGTCAGGACGCGCAGGCTGTCGGGCCGGAGCTGGTTCAGGCGGTTTTTCAGCGAATCAATAACCGGATTCTGGGCCACAGCCCAGGGACTTATAAAAAGCAGGACGAGAAGATGGCGCATGACCCTGGACGATTAGGTAGCCTAAATTTCGGAGATATAACCTTCACCTACAATGGGTTCCTGCAAAATACAGGTTTTCCTATAGAGACAAAATACAGGTTTCCCGTAGCTGAAAATCAGGGCTTTTCCCGATTTACTCCCGATCACCAATCTGCCAACTTTGTAGCATTCAATCACGATACAAAAAGTAAACCCGAACATCCAACTACAGTCCGTCATGGCAACTCCTATCGAACGTTTCGTCATCCGTCACATCACCGGAACCAAAGCCAATCAAGTCGAAGAATTTGACTATAAAAAGCATTCAGAACTTTCTTTTGGGCGCGGCACCACCAACAACCTGCGCTTTGACCCTGATCTGGATTCAACCGTTTCCCGCGAACACGGGAAAATTGTAAAGGAAGCCGGTGACGTGCCGGGTTTCAAAGTGGTCGATAACAATTCCCGCAACGGTATTTACCTCAACAAAACCCGCATCGTGGGTTCGGCGGTGCTCCAGCCGGGCGACGAAATTCAGCTGGGTCAGGGCGGGCCGGTTTTCCAGTTCGACCTGAATCCGCGCCCCGTTGAACTGATGCAGAGCACCCGGCTGGTCGAAATGCCCGGGGCTTTCAATGCCACCAGCGAAATCAAACTGCCCATGTCGGCATCCGACGATGATCTTGCCAGCGTTCCGGCGAAAGTGGGTTTAGGCAAGCAAACCGTGGAGCGAATGATGGTTACCGAGCGGAAACGCACGACGCGTTCGGTGCTGGTGGGAGCGGCCCTGGTGCTGGCGGTCCTGTCGGGCATTGCCTATGCCTTTAAAGACAAAATCGGATCGACCACGACGATTACGGTGAATAAACCGGTGGTTCTGCCCGCTCCTAAACCCGATAATTCGTTGACCGTTGAGCAGATTGCGACCGCCAATACCAGCAAAGTCGTATTCATCGAATTTGGCTATAAACTAATTTATACACCGACTGGCGACGACATTTACCACCAGTATATGCCCATGAAACAGTCGGATGGCAGTGTCATAAATGTACCCTTGTACATTGAGGTGGAACCCGGCGTGGTCGAACCGCTGCTGGGGTTGAAAAAAGATGTGGAAGTGGGTAAGCCGATCGCCATGGCCGGTGCCAGCGGTTCCGGTTTTGTGGTGTCGCAGCAGGGGCATATCCTGACGAACCGGCACGTGGCTGCGGCCTGGAATTCGTACTATGAATTTCCGGAAGATGCGTTTCCGGGGGCCTTGCTGGTTCCGGGGGCGAAAGGCTGGGAGATAAGCCCGAGCCCGGTTCGGCCGTTCCGGTGGGTACCCAGCGAAACCCGCTTCTTTGGTAAAAAACCGATGTCGGGGAAAGTCATCGAAGGGGTGAATACCTACCTCGATATCACCTTCAACAAAAACGAACAACGTTTTCCGGCGGTGGGCAAACCGATCGTTTCGCCGAAACACGATGTCGCGCTGATCAAAATCGATCTGGCCGAGCCGTTGTCTCCCGTCAAATTGCGGAGTGCCGAAAAGGACATCGCCCCCGGTCAATTGGTGACCGTAATGGGCTACCCGGGTATTTCGCCGGACGTGTTTGTGGGGGAGTATTCGGCCGACTTTGCCAACCGGAATCCGCAGATTGTGAAGGTGCCGGATGTGACGGTAACCCCTGGTAATATTGGTAAGGTGATCAAAGGCCAGAGCACCGGTAAGGCCGCATCGTACTATAGCGAATTTGGGGACTATTACCAACTCACGGTCAACGCCACCGGCGCGGGCAATAGTGGAGGGCCGGTTTTCGACCGCGAAGGCAACGTGATCGGGATCTTCACTGCCAGCAATTCCTCCCAGGACGCTACCCGCATCACCTTCGCCGTTCCGATTTCCTACGGACTCGAACTGATGGGGCGTCGGCAGGTAGTCGATTAAGCACACAAGTGAAAAGAGGCTTTAACGAAGGGGATTCCGCAAATTCATGAAAAATCTTATCAACTATTTTTTCGGGAAAAAAGCCTCAATGGGGTTGTCAGAAGCGGAAAAAGAACCGGATACCTCTGCGGAAATAACGGAAAAAGAGCCAGCAGTAATCCCGCTTTCCTCACTGGCCGACCTGAACGCGGTGGTAGTTTCCGACATCGGAAATGTTCGGAGAAACAACGAAGATACCGGCCTGTTTGTCCGGCTGGCGGACGAAGGCATCCGGCGATTCAAGGGCTACCTGCTGTTAGTTGCCGATGGAATGGGGGGGCATCTGGCGGGGGAAATCGCCAGCCAGATGGCCGCCGAAATTGTGAGTCGCGAATACTTCCAGTACCGCGACACCATCGAAAAAAGCCTGATGCGGGCCTTTCAGCTGGCCAATCGGCAAATTTTTGACGAGTCCATACAGTCCGAACGCTTTCGGGGCATGGGAACAACCTGCACGGCTGTGGTGGTCCACGAGGAACAGCTCTATTTCGCCCACGTGGGCGACAGCCGGGCGTACCTGTTCAAAAATGGTCAACTGGTTCAATTAACGGAGGATCACACCTATGTTCGGGAGCTGTTGCGTTCGGGGGAAATCACCGAAGAAGCGGCCGCCCGCCATCCCGAGCGCAACGTGCTGATGCAGGCGATGGGCACCAAAGCCGAGATCCGGATTGACCTGGGCCGTTGCGTGTTACCGTTTGATCCTGGCGACCGGTTACTGCTCTGCTCCGACGGTTTGTATGAATACTGCCAGGAAGAAGATCTGATCCGGTTGCTCGGCCAGGAAGTCTTGCCCAACGTGGCTGCCGAACTCGTTCAGGTCGCCAAAAACCGGGGAGGACACGACAACATTACCGTGGTGCTGGCGGAACGGATTGTCGCGGGTGATGTCCTTCCTCCGCGCGAAACCCGGGAAATTGAAGTGAATGTCCCCTTGACCCGTGATATCGAACGTCCCAATGCATAACCAGAAGCTAACCATGAAAGGCCGACAGATCCACCACTACCGCATCGAATCCCAACTGGGCGAAGGCGGCATGGGAACGGTTTATCAGGCAACCGATCTGTTGCTTCAGCGGCTGGTTGCGGTCAAAATGCTCCATTCCCATCTTGTCACGCAGACGACGTTTATGGAGCGGTTTCGGAACGAGGCCCTGATTCTGGCGCGGCTGAACCATCCCAATATTGCCGTCGTCTATAATTTTCTCCAGGAGGGCAGCGACTACTTCATGGCCATGGAGTACGTTGAAGGCGACAGCCTGGAAGCCCTGATTCGCCGGGCCGGTGCGTTGTCGCCCGCCGTTGCTGCGGAAATGGTCCGACAGGGGCTGGAAGGAATGGCGCACGCTCACCGGAAAGGCATTCTGCACCGGGACATCAAACCGGCCAATCTGATGCTGACGCCCGAAGGGACAATCAAACTGATGGATTTCGGGATTGCCCGCGTCAAAGGGGAGCAGCGGCTCACGCAGGCCAACCGGATCGTCGGGACGCTGGAGTATATGGCGCCGGAACTAATTGAAGGACAGGAGCCTTCGCCTGCGTCGGATATATACGCAATGGGCGTCCTGCTGTACGAATTGCTCTCGGGTAAACTGCCCTTTGCCAGCCGCACGGACTATGAGTTGATGCGGGCGATCGTCCGGGAAAAACCGATTCCGCTCCGGAAGCTCGACGATCAGATTCCGAAAGAGCTGGAAGCGATTGTGCAGAAAGCGCTGGAGAAAAACCCGGCCAGGCGGTTTGAGGATGCCAAAGCGTTCCAGAAAGCCTTGCAACCGTTTTTTGCGTCAGCCCCGGTTCTGGATCCGGCCAGGATCGTGGCTCCGGTGCCGGTGACCGATGTACTGGACATTCAACCCCGGCGGAAACCGGTTGCTGAAACCAAAAAGGCCGTATCGCTGCTGCCGGATCAGGTGTTGCCCCGGCAACTTTCGGACTGGTTTCGGACCAACTGGGAGTTCCTGCTGGCCGGAACGCTGGTCATTATTGCCGGTACCTTCCTGCTGCTGTTGCTGTTGGAACCCACGCCAAACGGGGGTGATGTGGTTGAGAAAAAACCGGTTGGCAACGATGTGCCGACCGGACTGCAAACCACGGACTCGGTCGTAACTGCGTCGGTGGTTGCGGTTACGGTGCCGAAGGAACATAAAACGACCGTCCCGGACCCTACCCCGGCTCCGGTAGAAGAAGAACCAACGGATACCCGGCCCAAAACCGTAGTGCCCAAAAAAACGGTTCCGCTAAAGCCGAAAACGCCCCAGCAAACTTCCCCCAGGGCCAAAGAAGAAATGCCGGTTGAAACACCCAAAGAAAAACCGGCAGACCCCATTCCGAGCGAACCCGTTGAGGAACCGGTCAAACGCCCGGTTACCCGGCGTAAGGCCCTTGCCGTCCGGCGGTTGCCGGTTAAGCTGACGCTGGATACCGATTTGTCATCATCCAGTGCAAAACAGGGCCAGACCGTTCATTTGCGGGTAACGGATGCGGTTCTAAGCGACGGCGAGGTGGTGATTCGGTCGGGGGCAACGGCCTACGGGGAAGTCACCCGAATCCGGCAGGCGGGGGACGATCTGTTCCGGAAAAAAGACCTGCTCGAATTTCGGATTTATGCAGTGGACGCCATTAATGGACAACGGCTTATGTTGCGGTCGGCGACCATCAGTGAAGAGTCCAAAGGAAAGCCCGTGGTGTTCCGGGCCGGTCAAACCTTTGAAGTGCGCACGGGCGATGTCGTACTCCAGGTCAACTAATGAAGCTTTCTTATTTGATTCCGATTTTTAACCATTCCAATCTTATGCGTCCTCTTTCAATTTCCTGGATATTCTTGCTGGCCGGTTTTTTGGTGTCGACGGTCACGTTTGCGCAAACCATCCGCCAGCGCTCAACTACCGAAGGTTTTAGCCTTGGCCTTCAGGGCCATATGCTGGGCTGGTCGTCGGACTATTTTCAGTTTCTGGACGAAAGTTCGGGCAATGGCGTGGGCTTTGGCGGCCGAATCGGCTATGGGCTGAATCAGCGGTTTGAACTGTTTGGTCAGTATGATCGAACGAAAATGAACATTAAAAATATTGATGCAGAGTCATTTACTTTTACAAATGTTACCGGAGGTGTCCGGTTCAACTTTTCGGCCACGACCCACGCCCTGCGACCCTATGCCGAGGTTGGGTACGTGCTCCGAACCGGAAAACTCGACCAGGTGATCAACAATAATGTGTACGATAACATCATGTTCCGGGGCGGAGCGGGGCACCTTGGGGCTGGCCTTAATTATTTTCTGTCACTGCCCGTGGCCCTGACCCTGAACGGTTCGTTTCAGGTGGGCGGAAAGTCGAAGATCGACCTGAACGGCGAATCGACGCCCGACAAGGCCGACGTCACGACGTTCCGGATTTCGGCGGGTGTGGTGGTGTACCTGAGCGAAATTTTCTGATACCGGGTAAAACCAGGAACCCCGGTAGCGCCACTGTTGCTACCGGGGTTCTTTGGAAAATTGCTGAAAATCAGCGAATTGTTGTATACTGCCGGTTGGGCTAACTCCAGGCTTCGGCCAGGGTTTCTTTGGCTTTCGCAACCACCTGTTTGGCCGTCACAACGGCTTCCCTGACGTTGTTCAGCCCATTGATCAGGGTGTCTTTAACGTCATCGTACACCTCGTCGGCATCCGATTTCAGTTTTCCGGCTTTGTGCCGATAACGTGCTTTATCGTACGTGCTGCTAGTGTTGTAGAGCAACGCCAGCGCGGCTCCGGCCAGCACCACGGCCCCCAGACTGATGCCCCAGGCCCAGGCGGCCTTGTTATTTTTCTCTTCCGAAAGCGTTTCATCCTTCGGTTCCATGTTTTTGCGCATCATCCCCGCCAGCGCTTCCTGCGGGGTTACATACGCCATAATCTCCTGGCTTTTGTTGCTAAAACCGCCCGGAATGACTTTGTGAGCTCCTTTCATCAGGGCGTTGTAAGCGTCTTTGGCGACCACCGCCGGATCGTCAAGATTTTCCGTGACTTTCGTATGGGCCGCCCCGGCTTTGTTAAAGAAATCGGTATCGGTTGCGTTGGGCAGTAGCGCCGTAATCGTAACGTTCGTGTTTTTCAGTTCGTTGACCAGCGATTGCGTGAAGTTGTTGACGTACGCTTTCGTAGCACCGTAAACTGCCATCAACGGCATGGGCATAATCGAAACCAGCGATGCCAGATTCAGGATTTTTCCCTCGTTGCGCGCCACCATATCCTTCAGAAACAGTTTGGTCATCTGCGTGGTGGTCAGTACATTCAGGTGAATAAGCGCCTTTTCTTTTTCCCAGTCCGTGTCGGTCGCAAACAGTCCGTGAAGGCCGACACCGGCATCATTCACCAGCACATCAACGGTCAGGTTTTTCTCCCTGACCTGGTTGTAAACATCGCGGGCGGCATCCTCTTCCGACAGGTCTTTCGTAATCACCGTCGTTTCCACACCGAATTCGTCCCAGAAACGGCCACCGAGTTCGTTCAGTTTGTCGGTGCTACGGGCGACGAGTACGAGGTTGTAACCGTCTTTGGCAAACAGTTTGGCCAGTTCCTGACCGATTCCGCTGGACGCTCCGGTAATCAGAGCGGTTTTACTTTTTTGTGTATCCATAGCGTAATGTCCTATGTTGATTGCTGCCAACCTAACTGCAGACCGGGGCCGATGGTTAGAAATAATGCTGAATTATCGTAAAAAATCACCCAACGCCTTCAGAAATTGCCGGGGTTCCTGAATGTGCGGAATGTGCCCAACGCCGGGCAGTTCGACCAGTTTGCCGGTTTTAAGCTGCCGGGTGGTCTGTTTGCCCAGTTCCGGGTATAAACCGTGTTGTGCCTGTGCGGTTTTGGTCAGCAGGGCTTTGCCGACCACAGTGCGGTCTTCCTGTCCGATAATCAGCAACGTAGGCGGTTTCAGCAGCCCAAATTCGTAGCAGACCGGCTGCTCGTAAATCATCTGGTAGGTGACGGCATTCGCCCAGGCAATGGCGTTGAAATCCGGCGCTTTCAGGTCGCTGGCCTGCACCCGCACCAGATCCTCATAGTCCGGTTTCCAGACGGGATAATAACTTTTCTGGTATTGCCGATACGAGTCAGGCGTGGCCGCTTTTTCCTTCTGAAATTGCTGTTCGATGGTCTGGTAGGGAACAAATGTCTTGTAATCTTCCAGGCCGATGGGGTTTTCGAGAACCAGTTTTTCGACGGTTTCGGGGTACATCAACGCGAAGCGGGTGCCGAGCATTCCGCCCATCGAATGCGCCAGCACCGACACGGTTGTAAGGCCGAGCGTATCGAGCAACTTTTTGGTATTGGCCGCTAGCCGGTGAAAACTGTAGTGAATGTCGGGATGCGACGACTTTCCCCAGCCCACCTGATCCGGTACAATCGAACGGTAACCGTTAGCATTCAGCCACTGGATGACGGTTTTCCAGTAATACCCGTTAAAATTCTTGCCGTGCAGCAAAAGCACGGTTTTGCCATTGGGTTGTGCCGGTTTGACATCCATATAGGCCATCCGAACCGGTTTTGATTCAATGGTAAGATTCAGATAGTGAACCGGATAGGGGTATTCGACGCCGGATGATTGGGCCATCGCGACCTGAACGGACAGGCAAAGCAGCAGGAAGGGCAGCCACCGAAAACCTCGAGTTCGCATGCGGGAAACCATTTTGTTTCTAATAGCAACAACCATTCGAATCCGATGGTTTGCGGAAGGGAAAACCGGGCGTCTGGAAAAGCGCTGAAACAGGACATTGTGAGGATGTCCCGGCGGAACTCCTCAATCCGGCTAGTCACTGGAACAACCGGGCGGACGATACCGCCAAAGCGGAGGCTCCGAAAAAGCAATTTGCGGCTAATGACAGCAATACGACGCTGTTACACCGGTGGACAAGGGTGGGGCGTAAGCGGCATTGCCGTTCTTGTCCCGCTAATTGACCACTCATCCCGGTATTTTTACCGCTAAAGTACTATGTATAACAAGGTACCTTGTGGATATACTACTTTTGATTCAACCAACAGCCCTTAAGGCAGTAAACAACAAACCGGTATTCTTAAACAACAAATCGAATGAAAACGCTACTCGCTTCCGCTCTGATCGCTTTGACCTTTGTCTCCACCACGTTTGCGGCTGACGATAAAGACAAAACCGACGTCAAGTCGACTTTCCAGTCGGCGGTTTATCCGATGACCAACAGCATGAAAGTCGGGGTGAATGTTCACAAAGAAAAAGGTAGCAAAGTGAACATCCGGCTGACCAACAGCGAGGGCTACACGCTGGCCACCAGGACACTACGTAAAAACAGTGAAGCCGCAAGTATCCGGTTTGACCTGAACCAACTGGAAGATGGTGTATACAAGGTTGAAATTTCTGACGGTGCCACCAGCGAAGTGAAAACAGTTGCCCTGCAAACCAAAACGCCCGTAACGTTTTCATACCGCGAAGTCAGTATGAAATAACGAACATTCAATTGGGTAAAAACCGGCTCCGAAGCCGGTTTTTTGTTTTTCAGGCTAAAGCAGAATAGCTTTGCGAATCTGGATAATTTTCAGACAATTTGGATTCATTTGCGCGGCATAATTGTTGCTAGATTTAGTTATCCATTTCGTTATTTCGGTAACAAAATTTTTGCTTGTACCTCAGCGTGAAGGGCTGTTTATACTGAATCCGAAAGCCTGGGTGGGACGATATGGGTATGCTTTAGTTCATTGAATGTTAAAAGTTCTATGTCCCCAATAGAAAACCTCGAACGCCAACTTGCCATCGAACAGGCGGCACGGCGGCAGGCTGAGGCCCTTCTGAGTGAAAAATCCTGGCAGCTTGACGAAGCCAATGCCCAACTGCATTGGCTCAGGGAGCAATTGAATCCGTCTTCGGCGGAAGCTTCTCAGGCCTTACGGAAGCGTGAAAAGCTATACCAGCAGGTAGTCGAATCGGTTCAGGACATTATCTTCAAGACGTCTATTGACGGTTTTTTTACCTTTGTCAACCCGGTGGTTGAGTCGCTTCTGGGTTATACCGAAGCCGAAATTATCGGACTGAATTTCATCAATCTGATCCGGCCCGACTGGCGCGCCCGGCTGGTTGACTTTTATCAGACAATGATCCGGACGGGTCGTCCGGGTACGTATATTGAATTTCCGGTGAGCGCCAAGAACGGCCGGACGGTCTGGATTGGGCAGACGGTTCGGATTATTGCGGGAGACGATGGCGTTCCGGAACTGGTGGCCGTTGCCCGCGACATCACGGAGCGAATCATCAATGAAGATAATTTCCGGACCACCCAGGCCCGGTTAACGTCCCTCATCCAGAATCTGCAAACTGGCGTGTTAGTCGAGGATGAAAACCGTAAGATTATCTTGGTCAATGCGTTATACTGCGACTTGTTCGATGTCCCGCTGAAGCCGGAGGAACTGGTTGGGCAGGATTTTGTTCAGTTGGCCAAACCACCCAAAGAGCTTTTTGCCGATCCTGAACAGTTTATCAGTCACATTGACGAGACATTTCGCCCAAACGAGACGATTGTTAATGAGAGCGTTCGGCTGGTGGATGGCCGTGTTCTGGAGCGCAATGTTATTCCCATTTTTCTGGAAGGTCAGTACCGGGGGCATCTCTGGCAGTATACCGACATTACGGAGCAACACCGGGCCGAGGAGATGATTCGGCGAAGCGAAGAGAAATACCGGGGCATTATGAACCGGATGGAGCTGGGATTGATCGAGGTCGATAACAACCAGGTGATTCGGCGGGCTTATGGTCGGTTTTGCCAGATGGTGGGTTATACGGAAGAGGAATTGGTCGGTCGGCGGGCCGACAAACTGCTGGTACCGCCGGAATTTAATGAGTTTCTGATCCAGCAGCAGCAATTTCGCCGGTCCGGCGGAGCCAATTCGTACGAACTGCAACTGAAGCGGAAAGACGGAAAACCGATCTGGGTACTCATCAGCGGAGCCCCCATTGTTGACGAAAACGGGAACGTTACCGGCTCGATGGGGATTCATTACGACATCACGGAGCGGAGGCAGCTCGAACAGGAAGTAGCCAGGGCCAAACAGATTGCGGAGGATGCGCGCCACACGGAGAAGCAGTTTCTGGCCAACATGAGCCACGAAATCCGAACGCCACTCAACGCCATTCTGGGCTTTTCGGCGCTGCTGGAATCGACGGCTATGAGTTCCGATCAGAAGGAATTTGTGGATAACATCCGGACGGCCGGCAAGAATTTGCTGACGATTGTCAACGACATTCTGGATATTTCCAAAATTGAAGCGGGTATGTTGCCGTTGGAGAACATTCCGTTTAGTATCACCTCCCTCGTAGACTCGATCCGGACGATGCTCGATTCACCGGCTTCCGAGAAAAATCTGTACCTGACGGTTTCGGTGGACCCGGAATTACCGGCGGTGGTGCTGGGGGATCCGACCCGGCTTACCCAGATTTTACTGAATTTGCTCAGTAATGCCATTAAGTTCACGAAACAGGGCGGGGTAAGTCTGCGTATTGTAAAACAGGAAGCGATGGGCGAAGACGTCCGGGTGCGTTTCACGGTCGAAGATACGGGGATCGGAATGGAGAAGGCGGTTTTGCCCCATATTTTTGAACGGTTTCGGCAGGCCAGCGACTTTACAACCCGCTATTACGGGGGAACGGGTCTGGGGCTGAACATCGTAAAGTCCCTGACGGAAATGCAGGGTGGCTGGGTGAAGGTAGAAAGCAAGGTAGGCGAGGGGTCGGTTTTTACCCTGGAAATTCCGTATAAAATAGCGCCCCAGTTACCGGAACACGAAGTACCGCTCACGTTCGATGCTGCGGACGTCGGATCGCGGGAAGTGAAAATTCTGGTGGTGGAAGATAATGTGATGAACCAGCGGCTGGCGCTTCAGGTGTTGGGCCGGTTGGGATATACGGCGCAGGTGGCCGAGAACGGTCAGAAAGCGCTGGACTGGTTGCAGCAGGAACCGTTTGATCTGGTGCTGATGGATATTCAGATGCCGGTGATGGATGGATATACGACGACAACCCACATTCGGACTACCCTGAGAAGTCAGATTCCGATTATTGCTATGACCGCCCACGCCCTCGCCAATGAGCGGGAGCAGTGTTTGCGGGCGGGCATGAATGATTTTATACCCAAACCGTTTCAAATTGAAGAGTTGCAGCGGATTATGCGGAAATATTCGCCCGCGGCACCTTCCAAAGTACACCCTCAAAAACCGTATATGGCACCAAATCCTAGTTTCTCGGTTGAACCCCTGCTTGATGCTGTGGGCAATGACATGGATTTTGCCGGAGAAATGATGACGTTATTTCTCCACCAGACGCCGAACGAAATTCGGCAACTGCGCCAGTTGCTGGACGAAGGCGATGTGATTGCGATTAAACGCCTGATTCACACCCAGAAAGCCGTTATTCAGACATTCGGCCTAAACGAAGCTGCCCGCCTGATCATTGCGGCCGAAACCGTGATTGCGGATAAAAAACCGATGGCGGACCTTACCGTGCTTATTGAGCAATACATCCAGGTGCTGGAAGCGGAGCTACCGGCCATCCGGGCGGTTTTGGAACATAATTTCGGCGAAGGGATGTAGCCGTTTTTAGAACAGATCCCTGATTTATTTGTTTTCTTCCCGGAACAGATTAGTTTCGTACCGGTGTTCGCCCACCAGTTCGACTCCGTAGCTCAGTTGGTAGAGCAACTGACTCTTAATCAGTGGGCCGACAGTTCGAACCTGTCCGGGGTCACTTGAAAGTCAAGAGGTTACAGCTTTCCCTGTAACCTCTTTTTGTGCTGGTTTACACAACTCGTATATTTTCAATAACAATACCTTTAAATTTGGGTGGCCAAACGTAGTATTGATAGGTTCATCTCGTATCTGTTTGGGCGGCTGGGTTGAGCCTGGGTTTGATGGGGGCGAATAGAGGGGGCTGAACGCTGGCACTGCTTCATTTCACAGTCTAAAAATCTAAGCCATAAAGTATCGCCAGGCCCCAATAGGCGTGGCTCATCCCACAACCAGGAAAAACTTGCATACCGAACCGGTAGGGGATTCTGAGCCCAAAACCGGGTAGGAAGCGATCAAACAGCTCGTTAAGCGGCTCGTCAATCTGCCTGTATTCAAAGGGATTCTGCGGCCCTCGAATTAAAAAGCAACAGAAAGGCGCCGATCATCGACCGGCGTCTTTACTTTCAGGTTAATTACTCTACTGTTTCAACACCTTCAACATGACGCTTTTCAATCTACTCGTCACCTGCAGTAACATCAGCCCTGCCGGTTGCTCACGGACGGTGAAGGTCTGCTGCTCAACCGGGCTTGCTCCTTCGATCTGCCGCTGATGGAGCAGCCGCCCGCTGGCATCGGTTAGCTGCAATCGCAGCGATTGCCCTTCTGCCCCTCGAATTTCTACTTCGAGTTGATCCCAAACCGGATTGCCAAGCACCCGCACCTCAAGCTCCGCTCCGGTTTCGGCTGATAACCGGGCCGGTGCACACTGGTAGGCTTTGGCTCCTCCTTTCAGCTCATACGTTGAGCCTAACACCCTCGCCCGGACCAGCGTCCCGCTGCTTACACTGCCCGGCGGGCTGAAGTTGTAGGCATGAGCCCCATTGCCTTTGCCCGCATCTTTCAGATCGGGGCGGTAGATGTTGGCCACGGTGCTGCCTAAAACCGTCCTCGATCCCTCCAGATAAAATTCCACCGTCAAAGGAGTGTTGGGCTTCTTGCGATCCCAGACCCAGCCCCGGATACCGCCACAATCCAACTTGTCCAGATAGCCTTCAAAATCACCGGTGACGGTGGTGGACAAGGCCGGCGTAACCGTCAGGGGAAAGCTGACGCTGTTGGTTAGGGGGCTAGCCCCCGTAGCTTCGGTTGCCGAATAGGCCAGCACAAACGTGCCCGCTTCCGAGGGTGTGCCGCTGATGACGCGGGTGGTTTCGTTGAGCGTTAAGCCAGCGGGCAAGTCGCTCAGTTGGTAGGTCAGCGGTTGGCCTTCCGGGTCGGTGAATGCCACCAGGGTGCCCGAAAAGGGCACCCCCACCTGAGCTGTCAGCGGGGCCACCAAAACCGTGGGCGAAGGCGGCACCGGGGCTTTGTTGCCGGGACTGCTGCTGCCCTGACAGATCAACGCCTTGGGGGAATCTTTGAGGATGAAACTACCGCCACTGACGCGGGCGGTGAGATAATGGGGTTTACCATCCTTGAGGCTATCGGGAATGCTCCACAGAAAAGCGTGTTTGCCGTTACCTTTGCCCGCCGTTTGTAAATCCGTTCGAAAGACATCGGCCCGCAAGGTCGCCATCACCTTCGGCCCATCGAGGATCTCAACCGAAACGGCGGCATTGGGTTTGTTGCGATCCCAGGCCCAGCCCCGGAAGCTGCTGCAATCGGCGCCGTAGATATAGCCATCGAAGCCGCCCGTCACCAGCGGAGGAATGATGGTGACGGTGAAGGTACCTGGCGGGCTGGTGCATTCGCCAATGGTGCAGGTGGCCGAGTAAATCAGGGTGGTGGCCGCATCGGTGGGCACCGGAATAGTCGTGCCGGTGCCGGTAATGCCGGTGGAACTCCGCCAGGAGAGGGTTCCTCCTTCACAACCTGACACGGTTAGGGCCACAAAAGGGGTATTTTGCAGAATGGGCTGGGTAACTGAGGGGGGGAAGCTCATGGCCGCTAGCAGACTTCCCTGAAACTCATAGGCTCCGATGTCGATCCGGCCATTGTTGTAAAATCGGGGGTTGCCGGCTAGATCGGTGGAGCCGCTGGTGGTGGGGGTGCTGGCCGGATCACCGGCATCGATGGCGGGGGAGCAGGCTGTCAGCCGCAGGTCGGTTTCGCTGACGAAGGGTAACCGGTCGGTCGTTTGGTTTCCCTCGCCCTCATAGCCCGTCACCGAGGTCTCGAAAAGGCAGTAATGTGCCGGTATTTTATCGTTAAACAGATTCACAAATGTATTCTCGCCCCCATTGTTCCAGAAAATACAGTTGATCAATTGCGTGTTCTGGATCCCTTTCCCACTACCCTCGCTCCCGATAGCTCCACCAGAACTCTTCGCCGAGTTGTTGATGAAACTACAATTTATGATCCGTGTATTCACTGTGCCAAAGTGCATAAAACTATTGATAGCTCCACCACGGCTATCTGCCAAATTGTGAATAAAACGACAATTAATCGCTACAAAATCAATAATTGCGTCATATTCAATATTTGATACGGCTCCACCTCCACCAAACCAGGAGTTGTTCTCAATAAAAGTACAATTGATTAACTGTGAGCCACTGGTGCCATTATCAGTGCCTGTACTGCGTATAGCCCCACCCCATTCGTCCCAGTTCTTGATAAAAGTACAATTGCTCAAAATCGGGTTACAATACCCCCCATTACCCCCCCAGTTAAAGATGGCTCCCACATTATCGATAAACCAACAGTTCCGAACAGTAGGAGTACAGCGATCTCCTTTATTTATGGCTTCGTTGTACATGCCTGCCCCATCACCTCCATCGCCCCCGGTGATGACAAAACCGTCAAGTACGGCACTGGTGTTCAAATTCAGCCAGGTCCAGTTGCCTATAATACGATTTGTGTTGTCATTACTTACGCCCGGTTCTCCAATATCTCCACTCAGTGTCGTGCTGGAAGGCATGCTCAGAACCGATGGACGCTGACCCAACGTGTTCTCCATGCCTACAAAACCGCCATAAATCGCCACATGATTGCGCATCGAGAAAGAGGCCTCTTGATCCCCATTCTCGGAGGGTTTATAGGTGCCGGCTGCCACCCAGACCTGCACATCCTGGTTCCCATTGGCCTGCGAATAGGCGCTGGCTTCTTCAATGGCCGTTTGCAACTGCGTCCCTGCATAGGCCTTGTCCCAGGAGGAACCGTCCTGCGTCACGTCCCCGCCATTCGGAGTTACGTAAAAGATTTTCTGGCTAAAGGCGTTGAAGCTGGTCAACAGCATCAGGCTGATGAACAAACCGTAAACCGCAGCGCCAGGTCTGTAAAATCGTAGAGAAGTTATCATAGGCAGCAGGAATTATAGAATGGAAAACGCCGGTAAATTCCGCAATCGGCTGCAAAGCGGCTATCAATTTTCGTCCAATCTCTATCAGTTTTCGTTCAACAACCCGAAATAAGCTGCTTATACCCTGAAAGATGGCGGCAAACGATAGAATCCCATCCGGACGAATTTCAACGATAGGGGAGAAGGCGGTCTCACCGATCAGACCTGAAAAACGAGATCGAAGAAGGCAACAAAGCCTCTATCATCGTTGGCCCGGATGGCAAAAGGTGACCGGAGATGGAAGGTGATTGTCTTAGGGCGTGTTGACAATTAGGTAAATATAAATCTGTCTTGCAACTTTGTTGGATGCGACGCTATGAAATTACAGATCAACAATGGCAAGGGTTAGCTCCTTTTTTGCCCGGAAAAGCGGGTGATGTGGGATGCACAGCCACCGACAACAGAGTCTTTATCAACGCCATACTGTGGATCGCTCGAAGTGGTGCCCCTTGACGGGATTTGCCCGAGCGCTTCGGCCCCTGGAATTCCGCCTATCGTCGGTTCCAACGCTGGGCTAAAGCCGACATCTGGAAGCGTATCTTTGACGAGTTGCAGGAACCTGACTTGGAATGGTTGATGATCGACTCGACTATTGTGCGGGCGCATCAACACGCAGCGGGTCAAAAAAAAGTAACCCTGCCCAAGAGTGTTTAGGACAATCCGTGGGTGGGTGGAGCACCAAGATGCATGCCACGGTCGATGCCTTAGGCAATCCGTTGCGCATCATTCTAAGCGTGGGACAACGAGCCGATATTACTCAGGCAGAAGCCTTACTTGTTGATTATAAGACCGATGCCGTATTGGCTGATCGGGGTATGATGCCGACAAGATGATTAATTCCTTACGAGAAGCACAAATAGAAGTTGTCATACCGGCTAAAAGAAATCGACTTGAACAACGCCCCATTGATGAGAACCTTTACAAGGATCGTAACAAAGTCGAGCGGTATTTTAATAAGTTGAAGCAATATCGGCGAGTGGCTACTCGCTATGACAAGACCGCAAGTTGCTATACCGGGTTTATTCATTTGGCATCAGCTATGATTTTGCTCCTCTAATTGTCAACACGCCCTAGTGATCATTTGTGTGGTTGTCAATTTCAAGCCAGCTATTTGAGTCGGTTATGCCTGTTTAAACAGAATTCGTTTTTATGAAAAACAACAACTTTATTCATTTATTTGCCGCATTTTCAATGCTGTCTTTTTGCGGTATTCTCCCGGCTAATGCCCAAAAGGCGGTCAGGAATGTACAGCATTCCATCATCTATCACCAACCCGGACGTTTTGTGGGCTGGCCGGCCAATGGGGGAGGATTTATCTACGAAAACGATGAAATCGTGGTCGGCTTTACCGAAGCAAAGTATAAAATATCGAACAGCCACAATGGTGAAAAACCATTTTTAAGTTGGTTAGGACGTAGTACGGATGGCGGGCAGACGTGGACGACGGAAGATCCGGCCCAGTATGTCGGTGATTTTGGGGATACGCCCGATCTGAAGCCGGTTTCAACGCCAATTGATTTTAAGCACCCCGGATTTGCGATGCGGGTGGTGGGTGCTTCGTATCATGGCGCCGAAGATGGACGAGCGCACTTTTTTTATACGTATAATAAAGGGAAGACCTGGCAGGGACCGTTCAGCTTTGGCGATTTATTTCAATGGAAGGAGCTTTCGAACATCGGGCTGGATGAGTTATCGCCCAGAACCGACTATGTGGTGAACGGTAAAAATGAGTGTTTGTTGTTTTTCTCGGTCCGCAAAGCCAACTCCTTCGGGTCAGATCGTCTTTTCTGCATCAAAACGGTTGACGGAGGGAAAAGCTTTGCTTTCCAGGGCTGGATCGTGGGCCCGGCCGGTTCAAGCGGGAAGTACACGAAAGTGAAATTGTTTGATGACGACCGCAAAAATCCATACGCCAATGAATGCCGGGCGGTGATGTCGCAGTCGGAACGGCTGAGTGATGGGACGCTGGTATCGGTCATACGCCGGAAGTATGTGACAAAGGACAAGCAGGAACTTCACTGGATAGATGCCTATTCGTCGACCGACGGTGGTAAAACCTGGACCTTTACCTCGAAAGTGGCTGATACGGGAGCCTATAACGGAAACCCTCCCGCGTTTACGATCACCAAAGATGGTCGCCTTTGCGTCGTGTACGGAGAGCGTGATCACGGAACGATTCGGGTTGTGTACAGTTCCGATAAAGGGAAGAGATGGACTGAACCGCAGATTTTGATGGACGGTTTTTGGTCGGAAGACATGGAACTCAACGACCTGGGATACCCAAGGGTCGTTCGTCGGAAAGATGGCAAAATGGTAGCCATGTATTATTATTCAACCAAAGAGCACTTGCATCATTTGCGGGCCTCCATCTGGATGCCCTGATGACCGCTATAACCCAATCAGGCAATTGATAAAACGCCTGGACATCCGTCGCCCGGGGGCGTTTCCCCATTCACCAGATAGCCGGCCAAACCGTCTGGTCCAGACCCGTTTATCCGGCATGGCAATGGAGGGATGCGGTATTGTTCATAAAAAATAAAAAAAACCGGCTTACTCGGCCGGTTTTTCGTTTCTCAAATAGTGTAATTTTATCATTCATCTATACCCTTTCTAACCCCGTCTTTCGTTTTATAACTGACGGAAGCGCAGCTAGCCACCCCATGATTCCATCATTCCAATGAAACGACTTTTTTTCCTGATTTTAGGCGTCATCTGCCTGTCCTTGCGCCCCGGCGTGGCGCAAACCAAGCCGGGCGTGACCACCGATAAAGCCACATTTTCCAACCCCTTATCCGTGCAGTTAGGTGATCCCTACATTCTGTTTACGAAGGGCACTTACTACTTATACGGCACGGGCGGTGGCGCTGACAAAGGATTTGTTACCTATTCATCCCGCGATCTGGTGAACTGGAAACCGGAAGGACAAGTCTATTTTCACGATAATAAAAATAGCTGGAGTGACCCAAAGGCCAGTTGGGATGGGGCCTATTGGGCCCCGGAGGTATATGAAGTAAACGGCCGGTTTTTCCTGTTTTACAGTGCCCAGTGGAGGGTTAATCCGACCCGGGAAGTGGAAAATTTCCGCATTGGGGTAGCTGTCGCCGACAAACCAACCGGCCCTTTTATCGATCTGGCCAACAAACCCATTTTTGATCCGGGTTATCCCATCATCGATGCCAATGTCTTTTTTGATCCCAATGGCAAAGCCTATTTGTATTACTCGCGGGCCTGCTACAAACATCCCGTAGAAAGCGAAGTGGCCGATTTTGCCCGCCAGAAAGGCTGGTTCAAGGAGATTGAAGAAAGCTGGGTGTATGGTGTCGAACTGAAACCGGATTTTAGCGGGGTGATCGGTGAACCCGTTTTACTCCTGCGCCCACCGGTTCGACTCAGTGACAGGCAGGCCGAATGGGAAAGCCGATCGGTAACGGCCCGCGAAGTCAACCGGCGCTGGACGGAGGGATCGGTTACATTTAAAAAAGACAACCTGTATTACATCATGTATTCGGCGAATCATTTTGGCGGTCGCCATTATGCCATCGGTTACGCTACGTCGGCATCCCCATTGGGACCGTTTAAAAAAGCCGCCAATAATCCGATCCTGCAACAGAATACCGCCCGGGGAGGATCGGTAACGGGCACCGGGCATAACAGCATTACCTACTCGCCCGACGGCAAGGAGATGTTCTGCGTCTACCACGGCCGGACCGCCAAAACCGGGGAGGAGCGGGTGGTTTTTATAGACCGCATGCACGTGAAAAACGGAATCATCACCGTCTCAGGGCCTACCACCACGCCACAAAAACGGCCCTCGGGCGTACCCGCAGCCCGGCAGAAACCGTAATTCATACTCGTCGGATGGTCCTAGCGGTAGCATTTCGCTGATAGATCGTTATCAATTGCCGACGCTGATCAATGGGCCGAAGTAACGGATGCCTATACCAATAATGGGGTCGAATTAGGTGAGCCTAACCAAAAAGAATTGCTACCTTTCCCCGTCCGCCATCAATTCGAATCCCAAACGGGTCCAAAATTTCGGTTATTAAAACATTCGGAACATGACATTGCGTATCGTTTATCTACGGTTGCTCAGCTTGCTGGTGCTTTTAGGGTTGGCGGTTTCCGGAAATGGCCAGGAGCTTGCTTTTCCGGGGGCCCAGGGCTGGGCTTCCACCACGCCCGGCGGCCGGGGAGGGAAAATCATCCGGGTTACTACCCTGGCCGATAAAGGACCGGGGTCATTTGCGGAAGCCATCGCCCTGGCGGGACCCCGGATCATTGTTTTTGAAGTGGGTGGGATCATTGATCTGAAGGGCCAGATTCTGAGCATCCGGAATCCCTTCCTGACGATTGCCGGACAAACCGCCCCTTCACCCGGTATTACCTTTATCGATGGCGGCATCAATGTGTACACCCATGACGTGGTGATACAACACATCCGGATCCGGCAGGGAGCTTCCAGACACGAGAAAGGATGGGAGCCAGATGCCCTATCAACCATTAGCGCCTACAATGTTATTATTGACCATTGTTCCTTTACCTGGGGCGTCGATGAAAACTGCTCGGCTTCTGGCCCCCGGTTTGATGGCGCTACCCCAGATGAATGGCGTAAAAATACCTCCCATCGAATTACCATGAGTAATAATATCATTGCGGAAGGGTTGAGCCAGTCGACGCATTCCAGAGGGGAACACTCGAAAGGAACGCTGATTCACGATAATGCGACGGATATTGCTATTCTGAACAATCTGTATGCGAGCAATCAGGACCGAAATGCCCTGTTCAAAGGCGGGGCCAGAGCGGTATACGTGAATAACTACATTCATAATCCGGGCCGCATTGCCGTTCGGTATGGACTGGTCAATGCCGAATGGGAAGGACATCCCCACGAAAAAGGCCAGCTTACCATTATTGGAAATGTCATGCAACACGGCCCCAGCTCGTCGGATATGCCACTATTTCTCATGGCGAATGGCCCCTGCGAGGTCTATATGGCGGACAATATCGCGAAAAATAAAAAGGGGGAGGATGCCAGGCTTTTTGCCGGCGATAGTGCAAAACTAGTCAGCCAAAGGCCCATTTGGTACGATGCGATCCGCCCCCTAAAAGCAGCAGCAGTTAAAAAAAATATCCTGAAAAATGTGGGCGCAAGGCCGTGGGACCGGGATGAAAACGACCAGCGGATCATTTCCGACGTCCTGAACATGACGGGGAAGGTCATTGATTCGGAAATGCAGGTGGGCGGGTATCCGGTTTTCAAGCCTACCCAAAAAGCTTTTCAGGAGAAGGAGTGGAATCTCAAGACGATGACCCCAAAACGGTAACACAATTCGATTTCCCTGCCATCGATTACGATCAGGCTCTTTGGTTATGGTCATCCGAAACTTTCTTACGGGTTAATAAAACGCTTGGACGTATAACAGCTGGGTGACTTGGAGCAGTCCCAGGCAACTGAGGAGTACAATAGCCAGCCCGAATAACATCCAGGCAATGCCCGACATACCGGTTTTTCGCCAGGTGCATTTTGCGGGTTGCTCGGGTAAAAACCGAAGTGTTATTTCCTGCCCCACGGTAAACGGTTGAAAAAGAAATCGGTCGGACTCCACCTGGTATTGCTGGCCATTAAACGAATACGAAACGATGGGATAAAGGCTTACCTCGTTTTCACTTAGGTCCCTGTCTTCCCGAATTTCAACGACCTTTCCCCGGACCGATTGCCCGCGCCGGCGAAGGGCGCGGAAAAATAAAATGGTTTTATAGCCATGCCAGATCGATAGACATCCACAAAAAAGAATAAGGCCGAGCAGAACAAGAGAAACCAGTGTAAAGCCAATTTCCTGATGATTTTCCATATGAGCCAGCGGAAGGAGGATTTATGGGGTAAAATTCGTTTAAATCCGCATGCAGTAAAATCGGGGAACTCCTGTAATTGGCCTATAGGAAAGTCTGTATTTCAAGCATTGAAGTGAAAAACCGGATCGTCTTGCGAACAAAAAAGCCACTGTCCAGGAGACAATGGCTTTCGAAGTAACTTAACCTAAACTAGATAGGTCAAAGGTCGTTTTTTGGTTGAATTTGCGCTGTCCTTTTTGGGAATGAAACTGTCAATTTTGGGTCAAAAAACATAACCCGGCAATGGGTTGCCGGGCCTGTCTGCTTACCATCTCTATTTTGGCAATCTATTGCCTGATGGAATGACAATTTTTATGGGGAAAGTACGTAGTCGAAGGTCCGGAAAATTTGATGCCGTAGACAGGGTTCCCAAAAAACAGGATGATCGGACAAAACTCTTACCACTTTGATGGTTTCGCGGGGGAACGGATTGACGAGTTGGCTGATTTCCCCGTTTCAGTCGGGAAATGTCCCGTATTTGGGGCGAAAGATTTGGCGATTTCGTCCTGATCACTAGGTTTGTAGCTGTAATAACGATTGTAATTTTAGCAAAGAGCCAGGCGGTTGACCTGGCTTTCTTGTTTTGTTGCCCGGTTGCTTCGTTCCGTCCGACTGCGGTTTTAAAAACCGCAACCTAGGAAAGACTTTTGTCTGATAAGTAAGGGGCTGCCAGGCTGGTTTTCAATACCGGTTTAGAGTTTCAGGGGTTTGCTCAGGCTGACCGGACTCATCAACAACTTCTCCAGGGTATCGAAAAACCAGACGCTATAGGCTTTCACAGTCCGGAAATATAAATCAAATTCCCCTTTGTGAAAGAACAGGATCAGCCGGTCGAATGGGATAGGGAGTTGATTGTCAAGCGCGTACCGGACCACGGCCCCGACAACCCGAATGAGCCGCTCCTTGTTGTCGGTGGCAAAGGTCTCGTTCCAGTGGACAAAATGCTGGTCGCGGATAACTCCAAAGTCAATAAACGTCTTTCTGAAATCATGTAATTCTTCTTCCAACGTGGCAGGGTTCATGGCCAAAAAAGTGATTTGTGGGTATCTAAAAAAGGGACTGGCTGAACGGATAAGACAGCCACCGCTCTGCACAACGTAACCCCACATAGACTGCTTTTAATAAATACAATTTTATACAAAAAAAATGCCAGAAATTGTTTTCTGAACAGTATTTAAAGAAAGAAGGTGAAGGAGTTAATTCGAGCCAATAAACTGGATGGGCGGGCTGCCAAACCGGATCGGAAGTCCCGTTAACCGAACAACAGGGGCACCCGTTAAGCGG
Source organism: Larkinella bovis (assembly GCF_042655385.1). Classification (NCBI taxonomy): domain Bacteria; kingdom Pseudomonadati; phylum Bacteroidota; class Cytophagia; order Cytophagales; family Spirosomataceae; genus Larkinella; species Larkinella bovis. The sequence goes on along the minus strand of NZ_JBHSMA010000001.1, from coordinate 1,638,785 downwards.
CTAAACGGGGAAGCGGTGCTGAACTAAAGAGAGCGATAGGGTACGGTAGCCTGAAAGTAACCCCCTGAAGCTTCCGGTTTTTGATTGCAAAAACCGGACTTTTGTGCGGTTTTAATCCGTATCAAACACAAATACTACGTACGAAATGACTTCAATTGCTTTCTTCCGGAAAAGCTGCGGGATTTTTCTGGCCGTAACTGTAATGGCTTGTACCGATCATTTGGAACCGCAAGCCGAATTGCCTGTTGTTCTTATTCAGCAAAGTGAACCGTTGACGATTCCCGCTGCCATCGACCTACCGCCCAATCTGCCGGCGGGGAACGCGCGGGTAGCGACCTATTTTGCCCGCGGTGTCCAGAAATACAAGGCGCAGGAAAAGGCGGGCAGTAGTCCGGTTGCGTACGAATGGGTGTTTGTGGCTCCCGAAGCCGATTTGTTCGATGCCACCAATGCAAAAATAGGAACTCATTTTGCCGGACCTTCCTGGAAGCTGGCGACCACTGGCGATCTGATGGTGGGGCAGGCATTTTCGCCGGCCAAAACCGCCAGTCAGGATGTGAACAGCATCGACTGGCTGTTGCTAATGCCAAAGTCGGGAACGTCGCCCAGTGGTATTTTTCAGGAAGTAGACTACATTCAGCGGATAGCAACCCGGGGCGGTAAAGCGCCCGCAACTCCGCCGGTCAACGCCCAGGAAACCGCCGATGTCCCCTATACCGCCATCTATCGGTTTTCGAAGAGCAATCCCTGATCGGCCCGGATGGACAACCGGACGACGGCTCCACCTTCGCTCAAAACCGGGATGATAACACCGGAAAATCGGAATCAGGACGGGCTTTCGTACAGACTTAACTGGTTTTTCAGTTGTTTGATTTCGACCTGCATGGTTTCAATTTTCTGCAGCAGATGGCTGATGGCATCAATCCCGTCGAGGTTAATGTTCAGTTCGTAATACAGATTGCTGAATTTTTCGATGGCCTGCAACTGATGGAGCGGGATACATTTTGATTCCTCGACCACCACCAGCTCAATCAGGCCGTACTCTTCCAGCGAAAAAACAAACGTTTCCTCGATCATGTATTTCAGGCAATACTCTTCGACTCGAATCACATCTTCCGGTAGCATAACGAGCTGGCTTATAGTTGGTTAATTTTTTAAGGGTAGGGCTCTGGTCGTAGGGTCAGGGTTTGTCCGTAAATGGGAGCCCATAAACTCAATCAACGGATTGGGATAATTCCCGGAATAACGCCTTCTGTCTGTCGGTCAGCCCGGTCGGTATTTTAATGGAATACGTCACATACAGATCGCCGAACTGACCTTCCTGTTTGTAAACCGGAAACCCTTTGCCTTTCAGCCGGACTTTGGTGTTGTTCTGGGTTTCGGGGGCCACTTTCAGTTTTACTTTCCCGCCCAGTGTATCGATGGTGAGGTCTCCGCCCAACACGGCTGTGAACAAATCGAGCTCGACGGTCTGGTACAGGTCGTTATTCAATCGCTTGAAAACCGGGTCGTCGGTCACCACAAACGTAATGTACAAATCGCCCGCCGGGCCGCCACCTGCGCCCGTCCCGCCCTGTCCTTTGAGCTTGATAACCTGGCCGTCTGCAATTCCGGCGGGCACCGTAATCCGGATATTTTTTCCGTTGACCGTCAGGGTGTGCTGGTGGGTCTGGTAGGCTTCGCGGAGGCTGATGCTCAGTTCGGAACGGTAGTCCGGCCCCCGAAACGCGGCTGAGCGGCCGCCCCCCCAGCCACCGGGCTGCTCACCGAAGAAAGACTGGAAGAAATCTGAAAAATCGCTGCCGGAGAAGTCGCCCTCCGAAAACCGCTGTCCGCCCGATCCGGCGTACTGACCCGACTGCCGGGCCTGCTCGAACGATTCGGCATGTTGCCAGTTTTCGCCGTACTGGTCGTATTTCTTCCTTTTTTCGGGGTCGCTCAGCACTTCATTCGCTTCGTTAATCTGCTGAAATTTAGTGTTGGCTTCCTTATCGTTCGGGTTTAAATCCGGATGGTATTTCCGGGCCAGTTTCCGGTAGGCTTTTTTCACATCCTCGGTGGAAGCACTTTTGTCGATACCGAGAACCTGGTAATAATCAATAAAGGCCATAGCATTGTGCTGCGAAAGGGCGAATGGAATCGTCGTTGAAATTACCTTACCGAAACGGTCCCCGTACGGTTTTGTTCAGCCGGAACAGGCCGTTGATGCACCCCACCGACTGGTTCCGGCTGCTAAATTTAGAAGGTTTCCCGGGGAAATTGCAAATCCAGTGGTAGCACCGGTTACTTTCGACCGTCTTCCCCGTCTAACCGACAGGTTCCGGGAGCTCTGCCGGCACACGGGCCGGGAAATTTGAGTGTCGGTTCTGCCTATGAAAAAGGTCATTGCCCTATTTCGCGATTATTTTGGCGTGTCGCAGCGGGAAGCCCGGGGAATGCTTGCCTTGCTGGTCTTAAGCGGTTTTCTGGTGCTGTTGCCCATGCTTTTCCGGTTTTGGGTGCCGGATTCCATTCCGGATACGGCCCCGTCCGATCAACGCCAGCTCGACAGCCTGGTAGCGCTGCTGGAAGCCGGAAAAACCGGGCGTGATGCACCGGAATACGCGGTAGGTCGGGACGAACCAGTAGGGGAAACCCGAAAAATAGAGCGGTTTTCCTTCAACCCGAACACAATTGATGCCGAAAGCTGGCAGCGGCTGGGCGTCCCCCGCTGGCTGGCCGAACGGATTATTCGCTACCGAACCAAAGGCGGCCGGTTTCGGCAAAAAGCCGATTTGCTGAAAATCTACGATTTCTCCCCGGATTTGTACGCTGAACTGGAACCTTATATACGGGTGGATGGGCAAGGAGTGGCCGACCGGCCAACGATTGGGGCGGCAGCACGGTTTTCAACCTCCGAAGCCACGCGGGAAAAACCGCCGGGTGCTGAAGCGGAGCCTTTGGGCCGGGTGCGGTTTTCCAGGCCGGTTTTGCAACCGTTTGACATTAATACGGCCGATACGACCGAACTGAAAAAGCTGCGGGGCATTGGGTCCAAACTCGCCAGCCGGGTGCTGAAATTTCGGGAGGCTCTGGGCGGTTTTGTTTCCCCGGATCAGTACGCGGAGATTTTTGGCCTCGATTCGCTGGCCCTGGCCGAGCTGACCCGGTACGGCCGGGTGGAGACACCGGCCAAAAAAATAGCGGTCAATACCGCTACGGTGGAGGAACTGGACCGCCATGTTTATTTGTCGAGACGCCAGGCCGAAGTGATTGTCAATTACCGCAACCAGCACGGCCCGTATCCGTCGCCGGATGCGCTGCGTACGATCCGGGTTCTGGACGCCCGAACCATTGAAAAACTGACGCCTTACCTGGTGTTTTGACCGAAAACCGGGGCAGTGTTAGAAGTTCGGTTTCAGGAGATACTTCAGGTAAAAATCGTCGATTGCCTTCACGGCGTCGTCGGGGGTATCGACCAGCGAAATCAGTTTCATGTCGCCGGGACTGATGTTATTTTCCTGACCGAGCATAACGTTTTCGATCCAGTCGACCAGACCCTGCCAGAACGATTTGCCGACCAGCACGATGGGAAACCGGGCGATTTTCTTCGTCTGGATCAGCGTCAGCGATTCGAATAGTTCATCCAGGGTACCAAAACCGCCCGGCAGCGCAATGAATCCCTGCGCGTATTTGACGAACATGACTTTCCGCACGAAGAAGAAATCGAAATTGATGTTTTTGTCGGGGTCGATATAAATGTTGCTTTCCTGCTCGAACGGGAGGTGAATGTTGAGTCCGACGGATTTGCCGCCCTGCTCAAAAGCCCCTTTGTTTCCGGCTTCCATAATGCCGGGGCCACCGCCGGTAATCACACCGTAACCGTGTTTAACCAGTTTAGCCGCAATTTCTTCGGCCATCTGGTAATACGGATGGTCGGGCTTGGTACGGGCTGAGCCAAAAATCGACACGCAGGGCCCAATTTTCGCCAGCTTGTCGAACCCTTCGACAAACTCGGCCATCACCTTAAAAATAACCCAGGAGTCGGCAATTTTTATCTCATTCCAGTTCCGGTCCTGAAACGCTTCTTTGATGCGTTGCTCGTCCGGTGTCAGGAGTAATTCGTCACGTTTGGGAAGGTCTTTCTGAATTTGTGAAACATTCTGGGTTTCAGATCGCTGTACTGTTTTTTCTGCGTCCATGGAACTGACTGATTGACGAAGGAACCAGGGGAAAAGCCTTAAAAAGGGGTAGGAAACCGGTTGTTTCCGCCCAGCTTTATGAATCGTTATCTCCCTTTTTCCTCGCGAATGGCGGGTATTTTATGACCAAAAAAGATTGACTAAACGGTTCTCGTCGGGCCTGTTGGTGAAATTTCCCGCACGATTTGCGTTGATGCTGCCTGATTGATTGCTTACTTTGTCCCGAATTTTGACGGACTCATGTTCACGATCGGGACAGCCTCAGCGCAGAACCGGAACATAATAACGTAAAATAGACGTTTTAGTTTCAATAGTTAAAAAAAAACGCATGAAACCCTCAATTGCCGTTGGTGCCGACCATGCCGGTTTTGCTTATAAGCAGGAAATTGTAGCCTGGCTGGAAAAAGAAGGCTATCCAACGAAAGACTTCGGGACCTATTCGGAGGTTTCCGCTGATTATCCCGATTTTGCCCACCCCGTGGCCAGTGCCGTTGAGTCCGGCCAGTTTACCTGGGGAATTCTGGTGTGTGGCAGTGGCAACGGGGTGGCCATTACGGCCAACAAACACCAGGGCATTCGGGCGGCTCTCTGCTGGAAACCGGAACTGGCTGAACTGGCCCGGCAGCACAACAACGCCAACATCCTCTGTTTGCCCGAACGCTATATAGCCGCCGAAGAAGCCCTGGCGTGCGTGAAAAAATTCCTGAATACGGAATTTGAAGGCGGGCGTCACCAAACCCGGGTCGGGAAGATCAGTTGCTGATGATGTCGGCTTTCCGGCGGTATACACCATCGAGGGCGGTTTTTTCGTAGGAAGCCGCCAGACCCGGTGCCCGCTGGAAAAGCTTTTTGATCACGCTTTCTTTGTCGATGATGTAGTTGGGGGGATCTTTGCGGAAATGATCATAAACACTGATCACACTTTCGTAACTATCCAGATTCCGGAGATCGTACTTGGCTAAATCCCAGTTGAGGTAAGGGGTAGCCGCCTGGTTGTTCCGGTAGGCACTGAGATCTTCCCCGATGACCAGAATTTTTTGTTGCCGAATGTGCTGGTCGATGGGGGAGGTTTTGACCTGCAACGAACTCAACCGCCCGACTTCCAGATTGGGAACCAGTGCCAGCGTGCCCTGGTATAAAATAAGCAGGGTGAAGACAAACACACCCAGGAAAATCAACTCGGCCATCCATTCCCGGCGGATGCCCTGAAAATAGTAGGAGGCAAAAAAAGCGAGCGCCGGAATAAAGCTGATAAAGAGCATCGGCGCCAGAAAGGGCATCAGGGCCACGGAAACCATAGCGGTCAGGGCCCAGATCATCATGATTTGCTGGCAGCGCTGCTGAAAGTTAACATACCGGGTAGTTTGCCGGAAGAGGCTCAGCAGGCCCAGCGTTCCCATCGCAAACGGCAGAAACATCGACGCCAGCAAGGTCTGAAAGTCGGTCAGGTCGTACTGCCGGACCCGGAAAACCGACGCCAGCAGGTTGCGGTTAAAATCGTCCAGACTGTCGGCGAGGTAGTAATACAAAACCGTCAGCAGAATCGGGAAGGCAAAGCCGAAGATCAGCAGCGAATGTTGCCGGAAACTGGCTCCCGTATAGAGTAGCAGCGCCATCAACGCCCACAGAATAAAGAGGGCCGACGGCAGGTAAAACAAGGCCGCCAGACTGATGTAAAATCCGATTTCAAAGACTTCATCCGTCGCCCCGCGCCGGTCCATCTGTTTAACCAGCGTCCCGAAAGCCAGCAGCAGAAACGAGGTCGACAGCAAAACCGGCGATAGCGTACCGCAATCGAACGACATATTCAGAAAAAGGGCGTAAATCAGGCCGGGAATCCAGTTGCGGTCCGGGTAGATGTCGCGGACGTTCATCACCCAGTTGAAATAAAATACCTGCAAAGCCGCCACCGCCGTGCCGGCTGCGTGGTAGACCAGTTGCGAACGACCGAACGCCAGATCGATCAGCCAGTAAACCAGGGCGGAAAGCGGACTGATGCTGTCCCAGATGTCGCGGTAGAGCAGGTTACCGTTGCGCATCTGCTCACCCACCAGCATCCAGTTTAATTCCGGAATCAGCAGGGGAGGGGCCGACAGCAGAAACGGAATGCGAATCAGTACCAGCAGCGCCAGCAGACTGATAACCTGCAGCGTGGAATTCACCCGAAAAAAACTTAACAAGGGGTCAGTTGGTTTACCGTGTAGTCAATACAAAGGAACAACGAAATTAACGCTTTCGGTGTAAGAAGTCGAATAAAAGGCGGATATTTGCAGAAGTAGACAATGAATAATGAATGCTGAAAAGAACGATCTGTCCCAACGTTTATTCATTGTGCAGTATTCATTACATTAAAAATATGGAATCGAAACGACAGCAGAAAGTAGCACGGCTGGTGCAGAAAGACCTGAGTGAAATCTTTCAGCGCGACAGTCGACACCTGTTCAACGGCGCTTTTATTACCGTGACGAACGTGCGGGTGTCGCCGGATCTGAGCATTGCCCGCGTGTACCTGAGCTTTCTGGCCACTCCCAATAAGGAATTGCTGCTGGAATTGATCAAGGAAAAGGGGAAGGCCATCCGGCAACAACTGGCCGATCGCGTTCGGCATCAGCTTCGGATTATCCCGGAATTGCATTATTACCTCGACGATACGGCCGAATACGCGGCCAAGATGGACGCCCTTTTCGCTAATCTCGAGATTCCGCCCGCGCCGGAAGAAGACGATGAAGACTAATGTTGCTTCCCTGCTATGAATCTTCCGCTCTGGATCGCCCGTCGGTATTTCTTCTCGAAACGCAAACGTAGTTTCATTAACCTGATTTCCATTGTGTCGATGCTCGGTGTGGGCGTGGGAACGATGGCGCTGGTGGTAGTACTGTCGGTTTTCAATGGGATGGAGGAACTGAACCGGATTATTTTCAAGACGTTTGAAGCGGATTTGACCATTGCCCCGGCGCAGGGAAAACGGTTGACGGTTTCGCCCGCCCTGCTGCAGACCATCCGGAAAACCGGCGACGTACATCTCATTACGCAGGTTATCGAAGACAACGCCCTGGCGCGTTACCGCGATGGGCAGACGGTGGTGAAGGTAAAGGGAATCGATAATTCGTACCTGCAACGGCGGCAGTTGGATACGGCGCTGGTGGAGGGCAAGCTGCGTTTGCAGGAAGACGGCGTTAACTACGCCCTGGTGGCCGAAGGGGTTCGGAACGCCCTGCTGATTTCGCCCGAAGACCAGTTGACGCCCCTCGAACTCTGGTATCCGCAAAACCGGAAATCCTACACGGCGTTGTCGCCGGATGCATTCAACCTGGCCGAGTTTGCGGTATCCGGCGTGTTTTTCATCGAGGATAATTTCAATGATTACGTCCTGGCACCGCTTACGGTTGTCCGGGAATTGGTTGGCTATCAGCAGAATCAGTTATCTTCGTTGGAGTTACAGGTCAAACCGGAGGTTGATATTGCGGTTTTGAAAAAGTCGCTGCAACAACAGTTGGGTGCCACCGTTTTAATCAAAGACCGGGACGATCTGAACCCGGATCTGTTCCGGGCGATTCGGATTGAGAAGCTGTTTGTGACCGTCACGCTGGCGTTTCTGGTGTTGGTGGCCTCGGTCAACATCTTTTTCTCACTATCGATGCTGGCCATTGAAAAGAAGGACGACGTCGCGATTCTGTACGCCATGGGCGCGTCCCCCGCGCTGGTTCGGCGGATTTTTCTCTTCGAAGGGGCCATCGTGGCCTTCATCGGGGCAATTGTTGGGCTTGTGCTCGGGATTGCGCTCTGTTTGTTGCAGGAGCGGTTTGGGTTTGTATCCATGGGAATTGAAAGCTCCCTGATCGACGCTTATCCCGTGAAACTGGAAACCAACGACCTGCTTCTCACAACGCTCATCGTCATTGTCGTCACCATTCTGGTCTCCTGGTTTCCGGCCCAGAAAGCCGCGGCAGTCTCGAAAGCGGTGGATAGTGTGCAGTAAATGAACCCATACGGACTAAAAAACGAATTGCATCGTTTTGAAAAGGCTTAGTGAATAACAGTATGTTTAAATTTATCCGAAATAGCGTTATACTCCTTTTCCTTTTTATCGGTAGCGACCGGACATGGGCCCAGACAACCCGTGGGGGCGATGCCGACCGGAAAAATGGCCCGACGACCTCACAAGGAGCGTATAACCCGAGCCGAACGCTGCACCACGACCTGATTCACACCCGACTCGATCTGAACTTCGACTGGGTGCGGCAGTGGGTTCATGGCGTGGCCCGGCTGCGGTTTAAACCGCATTTTTATCCCCAGAACACGCTGGAGGTCGACGCCAAGGGATTTGAGATTAAAGGAGTTTATCTGCTTGATACGCTTCAAACCGGTGAAACGGTTTTTGATACCCTGAATTATACCTACAACGACCGGCAGAAGATTCACGTCCTGCTGCCCCGCACGTATACCCGCGCCGACACCTTCGACATCCAGATTGTGTACATCGCCAAACCGAACGAACGACCGTTGGGCGGCAGCGTTGCTATTACGGAAGACAAAGGACTCTATTTCATCAACCACGACGGTGCCGAACCCAACAAACCGCGCCAGATCTGGACGCAGGGCGAAACTGAAGCCAATTCGTGCTGGTTTCCGACGATCGATTCGCCGAACCAGAAAATGACGCAGGAAATTTACCTGACCGTCGAAAACAAATACCGGACCCTTTCCAACGGACGCCTGATGTCATCGACCCTCAATCAGGATAATTCACGAACGGATTACTGGCGGCAGAGCCTTCCCCACGCGCCGTACCTGGCGATGGTAGCGGTCGGAGATTTTGCGTACGTGAAAGATTCCCTGCCCGCTACCAACGAGCGGGGGGGGCTGGAAATCAGCTACTTTGTCGAGCCGGCTTATGAGTCGTCGGCCCGGGCCATTTTTGGCCGGACGCCCGAAATGGTCGAATTTTTCGAGAAGAAATTCGGCGTGCCGTATGTCTGGGAAAAGTACAGCCAGATCGCCGTGCGCGATTTTGTGACCGGGGCCATGGAAAACACCTCGGCTACGGTGCACGGGGAAACCGTCCAGATGGATGGCCGGCAACTGGTTGATGGCAACTCCGACGATGTGATTTCGCACGAACTGGCGCACCACTGGTTTGGCAACCTGGTCACCGCCGAGTCCTGGGCCAATTTGCCGCTGAACGAAGCGTTTGCGACCTATGCCGAATACCTCTGGCGCGAACACAAGGAAGGAGTTTACTCGGCCGACATGCACGGTCTGGACGACCTCAACCAGTACCTTGCCGAATCGGAAACCAAGCAGGAGCCGCTGATCCGGTACCAGTATACCGACCGCGAACAGATGTTCGACAGCCATTCGTACGCCAAGGGAGGGCGGGTGTTGCACCTGCTCCGCCGGATCGTGGGCGACGAGGCCTTTTTTGAATCGCTGACGGTTTATCTGAAACGCCACCGGTTTAAAACCGCCGAGTTGAGCGATCTGCGCGAAGCGTTCGAAGAGGTGACCGGGCAGGACCTGAACTGGTTTTTCAATCAGTGGTTTTTAAAACCGGGACACGCGGTCATCAAGGTAGAGAAGGAATACAAGCCGGGTTCGGTGCAGTTGACGGTTTTGCAACAGCAGGACTCAACCCGGACGCCGATTTACCGGCTGCCGGTCAGGGTCGATCTGTGGGTGAAAGGCCAGAAGAAAACCCACGAAGTCGTTATTGACAAGGCCAAACAGACACTGACCTTCCCGGTGGATCAGCGCCCCGATCTGGTCCTGTTCGATGCCGACCACCGGATTGTGGGAACGGTGGAGCAGGAAAAGAACAAACCGGAGCTGGTTTTTCAGTTTTATCATGCCGATAACTACCGGGATAAATATGAATCGATTACCCGGCTCGAGGACAAAAGCAATCTGATCGATTCGACGGTTCGGCACATGATGATGGACGCCATGAACGACAAGTTCTGGAAAATCCGGCAGGTGGCCATCGGGAATTTTGCGGAATACGATGGCTACGAATTTGCGGAGGTGGAGCGGATCGTGCAGAGCAAAGCCCGGAATGATGCCAAGTCACTGGTGCGGCAGGAGGGAATCAATACGCTGGCGTCGTACGCGGATAATGTCAATGATCCGTTGTTTCGGGAAGCCCTGAACGATACGTCCTATGCCGTGGTATCGTCGGCGCTGGATGCGTATCTGTTGTCAAAACCGGGGGATGCCAGCGAGATTGCGGCCCGTTTCGAGAATGTGCCAAACGGCGATATTGTAACGGCGGTGGCTAATTTCTACGCCAGTTCAACCGATACGAGTCGGTATAGCTGGTTCATCCACAAAATGGGCACCATGAAGTCGCAGGACCTCTACAACTTCCTGCAGGTGTTCGGGAAGTACCTGATCCGCTCGGGCTCCGATACGCAGCGGCAGGCAGTTCCGATGCTGGAAGTGATGGCACGCACCAGTCCGGCCTATTTCGTGCGGTTTGGAGCCTACCAGGTTCTCGGGTTGCTGCAGGATATTGAAGGTGTTAAGTCCATGCGGAAAGACATTCGGCTGAGCGAACGGGATCCGAAGCTGAAAGAAATGTACGAACAGTTTAAAGATTTTTAATTTCCTTTTTACCCAACAAACCCCACAATACCCTATGAAGAAATACTTCTTTTCTGCCATTTTAAGTGCCCTCGCCAGCCTTTCGGTGGTGTTTGCCGCCGGTCCGATTGATGGAAAGTGGGTCGGAAAAATCGCCGATGACTACGCCCTGACGCTCGACCTGAAAACCGATGGTGAAACGCTGACCGGTACCATCGGCAATACCGCCGGAGCCATTCCCATCAAGGAAGGAAAAGCGAACGGGGCCAGTTTTTCGTTCAAAACCGAACACGAGGGAAATATTCTGCCCGTGAAAGGAACCGTTGAGGGCGATAAAATGTACCTGTCGGTCGATTACAACGGCAACGAGATTACCGGAACGCTGACGCGGCAGGGCGGTTCGGCCAGCGCGGCCACGGCGCAACGTCCGCGGATGAAACCGGAAGAAACCGAAGTGTGGGACCCGGTTCCGACCGTTGTGACGCCGGGGAAAACCACCGCCGAGGCTCCCTCCGATGCCATTGTGCTGTTTGACGGCAAGAACCTCGATCAGTGGGTGTCGGTCAAAGACAAATCGCCCGCGCAGTGGAAGGTTGAAAAAGGCGTTCTGACGGTGAACAAGGCCGTTGGAAACATCGAAACCAAGCGGTCGTTTAAAAACTACCAGTTGCATATCGAATGGAAAATTCCGGAAAAAATCACGCTGACGGGCCAAAGCCGGGGCAATAGCGGGATTTTCCTGGCATCGACCGGGCCGGGTGATGCGGGCTACGAGTTGCAGGTGCTGGATTCTTACCAGAATAAAACCTATTCGAACGGACAGGCGGGCAGTATCTACAAGCAGGCGGTTCCGCTGGCCAACGCCAGCAAAAAACCGGGTGAGTGGCAGGTATACGACGTCATCTGGACGGCCCCGACCTTCGGCACCGACGGTTCGGTGCAGTCGCCGGCCCGCGTTACGGTCATTCACAACGGCGTGGTGATCCAGAACAACTACGAACTGAAAGGCGAAACCGTCTATATCGGTCATCCGCAATACAAGAAATACGAGTCGGCGCCGATCAAGCTGCAGGCGCACGGCGACCCCAGCGAACCGATCAGTTTCCGCAACATCTGGGTGCGGGAATTGTAAGGAACCGGATTCCCTTCGGACTCCTCAAATTCTCACCAAACGGGCCGCGAAAGTGGCCCGTTTGGTTTTTATCGGCGCAAGTTGCGCCAAGTCAATTCGCTGGCGATCGGCGATCCGCCGGGACCATCGGATTGTCTGCCAGCAATTGTTCGTCGCTTCCTGCCGTCCATTCCGGGGCAGGCTCCATTGGTGAAGCCGGTTTTTGATGAGCGTTCACCTTTGTTTTTATTGGCAATTTGAACCTGAAAACCGGGTTTTTCAGGGAATGCCATCGGCCAGATTTTGGCCCGAAGACCGGAATCTATACTGCTTCCACGGCGTTATAATTTTGATACGGAGACGATATTTCGTTATTTGCGCGGGCCGTTTTCTGCCCGTTGCGCAGACTGTTTTCCGGCTACTTTCCAATGATTAAACCAGAAAAGAAACTGTTTTTGCTGGATGCGCTGGCGTTAATTTACCGCGCCCACTTCGCCTTTAGCAAAGCGCCCCGCATTACTTCCCGGGGCCTGAATACCAGCTGTGTTTTCGGCTTTACGAACGCACTGCTGGAAATTCTTCAGAAAGAAAAACCGACCCATATCGGCGTCGCGTTCGATAGCAGTAAAAAGACCTTCCGGCACGAAACTTTTGTCGACTACAAGGCCAACCGCCAGGCCATGCCCGAAGACATCAGCATCGCCATTCCGTACGTAAAGAAGCTGGTGGAAGCCATGAACATTCCCATTCTGATTCTGGATGGGTATGAAGCCGACGACATTATCGGAACGATTGCCAAACGGGCTGCCAAAGCCGGTTTTGAGGTGTTCATGATGACGCCGGATAAAGATTACGGGCAGTTGGTGGAGGAGCATATTTATGTGTACCGGCCCGCCTTCATGGGAAAACCGGCCGAAAAACTGGGCGTCAGGGAAGTGTTGGATCGCTGGCAAATTCAGGATATTAGCCAGGTGACCGACATGCTCGGGCTGATGGGCGACTCCGTGGATAACATTCCGGGCATCCCCGGCGTGGGCGAAAAAACCGCCCAGAAGCTGGTTGCCGAGTTTGGAACGGTTGAAAACCTGATCGCCAACGCCGATAAGCTCAAGGGTAAACTGAAGGAAAACGTCGTGCAGTTCGCCCAGCAGGGAATACTGTCGAAACAACTGGCAACGATTCACCTGGACGTTCCGCTCGATTTTGACGAACAGGCCCTGTTGCACGTTGAACCCAATAAACCGCAACTGTCGTCCCTGCTCGAAGAACTTGAATTCCGACAATTGCGCAAACGCCTGCTGGGGGAGGACGATGCGGAGTCTAATCCGTTTCCGGCTACCCCAAAACCGGCTGCGAAAGGGCAGATGGGCTTATTCGACGAAGCGGTTTTGGCCCCGGCCGCTCAACCGGGTACACCGTCGGGTACGGAGGATTTACCGTTCGCGGGAACAAAAAATGATGCCATTTCAGCCTTTGAAAAAGGCAGCAGGCCGGCGGTTTTGCCCAATACGGCGGATATGCAGGCCGACTGGACGGAAACCGCAGCCGATGAGCGGCCACACAGCCCGCGTCGCACCATCCATTCGGTGCCGCACGATTACCGGCTGGTCGATACACCGGCGCTGCGGGAAAGCCTGGTGTATTACCTCAATCAGCAGGAAATGATCTGTTTTGACTCCGAAACGACTTCCACCGATCCGGTCGAAGCGGATCTGGTGGGGCTCTCGTTTGCCTACCGGAAGGGCGAAGCCTTTTACGTTCCGGTACCGGCTGATCGCGGGCAGGCCCAGGCCATTGTGGAGGAGTTTCGGCCGGTTTTTGAAAATCCGTCGATTGTAAAAGTCGGGCAGAATCTCAAGTACGACATGCTGATGCTGAAAAAATACGGCGTGGAAGTGCAGGGCAAGCTGTTCGATACCATGGTGGCACACTACCTCATCGAACCCGAGCAGCGGCATAACATGGACATCATGGCCATGACCCACCTGAATTACGAGCCGGTTTCCATCGAAACGCTGATTGGCAAAAAGGGCCCGAAACAGTTGTCGATGCGCGATGTGGAGATCCGGAAAGTGGTGGAATACGCCGGCGAAGATGCCGATATTACGCTGCAACTGAAAGACGTTTTCGCGCCGATGCTGGAAAAAAACCAGCTCAACAAACTGTTCGATGAGGTCGAAATGCCGCTCGTTCGGGTGCTGGGCGACATGGAATTGGAAGGGGTCAAAGTGGACCTGAAAGCGCTGAACGAACTTTCGGCTACGCTGGAAACGGATATGCGGCAGGTGCAGAGCGAAATTTTCGAGCTGGCAGGTGGGCCGTTTAACATCGGTTCGCCGAAGCAGTTGGGCGAGGTGCTGTTTGATAAACTGAAACTCGACAACAAAGCCAAAAAGACCAAAACCGGGCAATACGCGACGGGCGAAGAAGTGCTGACGGAGCTGGAAGCGGAGCACGAAATTGCCCGTAAAATTCTGGATTACCGGGAATTGCTTAAGCTGAAAAACACCTACGTTGATGCCCTGCCGTTATTGATCAGTCCGCGCGACGGCCGGATTCATACCTCGTTCAACCAGGCGGTGGCCGCGACCGGGCGCCTGAGTTCGACGAACCCGAACCTGCAGAATATCCCGATACGAACCCCCCGTGGTCGTGAAATCCGGAAAGCGTTTGTGCCCCATAGTGACGATTTTCTGATCATGTCGGCCGATTATTCGCAGATCGAACTGCGGATTATGGCAGCCTTCAGCGGGGATCAAACCATGCTGGACGCGTTCAATAACGGGATCGATATTCACACCCAAACGGCCAGTAAAGTGTTCAAAGTGCCGCTGGAAGCGGTGGATTCGGATATGCGCCGGAAAGCCAAAATGGTCAATTTCGGGATTATTTACGGCATTTCAGCCTTCGGCTTGTCGCGCCGGCTGCGCATTCCTCGGAAGGAAGCGGCCGAAATCATTCAGGAGTATTTTGCCGGTTTTCCGGCGATCAAGCACTACATGGACGGGGCGATTGCCAAAGCGCGCGAATGCGAATACGCCGAAACCATTCTGGGCCGACGCCGGTACCTGCGCGACATCAATTCCCGGAACATGACCGACCGGAGTTTTGCGGAACGGAACGCCATCAACGCCCCCATTCAGGGTTCGGCCGCCGATATGATCAAGATTGCCATGATCAAAATCGACGAGTTTATTCGCGAAAACCGCCTGAAATCGCGGATGATCCTGACGGTGCATGACGAATTGGTGTTCGACGCGCACAAGGATGAACTGGAGATTCTGAAGGAAAACGTGGCCGAACTGATGCGCAATGCCATTCCGCTGGCCGTCAGGATGGAAACCGGGATCGGCTTCGGCCAGAACTGGCTGGATGCGCACTGAGCCGGTTTGCGGTTTTGGGTTCGTGACGGAAACCGGGCTACGAAAAGAATTAACATGGTTTCTGGTGACGGAAACCTTTCTTTTTTGTTAGTATAGCAACACTAATCCCTCGAACGATGAAAAATATCCTTATCCCCACTGATTTTACCGGTACTTCTGACCTGGCCCTTGCCTGGGCGAAATTTCTGGCGAAACAATACATGGCTGACGGGGCTGAAACCACCCTGATACTGGCGCACATTACCCAGCCTTATATTCCGGATACCACCCTGCCGACGGGCGAAGTTGGGGCGGGTATTCTGGCGGCCCAGGAACTGGAAGATGTCGGCGAACTGAATTTGCAGGAACTGGCCCAGCAACTGCAACGCGAAGGGTTCAGCACCCGGATTGAAAGCCGGTTTGGATCGATCGATAGCGAAATTGTGGAAGTCGCCGATGAAGTGAACCCGGACCTGATTGTGATGGGCCGGAGCCATATCGATTCGTTTTTTGACTGGCTGGCGGGGAGTTCTGCGGCCGATGTGGCCATGACGGCTCACTGCCCGGTTTTGGTTGTTCCGACGCTGGAACACGGCCAGAGCCACCCGGTTCGGCTGTCCAGTATTGCCTATGCTACGCAACTGGAATTCGACGAAAATCACATTCTACGGCCCGTGGTTCAACTGGCCCGGACGTTTAACTCGCAGCTGCGACTGGTCAAAATCAACGCCCTGAACCAGCCGAACGTGCGTGATGACCAGCAGTATCTGGCGCAGATAGTGTCGGAGTTCGGGCAGAGCCGGTTCGTGGAAGATAACCTCGAGGCTGATAATGTGACGGATGGCCTGAAAAAATACATCCATACGTATCAGATCGACTTGCTGGTGATGGCCACCCGCGAACGGGATTTTCTGAGTAAGCTCCTGAATCCCAGCCTGACGAAACGCATGGTGTTAAGTGCCGACGTGCCGGTGCTGGTATACCATGCGGAAGAAAATTACTAACAGACCCGGATTCGGACGACCGCGAGTCCGTTGTATTTTGCGGGAAGTATGCACAGCATGGCCAGACGTCGGTATAAACATTCGGAGAAAAAAGTCGGAGCCTCACCCGGCACCCTGGTCTATGTCGGGCAGGAAATTGATTATAAAACCACCATTCGCCGGATCGATTATAACGAAGCTGATTACACCATTGAAACCGTCAAGAAGCTGGCGTTGTGTACCCGTCCGTCCGAAGCGTCCCCTCTGGTTTCCTGGCTGGATGTAGACGGTATTCATGAACCTCAGGTCGTGGAACGGATTGGTCAGCAGTACCAGCTGCACCCGCTTCTGCTCGAAGATGTGATGAATTCGCAACAGAAACCCAAAGTAGAAGAATACGATGGGTCGTATCTGTTCGTGACGCTGAAAATGCTGTATTTCACCAAGTCGGGGCAGGAGCTCGAGCATGAACACCTGAGTTTTGTGCTGGGGAAAAACTACCTGATTTCGTTTCAGGAAGAACGCAAAGCCGATTTGTTCCAGCCCATTCTCGACCGGATTCAGGCATCGGCGGGCAAAACCCGGCGGAATGGATCCGATTACCTGCTGTATGCGCTGTTGGATCTGGTGGTCGACCATTATTTTGTGGTGCTCGATAGCATCGGCGAGAAGCTGGAAATCCTGGAAAACAGCATCATCGAGCAGGTCGCCAGCCAGCAAACCCTGACCCGGCTCTATACCCTCAAGCGCGAACTCACGCTGATGCGCAAGCTCGTCTGGCCGGTGCGGGAAATCGTAAACCGGATCCTGCTGGAAGAAAGTGACCTGATCCGGCCTGCGACGATTCCGTTCCTGCGCGACCTCTACGACCACGTGGTGCAGGTGCTCGACAGCATCGATTCCTACCGCGAACTGGCTACCGGTTTGCTCGACGTCTACCTTTCGACGCTCAGCAACCGCATGAACGCGGTCATGAAAACCCTGACCATTTTTTCGGCTATTTTCATGCCCCTGACGTTTATCGTCGGCGTATACGGCATGAACTTTGACAACATGCCCGAACTGCACACCCGCAACGGGTATTACGTCGTTTTGCTCATCATGGTCGTTTTAACGGTCCTGATGATTATTTACTTCCGGCGTCGGAAGTGGTTTTAAGTTTTATCGTATCAGGTTTAACGTTCCAGGGATAAAGGAGGTAAAGTAATTCCGCGTTCGCAAATAATCCCCTGAACGTTAAATCGTAAGCTTTTTTATGGCAATTCAGGAATTGGAGATTAATACGGCAGGTGTATATCCATTGACGGATAGCCGACAGGTGTTGTCGGCGACGAAATACGGACCGGCGGAGGCTGTTTTTTTTGCGATTCGGGGCGAACACCACGACGGCCACCGGTTCATCACGGAACTTTACCAGAAAAATGTTCGGCAGTTTGTGGTTGAAACAGCGGCTTTGACACCCGAGCGCCGGCACGAGCTTGCCCAATTGCCCGATGCCCGGATTTGGGAAGTTGGGAGTAGTTTGCAGGCCTTACAGGAACTGGCCGCCCGGCACCGCAGCCGGTTCAACATTCCGGTGGTCGGCATTACCGGCAGCAATGGCAAAACCATCGTAAAAGAATGGCTGGCGCAGGTTCTGGCGCCTGATTTCCGGATTCAGAAAAGTCCGAAGAGTTACAACTCCCAACTGGGGGTGCCATTATCCGTTTGGCCGTTAAACGACCAGCATACACTGGGAATCTTTGAAGCCGGGATTTCAAAACCGGCGGAAATGCAGGCACTTCAGTCAATTATCCAGCCGACCATCGGTATTTTTACCACCATCGGGTCGGCCCACGACGAAGGATTTCGGAGCCGGAAACAGAAAGTGGCCGAAAAACTCCGGCTGTTTCGGCAGGCCGAAACGCTCATTTACCGGAAATCCTACGCCGAAATCGACGAAGAAATTCACCTGTTGCTGAAAGCAGTCAATCCCTCGATTCGGCTCCTTAGCTGGGCCGTCGATCAGCCCGCTGACGTGGCGGTTTCGTGGACGGCCCAAAACGGTGGCACCCGGATTGGGCTGGAAGGGGCGGGATACGATGTGCAGGTTCAGGTGCCGTTTTCGGATGCAGCTTCGCTCGAAAATGCCACGCATGTGTTGCTGGCGACGCTGGTGCTGGGCGTAACCGATGAAACTGTTTTACGCGAACGTTTCGCCCGCTTACGGCCGGTTTCGATGCGGCTGGAACTGAAAGAAGGCACCCACCGCAACCTGCTGATCGATGATACGTATAATAATGACCTCGCGGGGCTGTCGATTGCGCTCGATTTTCTGAACCAGCAGGATTCGTCGCGCCGGAAAGTGCTGGTGCTATCGGACTTGCTGGAAACGGGCATGAAACCGGACGAGTTATACCCGGCCATTGCGCGGCTGGTGGCCGAAAAAGGGGTGGAGCTGTTGATGGGTATCGGGCCGGAAATGCGTCGGTATCAATCGGTTTTTACGGTTCCGGCCCATTTTTATGCCACGACCGATGAACTCCTGCAATCGGACTTGCTGAATGAGATAACCGATTCGGTGATTCTGGTCAAAGGGGCCCGGCGGTTTTCGTTCGAGAGTGTGGTTGCCCGGTTTGTGCAGAAATCACACCGGACGGTTTTGGAGATCAACCTCGATGCGCTGACCCATAACCTGAATTTTTACCGCAACAAAGTCGGGCCGCAGACCAAAATCATGGTGATGGTCAAGGCGTTTGCCTACGGGAGTGGAAGTGCGGAAGTGGCCGGATTGCTGCAACACCACCGGGTCGATTACCTGGCGGTAGCCTATGCCGATGAAGGCGTGGCCCTGCGGGAAAACGGGATTCAGCTGCCCATCATGGTAATGAATCCGGCGCCCGAATCGTTTCGGCAACTGGTTGATTATCAGTTGGAACCTGAGGTTTACAGTTTCCGAATGCTGGATGAATGGCTACAGTTTCTGCGAAACGAACGCCAACTAAAAACCGATGAACAACCGGGTCCGGCGGCCTTACCGATTCATATTAAACTCGATACGGGGATGCACCGGCTGGGATTTTTGCTGCACGACCTGCTGGCGTTGGGGCAGTTGCTCAAAGCCAATCCGGTTTTGCGGGTCGCGTCGGTTTTCAGTCATCTGGTGGGCTCCGACGAAGCGGAGCATACGCCGTTCTCCCAGGAGCAATACCGGGAGTTTATGGAAGGTTCGTCGCAACTGGAAAGCTGGCTGGGCTATCGACCGCTGCGCCATTTGCTGAATTCGGCGGGCATTGTCCGGTTGCCCGAATACAAACTGGACATGGTTCGGCTCGGGATTGGCTTATACGGCGTGGAAGTGAGTAAACTCGAACCGCAGCAGGTGCAGCCCGTCGGCACCCTGAAAACCGTCATCAGCCAGATCAAGGACCTCAAAGCGGGCGAAACCGTGGGCTACAGCCGCCGGGGCGTCCTGAGCCGCGACGCCCGGATTGCGACACTGGCCATTGGGTATGCGGATGGCTACGACCGACGGCTGGGCAACGGCGTCGGGCAGGTCTGGGTCAATGGGGTGTTGTGTCCGACGGTGGGCAGCATCTGCATGGACATGACAATGATCGACATCACGGAAACCTCAGCGCAGGAGGGCGACGAAGTGATTCTGTTTGGTCCACCGGTTTCGATTACGGAACTGGCCGCCCGGATCGGTACAATTCCGTACGAAATTCTAACGGGCGTAAGTGAGCGGGTTAAACGGGTATTTTACAAGGAGTAATCATAAAAAAGCCCGCCAGCCGGAATCCGACTGACGGGCCTCATCTGTCCCCACAAACCGCTCTCACAGGGTTCTTTCCCGTTGATCGATCCCCATCGTCTCAACGCATTGATTCCGGATTGGCAACGTCGACAACATGTTTGCTGTGCTTGTCTGTCGGCTCCTCTCCGAAATTTATTTCGGTAATTTGGCTCTGGCGGCTTCCAGTGCCTGTTTCTTTACGTCCAGTTCCTTAACCGCATTGGTCTGATCGGACTTGTTGGTTTCGGTATCGCGGATTAGTTGTTCCAGTTCACGAACATTTTCGTCCATTCGTTTCACCAGATTGTCTTTCTCTTTTTTGTTCCGTTCGAGGTCCCGAACCAGCTTTTCGCCCTGTTTGACCAGTTTATCCTGCTTCTTCTGGGCCTCCTGATATGAATCGTCCGCCAGCTTGATATCATAATTGATTTGGGTGCGGGCGGCAAACTCTTTCAGAAGCGTTTCCACCTGATCATACATCGCGCTACCCGGCTTCACATAGTCGGCATTGCCTTTATCGACAGCCAGAAAAACCGTTGCCTTGTTTTTTTCCGAGGAAACCTTGCTGGCGACATTCAGCGGATCGGACGAAAGGGCGGGGATGTTGGCGGATGGTACTTTGTAAACGCCGTTGCGGCCTGTCGCTACTTTGCCGTATGTTTTTAACAGTGTTTCCCATTCCTTCTCCACAAATTTTCCGTCAATCGGGAGACTGAGCGAAAGGCCAACCAGGGAAATCTGATCTACCTTTTCGGTGGCCGACGAAACCGTTTGGGCCCAAACCGGTGCAGGAAGGACGGATACAATGAGCATTCCTGCATAAACCAAGACGTGTAAGAACGAGCTAACCAAGTGCTTTTTCATTAGTGTAACGATGGATAAAAGATTTTTCGTGTAATTAAAATGCGTTTCTTATTATCAAAAAGCGTCGTGGCAAACAAATACAGGTCGCCACCCGGCGCAATGCCCAGCTTTTTGCGCAGAGTTTCAGTCGCTTCCGGAAAGTTACGCACGCTGAGGTTCGCTTTCTTCTCCGGCAAAAAAATCTGCACCTCTTTCCGATCCGGTTTACAGATGCCGACGATTTCAAACGTCCGGCCCGGAAAACCGGCCTGCAACTGCTCGCTCGTATAGAGGTGACTGTTGGGGGCCAGTTTGAACACGTGCTGGTGTTCGGCAACGGCCCGAAATGCGCCTGCTTTCAATATAGACGCGTTCGGTTCGTACAAGTAACGCAGCGGGGCGCTGAATTGCACATGAGCGGTTTTTTCGTCGTTCCGATGGAAAATAAAGCGTTCGTCTGGTGCTGCGGTCCGGAGGTTGACCGCGGTCACTTCCACCTCGGGCCGTTCCATTTCCGTCAGCACAAACAGGACTTCCTTGCATTCATTCTCTACGGAAACCACATGCACGGCGGTTACGTCGGGCAACTGCCGTACAACCGAATCGATATCGATCAGGGGTGAGGTTTTCAATAAAACCGCCCGGGCCTTGCTCCGAAGCCCGGCCTGCGGCTGGCCCCGGTACCAGTCCAGCACGTTCGGTTCACAGTCTTCCAGCCGCACCACCTTCCCGCCCTGTTGGTCGCGACGGGCCGGATCGAGATAAATCCAGTCGGCCGTTTCCTGAAAATGAGTCAGAAATTGAACGGCATCCACCGGCGGGGCCGGAAACTCGATGGTCGTGCCGCCCAGCCGGGGCAGGTTGAAGGCCGCCAGTTCGGCCAGATGGGGTTGCCGTTCGAGGTAAATAACCCGGTCGGCCTGCTGCGAAAAAGCCAGGGTGTCAACGCCCATTCCCCCGGTGAGGTCCACCACTAGACCCGGTTTTTTTCCAGACTGAACCAGGAGCGACGCTTTATAGGCTGCCGTTCGCTCCGACGACGCCTGTTCGACCGACAGGGCGGGCGGAAACACAAGGTCCGGCCGGGCATACCAGTGCGGAAGTTTGGTGCGGGCTTTCTGCCGGGCTACCAACTGCGCCACCACCAGCTTCAGCCGAATCTGTTCGGGTTCCGGCCGAAACAATAGCGTATAGGGGTCGACATGCAAGTGTGCCTGGATGTATGCCTGCTCAATCGGAGTTATTTCTGGCATTTAAGTAAGAAAAAGTAGAAATTTTTTGTAGATTAAAAAGAGATTAAAATTTTATTCCGAATTTTAGGGTTATAAAAAAAGTATTCTGAAAACCGGAATAAATTAAAAAAACCAGATTGATCATTCTCTTTTAACTTCGCTTATATGAAAATCTTTAGCCCTTTACGGTCGCTATCCAAATATTCGATTACAACCTTTCGCTCCGATTTACCCGCCGGGTTATCGGTTTTTCTAGTGGCCTTGCCCCTTTGTCTGGGGATTGCGCTGGCCTCGGGTGCTCCCTTGTTTTCGGGCCTGGTCGCCGGGATGATCGGTGGGCTGGTTATTGGTCTGCTCTCCGGTTCGGAAGTAAGCGTTAGCGGTCCGGCTGCCGGTTTGGCGGTTATTGTGGCCGATAGTATCAAAGGGTTAGGCTCGTTTGAAGTTTTTCTGACGGCGGTGGTCATTGCCGGGATTCTTCAGTTGTTTCTGGGTATTCTGAAAGCGGGCAAATTTAGCGGTTATTTTCCCGATAGTGTCATTCGCGGGCTGTTGGTTGCCATTGGGTTAGTCATTATCTTAAAGCAGATTCCGCATGCGCTGGGGCGTGATAATGATTTTGAAGGCGAATTTGCGTTTCAGCAACTGGCCGATGGCGAAAATACCATTTCGGAGATTTACCGGGCCGTCGTTACGGCCAGCACCGGAGCCGTCATCATCAGCCTGGCGTCGTTTCTGCTGCTGTTTTTCTGGGAAAAATTAGCTAAAAAAGGGGTCGGCTTTTTCAAGAATTTCCCCGGAGCCCTCGCCGTTGTGGTCCTGGGAATTAGCCTGAACGAGTTGTTCCGGGTAGTGATGCCCGACTGGTATCTAGGTACATCGGCGGACCAGCATATGGTCCAGATTCCGGCTATTGAGGAGGGGAAAAGCCTGTTTTCTATCTTTTATTTCCCGGATTTCGGCGCGCTGACCAATCCGAAAGTCTACGTCACCGCCATCACCATTGCCATTGTTGCCAGCCTGGAAACCCTTTTGAACTTGGAGGCTGCCGATAAACTCGACCCGGAAAAGCGGGTATCGTCGCCCGACCAGGAAATGGTGGCGCAGGGCATTGGCAATATGGTTTCGGGATTGATCGGCGGTTTGCCGCTGACCTCCGTGATTGTTCGGACATCGGCCAACGTCTACGGGGGCAATAAAACCCGGGTTTCGGCCATCATACACGGCGTGTTTCTGATGCTGGCGGTTTTTCTGGCCGCTCCCTTGCTGAACCTCATCCCGCTGTCGTGTCTGGCGGCCCTGCTGATAACCGTCGGCTATAAACTGGCCAACCCGGCAACATTCCGCAAAACGTACCGGGAAGGCATTTATCAGTTCATTCCGTTTATCGTGACGGTGCTCGGGATCGTGTTTACGGACCTGTTGATCGGGATCGGGATCGGTCTGGTCGTCGGTATTCTGTTTGTCCTCTTTACCAACTTCCAGACGGCGTTCCGGGTGGTTCGGGATGGCAACAAGGTGTTGATCAAAATCCAGAAGGACCTCTATTTCCTGCTCAAACCGCAGTTCAAACAAGCGTTGCGCGATCTGCAGCCGGGGGATGAAGTGCTGGTTGACGCAACGCACGCATCGTTTATCGATCACGATATTTACAACATTCTGCTTGATTTTCAGGAAACCGCTCAGACTATGGATATAAAGTATGAGTTGAAAAATGTCTCACCCAAAAAACGTAGTCTACGCAGTCATGCACGCACACGAGAAACTACTATTAGCGAATAAGGCCTGGGCTCTGGATAAACTCGAACTCGACGAACACTATTTCGACACGCTTTCGGCCGATCAAAAACCGCATTACCTGTGGATCGGCTGTTCCGATAGCCGGGTTTCTTCCGAGGAAATAACCGGGACGTTGCCGGGCGAAATGTTTGTCCACCGCAATATTGCCAATCAGGTGATTTCTTCGGATCTGAACCTGCTCAGTGTTCTTCAGTATGCCGTCGAAGTGCTGAAGGTTCGTCATATCATCGTTTGCGGGCACTACGAATGCGGGGGGGTAAAAGCCGCCCTGCTCGATAAGCGTTATGGTCTGATTGACAACTGGTTACAGAATATTCAAATCGTAAAGCAAAAATACGCTGACGAACTGGGTAAACTGACGGACGAGAGCCAGTGCTTCGACCGGCTGGTTGAGTTGAGCACCCGCGAGCAGGTCTTTAACCTGGGGCATACTGCGATTATTCAGGATGCCTGGAACCGTAAGCAGGAGTTGTGGCTTCACGGCTGGGTGTTCGATTTACGGACGGGCCGTCTGAAGGAAATTATCGATTTGTCGTCGGAAGATGCGTCCGCCGTTAGCCGGGTCAAAGAACTGGGTGCCGAAGGGGGCCTGGCCAAAGCCCTGACTACCGATATCCGGTTGCTCACGGACAAGTAAGGCTGGAGGCTGGATGGGATGGATGCTAGATGGGCTAGATGCTGGATAGGCTGGATGCTAGATAATGGATGCTAGATGGATACGATGGATGGGCTGGTACCAGCATCTAGCATCCATTATCTAGCATCCAGCATCTCCATCCAGCATCCAGTATTCATCCAGCATCCAGCTCATTCTGCATTAATTTCGTCGGGTATAGGAAAAAAGCGGTTTATGTTGCTTTTTTATGCCGTTTTCCAAAACCCTATACAGTTCATGCGAATTAAACAAGCCGCATCCGCCGAAGCAAGCGGGGTTTGGCGGGTCATTACAGCTTCCTCCGTCGGTACCCTCATCGAATGGTACGACTTTTACATCTTTGGTAGTTTAGCGACGATTCTTTCCGCTCAGTTCTTTCCCAAAGACAATCCAACAGCCGGTTTTTTGTCGACCCTGGCGACGTTTGCCGCCGGTTTTATCGTACGCCCGTTCGGGGCGCTGGTGTTCGGCCGGCTGGGCGATCTGGTTGGCCGGAAATATACCTTTCTGCTGACACTGGTTCTGATGGGTGGTTCGACTTTTCTGATTGGCTGCGTACCTGATTACGAAACCATCGGTATGCTGGCACCGGCTCTGGTTCTGCTGCTACGGCTCGTTCAGGGGCTGGCGCTGGGGGGCGAATACGGTGGGGCCGCCACCTACGTGGCGGAACACTCCCCTGACGGTCGGCGGGGCTATTTCACCAGTTTTATTCAGACAACGGCCACGCTGGGGTTGTTCGTTTCGCTGGGCGTCATTCTGGTCACCCGGCAAATGATGGGGACCGACAAATTCGCGGAATGGGGCTGGCGGGTGCCGTTCCTGCTGTCGGCTCTGCTGGTCGCGGTTTCCATTTATATTCGGTTGCGGATGCACGAATCGCCCCTTTTTCAGAAAATCAAGAAAGAAGGGAAAATCTCGGCGAACCCGTTAAAAGAAAGTTTTGGCAAGAAAGGAAACCTCAAAATGGTCTTGCTGGCGTTGTTCGGGGCAACGGCGGGGCAGGGGGTTATCTGGTATACCGGGCAGTTTTACGCCCTGTCGTTCATCCAGAAAATCTGCAATGTCGAGTTTGCTCAATCGAATTACATCATTGCGCTGGCGCTGCTGGTCGCCACGCCTTTTTTCGTCATTTTTGGCGGATTGTCCGATAAAATCGGTCGGCGAAACATCATGCTGGCCGGGATGCTCCTGGGAGTTTTGACGTACCGGCCGATTTACAAGGCGATGTACAACCTGGCGGACATCAGCCAGAAATTCGAGGAGGCCCCCCGCCGGAGCATCGAAACCAAGCAGGAGCGTATCGACGGGACGAACGAATTTAAAACGACTACCTCGACCGTCCGATATTTCACCGACGGGACCACCTACCGCGAAATCCAGCCCCAACCCGGCTCGGCATCGACGGCAGTGACCAAGGAAGTGACGCTCGGGGACCAGGCGTTTTTCCTGATGACCTTGTTCGTGTTCATTCAGGTCTTGTACGTTACGATGGTCTACGGACCGATTGCGGCTTTTCTGGTGGAACTGTTTCCAACCCGGATTCGGTACACCTCCATGTCGTTACCCTACCACATCGGGAATGGCGTTTTTGGCGGTTTAACCCCCTTCATTGCGACCAGCCTGGTAGAAACCGCCCGAAAAACCGGCTCGCCGGATGCGTATCTTCAGGGCTTGTGGTACCCCATCGGTATTGCTCTGGTTTGCCTGGTCATTGGGGCTTTATACATTGATAAAAAACAATACAAAACGGCCGACGACTAACCCTGCTCACCATGAATGCCCTCAAAAAAACGCTTGGCCTGGTCTGGATGCTGGCCGGTATTGCCCTGATGGTTGGGCTGCCCTATGAAACCATTCAAAAGCTCACGTCCGAAACCGCATCCACGGAAGATTTCGTTTTCTGGCTCGTGATCGTTGTCATCTTTCTGCCCATTACCATCGGCCTGGCCCTGTTTGGCCGGTATGCCTGGCAGGGCGAATACGATAAATAACCGCTTTGTACCGGGCCTGCCGGCCTATTTTGACGAAAAACCGGCAGGGCTAGGTCACTGATTAAAAGGCCGAATCACTACGAATAATGAACAATTTTAGGCTAATGAGTCAACCCGCAGGACCGGATAAAGCAAATAAGTGTGTAGTTTAGCGGTCTGAACTATAGCCTGTCAATACTATGAATTTCCGAATCCAAACCTTTGAGGAATATCAGGAGGCTTATCGATACAGTGTCGAAGATCCCGAAGGTTTTTGGGCCGAAATTGCCCAGAATTTTCAATGGCGCAAGCCCTGGAAGAAAACACTTCAATGGAATTTTGAAGAACCGAATGTGCAATGGTTTGTAGGTGGTAAACTCAATATCACCGAAAATTGCCTGGACCGGCATCTGGCGGAGCGGGGCGACCAACCCGCCATTATCTGGGAGCCCAACGACCCGAACGAAGCCGGGGTAACCCTGACGTACCGGATGCTGCACGATCAGGTTTGCCGGGTGGCGAATGTCCTCAAACGCAATGGCGTTGGCAAAGGCGACCGCGTTTGTATTTACCTGCCAATGGTGCCCGAACTGGCCATTTCGGTGCTGGCCTGCGCCCGCATCGGGGCGATTCACTCCGTGGTGTTTGGCGGTTTTTCCGCTCAATCGATTGCAGACCGGATTAACGACGCCCAATGCCGGCTGGTGATTACGTCCGATGGCGCTTTTCGGGGCAACAAGGAAATTCCGATGAAGGAAACCGTCGATGACGCGCTCGTGCAGTGCCCCAGCGTTCAGAAAGTGGTGGTGCTGACCCGCACCCGCACCCCGGTTTCGATGATCAAAGGCCGCGACGTCTGGATGGAGCAGGAACTGAAGCAGGTGACGGCCGAATGCCCTGCCGAAGAAATGGATGCCGAAGACATGCTCTTTATCCTCTATACCTCGGGTTCGACCGGCAAGCCGAAGGGCGTGGTGCACACCTGCGGAGGGTACATGATTTATGCCGCCTACACTTTCCAGAACGTGTTCCAGTATGAACCGGGCTGGGTACATTTCTGTACGGCGGACATTGGCTGGATCACCGGCCATAGCTATATCGTGTACGGACCGCTGGCCTGCGGAGCCACCAGCCTGCTTTTCGAGGGGGTTCCAACCTGGCCGGATGCCGGGCGGTTCTGGGACATTGTCGATAAGTACAAAGTCGATATTCTGTATACCGCTCCGACGGCCATTCGCTCGCTGATGGGTTTTGGGCTGGATAAAGTGGAAAGCCACGACCTGAGTTCCCTGAAAGTACTCGGTTCGGTGGGCGAACCAATCAACGAGGAAGCCTGGCACTGGTACGATGATCATATCGGGAAAAACCGCTGTCCAATTGTGGATACGTGGTGGCAAACCGAAACCGCCGGGATCCTGATCTCGCCCATTGCCGGGCTGACCAAGACCAAACCGACGTACGCGACACTGCCGCTGCCGGGTGTTCAGCCAATTCTGGTGGACGAAAACGGGGAGGAGATTGAAGGCAACGGCGTCAGCGGCAATCTGTGTATGAAGTTTCCGTGGCCGGGGATTATCCGGACCACCTACGGCGATCATGAACGGTGCCGCCAGGCGTATTTCAGCACCTACAAAGGCTTGTATTTTACGGGCGACGGCTGTCTGCGCGACGAAGATGGCTACTACCGCATCACGGGCCGGGTCGATGACGTGCTGAACGTGTCGGGCCACCGCATCGGAACCGCAGAGGTCGAAAACGCCATCAACATGCACACGGGGGTGGTCGAAAGTGCCGTGGTGGGTTACCCGCACGACATCAAGGGCCAGGGCATTTACGCCTATGTCATTGCCGAAAATACGGTTTCGCACAGTGATGCGGATCTGATGAAGCGCGATATTCTCGCAACTGTTAGCCGGGTGATCGGACCGATCGCCAAGCCCGATAAGGTGCAGTTTGTCAGCGGGTTGCCCAAAACCCGTTCCGGTAAAATCATGCGCCGGATTCTGCGGAAAATTGCCGAGGGCGAAACCGCCAATCTGGGTGATACGTCCACACTCCTCGATCCGGGCGTAGTGGAGGAAATCAAAGCCGGGGCGCTGGTGGGCGTGAAGTAAGAGGGATACGGTTTTCAATATACGGTTTTCGGTGGGCTTCGCCAGCAATGCGTTAGCTCCCGTAAACCGTATACTGAATGCCGAAAACCGTTACACTTCCCGCCATTTGAACGGCGTGGCAACTACGTCGAAATGCTTCCAGTTGGTCATGTCTTCCCGCTTCAGCCGCACCTTCGGCGTGTCGGCTTCAAACTTTTCGATGTAGTAAAGGTTGTAGCCTTTTTGCTGAATCGAATCGTACAAATCGTACCGTTCCCTGGCCGGTAACCGCTTGAAACATTCGAAGATAACCGTCGGTTTGTAGGTGGTTAACACCTTCTCGATCGATTTAATGATCTCGATATCGAGCCCTTCCGTATCGATTTTGATGAGGGTCAGCCGGGAAAGACGATCGGCGTACTTTTCGTGTAAAAACCGCTCCAGGTTTACCGCCTGAATCTTTTCCTTCAACCCGTATTTGCCGTGCGGACTGTCGGCCACTGCCGAAATGCCGCCGTTGCTGAAGGTCGCTTCCGAAGAATTATAGAAATACTCACCTTCGTTGGTTGCAATGGCCAGCCGGTAGGACTCGATGTTCGTTTTCTCCTTGTTGAGCGACGCGTTCTTTTCCAGGATTTTATACACCAGCGGATTCGGATCGAATGCCAGAACCAAACCGGTTTGGCCAACCGCCAGCGCCATTGGCAAGGTCGTATCGCCCATGTGCGCGCCAATGTCGATCACAAAATCGCCTTCTTTGGTGAACTCCCTGTAAAAATTTACATCCTTGATTGTCACCGCATACGGACGTTCCAGCAACGGATTCAGCCATTGGGCAACTTCTACAGAGCCGTAACCCGCTAACGGAATGGTAACAACTTGAAAATCGTATTCCTGAAACGTTCGCTTGATCCGACGCCGTTCGAGCTTCCGCTTGATGTACTGAAGCAGATTATTTATCATTACGAGATAGTAGTTAAGCGGGCTAAAGTAGAAAAAATAAGAATGGAACGGTCGGGGTTCCAACGAAATATTCCGGTTGGGGGTCTCTGTCAAAAAACGGGCAGATTATGATGCGACGATTACTGATGGTGTTGATGGGCGGGCTGGGTTGGTTAAATGCCCTGGCTTGCAGTTGCGTGGATGGCGGGGCTTTTTTGACGATTGCGGAGCAAAACGCCTGGAAGCCGGGCTCCCTGATTGTGCGGGCGGAAGTGAAAGACCACGAAGCCCACGGGATAGACGTGAAAATCCTGGAGGTCCTGAACGGGAGCGAGGAGAAATCGGTCATTCGGGTCTGGGGCGATCCGGGGTTCATGTGCCGCCTGTACACGCACGGTTTTAAAACCGGCGAGAAACTGGTGCTGATTCTCAGTCGAATCGACAATGCCTATTACCAGGACGAGCGAAACGGCGATTATGCGCTTGGCGTCTGCGGCTCCTACGTGGTGCGGGAAGGAAAATCCATCACCGGGCGGATTTCGGGTTCCGATACGGAAATGGCCCGGAATAAATTTTACAACGAACTGGAAGCCATTTTCAACAAATACCGCCCGGATCTGGCGCGGATTTATCCCAATCCGGTCGTCGATCAGTTGCTGACGGTGAGCGTTCCGGAGCTCCGCCAGCCGACCATCTCGGCCCGGATTCTCAACGGGTCGGGCCAGGTTCTGCAAACCCGGCAACTGGAAGTGGGGAAACAGCACGACCTGGAGGTTTCGACGCTCGCCAGTGGCATTTACATCATTCTGTTCCAAACCGAGCACCAGTATTATACCCGTCGGTTCGTCAAGCAATAACGACAAGTCCGCAAGAATCGGGTTTCCGGTGGGTGTTTTCCGGGGTAAATTTGTTGTATACAAACGACATGAACCATGAACGCTACGGAAACCAGCCCCACGTATCAGCAAATAGCCCGGTCGATCGAGTTTCTAACCGAGAACTTCCGGCAGCAGCCTTCGCTGGCCGCTGTGGCCGACCGCGCCAACCTCAGCGAATACCATTTTCAGCGGTTATTTTCGGACTGGGCGGGCGTGAGTCCGAAGAAATTTCTGCAATACCTCACACTCGACTTCGCCAAGGAGCGCCTGCGCCACGGGCTGACACTGGCCGAAACCGCCGACGAAACGGGCCTGTCGGGGACGGGGCGGCTGCACGATCTGTTCGTGGTGCTCGAAGGAATTACGCCGGGGCAGTTCAAGCAGGGGGGCGAGGGAATTACCATTCGCTACGGTATTTTTGAAAGCCCGTTCGGGCCGTATCTGCTGGGGGCCATCGGGCATAAAATCTGCAAACTGGACTTTCTGGACGAAGCCGAACCCTCCGACCCGGCCAGCCTCGCCCGGCGCTTTGCCACCGACTGGCCCGAAGCCCGGCTGATGGCCGACCCGTCTGCGCTTCATTCCCTGGCCGATACCATTTTTACGAATGCCGACCGAAAACCGCTGGACGTGGTGGTCAAAGCATCGCCGTTTCAACTGAAAGTCTGGGAAGCGCTGCTGCGCATTCCGGAGGGACAAGTGGTGAGTTATGATCAGATTGCGGCAGTGATCGGCCTGCCATCAGCCTCGCGGGCGGTCGGAACGGCCATTGGTTCGAATCCGGTCGGCTACCTGATTCCCTGCCACCGGGTTATTCGCAAAACCGGGTTGTTTGGCCACTACCGATGGGGCGCTACCCGCAAAACCGCTCTGCTGGGCTGGGAAGCGGCTCAGGTGGGCAACGAGTGAAAGCGCGAATGAGTGGAAAAACAGCGATCCCGTCTTAACACCCCGTGTCATCTTGCTATGAACCTGGAATTGGTCGATTGGAAAACCGTTCATTCGGGACTCCACCAACACGGTTTTGCCCTTCTGGATCGGGTATTCTATCCGGTGGAATGCCAGGAACTGATTGGCCTGTACGGGCAACCGCAGCACTTTCGGAAAACGATTTCGATGGAACGGTACCGGTTCGGACTCGGCGAGTACAAATACTTCACTTACCCGCTGCCGGACCTGATTCAGACCCTGCGAACGCGCCTGTACGAAGCCATCGTTCCGGTGGCCAACCAGTGGATGAATGTCCTGAACCTCGAACGGGTCTATCCCGCTGAGCACGCTGATTTTCTCGCCGAATGTTGGGCAAATCGGCAGCGTCTGGCGACGCCGTTGTTGCTGCAATACGGTGAAGGCGGGTTCAATACGCTGCATCAGGATGTATACTGAGAGGTGTCTTTTCCTTTGCAGGCCGTTGTTTTCCTGAATGAAATGGGGGTGGACTATACCGGCGGAGAGTTTGTTCTGACCGAGCAGATACCGAGAGCGCAGTCGAAGGCAACGGTGCTGACGCCCCGCCAGGGCGATGTGTTGGTGTTCACGACCCAATTCCGCCCGCAAAAGGGAACGAGAGGGCATTATCGGGTCGCCATGAAACACGGTGTTAGCCCGGTTCGCTCGGGAAACCGGTCTACACTGGGCATCATTTTTCACGACGCCCCATGACTCGCCATGCTGATTTTTCGGACGATGAAACCGGAAAAGCCGCCCTTCGACGGCGAATCAAAACCGGGCAGATTGTATTCGGAGGGAATCGCTCCCTCCGAATTTACGGTTTGCTGCGCTGCGCATCTGGGAAACGGATGCTGACGAAAAACCGGGTGTTTTTTGCCTCGGAAGCCGAAGCACTGGCACACGGCTTTCGCCCTTGCGGACACTGCCTGCCCGAAAAATACCGACAGTGGAAAGGGGCGAAGGAGCGTGATCAATGATCGAAGCTTCGCGGTATCACCGGCACGCCACGGGTGTTAGACTTGAAACTTATTCCTCGCCGGTGGCCCGCTCCAGTTCTACTTTGGCGATCAGGTACTCGTAGACGGCCTGCAAGCGATTGGTTTGCGCCTGCCGGAACGCCAGTTCGGCATCGGTAACATCACCGAATTTGATCAATCCCTGCCGGTAGCGGCTTTGCGTCAGGGCATAACTGCGTTCGGCAGCCCGGACAACGCCCTCCTGGGTCCGAATGCGTTCGCGGGACTCGTTCAGCGAGTGCAACTGCGAGCGGACCTCGTTACGAATCAGGGCTTTGCTATAGTTTAGCTGTTCCTGCGCCTGTGCGTAACCCAGCCGGGTCTGCTGAATTTTTGGACTCGTCGCGGCCGTCAGGATCGGAACCGTCAACTGCAAGCCGAGGAAGCTAACGAATGGCCAGCGGCTATCGGCAAACCGGAAATGGTTCATTTGCGTCAGTGCGCCCGCCTGGCCGAACAGGTTCAGGGTCGGCAGACGGCGGGCCTGCTCCTGCCGGGTTTGCAGCTGACTGTTTTCCAGTCCCAGCAACAACTGCCGGATTTCGGGCCGCCGGTTCAGGGCCAGGCCAACCGTGGCTTCCTCCGTTGGGTCTTGTTCCAGTGCGTACGTCAGCGAATCCGTCAGAATCAGGTTCGTGGCGAAATCGGTCGACTCGCTGAGTCCCGTCAAAACCGCTAACTGGCCCTTCAGCAGCGTGATCGTCCGGTCCAGTTTGGAGAGATTCGGGCGGAGATTTGCCATTTCGACAAAGGCCCGCAGCGTGTCGGCATCCGTCGCCAGCTGAACCTGATACAAACTCCGGACTTCCTGCAGGGCCTGCTCGGCCCGGCGAATGCTGCGTTGCAGCAACGCCCGTTGTTCCTGCGCCAGCAGCGTATTGAGGTACTGGCGTTTCACATCGGCCACCTGCCGGGCGATGACCGACCGGAGTTGCTCCCCGGCCAGTTTCTGTCCCAAAACCGCCTGTTGGCGGGCAATGCGCAGATTCGGCTGAAGAACCGGCATCGCGACATTCAAGCCTGCATTGTACTGATTTTTCAGGGCCGCTTCGATGGGTGTCATCTGATTTTCATCGAGCGAAAAACCGCCTTCGGGCGTGATCGAAAAAGCCGGGAAAAAGAACACGGGCGGGGTAAGATTCCGCTGGTATTGCACAGCCGCGTTGAGGGTGGGCAATACCAGCCGCTTCACTTCCTCGGTTTTGGCGTTGGCTTTCTGCACCTCCATCCGGGCAATACGGACCTCTCCGTTCTGTTGCCGAACCAGATCAACGGCCTCCCGGATGGAAAGGGGACGGGGCGCAGCGGGTTGGGCGAAAAGGGTTGTGGTTCCCAGGACAAGGAAACCAATCGTTACCGGTATGGCCCTTTCCGGGAGCCCCACGTTCTTGGCCCTCGGCTTACCCTCTGCTGCTTTCGGGCCGCGACGCGAAACCCGCGCAATCATCCGGGCGAAGTAGAAGTACATGACCGGTACGAACACCAGCGTCAGGAACATCGAACTGGTCAGGCCGCCGATGAGCGCCCAGGCCAGCCCGGTTTTTAGTTCGGCACCGGGACCCGTTGCCAGGGCAATGGGCAGCATCCCGATCACCATCGCCAGGGTTGTCATCAGAATGGGGCGCAGCCGAACATGACCGGATTCGAGTAGCGCATCAACGACGTTCAGGCCCTGTTCCCGGTTTTCGTTGGCCCGCTGAACCAGCAGAATGGCATTTTTTGCCACTAGACCGAGCATCATGATCATACCCAGGATGGTGAAGACATTCATCGAATTCATGGTCATGGCCAGCGCAAACAGAGCCCCGACAATGGCAACCGGAATCGAAAAGAGCACAACCAGCGGATAGGCCCAGGAATTGTAGAGCGCTACCATGACGAGGTACATAAACAGAATGGCCGCCAGAAACATCAGCCCCAGTTTGCCGAACGAATCGTCCTGCAACTCCAGATCACCGCCGTAGGTGATGCGAACCGACGGGTCCAGCTTGAGGTCGGCCACGGCTTTCTGGATGTCGATACCAATTTCGCCCGTCGGCCGGCCAATGGCCTGCGAAGTGATGGTCATGGCGTTGTCGCGGTCTTTGCGTTCGAGAATGGCCGGGTTGAACGTATCCCGAATCTCCGCAACCTGCTTCAGTTCGACGGGTTGACCATAGGCGTTCGTCAGCGTTAATTGGCCGATCTGGGCGGTGCGGTTGCGGAACGATTCGGCGTACTGTACCCGCATCGTTACCGATTCATTGCCCTGCTGAATTTTCAGGTCGTCAAAACCGGCCAAAGCCGTCCGGATGGCCAGACCTATCGTTTCGGTGGTCAGGCCGAAGCGGGCCAGTTTTTCCCGGTCAACATGGATTTCGACTTCCGGTTTGCGGACATTGCCCGAAAACCGGACATCCGCCGTACCGGGAATTTTCTTTATGGCGTCCACCAGCCGAATGGTTTCGGCCCGCAGCCTGTCGCGGTCGGGGCCGCCAACCAGCAACAGGATGGGAGCGGCATTATCGGAGCCCAGAATACCCAGCGGATAGGCCCGAATGCGGGCACCGGGAATCTCCGACGCCAGTTCTTTCACCTCGCGGGTCAGCGTGTTGAGGTCTTTGGTGCGTTCCTGCCGGGGCGAAAACGTAACGGCAAATTCCACGGCGTTCTTGCTGGTGGGCAGGTTCGACCAGCCATCGGGATTGGCACCAACGTTGGTAAACACGCGCCGGACTTCGGGCATACGGTATAACCGGCTTTCAAACCGCCGGGCAAACGCATCGGTTTGTTCGAGTTTGTATCCCTCCGGGAATTGAAGCACCACGTTAATTTCACCTTTGTCGGTCGGCGGCATGAATTCCCCGCCAATGAAACCCATTCCCGGCAGCATCAGCGCCACAATGAACAGCACGAACGTCATCAAAACAGTCGTTTTGCGGTAATGCAGCGCCATGGCCAGTAACCGGCGGTAGGCCTCCGAAAGCCGGTCGAACAACCGTTCAAAGCCCAGACCAAAGCGGCCCATCAGCGAGTGGGGCGTCAGGTGTTCCAGTTTACCGAACCGCGAGGCAATCATGGGCGTGAGTGTGAACGAGACGAGCAGGCTGAACAGGGTTGAAATCACAACGACCAGCGAAAATTCCCGCACCAGGTCGCCCACTAAACCGGGTGAGAAGGAGAGTGGAACGAAGACGACAACATCGACCAGCGTGATCGCAATGGCGGCAAAACCGATGCTGTTCCGGCCTTCGAGGGCCGCCGTGCGTTTGTCGCGTCCTTTTTCCAGTTGCTGGTAAATACTTTCCAGCACCACAATCGAATCATCAACCAGAATCCCGATCACCAGCGAGAGGGCCAGCAACGTCAGCAGATTGAGCGAAAAACCGAGCAGGTGCATAAAGATGAAGGTGGACAGGAGCGACGCCGGAATGGCCACCATCACGATCAGCGACGAGCGCAGGCTGTGCAGGAACACAAACATGACCAGCGCCACCAGGAAAATGGCCATCACCAGGTCGTGGTTGACAGCCTCGGCTGCCGCCAGCGTAAAATCGGAGCCATCCTGCGCAATTGAGAACGTTAAACCCGTTGCCGCGTAGTCGGTTTCCAATTGTTTCAGGGCTTTGCGGACGGCCGCGCTCACTTCCACATTATTCGCACCGGACTGCTTTTTGACCAGAATTCCGACCGAAGTCCGGCCTTCGGGTTTCGACGCTCCCGACTGCACCATAAACCGGCTGAGATTTTCCATTTCCTTCTTCTCCGTCGAAACCGTGGCGACTTCGCCCAAACGAATTTTTTGGCCGGTCGGACTAGTGTGAACTACAATTTCGCTGAGCTGCGAAACAACATCGGTTTTGCCCACAACCCGCACCGAGTAAGCGGCATCGGCGTCTTTTACACTCCCCGATGGCACATTCAGGTTCGACGCCCGCAGGGCGCTAACCACCTGCAAAACTGATAGATTCAGCGCCTTAAGCCGGGACGCATCGAGGGCCACGCGAACTTCGGCTTCGGGTAAGCCGACAAACTGAATCTGACCGACGCCCGCAACCTGCGCCAGCCGAGGTTTGATCTGCGTTTTGAGCAGCGAACCAAAGTCGAGTTCGGATAGAGTGCTGTTGGCGGCCACCCGAACCAGCGGGAGTTCCGAGATGGAAAACCGGTCCAGGGTAGGCGTGCGCGAACCCGCAGGCAGCGCAGTTGTCACCTGATTGACCCGTCGTTGGACGTCCTGCAACGCTTGATCCGAATCGACATCGTGCTTGAACTCCACCATGACGACGGAAACGTTTTCAATGGAAAGCGAAGTGACCCGTTTGATCCGATCGGCGGATGAAACCGCGTCTTCAATGGGTTTGGTAATCCCGCTTTCAACCTCCGCCGGTGATGCGCCAGGGTAGGGTGTGGTTACAATAATGAACGGGATGGATAAATTGGGCAATAACTCATACCGCATCTGCGAATACGAAAACAGTCCCAGAAGGCCCAGTACGAGAAACAGGACGATTACCAGAATGGGACGCGTTATGGAAAGGAGGGTGAGTTTCATGCCGAATTATTCGTTTACAGTTACGGTTTGGCCATTGGTCAGTCCTTCGGTGCCGCTGACGACGACCCGTTCACCTTCACGAAGGCCGCTGCGGACCAGCAGGATTGTTCCGGTGGTGGCACCGGTTTCGATGGATCGAAGGGTAATCTGCTTGTTTTGCAGGACGTAAACGGCGGGTTGCTGGCTGGTGGTGACCAGAGCCGTCCGGGGAATGGCCAGGCCCGACAGTAAGGTGGCATTCGGGAGGGAAACACGGGCCGTCATGCCCACGCGCAGCGGAGTAGCGGGCGAATTGGCAACCCGGATTTCGACCGGAAACTTCCCGGTTTCTCCCCCTTTGAGCCGGATGTAGTGAACGGTGCCGGTTACGGTTTTTCCCGGATACATATCGAAGGCAATGGCAACCGCGCGGCCGGGCCGAAAGAGGTTCAGTTCCGCTTCGGGTACGTCGATTACGAGTTTGATCGCGGATACGTCGGTGATGGTCAGCAGGGGCGAACCGGGCGCGATGAATAGACCCCGTTCGATGTCTTTCCGGGTTACCACTCCGCTAATCGGGGCATACACCACGGCGTCGCGGAGCTGCTTTTTCAGCGTTTGCACCTGCGTTTCGAGGGTCGTGACCTGCAAACGGGCATTTTCTACGTCGGTAGCGGGAAGGTTGTTTTCGCGGTGGAGCGTTTCGTACCGTTTCAGATCGGTTTGGGCTTTCCGCAACTGGGCTCCGGCCTGGGCCAGAGCGATTTCGGTTAGTTCCGTATCGACCGTCACGATGGGCTGGCCTTCGCGCACCGTTTCGTCGAGTTGCGCATTCAGGCTGCGGATGGTGCCCTGCGTGGTGGCGTTCATCTGGACTTCCCGCCAGAACTCGGTTTTGCCGATGTAGGAGGCTGCTTCCGTAAACGTTTGCCGTGCAACGGTTTCGATCGAAACCACGGTGGTCAGCGGTTTTTGGGCTTCCTGAATTTGTTCCTGCTGTTTTTGTCTGTTGCTCATCAACAGCGCAGCCGATGCTCCGATAAGAGCCAGGATAGTGAGAATGACGAATAGCTTTTTCATAGTAGTTGTCGTTTACACGCTGGCGCGCTGGCGGGTGGTAGCCAACGGAGGGCGTGGTCAGTTAAAGTGCGATTGGGAGGTTCCGAAAAGCTCCGCAAAAGTTGCTTCGGGCGGTTACATCATCAATCGTGAATCAGCTGAAACGGAAAAAGCCGCTGGCGAAGCGGCTTTGATCTGCTACAAAAGAACCTCGCTGGTAAATTAAGGACCCGGTTTTAACAGGGGTAAGCGTACGATAAATTGACCGGAAACTTCCTCAATGGTTGGAGCCGATTGACCTAGCATCTGGTATTTTGCCAGGATATTTGTTAAACCAATGCCGTTGGAAAGAACGCGTGATTGTTTTTTTTGAAGATTGTTGCTTACCAAAATACAGGCGGTTTGATTCGTTTTTATTGTAATTTTCAGGGGTTGGTCCACCAGGGCCACATTGTGTTTGACGGCGTTTTCGAGCAGCAGCTGGAGCGTCAGCGGGGGCAACTGATAGCGGGCATAAGTGCTATCGATTTTAACATCCAGTGCCAGTCCGGCGCCGTAGCGGGTTTTGAGGAGGTGGTAATACGACTGAATGAAGGCAAGCTCCGTGTCGAGTTCGGTTAGGTTCTGTTCATTGGCACGAAGCACGTAGCGGTAAACGGAGCTGAGTTCCTCGGCGAACACTTCGGCTTTCTCCGGGTTCTCACTGATCAGGGCGGTGAGCGAGTTCAGGCTGTTGAACAGAAAATGGGGGTTGACCTGCTGCTTCAGGCTGTCGAGTTGCCGCTCCATGTGCAACTTTTTCAGTTCGTATTCCCGCTGTACGCTTTCTTTCCACCGCTGATACGTATAGGCCGATTCGAGAATACCGACCGAAATAATGTTGGTCATGAAGCCCAGCAGCAACGTCCAGCGGAAAACCGTCGGA
Source organism: Larkinella bovis (assembly GCF_042655385.1). Classification (NCBI taxonomy): domain Bacteria; kingdom Pseudomonadati; phylum Bacteroidota; class Cytophagia; order Cytophagales; family Spirosomataceae; genus Larkinella; species Larkinella bovis. Next base: position 1,599,914 of record NZ_JBHSMA010000001.1, on the reverse strand, counting down.
TCGAAACGGTAACCCGGAATAGCCAGCCAGCCGAATACGCCGTAGAGCGAACAGACGAAACCGGCCGTAATCACGATGTAGAAAAGCAGGCAGTAAGCAACGCGACGGACCATCTGGTTGAGCTGGCCGTAGTGGTGACTCATGTACTTCATCCAGGACACCATGATGAAGCCCGCGAGGATATACAGCCCGGTTTCGATCAGTGTGACCGGCAAAAAAATCCCCGGCTCCCGAAAATAAGGTAGCCCCAGAACCAGATAATTCCCGAAAAATAAGGCCGGATAGCACACCAGCATGGAAAACCAATCGATGCGGGTGAACCTAAACCATTCTTTCATAATCATACCAATGCTATTGACAGATTTTTGTAGATTTGAGTACCAGCCTTTTCTCCTGGTCCGTCATGAAACTACCCGCTTATTCCCGATACGACTGGGTTTTACAACTGATTTTTGTTCCGCTTCATATTTGCATTTTAAACTGGTTACTGATTGGCCCGGCTTTCTGGCAGAATGGAAAAACGTTGGGGCTGGCCACGGGAATTACCCTGATCGATACTTTTCTTAACTGGTATTCCAATAACGGCATTGCGCTGAAAGTGAATTCTTTGTATCCGGACCCGCGGCAGTATTTTGCCCGGACGATCCGGTTATTCGTTGCCTGCGCCATTAGCTCGATGCTCCACGTCACGGTTATTTTTTTTGTCTACTGGTTTATCGGCTTACCCGGTTTTGTTCCCCAGGTCACGCAACTGGGGTTGGGTTTGCTGTTTACGACGGTCGTGGCTGCGATTGTCGTGATTACGTACGAAAGTATCCATAGCTTTGAGCACTGGCAGGAGTCGCGCAAAGAAATCGACTCCCTGAGTAAAGCCCAGCTGAAAGCGGAACTGATGCTCCTGCGCCAGCAGGTCAATCCGCATTTTCTGTTCAACAGCCTCAACTCGCTCACCGCCCTGATCAGCGAAAATCCGGAAAAAGCCGAAGTGTTCGCCGAGGAACTTAGCTCCGTCTACCGTTATTTGCTGCGCAGCAACGAAAGTCCGCTGACACCCCTGGCCAGCGAACTGGAGTTCATCGAATCGTACTACCACCTGCTCAAAACCCGCCATGGCGAGGCCCTCAAACTCGAAACCCGGATTCAGCCCGGCACCGAAACCCGGCAGTTGCCTCCCCTGACGCTTCAATTACTGCTCGAAAATGCGGTCAAACACAATATTATTTTACCCGATCAGCCCCTCCGGATTCGGTTAACCACCGATGAAAAAAAACTGGTCGTAAGCAACAACCTGCAACGCAAAACCAGCCGGGTGTTATCGAATGGCGTGGGCCTGAGTAACATTCTGAGCAAGTATCAGGTACTGGGCCAGCCGATGCCAACGGTGGAAGAGGACGAACACGAATTTCGGGTAACCCTGCCCCTGGTTTAGCGTGGCGTAACCAACCATTGCCCTAATGCCGGAATTTTGTAGATTTGAGTACCAGCCTTTAACTGGTCGGCCATGAAAATTCCTGTTTATTCGCGTTACGACTGGGTACTACAGATTATTGTTGTTCCCTTGTATATCAGCATCTTAAACTGGCTGCTGTTGGGCGACGATTATTGGCAGAACCGGACCACGCTGGCGCTGGCAACGATTCTGGCAGTTGTTGACTCGATGCTGAACTGGTACGTCAACAATAGCATTGCGATCCGGATTAATCTCATGCACCCCGATCCGAAGGATTACGTCGTGCGAACCATCCGGCGGTTTCTGGCCTGTACCATCTGCTCCATGCTGCACGTTGGTGTCCTCTTTTTTCTCTACTGGTTTATCGCCCTGCCGGGCTTCGAGCCCGAGATGGGACGACTGGCGCTGGCGATGATTTTTACGACCCTCATTGTCGCCATTGTGGTGATTACGTACGAAAGCATGGATAACTTCGGAAACTGGCAGGAGTCGCGCAAAGAAATCGATACGCTCAGCAAGGCCCAGTTACAAGCCCAGTTGGACACGCTGCGGCAACAGGTTAACCCTCATTTTCTGTTCAACAGCCTGAACTCGCTCACCGCCCTGATCAGCGAAAATCCGGAGAAAGCCGAAGTGTTCGCCGAGGAGTTGAGTTCCGTTTACCGGTATTTGCTGCGCAGCAACGAAAGTCCGCTGACACCTCTGGCCAGCGAACTGGAGTTCATCGAATCATACTACCACCTGCTCAAAACCCGCCACGGCGAGGCCCTCAAACTCGAAACCCGGATCCAGCCCGGCACCGAAATCCGGCAGTTGCCCCCGCTCACCCTGCAGCTGCTGGTGGAAAACGCCGTCAAACACAACATTATTCTGCCTGAACAACCGCTAACGATTGTGCTCACAACCAACGCGCATCAGCATCTGATCGTGAGCAACAACCTGCAACGCAAACCCAGCCGGGTATTCTCCAATGGGGTGGGGCTGAGCAATATTCTGTCAAAGTACCAGATGCTGGGCCAACCGGCACCCACAGTCGAGGAAGATGACCGGGAATTTCGGGTGACGCTGCCGCTGGTGTAAACCGTCCGTTAATGGCCCGGTTTTTCCGCCAGCATCAGCTCCTCGTTTTTCCGGGCAATATCATTTTCCAATTTGGGGACCGTTTTCAGGTATTCATAAATAGCGCCCACTTCGTAATCCGTCAGCATCGGCCGGGGAAACATCGGCTGCCGCAGAATGGAACCGTCGGGCCGCACGCCCATTTTGACCACTTTGATAAACTGTTCTTTCGTGTATTTTTTCGCGATCCCGGTTTTTTCGTCGAACGTCAGGTTGGCCGTTAGAATCGGCGTGCCATCGTCGCTTTTCATTTCAATCCCTCCGCCGTAGTAGCCTTTGCTTTTTTCAGGATGAGCCTTATTCTGGTCGATCAGGTCACCGGAATGGCAACTGTAGCAGTCGCCAATGGCATCGGCGGTGTAACGGCCCAGCGCGACCACATCCGTGCTGTCGGGTAAATTGATCAGTTCGGTTGAGTATGGCAATGGTTTCATCATCGTGTGAGTCAGCAGCTTCGAGACGAAACTTAGCTCCGATTCGGGGGCTTCGATAGCCGCAGGCTGTACCGGGAAGCGGTCGGAACGCAGCCAGGCAACGACCGATTTCAGGTCCTCATCGGCCATGTTCGGGTACTGGGGCATGACCGGGGCAAACGATCCGTCGCGCCGGACCCCGGTTCTCAGGAAATAAATGATTTCGCCGTCGGTCCAGTTACCGATGCCTTTGATCTTATCCTGCGTGATGTTTTTTGAATAGAGTTTGCCAAACAGGGCGGGTACTTCGGCCAGGTGTTTTCCGGTCAGCCGGTTTTGGTTGTCGGCATGGCAGGCCATGCACTGAATTTGCCCGATGACCTCGCCCCGGGCTATCCGGGCGGGTGTAATCTCAACGTTAGCTTCCGGAATGGTGGGGGCCTCGTAGGTGGGGACGCCAACGATTGCAACGTAAGCGCAGAAACCGGCCACAAGGAGCAGAATAAAGCCTAAACCCAGACCGATAAATTTGAAAACCTTTTTCATTGTCGTGCGAGAAAGAAATAGTGCAGAAACCGTTTGTTCGAATTGATGGGAACAAAGTTGCTACGGCTGGCCCCTCAACCCAACGCCCAATCGATTGAACCGGAACAACTTGGACATGAAGTGTCATCCGCACGGGTAAGAGATGCAAAACCATGTAGTTCTGCGAATTCCTTCCGATCTTTATAGACGTATTACTGATTGACCCGTTCGTACGCTATGCCACTGGCCCATCTCTCGCAGGATGTCATTTTGAAGCAGATTATCGAGTCGACCCCCGCGCCGAAAATTGCGTTTGACTACACCGATGATCCGGCCAGAAACCGGGTTTATCTGGCGCTTCTGGAAAGCATTGTCTCGCAGCAGATTTCGACCAAAGCCGCAAATTCCATCTTTGCCCGGTTTCTGGCCCTTTTTCCCGATGGCTACCCTTACCCGGAGCAACTCATTGCCAAATCGCCGGAGGAACTGCGATCGGCCGGTTTGTCAGGCCAGAAGTCGATTTATCTGCAAAGCGTGGCCGCCTTTGCGCTGGAAAATCCGATGGACAACGCCTTTTTCAGCGGGATGTCGGACGAGGAAATCGTGCAGTATCTGTTGCCGATCAAAGGCGTGGGACGCTGGACGGTCGAAATGTTGCTGATGTTCGTGCTCGACCGACCCGATGTGTTTCCGATCGATGACCTGGTGATCCGGCAAAAAATGGTGAAAGCTTACGGCCTGACCGAAACCGGCCGGGCGCTCTACAAACGCCTGCACGAAATCGCCGACCGCTGGCGTCCCCACCGAACCCTGGCGTCGAGGTATCTCTGGCGGTGGAAACCGGATGGGTGATCTGGATGTTTCCGGATGCTGGATACTGGATGATAGATGCTGGATATTGGATGCTGGATGGTTCTGGATGCTGGATTTTAGATTTAAGGGAGTGGGTGTTTGGCGCTGTATGTTAGGTGATTAGGCGTTCATCAGATCAAACCGCATACTTCATCCAGCATCCAGTATCCAGAACCATCCAGCATTTAATATTTTGTAATTTCCGGGCTGACTTCGAGGATTTCGGAGGAAAGGTCGCCGGAAGGGCTGACCTGCCAGCGTTCGGCGATGACGGTCTGGTTGGTCTGGTCGATGTACTGAATGTCGATGGCTGGCCCGTTGAACGTTAAGAGTGCGAACCCGTTGAAGCCCACATCGCGTCGGCGGATGCGTTCCCGGACCCGCTGATCGTAGAAGAGGAGCTGCCCCAAATGGCCCCGGTTGGGAGCATTGGTTTCGACGGGCATCCCACCGTGTCCGACGCAGCGGCCCCAGGCCTGAATGCCATCCTGAAAACCGTATTTGTTGTAAAAGGAAAGACGGTGCTCGTGGCCCCAGAACCACAGAACCGGTCGGTCGGCGGCTCCGAAGGCGGTTTTCAACTGGCGACCCACCACCGGATGATCGTCGCGGAAGGAAGAAAAATAGGGGTGATGACTCAGGAAAATAATACCGCGCTGGTCATTCGGGTCCTGGAGCCGGACGACTTCGGTCAGCCAGTTGACGTGCTCCTCGCGCAGGTTGCAATCCGGTTTGAACAACACTTCCAGTAAAGGCCGGTTTGTTGAGTTGTAACCCGTATCGAGTCCGATAATGCGCCAGTGTTCGTTTTCCAGACAGAAAAAACCGGCCTGTTGCGTGGCAATGCCCTTTCCCTTGCGAATCTTCATCGCGGGCAGCAGTTTTTTGAAGAAAGCCGTGCCGTTGGAATACATCTCGTGGTTGCCCGACAAGGCCAGACTACCGTGTTTGCCAAAATGCCAGGACGCATCGGGATCGGTAAAGTTCGTCGCCACCTCTTCCGGCGTTCCGACAAAGTACACATCGCCGAGGTGAATCGTGTAATCCGGATCGCGGTCGCGGATTAAACCGCCGATCAGGTCGGATTCGGGCGTATCGGTTGCCCAGTCCGAAACCAGCGCCACCGTGACGGTTTCCGAAAACGTGTGCATGGGGTAAATGCCGTCGTCACCGTTTCGCGGATAAAACTGGTATTTAGCTTTCGGACCAAACCGGCTTTTGAGGTAATGATAGGCAAAGCCGAACAGGTTGGTGGCAAAAAAGGCGGCCACCTTGTTGGCCGCGGTTCCTTCTTTCAGTCGTTTTTCGTAAAGGGCCACCTGGGTTTTGAGGTGGTTTTCGACCTCGGAATGCCCCAGATCAACGTACTGCTCCGGTTCTCTTTTTTCGGATTTCATCGGGTTAAATACAGCCAGGTGTGAACGATAGATACGGACAGTAGGGCGATCGGAAGGTCTGTCATAGCGGTTTTGGGGTGAATAGTAAGTTACAAATGTACTACTTCCAGGATCAGGGCGGCCTCGGCATGGAGCAGAATCTGTAATCCGTCGGGTCGGACGGCGATGGCTTTGGGCTGTAGCTGAAACTTCGGAATGTCGATTCGGGCTTTTCGGCCCGCTTTTCCTTTCGAAAACGCTTTTTCGATCCGGTGGGGCAGCAGCGTCAGGTGTTCCTGCAGCGGAATGCGCAGGGCCGATTGCAGGGTATCTTTCAGCGTATCATGCAGCAACCAGTCGGCCACTTTCGCCAGCGATTGCTCGGTATGGATGTCGTAGTCGATGTTCTGCATCACCAGTTCGCTCCGGGTGCTGTCGAAAACCGGGCGACCCCGAAAATACAGCGTGCCCCCAATGGCCCCGGCAATATCCGTCTGAACGATCAGGGCGTGGTCGCTGCCGAAAACCGTCACCTTTTTGATGTCAACCAGGTGATTGATGATGTCGAATTTTCGGCCGGTGACGTACGTGTTCAAAAGCGTACTCATCTGACCATACGGAATCCGGCTGAGCAGATTCAGGTGCGACATCATGGGCAGGGTGGTCACTTTTTCCAGCCGGGGCAATCGGGTATTGATCGCATAAACCGGCTTGGGGCCAAATGCCGACTCGATGGTCAGCCGGAGCCGCATGGGAATTACGATCGAGGTGGGGTTGCCGCGAATCGGCCCGACCTGAATGGCTGTCGGGCGGGGCCGTAGCCAGACCTGCTGAAACGCCCGGTTAATCAGAATCGGTTTTTGAATATCCCGCCAGACGGTGGCCAGCTCGCGGTCGAGCCGCAGTTCGTTATAAACCGCCCGGTCGATAGCGGCTTCGATGCCGTTTTCGCGTTTTTGCAGAATCCGGTCGGCCAGTTTGGCGACGGGAATATCGATGCCCAGAATCCGGATTTCCGGTCGGGTAATCCAGCGGTAATGCTCCAGTTCGACCTTGGTTTGCATCCGCCAGTCGTCGCGGACGGTCAGGGGGCTGCGAAACCGGACTTCGAGGGCGCTATACACCCGGTTGGTGGTGTCTTTCGGATTCTTCCCCAGCCGCAGCGGATTGCTGATCCAGATGCGGAGCGATGCGCCAAAGGTTAGCCGGTTTCCATCATACGCCAGCTTGACCGGTCCCGAACGTTCAATATGGAGGTACAACGGTCGGGTGATCCCGTTCTTCAGTTCGGCATTTTTGACCAGTACGGTCCCCAGCGCCCGATTGATTTTTTCTTCCAGTTCCGCAATTTCAAACGTAACCGGTGAGCTGATGTAGGAACTGTCGGCCTTCAGGGAATCGTCGAAATTCCGGGCAACGGGCGGTTCGGGCGTAACCCGTTTGCAGGAGAAAGAGCCCACCAGCACAAGGGCCAGGAAGGCAGTATATATGAATAAAGAGGGGAGCCGGTCGGGTGTGCTGTCATCCGTTATCATGTCGGGCCAGGAAAACTTGGTACCGACTAGTTAACTGGTAAGTGCCCTGATTTGTTAATTGACGGCGTTTTGACGTCGGTCGCACAGCCGCATCCCTTCGCACAACCGGCTTCTTTCCGGGCAAAACTTTTCCATCCCCGCCAGCCCAGATAAGCCAGCGCAGCCAGAAATAGCAGACCGATGAGAAGCTCTTGCATAAGGAGTGATGAATTAAGAAAGATGAGTTAAGAGTTGTGACGGGGCTGCCCGGCGGTTAGCTCCGCAGGAACAGCATGCGTCCGCCAACTCATAACTCTTCATTCATCACTCATAACTCCTAATTAAACCCATTGGTTCCGGAGGGCAAGCTGGTAGGCGTGTTGGTAGTGGTGTTCACAGTGCCAGGCGTAGTTGGCGAGGACTTCGGAGAGTGTAAACTCTTTTTGGCTTTCCGGGTGAAAATACGTCCGCTGAAGTTGTTCGTCGGTCAGCGGGTCCAGCACCGCCACCCAACGCTGGTGCAGGTTGCTGAGGATCACCAGCGAGGGCGCAATGGAAAGCCGGGAATCGGGCAGTTTGGCCCATTCGGTTTCGTCGTACGGTTTGATGGTCGGCACGGTTTCGGTCAGGGCGAGTTTGGTCCGGATGTAGGCATTCATGTGGCTGTCGGCGACGTGGTGCACGAGTTGCCGGACGGTCCAGCCGCCGGGACGATAGGGGGTGTCGAGTCGGTTGTCGCCCCATTTGCCCACCAGTTCGGTCAGGTTATGCGGGAAAACCGCAATGGCCGCAATGTGTTCCTGCGTTTGTTCGAACGTGTAGCTGTTGCCGGATGAAAACCGGCCGATGGGGTACTGAAGCGCTTCAAGGTCTGCCATGACGTCACTTGTTTAGAATTCGTTGTAAGCCACTTTTCAGCCGACGAACCGGAGCCAAAACCGGAGCCAGCCGGTGCGAAAGTTCCTGGCCGAACTGATGCAGCCGTAAATCCGTCCCCTGATAGAATTGGTGGATGTATCGTTTGCTCAGTCCCTGAAAGTGGAGGGTATTAAAGATACAGGTTTCTTTTAAAATCCGGTTGTAACCGACGTACTGCAACGCTTCCGACTGCACCTTCTTCAGCCCATGAATATCCTGATCGTATTCGTTTTCAGCGTAGTTATGCGGAATGCTGATATTGAGGTCGAAAACCTCTTTCAGGCGCTGCCCGGAAGAGGCTAAGGGGGGCAGCAGGTTGATGACCCGCCCGGGATGATCAAGGGCGTAGAGGTACAGCAGTGCCATATCAGATACCCCGCCCGCTAGCCGGTTTTTCCCGTGATACTGCCATTTCTCCTCCAGGCGGGCCTGATCGGTGGTCGTCCGGTACGTGGACAACAGGTAATCGCAAAAATCGGAAAGCCCTTGGCGGGTCCAGTACGACGAATGGCCCGATGCTAACCAGCTGTACGAATTTGGCGTTTGATGGCCAACCAGGCAATAGGCGGCCTGCTGGCCGGCCGACCGCTGCGACCAGGGAGTATAGTGGCCTACGTTCTTGTAAATCATGACGTCCGAGTCCGCCACAAATACTTCATCCAACTGCCGTTCTTCCATAAAAGCCAGCACGTGAAACCAGCGAATGAAGCAAAGCAGTTCATACCAGTACGGGTTGGTGGACCGATGGACGTAAATCCGGGTAAACTCATCGGCTCTGGCAGGATTCAGGGCGCTGATCTTGCGGTGTTGGGCAAACGGGAAGCGGTTTTGGTTCGCATCGTCACCGAGCAGGAAAACCGCCGACTCCGGATTTGCCAGCTTGCCTTGCCGCAGACTATATTCCAGGTACGACTGATAACCGGTGTGGATGAAAACGATGGGAAGCATGAACGTAGGAATTTCAGTTTTCGGCAGGCGGTTTTCGGGTGACGTAGATCGGTACTAAACCAACATGATCCCTAGAACCCAACGCTTTAAGCCGAAAACCGGAGACTGGCTTTTAGTGAACAGACGAAACCGGCAGCGGTCCTTCGTTGTTCCAGTATTCTTCGATGATGGCGAGGAGTTCGGGCTGCATGGCGCATCCGGCCAGCACATCGCCCCGAAACAGGAATTCGTCGCCACCCTGGAAATCAGTGACGATACCGCCCGCTTCCTGCACCAGCAACACCCCGGCGGCCATGTCCCAACAATTGAGGTTAAATTCGTAATAGGCTTCAAACCGGCCACTGGCGACGTAAGCCAGGTCAATGGCGGCCGAACCCATCCGGCGGATGCCGTGGGTACGCTGGATCAGGGTCGCAAATATTTTCAGATACCGGTCAATGCGGTCGAGAATTCGGTACGGAAAACCGGTGGCTACCATGCTTTCGCCCAGGGTGGTGGCAGGGGAGACACTGATGGACTCGGGGGTTCCGCCGGTTCGTGAATACCAGGCGCCCCCGCCAGCCGTGGCCGAGTAGCATTCGTCGCGGGTAATATCGTAGACGACGCCGGCCAGGGGCATTTTGCCTTTGGCCAGCCCGATGCTGACCGAAAAAACCGGTAATCCGTGCACAAAATTGGCGGTCCCATCGAGCGGGTCGATGATCCAGTTGAGGCCGTGTTGGTTGGCCGTCTGGCCAATGGTTCCTTCTTCCGTAATAAAACCGGCTTCAGGTAACAGTTGATGAAGCGCATCGACGATCTGCTTTTCCGCTTCCTTGTCGACGTACGAAACCAGGTTGTTAACGTCTTTATATTCAATCTTTTCGCGCGAAAACAGCAGTCGTTCCTGACGGATAAAAGCACCCACGGTCCGGGCGATGTCGTCGATTTGCTGACTGATTTGCGCTAGATGGAGATCACGATTGGGCATAGGTTGGCTGTTCAGTTTGAGTGGCTGCAAAGCGGTACTGGTAGAACGCGCGGTACAGTAAGGTTAACAAAAAGAAATTAAAACCGTAGAGATAATCCTGCGCAAACGCGTATAAAAAGAAAGCGACGAGGCCGATCATCGTTAGTAAAAAATAGGTCCGGATCGCCTGCCGACTGCCCCGACCGGTGACCCAGAATACCAGCGGAACATGCAACGGCATCAGGAACAACACCGCCGGATTCCAGGTCGTGACGCCGTGGTCGGTGAAGAACCACAGAAACACAAGGAACCAGCCCCAGACGCCCGAGAAACCGAACAGCCAGCGATCGAGCCAGACACCCCGCGACTGCTGTTTCTGCTGACGCCGGGTAATCAGAAAAACCACGACCAGCAAAGCCGCAAACACAAAATCCGGGGACAGCAAATAGGTCAGAAAGGCATTGCTTTCTTCCACGGTCACGGCCCGGAACAGAAACTGGCTGCTGGAAACCAGCGGAGTTGTGCCACCGTCGGCGGTTTTGAGTTGCGCCCGTTCCGCTTCGATAAACACGTTGTCGGGCAGATACATGGCCTCCCAGGACGATGTTTTCTCGTCGGCCGGGTAACCAATACCGAGGTTCATGCCCATACGCGCCCAGGGTTGCCGGGTCAGGTAGTCGTTCATCCAGTCGCGGTAAGACCGGGTGGAGTCAACGACATTCGGGAACCGCAGGCTGTCGGCGCAGGCCCGGGCAATCATGTCGCGCGGACGCGTGGCACAGTTGTCGTAATAGAATTTGTACCGATACTCCCGGTTTTCGGGTAAGGCGTTGGTTTCCAGGAGTGTGAATAGCCGTTGTCGCTGGGCTGCCGAGAGGTTCAGAACCTGTTCTTTCACGCTCCGGTTTTCCAGTTGGGAGCCGTACACCATACGTGGCATTTCGTACACCGACAGAATGTACGGCAGTGTACCGCGCAGGAATTTGATGTAAAAATTACCGGTTCGGAAATCGAACGTTCCGTAATTATAAACCCGGTCGATGCCGTACAGAGGGTCACTGATCCAGATGGCTGTGTGACCGAACGAAGAATACAGGTCATCGCCCGGAGCCACCGTAATGAGGCTGGCTTTGCTCTGCGGAGAAAGGGTCTGGGAAAACGACGAATGAAGGAAAGGAGAGAGGAAGGATAGAAAAACCGTAAAAATGGCACCCTGAAAAGAGAAGATTCCTCCTTTCGTCCGTTTTTTCTTCCCTTTTTTTTCTTTATTTCCCCTGAACAACAATGACGATTTCACCTTTGATCGTTTTTTCGGCAAAGTACGCAATTATTTCCTGGATTGAACCGCGAACCGTTTCTTCAAATAATTTGGTGAGTTCGCGCGAGACGCTGGCCGGCCGCTCGGGGCCAAATACCTCACTAAACTGTGTCAGGGTTTTCAGCAGCCGGTGGGGGGATTCGTAGAAAATCATCGTGCGCTCCTCGTTGGTCAGTTCGGTCAGCCGGGTCTGGCGGCCTTTTTTGTGGGGCAGAAATCCCTCGAAGGTAAAGCGGTCGGCGGGCAAGCCTGAGTTGACCAGCGCGGGCACGAAGGCCGTGGCACCGGGCAGGCATTCGACCGGAATCTCGTTTTTCAGGCATTCGCGCACGAGCAGAAAACCAGGGTCCGAGATGGCGGGCGTTCCGGCGTCCGACACCAGCGCCAGGGTTTTGCCGGTTTTGAGTTGCGCAATAAGGCGCTGTACGGTCTGGTGTTCATTGAAAATGTGGTAGCTATGGAGCGGTTTACTGATTTCGAGGTGTTTCAGCAGAATGCCCGAGGTCCGGGTGTCTTCCGCCAGAATCCCGTCGACCGATTTCAGCACATTCACCGCTCGCAGCGTGATATCGTCTAAGTTACCAATGGGGGTGGGTACGAGGTAAAGTTTCATGGTTGTGCAGTGAGTGAATGTGCGAATGAGTGAAAGAGTGAATTGCGTTGTCGATTATACAGACAGGCAGAGCTATTCACTCTTTCGCTCTTTCACCCTTTCGCAATTTTATCAATCGCCCGGGCGAGGGCGTGGTCTTTCTCCGTCACCGTGTTGCCCGCGTCGTGGGTACTGAGCCGGAAAGAGACCCGGTTGTATGTATTGGTCCACTCGGGGTGGTGGTTCATTTTTTCGGCGATGAGGGCCACGCGGGTCATGAACCCGAAGGCTTCGCTGAAGTCCCGAAACACGAAGGTTCGGGTGAGCTGGTTGTTTTCGTCTGTCCACATAACCGTACAACGGGATGCTTTCCGGATTGTTTGTGTGGGGGCAAGTTAGGGGTTTGGAACGAAAAAATCGGGATTATTACGGGGAGAGGGTTGACAAAATTAAAAAACCGTCTTACTTTTGCAGCCACATACGTGACCAAAGAGGAATGGCGGAGTGGTCGATCGCGGCAGTCTTGAAAACTGTTGACTGTAACAGGTCCGGGGGTTCGAATCCCTCTTCCTCTGCAAGATTTATAAATAACCTGCTCATTCGAGCAGGTTATTTTGTTTAAGTGTACTCCCTCTGCAAAAACCCCGAAAACGCGCTGTTTTCGGGGTTTTTCATTTAAAATGTATCTAGGTTTAACTGACAGCAAAAGGTTAACTATCTGATATTTAGGGTGTTGATCTGTATTTTGTGCAATAGTTGTACTTGATGACCCTATTTGCTTTCTAAGAAGGTCGTTTCTTGGGTGTTTTTAGGCTATCGAATAGTAATGTTAATCTCGGATTAGTTATAAAAAGAAAGCCTAGTCGTATGACTAGGCTTTTGAGAATGAAAGTGAGTTATCACTTTAGACTAACTGAAATATACTATTGTTTATAAGCCTGCTGGGCATTATTTATTAAAGTGGCATATGAATAACCTACAACTTTTTGAAGAATATAATAGAAAAGAAGTTCACAGTATTTTTTCTCCTCACACTGTTTTTACTCCGCAATCCGGTACATGGGGTTTACAAGGTATAGTATCAATCCCAAACCGTCCAGGTGACTTTGTGTTTTTTGTGACATTTGGGCAGCAACAAGGTGAGCATACATTTGATGAAGGAATAACAGAGTTTGGCGTGCTATCTTGGCAATCTCAGCCGAGTCAAAATTTAACGAGTTCCCAAATTTTACAATTTATTAATCACGATGAATTAAAGAATGTAATATATCTTTTCTTGAGAACCAGCAAGAAAGGAAGTTATAACTATTTAGGGAGACTTAAGTATATTTCTCATGATTTTGAGAGAGAAAAACCTGTTTATTTTCAGTGGCAATTATTAGATTGGCCGATACCTACGGAATTAATAATTAAAATGAATCTTTCTTTAACTAAGTTTAAAGAAGATTACTATGTTATTGATAAACAGATAAATATATTATCAGAACCTAACATCCAACAATTCCAAAAGACTGCTGGTGTTGTTACAAAAACCTTTAGAGGTAGGAAAACGCCTGATTATTCTATAATTGATGCTAAAAATAAGGAATTGGGTTTAGAAGGAGAGATTTTTATTGTCCAGTTTGAAAAAAACTTATTGGAAAAAGTAGGAAGGATTGATTTAGCTGACAAAGTCCGTCATATATCATTAATTGAAGGAGATGGGGCTGGATACGATATTTTATCTTTTTTACCTAGCGGAGAAGAAAAGTTTATAGAGGTTAAAACAACACAAGGTCCTTTAAAAACAGTTTTATATATGTCAATGAATGAGTTAGATTTTTCTAGAATACATTCAAGTAAATATTACTTATATAGAGTATTTAATTTTAATTTGTCTGAGAAGACTGGTGGTGTTGAAATATTTAAGAATATAAATGAGGATATATTTGAATTTACTCCAATTCAATACCGATTGAAATTTAAGTGATTAAAATTCAATTCGTTTAATAGAGTTGTTGCAAAGGTGATTAACAGTTAGTTAGTCAAATAGAAATTCCAAATTCCTGCGCAAACACACAAGGCCAACTCGTATAAATTAACTTTGTGTGTGCGTAAACGATCACTCAAATAACGATACGCGTTTACAATTTTTAGTGAGACATAGTAGGACTGTAGGCTACATGAACAAATTACTAGGCATTTTTTACTATTGCCTATTACCTACCTATAATTATAAAGGAATAGAATAATCTTCATCGAGATGTTTAAACTTATTTCGTTGCTCAACATATTCAATAAATGGAAAATAAAGTTTTGAAACGTTCTGCTCGCCCCGGCTGCAAATATCTAATTCTAATTGTCTAACAAGTTCTTTTACTTTTTGAGCAAAGAAAGCCATAAAATGTTTTTCAGAATCGTATATATCTATAATAATTTTTCTACCATCTTCAGTTAGTGTATAAGCCTGATTTATTTGTGCTTTATGTTCTGCGCTATCTATAAAAATATCTTTCCATTGATATCCGCTATTATACTCATTATATCGTTCTGATATATCGATTTTAGGTGTTATACTTCGTAAATAATCATCTGTTGCTATAATTTCAAAATTACTTCTTATATGTGTCCAACACCAGTCATCGCCACCAGGTCGATAAGTATGCTGAATTTTGTGAGAAACCTCATAATTATCTGCATATTTATCGATATCAAATTCCTTAAAAATCTCTTTAGAATTATCTTCTAATTTGTCATTATAAAATTCTAAGAATTCCTTTATTAAATCTCTAATAAATGGTGCTGTTATTACATAATGAAATCCATTCACTTTTTTTTCTTTATTAACTGTAGCACCTGCTATTTTCTGAAGATCAGCAAGCGTTAATTCCATAAATCTATATTTAATAAATGAGTTTTTTTCAGCCACTATAAATATCTTATCGATCGATCTTATTTCTTTTTTTAATGGTTTTGAACATGAACTAAACATAAAAACTACTCTATCGATTTCCCATTCTTTAATTTTTTTAAATTTTATATTAAATTGATGATCTCGCCATAAATTTAAATGAAATTGGATACCTTCAACTTCAAAATATATAAAATTATTCTTTACTTCTTTGATATTACCAAAGTAAAGCTCTGTGTAGCCTTTTATCGTTGTGACTAATAACATTTATAAGCCATTTTTAAGCTTTCATTATAAACATGATTCTTCTGGGATGCCGTAAAGGTAATAATCTTACTACCTTTAGATCTTTATTTTTCTCTTGTCGAAAGTATTTCCCTAAAATACAGTCTTTTACTTTTCAAACAATACTTTTACCTAAATTTTGAGTTTAAATTTCTTAATACAAGCATTTTTTTCGCGCAAAATACCTACTCACGCGTGAAGTCGTCCGCAAAATTGGAAGTGTTAACACACTTAACCTTAAACCAATAGAGTTGTTGCAACAGCTTAATTTTGTAGCATGAGACTATCAACTGTTGACTTACGAACTGATCGCCAATAGCGATCAGCCACCGGACTTGACCAGGTACGGTTTATCAAACTGCTGGCTTTACTACCGGCTGCTTACCAGCAAATTTATGTGCAATCCATCCAACAACGCCAGGAGCAATGCCCAGAAGAACCCGCCCTGAATACCTACGAGTATCTCTTATTGTTTACCCTATTCTCTTTAAAATCAGGTCTTTCTTTCGATTTGCTGGGTTTCACAACGGGTATGGATGGCTCAACCGCTAAACGTAATCAAGACATCGGTTTGCTGGTGATCAAAGCGGCTTTGAGTAAGTCGGAGCATATGCCCAAAACGCATTTTGATAATGCGGAAAGTTTCAAAGCCTATTTCAAAGATAAAGGATCTGTGCTGATTGACGCCACTGAGCAGCGCACTCAGCGGCCTGGAGAAGCTACTTACCAAAAACAGATGTATAGTGGTAGAAAAAAGCCCACACCGATAAGACCCTAATTCTCTCCACAACGGATCGTTATATTCATTTTGTGAGCAAAGGCTGGGTCAGCAAATGGCATGATTATAAACAGTTGAACTACGAGTTCTCGCCAGACCAGGCTTGGTTTAGTGACGCATCAGTTAGTCTGGATCTGGGCTATCAGGGTTTCATTAAAGACTATGATTGTCAATGTGTTAGTCAACCGACCAAGGAACCTAAAAATGCTGAGTTATCGGCTGAGCAGAAGGCCGCCAATCAGCAAATTAGTGCAAGCAGGATCTATGTTGAACACGCCATTGGCGGGCTAAAACGGTATCGTTATTTGAGTGATCGTTTACGCACACACAAGGTTAATTTATACGAGTTGGCCTTGTGTGTTTGCGCAGGAATTTGGAATTTCTATTTGACTAACTAACTGTTAATCACCTTTGCAACAACTCTATTACTTAAAACTCAAAACATAAAACCCTAGACATGTCTAGGGTTTTATGAAAACAATATGATATTCTCAACTATTTCTTTTCCTAAGTAAGGATACCGCTTTGTTACATCTGGGTGAACAATATGCAGCATGGACTTGCCTTGCCGTAAATTCGCTATTACAGAAAACACACCTCTTGATATAGCGAATACTTCCGTGTTGCCCACCGACTTTGTAAACTCTTTCGTATTTGTAGCTGAACCTTCGGGACTTTGTTTCTTTCTCCATTTTTAAAATTTGGGTGTATATTATGGTGTATATTATGCCTTATACTATGATTACTACTATGCCCTATACTATACTGTATAAAGTCCTCAGAATGTTCTCTAAACAGTAAAGGAAGGCTGTTTTTGGGCTATTAGGTATCGGGTTTCTGTATCATATGCTTTATTAGCATCTCGTTCATATCCTTATACTCTGCATACAGTTCTGAAAGGTCATTAACTTTGACTCCTTTGGTTTTCAATTGAGCAAGTGCCTTTTTACCAGTTAAGTCATTGTCTAAATAGGAGTTTACTGAATTAGCTTTTTGAACATAGGGGAGTGCTTGTTTAAGATTAGTCGTAGAATTAAGGATAATAGTCGTGTAGCGGGGTTGTATTACGTCGAAATAGACCAAGGCTGATAAGAAGTCAAAAAAGCCTTCAAAAACGTTTACTGTGGTGTTGTCAGTAGATGGAATGGTAGTAATCCCACTTTGACCAATCCAGCTTTTAAATGCGGAATTTCGCAATACGAAACCACCATTATCTGACTTGAATCCAATCGAGTAATAGTTTCGGTTCCCATTTGTGTAATGAACCTCTTTAACATAGATTTTTGCATAAGAGAGGGGTATACCTCTGGACTCCATATAGCTGATCAATGCAAGGCTTTCTAGCTCTTTTACGGCGTTCAGTTGCAATCTGTGTTCGATCTTTTCTGTTTTCGGCTCCTGAAAGTTTTTGCCGCTAAAAGAAAAAGATGAATTTTGATTTTCAGCGAGTGATTCAAGCCGTTCAACAGCTTTTATAAAAGCAATTCGCTCCATTAGCTGAACTAACCTGATTACGTCTCCTTTTTCTCCGCTACTAAAACAATTGAAATGATTGGTTTGGGGGCGCACATAAAAGGATGGTGTTTGTTCTCCTGTCAAAGGCGATAGATAAACCAGTTGGTTACCACTCGTTTTTGCTGGTTCAATACCTATTGAGCCTAGATATTCGACAATTAGATGTGACCGTTGCTTTAAGTCTGTGATGATTTGGGAAGTGATCATTATTTTTTTCTTTTAGCGGTTATCTTATTTCATTCCTGCCTTATGGCTTACTTGAGTAGGGAGTTTGTGAAAGGGCAAACCAAATAATGTTTTGAAGTGTAATTTGAAGTCGGGAAAATCAAGGACTTTAAACGGGACAGACAAAGACGGACAGATTTATCTATATAAGGGTTTTTGTCCTGTCTGTCCTAAATGGCTGTTTTTGGTAGCAAATAATGTTTGGTTTATCTTGTTGGTTTAGGGTATTTGCCAAACATCCTAAAATTCGTTCATTGTCTTTCAGGTTATTACTACCCATTTCTTGATTTCTGACAACTTTGGAAAAAGTGGAAAACCGGCTTTTTTTTCTGGACAGACAAGACAGACCCCCTATATATATCTGTCCTGTCCGTCCTTTACAGAGAGACGGGCATACATACATTTCTTGGCCTGTCCGTCCGTCGTTATGTCTAAAATCAGGACTTAGGTTAGTGATGTAATTCATGCGGATACGATTTCAGGGAGAATTTTATAGCTATCCTTCGGCTCACCAGTCAGGGTTAGGATATTGTATTTGTCTAGCATTTCAACAATCATTCGGGAAATGGCTTTCTGGTAAGCATCGTCACCTTGGCCGGGATTCTGTGGGACATTGGCTTTTAGCCCTCTGACAAGTTCAGCACGACTCAAACGTATAGCATCCCCGTAAACAGCTTTTGCAATTCGTCGTAACTCGGTAATACGCCCTTCCTTCTTGTCAATCTGCGACCGTAGTTCTTTAGTCTTCGCGTCTGTAAGGGAAACGAAGCCTTTGGCGGCTTCGTCGTAATGGAAAGCGTAATTGTCGAAATCTCCCGAACCTCTTAGGAGTTTGGGTTGTATCCAGTGGGTTTTTGTTTCGCGATCTTTCTTTACGGAAATTGCACCCCCACATTTTCGTTCTGCTTCACTGCCCAGGTGACCACGTAATTTGCCCGTATTCTGGATTTCATGGATGAGTAGGACAATGGTTGTGCTTAGTTCGGTAGCCTTGCGCATAAAGAAATTGATCAATTCATTGCCCTTTTCTTCGTCGTTTGCACTCCCGAGAAAATCAGTGATACCATCAATAATCCACAAAGCAGAATTTTGATAATAATTAAACAGGACTTCGAGACAGTCCCGGTTTTGTCTGTATGCTTGATGCCGCCAATTGAATATGTGCAGGTTAGATGGTAGCTGTTCAGTTCGTAGCAGCTTTTTGATTTCGTCTTTAGCCTTCATGGTAAAGGCTTTTGGTTGTTCAGTGTCAATGTAAATAATGGGTCTTCCCTGACAGTAAACCGAACGAATACCCAATGAGTCAAACCCTTCGGGCAGCGTTTCCATTAAAGCTGTTGCCATGATGTACCGGCAAATCGTTGACTTGCCAGATTTAGCCATACCGGATACAAATGATATATCCCCTTTAATGGCAAAAATCCCGTCCTTAACGGAGATCGTAGCTTCAACGGGTGGAACATCACTTTCATCCGTTAATTGGGTAAGCAGAATATCCGCAATCTTGGGTTTTGGCTTCCCGTTCTGATTATCGGGGTAAAAACCGTTTGTGCCATTGCTTTTCGGCAATGCTACTGTATCTTTGGTTATCATTTTTTAAAAGGAGTTAAGCTCTGACGTTGGCGCGTCAGAGCTTTTTTTATGCTTGTTTGCTTTTAAGGGCGTTTTCCATATCCCGAATAATGGTGGCTGGTTTAATCCTGACATAGTGGCGTTCAGTCATGGATGTATTCGTGTGGCCTAACATCATAGAGACGTTTTTAAGGCTCATTCCCTTATTCATCAGCACACTGGCTGCGGTTCGTCGGGCAACGTGAGTTGTTAACCGTTTGGTCATGTTTAAACAGCCCGCAATCTGTTTGAGGTAATTATTCATTTTCTGATTCGTTAGAACCGGCAGCATAACTCCATGCTCTTTACAATATGGGTCATTGGCATACTTTTCGAGCAAATCAACGGCTTGCGGAATGAGGGGAATTGTTGACGAAACTTTTGTTTTCTGGCGATCTTTCCGAATATATTTCCAGCCCGTTTCCTGATCACTCAGGATATTGTCGGGCGATAGGTTTTTAACATCGGCGTAAGCCAATCCGGTATAACACTGGAATAGAAAAACGTCTTTAATCCGGTTGAGAGCCGGACTAAATAGAGGGGTTGTTTCCACCATTTCAAGTTCTTTCTCCGTGAGAATTTCCCCCTGTTTGAAAACCTTTTGCCCTCGGTAATTCATGAACGGATTTCGGATAATCCACTCTTTCTCAACTGAATAGTTTAACAGTCGTTTGGCAAATTGGACAATCTTTTCAGTGTAATTGTGAGAAAATCTATGCTTCTTTTTTAAACCAATTAATAGCCCTTTGGCATCGGCAGGAGTAACCTGTTCTATTTTGCAGCCTTTCCCGTACTGCTCGATAAAGAACTCTCCAATGAGTTTAGCCCATTGAATATGCCGTTCATAGGTGGCAAGTTTAATATCACCAATTTCATATTCTTTTTGAACCCGATCTAAAAACTGATCAAATGAGTTAAGGAGAGTCGGGACTTGCTCGATGGCGAGTGACTCTCCAAATAAGGCTCCCTGAATCCGAGCAAGATCAATGGGTTGTTCTGTAAGTACAAGGTAGGAATACAGCTTTTCCGCCCGGTTCTTTAGATCATTCAATAAGCGGGTTTTCTCAGGGGCATTTACAATACTATTTGTTATTACCTCCCACTCAACCAACTTACAATTGATGCCTGTTGAGAATTGTTGCTTTTTGCCATTGTACCTAAGTATGCAATTGATACTAACCATTTTAAGGTTACTGGCTTTCTTACGGGCAATGAAACCAACATTGAAAGTTGGAGCCTTTGCGCGATTGTTTTGACTGTCTGCTATTCTCAATAGCTGTTTCAGTCGATTGTTTTTAATGCTCATACAACTGGCTCAGGTTTAGGTTGTAGGAGATCATTTACCGGAATGCCGAAGTAGTCAGCCAGTACTAAGGCTTCGTGCGTGTACATAGCTTTTTTGCCCTTGACAAGTTGCCAAAACCGAATTCGATTGATGCCGATTCTATTATAAAACCTTTCATCAGGAGTGAACTTAAGATCACTTAAGTGTTCATAACGCACGATTGCAGCGCCTAAAAAGGTATTGTTTTTTGAATTTGTCATGTGTTTTGGTGTTATCATGCCACAAATCAGGCAAAATAAAACCAACAAAACAAATAATCGTTGCCATTATTTTGGCAAAATATTACCAAATGCTTGTTAAAATAAAACCAATAAATTTGGGGTATGGAACTTTCAGACCGGATTAAGGCAATCAGAGAAGAGAAAAGAATCAAGTTAAGTGAGATGGCTACAGCATTGGGCGTCGATGTGTCCAACTATGCCAAAATTGAAAAGAAAGGGAAAAAGCTCACATTGGAGCGTTTAGAGGAAATTGCAGAGGCCTTGAACGTAACACTTCCCGAACTTTTAGACTTAAGTACCAATGATGATGCTAAAGAACAAGTGTTGCTTATTGATCGGATTGAAGTACTAACAAAAGAAAATGAAATCCTTAGAATAGATCTTAAAAGAGAGAAGACGGAAAAGGATATGTATATGAATATTGTACAATCCGGTCTTGATTTAATCAATACGGTATTTAATAGAGAAAAAAAGAAAGAAGCACCAGAAGTGGTAGATAAACTATCAGAAGAAGATGTTGAAAAAATTAAAGAGTCAATATCTAATGAATTAAATAAAATAGCTATGAAAAAAACTGATAGTCTATAATGCTTTGAATTATTAGATCAAAGAGGTATTAAAACGAATTATAAAATGCGATTTTGATGCATTTTTTGCCTGTACAGCTTTGGCCTTAAAAAATATATATCTCTCATTAGCATTGTTTTTCATACCAAATTTTTTTGATGACTTTAGCTACTGATATAAATAATATTTGTATATACTTCAATTAATTTTTTTAACTTTTAAATACCTTTTTACCTAAAAAATTAATTTAATAATTGAATTTTTTCAAACAATAGTCATGGAATTTGAATCACTTTTTAAGAACTTTCCAAAGAGTAACTGGACTAAATATCTATTTGAAAATTCAATAATTTTGAACTTTGGTACTTCAAAAGAAAAAAAAGAATTTATTGATAAAATTTTATTTGAAATAAAGAAGAATATTGTTAATCAAAGGGTAGGAAAAATAATTGATTGGATGTCATTAGGAGTATACATACAACCACAAAAGTTTTTAGAAACTGCAAAACGAAATGGAATTCTTAGGCATTATTCTTATATTAAAAATATTAGTCCTGTTTTAGAAATTTGTGAGCATTTTATAAATCATAAATCTTTATTTAGCTTGAGTACTAAAGAAATAAATTATTTAGAATCTGTACGTTCATTAGGTATTATAAGCAAAGAATATAAGAAATATTATCAAGACATTATAAATATTTTTAAGTTGTATAAAAGAAAATTTGGAAAGAACTTAGATGATCATTCTATTATCAAGTCGCTACTTGTTATAAACGAGTATCTTTTTTTAAAAGAAAATAATTTGGGATATTTAGATATTAATTATTCAATAAATGAAAAGAAAACTTCTAAAGAGGAAATATCAGAAGCGATTTCTTTTTTAATCAATATGTATTATGAGATCTATTCAGTTAATGATCAAAAAAAAACCGTTTTTATAATTAATGAAGAATTTATTAATGGAGATAAATCAAAACTTTTAATCGAGAATTCTTTAAAGATAAATGCTTTAAGGGACATAGAAACCAGAATTGAGTATTTTGATTATATATGTGTAGAAGATGATAATAGATTTATTGTCCTAAATGAAGATGAAAATATTGCCAAAAGTATTGACATAACGTTTATAGTAATGGCACTTCAAAGAACAGCAGATGAATTTATGTCTTTGCAATTTAAAGAAGAAGGGACGTCAATTGAAGATTTTGTAATTGCTTTTAATCAATCTTTTCCTGATATATTTGAATATATTAATGATAATTATCCTAGGTTTAAATTAAAAATCCCGTATGGATTATTCGAAGTATTATCCGATAAATTTGAGAATAAAATTTATTTTTATGAGGACACGTATTCAATGATAGAAGCTTCAAACAATTTACTTATTAAGGTTGAAGACCTAGAAAATTACATTATTAGAGATAATATTACATTGAAGGATTTGTTGAAAGCGAGGAACTTATTAAACGTGCTTGGGCGAATAATGATTAATCGATTCAGTAATAAGGAAATACCGAAAGGTATCCTTTTAAGGTCTATAGTTAGTGTTGCCCAAAAAAATGAAATTTTGCAATTATTCAAAACAATATTTGATGAAAATAAAGCTCAACAAGTATTAGAAATACTAACTTGGGATTGTAAAAGTAGATCTACTTTAGATTTGCAATATCAGCCTATAATTAAGATCTCTAATGAATTTCTATTTTCAATTATTGTGTTTTCGTCATCTAGAATAAGTAGGAATATTTTTCCACTTGAAACTAAAAAGAACAACAATATTAAATTAGCTCAGATAAACAACAAAGAACCCCTGTCAACATCGTTATGTGAAACACTAACCAAGAACGGGTTTTTAGTTCTAGAAAACTTGCCTATAAAGTATAAGAACCCAATTCAAAATGAAGGTGATATTGATATTTTGGCAATAAAGGATGATTTATTATTAATAATAGAATGCAAATTTCTCACGGAACCCGCATCAATTTTTGAATTAAGAACTTCTTATGATAATATTATAAAGGCAAAAAATCAACTAAACTATATAAAGTCTGCAATGTCTGATGAAATATATAGAAACCAATTTTTGTCTTCCAAACTACAAACAACAAAATTGAAAGCCAATTATAAATTTCAATATGCAATAGTAACATCAAATAAGGTATTTTGGGGTTTAAATATTGATGGATTTCCTGTAAGGAGTATTTATGAGGTGTCTAATTTTTTTGATACAGGTGTTTGGATGATAAAATTTCCAAATGAAGAAATAATCCACAAAAAAATCTGGGCTAATGAAATTATAAATGATGATGATATTATTCAATTCTTTTCTCGAGAATCTTATTTTAAAATTCTTTATGAGTGTTTAAATCCTTACTTTGAAAAAGTTGGCAATAATATTGAACTATTAAAATATTCCCTTAATATGACTGCCTTGTCTTCAAAAATATAAGATATAACCTTTCTTTAAATATTAAATCGGTAAATTCATATTACACATGTGTTACTTAATATGGCATTGAAATTCGCGAATATTTCATATTAGTATACACAAATTCCATAGTATTCATTGTAAGTAATTGATTATAAGACACTTGTGATATTCAAATTGATTCTTCTTAGAGAAAAAGTGGATATATTAAGAATTATTAATGATATAGTGCTTATAATCAATGATTTAGATTGGTCCTCTCCGGTTGCAAAACCGATGTCAATAGCTGGGGTAGGGTGCCAGCTAAAAATCTCTATTAACCCACCCCGCTCGGCAGATGTCAGGCTGGGGTAATGGAGTCCAGCAACTTTTTTGTCTACGACATTGCCCTGCGCCGTTTGCTTCGAAATGCCGGCCCTTGCGGCCGACACCTGGCCGACAATTTCGCTCCTCCAAACCGCCAGGCTAGGGACCTCGATTCCGTTTTCGATCAAGCCTCCCTGGCGGCCAGCGGTGCGGGTTTATCACAGGCGCTTCCGTTTCCCTGCTTTAATGGTTGGCTGACGCTTGTGGTAAATGCGCCCGGACTGGTCGCAGAATCACAGGAATTCTACGTAGCCATCGGTTCCATTCACCCGGATCCGCTGCCCGTCTTTGATCCGTTGGGTCGCATTTTCCACGCCGACCACCGCCGGTAGACCATACTCACGGGCGATCACGGCTCCGTGGGTCATCAGGCCACCCACTTCGGTGATGAGGCCCTTGATGGCGACAAACAAGGGGGTCCAACTGGGGTCGGTAAAGGCCGTAACCAAGACATCACCCTCTTCCAGATCAGCCTCTTCCAGGTTCAGGATGACCCGTGCGCGTCCTTCGACAAGACCGGAAGAAACCGCCAGACCGGCAATCGCTCCGGCCGGAAGATTTTCGTGATTGTACTGACCGGTAAAAATTTCTCCCTCCGACGTGATCACCCGGGGGGGCGTCAGTTTTTCAAATGCTTTGAACTCGTCTTTTCGTTGGCAGATGAGTTGGTTAGCGGGTTTGCGGGTCCGTACCATTTCCCGCAGTTCTTCAAACGTGAGGTAATGGCTATCTTCCTGTTCAGGAAGAACGTTGGCTTGTACGAGTTGTTCGATTTCGCTCAGCAACGCCTGCTTATAAACAAAGAAGCGGTTTACGATACCGTATTTGGGATATTCACGATATCCGATGAAATTCCGGATCAGGGCAATCACGGCTTTTGTTTCCCTGGCTTTCGATTCGCCATCCGGTAACTGCTTCAGCCGATCGAGTAACTCATTTTCTTTGTGCAAAGCGTCCTGCCGTCCTTGCTCAAATTTCCGCTGGCTGGCACCGGGCTCAAAGTTTTTGATGTTACTGAGGATCAGGGGAAGAAGGGTTGTCGGTTTTTCACGCCAACGCGGTTTCGTAATATCGATTTCCCCGGCACAGCGCATCCCGTATTTATCGAGATAGGCCTCAAGCGCGTTTCGGACTTCCTGTCCACCCTCAAACCTAAGCAGTTCGTTCAGGAAGTCCTCCGCTTTTCCCTGCGGAAGGACGGTCCGTTGTAAATACGCAATAATGGCAGGGTAAGGCCGAATCACATCGGCGATGTCCAATAACGCCAGCCCCATTTCTGATGTCACATTGTTGGGTACAGACTGAGAAAGGATATCGGACACGTTTTTTTCGCCCAGCCATTCGTTCATTTTTGCGCTGATCCACGAGGAGGCATTCATGGCCGCCATGATCACACCCATGTGCTGGCTGTGAAATGTCATCTGCTTGGATTGCTCGATGTCGGCCCGAATGAAATCAAAAAGAGCCGGCCCGGATTGGGTTTGAATGGCTTGTTTGAGCGCTTCGACCGAGGCTTCGTTCTCGTTAATCAGATCACGAACGATGGCCGGGTCGTTTCCTGCCTGCGCCAGAATAGCCGCCGACGGCATACCCGGATTACTCTTGACAGGCACTGGGGCTTTTGTATCGTCCGGCAACGGTTTTATAAAATCGCCCCGCTCAATGATGGTCAAAAGGGCGTCTTTGATAAGCGGATCGTGTTGCCCCATGGCCTCGACTAAACTTTCCCGGCCAGCAGCTGTAGCCAGATTAGCCGCGACATCTACAAACAACCTTCCACCGGCCTTAAACATGGGTCTGGCGGCCCTTAACTGCCATAACGATAAACCCAGCGGTTTCATCGGATCGGTCATCATTTGCTGATGACCAACCGAAATATAAACGTGCTTCTCCTGATCATGGGCTTCCGGAATGGGGTATAACGTGGTGATGGGTCGGCTTTGAAGAATATAAAATACACCATCGGCCAACGCCCATTCAATATCCTGTGGCTGGCCAAAATGGGCTTCGATGGTTCGGCCCAGGCGCTCAAGCTGTACAATCTGCTCATCGGTCAGCACCTGCCGGTTTTGCTGCGCCGGTTCTATCGCCTGCTCTTTCGTTCCCCCTTCTTGCACCGCATGGATAGCCAGCGTCTTGGTGGATACGGTCTTTTCGGTAATCGTTCCGTTGCGCACGTTGTAGCGATCCGGATTCACCCGGCCGGAAACCAGGGCCTCGCCCAGTCCGAAGCCCGCATCAATGGACACGGTTTTCCGGTTGGAGGTAACGGGATCGGCCGTGAACAGAATCCCTGCCGCCTGCGGGAAGACCATCGTCTGAACCACCACGGCCAGGTGGACGTGCCGGTGGTTGAACCCGTTTTGCAGGCGGTAAATGACCGCGCGATCCGAAAACAGCGAAGCCCAGCATTTGCTGATATGCTTCAGAATAGCCGCTTTTCCGATAACGTTCAGATAAGTATCCTGCTGGCCGGCAAAGGAAGCCGTTGGCAGGTCTTCGGCGGTGGCGCTGGACCGCACGGCAAAGGCGGTTTTTTCTCCAAACGTTGCGAGGAAGCGGGCAATCTCCGCCGACATCGCTTCCGGGAGGGCTATTCCTTCGATAACCGCACGGATTTTTGCGCTGATTTCGCTGATCAATAACGTCTCGGCCGCCGTCAGACGCGTCAATTCATCCAACAGCCCGTTAAGGGCCTGATTATTCCCCGTTATTTTTTTATACGCTTCGGTAGTAACGCAAAAGCCCGCGGGTACCTGGATGCCCTCAATCCTGGCGAGTTCGCCCAGGTTGGCCCCTTTCCCACCGACCCTGACCCGCATTGTTTTATCGATTTCCTGAAAACCGAGTAGGTAGGCGCTCCTGTTGTTCATTTGATGTGCTCGTTTTACAATTGTTGGTGGTTGAGTTGACCGCTTGTCTCACCCATGATGGCAATTGCCTTCAAAAAGTAGGTTTCAATACTTTTGATTTCCTCGTCGGAAAAGGAGGCAATGAGTTCTTCTGACTTCTGGCGGAATTCTTTGTACAGCGGTACGAACAGGGCCATGATCTTCTCCGTGTTCGGTTCAATGATCACCTTCCGTCTGTCATCGGCAGCAAACTGCCGTTTCACCAGATGTTTCTTTTCAAACCGGTCGATTAAACCGGTAATGGCCCCCGTCGTCAATCCTGTTACGTTGGCCAGCTCGCCCGCGGTCATTTGCCCGCGTTCCAGTAAAAACCCCAGATACTTATGGTCCGTCCCCGACAGCCCCGCCTTTCGGGCAACGGCTTCGTGCATCTGAATGGACACGTAGGCGTATTGCTGGCTCAGTTTTCGTATTCGTTTGATTACGTCATCGTTCATCTCTTTATCTTATTTAATAAGTATCTTAGTTATAAAGATAATTGTTGACTCGAAATTGGCCAAACTAATTTTGGCGGTTTGGCGGACTCAGCGCGCTTTCATTCGTTTCTCAAAAGCAATGGTGACGCCACCCGAACAGCAGAGCAAAAGAAGAATAGCGGTCGTGGCCACAAAAGCGCCACTTAATGGGCGAAACAACAAACAGCTTATGATTTTCACCACACGCATTGACCGGCCGGTTTAATAGATCTGACCGGCTCAAGGTTGAAAGCGTGGCTGGCAAGGCTTCAGAAAATACCTTATTTAAACAGTTGCAGGGATTCAGGAATAATACTCGAGAGTAAGGGCGATATAACTGTAAATAGAATTTTTAAATTATCGAATGCCGTTGTTTCCATTTTCAGTTTTCCCAGTAAACCGGCCTCAATCTCTTCTTGCCTCTGCTCGGATTTTTCCACCAATGCCTGCGCATTATACTGCATCTGAATGTAAACAGGGATAAAGACGATGGCTAAGAATAGGGAAAACAATAACCCATACAAGTAACTGAATTCTTTCGGGAATATATCGAAGTACTTCTTGTGAATAAGAATCTGATTTTTAATAGATAACGCCAGGGAAGAGGTCGTTAATATCGAAAATACAATAATCAGGGCCAAAATTTGCAAGGAATTTAGCAAGAGTTTACTTAAGGTAAGGTGCCCTTTTATGAGGTTTTTAATCAGGTTTTCGTTGTCTTTTACCAATTTGTTAGACGCGAGTGATATCATAAAAACCGTCATGATAATGGGCGTCGTCAGTACGATTGTGCAAATTGAAATTATTTCCGGGATTGATGAGCGACCGGGTTTGAAAAGGATCTGAAAGTCTTTGAATATGGAAATCAGTTTATATGCACCTTTGTTATCGCTCTGAATTAGAATCGCTACGATGGTGATAAGGAGTGCCATACAGGCTGGAAACACGACATCTGCCGATCTCAACTTAAATTTATTGTATAGAGCAAGCATGGCAATGATAAATACGGGAAATGCTCCCGAGGCAATCGTTACCATGGTGACGATTAGTGCCATCCAGATAAAAAAAGTTGGGTTATTGTTGAACACAACATTATTAATCTGAATGACAACAGATTCGGTTTTGGCATCGCTGAGTCTATAATTGGCAACCGATTTTGTGTATTTAATTTTGATGGAGTCGGCTACCGTCGTGTCAACACTCGAAACCTGATATTTAATGAAGGATTGATTAATACTGGTATTAACTGAGAAATACGATCCTAATAACCCGACTGCTGAAAATAGTGCAATGATGATAAAGGAATTTTGTTTAATAAATGATTCTTTCATGGTTGAATAATTGGCTTAAGGCATAGGTACAATTGCTTATCTTCTCAAATATATACAGAAATCTTAATCCGCCGTTTTTAGATGCTCTATTCCTTCCTGATTGCTAGCTATAGATTGAGATTCAGTCGGGTGAGTGCTGCCGAAGGAGCCCTGAAATCCAGCCTTAGGAGCGAATCATACGGAATCTTTCCTTGCGATTTTTACCTATTTCGGCCATTGCTGTCAAATTGACCCCTGCCGTTTGGAAAATAATTAAACGAAAAAGTTAGTTGTTCACTTACGTGGTCATTTTTTGATACAACTATTTCCCGTAGCTTTGGGGTCAGTTAATCAATTTATTCATCCTCTTCCTCCGTTCAGTTATCATGAAAATGAAGCATTACCTCTTTTTGTCTGTCTTATTTATTACCGCCTTATCCGGCTGTTCAAAATCCGATGATACCGTAAAACCGGAAAGCAGGTCGGAGTTGCTGACCCGCAAATGGACGTTCAGTGGTCTCAGCGTTAAAACCGACGTGAAAAGTTATGTCATTCCGGGCAATGAAGGGGATACTTTTTTCGGGGAAGATAATACCGTGACCTTCAACGCCGATAACACCTATTCAGTGCTTGAAAATGGGAAGACCACGGAAGGCGGTACCTGGAAACTGTCTGCCGACGACAAAACGCTGACGTTGACCGATACCGACAAGATTGCAATTGCGATGTCGGTGAATACGCTCACGAAGACGGATATCGAACTGGCCACGAAAAGTGTCGATATTACCAAAAGCAATCCGACCATGGAGGAACTGAATGTGGGTTTAGCCGCCAGTATTTTGCTGTATTCACTGGACATCGATTTTGGGGGCACGGTCGACTTCTCGAAGGAACCGGATTACAAAACCCTTCAGATTATCCTGAAAGGCAAGGGCCTTTAAGTCGGCCAGGGCATACGGTCGTCGGGACGGTGAACTCGACGGCCGTATGTCGTTTGACAGGTCGTTGAAAGAGCTTTGTGGCGTTTCCTGGCCCGGGGAAACGATCTCCCTGCTCCGCCTTCTGCTTCGGAAATCCATTACCATTCCTTAGCGGCTTCTCATTCTCTCCTTCCCAATTCCTTCCTGTTTTTTCCACCCTGGAACTGTTTTCCTCCGGACGTTCACGTCAGGAAATGCAGAAAATATGATATATATCATATTAATGGCTTAGATTTGCTCAGGAGGTTTGATAGAATAGGATTATTGTTAGATTGAGTTGTTTTCAGCGATGAAGAAAGGGATGAGAAGGCGGTATCGCATTGCCCGGTATGTGGTGCATCGACAAACGATTGTAGAACCGGCGAATCATTTCTGGACTTTTATGGGGGCCTTCATTGCTATTGCCGCTATTGGCCTTCTTCAACAGGCGCAGTTTACCCGGCAGGATGATGTATTTTTGATTGGCTCGTTCGGGGCGTCCTGCGTCCTGATTTTCGGTTCAACCCACAGTCCACTGGCGCAACCCCGGAACCTGGTTGGGGGGCATTTTCTGGCGTCCCTGATCGGGGTAGCGGTCTACAAACTTATGCCGGACCAGCTTTGGCTCTCCTCGGCCTTGGCGGTTTCGCTTTCCATTGTGGTGATGCAAATGACCCGAACGCTGCACCCGCCGGCGGGGGCTACTGCGCTCATTGCCAACATCGGTTCCGAGAAAATCAAAAGTTTAGGATTTGGGTATACCATTTCTCCCGTTATGTCGGGGGTTATGATTCTGCTGGTTATTGCCTTGATTGTGAATAATTTACCAGCAAAACGCTCGTATCCCAGCAAGCCCTTGATTGGGAGCCGGCGCATCCGGAGAAGAAAAAAGGCGCAACCGCCGAAACCCGTGCCCGATCCGGTCGGGGAAGCGCAACTGATGTCCGAATGAAACAAAGTAAAACGGGGTGTGCTTTAACAAACTGTCTTTTCTGTGCTTTCAGCCAGGAAGCCTGGTTGCCGGTGCTGAATGCGAACCGGCAGGTGCAGGTGTATGCGAAAGGGGAGACGATTTTTACGGAGGGCACGCCTGTAACCGGGGTTTATTTTATCGACGACGGACTGGTAAAAATTCATCAATCCTGGCCGTCGCAGAAGCAACTGATTCTGAATTTCGCCGGTCGGGGCGACATGATCGGCTACCGGGCGCTGGGCCAGGACCCAATGTTCCCGGTGACGGCCACGACGCTGGCGAAAACGGCGGTTTGTTTCGTTGATCTGCCGTTTTTTGAACTCGCCCTGGAAACCAATCCCCGGCTGACTTACCAGCTCATGAAATTCTACGCCAATGCGCTGCAGAAAGCCGAAAAACGGATGCGGAATCTGGCGTTGATGGACGTGAAAGGCCGCGTGGCCGATACGCTGCTCATGCTCGATCGTAGGTTTGGTCGTGACGAAAACGGGTATATTGACGTCCTGCTTACCCGTCAGGACATGGCAGCGTATGCCGGCACGACCTATGAAACCTTTTTCCGAATGCTCGCAGAGTTGAAAACCGGGCGACTGGTGGCGGAGGAAAAGAAGAAAATTGCGATTCTTGACGAAAACCGCCTGCAATCGCTCCTGCACGTTGTTTCCTGACGCATAACTCAAAACCGGCATGAAGGCTGGTTGTGAGGGATCAGATTCGGTGCCACCCGGTTTTGCGGGGGCGGAAGCCAAAAGGAAAGCCAGACGACCGGAGTCACCTGGCTTTTACTATTGCTTAACAGCCGGTTATTTTTGCAATCAGGTGCCTTTCACAGCATCCCCGTCTATCAGCAATTACTGTCTATAAAACCAGCTCGCGAAACAATTGTTTAAAATCAGACGGTTTTTTTCGCAAACCAGCCGGCCTTATTTTTCATCGGGCTCAATTTCCATCGTCAGATCATCGATATCGCCTTCGTACGCCAGCGAATTTGACCGGTTTTCGGCCGTATTAATGGCCGTATGCGTATCGGTGTACAATAAGGTATCGGTCGCTTCGTCACCACCTTTGTTGTACGGATCTTCAGAACCTAAGCCCAGATCGGTGTACATGGGAGCGGTATCGGCATCGGAAAGGGGAGGCAATTGATCCGGGTCGTCCGGGGTACTGTTTCGGCGGTTTTGGATGGGTTCAGCGGATTCGGAATCCTGTTTTCCCGTTTGCGGCTTTTCCATAATAGATGCATCTTCTGATTATGGAAGTATAACAACCTGCCGCGGGGATTGTTGGGCATAGTTCCGGCACCCAGCGATTTTACAGATACCGCAGAATGTTTTTTCCGGTGAATGCATTAAGTAACTGACTGGCATATAGTCCTTTACGGCGCGTTTTGTCGATCGCCCGAACCCGGGCGCGCATTTTCAGCACAACGCCGATGGCCATGTAAAGAAAAAACATACCAATCAGGATAAAGAGCGAAACCGTATTGGAAATATCCCGGTGAAACAGGAAAAACAGCACCGTATTGGCCAGCGAAACCGCACATAAAATCGCCGTTGCGGCCGCGTGCGACAAGCCATTGTCGATCATGATGTGGTGCATGTGGTTCCGGTCGGCGGAGAACGGTGACCGGCCGGCCATGATCCGTACCAGAAATACCCGCAGCGTATCAAATATGGGGACGATCAGGACCACAATCGCAATAATAGGCGCGTTGAAAAACGAAGTCGGGTCGAACCGGAACGAATTGTTCAGGTTGATAAACCGGACGGCAAAAAAGGAAAGCAGAAAACCGAGAATGAGCGACCCGGTATTGCCCATGAAAATCTTGCTGGTGTGCGAGAAGTTGAACCGCAGAAAACCGATCAGCGCACCGGCCAGCGTAAAGGCCAGACACGCCATGGCGAAGTGATTGGTGAGCAGAAACCAGCTACCGAAGGTCAGACTGGCCAGCGTAGAAATAGCCCCGGCCAGCCCATCAATCCCGTCGATCAGGTTGATGGCGTTGATAATCGTAATGAAAATCAGACAGGTAATCAGCACCGAAAACACATCATTGATGTGGTAGAGGCCGAAGATTCCGTAGAGATAGTCGATCCGGAGTTTCCCGAAAAAGATCAGGATCAACGATGGCAATACCTGAAAGAAAATCTTTTTGTTCGGGTCGATGCCCACCATATCGTCTTTGATGCCGATAAAAAACAGGATCGACATGCCGACAATGGAAAGGTTGGTGCGGTAAATATCCGTCTGGTCGATGGCCGGCCAGAGAAAATAACTGATAAGAATGGCCGCAAAGATGGCAATACCACCGAAGGTTGGCGTGGCGGTTTTATGAGAACTCCGGTGCCCCGGCTTCTCCATAAGAAACTTCAGTTCCGAAATTTTGATAACAACCGGGATGGAAACAACGGCCACAAAACAAGCTACCAGGAAAGATAACAGGCATTGATAAAGGCCCAGTTGAAAGAGGTCATCGGTAAGCTTATTTTGGATATAAGACAGAAGCAGCTCAATATTCATAAGGTTGGTGTGATAACTATTCAGGTCGATAAATCAAGTAGGCAGAGAGTAAATGTTACTATTTTACGCAATTAGTACAATTAAAAATGACTGTATGGTACCGGATATTTATTTAAAGGTGCAAAAAAAAGGTAAATTATGACAATTTAGGTAACACCTGTCCTATTTTTCTCAGCGGCTTAAGCAAAAGTGTATAAAAGTAAGGACGGAGGCCATTGATTCGCCACGCCTGACGGTCTTCGCGGTTGGCGCGCCAGCGGTTTTTGAGCGTCGCATTACTGACCCCGCCCGACCGCATGGTCACCAGCGTTTCGGCCAGGTAACTGATCCGGATTTTGTGTTTATGGATAAACCGCAGCAGGAGTTCGTAGTCCGACGAGCTCTTGAGTTCCAGGGTGTAGGTGCCGAGTCGTTCATACACCGACCGTTTGATGAAACAGGTTGGGTGGGGGGGCATCCAGCCGTGCAGAAAATCACCCTCTTTGTATTCGCCCACTTTCCAGTCCCGTTCGATTTTTTCCGTATTGATTGGATTGACGTAGATGACATCGCCGTAAACCGCATCACATTTCTTCTTTTTGAACAGGTCGACTACTTTCTCGACCACCTGCGAGTGTTTGTAAAAATCGTCGGCATTGAGAATTCCGATGACCTCGCCCGTTGCCAGCCGGATTCCTTTGTTCATGGCGTCGTACAGACCCTTGTCGGGTTCGGAAACGAAGCGGGTGATGCGCGACCCGTAGGAGCGAACAATCTCCGTCGTGTTATCCTTCGAGTGGCCGTCGATGACGAGGTATTCAATGTCGGGGTAGGTCTGACTCAGCACGGATTCGATGGCATCCCGAATCGTGGCGGCTCCGTTGTAGACGACAGTAATGATGCTTACTTTCATTCAATTTCACGATTTTTAACCCTGACAGCCGGGTTTCCCTGGTAAATACCGTATGCGTCGAGTGAGTAGGTAGCCACAGAACCCACGGCTAAAATGGAATGGGAGTGGCAGGTAACCCCCGGGCAAACGATTGACTTGGCGCCGAGCCAGACGCCGTTTTCCAGCGTAATGGGTTTTACAAACAGGTCGAACGTTCGTTTCCGGTAATTATGGTTCCCGGTTTCGAACATGACGCCCTGCGAAATGCAGACGTGATCGCCGATGGTGACCGGGGCCAGGTTGTCGATCCAGACTTCTTCGCCCATCCAGACGTGGTTCCCGATGGTCAGCAGCCACGGAAATTTGATATTGACTTTGGGCTTGATGGCAAAACCGCTGCCAATTTTAGCGCCAAAAAGCCGCAAAATCCATTTTTTGAACGACATGGGCAGCGGCAAATACGAATTGATCGTTACCGAACTGACCAGAAACCAGAGCACAATTTTCCATTTCGGGCCGGGGCTCCACCAGCTATTATCGTACACCGACAGGTCAGTGCTGACCCGGTCGCTCCGCCAGGAGGTCTTTTCCATATTCGGTTCGGAAAAAATCAATGATGGCCTGTTTATCCGTGCCGACCCGGTGGTAGACTTCGTACAGCTTGGCATCGACCAGAAACCGGTACCAGAGGCCCTGCAAAAAATGCCACATCAAACCGGGTCGCCCGTCGAGCAATCCCAGCCGCACGAAATACCGGTAAAAAAAGTACACCAGCGGGCGCGTAAACAAGGGCAAGGATGCATACTTCACTTTCAGATACCGTTTGCGTTGTTCCTGAGTTCCAAAGAATTTTGGTTCAACCCGGATCGATTCATCAAAGTTATAACGCATATTTAAAATATCGATCACTTCCCGAATGGCGTACAGATTATGTTTCTGAGTCCACCAGGTTAAATTATTCAGGTTATGATCGACAATGTCGTGCGCGAACTGGATG
Organism: Larkinella bovis; assembly: GCF_042655385.1. Lineage (NCBI taxonomy): Bacteria > Pseudomonadati > Bacteroidota > Cytophagia > Cytophagales > Spirosomataceae > Larkinella > Larkinella bovis. The sequence continues at coordinate 1,564,712 of NZ_JBHSMA010000001.1, read as the reverse complement.
GAACGCCCGGTCGACAACTTGATGTGTTCGTCCATCCAGGTTTCTTCGCAAATACCCTGCCCGTTGCGCCAGAGCCGAAGCAGCCAGATCGGATAGTAAGCCCCGTGCCGCATCCAGCGATTCATGAACATAACCCGTCGTTTCACGTAAATACCGCTTACGTCGTCGGGCAGGGTAGTCAGTCGGTTATTAATTTCAGCCGCCAGTTCGGGCAGCACGTATTCGTCCGCATCCATCCGCATCAGCCAGCTCGTTTTAAAAGGCGTATGCTGGATTCCGTAGTTGAATTGGGTGGCGTAATTCACCCAGGGATTCTGGGCCACGACGGCGCCCATTGACCGGGCAATTTCGACAGTCTGGTCGGTGGAAAAAGAATCGACGATAAAAATTTCCTTCGTAAAAGGCAGCAGGCTGGCAATACACCGACCAATGTGTTTCTCTTCGTTGTGCGTCAGGATAATGGCGGAGATGCTACTCATGCAAAACGGGATTCTGTGCGTTGACGGGAATTGACAAGCAGGGTGTATTGCTGAAGCAACTGACCCGCCACGACGTTGATTTCGTACCGGGCCTGAACGAGTTGCCGGGCGTTCCTGCGTAGCGTTTCCGCGTAATCGGGCGTGTGAAGTACTTTCATCAGGTTTTCGTGGATCGAATCCGGATTCAGTTCGGTCAGACAGGCGGCCTGTAGCTCACCCACCGCACGGCCCAGGCCCACCCGGTCGGAAATCAGCGCGGGCACGCCCGCAGCCATGGCTTCCAGTACGGCCATCGACAAGCCTTCGGAGTAGGAGGGTAGCACGAAGACATCGGCAGCCGCCAGAGCCGCTAACTTGGTTTCGCCCGTCAGCATGCCGACGAGCCGAATCTTTTTTTCCAGACCCTGCTGACGAACAAACTGCTCGGCCTGTTGCTGAAAACCGTCGTCCGGCCCGGCCAGCACGAGGACCGCATCGTCGTGCTGACGGCAATACCGTTGAAAGGCGGGTAAGAGTAAATCAAGTCCTTTTTTATGGTTCAACCGACTCATAAACAGAATAATTCGCTGATCGGCAGGGAGGCCGAACTCCGTCCGGAATTGCCCGCGTGGGGGTAAATTGGCGAAGTCGGCTACCTGGATACCGTTCGGTATCAGCACGACCCGGGGCGACTGATACCCCAGATAACGTTCCACATCCAGTCGCTCGTCTTCGTTGAGAACATGGATCAGGTCCGCCCGCGCCATGAATTTTCTCTGCATCAGCGCATCCATCAGTCGCTTTTTCCAGCGACTTTGCTGCAGCGCCCAGGGGTCCAGAACCCCGTGGACGGTAATTACTTTGGGGACGGTTTTGTTGACCAGAAACGGCGCGATACTCCCGAAATGCCACAAACCGTGGCAGTGGATGATGTCATAGTCTCCGCTATGTTTTTTCAGGTATTCGTACAAACCGAGTGAAACTTCGCGGAAAAACCGGCTAATAACCGGAGTACGCAGGAAAGGAATGACCCGGCTGCCTTCCGGTGCCGGATAAAGCTCGTCCCCGGGCGACATCGGACTTACAATATCGACCTGATGACCGTTCGACACGGCAAACTGCGTGTGGTCGTAAATCATCCGGGCGGGTCCCCCAATGGACCAGGTATAAGCACAAACGTGGAGGATTCGCATACGTTGGGTCGAAATAACTAAGTCCGGGCCACTTTCACAAATCCTTCCATCATTTCCTTCCCCACCGTAGGCGGGTCAAAACGGGCAATGATTTGTTCGGAGCGCAGGCCCATCGCCACCCGATTGACCTGATTGGCCATGAATGTATGCAGGTGGCTGGTCAACTCGTCCGGCCGGAGCGGGTCAAATGTAAACCCATTCTGGCCGTTTTGTACCAGATCCGCCGCGCAGCCACACCGATTGGAGACCACTACCGGCAGGCCACAGGCCATGGCTTCATTGACCACCAGTCCCCAGGGTTCCGACAGACTGGGTAGCACCAGGACATCGGCCAGGGCCAGCGTTTCCGGAACCCGGTACCAGGGTTGAGTTGGCAGAATTTTGACGGACGACTGGAGGCCGAGCCGATCGATCTGGTCTTGCAGCACTGCTTTCTGCGGGCCGTCGCCCAACAGCAGCAACCCCCATTCCGTTGCGGCCGGTTGTTGCCGGCGTGCCTGCGCAAAGGAGTCGATCAGCATCGGAAGGTTTTTTTCCGTTGCCAGCCGGCCCACATAGATGAAATTGAGCGGTTTTATCCCAAGCGTCTCCTGGTTAACGGAGCGCGAAGGGAGCGAGCGGTTGTAGGTATTCCGTAAGTGGGCGTTGTCAACCACCGCGTTGTTTTTTACCAGAATCCGGTCGGGGCGGACACCCAACTGGAGCAGGTAGTCGGCCTGCGGACTGCCAAAGCAGAAAAAACCGTCGGCCAGGGCGACGATTCGTCGCTTTACCCATTCTTTCAGTCCGCTCCGAACCTGATCGACCGGCGACGATTCGGTTTGAATGATCACCCGGATCCCGCTGAGTTTGGCGAGCAGCATCAACACAATCTGGGCGGGATCGTAATACCCGGTCAGTAAAAGAACATCGGGTCGGTAGGCGCGCATTCGTTGAACCAGGGCCCTGGTTTTGGCCGACGTACTGATTTGCTCAATGAAGGTATCAAACAGCAATTCGTAACTATACTGATCCGGTAATTGCTCCGGTTTCCCCATCAGCGCCCGGGATTGTTCGCTACGGGCAATTTGCAGCACGTGAACCTGGCCTTTATAGTGCGGAGCGATCCGGTTCAACTCGCTAAAAACCGTAGCCTTGTAGTGTGCCCACAGAATGTTGTGAACAATCAGAATCTTCATAGAGATGGGATGTCAATCTCAGGCGGCCGGAGCAAGCACGGGTTCGCTTCGAAGATTGGGTGGGTAAAGATGGCTAATACCCAGAAAACGAATCATCAGACAGAAGGGATGCCAGAACGAAATTTCGTACGGTCGCCCGTTGGTAAACAACTGCACGAATAACATGATGAAAAAATACGATAGAAATATCGACAGCGGATCAGGGTTGTCGCGCATCGACTTCAGGCAATAGAACAGCGTTGAAAAGCAGAATGCCGCAAATGTTACAAAACCGGGAATGCCGTGGTTGATCAGGGCCTCCATCAACGGCACATCCAGGTACGTAGACTTGTAACCCTGACCCACTAAGATGACGTGAAAGTGGCCTTCAATAACGTTCTGGAGATACTGAAAACTGGTGGCCCGGTTGCCGGCCGACGCATCCAGCGAGGCCGCAAACTGATTCTGGATCTTGATCCCGAGAATGGCGTAAACGTTTTCCAGGTTCCGTTCAATAAACGCAACGGCATACCCGTATAAAACCGCAATTAGATCCCCATTCCGCTTCATGAAGACCGAAATCCCGATGAACATTACCGCGAGCAGGGCTAATGAAGCGGGCTTGAATAATCCCCTGACGGCCATTTTGATCTGACGGGGGCGAATGTTAAACAGTAAAAACAGCCCGATGATCAGAATCAAGGCAACAATGCTGGAACGGGTTTGGGTCATAACCAGAATACCCATCCCGAATACACTGGCAAACAGCGTCAGAATGCGGGGAATGAACGACGTCTGCGGCCGGAATGCCCATATGCCACAGGCCACCACACTCATCAGGGCATTGCGGGCAAATACGTGCGGATTCCCGCTTCGGTACTCGCCTTCGCCGTATTGAATGGCGGCCCGCTGCCCGATGGACCAGGTTGGGTCCGTTAACAAGGCATAGACGAGGGCCAGGTTGGAAACGACGGTGAAGGCAATGGTAATGGGGACAAAGACCTCAATAATATCGTTGGGAATGTTGATCAGCAGGAACAGAAACAAGGCCACGTAGACGTAATAAATCGAGTCCATCGTAGCGTCCTTGAACCATTGGTCGCGGTAAAATGCCATGTAGAAAATAATCACGGCGAAAAACAGGAGCGCCTGTTTTAACAGGGTGGTATTGAGCCGGTAAAGCTTGTGCAGAAAGTGCAGCGGAATCATCAGGATGAAACCCAGGGCCAGAAAAGCCGCTGTAAAAGCCGTACTGCCCGGAGCAATCCGTAACGTCTCCTTGAAAAAGAAAATCAGGGGATATCCATCAATTACGATTAAAATACCAACCACGTAGCGCATCAGATGCAGCTTCCGCCAGGTAAATAAATCGGACAGGGACAGACTTGAAGAAGATAGCATAGGATGCGGAGTTTAAGCAATTTCAGCCACAACCGTAGCCACAACAAACCGCTTAGTCAATTGTATTTTTTTTATGCCTGTACAAATATAACGAAAAGAAAGAATAGTCAAGAAGTAACTTACCGAAGAACGATCCGGCACGTCGCCGGCAGACGCAGCCTAGTTCATTTTCCGGGGAATGTCAACGGTTTCAATGAATTCGATGGTTTGCCGGACTGTCTCGACGGATTTCTTCCGCCAACCCCGCAACGGCGGTTTGAACGGTTGTCGGCCATACGCCGGAGCAATGGCGTCCAGCGACGTTGATAGCCCGGCCCGGTTGAACGAATGCACCCGGTTTTGGTAATCCCGGAGCAGGTTTTTGATCACCGGATAGGTAGAAAGCCGAACCCGGGTCTGGGCCTGGAAATCCCCTTCCTGATCGGCTAATCCTTTGTAATTCAGAAAAACCGGTCCGGCAGCTTCGGGGAGCGTGCGTTCGTGAAGGTTCCAGATGCCCAGATGCCAGCCGGGGTTTTTTACAATGGTCACCCCTTCGAACAAGCCGGGCGTCAGCATCAGCCAGATCTGATCGGTGTACATGCCGTCGCACGGCTGGGCAAAAGCCCGTTCGGGAACCCGCTGGCTCCACCAGTCTAAAAACCGGGCGGTTTCGGGGGTCCGGCGCAGGCCGAGAAAACCGGAACTGTATAACCCGATGTTCTGAAAATATTTTTCATCCGGAAACGCCCGGTCAACCAACGGTTTGAGGAGATGGGGTGTGAGCAGCAGCGTGGCATCGGCGTACCGGTTGGTCAGCTCATGCAGCGGCTGGTACAGATAAATGGATGGATCAAGGTATATCACCCGGTCGCTTTGCCCCCGCTGCTGGTAAACGTACTGGATAAAAAGGGGTTTGCAGGCCGCTACAAATTCGGCCGGGGTGTATTGCTGCGAAAGCACTTCCTGATTCGGAATTGAAAGTTCCGTGAGAAAGAGAATCGGAAATGGTGCCTGAAAACCCGCCGGAAGCTGCCGTTCATCATCGCACAATCCAATCAAGAATTCCTCGGTGGCATGGTGCCGTTTCAGGCTTTCGCCCAGGGCCAGCGCCTGGGGGAGTTGTCGGATCGTGCAAACGGTTAAGAAGGTGATCATATCGTTTGTTATTCAAGTAAATCGCCAAGCGCGGCCAGATACGGAGCCGAGTGATTGGCTTCCTGATCAGCATACCGGTGGTAATTGCCCGCCAGCAATTCCCGGAAAACCGGCCCGATTCGGAAAAACCGCCCGTCAGGCATTGTGCTTCGCCGGTAGTAATGGGCCAACCGCCGGTCAAAGAGCCGAAGCCCGGGCGTTTTTTGGGGAAATCGTTCGGTGATTAAACGGTGTAACTGATTGATTTCCTGGTATTTATGGATGAGTGGTTCAAGTTTTTCTTGATGGGGTCGCGAAAACCGTTCCTTCAGGCTGACCGGTTTACCTGCTTCTGGGGGCCGCGTGCCGACCTGTTGCTTTTCGTGCGTTCGGTACCAGATCAGCGGTTTTTCGTAAAAGTCAATCGTACCCCTGGCGGCCCCGATCAGCCCCATCCAGCCGTCATAAATGTAGTTGGGTAAGCTGGGAATGGGTAGAAAATCCGTCAGAAACCGGCGTCGCAGGGCGGACGCACAGCCCATCACCCGGTTGCCGTCCAGCAGCACTTCCATCGCTTCACCCCGGAGCCAGCGCTGGCGGATGGGTTCGGTAAACCGGACCGTATCCCAGAACAATTTGCCCGTATTCTTCAGACTAGCATCGGCAATGTGGGCATTCGTAAAAACCAGGTCGGTGTCGGGGTGCTGAATCAGGTAATGGGCCAGGGTTTCAATTTTCTCGGGTAACCAGGCATCGTCCTGATCACAGATAAAAAGCAACTCACCCGTGCAGAGCGACAGGGCTTTTTCGAAATTCTTGTTGTATCCCAGTCGTTCGGGATTGTGAAAAAGCCGGACCGAAAACGGCGCATTGGTAGCAAATTGCGCCAGAATGTTCCGCGTGGCATCGCTTGAATCGTCGTCACACACCACGAGTTCATCGGGCAGCCAGCTTTGGGCCAGCAGAGTCTGGAGCTGCGTTTCGAGGTACGCTGCGCCGTTGTAGGTGCAGAGTGCCACCGAAATGGTTGGGCGGTTCGGATCAGATGGTGTAGCCATAGCGTGCAAAAATGGGTCGCCAGTAATCGGTTCCGTGGATATTCCAGGCATGACAGCCAAAGGGGAGTTGTCCTTTGTTATAAACCGGAATCGCCCGCTCCGGGTAAAACTCCACCGAAAACCGCATCGCCGTCCGAAAATCCGGAACGTTCAGAATGGGCCAGTAGCGGTTAATTTCGATGCCCCAAAACACATCTTCGTTGTATTGGTGCGCGTGAATTTTCTCGTAATTGGCGATTTTTCGGCGGTAGAATCGAATCCAGCGCAGTAAGGACGAAACTTTACGCAGCGAAAAACCGCCATTGCCCACGCCGTTCAGCGACGTAATTTCGCGGGGCGTCACGCCATCGTCTTTTTTTAAATCCAGCCAGATCGCAATTTTCTTCTTGACGTTGAACACGAATTCATCGGCCCAGCCGGTAAAATCGCGGTCGCGCAGCCAGGGGGCACCAATGTATTCGTAACCACTTTTACACCAGTCCGTTAGCTCATCTTTAAAGACAAACGCATCCAGCTGGTAAATCAGCATGAATTCGAAATCCGTAAACGCCTGATAAAATTCTTCCGACAGCATCAGCCGGTTATAGGACTGGACACTTTTAAAATACGCATCATCGAACGACCGGGCCTGGAGCTGAGGATGCGGGCCCGTCAGGAAGGTAATATCGAGCGAAGCCGGTTTTACAACAATAATCGGGTACGTTCCCAGCACGCGCAGGCATTGTGTCAGCGAAATCTGTTCATAGTCCGTCAGCGACGACTGGTATACCGGAATGACAACACAGGCCAACTGCGGATGCTTATTTGATGTACTCATTCGTGGCAAACCGTTTCAAGGAGATTAATTTACGGTTCTGGGTTTATGGTTTTAATTGTTGTTATGGTCTGAATATAAGTATATTGTCATCCTGTCGTGTGAAGGTGATACACGGGAAACCGTCTCAGGAATAACCCTCTTTCAACTTCGAAAGTAATGTTTCGAGCGGAGATTTCAGCGTTTTTCGCACTTTCTGGTAATACAGCACTTTGGGCGGTTTGATGTAAAAACAGGGATAAGCGCGGTACGTTTCGTTATGGTTGTCCAGCAGCCGCTGGCGGTATAGGTCAAACAGGGGCACAATATCAGGCCGGGCCTCAAACGTAAACCGGTTCTGGTATTTGGAAACCTCCTGCGGTTTGTGAATACCGTATCCGCTGTAGTGGAAAAACCGCAAATCGGCCGTTTCGTTGACTTTCCAGACGCCATTTTGCTCGGAAAAAAAGCGTTCGTGCAGGTTCCAGTAGGCCGCGTTGTAACCCGGATGCTTGTCGATGTAAACCCGATCGTAGTAAATCGGGGCGAAATTGACCCAGTGCTGATCGACGAACAGACCGTTGCACAGGTCGATCCGGCACTCGTTCACCAGCCGTTTTTTCCACCACTGCACAAACCGGTTCGACTCGTCGGTTTTCTGCAAGCCAATAAAGCCGAGGTTGAAGGTGCCGGTATTCAGGTGGTTCAACTCGTTGGGAATCAGCCAGTCGTTGATAGGCTGGCAAATGTGTGGAGTCAACACCAGGTTGTGGGTACCCAGCTTCTGCCGGAGTTCCGTCAGCGGCTGGAATACGATAATATCCGGGTCGAAATAAATGACTTCGGTGGCGTCGGGATAATGGCGGAAAAAATAATCGATGTAAAACGGTTTTACGGCGGTGTTCAGCTCCGTAATGTCGTACCGCTCGCACATGCCCGCAAAGTCCTCAATTTCAATCTGATCGACCTCCAGCATCGGGTAGTCGGGCAGGAGGGGAGCGGGCAGGTTCGCCTGATCCAGTTTATCGACCAGACCGATGATGTAGTGCCAGTCGGGATTGGTTTGCCGCAGCGAATCGCCCAGGGTGCGGGCCTGCGCCAGGTAATTAATTGAACAAATCGTGAAAGCGAGGGTCATGCGGCTGATTTTGAGTACGTAAAAAACCGCTTTAAATGATTGACGGGCTTTTCGATGAAAAACCACGAAAGCGAGGCCACGATCATCAGCAACACGAAACTGCTGACGAAGTGAATCCAGGGAGTATGCAGCGAAACGGGCGAAAACCGGCTTGCTTTGGTCAGGACCCACCCGGTGAGATATCCCGAAACCGCCATGTGATAGAGGTACATCCCGTAACTGATTTTTCCCATGTAAAGCAGCGCCGGATGGGTAAGAATCCGGCCGATGATGCCGCGAAAACCGATCGATGCGTGGACAATCACGTACAGGGACAGCACAGAAATCAGCGTGCGCTGGTAAATCCGGAAAAAACTGGTGTACGGTTGCGTCAGCATGAAGATAAACAGCGCCAGGGCCAGCAGCGTCGCCCACCGCAACTGTTTTTTGAAAACCGGGATGGCATCGGGCTGCTCGACCACGAAGTAACTCCACAGGGCTCCAATGCCGAACGAATCCAGGCAGGTGAGCGTCAGAACGCCTTCCCGGTTGCCATCCAGTGCCCACAAAATCCGGGAAGCGAGTCCCATGATGATCGTGAAAAGGATCATATTCCGCAGTTGTGAGCGCGGAGTCAGTAAAATGACCGTTGGCCAGACAATGTAAAATTGTTCCTCCACCGACAGCGACCATAAGGGCGAGAGCAGGTCGGGCCAGTTGCCGGTTTGGTGAAGCAGAATGTTATACCCGTAGAGATAATAATACGCCGGAAACTGGCGAATGTCCGAGGTATGGGGCAGAACGAAGTAAACAAAGGTGATAAACAGGTAGTAAATCGGGAAAATCCGCAACGCCCGGCGAACAATAAAATTTTTGTAAACCGCCGAATGCGTGGTTTTACCGGCCAGAATCTGGTTGCGGTTCTGGATCAGAATGCGGGTGATCAAAAAACCGCTCAGAACGAAAAACAGCGTGACGCCAATGGAACCGTTCGGCAAAAAATTAATCCATGCATCCTGCGGAAACCAGTGAAAGATCAGGACAAAGGTCACGGCAAAAGCCCGTAAGGCATCCAGTTGGGGCAAATGACCGGCTGGTTTACTCACACTCATATCAGGTTGTTAGGGCGGACAGTTGATTGACTATGGACAGAAACGAATCCATGCTCTGTTCGGACGAATGACGTTCAATGACTTTCCGCCGGAGCGTTTGTCCCATCGTCCGGCGTTGCGTTGGATCCTCGATCAGGGCACCGATCCGGTCGGCCATCGAAACCGTGTCGAGATACGGGACCACAAAACCGCCGTCGTTTTCAACGAGTTCCGGCGCACCTCCGGCCTTCTCAAAACACACGACCGGCGTTTCGCTCAGCGCAGCCTCCAGCACCACCAGCGGGTACGGATCTTCGCGGGAACAAAGTGCAAATATATCAAAACGCGTGGTATAGCGGAAAACCTCGGGCGTCGGCTCGATAAGTAGCACCCGGTCAGCCAGACCGGCTTTTTCCAGATCCAGCGCCAGGTCCTCGTACAGGGGGGTACGCGGCATCCCGACCCAGACGAAATATACCGGCAAATCCGGATACCGGCTGATGACCTGTCGGGCGATGACGTTGAAGAGGTCGTTGCCTTTGCGCCACTCCGCATTGCCACACCCGCCGATAACGAGCGCATTGGCCGGAATCCCGTGCTGGATTAGGACATCGGGCAACTGCCGGGCGTGATTAATTTTTTGCAGCAGGTTCGGAATATCGATGAGCTGAAACGTGCTGATGTGGGCCGGATCAAAACCGTATGTTTCGACGTAATGCCGCGCCACGGCCCGGGAAACCGCAATCATCCGATCGGTATGATCGAGCATAAACCGCAGATGATCCGGCTGGGTGTACATCCGAACCGCCATTTCGAGCTCATGCACGAAGAGAATGACCGGATACGATTTGACCAGGTCATGAATGGCGCGGTAGGTTTTGGAACTGGTAATGGTGTTGACCATCACCAGCCCGATGTTCTGCGCCCGGAGTTCTGCTTCAAAGGCCTGCCGACGACGTTGTTCTTCGCGCCGGTGCAGCCACTGACCGATGCGCAGGAGGTAAAGTACTTTATCGATTCGCCGTCCGTATAACCGCTCGACGGGCTGTGGGAGTTTGGTGACGCCGGTAAGGTGTCGGTATTCGGTTTCCAGCGAACCATCCCCCGCCAGCAGCAGGTGCGTCGGAATATTCCGCTGTTTGAGCATCTGGAGCATCTGCAACAACACCAACTGCGCACCCGCCCGGTTGGCATCGTGGCCGATCAGAAGAATCTTTTTCAATACACTTTGTGGCTTGGAATCGGTTTTTTCTCGGCGGGATTGCCCATGTAGACGCCCCAGGCTTCGGTCGATTTGGTGATGGACGCGGCCATGCCGACCAGCGTGCCTTCGGCGATGGTCAGGTAATCGCGGATGGTGCTGTTGACCCCGAAAAAACAGTAGGACTCGACCACGCAATGCCCCGACAGCACGACGTGTGAGGTGAAAAAGACGTGGTCTCTGATCTGGCCGTGGTGACCGATGTGGTTGCCACTCCACAACACAACATTGTTGCCAATGGTCGTAAAGGGCTGGATTGTGTTGTCCTCCAGAATGAAGCAGTTTTCACCGATCGGGTTGTTAAAAACCGTCGCTCTGGAACTGATGTACGAAATGCATTCATACCCTTTGGCCTTGGCTTCCAGATAGACTTTCTCCCGGTTCTTGTTCATTTTCCGGCCGGTCATGGGCGCGAAAAACCTGAATTCCTGCGGGGGAAAAACCGTCTCCACGTCTTCAAACGCCACCACCGGAAGGCCTTTGAACTCCGTCTCTTTCAGGTAGTCGCGGTTTACGGTAAACGCCACCACCTCGTGTTCCGAATCGTGGGTCAGGTAAAAATGCGCCAGTTCGGCGGTATCCAGTACACCAAAAATGACAACTTTAGCCATGTTGTGAGAGTTAATTGGGAAAGAGCGAAAGAGCGAAAGAGTGAATAATTTTGTCAATTAACTACTTCCTGCGAAGTTATTCACTCTTTCGCTCTTTCACGCTTTCACTCATTGACAATTAATTCGTACGCGTCCAGCATGGTCTGCACGGCGGGCACGTCGTTGAACATCAGCACGTCGGCGATGGAAAGCCAGGGCACAAATTCGTTTTTGAACTGCGGGTATGCCACGCGTTTCGACTGGATAAAAAACAAGTCGATACCTTCCTCCGCAAACCGCTGCCGGTCGTAGAGTTCCTGTCCGCCGATCGGATTGATATAGCGGCTGGCATTTTCCCGCAAACAAATGTCCAGAATCCGGTCCTGCGCCTTTAACTCGTCGTTGCCATATACCGTGGAACTGGGTACCATCTCGGTTTGAATGCCCAGATAAGCATTCAACAGGGATAAACTACCACCGACCAGTTCGGCAATCGTCCGGACCTCCAAGTTTACGATTTTTTCCAGCAAGGGATAAACCGTTGTATAAAAAGGTGCTTTCCGGTAAGCCTGTTCGATTGTTTTCAGCAATTTTGACCGCCATTTCGGGTCGTCGCTTAATTCCACGTCGCGAATGCGTTTGTTCTGGCTGGCATCCTTCAGCGGAATGGTGAACAAATGATCTTTCCCGTTCAGCAGCAGCCGGTTGCGGTTGATCCAGCCCCGGTTGATGTAGGCGACGTCGTCGTACAGAATGAATTTATCGACGGCTTTCATCAGTTGCAGATAACCGATGTAAGGCAGGAAATAAGGCTGCATGATGGCAATGGTCATATCCGTCGCTTACTTCAGTTTACGTAAATAATAATCTTCACCGGGCACAATCAGCCCTTTCATCGTCGTATCGGTTCCGAGTCGGATGTCACCCGGTTGCGGTTGGATGACGTTTTTCGAGAAAAACAGGTAATCGGCTTCCTTCGGAATGGGTTGAACCCCTTTCTCGAACGGATTGATGGCGATCAGCCGCCGGGACAGGTGTTTGCCGTACAGCGGATACTCAAAATCGTCGTTGATGGTGCCCAGCGCCACCGTAGCAGTGTCGGGGACGAGTTCGTCAAACCGTTTGTAGGGGACATAACTGTCGGGCCGGAACATCATCTGAAAATACACCCGTTCCGACTGAAAGGCCGAGGGGCGTCCGTAGGCTGGAAAAGGCAGACACCGTTCGTTCAGAAAAACCGCAAACAGGGCCGATAAGGCTCCCAGACCGATCACCAGACCGACACCGGCTTTTTGAACAATATGCCCCGGTTGGGTCAGGTTGAGCCAGCGTGTGGTAAACAGCAGCGGTAAAAAGAGGGCACCGATCAGGCCGGTTTCGATAAAATACCGCCCTTTGAACGGATCGTAGGGTGCGGAATAGGAGAGCGCCAGGAAATGAAGTCCAAAGGCAACCGCTAGAAAAAAATGAACCCGTGAGCGCGTTACGCCCATGAGGCTCAGGAAGACCAGCGGCAGAATCAGGGCAAAACCGATGATTCCCCAGTACGGGTTGGTGTTGTAAAACTCAAATCGGCGGGCAAACGAAAAGGGCTGAATGGAAAAATCGGTTTCCTCGTCGAGCCGGAGTTTCGTGATTTCTTCCAGTTTAACCAATGGTTTTCGCATGACCTGGTTTAGGTCGAGCCCCCACTGCGTGTTCCGCAACCCGTCGAGGTTGATATGATCGTAGCCATAGCGGATCACATTCCGCGTTCCTTGTTCGAACAGGTTCGATAAAGGGCCCGCCCGCTCGATCGACTGATGCCGGAGAGCCGTCGGGGGACCGATCGGGTGGCCGAACACTTCGATGTTTTTCAGATACCCCGTGGGCAGCATGAACAGGCAAACCCCCACCAGGATGGCGGGCGTCAGGTATTTCAGCCGGTTCAGGAAAACCGGAATAGTCGGCGACCAGAAAACCGTATACACCATCACCACAAAAACCGAGGGCAACAGCAGCGTAAAGGTTACTTTATGCCCGTAGGCGATGCCAAAGGCCATGCCGGTGAGGTAGAGGTACCGAACGTCGCGGGTGTCGTAATAGGCAAACAGGAAGTACAGCAGGGTCCCGAGGTACGCCGTCAGGACAATGTCGGTTTCCGTCGAAATAGCCTGCATCAGAAAATCAGGAAGCAGGGCGTAGCACAGGGCCGCAAAGAAAGCCGCCGTCAGGCTTTTGCTAATGATCCGGCTGATACCAAAAACCGCCACAATCGCCATCCAGTATGACAGGTGGTGAATCAGCTTGAAGGCATTTTCGAACCGGCCAGTGATCAGAAACGAATAAATCTGGATGGTACACACACTTTTCGGGTAGGTGTCCATGTTCCAGTTTGTCCCGCCAAAATGCCGCATCGTCCCCCGCTGAATGTACTGCATCACGCGGTTAAGGTGGCCCGTCATGCTATCCCATTCATTCGGGGGGGTAAACAGAATCAGGATGATGTTGGTGACGGCAATAAGGCCCAGCGTCGCCAGCAGCGTCGTAAACAGAATCCGCAGATAGGGCGTCAACGAGTTAAACCAGTCGCCAAAAGCAAGCCGGCTTTCCCAAATCAGCCGATTGACGGAAAAGGTCCGCCGTTCTACGAGACGTCCGAAGATGATCCGGACAACCGTGGCCGTTCCAAAGACGGCTACCGACCAGGCAAACGGGTTGGCCGTCAGCCGGAAATAGGAAAGAACAAAACCCGTCAGAATAACACTACCGGCAAAGAGGAGAAAAGAGACCAGCAGCCATTCGGGCAGTGACCGTCGACTGATACCGGATGCCGTATTGCCAATGTAGAACACAAACAGGACAAACGTGAGCAGGTAAAAGAAGGACATGGCAGAGGGAAGTAAGCGGTAAGAACGAAGCGTGATGCGTTACAGATTCCGCGTAACCAGGATGCGGCAGCCAACTCATCACGCTACATACTTACCTCATAATTCATTTATGATTTTGCAGGTTTTTTCAATGTTCTCAAATTCCAGATCGGGATACATCGGCAGGCAGAGCACGCGCAGCGCAATATCTTCTGAAATAGGGCAGGGTTGGGTCGATTTCAGAAACGGCAACTGGTTCAGCGACGGGTAAAAATACCGGCGCGGATAAATCTGTTCGGCTTCCAAAGCCGCCTTTGCCGCCAGTAGTTTTGCTTCGGACCGGAAGACAACCGGGTAATAGGCGTAGTTGTACTGGACAGTGGGCCGCAGGCTGGGGCGTTGCAGCTCCGAAAAGTCAAGCAGGGTGTCATACAGGCCGAAACGTTCTTTGCGGGCGGCAATCAGGTCCGAAACCCGCGGAAGGAGACAAAGCCCCATGGCCGCGTGCAGTTCCGAATTTTTGCCGTTTATGCCGTAGTCCAGATAGTCGTCGAACCGGTGCCCGAAACTCCGAAGCTGTTGGATTTTGTCAAGGATAACTGGATCGGTACTCGTTACCAACCCGCCTTCAACCGTATGAAACACCTTCGTGGCATGGAAACTACAGGTACTGACATCGCCATATGCGAAGGCCGACTGGCCGTTGTAGGTTGTGCCGAACGTGTGTGCGCCATCGTAGATCACTTTTAGCCGGTGTTTCTGCGCAATGGCCTCGATTTCTTCCACCCGGCAAACGTTCCCATATACGTGGGTCGCCAGAATCGCTTCCGTATTTTCGGTAATCAGCCGTTCAATTTTGGCCGGATCGATGGTGTAGTCATCGGGCAGGATATCGGCAAAAACCGGGGTACAGTTTTCCCACAGAATAACATTGGTGCTGGCGCAGTACGAAAACGGCGTGGTGATGATCTCTTTGGTCAGCCCCAGTGCCTTGATGGCCATCTGCAAAACGATGGTCCCATTGCCGCAATAGAGCAGGTTGTCAATCCCCAGATATTGTTTCAGGTCCTGCTCCAGTTGCTGGACGAGCGGGCCGTTATTGGTCAGGTGAACGCGTTCCCAGATTCCCTCAAGGTGTTTGACGTATTCTTCAAGGGGAGGAAGGTACGATTTGGTAACGTTAATCATTCAGAATGTTTTCTTCCATCATTTCGGCGTGGAACTTCAGTTGTGGACGGACATAACCGGGCCACTTTCCATACCAGGCGACCCCATCGCGGTAGTCGGCGACGTCAAAGATAAGCCCTTCTTCCAAATTGTAGAGAGGAGTGACCGTATCTTTTACAATCATCATGGAAACATTGTACGTACCGTCGTTCAGGAAATGCCCCGGAACGACGCATTCCCCCGAAATCAGCCCTTTCCCGAAGGATTGGGATTGAGTCCCGACGTTAAAGATCACTTCGCCGGTCATCGAGTTCAGGTGGAGGCTCAGGTTTAAATTGGCCTGATCCATGAGGTTCCAGTACTCGAACCGGATCCGGAAGGGCGTCCGGACATCGATATAAGTCTGGTCGTCGACGAATTCGGGTAAAATCTCGATTTTCTTGACCCGAACCAGGTTGTTACCAGGGGCATCGTCGGGGGTAGCCCACTCGCGGACCATCCGGGTTTTGGAGACTTTGCTGAGGTAAGAGGCAATAACCTGATTGGTTTCCCCCTGTTCGATCAGCTGGCCCCGTTCGAAGTATAAGGTCCGGTTGCAAAGGGCCGAAACCGCCGTCATGTTGTGGCTCACGAACAGAATCGTCCGTCCGTTGGAGGCAACATCCCGCATTTTTCCGAGACATTTTTTCTGGAACTCGGCATCGCCTACGGCCAGCACCTCGTCAATAATCATGATCTCGGGATCGAGGTGGGCGGCAATGGCAAACCCCAGCCGGACATACATCCCGGACGAGTAGCGTTTAACGGGCGTGTCGAGAAACTTTTCAATGCCTCCGAAGGCCACAATTTCGTCGAACTGGCGCTTGATTTCGTCCCGGGTCATGCCGAGAATGGCGCCGTTGAGGAAAATGTTTTCGCGCCCTGTCAGTTCCGGATGAAAACCGGTGCCGACTTCGAGCAGGCTGGCCACGCGGCCCCGGATACTGATCCGGCCGTGGGTCGGTTCCGTAATCCGGCTGAGAATTTTAAGCAGGGTGGACTTGCCAGCCCCGTTATGGCCCACGATCCCGATCCGGTCACCCTGTTCGATGGAGAAACTGACGTCCCGCAAGGCCCAGAAATCTTCGTGTTCGATGCGTTCGTGATCCGAACCTGGCGTACCCTTACCACCAAATAATTTACTCAACTGCTCCGTAACCGCATCCTTAATGCTGGCACTTCCCTTTCCCCGTTTATGGTCGATAATGTATCGTTTACTAATTCCCTCTGCTGTGATGACCGCCATACCTGACTGGTTTGCAAGTTGCTTATTTTCAGTATTTGGGTTTGGGTTTAAATATAACGCTATCCGTAGCGAAT
Source organism: Larkinella bovis (assembly GCF_042655385.1). NCBI lineage: Bacteria > Pseudomonadati > Bacteroidota > Cytophagia > Cytophagales > Spirosomataceae > Larkinella > Larkinella bovis. Next base: position 1,548,102 of record NZ_JBHSMA010000001.1, on the reverse strand, counting down.
ATCGGCAACAAATGACGTAATTCTAAATGTCGTCTACAAAGGTATTTTCCCGTTTACGGAAAAAGTAGACCGAAATGCAAAGAAAAAGACCAATAATCAGCACGGAGTTAAGCACGCTGGCCGGATTGAAAAACGCGTTTTCGCCCAGCAGGCTCCATTTAAAACCGTCGATGATGCCCACCATCGGATTGATATAGTACAGGGAATGCCACCATTCCCCGGCGTTTTCTTCCACCAGGCGACTGCTGTACGCAATTGGGCAGGCGTAAAAACCGATCTGAACGATGAACGGAATCAATTGCCCGATGTCCCGGAACCGCACATTCAATACGGCAAAGATAAGACCAAATGCAAAGGACGCCAGCAGTGCCAGCAGGATAAAGAACGGCAGAAACAGGATATGCCAGTCGGGCACAAACCGGTACCAGACCGCCAGCATAACGAACAGTCCGAGCGAAACCAGAAAATCGATAAAGCTGACGAACGATGAACTGAGCGGCATGATCAACCGCGGGAAGTAGACTTTCGTAACCAGATTGGCGTTTGCGGTAATACTGGTGCTGATCTGCGTAAAGGCGTTGGAAAAGAAAGTCCAGATCGTCAGACCGGCCAGAATCATCAGGGGATACGGAATGCCGGGATCGCCTTTCAGTTTCGCCACTTTGCTGAAAACGAAAAACATGATCAGCATCGTGATCAGCGGACGGATCAGGCTCCAGGAGGTTCCCAGAATGGTTTGTTTGTAACGGACCGAAAGGTCCCGCATGGATAAGATGTAGAGCAGTTCCCGGTTTCGCCACAAGTCCTGCCAGTAATTCTTCTGCGACCGGCCTGATTCAATTACCACTTCGTGTGTTTTCACAAACAGTTCCTCAAATGATGGTGAGCAATTTATACTGAAAAATGAATAATGAACAACGAAATCGCCGGATTACAGATGAAAGGGTCTGCCGGTCGTTCGTCGTTCATTATTCACTGGAAATTAATCCTCTTGTTGTTTCATTAACTCTGCATGATACTCTGGTAGGTCTGCCGCAGGAAGATGAAGATCAGCCCCAGCATCAAACCGAGTATCAAACCGGCTTTCATGGCATAGGGTTCGTGGGACTCTTTATAAAGGGGCAGCGAAACCGGTTCTACAATGGTAAAAAGTGGCGCTTCTTTAATCAGACTTAGGTTGAGGTTGTCGACACTTTGCACCGCCGAATAGTACAGTTGTTGCAGGAAGGTCGAGTTGCGGGTCAACTTGGTCTGTTGCAACTGACCTTCGGCCACCACAATTTGCTGGTTTTGGTCAATATAGCGGGCCAGATTGGAATCATTCTGACCTAATACTCTCCCCAGTGAATCCCGGCGGGCTTTCATCAGGTCCCGCATTTCCGTGGTTTTCTGGGTCTGTTTTTCCGTGTAATCCTGCTGCACAATGTCGAGCAGAATGTTGAGCCATCGGGCGGCCAGCAATTCCGCGTGCATCCCGGCCCGTAAGGTCAGGAAGGACGATTTCCGGTCGAGCTGCGCAATGCTGGTTTCCCCCTTAATCCGGTTGAAAACCCCATCCAGCGCCTTGCTTTCCAGGCGGGTAAGACTTTTCGCATCTTTGCCCCGCACAAATCGGAAATTCCGCAGGGTATCATCCTTTTCCCACTCATCATCCCGAATCCCGCTATGACGGATATAGTAATTGATCATCAGATCCCGCCGTCCGGGAGTGGGCACAAGCGTCGTATCGATTTCCTTCATCAGGGCGCGGGTGATGATGGGCTTCGACATTACGTAATAGAGGAAGTTTTCACCCGTAAAAATGTTGGCATCCGGGGCACCGCCCGACAAACCAAACATCCCGGCCAGACTCCCAAGGTCCCCCAAGCCTCCCTGCGCCGAACCCGCCCCCAGGTTGAAGGTTAGGGTGGCCGTGTAGGTCGGTCTTTTGTCCAGGTTCAAATCGACGATAAATCCGATAATACCGCCCAGCAGGGTAATGATTAACAGCATCTTCCAACTCCGGACGACTTGGTCCTTGAAGACGATAAACCGGTTTACCACTTCCTTGGGTGAAATCTGATCGGGGGGAAGTTGGTTTTTATCCGTATTTCTTGAATCGATGGTTTCCATAGTGGCAAATTAACCTTGATTTCGGGACTATTGGGATAATGCTTTGAAAGCCAGAACCGTGGTGATCAATCCCATCACCGAACCAACGATGCCGGTTGTGCTTTGAATAATCTGCAACGGAGTCAGCTCGCCCTTGGTCGACTGCGGAACAATGATCTCGGAACCGGGCTCCACGCGGGGATAAACGTTGAAAAACGCAAAACGACGCGTACGATCGGCCGACCCATTGGCGTACACCACATAGGCGCGTTTGCGGGCTGAGCGGCTCGTGAAACCACCCGCCTGCGAAATGTAATCCTGGAAGGAACTTCCCCGGCGGAATTTCGCCGTGGTGGGCAGCAGCACTTCGCCCCCGACGCGTACGGTCTCGAGTTTCTTAGGAATCCGCAGGATATCACCTTCCTGCAGAATCATGTCTTCCGTCGAGCCGGGGTTGTCCATGATTTTTCGTAAGCTAATACCAATTTGCTGTTCGGCGCCCTGATTGGCCGTTCCGGCTTTAACCACCGCTTTGGGCGCATCATCCGCCAGTTCATTGATGGCCTGTTCGCGCATTTGCTTTTCGGCCTCACTGAGCTGGATGATCCGGACCAGCGTAGCGCCCTCCACATAGGCAAATGGCGAAAGACCGCCCGCCATTTTAACCAGGTCAGAGATTCGCTGGTCTTTGGTAATCAGCGGGTATTGGCCGGGCATCACCACCTCACCATCCACGTGCGCAAACGTCTGCTCCTGGTAGTTGGGCGACCGGCGAACGTGTACCAGATCGTACGGCATTAACATAAACCGGCTGTCGGTTGGTTTTAAACTCAAGTCCCGATCCACGTTAAACCGGTACACTTCCGAAATCTGGGCCGATTTTGAAGAAATATCCACATCTTTCTTCCGGCGAACGACCTCAACCTGCGCAGCGGCCGCCGATTCCTTCAAACCGCCCGCCCGCAGAATCAGGTCTTCCAGCGTCATATTGGCCACGTAGGGCGTGGCCTCAATGGGGGTGATCACTTCTCCAATAATGCCAACTTCGGCAAATTCGGCCATTTCGAACCGCGATGGAATAATTACCTGATCTTCCCGTTTCAGCTCCACGTCCGGTTTGGTGCCATTCAGGATTTCGTTCAGATTCAGGGAAATGTTCTCGATGGCCATGTCATCCCGGGTCCGTACAATCTGAATCCGTCCCGTGAAGGCTTCTCCTTTTAAACCTTCGGCGCTGTTAATCAGTTGCTTCAGCGTTTTGTTCTGATCCAGTGAGAAGATGCCTGGCCGAAAGACGGCTCCCTGAATTCCCACCTGGTTTTCATACCGGACCAGGACATTTTCAACCGAAACCTGGTCGCCATCCAGCAGGACGAAGGACGGAAAGTCGGATTCAACGACATCGATCACCTTCATTTCACGGCTGGTAAACCGCGTCACCTTCAGTCGGGCCCGGTAGGCATTGCTCGAAAAACCGCCGGCCAGTTCCAGCAGACGGCTCATGGTTTCGTTGGGCAATAATTCAAAAATGTTATTCCGGCGAGTCGCTCCATTGATCTCAACGTGGCTTTTGAAGGTCGAAAACCGAATATTGTCGTTGTCCTGCAAACGAACATCGTTCCGCTGAATTCCGGTGATGAGCAGGTCGTAGAGGTCGAGGGTGGCGACAACCCGGTTGCTGCGAATCACCTGAACGTTCCGGAACGAACCGATTTCATTGGGGCCGCCCGCTTCATAAATAACGTTCAACGCGGTTGAGAGCGACGAAACGGTGTAGGTGCCCGGCCGGATGGCTTCCCCGGTGACGGTCACCCGGATGCTGCGGATGTCACCCAGCGTAACCACCATGTAGGTGTTAGCGGGACCGTAGGGACCACTTTTCAGGCCCACGTAGATCTTGGACAACCGATCCAGAATCCGTTTTTTCGCCTGGTCGATGGTCAACCCCGAAATGTGAATCGGGCCCACGCGCGGGATGTAGATAAAACCGTCGGCGTTAACCGTCGAGAGGTAAGAGGCTTCGGAAAAACCGTATATATTAATATTTAACTGATCATTGGGGCCGACGACATAGCCGTTCGGCGTGGCGATGTTCAGGTTCGGCTGAAACAGGCTTTTATTAGCCGGATCGTTAAAGAGTTGATACCCGAACAATTTCCGCCGTTGGGCCGCCAGTTCCCGTTCGCGCAGTAACTCCAGTTCGGTTTTTTGCTGGGCGTCGTCGCTGGTTTCCAGGGCGGCATCATCGGTGGCGTTAACGCCTTTGTTGGCGTTCGCATCCGTTGCGGTTTGCTGCCCTTGCTGCGTTGTTCCCTGTCCCGGGGTTGTCCCGGTTTGTCCACGGCCTTGTTGCGTTGTTCCCTGCTGAGTTGTTCCTGTAGCACCGGGCTGTGTACGGGGTCCCTGTTGCGTTGCTCCGGCACCGGTTTGCTGGCCCCGGGGGGCGTTGCCGGACTGTCCCGGTACCTGTCCGGCGGGGGCCTGTCCCTGGGCAGGACGTGGTACACCGGCGGGGAGTGTTGCTGGCGCGGATGTAGGGGCTGAAGGAGCCTGAATGACCTGAGCCGTTGCCTGTAGGGCTGTGCAGACAACCATTACACCCAGAACGGTTTTGCGGAAAAATTGCATCGAAGAGTAGGCGAAAAATTTTGAGCTAAAACAATGGAAATGTGGAGATTTTTGCATATTTTTAAGAATGTATACAACCGGTTTTCGGTGATCAATCTTATTTGCTTTTGTTTTCTACTTGTAGTAAATCGTGTAATGCCGTAATTTAACGCACTTTGCGCTACAAAGTAAACGAACTTTTCGTACTTTTTAAACATTTTCTTTTTAAAGGTCAGAATTTCATATTTTGCGAACATGAAACGAATTGGTTCGGCTTAGCGTCTCGGCTGAAAAACGGTTTTTTTCGTGTTTTCTGATAGTAATCCAGTATAAAAGTCACATGGCAGACAGTAACCAACAATACACAGAAGATAGCATTCGTTCGCTCGACTGGCGGGAACACATCCGGCTCCGGCCCGGTATGTACATCGGGAAACTGGGCGATGGATCGGCCGCCGATGACGGGATTTACGTTTTGCTCAAAGAGGTGGTGGACAATTGCATCGACGAACACGTGATGGGCAATGGGAAAACCATCGACATCAAGGTGAGCGATCACCGCGTGGAAGTGCGCGACTATGGCCGGGGCATTCCGCTGGGCAAGGTGGTCGATGTGGTTTCCAAGATCAATACCGGCGGCAAATACGACTCGGGCGCGTTTCAGAAATCGGTGGGCCTGAACGGGGTCGGCACCAAAGCCGTCAACGCCTTATCAACGTTTTTCCGGGTGCAGTCGTACCGCGACGGAAAAACAGTCTGGGCCGAATTTGAACGGGGCGTTTTGGCGCGCCAGGGGGAGGATAGCTCCAGCCAGCGCAACGGAACGCTCGTGGTTTTCGAACCCGATAATACGGTTTTCAAGAATTTCCACTACATCCCCCAGTTTCTGGAAAACATGATCTGGAATTATTGTTACCTGAACGCCGGGTTAACCATTAATTTCAACGGTCAGAAGTTTGTTTCCCAGAATGGCCTGCTTGATCTGCTGCGGAACAAAACCGACGAAGAAGCCATCCGGTATCCCATTATTCACCTGAAAGGCCACGACATCGAAATTGCCATGACGCACGGCAATCAGTACGGTGAGGAATATTATTCGTTTGTCAACGGTCAGAATACTACCCAGCATGGCACACACCTGGCGGCTTTGCGGGAAGCGGTGGTTAAAACGGTTCGGGAGTATTATAAGAAAGAATACGAGGCCTCGGATATCCGGGCGTCGATCATTGCGGCCATCAGCATTCGGGTGCAGGAGCCGGTTTTTGAATCCCAGACCAAAACCAAACTGGGGTCTATCAACATGGCGCCGGACGAAAATAGTCCGACGGTGCGTTCGTTTGTGGTTGACTTTGTCAAGAACCAACTCGACGACTTCCTGCACATGCATACCGAGACACAGGAAGCGCTTAAAAAACGGATCGAACAGTCGGAGCGGGAACGGAAAGAATTGGCGGGCATCAAAAAACTGGCGAACGACCGGGCGAAGAAAGCCAATCTCCACAACAAGAAACTGCGCGATTGCCGGAATCACCTGCCCGACCTGAAGGCCGACGACCGCTACAATACGACCCTCTTCATTACAGAAGGGGACTCCGCCAGCGGGTCCATCACCAAGTCGCGGAATGTATCGACCCAGGCGGTTTTTAGCCTGCGTGGAAAACCCCTGAACTGCTTCGGGCTGACCAAAAAAGTGGTCTATGAAAACGAGGAGTTCAACCTGCTGCAACACGCACTGGACATCGAAGACGGGCTGGACAGTTTGCGTTACAACCGCATCGTGATTGCCACCGATGCCGACGTGGACGGGATGCACATCCGCTTGCTGATGATGACGTTCTTCCTGCAGTTCTTCCCGGATCTGGTACGGAACGGCCACCTCTATATTCTGGAAACCCCGTTGTTCCGGGTCAGGAATCCGAAAAACCACAAGGAAACGATCTACTGCTATTCGGAAGAGGAAAAACAGCAGGCCATCGATAAGCTGACCAAAGGTGGCAAAAAAGTGGAGATTACCCGGTTTAAAGGACTGGGCGAAATCTCGCCGGATGAGTTCGGTCTGTTCATCGGCGACAACATGCGGCTGGAACCGGTGATTATGGAAAAAGAAACGTCCATTCCGAAACTGCTCAGCTACTATATGGGTAAAAATACGCCTGATCGCCAGCGGTTTATCATCGAAAACCTCCGAATTGAAAAAGACATGGAGGAGGTCGCACTGGTGTTGGATTAAAAAAATTGTCGTTACACAGAATTAATCAAAGAACTCTGTGTAACGACAATTTTTAACTCTTTTTCCACAGTTTATTACTCAACACCTCATTCAAGACCTGATCGCGGTAATTCCGGCTGATCGGAATGCGGTGCGACTGGATAAAGATCTCGTTGCCTTCGATGCCGTCGATCTTGCTGGTGGCCACCATGTACGATTTATGCACCCGGATAAACGAACGGGGCCCCAGATTCTGCTCCAGACTTTTCATATTCAATAACGTGACATACTTGCCTTTGCTGGTGAAAATGGTCACGTAGTTCTGAAGGCCTTCCACAAACAGAATGTCCGCGAAGTAAAGTTTCTCGTATTTATTCCCGCATTTGATGAAGAAATAATCGCTACCGGTTTCCGGTTTGTGCGAAGAAACCGCCCCCGAATGCGTCAGCAGCCGGTGGTATTCCTGGGCTTTGTTGGCCGATCGGAAAAACCGGTCGAAGGTGATGGGTTTCAGCAGGTAATCCAGCACGTTGAGCTGAAACCCTTCCAGCGCGTACGTCGGATAGGCCGTGGTAATGACCACCATCGGCGGTTTTTGTACGATTTTCAGGAAATCGATGCCGTTCATTTTGGGCATCTGAATGTCGAGAAAAATCAGGTCGGCGGGTTGCTGGTCCAGCAGGGAGAGCAGTTCCAGTGGGTTTTCGCAGCTTCCGATCAGGTGCAGGAAATCCACTTCCCGGACGTAATTGGCCAGGCCTTCCCGCGCCAGGGGCTCATCGTCAATAATTACACAGGTTAACATACGCCAGGTTTCGATTAAGCCAGTTGTAACGTTGGTGTCAACACAAAATCCGAGAGGGTTAATGATAACGAAACGTCAAACCGATTCGGGGAACGTTCGATCACCAAGTCATGCTGGTCGGGATACACCAAATCCAGCCGTCGCTGCACATTTTTCAATCCGATGCCACCGTAATGAATTACCTCCGGGATGCCTTCCGGGGTCGCACTGTTTACCACCCGAAAAGCCAGTTGCGAGCCGTTCAGGTCCAGTTGGATGGTGATCCTGTTCGGCTGGTCGCTGTGCCGGGAAACGTGCTTGAAGGCATTTTCAACGAAAGTCATCAGAATGAACGGCGCAATTCCCAAATGATCGGCGTACACCGGCTCGCGATCGAAGGTTACCTGAACGTTGCTATTCTGGCGGAGCTTTTCCAGTTCGATGAAATTCTCGATATACGCAATTTCCTTTCCCAGCGGAATCTGGGCGTCGTTGCACTCGTACAACTGATACCGCAGCAGTTCCGAGAACTTCGCCAGCGAGGCCGAGGCTACGTCCGGGTTTTTATGAATCAGGAAAAAAATGGAGTTGATCGTGTTGAACAGAAAGTGCGGATTAAATTGATTCTTCAAAAACTTCAGCTCGGTTTCCAGCTTTTCTTTTTCCAGCACTTGCTGCCGCTGGCGGGTCTGAATCCAGTTTTTGGTGAGTTTGATGCTCATGGCCAGCGTCATACTGGCGACGGTCGAAGGCAGGGCGTTGCTCAGAAACCGGAAAAAACAATCGGCCTCCGAACCCCCACCGTAAAGCTCGTCCAGCGACCGCCCGGTCACGTAGCTGCTGACGTAATAGCCGGAAATCGTGCAGAGCGTTGCCACCGTCACCGTCAGCACGAGATACGTGATATACCTTCCAACCCGGTTTTTTTCGAGGTAGCGCGGAAGGAGGTAATAGAGGTTGAAATAAACCGCCAGCGCCTGAAACACCACGTAAAAACTGTATTTGATCGTATATGGGAAGAACGTCAGCGAATTGAACGCCTTGACGGGATTGCCCAGGGTAACGACCCACCAGAGGTAATGGTACAGAAACCAGAACGGCAAATGGTAGATCTTGTACCTGAAGAACCAGTGCTGGCTGGATTGGTCTGGAAATAATGCCGTCATAGGCAACGCAGTGCTAACGATAAATACCTGTATCTAAGGTACATCAATCGTGGCAGTTTACGCAGCTTCTATCCATGAACGACCTGAAATAATTGATCAAGAACGGTTTGGGGTGGATAACCGGTGATAGGCCCGGGAACTCCGCCCGGTTTTTGGCCCGGAACGCTTTTGAGGCATTTCGTCAACTTGCGACGACGCGTGGTCATTTTGCTTTTTCCGACGGTTTTGGTCCGTCTTTCTTTGGGCTAAACTGTTGGAGAAACCGCCATGAAAACCGTTCTGATCACCCTGCTCGTGCTTATACTCAGCCCAATCGCCCGGGGCCAGATCACCGGATACTTCACCACTCTGGCGGGGCAGCCGGTTCCGTTCGCGAATGTCCTGCTGCTGAAAAGTGCGGATAGTTCGCTGGTCAAAGCGACCTTGACATCCGAACAGGGCTTTTTCCGGCTGGAAACCGTCCCGCCGGGAACCTACCGGCTGCGGGTCAGTAGTCTGGGCTACCAGACCTGGATATCGCCGGTTTTTGAACTGTCTGCCAACCAACTCGTCCTGGAAACCGGTGTGCACGTTGTGTCGGAAGAAGCCCGACAGTTGAGCGAGGTGGTGGTCCGGGCCGCAAAACCGCTGTATGAACCAAGTGCGGAGGGCACGACCATCAACCTCGAAAGCAGTGTGTTATCGAAAGGAAGCTCGGTATTGCAGATTCTGGAACGGTCGCCCGGTGTCCAGATTGATTACCAGCATAACAGCATCGGGTTGAACGGGAAAAGCGGTGTGACGGTTTTGCTGAATGGCAAACCGGTGCGGATGCCGGTGGAACAGCTGGTGGCCCTGCTGAACGGCATGAGTGCCGATAACATCGAAAAAATCGAATTGCTGACAACGCCCGGTGCCCGCTTCGACGCCGAAGGCAGCGCGGGCGTGATCAACCTGGTCCTGAAAAAGAATACAAAACCGGGCACGAACGGGTCGTTTTCGGTAACGGGCGGGTACGGCCGGGGTGAAAAGGGAGCCGCCAGCCTGAACCTGTCCCACCGTTTACAAACTATCGACCTGTACGGGACCTATTCGTTCCTGCGCGACCGGACCTACAGCGAAATGACCGTCATCAGTGCGCAGAACATGCCCACGCTGGGCGGAGATTTATCCGTTGATGGGGTAGACACCACCCAGGCGCTGCAGAACAACCATGATCTTAAGTTGGGTATTGATGCGCGGCTGACGTCCAAAACAACCATAGGGGCTACAATGGCCCTGAACAGCAGCGTGCGATCTTCCACCAACTTGAATCAGTTCGGTTTTACAGTTTTGCCCGATTCCACGATGCAGTACCGGGGACGGATTGATGGCGTCAATCGCTGGCGAAACCGGCTCAGTTCGTTTTATATCGAACAAAAAAGGCGGGATGGCGAACAACTCAACGGGGCACTCGACTACCTCTATTTCACCAACCACAGTCCGCTCGATGTGCGGAGCACGTTTCAGAATCAGGACGGCAGTCAGGCCGGACAGAACGATAGCCTGTTTGCACCCCACCAGCGCGGTTTGGCCCGGACCGCCATTCGGGTGGGTGTTGCCAAGTTGGATTATGTCCGGCAAGTGTCGGCCCGGGTAAAACTGGAAGCCGGTTTGAAAGGAACCCTCACGCGCAACCGCAGTTCGGCGGGCATTGAGAGTCGGATTGATGAAAATTGGGTCAGCCGCACCGAAACCGCCAGCAAAATTGTCATGCGCGAGCGCATCGGCGCGGTGTATACGTCCCTGAGCACGCACCTTAACCCGGCCACGAATCTGGTGGTGGGTGTTCGGTATGAGCATTCGCGGACCCTCATGGACGACCCTGACCGGACAAAACCGGTGGTAGACCGAAAGCTTGGGGTGCTATTCCCAAGCCTTTTCCTGACCCGGAAAGTGGGTGATCAGGGGGAGCTTCAGCTTTCGTATACCAAACGGATCAGTCGCCCTTCGTACACAGATCTGGCTTCATTTGTCCGCTACAGCGATCCGTCGGCGGTGTATACGGGGAATCCTTTTCTGAAACCGGCCCTGACGAACAACCTGAAAGTCGGGTACGCAGTTCGGGGGTATGCGGTTTCGCTGCTTTTCAGCCGGGACGATGAACTGATTGCGCGGTATCAGCTGACCGAAAGTCCGGCCCGAAACCTGCTCTTTATTTCGCCCCAGAACCTGACCTGGCAACATAGCGTGACGTTGCAGGTGAATGCTCCCTGGAAAATCCGGAACTGGTGGGAGATGAGCTACAGTTTTACCGGTGGCCCGCGCTGGTTAAGGGCCGACTATACGCCCAAACCGGTTGAAAAAGCCTATTTGTGGCATTCGGCAACGATGAGCCAGGTCGTGAAATTACCCCGCCGGTTTTCAGCGGAAGTGTCGGGCTGGTACAATTCGGTATTCTTCAATGGAACCATACGGGTGGAAGCGATGGGCGCTCTGAACGCCGGAATCAAGAAAGAACTGAAAAATAACGGTGGCACCCTGCAACTGGCGGTGACGGATCTGTTGCAAACGATGCAGATCAATGTCCGGTACGGTACGGTTGCGGAGGAGGCTTTTTCCATTCGCAGTGCGGTGAAAATCAATACCGAATCCCGACTGTCTCCCATCGTCAAACTGAGTTATTCCCGCGCGTTCGGTACTGCCGGGTCGAAAGGTGACAAACGCAAAGAGGCCGGTTCGCAGGATGAACGCGACCGGATTCAGAAAAATTAAGCCAGTAGTCTTATTTTTTGGGTACTTTTGTGCGCCGAAGCTGGTCGGGAATCGATGGACGATAAAACCGTGGTGTTCCCGGCGGCAACCGCCTTTTACCCAAAACTTTTTTGCCAGTGACGCTCGAATCCCTCCGTACGCAAATCGATAGCATCGACGATCAGCTCCTGCAACTGCTGAACCAACGCATGGAAGTGGTCAGGCAGGTGGGCGAATTGAAGAAATCCAGCAAATCGGTCATTTACCGGCCTGAACGCGAAAAACAGATTCTCGACCGGCTGCATCAGGCGAATAAGGGCCTGTTGACGCCCGCAGCCATCGACGCGATTTACCTTGAAATTTTTGCGGTTTCTCGGAATCTGGAGATGCCGGAGCGGGTTGCTTATCTGGGACCGGAAGGAAGTTTTACGCACCAGGCCGCCGAAAGCCGGTTTGGAGCGATGAGCGAATACCTGGCCCTGCCCACCATCCGCTCGGTGTTTGAGAGCATCGAAACCGGCCGGTGCCGGTTTGGCGTGGTCCCGATCGAGAATAATCAGGAGGGTGTGGTCAACGAAACCATCGATTTGCTGAACGAAAAGGACCTGGTCATTGCCGCCGAAGCCCAGATTCCGGTGCATTTTACGTTTGCGACCCAAACCGATGTCTTGAGTGAAATCACGCACATTTACTCGAAAGACATTGCGTTTGGCCAGTGCAGCAAGTTTTTGCGGGAGTATTTCGACGGTTTGCCGGCAGAACTGGTACCCGTTGAATCCACGTCCAAAGCAGCAAAACTGGCGGCTCAACAGCCCCGAGCCGCTGCCATCTGTTCCAATATTGCGTCCAAATTGTTCGGCGTACCGGTTTTGTTTGATAACATCGAGGATACCGACCTCAACCGGACGCGGTTTCTGGTGCTGGCCAAAGACTTCGTAAACCAGAAAAGCGGTCACGATAAAACCACCATCGTGGCCCGGCTGCCGAACACCAACAAACCCGGGGTGCTGGCGCAGTTTCTCCAGGAGTTCGACGCCCGCCATATCAACCTGACGAAAATCGAAAGCCGCCCCCTGCGAGAAGGGGCGACGTTCCGCTATTGGTTTCTGATTGAATTTGAAGGGCACGCCAACGATGCACCCATTCAGGAGATTCTGCAACACCACGGTGCCAACGTAAAATGGCTGGGAAGTTACGTGAAGGTTTCGTAAGTAGCTGATAATAAGGGCACTAAAACCGTATTTCCAGTTGGAGGGAGATATTCCGGTTTTTGTACGAACTGCTGTAAAACGGGAGGAACGATCCGCCGACCGGCCCGATATCCCGCAATCCCAGGTCGTACTGGAGCCGTAAGGCATTTTTTTCGAATTCGAAACCAACACCCGCGCCCAGGCCGTAATCGAACGCTTTCAGCCCTTTGCCACCGAATGTCTTCTCTTCCAGGGTCGTGTTTTCGATCATGTCACCGAAGATGAGGTCGCCAGTTAACCGGGTTTTTCCGCCAATTCCCTGCGCAACATACGGGCCCGCGTTCAGCACCAGCCGGGTTGCTGGCCGGATTTTCAGGCTGTAGCCAAGGTGAACCGGCAGTTGCACATAGTGCTGATGGCTGATCAGAACCGCGTCTCTGCCCGGATTAATCATCTGTTCATCAAACCCGAGCGGAGCCGTACCCGTAATTTTGGCTCCTTTGGTGATAAAGGACAAACCAGACTGAAGAAACCAGTTATCCTGGAAATGGTAGGCCGTCGTAACCCCGATGGCAAAACCGGGTTTCAGTCCGCTTCCGGGAACCGAAGGTTGGCTGATTTGTACCGTAGAAAGGGTTAAGCCACCCCGGATTCCAACCGTAAACAACGGGTTTTGAGCGGCCAGCGAAAATCCGATCAGGGCAAAGGCGAGGGTGAAGAAGGGTCGGGAAAAACGTTTCATTCGTTCTGATTAAAATAGGTTCAACGGTTCGTATGACCCGTTTGCCCCACAAAACCGTTGGAACGAGTGACGTATTTAGTGCTTTCCTGACCTATTCAAAAACCGTCCTTACCTCCCCAGAATCCGTCTGGATTGTTCCACATCCAGGTTCATCTGATCCACCAGGGCCGCCAGCCCGTCAAACTTCAGTTCCGGGCGCAGGTACTCGATGAAGCGGACGGTGAGGTGTTCGCCGTAGATTTCCTGCTTGAAGTCAAGAATAAACACCTCGATGGTTCGGTGGGTGCCGCCGACGGTGGGCCGCGTACCGATGCTCATGGCGCCCCCCAGTTTCTCGCCCTTATAAATCACCTCGGCCGCGTAAATGCCGTTGGCCGGAACCAGTTTGCTCGGGTCATCGACCTGAATATTGGCCGTCGGAAAACCGATGGTCCGGCCCAGTTGCTGGCCTTTGACGATGGTGCCGCTCAGGCTGTAGGGCCGTCCCAGAAATTTCGTGGCGGTTTTCAGGTCACCTTCCAGCAAGGCCGTCCGGATTTTTGACGAACTGACGCCCACATCCGCCACATCCTGGCGCGGAATTTCTTCGATTTCAAAACCGTACTGGTGCGCGTGCTGCTTCAGGTAGTCAAAACTGCCTTCGCGGTTCCGGCCAAAGTGGTGGTCGTATCCAATGACGAGTTTCTTCGTTCCGATTTTTTCGACCAGAATCTGCTGGATAAATTCGGCGGAAGAAAGCTCGGAAAACGAGCGAGTGAAAGGAATCACCACCAGGTGATCGATACCCGCTTCGGCCAGCAACTCGGTTTTTTCTTCCAGCGTCGAAAGCAGTTTCAAGCCCTGGCTATCGTTGGAAACAACCGTGCGGGGGTGCGGCCAGAACGTCAGGACGACGGTTTCGCCTTCCTGCGCCTGCGAATTTCCCCGCCGGGCAATTTCGGTCAGGCGGGTTAATATTTTCTGATGCCCCAGATGAACCCCATCGAACGTTCCACTGGTTACAACGGCATAGGGAATGGGGTGAAAGAAATCAGTTCCGTGGTAAATCTTCATGAGTGTAATGGCTCGACGGGGCGGTTTTTGCGAATAAAACCGTCGACGGTTTCAGCGTCTTCAATGCGAAAACCGCCAATTCGTGTTCGGCGGAGCGCTTTCAGATACGCTCCATTCTGCAAAAGCAGCCCCAAATCGCGCACTAAGCTACGGATGTATGTCCCTTTCGAGCAAACAATCCGGAAATCAATTTCGGGAAACCGGTCGGTGTCCACTTCAAAGGTAGTAACCGTAATGGTCCGGGATTTAATTCCGCCTTCCACTTTATTGGCGGTTTCGCCCCGGCGGGCGCGCTCGTACAGCCGCTCGCCATTGACCCGAACCGCGGAATAAATGGGCGGAATCTGGTCAATCACGCCGGTCAATTGCTCAACCGCTTCCTGAATTTTTTCGGGAGTAATGGAGGAAACATCGTATTCGGCATCGAAACCGGTTTCCAGATCCACGGAAGGCGTGGTTTTGCCGAGCACCAGCGTGCCGGTATATTCTTTTTGCTGCGCCTGGTAGGTATCAATCTGCTTGGTCATTTTACCCGTGCAGAGAATCAGCAAACCGGTGGCTAAGGGGTCGAGCGTTCCGGCATGGCCTATTTTCTTGAATTTACAGGCATACTTAAGCTTCTTGACCACGTCGAACGACGTCCAGGTAAGCGGTTTGTCGATGAGAATCAGTTGACCTTCGTCCATAATTATACCATCCAGGACCGGGACTGCGCCGAATAACGGGTTAACGAAGAGGAACGACCGTTCATTCTCTTCATCCTGTCACCGGTGGAATCCCCGTCCAAGACAGTTCAGACATTAAACAATATCCAGTTTTACGCCGGCGGCCATGAGGCCGAGGAGCAGCAAACCCAGGATAATGCGATAATAACCAAAGATTTTGAAACCGTATTTTGTCAGGAAACCGACGAAGCCGCGGATGGCCAGCAGACCCACGATAAAGGCCACCAGGTTGCCAACCAGCAGGACCTGAATGTCGTCGGACTGGATGGTTTTGTAGGTTTTCAGCAACTTATACCCCGAAGCCGCAGCCATCGTCGGGACGGCCAGGAAGAACGAGAACTCCGCAGCCTGTTTCCGGGTGAGGCCTTGGGCCATCCCACCGATGATGGTAGCCGCCGAGCGCGAAACGCCCGGAATCATGGCAATACACTGGAAAAAACCGATTTTGAGGGCTTCCGGAAAGGTCACGTCGTAATCGCGGGGAATCTGTTTGAAAATCCGGTCGATGTAAATCAGCAGGATACCGCCCAGCAACAGGGTGATCGCTACGACGGTCACGTTTTCGAGCAGGGAGTCGATAAAGTCGTTGAGTAAAAAACCGATAACGGCCGCCGGCAGAAACGCCACAAACAGTTTGAGGTAGAAATCGGTGGTTTGCAAAAACCGGCGCCGGTAGAGCACCAGCACCGAAATGATGCAACCGAACTGGATGTTGACGGTATACAGCTTGGTGAATTCCGACTGACTGATGCCGACCAGGGACGAATAAATAACCATGTGGCCCGTTGACGAAACCGGCAAAAATTCGGTCAGCCCTTCAATGATGGCAAGAATAATGGCGTGAAAAAAACTCATTGATTGGTGGGTCGGCGCAGGATTGCGAAAAATTCAAGAATAAAACCGCCCATCACGATCAACGGCCCGATGGTAAGGCCTAAAGCTCCGAAACCGAATTCTTCGGAATCGAGGCTCATGACGATGAAGCCAAACAAAATAATGACCACGCCAATGATCATCAGGGTGTAATTGGCGCGTCCGAAAGGAAGTTTACTCATGTCTGAACTTTGATTACACTGATTAAAAAAACGCTGATTCGGGTAAAGGTCAATAGAGGTCGTCCAGCGACAGTTGCAGATACCGGTGAACGGCCTGGAAGGTACTGATCAGCCCAATAATGATCCCAAGAATGATGACGGAACCGAGCAGAATACCGGTTTTTTCGGGCTCCTGCAAGGTGGCCAGCCCGTCGATATTCCGCAGGGCTACCTGCAAGAGTATGAACAACAGAGCTGCTGCAACCAGGCCGCTGATCAATCCCTGCAACATCCCCCGACGCAGAAACGGAAGCTGAATAAAGCCGTTGGTGGCGCCGACCAGCTGCATACTCCGGATCAACAGCCGCTGCGAATACAGCGCCAGTCGGATTGTATTATTCATGAGTACGATGATAATCACCAGCATGATTACCGCAAAAACCGACATGATGATGTAGATTTTCGTGATGTTCTTGTTGATCTCATCGACGATATTTTCCTGATAAATGACTTCAAAAACGCCGTTGACGTCCTCCAGATCCGCTTTTACTTCCTGCAGCCGGGCTTCTTCGAAATAATCCTCCTGCAACTTGATCCGGTAGCTGTCGCGGAGCGGATTTTCGTTCAGGAAATTGCTGAAATTTTCCTGGGTGTCAGCCATAAACTCCTTGGCCGCCACATCCTTACTGACAAATGTGACCTGCGGAGACGAACCGTTGTACAGGACGTACGGTTTTTTGATGATTTCCGCGTTGAGCCGGGCAAGTTTATCCGAAGTCAGGTCCTTGTCCAGAAAAACGCGTACTTCGTTATTTTCCCGGATGTACCTTACCAGTTTCTTCGATTGAAGCACCAGCATTCCGCAAAAACCGATTAGAAATAAAGCCGAAGTCAGGCTGAAAAGAATCATCCCGCTCGGATAGGCACCCACTTTCTTTTTTGCAGCCATAAAGAAGCCTGATGGGCCACGATGGCAGCCCGGTCAACGTTGGTTACAAAAATACGGATTTTGCCCGAACGGTTGGTGTGAAAAAAATGAAGAAGGGAAGATTTAGGAAAAATTAAGACTTCAGCCCCGTTCATACCCACAGAGTAACGTCCGCGAATCCAGCGGTTTTTCAGCCACAAACGCGGTAATTACCGGACGAAACGGACCAGCTGATGATCCGGCGGTATAACTGATCCTTCCCGGCTACTTGATAGCCGGGAAGGAATCATTGGGCTAGCTGAGGATGAGTGCGGTCGCCAGTTGGCGTCCAGGCGTTCAATACCGTAAACTGGCTCCCATTACACCTCCACCGGTCCCACATGCACGGGGGGCAGTTGCGCCAGTTCGTCCATGTCAAAAAGCCGGGACTTAATGTAAAACCGGATACCAAGCGGAATTTCGAGCGAAAAGCTGGCTCCCCGTCCCGGCGTTACGTCGACGGTCAGGTGGGTGTGTTTCCAGTATTCAAACTGATCTTCCGACATGAAAAAATCGCAACCGTGAATCTGGCCGAGCCAGACATCGGAGGAGCCGATCAGGAAATCGCCTTTGGCAAAGCACATCGGCGACGATCCGTCACAGCAGCCTCCGCTCTGGTGGAACATCAACTCACCATGCTCCCGGCGCAGTTTGTCGATGATGATTTTGGCCGCTTCCGTAACGTCAACGCGGGAAACGCTCATACGTGAAAGAGTGATAGACTGAAAGAGTGAAAGAGCGAATAAAACCGTCCTGGGCCGCTCTTTCACTCTTTCGCTCTTTAAAAGAATCCTAACTTATTCTTGCTGTAGGAGATCAGCAGGTTTTTCGACTGGCGGTAGTGGTTGAGCATCGACAGGTGATTTTCCCGACCAAAACCCGACTTTTTATAACCGCCGAAGGATGCGTGCGCCGGATAGTGGTGGTAGCAATTGACCCACACCCGACCGGCCTGAATAGCCCGCGGCACCTGATATAACTCGTGCGCATCCCGCGTCCAGACGCCCGCGCCCAGCCCATAGAGCGTGTCGTTAGCCATGTCGATGGCTTCTTCCACCGTTTTATAGGTCGCTACCGATACGACGGGCCCGAAGATTTCTTCCTGAAAAATCCGCATTTTGTTGTTGCCCCGGAAAATCGTCGGTTCGATGTAGTAACCGCTTTCCAGACCGCCATTCAGTCGGGCCGGGCCACCGCCGGTCAATATTTCGGCCCCTTCCTGCTTGCCAATGTCGATGTATGACAGAATTTTCTCAAACTGATCGTTGGATGCCTGCGCTCCCATCATGGTCGTCGTGTCGAGCGGGTGCCCCATTTTGATGGCTTTGGTCCGTTCAACCACGCGTTCCATAAAACCGTCGTAGATACTTTCGTGCACCAGTAAGCGGGAGGGACACGTGCAGATTTCGCCCTGATTGAGCGCAAACATGACGGCTCCTTCGATGCACTTGTCGAAAAACGCATCGTCGGCGTCCATGATCGACGGCAGGAAAATGTTCGGCGATTTGCCGCCCAGTTCCATCGTCACCGGAATCAGGTTTTCCGAGGCATATTGCATGATGAGTCGACCGGTGGTGGTTTCACCCGTAAAGGCTACTTTCGCTACCCGCTTCGACTGCGCCAGCGGTTTTCCGGCTTCGGTCCCAAAGCCGTTGACGACGTTGACAACCCCTGCCGGAATGATGTTTTCGAGCAATTCCATCAGGACCAGAATCGAGGTCGGGGTTTGTTCGGCGGGTTTCAGCACCACGCAGCAGCCGGCCGCCAGGGCCGGAGCGAGTTTCCAGGTGGCCATCAGCAGTGGGAAGTTCCAGGGAATGATCTGCCCCACCACCCCGATCGGTTCCTTGATGATCATCGAAACCGTATCGGCGTCCAGTTCCGACACCGATCCTTCTTCGGCGCGGATGACACCGGCAAAGTAGCGGAAGTGGTCAACCACCAGCGGCAGGTCGGCGGCCATCGTTTCGCGGACGGCTTTCCCGTTTTCAACGGTTTCGACGCGGGCCAGAAACTCGAGATTTTTCTCGATGACGTCGGCAATTTTCAGCAATATATTGCTCCGTTCGGTGGCCGATGTCCGCGACCAGCTCGGGAATGCTTTATGGGCGGCATCCAGGGCCAGGTCAATATCAGCCGCTTTTGACCGGGGAACGCGGGAAATCAAACTATCATCAACGGGCGAGTGATTTTCGAAATAATCGCCACCGACTGGCGGCACCCATTTCCCACCGATAAAATTTTCATACTGACTCTTGAATTGTGGTCGTTCCAATAGAGTAGCCGAGCGGGTGGCTACGGGGGCTTCCAGGGTTTCCATGAATTTAAGAATGGGTTAAACTGATTGTTCGAATTTGAATTGTGACAAATTTTGCCGAAATCGTGCAAGAATATTTTCGCAATCGTCTCAAAAACTTACGGGATTGTCTCTTTCTCATTCTGGTGGATGATACGATTTTGAAACTCGATCTGTAGTACGCTGGCCGGTTTCGGCATTAAATGGGGAACGATCCTATGACAACGGGAAAAAGAATACTGCGAAACGAAATTGCGATGCCATCCTGGGGGGGGAAGCTGGATGCATTGGTAGAAAATAAGCTGACCTTAAGCCATGATGTGGCCGAGCTGAATCTGTATGAAACGTTTCAGCGGGCGCAACTGGTCGAGCTGGAGTTCAGTTCTCCGGTTTTGACCAGTATGCTGACGGGCAAGAAGGTCATGCACATCGACGAGTTAAAACCGTTTGATTACCTGCCCGGCGAATCGCTGGTGTTACCGGCCAATAAACCGATGAAAATCGATTTTCCGGAAGCCTCCCTCGAAACCCCAACGCGCTGCATCGCCCTGACGATTTCGGGTGAATTCATCCAGCAAACCGTCAACCACCTGAACGAAGAGTATCCTCGGACCGAACCGGATGAGGTTTGGGAAGTGGATGTAAATAATTACCATTTCCGCAACGGGCTGGAAATCAGTCTACTGATCGATAAGATAATCCGGCTTTATCGGGAAAACAACGTGATGAAGCCGTTCTTCATTCATAAGTCACTGGAGGAACTGATTGTGCGGCTCATGCAGACTCAGGCCCGTCGCGTACTGATTGATCAGGCCCGAAATTTCATGAATACGCACCGGCTGGCGTTTGTGGTGGAATACATTCGGAATAATCTGACGAAGGCCTTGGCGATCGATGAACTGTCGAATCAGGCCTGTTTGTCCAAATCGCATTTCTTTCGGTTGTTCAAGAATGAACTGGGCATTTCGCCGATCCAGTTTATCCTCCAGGAACGCATCCGACTGGCCAAGCAAATTCTGACCAACCCGGCCAAATCGATCACGGATGCCTGTTACGAATCAGGTTTCAACAGCCTGACGCATTTTAGCAATGCCTTCCGAACCATCGAGCGGATCAGCCCCCGTCAGTACAAACAGCAGCTATCGTAGGCGGTTTTAATGGTCATGCCGGCGCATGTACTCATCGACCGAGAATTTTCCGGAGCCAATCACCACGAACATAATCAGCAGGAACAGAACGATAATCGACAGCCAGAGTTCGGAATTCAGGGTTGAAAAGCCCCGGCTGATGTTGACAAAAAATACCGCTCCCAACAGGATGGGCAGTTGCAGCAGGGCCGCCAACCGGGTCAGACACCCTATGGCGATCAGTAAACCGCCCACCAGGTGGACAAAGGCAACGTAGTGCACCAGAATAACCGGGGTCAGACCAAAATCCCGGTCACCGACCAGCGAATACAGGTGTTCGGTATCCCCGATAAAACTTACACCTTTCAGGAACAGGACAATTCCCAGCATAATGCGAAGTGCGTCAATCCAGGCGGGGTGATGCGCATCACCCCAGTGTTCAACACGTTGTAGCACATTCATGATCTAGCTTTTTGGTATAACCAACCTAAGTTAGGTAAAAAACTTAGATAAAAGCAAGATCAATTTGGGGTATTTTGGGGTCTAAATGATTTTCGGGCATTTGGTGCTTCCCGCCATCCGGGATCGGCGGTTTTTAGGCATTCGTTTGCTGGTAACCTGGACCGGGGGGGTTACCCGGGGCTCTGTTGTTTTTTTCGGGATGATCATCGTTAACAACTCGTCGAGCGGGCGGTAGTCCGGTGGGGTTGGTTTGTCATTCTGAAGGGGGAAATGGTGATCCCCGGGAAATTCGTAGCGTTCGAAGTCGTAATCGTAGAGGTAAATATTGATATAACCGTCTTTGCTGTACTTCGAACTAATTGAATTGGTAGGCATCAGGGCCTGCGCCGACTGAATATCGGGTCGAATAGCGAGCGAATCCTTGAAGTATTCCTTGTAAACTTTATAGCGATTAAACCGGTAAACCAGACTGGCCGAATCGATGGTAATGGCAATATTCAGGTAATGGCGGCCAAAGTCGCCTTTTCCGGTCCGGGCGTATAAAACGCCGAGGTTATTAATAGCGCTGCGGTCGAGATGGCCGAGGTAACTTTTCACCGCTTTGTCGTACTCCTCCGTATTTTTATAGACGTTACCGAGGTTGTTGTAATACGTTTTTTGGGTGGAATCGAGGTCGCGGGAGCGCTCATAGTCCCGAATCGCGCGGTAGTAGTATTGTTTAGCGTTGTGTAAATCTTTCTGTTTCTCGTATTTCAACGCCATATACGAGCGGACAATGCCCCGGTTGTTGTGCAGAAACGCTTTGTGGTGGCCCCGGTTAATTACGCTATCGAGAACGGCTTCGGCCTGTTCAATGCGGTCTTTTTCCAGTAAGGAAATCGACAGTCCATTCAAGGCATTAATACTCTGTGGATTATGCCGTAACGCCCAGTAAAAATTATCGTAGGCTTCATCCATATTCCCCGACTTCAGGTACATATTCCCTTTGTTGGTGAGCATTTTGTCATTCTGGGGAGAAAGACGGATGGCTTTTTCCAGGTAAGAAAGCGTGTAGCGAAAACTGTCCTTTTTGCGGTACACTTCGCTGGCTCCGGCATAGGCCGCCGGATGATCTTTATTCAGGCGCATCGCCACGTTCAGGTGCACGAGCGAAGAGTCCAACTGGTTCAATTCCAGTTGGGTCAGTCCCAGGCTCAGAAAGCAATCCGCGAGGTCTTCGTCTTTCTGGTCAAATAAATCCGGCGCTTTGGAAAAATGCTCCATTGCCTGTTCGTGCAGTCCCTGCCGGTGGCTCACCACGCCCAGCCCCAGGTGAATGTGCGGATCGTCCGGTTCCAGCGCCAGGGCTGCCTCGAACTCGATCCGGGCTGAACGGTAGTCACGAATGCTGCAAAGGGCATTCCCCAGTCCGGTCCGGGCCTGAACCCACTGAGGCCGAAACTGAACGGCCCGCCGATATTCGGCGACGGCTTTGGCATATTCTTTTTGTCCATAAAAGGCATTGGCCAGACCAAACCGGGCCGGGGCCTGATAGGTACGGTCGCCGGAAAGTAGGTAATTCGTGAAGGTTTCGGCGGCTTCGTCGTACTCTTTCAATCCCAAAAGCGCATTTCCGATTCGGACAGGCAGCATCGTGGCCAGGTTGGGCACCTTATCGAGGGATTGGTAGGCACTCAGCGCTTCGCGGTATTTGCCCAGGCCGAGGAGGGCATCGGCTTTCACCAGCCGATACAGGGGTTCGCTGCCCCGCAGTCGCACGGCTTCGGAAGCGGCCCGTCCAGCTTCTTCAAATTGCCCCGCATTTAGGTGAGCAACGGCCCGGTTATAGGCCACTTTGTCGGCTCCTTTGCCACCGGGCGTGTTTTCGAGTAAGGTCAGCCCTACTTTGGTATCACCGCTCATGCAATAGAAAATTCCCTGATTGACCTGGGCGTGCGCAAAAGTAGGAATTCGCTGAAGCAATTGACTGGCTTCTTCGTAGCGTTTAAGCTGACTCAGAATAATCGCCTGATTATAGAGTAACGTATCCGAAGGGCGGCCCGCAGCAGCCCGTTGCAGAAGCTGGAGAGCCCCGGCAAAATTCTTGTTTCGGGCGAGTCGAATGGCGGTATTGTTCAGCCGCGGAACGGAATCATTATCAGCAATATGACCTCCCGGCGAATGCCCTACTACCGGCTGGAAGGATGCAAAAAAAAGAAGTACAAGGAGCTTGCATAGAAATTTTGGCATTCGCTCTGAAGTTAGGACGGGCAGGGTGAAGATACGGTTTTTGCACGGCTCGGCCAAAGAACGTAAGCTTTCGAAGCAAAATTGTGATCGTACGGCTAAATAAAAGTAAAAAAAATACGTTTTAACTATTTTTTCGGAGGGCCGGATTGGGGATTTTTTGCGGACGAATTCGGAAGGCTGACCAGCCCTGGAGTGACGTTTTAGTTAGGCAGGATTGGCAGGAAAAGAGCGACGGGTTAAAAACGAGAAAACCGGGATAACCCGGTTTTCTCTGCGGTTTGGCTAGAGCACCTTCGCCTGTAACGGTTCACATTGCAGACGGTTTTCATACAGAAATTCAATCAGGTCCGCCACAAGGCCCGTCCACCCGGTTTGGTGATTGGCACCCAGGCCACTGCCGTTATCGCCGTGGAAGTATTCGAAAAACAGGTGCAAGTCTTTGAAATACGGATCATCCTGGTATTTCCGGTAGCCGTTATAAGCCGGTATGTTGCCCGTTATGTCGCGCCGGAAAATGTTCACCAGCCGTTCGGCGACCCGCACGGTGGCTTCTTTGATACTCATTACCTGACCGGAATTGGTAGGGTATTCTATCTCAAAATCGTCGCCGTAGTAGTTGTAAAACTTCAGCAGGGAGTCGATCAGCAGGTAATTCACCGGGAACCAGATGGGGCCGCGCCAGTTGGAGTTGCCGCCAAAAAGGCTCGTTTCCGACTCATTTGGAACGTACTTGACCGTGAAAATTTCGCCGTTCAGGTTGAACTCATACGGTTTTTCGCCGTGGTATTTCGACAGCGCCCGGATGCCATAATCAGACAGGAATTCCGTTTCGTCGAACATCCGTTTCAGCAGCATTTTCATCCGGTGACCGCGCAGCAGCGAAAGCAGGTGGGTCGCGCCCTTGCCTGGTTCGTGCCAGCGCGAAATCAGGGAAGCCAGGTCCGGCCGGTTGGTCAGCACCCACTCGACCCGGCGTTTGAAATCCGGCAGTTTTTCCAGCAACGCATCGTCCAGAATCTCAACGGCAAAGAGGGGAATCAGGCCCACCATCGACCGGATTTTCAGCAACATACTGGAGTTATTGGCCGTATGCAAAACATCGTAATAAAACTGATCATCCTCATCCCACAAACTAATGCCCTGACCACCGAGGTTTTTCATGGCGGCCGCAATATGCAGGAAGTGCTCGAAAAATTTGGACGCCATATCCTGATACGTCGGCCGGACCAGCGCGATTTCGCAGGAAATTCGCAGCATATTCAGCGTGTACATCGCCATCCAGCCGGTGCCGTCGGCCTGTTCGATATGGCCGCCCATCGGCAACGGCTGGCTGCGGTCGAAAACCCCGATATTATCGAGTCCGAGGAAACCGCCCCCGAAAATGCTGTTTCCGCTGACGTCTTTGCGGTTGACCCACCAGGTAAAGTTGAGAAGCAGCTTATGAAAGACCCGTTCCAGAAAATCGACGTCACCTTTGCCGTTCATTTCCCGGTCAATCTCGTAGACTTTCCAGGTTGCCCAGGCATGAACCGGCGGGTTCACATCCCCGAAATTCCACTCGTACGCCGGAATCTGACCGTTGGGGTGCATGTAATACTCCCGCAGAATAACCGCGAGTTGTCGTTTGGCAAAATTCGGATCGAGCCGGGCCAGCGTTAGCGTATGAAACGCGAGGTCCCAGGCGGCAAACCAGGGGTATTCCCATTTGTCGGGCATCGACAGGATGTTGGCCGTGTACATATGCCGCCAGCCCGAATTGCGCTGATACGCCCGCCCGTGGAAGGGCGTCGGCATTTTGGGATCGCCCTTCAGCCACTCATTGACGTTATAGTAGTAGAACTGCTTGTTCCACAGCATTCCGGCATAGGCCTGCCGTTGAATATTCCGCAGTTCCGGGTCCGTAACATTCCGCTGCAACTGATCATAAAAGGCGTCGGCCTCCGTGATTCGTTGCTGAAAAATTTCGTCAAAATCATCGAAAGGCTGCGCGTTATGCGTATCCTGACTAAACCGGAGTCGAAGGGTGACCGAGCCCTCCGCCGAAACCGTCCGTTCGTACCGGGCTGCGGCTTTTGAGCCAATCTGGTTGGGGTTGACAAATTTCTTGTCCCCGGTGGTGATGTAATTATTGATTCCGTCCTTGCAAAACAGCGAGTCGTTGGGAATACCGTACAGCCGCTCCGCATTGGTTTCGTTTTCGCAGAAAAGCAATTCGTCGGCACCTTCGCAGTAGAGTTTGTACTTGCCCAGTAGTTTGTGATCCACCGCAATCTGGGTCGTTGAAATCCCGCTCAAAATCGGTTTGTAGGCATACTGTTCGTAGCCCCACGACCAGGTGTTTCGGAACCAGAGTGTAGGCAACAGGGTCAGTTTTGCTTCTTGCTGGTACCGGTTATGGGCCGTTATTTTGATCAGAATGTCATTTTCGTCCTTCTTGGCGTATTCGATGAAAATGTCAAAGTATTGATTGTTATCAAAAATACCGGTTTCAACGATTTCAAATTCCGGCTGCAACCGGTTTCGATTGCGTCCTTCCTCCACCAGTTGGGTATACGGAAAATGCTGCTGCGGGTATTTGTAGAGCATTTTCATGTACGAGTGGGTCGGCGTACTGTCGAGGTAATAATACAACTCCTTGACGTCCTCGCCGTGGTTTCCTTCGGGGCCGGTCAGCCCGAAAAGCCGTTCTTTGATGATGCTGTCTTCGTGGTTCCAGAAAGCCAGGGCGAAACAGACATGGCCTTTGTTGTCAGAAAGGCCACCAATGCCATCTTCCCCCCAGCGATAGGCCCGGGAACGTGACATATCGTGGGTAATGAAGTTCCACGCGTTGCCATGGACACTGTAATCTTCGCGAACGGTGCCCCAAGACCGCTCCGAAAGATACGGTCCCCATTTCTTCCATCCCTTGTTGTCCGAACGGGTGTAAATGCGTTCGCGCTCAATGCCGTTTTCCATCTTAAGGTTGTATTCCATGTGTGAAACTTCGTTACGGTAGTACGTCAAAAACAGCTTACTGAATTAGACGATCTGACCATACTGAAGTCATTGACCGCCTGAATTTAGTGCGCAGTTACAAAATTGGTATCAAAAGGTGGCTATTAATTTCATTGGTTCCGAAATAAAGGCGCATCAAAGAGTGATGCTTTTCCTATCGGCAGGCGCGATGATTGTGAGTTATCAGACAGGAGCAGATTCGTAAGTAATTGCTGTTGTAACATTTTTCGGGCCATAGTTGCCGGCCCGGGGTAAAAGTTTTTTTCCGGTAAAAAAAACGGGCGATAGATTCATCCATCGCCCGTTGACCGGTTTTTTAACGCCTTAGTCCGGATCGGTCACCGGGGTATTGCTATTGTTATCGCGTTCCGTCCGGGGGTAGGGGTAGAAATTACGGTTGCGCTCCCCGGTTACGCTCGGCCCTGACCGCCCGAAACGGCGGCTGTCTTCCAGTCGAAAGCCGCTGAAGGCCAGTTCGATGGCCCGGTTGCGGTAAATTTCCGTCAGCACAGCCTCCACCGTTCGGGGACCTGCATAAGCCGGCAAACCGGCTCCGACGCCCCAGGGATCGGCAGCGGGCGTTTTGGTTAAAACCTTGTTCAGTTCGTCGATGGCCGTGTCGACATTGGTCGGAGAGCCCCCACTGGTAATGGACCGGATCAGGGCTTCGGCCCGAATCAGCAGCATCTCGCCCGGCAGATAAACCGGCCAGGGGGAATTATTGGCCGTGGCAAAGCCAGTTCCCAGATTCAGCGAGGCACTGGGTGTGGTCCGAACGTAAAACGGAATCCGCTTATCGGCCGGATCGGGAACGAGCGCGGCTGGCAGGCCGAGTGTGGCGCTCACCGGTTCGATGACGTTGCGGTTGCTGAAAGCGGTTTCGAAAATCGGATTCCGGGCGTTGTCGTCGAAGGCAAAAAAGGAGCGTTTCGTCAGATCGACTTTTCTGGCGGCTTCCAGGGCTTTGGTGTAGTCGCCCGCAAACAGGCTATACCGCGCAATCAATGCCTGAAGGGTATTCGGAATGTCGATACCGGGCACAATGGCCAGGGTGAATTTCGCCGAAATCGGAGCCGAAGCCAGTTGAGTAACCGCAGTTTCCAGTTGGGTAATGGCGTCTTTCAGTAACTGGGCCCGGGTCACAAAGGGCGCATTTTCGCCCGCTTTGTTAGGAGCCTGCTCAAAAAATTGCGCCAGTGTCCCCAGCGACAACGCTTTGAAAATCGACGCGTAGGCAATCACCCCGCTTTTGGTTCCGGCATCCCCCGCTTTGTCGGCATTGGTCAGAATGATGTCGGCATTGGCGTTGACAATCAGGCAACTGGTCCACAATTGTCGCACTACGGAGTTCTGATTGGTCACGTTCGCCAGCCCGGCTTCCAGGGCCACCTCATCGACGTTTCCGGCGTTGAGCACGCGGAACTCGCGGGTCGATAATCCGCCCCCGGCGACGGCGTTATAAATCGTGCCCAACCGCCCGCTGGTGTACCGCGACTGGAGGCCGTTGGCGAGCGCAATCAAACCATCGGGTGAGTTGATAACCTGCTGCTCACTGGCCGCGCTGGGGTTCAGGTATTGCTCCCGGCAGGCATTCTGGCTGAACAACAGAAGGGTCAGACAGCCAAGTAAGGAATATTTTTTTAACATCATGATCGTAAGAAGTTAAACAAGGAATCGCAGAAGTTTTCGTCCGGGTCAGAACGTGGCCGATAGTTGCACCTGGTACGTTCTCGGAATCGGGACGTTCCCAAAATCCAGGCCGCGCACCAGGTCGGAGTTACCACCGGCATTCGTTTCGGGGTCGAAACCGGGGTAGTTGTCCCACGAATAAAGGTTCCGGCCAATCAGCGAAATACTGAAATTGCTCATGTTTTTGACCAGCTTTGGCAATTGATAACTCAGCGAGATTTCCCGCAACTTGACGAACGAACCGTCGTCGATGCGCCAGGCTTCCGTGTTATAAATCGAATAAATGTAGCCCCGGGGCAGTTCCCCTTTTAACTCCTTCTCGGCATAGTCGCCGATTCCGACTCCCTGACGGGTTCGCTTGTCGGCATTGTATACATCAAAACCCTGAACAGCGTCGAGCAACACGCGCAGTGACGCTTTTTTGTAGGACAGGCTGCTGGCAAACGACCCCGTCCATTTGGGGTTCGGATTCCCAATCACCGCACTGATTGGGGTACCCTTCGGCTGGCCATCCGGTCCGCTATGATCCACCGTATACTCCACTGATCCCGGCTGTTGAATCCCCCGTTCCACCTGGGTAAAATTCTCTTTGGTCAAAAGCAGTGAACCGTCCGGATTGCGGGCGTAGGTGGTTCCGTAAAATACCCCGGCGGGCTGGCCTTTCAGCAGGTAAATGGAGCCGGCGGCTGTGGCCAGGTTAATCACCGGGCTACCGAGTTCCAGCACTTTATTGCGATTCCGGTTGAAGATCACCGTAACATCCCAGTTCCAGTCTTTGGTTTTCAGGGCGGTAGCATCCAGCGAGAGTTCAACGCCCCGGTTTTCCATGCGCCCCACATTATTCACAATATTGGTTCCGCCGTAGGAGGGAGCCAGGACGCGGTTAACAACCAGATCATTGATTTTCTGGTAATAAACCGTGGCGGTCAGGTTCAGCCTGTTGTTGAGGAACGACAGATCGGCTCCGCCTTCCACTTCTTCCATGCGCTCGGGCCGAACGCGCGGGTTGGCCAATACGCTGCCCGGCACAATGGTGTTTTTGCCGAGGAAGGGCGTTGGCGAAAACTGCCAGAACCGACTATACGTTCCGATCCCCGACAGGTTGCCCGATTCGCCGTACGACGCCCGAAGTTTCAGGGCATTCCAGACGTTGTTGAAGGAAACGTTTTTCCAGAAATCAAGGTCTGAAACCACCAGTGAACCGCTCAGTTTAGGATAAATCTGGTTGGTTTCGGAGGGCGAGAATTTGGACGACCGGTCGCGCCGGACGGCTGCGGTCAGGAAAGCCAGGTTGCGGTATCCCAAGGTGACCTGGCCGAAATAACCGCTCAGGTTGTAGCGATCCAAACTATACGTCGCCCGAACCGTCGTGCTGGCGGCTCCGCTGACCGTTTCGATAAACGGAGCCAGGTTCTGACCGTTGGCTACCGTTAAATCGTTCTGGTTGTACTGGTAGTTAAAACCGGCGATGGCGTTCAGCTTGAAATTCTCCGAGAATTGCTTTTCGTACGTAACATTTACATCGGAGTTCAGCAGCAGTACCTGGTTGTTGGCCGTGGCCGCAAAACCGGCCGGATACCGTTCGAGCGGGAGATTCGCTACGGCCTGGTAGGGATAAGGCCGGATGTAGTTCTGGCCCACCTGCGAGTAGCTATCCACGCCCAGAATCCAGTCGATACCCAGTCCTTTCACCGGTGTCAGGTTCAGTTGCACATCACCAATGGTCCGGTTGGTGCTTTGCGTGGAGCGCATGTCTTCGATGGTCGAAAGCGGGTTGACGCGCGAAGGCTCCACGGCCTGGAGGTTTCCGGCGGCATCGCGCTTGTTGATGTCCCAGATGTTGTTCGTAATGGTAATCGAATTGATGGGACTATAAAACACGTTGCCGTTGGGTTTCTCGTTCGAAAAACTATTGGTGTACGCCAACCCGGCGGTCATTTTCGCCCAGCTGGTCAGGCGCTGGTCGAGTCGGGCGCGGAGGTTATAGCGCTGAAAATCCGTGCTTTTGATAATTCCCTGGTTGTATAAATACCCGAATGAAACGTAATACTGGGTATTTTCACGGCCACCCGACACCGAAATCGCGTTGTCGGTGCCGGTTCCCGTCCGGAAAATCTCGTCAAAATAATTGTAACGGGTCACGTCCACGAGGTTCGACGCCAGGTTAACCGTTACGCCATCGCGCGTAACCGGCGTGGTAGTTACCCCCGGATTGGCCGCAATTTGGGCCGCTGTCGGTGGCCCGATCGTATGCAGCCGCAAATCGGCAAAACCGAACTGCTTGGGATACGTCGTGATGTAAACGCCTTTACGTAACTCGTTGATGTTGTAGCTGGTCGTAACCGTCACGCGCGGAGCACCAGTCTGGCCCCGTTTGGTCGTAATCAGAATAACTCCGTTGGCGGCCCGTGAACCGTACTGGGCGGCAGCGGCAGCCCCGTTCAGTACGTTGACGGTTGCGATATCAGCCGGATTGATATCGGCCAGCCGGTTTTGGCTAGGATTCGAAACCCCGATCTGGCTGTCCACCGCCAGCTGCGAGACGTTCGTGCTGGCGTTGCTGACAATCACCCCATCGACCACATAGAGCGGGTCCGAAGACCCCGTCAGGGATTTGATCCCGCGCAACCGGACCGTAATGCCCCCCGCCGGATCACCGGAGTTTTGCGTAATCTGGGCACCCGGAACTTTCCCCTGCAGACTGTTCAACAACCCGCCCGTACCGGTTTGGGCGAGATTTTCGGCCCGAATCGTACTGATTGCGTTCCCCAGTTCGCGCCGGGAAGTTTGGGTGGTCGAACCGGTGGCAACGACTTCGTCGAGGTTCATCACATCTTCCTTCAACGAGGCATTGGTGGTGACGGTCGGCTGACTGCCCAGGGTGATGGCTTGCCGAAACGGTGCGTAACCGATAAAGCTGAAATTGAGGGCGTACGTCCCGGCGGGCAGCGAAACGCCAAAGGAGTAGGTCCCGTTTTCGTCGGAAGCCGAACCCAGCGTGGTGCCGACAATGACCACCGTCACACCGGGCAGGCTTTGGCCGTTGGCGTCTGTGACGCGCCCGGTGAGGGTATAGCGCTGGTTCTGCGCAAAGGCAATGTCTGATAAAAGCAGCATTGCCAGGAAGAGCCCGAACCATCGGGAACGGAGCACATAGATTTTTGGCATACAAGTAGGGGAGAATGAGGTTAGATTTGGACATAAGTTCAACATTCTCCCCAACATTTCACAATGGAGGATCGTCCGATCATGGAATTTGATAATACATCCTTGTAATGATCATACCTCCATTTTGTTTCTTGCCGGAAACCTTCGTTTCTTGATATCCGTTGCCGTGAACGGATTAAAATCGGTTTACGATTGATTAAAACCCGGGCGGTTTTTCGAACGGTGGTCGGTTACTTTTGAGCCTGATAAACCCATTTCTGATTTCAATCCCGACATTTTATGGAGGAAAAGACCTCGTTCAAGCCTTCCCTGCGATTAATCGATGCTACCATGCTGGTGGCCGGGAGCATGATTGGCTCCGGAATTTTTATCGTCAGCGCCGACATCACCCGCAATACCGGCAGTGCGGGCTGGCTGATGTTTGTCTGGGTTATCACCGGTTTTATGACGCTGACAGCCGCCCTGAGTTACGGCGAACTGAGTGCCATGTTTCCCAAGGCCGGGGGGCAGTATGTGTACCTGAAAGAATCCTATAACCCACTGATCAGCTTTTTGTACGGCTGGAGTTTTTTCACGGTAATCCATACGGCAACCATCGCAGCGGTGGGGGTGGCTTTCGCCAAATTCACGGCCTATATTTTTCCATTTTTCAGCGAAGACAACCTCCTGGCAGACCTTGGGTTTTTCCGGATTTCGGCGGCCCAACTGCTTTCCATTCTGGTAATTGTCCTGCTTACCGTCGTTAATACGCGGGGGGTCAACAGCGGAAAAATCATCCAGACCTCGTTTACGCTGGCCAAGCTGCTGAGTCTCCTGGGGTTAATTGTCTTCGGTCTCTTCGCCATTCAATCGGATGTGTGGAGCGCCAACTGGCAGAACGCGTCGATCTGGGATTTACACAAACTGAATTCCGACGGAAGTACGGAATCATACACGACCATGGCGGCCTTCGGGGCCATTGCAGCCGCGATGGTAGGGTCTATTTTCAGTAGCGATTCGTGGCATACGGTGACATTTATCGCCGGTGAAATTAAAAATCCGAAGAAAAACATCGGGCTTAGTCTGGCGCTTGGGACCTTAATCGTAACCGTAATTTACCTGTTGACTAACATCATGTATACCGGTGTGCTGTCGTTGCAGGAAATCGCATCGGCCGACAAAGACCGGGTGGCCGTTACGGCTTCGCACGTTATTTTCGGAAATGCCGGTACGGTAATTATCGCGCTCATGATCATGGTTTCGACCTTCGGCTGCAATAACGGATTGATTATGGCCGGGGCCCGGGTGTATTACTCGATGGCGAAAGACGGTTTGTTTTTCGAGAAAGTGGGGCATTTGAATAAAAACGCTGTTCCGGCGCTGGCCTTGTGGATTCAGTGCGTTCTGGCCAGCATCTGGAGCCTGAGCGGTAAATACGGCGATTTGCTGGACATGATTTCGTTCGTCGTGGTGGTCTTTTACATGCTGACCATTGCCGGTATTTTCATTCTGCGGAAACGGCTCCCGGAAGCTCCCCGGCCCTACAAGGCCGTTGGCTACCCGGTTTTGCCCATTCTGTACATTGTGATGGGGCTGGCCTTCTGCGTGCTGCTGATCATTTATAAACCCCAGTATACCTGGCCGGGCCTGATTATTACCCTGGCTGGAATCCCGGTTTATTTCCTCATCGTAAAATCAAACCGTGGAAAAAAAGAACGCAAAATAACGGCCTCGAGTGTAGAATAGTGTCAGCAATTTATAGTTATAAAAAAGCGCCAAGTGGCGCTTTTTTATAACTATAAATGTGTCTGATAAAGGAGAAAGTAAACGTTAATGATCCTTGCTTTTATACGCACGGATATAATCGCTGGGTGACATGCCGGTAGTCTTCCGGAAAACCCGGTTAAAATTGGTGGCACTGTTAAAACCGGTCGAGTACGCAATGGTGGAAATGCCGTCGTAACTGCTGTTGATAATGCGCTTGCAGGCTTCGTTAATCCGGATTTCGTTCAGGAAGGTGTTGTACGTTTTCCGGGTATGCTTTTTGAAATATTTACAGAATGCGTGGGGCGTAATATTGGCAATATCGGCAATCCGGCTGAGGGTAATATTCTCGGCATAATGATCCAGTGTGTACTGAAAAATTTCATTCATCCGAATGCCTTCCGAATCCGAAACCGGGTAGCTTGCAAAGCCCGTATGCAGGGATTTCCATTCTTTAACCTCTTTGGAAAAATACTGGAACAGGCTGATGACCGACAAAAGGCGCTCCAGACTCGGCTTATTTTTTAGCTTTTTGATGATGCGGCCCACCTGGTTAGCGTGCTTGGCCGGAAGCTGTAGACCGTTCTGAATGGTTTTGAGAAACCGGCTGATGGCCTCCATTTCGGGCAAGTCGAGAAAGGACCTCGGAATCCGGTCCAGATCGAAAAAAACGTGGATGGCGTGGGCGTTGCCGACCTGCGGATTGACAAAGTGCTTCGGATCCGACTTGAAGATATGCGGTTGATTCGCGCCC
Source organism: Larkinella bovis (assembly GCF_042655385.1). Classification (NCBI taxonomy): domain Bacteria; kingdom Pseudomonadati; phylum Bacteroidota; class Cytophagia; order Cytophagales; family Spirosomataceae; genus Larkinella; species Larkinella bovis. Next base: position 1,514,357 of record NZ_JBHSMA010000001.1, on the reverse strand, counting down.
AGAATATAAACATCGTTGGGCTGAAATGCCTGACTGTAATTGCCAACCATTAACGTTCCGGTCCCCTTGATAATCAGCGTGATCTGTAATTGTTTGTGGCGATGAAAATAATTGTAAAAGTGGGAAAGGATGTCCTCATCTACAATTACAGAATCCTCTTGGGGCACAGGTGGTGTAAAATGTAGAACCTTCATAGTGGTACGATTGGATAGGGTAGTTGTTAAACCATTTAATCTTCAAATAATGCAAATGAAATAGAGGCATGAAACGCTTCGGAATAAAGCGTCAAGCGGGCACTACCAGGCGTAGCGGCTTATTAATAGAGAGGTGCGTTTAAACCAATATTAACCAAATTTTGTATTTATGGCAATATGTGGGATAATATTTGTTGATTATTGGCTAATCCTTATGGAACGTATGGAACGAGAGAGTTTTTTTGAAATACTATATGGTATTTTAATTATGGTTTTTTGTGTTTCTGGAATAAATCTAATTTGAAAAGGGCAGATAGCGGAAAATACGAAAAACCGGTATTTTGCCAATACAGGTCACTTTTTGTAAAAATGGGTTGAGATAGAAACTAACTAGAGCTTCCGGCGCTGCATTTCCTTTCGAATGAGGTATAATTCGCGGCTGGTTTGTCCCGCCACCGAGCTGTTTTCCTGCGCCCGGCGCATCAGGTACGGAATAACATCGTGGATGGGTCCGTAGGGGAGGTATTTACTAACGTGGCAACCGGCTTTGGCGAGGTTAAAGGTAATGTTGTCGCTCATACCGTAGAGTTGCGAAAAGTGAATGTGGGGATGGTCGAGCGGAAGATTCTTGGCTTTCAGCAGGTTGACGGTATACTGAACGCTGTATTCATTATGGCTGGCTACAATTAGCGAAACCGTGTCGAGGTGTTCGAGGCAAAATTCGATGGCGTTATTGAAGTCGGCGTCGCTGGCCGCTTTGTCGGACTGAATCAACACCCGTTCCTGTCTTTCCAGCGCCCGTTTTCGCTCCTTTTCCATATAGGCTCCCCGCACAATCTTTGCACCGAAGATGATCCCGTTCTTAACGGCCAGCGCATAACTTACTTTCAGAAAGTCCAGCCGGTCGTGACGGTACAGCTGAATAGTGTTGAAAACCACGGCTTTTTCTTTATTGAACACCAGCATCGCTTCCATGGTCAGGGCGTCGATCGTATTCTGAATCCAGGATTCTTCGGCATCAATCAATACTCCAATGCCGTACTGAGCGGCTGTTTCGCAGATTTCAAAGGTCCGGCGAACCACCCGATCCCACTCCTGTTTTTCATCCGTCGTTAACGGGCTGGTGTCGATGACGGTGTTCAATTTCGAAACCAGGGCTAGTTCATTCAGTTTTTCGAGCAGGGCAAACCGGGCCAGGGCCGTGATTTTTATCCCAATCAACGGAACGTTGGAATGGCTGGAAGCGAACCGAATCACCTTGATGAATTCGGCTTTTGTCTGGTCAAAATCCGCTTCGGTTTCCTTCCCTTCGGCACCGTAATCCAGGATGACCTCCACGTTGAAGCTGTTCAGCTTGGCGATCAGACCGGTTGTATTTTCCAGGCTTTCTCCACCGACAAACTGCTCAAAAATGGTAGACCGAATCAGGCCGTTGACGGGCAATTTCCATTGAACAGCCAGTTCCGTCAGTTTGGCGCCCAGCTTCACCAGCCAGTTTTGGTTCATCAGGTAGAACAGGGCGTTCGCTTTTCTCAGTTGATGGTCTGATTTATAGGCGAACGCATCGGCAGTATTGTCCAGGGAAATGATGGATTTAATCTTCATACTGAATCAACGGTTTTTCTGCAAATCTAAAGACGGAATCCAGCAGGTGTGGGTTTTGGCAAAATCGGACGAGACTTGGACAATTTCCGACGCAGCCCAAGCCAAAGGGCGCTTTACCTTTGAAATACCGTTGTTTTAACCAGCAAATCATTATGTCAAATGGATTTTTCCGTGTTCCGGAACCCACTAACGAACCTGTTTTTACGTATGCTCCGGGGACGTCCGAACGAGCGGCCCTGAAAACCGCTCTGTCGGTGGCTCGCTCGCAGGAGGTCGATATTCCCATGTACATCGGTCAAACTGAGGTTCGCACGGATAAAAAAGTGCCCATCCGTCCCCCCCACGATCACCAGCACCTGCTTGGATACTATAACGAAGGAGACGCGAGCCATGTTCAGGCGGCCATCGACGCAGCGCTCTCCGCCAAACCGGTTTGGGAGGCTTTGTCGTGGACGGAACGGGCGACTATTTTCCTGAAAGCCGCCGACCTCGTGGCTGGTCCCTATCGGGCCCGAATCAATGCCGCCACGATGGTAGGGCAATCCAAGAATGCGTTTCAGGCTGAAATTGATTCGGCTTGCGAATTCATTGATTTTCTGCGGTTTAATGTGAGTTTTATGGCGCAGATTTACGGCCAGCAACCCAACTCCGGCCCGGGCGTCTGGAACCGGACGGAGTATCGGCCTCTCGAAGGATTCGTGTTTGCCCTGACGCCGTTCAACTTCACGGCCATCGCGGGTAATTTGCCTACGTCAGCGGCCATGATGGGTAATGTGGTTGTCTGGAAACCCTCAGAAAACCAGGTCTATGCGGCTCAGGTGATCATGGAAGTGCTGAAAGAAGCTGGTTTACCCGCGGGCGTGATTAACCTGATCTACGTGGATGGCCCCGTCGCGGGCGATGTTATTTTTAGTCATCCTGATTTCGCCGGGATTCATTTCACCGGTTCAACCCCGGTTTTTCAAACGATCTGGAAAACCATCGGCGAAAACCTGAGCCGGTACAAAAGCTACCCCCGCATCGTCGGCGAAACCGGCGGGAAGGATTTTGTCCTGGTGCATCCAAGTGCGGATATGGATGCGGTTTGCACGGCGTTGATTCGTGGCGCCTTTGAGTATCAGGGACAAAAGTGTTCGGCGGCTTCCCGGGCGTACATCCCGCAATCGGTATGGCCCGCCGTAAAAGACGGTTTGATCAGTGCATTGAAAACAATCAGGACGGGGCCGGTCGAGGACTTTGGAAATTTTGTCAATGCCGTCATTTCGGAAAAATCATTCGACAAACTGGCGAAGTACATTGAACAGGCGAAGGCCGACGGCGTTGAAATCGTCGCCGGGGGAACGTACGACAAATCCCGGGGCTATTTTATTCAGCCTACGGTTTTGCGCGTCGACGACCCGCAGTATGTGACCATGCGTGAAGAACTGTTCGGGCCGGTGTTGAGTGTGTATGTTTATGAAGACGCGGAGTACGAATCGATCATGAAGGTGATTGACGAGAGTTCGATTTATGCGTTAACGGGTTCCATTCTGGCCAGCGATCGGTACGCGATCGAGCAGGCGCTGACCGGTTTACGCAATGCCGCCGGCAATTTCTACATCAACGACAAACCGACAGGGGCCGTGGTCGGCCAGCAACCGTTTGGGGGCGCGCGTGGTTCCGGCACCAACGACAAGGCCGGGTCTTCCCTGAACCTGCTGCGCTGGGTTTCTCCGCGCACCATCAAAGAAACCTTTACTCCGCCCCGGCGCTACGAGTATCCGTTTTTAGCCAGCGAATAAAAACCGCCTTTCAGGTGCTTTTACCGATCAGAATGCCAGCCGGGTTGCGGAAAACCTGGCTGGCATTTTTTGTACTTATTAAATATCGGGTACGTTTATTTCTGAATAAACGTATCAGTATAACTTTTCCAAATTTATCAGTAGGCTTTCTGGTATATATCAGAATAATATTCTATGCATAAGGTTGTCAGTAGATTATAATTCGGCAGCTTAACGAATATTGTCTTTTGCTAAATAGATATTAGCCGAATGAGTTTGGGGGTATTTTGAGAGTCAAAATGTTGCTTTTCTTTGCTAAACAACACCCAAATCGTAATTATGTATGAAGGCTAAACTACTATGGTTTTTGTTTTTATTCTGTCATGGCTGGATGGCCTATGCGCAGGATAGATCCATTTCAGGAACCGTGCTGGCGAAAGAGGATAATTCGCCGTTACCGGGCGTATCGATTGTGATCGAAGGAACCTTAAAAGGAACACAAACCGATGCGGATGGAAAGTTTACGTTGCAGGTGCCTGCGGGTGCAACGTTGGTTGCTTCTTTTGTGGGGTATCAGAAATCCCGAATTCCGGTAACCAATCAGACGGTTTACAGCATCACGCTCGAAACCGAAGCCAAGACGTTGCAGGAACTGGTCGTAGTCGGATACGGTGCGCAAAACCGTAAGACCGTGACCGGGGCAATTTCTACCGTAAGCGCCGACCAGATCAAGAACATTCCGAGTCCTAGCCCGGATCAGGTGTTGCAGGGCCGTAGCCCGGGTGTTCAGGTGAGTGCCGGATCGGGCGAACCGGGCACCAGCGTGATGGTCCGGGTCCGGGGTGCCACCTCCATCAACGCCAGTTCGGAGCCGTTGTACGTCATCGACGGTGTGCCCATTGTTTCTCAAAACCTGGCTCGTTCAACCTTCGGGGCACCAACCAACCCCCTTTCAGATATCAATCCGTCCGATATCGAGTCGATGGAAATTCTGAAAGATGCTTCGGCTACGGCCATCTACGGCGCCCGGGCGGCCAACGGGGTGATTCTGATCACGACCAAGCGCGGAAAATCCGGCAAGCCGAACGTTTCGATTTCGTTCTACGGCGGAACTTCTTCTGCCTGGCGCGACCCGAACAAACTCCGGGTGGATGGACCGACGTTTGAAAAACTGCAAAATGAAGCCGCTGCCAACAACTGGACCGATACCTACGGTTCGCTAACTGCCCTGAACCCGTCGGGGGCGGCTTTCAAGGCACCGTACGCCAACCCGGACGCAGCCATCAATACCAACTGGCTCGAGCCAATCATGCAAAATGGCGGTCTCTACAACATTGATGCGTCGATTTCGGGCGGAAATGACAAGGTGAAGTACCTGGTTTCGGCCAATAATTTCCGGCAGGAGGGTTTGGTCAAACCGACGCTCTTTAACCGGAAGTCGTTCCGGGCCAACATTGACTTTAATGCGTCGGATGTGTTGCGGTTCGGGACCAGCATTCTGTACACGAACAGCCGGCGGAACCGGGTTCAGAATGGGAACAATACCAGTTCGGCACTGGCCAACGCGTTCTTCTACCCGAGTAACATTCCGATTTACAACGCCGACGGTACCTACAACCGGCCGGTTTGGGAAAGCCCCGTGGCCCTGGCCAACGAAACCGATTACCTCATGGAAACGGATCGGATCATTGGTAACTTCTTTGCCGACTGGACCATTGCCAACGGCCTGATTTTCCGGACCAACTGGAGCATCGATAACAACTACATCAACGAAAACCAGTATTCGAACACGAATCTGGTGGCTGGTGCGGGCGACATTGGCGGGACGGCCACGAGCAGTGTGGTCCACGATTTCAACTGGATCAACGAAAACGTATTGACCTATCAGTTCCGCCTGGCCGACAAGCACAATTTTAACCTGCTGGCGGGGACTACGATTCAGAAGAACACCAACAATTTTTCATCGGCAACCGGTAGCGGTTTTCCGAGCAACAGCTTCCGGACGATTGCCGCTGCGGCCGTTAAGAACTCCAATGCCGATCAAACCGCCTGGGCCATTGCGTCGGTGTTTGGCCGGATCAACTACGATTACGACAAAAAGTACCTGTTTACCGGAAACTTCCGTTACGACGGTTCATCCCGGTTTGGTTCGAACAACCGCTGGGGCTTTTTCCCCTCGGCTTCCGTCGGCTGGGTGATGTCGGAAGAGGATTTTATGAAAGGCTTCAAGGCGATTTCCGAACTGAAGTGGCGGATGAGCTACGGTGTTACCGGGAACCAGGGCGGGATCGGCAACTTTGCTTCCCTCGGTTTATGGGGCGGTCAGCGGGGCGGTTTGCGCGGGGGCGGTGGCCCAACACCGGGCTCGGGCGGTTCGGCTGCGTACGTCAACTATCCCGGTTTCAACCCGATCCAGTTGGCGAACCCCGACCTGAAATGGGAAACTACGGCGCAGTTTGACATCGGTTTCGATCTGGCCCTTCTCAACAACAAGCTCCGCTTCACGTTCGACTATTACAACAAGCAGACGAAAGACATGCTGCTCGAAGTGCCCACTCCGCGTTCGACCGGTTACAGCGTTCTGTTGCAGAACTACGGTGCCATGGAGAACAAAGGGATCGAACTGGGCATCACGGCCTCACCCAATGTGGGGAACAAGCTGACGTGGGACATCGCCTTCAACCTGTCGCATAACAAAAACGTGGTGAAGAAACTGGCGGCTCCGATCAGCGCCTTCACCCGCGACTACATCCGGATTGAAGAAGGGTATCCGCTGTTCTCGTTCTTCGTTCACGAACAGAAAGGGGTTGATCCGCAAACCGGTGACATCATCTGGCGGACCGGCGAAGACGGGGTTTTCAACATCAACCGTGACCGGTTTATCATCGGCAAAAGTGCCTGGCCGGATTTTCAGGGCGGTTTGAACAACACCCTCAAGTACGGAAACTTTGACCTGACGGCCTTCTTCCAGTACAGCTATGGCAATTACGTTTTCAACTACAACCGCTACTTCTTCGAACACGGTGGCGAACGGACGACGGGTTACAGCTCGCAGCAACTCGACCGCTGGCAAAAACCGGGTGATGTGACCGACATTCCCCGGATGGCCCGGAAAAACTACGACATCAATTTCCGGCCTTCGCGGCACGTCGAGGATGCCTCGTACCTGCGGCTGAAAAACCTGACGCTGGGCTATAACGTACCGAAGAAAATTGCTGCCAAAATTGGCTCGAACAACATTCGGGTGTATGCATCCGGCCAGAATGTGCTGACGTTCACCAAGTACACCGGTCTTGATCCGGAAGTGTCCGTAAGTCCGTCCGAAACCGTACAGGGGGTCGATCAGGGTGTCATGCCGCAACCCCGTGTCTGGATGGGAGGGATCAATCTAACGTTTTAATGTTCAGTATGATGAAGAAGATACTAACCGCTTTCATGCTCATCGCGACGGTTTCATCCTGCAATATTCTGGAGATCGAACCGCTGTCGCAAATCAGTAGCAACCAGGCTTTTACCGATCTCAATAGCGCGCAGGGCGTCGTGAACGGGATGTACAATAACTTGCAGATCGTTTACCAGTGGCGCGTGCAGGTCATCAGTGATGTGGCCTCCGATATGTCCCAGCAAATCGATACCTGGGATGCGCTCATTGCCGCAGACGAATTCAACTGGGGAGCCGACAATTCCGAAGTCGAGGATTTGTATACGACCCTGTACCGTTGCGTCGATATTGCAAACAACATTATTGCCTACGTGCCAGGGATGGCGGTTTCGCAGGCCGATAAAGACGATATGATGGGACAGGCGTATTTTGTCCGTGGTCTGGCATACTTTGACCTCGCCCGGTTTTGGGGTGGTATTCCCAACGTGTACGGAACAGATGGTGCGGTAATTAAACTGACACCATCGGTCGGGATTTCGCAGGACGATTTCGCAAAGCGGAGTACCCTGCGCCAGACCTACGATCAGGCCGAAAAGGATTTGCTGGAAGCCCTTGCCAAATTGCCTGAAACCCGGGCAACGGCGGTTTTGTCCAAAGCAAAAGCCACTAAACCGGCCGCCCGCGCCCTGCTGGCCCGCTATTACCTCTACAACCAGCAGTGGGCCAACGCCGAGAAATACGCGACGGACGCCATCGCCAACAAACCGCTCAATACGCCTTTCGAAACCATTTTCAAAACGAAAAACAGCGCCGAAACCCTGTTTGAGCTTCAGTATAACGAAAACGACGGGCAGGGAATTCGCCAGTGGTATTTCCCCTCGAGCCAGAACGGTCGGGGTGGAACGGCCCTGCACGATGAAACGTATGCTCAAATGGTTGCTAATCCGGCCGATGTCCGCGGAACGTTGACGGCCCGCAACACGACGGCCAACGTATATTACACGACTAAATGGAGCGCGGCCCAGAATGCCGATAACTTCCAGTTATTGCGGATGGCCGAACAATACCTGATTCGGGCAGAAGCGCGGGCCGAGCAGAATAACCTGACTGGTGCCGCCGACGACCTGAATGCGGTGCGGACCCGGGCGGGCATCGCTAAAACCACCGCGACCACCAAAACCGACCTGCTTTCGGCTATCTTGCAGGAACGTAAACTGGAGTTTGTGGGCGAAGGCCACCGCTGGTTCGATGTGATTCGCCGGGGAGCGGCCCTGACGACGTTTGGCAACGTGCGACGGTCGAAAGGGAGTTTGCCGAGCTATTCCATTAAAGTGGCCGGGCGGCAGGTGTTGCCATTTCCCTCCGCGGAAGTTCGGACCAACACCAACATCCAGCAGAATGAAGTTTATCGTTGAATCCTAGTCTGAAACGCAACCCCAATTTCCGATAAGTTGATTTCAAATTACTTTATGAAGCACTCTATTTCCTTATTCCTGCTGTGCCTTGTTGCCTGCACGGTGGCATTCGCACAAAACCGAACCCTTAAACTGGATGCCGACGTAACGACCAAAGATCAGGTTACGATCAAGGGCAAAGTGGTTCCGTACAACGCCACGGCTGGCAATCAGCCGGTTTGGGACGAAAATGGCCGTCCGATTGCCTCCCTGTTTTACGTCTACTACGAGCGTTCCGACGTCGCCGACCGGTCGACGCGGCCGTTGTTCATTTCGTTCAATGGCGGCCCGGGGGCGGCTTCCTGCTGGATGCACCTGGGCTATACCGGCCCCAAGCGGGTGCTGGTCGATGATGAAGGCTATCCGGTTCAGCCCTACGGATTTAAAGACAATCCGCAGTCCATTCTGGACGTGGCCGATATTGTTTACGTCGAACCCGTCAATACCGGTTTTTCGCGGGCGATCAACGATTCCATTCCGAAGTCGAAATTCTTCGGCGTCAATGCCGATATCAAGTACCTGGCGGAGTGGATTGCCACGTTTGTGGGTCGGAAAAACCGCTGGCCGTCGCCGAAGTACCTGATCGGTGAAAGCTACGGAACCACCCGGGTGTCGGGCCTGGCGCTGGAGTTACAAAATGTGCACTGGATGTATTTGAACGGGGTCATTCTGGTGTCGCCAACGGGCCTGGGTCTGGAACGGGGTGGGCCGGTTGCCGCCGGAAACGTCCTGCCGTATTTTGCCGCTACGGCCTGGTACCACAAAAAGCTGCCCCAGGATTTGCAATCGAAAGACCTGAACGCGGTTTTGCCCGAAGTGGAGCAGTTTACCGTAAACGAACTGATTCCAGCGCTGGCGCGGGGCGGTTTTCTGGATCCGGCCAAGAAAAAGCAACTCGGTGCCAAAGTGGCCCGGTATTCCGGTTTGTCCGAAAAAGTGGTGATGGAGAATAACCTGGCGATTCCGACCTCGTATTTCTGGAAAGAATTGCTGCGGGATAAAGGATATAACGTTGGTCGGCTGGATTCGCGCTACCTCGGCATCGATCGCCAGACGGCGGGTGAACGACCCGATTATGCCGCCGAAAATACGTCCTGGCAGCACACCTTTACGCCCGCCATCAACACGTATTTACGCGAGCACCTCAAGTACAAAACCGACCTGAAATACTACATCGCCGGACAGACTCGTCCCTGGGATCGCGAAGGCGCGAATACGGACCTTACGGGCGAAAACCTGCGGCAGGCCATGGCCCAGAACCCGTACCTGAACGTGATGATTCAGTCCGGTTATTACGATGGAGCCACGGATTATTTCAACGCCAAGTACAACATGTGGCACATCGACCCGAGCGGGAAACTGAAAGATCGGCTGAGCTGGAAAGGCTACCGCAGCGGTCACATGATGTATCTGCGTCAGGAAGATCTGGTGACCTCAAACGAAGACATTCGGCAGTTTATCATCAAAACGACGCCCAAATCGGGTCAGCCCGCTAAATACACGGAAGCGCCTTCCAATGCGGCTAGTGGTAAGTAAGTTCGAAACCCATTACGTTAACCTGCAAAGAAATCCATGAAGCGAATTATAATTGCTATTGTACTCGGAATTACCACGGCTTCGTTCACCCTGGCGCAGCAACAACGGCGGCCCGGTGCCCCCGGGGCGCCAACCAGCCCGGCCGCGGCCGCTCCGGCTCCTTCCCCGGGCCTTGCGAACTACACGCCCAAACCGGGTCCCAACGACCTGAAGCTATTGATGGACTCCACGATCACCTCCAGCAATACCGTGACGATCAAGGGGGTTAAGGTTCCGTATACGGCCACGGTCGGCACACAGCCGGTTTGGGACGAAAACGGCAAACCGATTGCCGGGGTCTTCTTTACCTACTACGAACGCTCGGATGTGAAAGACCGGGCCAGCCGTCCGCTGGTGATTTCGTTCAACGGCGGCCCGGGTACGGCTTCGGTCTGGATGCACCTGGCCTACACCGGCCCGAAGCTGCTGAATATCGACAGCGAAGGCTATCCGGTGCAGCCCTACACGGTTAAGGACAACCCGCAGTCTATTCTGGATGTGGCCGACATCGTGTATATTGACCCGGTGAATACCGGTTATTCGCGCCCGGCCAACAGCAATGTGCCCAAATCGAAATTCTTCGGGGTAAACGCCGACATCAAGTACCTGGCCGACTGGTTGAGTACGTTTGTCAGCCGGAAAAACCGCTGGTCGTCGCCGAAGTACCTGATCGGCGAAAGCTACGGAACGACGCGCGTGTCGGGTCTGGCGCTGGAACTGCAAAATGCCAACTGGATGTACATCAACGGGGTCATTCTGGTATCACCAACGAACCTCGGGATCGAGCGTCGCGGACCGGTTTCTGAGGCCAATATGTTGCCGTATTATGCTGCTACGGCCTGGTACCACAAAGCGCTGAGCGCCGATTTACAGAAGAAAGACCTGGTGGCCATGTTGCCCGAAGTGGAAAAGTTTACCATCGACGAACTGATTCCGACGCTGACGATGGGCGGTTTTGTCGATCCGGCGAAACGGAAGCAGATTGCGGCCAAGTATGCCCAGTATTCCGGTTTGTCCGAGAAAGTGATTCTGGAACATAACCTGAACATTCCGCCGTCCTTTTTCTGGAAGGAACTGCTGCGTACGCGGGGCTATACGGTCGGTCGGCTGGATTCGCGCTATCTGGGTATCGACAGCCAGGATGCGGGCGAACGGCCCGAATACGCGGCTGAGCTGACCTCCTGGCTGCACTCGTTCACCCCGCCGATCAACTATTATTTCCGCCAGGTGCTGGGCTACAAAACCGACCTGAAATACTACATGTTCGGCCCGGTTCAACCCTGGCTGCGGACGGGTGAAAATGCCGACAACACCGGCGAAAACCTGCGGCAGGCCATGGCCCAGAACCCGTACCTGAATCTGCTGGTCCAGTCGGGCTACTACGATGGGGCCTGCGACTACTTCAACGCGCAGTACAACATGTGGCAGATGGACCCCAGTGGGGTTTTGAAAAACCGCATGGAATGGAAAGGCTACCGCAGCGGTCACATGATGTATTTGCGGCAGGAAGACCTGGTTTCGGCCAACGAAGATATCCGGTCCTTCATTAAAAAATCGACCCCGAAACCCGGCCAGCCCGCTAAGTATACGATGGCTCCCTAAACCGGGTGTTAACTTTAAGTACCTGAATACGGCCCTCTGAAGTTGCTGAAAACCGGCGCTTCAGAGGGTTTTTTCGGCTGGCTGAAGGCCTCCCGCGCTTATTTCCGGAACGTCCATTCTTTAACCACTACTTCGGAATCCTGGATCGCCTGGTAAAGCTGTTTGTCAGACTTGAAAATGGTCTGGGTTAATAAAAAAGTTTCTACATGCACCCTGACCGATGCGGTTTCGAAGGGCCACGGGTCGATCAGAAGGGATTCGTCCCCGCGCTGTTGCAGGTAATACGAAATGCGATCGGGTCCCTGGCTAATCTCAAGCCGCCGTTCTTCCGGGGGAATCTGATTTCGGCAGAGAATAAGCGACAGGGCATCACACCACTGTAGAAACCCGTACGCGTAGGCAGCTTCAGCTTTCGTCGCCTTCGCTTCCGTTCGCCAGGTCTGCTGGTTGGCGAGTTGCTCATCTAAAAACTGGTCCAGTTCGGGATCCGACCCGCGCTGGGGCTCGTACAGAAAGGAGGTGTGAAGCGACATGAGTAACGCATTCCACCGGCTTTTTTGCAGGCCAATTTGAATCAGATTCCGGCATTGCTCCACCGAATGGTCCACAAGCTGGAAGGGAAGCGGTGCTCCTGCCTGGGTGAGGTGGTTGCGGGCCTGCCACGGAACCTGTCCGTCATCATGCTCGGTGAGGGCAACGAGGGTTTCGGGCCAATGGACAGGGCGTTTTTTTACCTGCCAGTTCAAGGCCAGTTGCAGGGCCAGTAAGCCGTGAGCCGGTTGATGAATCAATTGCCAGCCGGTATCGGTTTGTGTAATAATCATTCGAATAGAAGTCAGAAAAGCGGATTCGCGGAAGAAAGACGTTTCCTGGAATACGAGTTTATCATACCGGTAACAAAATAAAAGCAGGTAGCGCCCGGATCGGGCTCGAATAACGAGCGTGTGGTCGACTGGCCCAAAACCTCATTATTGATCCCCGAAAATACCCCTTTCGGGTGGATTGGGGTTCAAGGAAAGGCGGGGACCGGATGCGTTTTGAGAAGGCTGACCTGCGGTCACCATCCTGGGCCTGTGTCCAGCCGGAATCGATCAATAAAACAGGAGATGAGAGAGTCGTTGCTGATTTACGTGGTGGATGATGACGCCGATTATCGGTTTTTAGTGCAGCAGGTATTCAGGCGGTTTTTGCCCCAATATTCCCTGCGACTGTTTGTGGACGGCCTGGCGTTGATTCACCATATGGAGTCCTCCAGTACCGATTCTGATGGGGCTCACCAAACGAAGGAAAACCCGGACCAGCCCGGTTTGATCGTGCTGGATGTAGACATGCCCAGGCTGAACGGTTTCCGGACGCTGGAGCGATTGAAACGGAATGCGAGCTGGAATCCTATCCCCGTGGTGCTGATGAGCAACCGAACAGAGCCCGGTTTTGAAACAGCCGCCCGTGCATTAGGGGCCGGTTCGTATCTTTCCAAGCCGATGGGAGTGGACCAGCTCCAGACCATGATGACACAGGTATGCCACCATTGGCTGAATGGTGGCGGTTGAGCAACCGGTTGGCGAGTCGTCTCCGCAACGAAACCGGACGGCAGACTCCGGTTCGTAGAAATCCGGTTTACATATTTCGCCGGTATTGCCCGCCGACCTCATACAAAGCGCGTGACAATTGACCCAGCGAACAGACTTTGGTCGCTTCCATAAGCGCTTCGAAAATATTTCCGTTGGATAAAGCCACCGTTTGCACCTGTTTAAGAGCAACAGCCGCAGCTTCCCGGTTTCGTTCCTGGAACGCTTTCCGGGATTCGATGGCGAACCGTTTTTCGTCCTCCGTCGAACGGATGACTTCTCCGGGCGTAATCGTAGGAGAGCCCTTGGGGTCCAGAAACGTGTTGACGCCGACGATCGGGAGTTTGCCGCTATGTTTCTGCATTTCATAAACCATCGATTCGTCCTGAATCTTGCTCCGCTGATACATCCGTTCCATCGCGCCCAAGACCCCGCCCCGTTCGTTGAGGCTGCGAAACTCATTCAAAACCGCCTTCTCGACCCGATCGGTCAGTTCTTCGATAATGAACGCGCCCTGTAATGGATTCTCATTTTTCGTAAGCCCAAACTCCTTGTTGATGATCAACTGGATCGCCATGGCACGCCGTACGCTTTCTTCGGTGGGGGTCGTAATGGCTTCGTCGTAGGCGTTGGTATGCAGGGAGTTGCAGTTGTCCGACAACGCCGTCAGCGCCTGGAGCGTGGTTCGGATGTCGTTGAAGGCAATCTCCTGGGCGTGTAAACTCCGGCCCGAGGTCTGGATGTGGTACTTTAGCTTCTGCGAACGCTCGTTGGCTTTGTATTTATACTTCATGGCTTTGGCCCAGATCCGGCGCGCCACCCGGCCCAGGACCGAGTATTCGGGGTCCATGCCGTTCGAGAAAAAAAACGACAGGTTAGGCGCAAAGTCGTCGATGTGCATCCCCCGTGCCAGGTAATATTCCACAAATGTAAAACCGTTCGAGAGGGTAAAGGCCAGCTGGGAAATCGGATTGGCACCGGCTTCCGCGATATGATAACCGGAAATCGAAACCGAATAAAAGTTGCGAACCTGCTGGTCGGTAAAATACTGCTGGATATCGCCCATCATCCGCAGGGCAAATTCCGTCGAAAAAATGCAGGTGTTCTGCGCCTGATCCTCTTTCAGAATATCCGCCTGAACCGTTCCGCGCACCTGCCGGAGTGTATCTGCTTTGATCTTTTCGTACACATCTTTGGGCAAAACCTGGTCGCCGGTTGTCCCGAGCAGCAGCAGGCCCAGCCCCCCGTTCCCCTCGGGCAGGGGGCCGTTGTAGGAGGGGGCTGCGGGGTCGCCGGGACGTTCAGGCTTCAGACCTTGTTGCCTGAGCCATTTCTCGCATTGCTGGTCGATGGCGGTGTTCAGGAAAAAACCGAGCAACATCGGGGCCGGGCCGTTGATGGTCATCGAGACCGAGGTGGTCGGATCGCAGAGATCAAAACCGCTATACAGTTTTTTGGCATCGTCCAGGGTGCAGATGTTGACACCCGAGTTGCCAATTTTGCCGTAAATATCCGGGCGGTAATCGGGGTCTTCGCCGTAGAGCGTCACCGAATCGAAGGCGGTGGAAAGCCGTTTGGCGGGTAAGCCCTTGGAAACGTAGTGAAACCGCCGGTTGGTGCGTTCCGGCCCGCCTTCCCCCGCAAACATGCGTGTTGGGTCTTCGCCTTCGCGTTTGAGCGGAAAGACACCCGCTGCGTACGGAAACTCGCCGGGGACGTTTTCGGTCAGTAACCAATGCAGAATGTCGCCCCAGTCTTCGTACGTCGGCAAACTGATTTTCGGAATGCGCAACCCCGACAGCGATGTGGAGAATAAATTCTGATGGATGGTTTTGTTCCGGACCTGGTACTGGTACGTATCGGCTTGGTACTGCTGTTTTAAGGTTGCCCAGTTTTTGAGAAGCTGCCGGCATTCGTGGTGAAGCCGGTTTTCAAAATCGGCATACAGGCTTTTGAGGGCTTCCGTGACGGCGGTTTCGGCTTCCGGGACAGTTCCGAGAACACCGTCGATCTGGTACAGTTTACGGGCTATGGCAACCTGCTCCCTGATAAAACGATCGTATTGCTCGCTGGATTCAACGATTTCGGCCAG
Source organism: Larkinella bovis (assembly GCF_042655385.1). Taxonomy (NCBI): domain Bacteria; kingdom Pseudomonadati; phylum Bacteroidota; class Cytophagia; order Cytophagales; family Spirosomataceae; genus Larkinella; species Larkinella bovis. The sequence continues at coordinate 1,499,125 of NZ_JBHSMA010000001.1, read as the reverse complement.
GTACCGAACGCGATCGGGCGGAATGATGGCTGATGGGGCTGATACCGGCGGATGGGTGATGGTATGATCCAGAAAACGAACCCCGGTTTTCTGGTCGATTTCCTGAAATAAGCGGGAAAACAGCGCATTCATGCCGGTGTCGTTGAACTGCGAAGCGATGGTCCCGAAAATGGGCAGCTCATCATCGGCGGTTTCCCAAATGGCCGGATGAGTAGAGCTGTGGTTGCGACGGTATTGTTTTCGAACATCCCGCAATGCATCCAGGGACCCGCGTTTATCAAATTTATTGATGGCGATCAGGTCGGCAAAATCGAGCATGTCGATTTTCTCCAACTGCGTGGCCGCCCCGTAATCAGCAGTCATGACGTACAGACTCACGTTCGAGTGTTCGGTAATTTCGGTATCCGATTGCCCGATCCCCGAAGTTTCGACAATGATCAGGTCAAATTGCGCGAGTTTGCAAACGGCAATGGCGTCCTGGACGTGTTTGCTCAGCGCCAGATTAACCTGCCGGGTCGCCAGCGAGCGCATGTAAACCCGTCCGGCCGCCAGATCGGGGTGGATGGCGTTCATCCGAATCCGATCACCAAGCAAGGCCCCGCCGGTTTTCCTTTTCGAGGGATCGACCGAAAGGATGGCAACCGTTTTGTCGGGGATATGCACCAAAAACCGGCGCACGAGTTCATCCACCAGCGACGATTTGCCGGCCCCGCCGGTGCCGGTAATCCCCACCACCGGTACGGTTTTCAGGGGTCCGGCCATTTCGCGGTTCGGGGTCGCCGGATGGCTTCGTTGCGATCCCGAAGGCAATGGAGTCGGATTTGACATCCCGAACAGCGAAGCAAACCGTTCGGGATCGTTTTCGGCCAGTGAAATAAGTTGTCCGATCTGCCTACTGTCTTTCACACCCGGCCATTGCTTCGGGGAGCCGTTGATAGCCAGTGGTTTGAGCATCTGGTCGCACTGCGCCAGCAGGTCGTTGATCATGCCCTGCAGGCCCATGATCCGGCCGTCGTCCGGAGCGTAAATGCGCGCGACCCCGTATCGATGTAACTCCTCGATTTCGTTGGGCAGGATGGTGCCACCGCCACCACCAAAGACCTTGATATGAGCGGATTGTCGTTCCTTAAGTAAATCAATCATGTACTTGAAAAACTCCAGGTGCCCACCCTGGTAGGAGGTGATCGCAATACCCTGAACATCTTCCTGAATGGCGCAATCCACGATCTCCGCCACCGATCGGTTGTGCCCCAGGTGAATGACTTCCGCCCCGGATGCCTGCATGATCCGGCGCATGATGTTGATGGCAGCATCGTGGCCGTCGAAGAGCGACGCGGCCGTAACGATGCGGATGGGGTGCTGGGGTTGGTACGGTTTTACGGTTTGTTGCGATACCATGATCAAATTGCAAATTGTTGCGTAAAAGTAGGCAGAATGGCGGAAAACCCGTATTATTGATTGTTATTACCAAGTGTGAAACCGGCATGTCGCCAGCGCAAAAGTTCTACCGATCGATTGGTGTTCGGCACCATGAAGTTCGAACGGTCTGGTTATTTTTTCTACATAATTTCTTTCTCGGTATTGGGACGATTCTGGTCTATGTGTCGGCCAACGTCATTCTACTCGAAAACCATCCCGAAACCAGCTTGCCCATTGCCTACGTTGTGGCTGCGGTGGCCATGATGGGTGTGGGGAAACTGTACGCCCATTACGAACACCACCTGGCGTTGCGAACGCTCGCCGTACGGGTGTTGTGGGCGGTTATTATCCTGACGTTTATTCTTGATATTCTGGTGATTGCGGGGCATTCGGTGTGGGCCGCCATCGCCATTATGGTCGGTTTTCGGATGATTTACCTCCTGACCAACCTTGAGTTCTGGGGTGTTTCGGCGGTGGTATTCGATGTGCGGCAGAGCAAGCGGTTATTCAGCGTCATCAGTTCGGGGGATATGCCCGCCAAGGCCATGGGGGCCATTCTGGCGGCTTTGGTGCACGCTCACATGGACATGTTTTTTCTGCTGCTGGTGGCTTTCGGCTCGTTTCTGGCGGCCATTTACATGCTGCGGCTGACGTACCGCTCCCACGATATTCACACGCCACACAGTGCCGCACGGGTCCGCCAGCCGGCGCAGTCGCGCATCGTGAAGGAATTATTTGGCAACAGCAGCCTCATTACCTGGATGTGTCTGAGTCTGGTGGCGGTGGCGATGGTGGCCGTTAGTGTCGAATACGCTTTTTTCATTAACGTTAAATACAAAATTCACGCGACGACCTCGTTGCTGCAGTACGTCAGTAAAGTGCTGGCGCTGACGTACCTGGTTGCCATGGTGGTGAAAGTGATCCTGTCGCGGCCGGTTTTGGATCGGCTGGGCATTCAGCGTTCCCTGCAATTATTGCCGATTACGGCGCTGATCGGCGTACTCGGTTTTGCGCTGGTCTGGTTTTCAGACGTTGGTGAACCAACCTGGCTGTTATACTATTGTGCCCTGTACCTGACCTTCGAGGTAATTCGCCGGTCGTTGTTCGATCCGGTTTTTCTGGTCCTCTTCCAGCCGTTGTCGACCCATCAGCGGCTTCATGGTCATACCCTGGTGAAGGGTTTTTACGAACCGCTCGGGATGGCGCTGGCCGGTATTCTGATCTATGCCGTTCATGCGTTTCCGGCCATCAATGAATGGGTGTTGTTTGTCTGGACGGGCGTTGCCACGGTGGTGGCCTTCTGGTTTCTTCACCGGACGTACCAGAACTACCTGAATGAATTGAAATCTGCCCTGAGCCGTCGGTTTCTGGAAACGAGCGAACTGGCGGCTCCCGACGAGGTGTTGCAACTGGTGTGGAATAACCTGCAAAGCACCCGGATAGAGGAAGTAATCAATGCGATCGACTGGTTGCGGATGCATCAGCCCGGGAAACTGAGTGAGGCTGCGGAGCATCTCTTAAAACACCCGGATCCGCAGGTCAGGCGGTTTGCGCTGGAGACGTTCATCAGCCTGCAAATGCCGGTTCAGGCGGGGGCTTTACTCGCGTTGGCGACGCGGGATCCGCAGGATTCCATTCGGACCTTGGCCAGCCAGTTGTATGGGAATTTGCCGCAGGCCGACGCTAAAGCGGTAGCGGATTTGCTTCGTCATTCCGACTTGACGATTCGGAAAGGCAGTATTCTGGGTAGTTTTAAAAAACAGCCCTTTAACCACTGGGCGACCGAGAGTCTGGACGAATTAGCGCAATCGCCCGCGATTGAAAACCGGCTGGCGGTTCTGGAGATCATTCAGGCGCTGCAACTCGAATCGTACCACGGTTTAGTCAACACTTCGCTGAGAAGCAGGGATACGGAGGTCGTAAAAGCGGCCATTCGATCGGCCGGGGCCTTGAACAATTCGTCACTGAATCGGCAGTTGGTGGCTCTGTTGCCGGATAAAATCTACGGACGAACGGCGGCTACCAGCCTCATCGGCATGCAACAGGCCGCTTTGCCCGGGTTGGAAGAAGCCCTGCAAGCGGCCCCGGATGTGGCCTTATTGCGCCGGATTGCCGCGGTTTGCGCCCGAATCGATCTGCCGGAAAGCCACCGGTTATTGACTGCACTCATCCGGCAACCCAACCTCTCGGTACGGATGGTGGCGTTAAAAGCACTGAGTCATTTGACCATCAGGACCACGGAATCCGACGTATACCATTCTATTTTACGGGAGGAATTGGAACTGGCGCAGCGGTTGCTGCATGGAAGTTTGCACAAGAACGACAATGAATTGCTCGCAACGCTGGATTACGAAATCGTGTTGCTGCTGCAACGGATTTTCCTGGTCTTGATGCAATTGTACGACCGTGACGTCATTGCCAGTGTACGGACGGGGATCGATCACGCATCCCGGGAGCGCAGGGCCAATGCGCTGGAAATGCTCGATAATTTGATTCCCCGGGTGGTTTACCAATGTTTGCAGGCGCTGGTTGATGATATACCCGTTACCGAAAAAGTCCGCCTGATTGATGCCCAATTAGGGCCCTTTCATGCCCAGGAGCCGCTGCTGACGTACATTTTACACCATGGCGAATCCCATTTTTCGGCCTGGACCATCAGCCTTGCCCTGCGTCGGTGGACGCCCCGGTCGCTGGCCAACACGCGCCTTCTGGCAGCGTATTCCCAAAGTCCGGTTCAACTATTGCATGAAAGCGCCGGGGCCGCTCTGCAACTCGTTCAGGCGCAACATTCCGAATGGTACCAGCGAATTCTGGTCGATCATCCCACCCTTTCTCAGCAGGTTATGAAAACCGACGAATCGCATATTTCTGATTTTGAACGCATTATTGTTCTGAAAAACACCCGTCTCTTTGCCGATACCCCCGAAAACATTTTGAGCACAATTGCGCCCATTATGAAGGAGGTGACGTTTCAGGAAGGACAGACGATCTTTCAAAAGGGGGAAATCGGGAACTGCATGTTCGTGATTTATTCGGGGAATGTCGATATCTACGACCGGCAGGAGCGTCTGGCGCAGTTTGGCCCCGGGGATGTGTTCGGCGAGCTGGCGTTGCTGGATGCCGAACCGCGTTCGGCCTCGGCCGTGGTGGCTACCGATGTGCTCCTGTTCCGCATCGATCACGAAGATTTTTACGACCTGATGGAAGAACGCGAAGAAGTGTTACGGAATATGATGCGGATTCTGTGCCAGCGCATCCGGTTTCAAAATGACAAGATTCAGTCGATGTCCGTCAGGACGGGTAATGGCTGACGACTTCTTTCAGCGTATCCAGCTGATGCTGCTTATTGGATTGGCGCAGGGCTTGGGCGGTTTTTGTCCAGTAACGATGACTTTCCAGGAATTTGACTTGAATCCGGTTCCAGGCGGTTAGGTCCCGGACAAAATACCGGTCTTTCAATTCTTCGTAAAGCGAATGGGCGATGGGGCCAAAATCATCCCGGCCCAGGTAATCCAGATCGGCATCACACAGAATCTCTTCCAGCTGGTTTTGAGGATTTTGCGGAATTTTGGTCGCCATGATCATTCCGCAAATCGTTTCAATTTGTTCAGGGGTATACTCCAGGCTCGGTAACATCTCGCGGGCAAACCGGCATCCTTCGGCTTCGTGGCCCTGGTACGTCGTTATAAAACCGCAGTCGTGATACAATGCCGCCGTGCGGAGCAGCGTCAGCGATTCTTCATCGGTTATATTTTCCGCCTGCGCCAGTCGTGAAGCCGCTTCGATAACGTCGAGCGTATGGTGAAGCCCGTGATAAAACAGGGTGGGAGAGAGAGCACGCTTTAGTTTGTCAAGTATGAGGGCTTCGGCCTGGGCTATCTTCATAGCGGTTTCGTTGTCTGGCATCAACGGCTAAAGTAAATGAAATCAGAGCGAAACGAAAAACTTTGTTTCCTGATTTTTATACGGAAGCCGGCCCGGACGGAAGGGGCCGCAAAACAAAACCCGACCAAGCTGGTCGGGCGTGTCGGAACGTGTAGTATAGCAAAGTTGTAGGCTGGTTAATTCCCGCGCAGCTGGTCCATCAGCATTTTGTTGAACATCCGTTCGGTATTGTGCAATTCCTGAAGTTGCTGGGCCGAAATAACTTTTAAAAATTTAGCGTTATAATCCTTTTCCAGATCGACCAGTTTCTGCTTGAGCACAACGGATTCGTTCAATTCACTAATGGCCGAATTACCACCCGGTTTGTTGGATTGGCGCAATTGCCGGGTAATATCCCGCCGTTTATCGCTGTATTCGTTGTAAATGGGCCAGAACAAAGGCGCTTGCTCCGGCGTCAGATTCAACCGATTGGTAATCAGACCAATCTTCGCACTTTCTATTTTCTGACGATCCTGACTCTGGGCTGACGCCGGCAGGGCCAGCAGCAAGCCAATAAACAGAACCATTAAGCGGGTGAACGATTTCATATCAATAATTAAGAGTAAATACTCGGTCATAGTCCAGTAGAACGGGTTTAGAGTACGAGGCCGGCCCCAAAACCGGGTGGTTTATCGTTTAAGCAATTAATCGTATTTCCAACGTCAACCATTTTCCGGTAAATCGGATCGACGGGATGGGGTGGTCTCCCACTCTAAACAGCCAGACTCCTCAGATGGTTACGGTTCCGGCAGCATCTTCCTCAATCATTTGCTGAATGGCTTCCGGCGACACGTGTAGTTCATGAATCAGGGTCGAATCGTTGGGCATATCGTGCGTTTTGATGATATCGGAATAATCTTCCAGATAGATGTCCTGATCCTGCAAATAGTCCAGCACCGAGGCTGAACTGATGTTGCTCAGCAGTTCCGGTTCCAGCGAATCCTGTTTTTTAGGGTACGTGAACCAGATTAAAGCCGCCACTAATCCCGCTCCGGCCAGCGTCGACACCGAGCGTTGCCACGACCAGCTGATGGTAAAGCGGTGGTTCGTCCGGCGGGTGGCTTCGGCCTGAATCCGGGTCGGAAGCGTGTCAAAATAGCCGTCCGGCGTTGTAAAGGGTAATTGCCTTAACGCATGTTGCCGGTCCAGTTCGTCAAGTCGTATTGGTTTTTTCGGTTCCATTGTCTTATGAGCACAACGGTTTGACAAGCAAGCCTGTATCAGGTTTAATTCCCATTCAGATATTCTTCAATTTTTTTAACAGCCAGGTGATACGACGCCTTCAGTGCCCCAACCGATGTTCCCGTAATTTCGGAAATTTCCTCATATTTCATATCATCGAAATACTTCATATTGAAGACAAGGCGTTGTTTCTCAGGTAACTTAAGCAAGGCTTTCTGTAACGTCAACTGAATTTCGTCGCCCGATGGGTCCGCCCCCGAGGTAACAAAATCGGAATTACTCTCTAGTTTTTCCAGCAATTCGCCTTCCACGTCTCCAATGGGAAGGAAAAACCGCCGGCGCTTTTTATTCAGAAAATTCAAACACTCGTTGGTCGCAATCCGGTAAATCCAGGTATACAATTGCGAATCGCCCCGAAAATTCTCCAGCGAATTCCAGACCTTGATGAACGTTTCCTGCGTCAGATCGTCCGCATCGTCGTGGTCGATAACCATTTTCCGGATATGCCAATAAATTTTCTGCTGATATTGGCGTATCAGCAGGTTAAAGGCATAGTTCCGGCTTTGCGGATCGCGGTATTTTTGCAGGAGTTCCTCGTCAGTCATTTTTTGCGTTTAAAGTTTAAGGTTTAAAGTTTAACATTTAAGGTTATAGCCAGAATCCAGTTTCCGTTAAACCTTAAACGTTAAACCTCAAACATTAAACGATACGGGCTTTGGCCCGCAGGGCAGCTTCGACAATTTTTTCGGCAGTCAGGCCGTATTTTTTCATCAACTGGTCGGGCGTACCGCTCTCACCAAAGCTGTCGTGGACACCGATCATTTCGAGTGGAGCGGGGAAATTCCGGGCCAGCACCTGAGCCACGCTATCGCCCAAACCACCGTTCAGTTGGTGTTCTTCGGCCGAAACCGCACAGCGGGTTTTGCGCACCGATGCGAGGATAGCCTCTTCATCCAACGGTTTTATCGTGTGAATGTTGATAATATCGGCATCAATGCCCTGTTCGGCCAGGATTTCACCGGCTTTGATGGCCTCCCAAACCAGGTGACCCGTTGCGAAAATAGACACATCCGGCCCTTCGTTCAGCACGAGTGCTTTACCGATTTCAAATTTTTGATCCGCCGGGGTAAAAATCGGCACCACCGGACGGCCAAACCGCAGGTAAACCGGTCCTTCGTAATTGGCGATGGCGATGGTAGCTGCTTTGGTCTGGTTGAAATCGCAGGGGTTGATAACGGTCATGTTCGGCAGCATTTTCATCATGCCGAGATCTTCCAGAATCTGGTGCGTAGCGCCATCTTCGCCCAGCGTCAACCCGGCGTGTGACGCGCAGATTTTGACGTTTTTGTTCGAATAACAAACCGACTGCCGGATCTGGTCGTAGACGCGGCCGGTGGCGAAGTTGGCAAACGAGGTCGCAAACGGAATTTTGCCGCCGATGGTCAGGCCGGCCGACACGCCGATCATGTTGGCTTCCGAAATCCCGCACTGCACGTAGCGTTCGGGAAACTCCTTGATAAAGCCTTCCAGTTTGAGCGAACCGGCCAGGTCGGCGGTTAGGGCCACGACGTTGGGGTTGGTGCGGCCCAGTTCAAGAATGCCCGCGCCAAAGCCGGAGCGAGTGTCTTTCTTTTCGGTATAGGTGTATTTTTTCATGGTACGTTCAAGGATCAGTAATCTTCCATTCCTGCCGTGATCGGCAGTTGATTCAGGGCCACGGCCAGTTGTTCGTCGTTCGGAGCCAAGCCATGCCATTTGTGACTTCCCATCATGTAATCGACGCCGAAACCCATCTCGGTTTTCATCAGAATGAGGGTCGGTACGTCGGGATCGGTTTTCGATTCGTGGAGCGTCTTGATGATGTCGCTCATGTCGTTGCCCTGCATCTCGGTCACGTTCCAGCCAAACGCCCGGTATTTGGCGCCGAGGTCGCGGTTGTTCATCACCAGATTGGTCGGCCCGTCGATCTGCTGGCCGTTGAAGTCGATGATGGCCGTCAGGTTGCCGAGCTTGTGGTGGGGCGCAAACGAAGCCGCTTCCCAGATCTGGCCTTCCTGCTGTTCCCCGTCGCCCATCAGCACGTAAACGTGTTTGTCGTCGCCGTTCAGGCGTTTGGCAAAAGCCGCCCCGCAGGCTACCGACAGCCCTTGTCCGAGGGAGCCCGACGCAATCCGGATACCGGGCAGGTGTTCGGCCGTAGCCGGGTGGCCCTGCAAACGGCTGTCAATCTTCCGGAATGTAGCCAGCTCCGAAACCGGGAAATACCCCGAGCGTGCCAGAACACTGTAAAAAACCGGCGAAATGTGCCCGTTCGACAGGAAGAAAACGTCCTCATCGCGGGCGTCCATATCGAAAATGGCCTTCCCTTCTTCGTCGCGTTTCAGACGCATCACGTCGAAATAGAGCGCAACCAGAAGGTCCGTACAGCCCAGCGAACCACCGGGGTGGCCGGAATTAACGGCATGAACCATTCGGACAATATCGCGCCGAACCTGCGTGGCAATGTGTTGTAATTGTTGGATTTCCATGTGTTTAAAGAAAAGAGTTGCGACAAGAGGGAGAGACCGGTTTTTCGGGCCAGTCGTTCCGCTCCAGGTCTATTTCAGAATCTGTTCAGCGTGTTTTTCGGTGTCAATTTTGGTAATGATCTCGGTGATTTTCCCCTGTTCATCAAGTAAGAACGTGGTGCGGACGATGCCCATGTAAGCTTTGCCGAACATCGATTTTTCCCGCCAGACCTCATACGCTTCCACGATTTGATGGTCGGTGTCGGCCAGCAACGGAAAGGGCAGGTTATACTTTTTGATGAACTTCTGGTGCGATTTTTCATCATCGACACTCACGCCCAATACTTCGTAGCCGGCTTTTTGCAGATGCTCGTAGTTATCGCGCAGGCTACAGGCTTCGGCGGTGCAGCCGGGCGTATCGTCTTTCGGGTAAAAATACAGAACCACCTTTTTCCCCCGGAAGTCCGATAACCGGACCGGGTTGCCATTCTGGTCGCGGGTTGCAAAGTCGGGAGCCGCGTCGCCGATGTGGAGAGCCATAGTGTTGGAGTTTAATCGCTTCGGGGAGGCAAATAAAGGCAAAAATTACCGATTGCCCACCCGGGCTTATTTTTCGTTGTTTGAAATATCCGCCGAATCCACGACAACGGGTCGGGGCGCCGGGGGAAGCGTGGCCGTAACCGTCGTCAGATTCCCCGCCCGGTCTTTGACCTCTAACACCACACTACCCTCAAACGGTTTCGTGGAATCCAGTTTATCCGACCAGATTAGGGCCCGCTTGTAATCGTATTGCATCAGAACCCACTCCCCGTTGACCATTGCCCGCACCGTGTCAAGCCCGGACAGGTCGTCTTTGACCGTTGCCACCAGCGCTTCGTGGTCTTTCCGCAAAAATTTAACCGTCGGCGGATTGGCATCCGTCAGCAATTGAAACGTGCCCAACTGGCGGGTCCGGAACAGAAAATGGTCATTTTTCCAAAAACCGCCCACATAATAGCGCCGGTTGCCGTTGATCAGGTACATCTGTGTCCGGGCCGTATTTTCCACCGGCTCGGCCGGTACGAAATCGACCTCAATGTTATCGTTTAACGGAATGGTGCCCTGGTTGATCGACAGGCGGTTCCCCGAATGCGAAACCGCCAGATGCAGCGTGTCGTACAGGCTTTCCGCTTGAAATCCGATGGTAACCGCCGAATCCTGATACGTCATGGACTGACCGGGCAAAATACGTTTCCTGAAATTCAGTGGCAGGACGGTTTTGCCAATTTGCACCGAATCCGGTAAATTTTGCTGTAAATCAACAATATAATACGCTTCATTGGCGTAAACGTAAGTCGCCGGTATTTCTTCCGTGCCTCCGTCCAGATACAACCGGGCGTCGGGCGCTTTCGTGGTCGGAAAGTTACGGGCTCTGATGATCAGTGTATTTTCCTGCACTGAACTGAAAAGAGCGGTCGGCAATTTGCTCGGTTTCAGGGGATTGGCGATCGCATTTTCCGTGTCCGGCAAAACCGTAAACCGCAGCGAGGTCGTGTGCTGAAAACTGTCATAAAGCGTGATCGTGACAACGTGCGGTTTTCCGTCGAACAGGGGCAGTTTCCCTTTCGTTTTACCGTACCGATACAGATTCAACGTATTACCGTCGGCAATGTAGCACCGGTGAAACCGCTGGCCCGTCAGTTGCTCAATGCCGTAATTCATGTGCAGATTGATCAGGCGCGTTTCTTCGTTGGGGAAGTGGTTCATGGTATAGGCGAACACTTCCTGGTCGTCCAGCTGGATTTCAATGCAGGTCAGCCCATTTTTGAACGGCGACCCGCTCGTCCGGTCGTGCGCCAGCACCTCAAGTCCGATAAAACCGGAGGCCGAAACCGGCTGATTCAGTACATAATCACCGTTGGGCTTCCGAACCGGAGAAAGGGCCAGGCGGCCAGCCTGTCCGTTCACGCGCGACGCGGGCGTTAGGGGTTGCAGGGCAATGCGCTCGAAGAACGGAGGGACGTTATCTTCCAGTTCCTGAAAGCCGAACAGCATCGGATTGATCAGGTTGTTTTTCTCATCCCGAATTTCAAAATGTAAATGCGGGCCCCCCGAGCCGCCCGTATTGCCGGATAGCGCAATGATTTCCCCTTTTTTGATCGGAAACTGATTGGGCTGCGGGCGCAGATCGATTTCAAAGGTTTGCTTTTTGTACTGTTCGGCCCGTAGATACTGGCCCAGGGTATCGTTCAGGTTTTTTAAATGGCCATACACCGTTGTTAACCCGTTCGGATGTCTGATAAAAATAACATTGCCGTAACCGCCCGTAAAAACCGCAATTCGGGACACGTAGCCGTCGGCGGCTGCGTAAACATCCAGCCCCTCGCGCTGTGCCGTTCGGATATCGATCCCCGCGTGAAAATGATTCGGTCGCAAATCCCCCAAACCGCCTGATAATGAGTTGGCTTCGCCGGGCATGATCGGGAACATAAAATAACCGGGTTGAACGGCTTTCAGTATTTCTTTACGGGGTGTTTGCGCACTACCTGCCGTGATACAAAGCAGGGAAAGACTGACTATAATTAGCGTACGTCGCACCATTTCTACCATAATCCTCCGCCAGAACCGTTGTTATTTTACCTCAAACTCTAACATTTTCCGGTCTTCAATATAAGCGGTCAATTTGTCACCAATCCGCACGGGGCCGACCCCTTTGGGCGTTCCGGTAAATAATACATCGCCCTGCAACAACAGAAAATAGTTGGATACGAAGGAAATCAGGTAATCGACCGGAAACAGCATCAGGGACGTATTGCCCGCTTGCCGGGTTTCTCCGTTAACATCGAGCCGGAAATTGAGATTGCGAAGATCCGGAAAGTCGGTTTTAGGAACGAAGGACGACATCGGAGCCGAACCATTGAAACCTTTCGCTAGATCCCAGGGTAAGCCTTTGGCTTTCAGTTTCGATTGGAGATCGCGCGCCGTGAAGTCAATCCCGATCCCAATTTCTTCGTAGTACCGGTGGGCGAACTTCGGGTCGATATTTTTACCCGTCCGGCTGATGCGCACCAGGATCTCAACTTCGAAATGAACATCGGTCGAAAAATCGGGGTAGAAAAAAGGGTCGCCGGGTCGCAGAATGGCCGTTTCGGGTTTGGTGAAAATAACCGGATCGTCGGGTTGTTCGTTGTTGAGCTCCTTGATATGTTCGGCGTAATTCCGTCCGACGGCGATGATTTTCATGCGATTTAAACTTTGGCTGCTGCCGCAAATCTAAACAGGAAAGATGGCCCAACCGCACGCTTATTAAAAATTTTGAACAAAGTTGGGATCCAAACAGTCTCTTGTAGATAGTTTTGACGTCTAAAATATCTAAACACTATCAGATTCTAACCATGAAAAGAGCGATAATGGCCATGTTGATGATTGGCCTCGTCATTGCCTGTCAGAAGGTCCCGCTTACGGGTCGGAACCAGCTGGTGCTCATTCCGAATTCACAGATGCTGCCGTTGAGTTTTACGAATTACAAAGAAGTACTCGACACCAGTAGAGTCGTTCGTTCCGGGAACGAGGAAGATATGATTAAGCGGGTTGGGGTTCGAATTCAGAAAGCCGTTGAGTCGTATATGGCCGCTAATAATCTGAGTGAGCGGCTGAACGGTTTTCAATGGGAATTTAACCTGATTCAAAGTCCGGAGGTGAATGCCTGGTGTATGCCGGGTGGAAAAGTGGCTTTCTATACCGGGATTCTGAAGTATACGCAGAATGAAGCGGGAGTGGCCACGGTCATGGGGCATGAAGTTTCGCACGCCATTGCCGAACACGGGAACGAACGGATGAGCGAAGGACTGCTGGCCAACGGCCTGATGCAAGGGGGGCAGCTCGTGCTGGGTTCGTTGTCACAAAACCAGCGTAGCCAGACCAACGCCTTGCTCCTGCAAGCGGTAGGGGCTGGCTTACCGATTGCGTATCAGGTAGGTCGGGCGCTTCCGCACAGCCGGTCGCAGGAATCGGAGGCTGATAAATTAGGCCTGATTTTTATGGCGATGGCGGGCTACAACCCGCAGGAGGCTGTTAATTTCTGGGGGCGGATGGCCAAAGCCGGTTCGGGGCAAAAACCGCCGGAGTTTCTGTCAACGCACCCCTCGGATGAGCGTCGGATTCGGGATCTGCAGAAACAAATGCCGGATGCGATGAAGTATTACCAGAAAGGCAGGTAACCGGTTTTCCATCAAAAAAGGGTTGTCAGGCAGACGTGCTTCACGTGCCAGACAACCCTTTCTCCTTTTTATGCGTCTGTTTAATTACGCACCAATTCCCTCCAATACCTGCTTTACTTTTGCCGCAGCATCTTTCAGCTGGACGGCAGAATAGACTTTCAGGCCGGATTCATCAATGATACGGGCACCTTCTTCAGCGTTGGTTCCCTGCAAACGAACAATAATCGGGACTTTGATATCGCCGATCGCTTTGTAGGCTTCTACGACCCCCGTAGCAACCCGGTCGCCCCGAACGATACCGCCGAAGATGTTGATCAGGATCGCTTTCACGTTGGGGTCCTTCAGAATAATCCGGAAACCGGCTTCGACGGTTTTGGCATTGGCGCCACCGCCTACGTCCAGGAAGTTAGCAGGCTCTCCGCCCGACAGTTTGATGATATCCATCGTCGCCATTGCCAGACCGGCTCCGTTCACCATACAACCCACGTTTCCGTCCAGTTTGACGTAGTTCAGGTCATTCGCTGTTGCTTCCACTTCCAGCGGATCTTCTTCCGTAATATCGCGCAGGTTTTTCAGGTCCGGGTGACGATACAGCGCATTGTCATCCAGGTTCACCTTCGCGTCCACGGCCAGAATCTTGTTGTCCGACGTTTTCAAAACCGGGTTGATTTCGAACATCGACGAATCGGTTTCAACGTAAGCTTTGTAGAGCGAACCGATGAATTTGACCATTTCTTTGAAGGCTTCGCCTTCCAGACCAAGGGCAAACGCGATGTTACGAACCTGGAACGGTTGCAGACCAATGGCGGGATCCACCCATTCCTTGACAATTTTTTCGGGCGAGTGTTCCGCTACTTCTTCGATGTCCATCCCCCCTTCGGTGCTGGCCATGATGACGTTGCAGGCTTTGGCGCGGTCGAGCAGAATGCCCACGTAATATTCTTTCGGCTCAGAAGCGCCGGGATAGTACACATCCTGGGCCACGAGCACTTTGTTTACCTTCTTCCCTTCGGGACCGGTCTGGTGAGTGACCAGTACATTGCCAATGATATTCTTGGAGATTTCCCGAACATCATCCACCGATTTCGCCAATTGAACCCCGCGCTGCTCGGACCCCTGGATTTTACCTTTTCCACGGCCGCCCGCATGAATCTGCGATTTAATGACGACAAACTTGGAATTGGTTTGCGCCATGATCTGTTTGGCGGCTTCAACGGCTTTTTCGGGCGATTCGGCTACGATGCCTTCCTGAACCCGGACGCCGTAGTGTTTTAATATCTCTTTACCCTGGTACTCGTGAATGTTCATACGAAGCGAAACAAGGAATGGTGAAAAAAAGATTATTTTCGCGGTAAAGATAGTTTAACGAAATTTAGCGTAACAACTTCTTTCATTTTTAATCTTCAGCAAATCGTTTGATTGGCTTCAAAACCAGCATTTAGCCCGTTTGGTAGCTTGTTGAAGGACACTAAGTTATACATAAGCCAATCAATCCGCCTGAGTTCCGGTTTTTGAATGCGTATTTTAGCCGAACGGTAAACTTCCTGCCGGAAATCAGGCATTTGATCCTAAATAGTCTCGTATGGAACCGCTTTTAAAAGCTGTTAATCTGATCCGTTCGCACGGTGATCTGCCCGTTTTAAAGGGAATTAATCTGGAAATTCACGCTGGCGAAATTGTCTCGATTGTGGGCGCATCCGGGGCCGGGAAAAGTACCCTGCTGCATATCCTGGGTACGCTCGATCGACCGGATTCGGGAGAGGTAACGCTGGCCGGGAAACCTATTTTCGGTCTGACGGAAAAAGAATTAGCCCGGTTTCGGAACGAGCGAATCGGGTTTGTCTTTCAGTTTCACAATCTGCTGGCGGAGTTTTCGGCCCTCGAAAATGTCTGTCTGCCCGGTTTTATTGCGGGGCATGACGAAAAACAAGTGCGCGCCCGGGCCGAAGAACTGTTAAATATACTAGGTATAAGTGACCGGAAGCACCATTTACCGTCTCAATTATCAGGAGGGGAGCAGCAACGAACCGCCGTGGCCCGGGCGCTGATCAATTCACCCGCCATCGTTTTCGCGGACGAACCCAGCGGAAACCTGGACTCGCACAACGCGGAGGAGTTACACCAGCTATTTTTCCGGTTACGGAACGAATTGGGTCAAACCTTTGTAATCGTTACCCATAACGATTTGCTGGCAACCATGGCAGACCGGAGGTTAACGATTCGGGATGGCTTGATAGGAAGGAATGAAGCTAAGTAAATGTACTTAGGGTGTTGGCGGGCTGTTTGTTTTGTGTTTTTGTGTAACCTGTTGATAGTAAGTTAGTAATGGTTAATAAAATGCTCATGTAAAATTTTTTTAACCTTTTTGAAATTATATCATCACTAATATTATATATTTGCATCGAAAAGAAAAGTTTTTCATAACGTTGAGTAAATCAGAAAGCCATGAGGGAAATCCCGCATGGCTTTTTTGTTTCTGGTAAGTAAATCCCCTTATTAGCCCTTTTTCTACTTCGGAAAATTTCACCTAAAAGGCCCCGGATTACCGTTTAAAGGCCCGGAGCTGTTGTAAAATTGCAAAGGTAAGCTCGTATTCGGTGGCTTGCAGAATGCCCATGTCATCGAACTGGCAGAATTCCCGGAACTTATCCAGTTCATCACCTTTAAGATCCGTAGCCCGGCCTGCCACCAGGTCGAACCGGTACACAGCCAGCTTGTGCCGACGATCTTCCTGCATCAAAACCAGGACTTTTCGGTCGGCTTTGGCGCGTTTGCTGAACGCTTCGTACAGCAGCGTAATCACCGACCCCGAAGCCGCCCGGTCCAGCACCTGCTCCGCCGACACACCCCGCTTTGCTTCCGGTTCGCTCAGCAATTGTTCGAGTTCGCGCTTGAGTTCAGCTTCCTGTTTGCCCCGAACCGTCACTTCATTCAGCGTGATGACATTATCCGCCAGTTCGCGTTTCATCCGCATCACCGGTTCCTGGGTCGTACCGTCCCACAGGAAAGCCCGGCGGCCGTGGGTTGGACTGGTCACCACAACCGAATCCCCCGGTTTTACCTGCAAATAGTAATTACCGAGCTGGTTGGTGCGCCCGACCGCCAGGGAGCGTTTGTTGATAACGCTGGCATTGCCGACACCCTTGCCGGTTTCCTGATCCAGGACTTTACCAAGGATGTATTTGGGTGGCTGGGCCCAGGCAGCACAGGAGATAAAAAGAAAGACAAACAGAAATCTCATAATCCGTGGCAAGTTCGCTATAAACGAATAGGTTGGCAACGAACGGCGGTTTTTTAAGAAAAATTAACAGCCGATTCGCCCCTAATTAAGTCTGGTAAACAAAAGAAATTGTGTTTGAGTTGTATGTTATATATTTTACTTATATTATTGTCTGACACTTCTGAAACACACGCTATGGAGGATGACTATGTTCGGGGGCGCGGAGCCCAGTTGAATACCCGGAATCGGTTTCAAAAACTGCACATAGAACTTGACCCCGGACCGAATGTTCCCGATGAGGATTTTCCGGAGCCGACCGTCCAAACCCGGTTTTTTAAAGAACTGCCCAAAAAGATTGTTAGTCGCCCCCACAGTCCGGACATTGGGTTCGTTGCTTCCGTCAATCCGTATATGGGATGTGAACACGGCTGTATTTATTGTTACGCCCGCAATTCGCACGAATACTGGGGTTATTCCGCCGGTCTGGATTTCGAGAGCAAGATTCTCGTGAAAATGAATGCGCCGGAATTATTGGAAAAGGAATTTTTGTCGAAAAAATACCAGCCGGAAGTCATTCATTTGTCGGGCAACACGGATTGTTACCAACCCGCCGAACGACGTTTCAGGCTAACCCGCCGGATTCTGGAACTATGCCTGCTTTACCGAAATCCGGTTAGTATTATTACCAAAAACGCCCTGGTGCTGCGCGACAAAGATTTATTGCAACAACTGGCCGCGCAGCATCTGGTGGTGGTCCTGGTAACCCTTACCACGCTGGACGAGCCGCTGCGGCAGGTCATGGAGCCTCGCACGGTGACGGGCCGGCGTCGGTTGCAGGTCATGAAGGAACTGGCGAGCGCCGGGATTCCGGTGGGGGTAATGACGGCACCGATCATTCCCGGCCTGAATGCGAAGGAAATTCCGAAGCTGGTGGAGGAAGCGGCCAACAATGGGGCGGTCTGGGCCGGTTATACCCTCGTTCGACTTAATGGGGCGATTGGCCCGTTGTTTGAAGACTGGCTTCGGAAAAATTTCGCCGATCGGGCCGACAAGGTACTGAACCAGATTCGCGACTGCCACGGCGGACAACTAAGCGATTCCCGCTTCGGCACCCGCATGTCGGGTGAAGGAAAGATGGCGGAGCAGATCCGGCAACTTCATCGTATTGCCGTTCGAAAGTATTTACCGACTGAAGGTTTTCCACCTCTGGATACCAGCCGGTTTTTACGGAAAGGCCAGTTGAGTCTTTTTGATGATCCGTAAAACCGGGTTGGTCCATTTCCCTCATGGGTAGAAAGCGATGGCTTCATTCCGTTGATTTGGTGGCCGGTTTTTGCGGTACAATGGCATAAGGCTCCCCATACAACCGCTTATACGGCCCGCACGGTCCGGACGTATTCCGACGGGGTCTGACCCGTAATGCCTTTGAACTGCCGGTTAAAGTTGGAAAGGGTCCGGTAACCGCTTTCGTAGCTGACCTGGGTTACGGTTAACTTTCCTTCCATCAGTAACTTACACGAGTGGCCAATCCGGATTTCTGACACGAATTCGGAGAAGGTTTTGTTGGCGCGGGCCTTAAAATACCGACAAAAAGCGGGGGGCGTCATACCCGCCAGATCGGCGACGGTATCCAGACTGATGTCGTCGTGGAAATGGCCCAGCACGTAATTGTGCACCTGCTGCATCCGGTCCTTTTCCGATGGTTTAACGGTATTGGTGTAGCCAAGGCTGGTAATAAACCGGTAATCGGAAGCATGGGAAAGCTCGT
This sequence comes from Larkinella bovis, assembly GCF_042655385.1. NCBI lineage: Bacteria > Pseudomonadati > Bacteroidota > Cytophagia > Cytophagales > Spirosomataceae > Larkinella > Larkinella bovis. Next base: position 1,480,906 of record NZ_JBHSMA010000001.1, on the reverse strand, counting down.
CGAGCAGCTGCAAAAAGGTAAGGACGCGGTTGAAGTTGACGGGATGGGTCACCAGGTGTTGCAGGGCTTCCTGCACCCGCAACCGGGTGGGGCCCGTCCATTCGAGGCCGCGCCGGGCGTGCTCGAGTAATTGCTGGATCAGGTTCATTTCCGGCTTATCGAAAAAATGATCACCCAGAAAATCTTCCGAAAAATACACGACAATGCCCCGGGTCGTTAGGCCCGAATCCCGCTGGAAAAAGGCGTGATCGCTCCGCCAGAGGTGGGGCAGATTAGGCCCCAAAAATACCAGATCGCCTTCCGAAAACGGTTTAATGGAATCGCCGATAAAGCGGGTTCCGGTTCCCTCCTCTACCAGAAATAACTGAAAGTGGGGGTGGAAATGCCAGTTCTGGTCGAAGTGAGGTTCAACAAGCTCTTTTATGATAAAGGAAGAAGCGACGGGTTCCAGGTCTTTTCGGAGGGCATTGCGCATGATTGTGCTCTCTTTTGCTGTTGTTTGCAAATTTATCAAACTTTTTTGGTTAAAATAAAACCGGTATTTGGCAATAAAAGCCGTGAAGAATCCTAATTTGTTCCCTACTTTTGTAGTAATTGATTGAGAATAAATAGGAATAAGCCGGAATGGAACGATTGAGTAGGGCGTGTTCTTGGTCGCAACAAAAACCGCATCGGCCACTATAAACGGCAAAACGATTACCTTTTATACTTTTTAAACCCCGGGACCGAATTCAATGCAGGGTTTCGGTCGCATCTAAATCCCAACGAAAGACGGATGGAACGATCCGTCCTATGCGTATGAAAATCAATATTGCCATCGTAGGGCTTGGCTTTGGTGCCGAGTTTATCCCCATTTATCAACGTCACCCGCATACGAACATGTATGCCATCTGCCAGCGTAACACCGACAAACTCAACGAAATTGGTGACGCTTTCGGCATTGAAAAACGGTATAGTAACATCGACGACCTGCTGGCCGATCCCGCCGTCGATGCCGTTCACATCAATTCGCCCATTCACAACCACGCCGAACAATCGCTGAAAGCCTTGCGGGCGGGGAAACACGTTGCCTGTACGGTTCCAATGGCGACAACGGTGGAAGAGTGCCTGGAAATTGTGAAAGCCTGCCAGGAAAGCGGGAAGAAATACATGATGATGGAGACGGTGGTGTATAGCCGGGAGTTTCTGTTTGTCAAGGAGTTGTATGAAAAAGGTGAACTCGGAAAAGTTCAGTTTCTGAAAGCGAGCCACCAGCAGGATATGGATGGCTGGCCCGGTTACTGGCCCGGTTTGCCGCCGATGCACTACGCGACGCACTGCGTAGGCCCGGTTTCGGCCCTGCTGAAACTGGAAGCCGAATATGTGTCGTGCTTCGGTTCGGGCACCATCCGTGAAGAACTGATTGCGCATTACAATTCACCGTTTGCCATTGAGTCGGCGCATATCAAGTTCAAAGACAGTGATTTGTCGGCGTATGTGTATCGGTCCCTGTTCGACACGGCCCGTCAATATCGGGAAAGTTTTGAGGTATACGGATCGAAAAAATCGTTCGAATGGCCGCTGATCGAAGGCGAAGATCCGGTGATTCATACGGCGAAAAAGCCCGAACACGAAATTCCGGAAAAGGTAAAAGTGCCGGATTATGCCCATTATCTACCCGCTGAAATTCAGCAGTTTACCACGCAGGGTGTTTACGATCTGGCCGAAAATACGCACCTGTCGTTCACGCAGGGAAGCGGTCACGGTGGTTCGCACCCGCACATGGTGCACGAATTCGTGTCGGCCATTGTCGAAGACCGCGATCCATTCCCGAACGCAGCCCAATCGGCCAACTGGACGAGCGTTGGTATTCTGGCTCACGATTCGGCCATGGAAGGCGGCAAGTTGAAAAACCTGCCGGATTTCAAGAGTTTGTAATTTCGGAAAAACACCGGCGAAACGCGTCCTTCCATCTGATGTTCTCCCTGCGGTTGTCCGGTGTTTTTCTTCAATACCAACGTGTTAAACCAACCCATTATGAAAAAGTATACCCTATTCCTAATCCTGAGCCTGCTGGTCCTGATGACCGATTGTGCCCGCCAGCAGTCGGGTAGTAGTTCAGGCAGTGTGGGAGGACGAGCGAGTACTTCGGCCAACACCGAGGGCCCGCGCCGGACGGAAATTCTGTTTCTGGGGGATCACGGTCACCACCGACCGGCCGAGCGTGTCCCCGAAATAATGGCAGCGCTGGGAAGCAAAGGAATCAACTTCACGTATACCGACCGGCTGGAGGACCTCAATGCCGAGAACCTGGCGAAATACGACGGATTATTGATTTATGCGAACTGGGACAGCCTTCCGGCCCCGCAGGAAAAAGCCCTGATCGATTTCGTGGCCGGCGGCAAGGGATTGATTCCTGTGCACTGTGCTTCGTACTGTTTCCGGAATTCGTCGGAGTATGTCAAAATGGTGGGCGGACAGTTCTGGCGCCACCGGATGGACACCATCCAGACGCTGACCGTGCAGCCTGGCCACCCGGCCATTATGGGGCTGAAACCGTTCAAGGCGTACGACGAAACATATATCCACGACAAACTCCAGCCCGATAACAACGTGCTGGCGGTACGCGACATCAAAGCCGATCAGGAGAAGGATATGGTAGCGGCCAACCGGCCGGGTCAGAAAACCGAACCCTATACCTGGACCCGAAACTACGGCAAAGGCCGCGTTTTCTATACGGCTTACGGTCACGACCAGCGCACCTGGACCGTACCCGGTTTTCAGGCCTTGCTGGAACAGGGTATTTTGTGGGCCGTTGGCGACAAAGTCAAAGCCTTGCACGATGGATTGAAACCGCAGGCCTTCCAATACGTCGAAGCCAATCTGCCAAACTACGAAAAACGCTCCGGACCACAACTCCGGCAGTTGGCCCTGTCACCCGAAGAATCGATGAAGCACATACAGGTGCCGGTCGATTTCACCCTTGAATTATTTGCGCACGAGCCCAATGTCATGCACCCGATCGCCATGGCCTGGGATGAGCGCGGACGGCTCTTTGTCCTGATTACCCAGGATTATCCCAATGAGCGGAAAGACAGCGGTGGGAAAGACTACATTGTGATCTGTGAAGACACGAATAGAGATGGTAAGGCCGATAAATTTACCCGGTTTGCCGACGGACTGAGTATTCCGACGGGGCTGACCTTTTACAATGGTGGAGTCATTGTTTCCCAGGCACCTCATATGTTGTTCCTGAAAGACACCGACGGTGACGACAAGGCCGATGAGAAAAAGATTCTGTTCACCGGTTTTGGCACGGGTGATACCCATGCCGGCCCCTCCAACCTGCACGTTGGTTTTGACAACTGGATCTGGGGCTGCGTCGGTTATTCCGGTTTTGTGGGTAAAGTCGGGGCCGACAGCCTGAAGTTCGGCCAGGGCTTTTTCCGGTTCAAACCGGACGGTTCAAAACTGGAATATGTTACCAGCACATCGAATAACACCTGGGGATTCGCGTTCAACGAAACCGGGGATGTTTTTGGGTCGACGGCTAACAACTCGCACGGCTGGTATCTGGCAATTCCCCACCGGTATTTTCCGGGTGGAAGTGGGAGCGGAAGCCGCAGCACCGATACGCATAAAGACATGAAGCCAATCACCGAAAAGGTTCGGCAGGTCGACGTGTTTGGTGGTTTCACGGCGGCAGCCGGGCATAATTTTTACACCGCGCGGGCCTTTCCGAAAGCTTACTGGAACAAGGTTGCCTTCGTGTCGGAACCGACAGGGCATATTGTTCACCAGAATATTATGGTGAAAAATGGTACGGACTTCGAAGATACGGAAGGGCTGGGCTTTAACCTGCTGGCGGGCGCCGACGAATGGGTCGCTCCGGTTTTTGCCGAAGTAGGTCCCGACGGGGCGGTATGGGTCGTCGACTGGTACAGCTTTATCATTCAGCACAACCCGACACCGAAGGGTGCCCAAAACGGACCGGGAAATGCCTACGAAACCGATTTGCGGGACTATACGCACGGACGGATTTACCGCATCGGTTACAAAAAAGCACCCGTGTACACCCCTTTATCGTTGAGCAAGGATCGTCCGCAGGAACTGGTGGCGGCTTTAAAGAATAACAACATGTTCTGGCGGCAAACCGCCCAGCGCTTGCTGGTGGAACGGGGGCAGAAAGATGTAGTGCCGCAATTGATTGAACTGGTGAAAGACCAGTCGCTGGACGAAATCGGAATCAATCCGGCCGCCATTCACGCGCTCTGGACGCTACAGGGTTTAGGTGTGCTGGATGGTTCGGATGCCCGTGTGTTGCAAACGGCGACCGCGGCCCTGAAGCACGCGTGTGCCGGGGTGCGGAAAACCGCCGTTCAGGTGTTGCCCCGGAACGAAGCTTCGGTCAATGCGTTGCTACAGGCGAATTCACTGAATGATCAGGAACCGTTGGTGGTGCTGAACACGCTGCTGGCGTTGTCGGAAATGCCGGGCTCTCCGGCGGCCGAAACCGCCATTCTGACCCGTTTGAGCAACGCGAAAGAACTGAATGACCGGTGGTTGCCCGATGCCTTTGCCTGCGCCTTAACCAGCCATGACGGCAAGTTGTTGCAGGGTTTTCTCAAACAATTGGCTCAGAACAGCAGAACCGCCCCGAAAGAGCCGGAATCGATGAGTGGTCACCACGACCATGGCGCGATGGCTGCTCAAACCACGACGCAAGCTGCATCTGCTTCGGGAAATCAGCCGGATTTGGTCGTGACCAAAATTCGCACGGAACCGACTTCGCCGTTTGTGCGCGAACCCGCCCGGATTTTTGTGGAAGTAACCAACAAGGGGGGCGCGTCCATTCCGGAAGGAACGCCCATTCCGCTCAATATCCGGATTGAAGGCCAGGGCCGGAAACTGGAGTACGTGAGCCAGAAACATACGTCCGGTATCAAACCGGGCGAGACCGTCACGATTCAGGAAGGCAACAATGGTCCCTGGAATACGAATTTCGGGGTTTCCTTCGAGAAAGCTGGTGACTATTCGATTGTGGCTACCGTTGATGATAAAAATGTGCTGGCTGAAGGCGATGAGCGGAATAACGTTCTGGTGCATAAATTAACGTACCGGCCTCCGCAAAACATGAACGCGTTTGTGCTGGAGCGGGCCATTCGGAATTATACCGCAGCCGCTCCCACCGAATCGATCATTGCGTTGTTACGAACTTCACAAGAGCTTGATCCGGCGGGCCGCACGGCTATCGTTAAAGGGATTTCTGAGGGGTGGGGATTCCGCCGGAAAGCGACGCTGAACGACGCTGACAAAGCGTTTGTCGCCAGTCTGGTCAATACAATCCCTTCTGAAAGTCGCGACCGCATGAGCCGGGTTTTACAGGCCTGGGGTGTGTCGGCGGAGCCAGCCGTTGACCCGAATGTGGAAACCGTTCGCATTAAACCCATCAAGGAAGCACTGCAGTTCGACAAGAAGGAATTTACCGTGACGGCCGGAAAACCGGTAGAGATCATTTTTGAGAATATCGATGCTATGCAACATAATATTGTCGTCGGAAAACCGAAATCGCTGGAAATTATCGGCGCAGCGGCCGACAAAATGATTACCGCGAAAGACGGCGCCGAAAAGAATTATGTTCCGACGATTCCGCAAGTGGTCGCGGCCTCTCCGCTCGTTAATCCGGAGCAGACGTATCGTCTGAAATTCACGGCTCCGGCCCAACCGGGCGATTATCCTTTCGTTTGTACCTTCCCGGGCCACTGGCGGATCATGAACGGGATCATGCGGGTAAAACCGGCTGCAACTACGGAAAAAGCGGCCAAGTAAGCCCTGGTACTTCGTCATAAAAAAGCAGAATGGCTTGCCTTACCGCAAGCCATTCTGCTTTCTGGTTGTAACGCTTTTCTTTTATAGCTCGTCGCTATTCAAAACCGATTTGCGGTTTTGGCTGAACGGATGAACAATGGGCTGGGGAATTCGAATGCTGAACGTACTTCCCTGCCCGAGCGCACTGGTCAGGGCAATTTTCCAGCGATGTGCTTTTACGATTTTCTGAACGTAACTCAGTCCTAAGCCAAACCCTTTGACACTGTGATGGTTAGCGCCAGGGGCCCGGTAATAGGCATTGAAAATATGCGGTTGATGTTCCGGCGCTATTCCGATGCCGTTATCCTGCACCATGAGCACGAACTGACTATTTTCGTTGCGAGTCATCAGCCGAATAACCGGGTTGACCGGGGAATATTTCAGGGCGTTATCCACTAGGTTTCCCAAAACATTGCCTACGTGCAACCGGTCGGCCTGAATGACTGAATAATGAGCATCCAGTTCCAGATGCAGATAATCACCGTGACGCTCGGCCAGTTGATAGAGCAATTCGTGCATGTCGATGGGAACGGGCTGGAGATTGAACGCTCCCTTCTTTTCCGCTCGGGCTACGGTCAAAACCGTTTCAACCTGCTGTTGCAGACGCAAGGTTTCTTCCTGAACCATCCGAACGTATTTGAGCATCCGCTCGGGCTGCTCCATAATCTTGGGGGAAGAAAGAACGTCTGCTGCTATCTTGATTGAGCTAATGGGCGTCTGTAATTCGTGGGTCATGTTATTGATAAACTCCCGCTGATCTTCCGTCCGGGTTTTCTGCGTCAGCATCCGGTAAAACAGATAGACAAAGAAGCTGGTAATCAGCAAAACAATCATGGAGCCCAGAATCCAGGTATCCAGTTGCTGGGTCAGGTAATGAACCTGATTGGGAAATCGAACCACGAAATAGTAGGGCGAAGCAACTGACGGAACACCTGACGGGGTTGACAGCGAGGATTCGTTTTCGTGCCTGGTCGAGTTGGCGTAAACAAGCTGACCCGCCTGATCATCATAAACGCCGTACTCAAAATGCGTCAGTATCTGATGAATCTGCAATTCGGCAGACAGGAAAAACTCCAGTTTTCTCGGATTGATCGGAGCATTGAGCGTGACCAGATAATACGCCGGGGATAAGGTGACAACCTGAACGTCAACCGGAACACCGGCTGCGGGCTGGGCTACACGCCGGGCTACCTGACCGAGCGCTTTGGTTGCGTTTTGCAAAAATTGCCGTTCGCGCACTTCATAAGCCTTCCGAACCCAGTATACCTGAGTGGCCACGATGCCAACGATCGAGAGGACAGATAGCACAATCAGAATACGGGTAGTCAGTCGCGACATAGATACGCCAGAGAAAAGGGCTTGATAGACTATACTCCGTTTAGACGAATGAATTTTTTAAAAGTCAGCTTTCTTTATAAGAATCTTTTTATGAATAGTCAGCAAAAGGGTACTCTATGGAAGCTTTCCATCGCTGGAAGGCAGGAGGGTAACCGAACGGGAAATTAGAAAATATTTCTATTTATCAGACAGGTGTTGCGATATTGATATTTTGCTAATTACTTGAATAATAAGTTGTAATTCAAGCTATGTTAGTAATAAAAAACAAATTGTCGGTAGAAAAATACTTAGTGATTACTAATTAACAGACAGAAAAAAATGCTAAGTGGCAGATTAGTAGGTGCTTACCGGTTTTTGGGTTGAAAACAAAAAAGCGCAGAGCCGGAACCCTGCGCATAAAAAGTTTACGAATTTAGTCAACCCCCTCTACATCAAGCTTCCGAGGGAGTTGTTTCCGGAGCAGGTGCTTTTCGGGGGGCTCGCGGGGCTTGGGTGGCAGCCGGTTTGGGCGTGGCTTTGGGTTTCGCGGGTGCTTTCGGGGCCGGAGTTGCGGCTTTGACCTCTGCGGCTTCTTTTTCGGGCGTAACGGGGCCGGGCTCAACGGTTTTGTCAGCTTTGGCCGTCACTTTCTTCGCTTTTTTGGTAACCTTCTTGGCTTTTTCGTCGGCTTTTTTCTTGGCTTTTGCCGCCTGCTTTTTCTTCTTGTCGTCTTCTTTCTTGAAAAGTTTGCTAATTCGGTCGGCCAGTTTACTCGCTGACTTCTCGATCGCTTTCTTTACTTTTTTGGATTGTTCTCCGGCTTCGGATAATTTAGTTTCGATCGAGGTGGCAATTTCGGCTGCCAGCGACTTCTTTTTAGTCTTCATGAAGGGTGCTCTTTAAATGGAACTGTGGTATGAAAAAAATCTACAAACAACTACGAAAGATATGGTAAAAACAAAAGGGTTACGTTAAGTTTTTGTTAACCTTTGTCAGGTAATCCCAGCAAACGATTCCGGCGCTGACGGCGATATTGAGCGAATGTTTGGTGCCGTACTGTGGGATTTCCAGTACCAGATCGGCTTTTTCAACGACATCGTTGTGCACTCCAGCAACTTCATTGCCAAACACAAACGCAACTTTTTTGTTGGGTAACGGGCTAAATTCCTGTAACTCGACGCTTCCTTCCGCCTGCTCGATGGCGGCAATGAGCCACCCGGCGGTTTTCAGGCGCTCGGTCAGTTCAATGACGTCCGAAACATATTCCCAGTCCACCGACTCCGTGGCACCCAGTGCCGTTTTCGTGATATCGCGGTGGGGCGGGGTGCCGGTAATGCCGCACAAGTAGATTTTTTCGGCCCGGAACGCATCCGCCGTACGAAACACGGACCCGACGTTGTTGAGGCTCCGGACGTTATCCAGAATCAGGCAATACGGTTTTTTTTCGGCTTCTTTGTACGCTTCGACCGACAGACGATTGAGTTCGTCAAGACTTATTTTTCTCGGCATTTGACTAGGTTCAATGGAAATGAAAAAGTGATTGAAGACTGTTTCCGGGCCCTGGCGATGGCCAGCCGTTCCTCCGGAACGCCGTAGGGTTTCGAGCGGTCGGATGGCCGCTAGTGTGAAACACCACGTTCCCGTAAACCACCGGCATACGGCAGGTTAGCAGGAAGGCAAAATACGGAAGAAAACGGCCGACGGGCATGGCCGGATGGATTGTTCGGCAAAGTATAAACAGTTTTCAGGAAGCCCAAACAAATGGGGACTTATCGACAATAACCCGGTTTTTTCTGGTCGCCCTCTCCCTAAATTTCGTATTTTTGTTTAAATTAAGCAGACGCAATTTGTGAAAAATACCACCTTGAGTAAACCCATTAAGAAAACCGCCGAGACTCCTTTAAACCGGCAATACAATCAGATTAAAGCCAAATACCCCGGAGCGATTCTGCTTTTTCGCGTGGGAGATTTTTACGAAACCTTCGGCGAAGACGCCGTGAAAGCGAGCCGGATTCTGGGCATTACCCTGACGAAACGCAATAATGGTGGTGCCAACGAGGACCTGGCCGGTTTTCCGCACCATTCTCTGGATACCTACCTGCCGAAACTGGTTCGGGCGGGCGAACGCGTGGCGATTTGCGACCAGCTGGAAGACCCGGCGATGGCCAAAGGTATCGTGAAGCGGGGCGTTACTGAACTGGTTACACCGGGGGTTTCGTTCAACGATAACGTGCTGGATACCCGGCGCAATAATTACCTGGCTGCGGTGCATTTCGCGAAAGGAACGGGGGCGGAAGCCCAGTTTGGGGTGGCCTTTCTGGATATCTCGACGGGCGAGTTCCTGACGTCGCAGGGAAATACCGCCTATATTGATAAGTTGCTGCAAAGCTTCAATCCGTCGGAGGTTCTGTTCTGCAAGAAATACCGGAAAGATTTCGTGGAATTGTTCGGCGACAAATTTCATACCTACACGCTGGAAGACTGGGCCTTTACCTACGACTTTTCGTATCCTTTATTGACCCAGCATTTCCAGACCTCGTCGCTGAAAGGATTTGGGGTAGAAGGCCTGGCCGACGGCATCGTGGCCGCGGGCGTGGTGCTCCATTATCTGAACGAAACGGAGCATAAGGATGTCGGTCACATTGCCCGGCTGACCCGGCTGGAAGAAGATAAATACGTCTGGCTCGACCGGTTTACGATCCGCAACCTCGAACTGGTGTCGGCGCAGCAGGAAGGCGGCATTCCGCTGATTCAGATTCTGGATCAGACGCTAACGCCAATGGGCGCGCGCTTGCTGCGTAAATGGTTGTTGTTGCCGCTGAAAGACAAGCCGCTGATCGAAGAACGACTTAATACCGTAGAACTGCTCAAAGACAGTCAGTCGGACGACGGCCAGCTGAGCCTGCGGGAGGCTCTTGGCCAGCATCTGAAGCAGATTGGGGATCTGGAACGGCTGATTTCCAAAGTGGCCGTCCGGCGGATTTCCCCGCGTGAAATGGTGCAGTTGAAACGCTCCCTGGCGCATATTCTGCCCATCAAGGAATTATTGATTACGGCCCTCGCGCAGCAGCCCGTCAGCTCGTCGATCAAAAAGTACGCCGATCAGCTCAATCCGTGCACTTTTCTGGTCGACCGGATTGAAGCCGAACTGAAGGAGGAAGCGCCGGTGGTGAGCAACCAGGGCGGGATGATCCAGAGCGGGGTTAATGCCGATCTGGACGCGCTGCATGCCATTGCATTTTCGGGCAAGGATTTTCTGGTGCAACTGCAAAACCGGGAAATCCAGCGGACGGGCATTAGCTCGCTGAAAGTGGCGTATAACAAGGTCTTTGGCTATTACCTGGAAGTGTCGAACGCCCACAAGTCCCGCGTGCCGGAGGACTGGATTCGTAAACAGACGCTGGTGAACGCCGAGCGCTACATAACCCCCGAACTCAAGGAATACGAGGACAAGATCCTGAATGCCGAAGACCAGATTTTCATGATCGAACAGCGGATGTTCAACGATCTGGTGCTGGCGGCCGGCGAATACGTCAACCACATTCAGCAGAACGCCCGCGTGATTTCGGTGCTGGATGTGCTGGCGTCGTTTGCTAAAGTTGCCGAGAAAAACCGCTACGTCAAACCGACCATCACCAACACCCGGGTGCTGCAATTCAAGGACGGACGGCACCCGGTGATTGAACAGCAACTCCCACCCGGCGAACCGTATGTGCCGAATGATTTGTACCTGGACGACGAAACGCAGCAGATCATCATCATTACCGGCCCGAATATGGCCGGGAAATCCGCCCTGCTGCGGCAAACCGCTCTCATCGTGCTGATGGCGCAAACCGGATGTTTTGTGCCCGCGTCGGAGGCCGAAATCGGTATCGTCGACAAGATCTTTACCCGGGTTGGAGCGTCCGACAACCTTTCACGGGGCGAATCGACGTTCATGGTGGAAATGACCGAAACCGCCAGCATTCTGAACAATCTCAGCGAACGAAGCCTGGTGATCATGGACGAAATCGGGCGGGGAACCAGTACTTACGATGGGGTTTCCATTGCCTGGTCGATTGCCGAATACCTGCACAACCACCCGCAATATCGGGCCAAGACGCTGTTTGCGACGCACTACCACGAGCTGAACGAACTGGCGACGGATCTGCCACGCATCAAAAACTTCAACGTGGCCGTCAAGGAAATGGGCAATAAAGTCATTTTCCTGCGGAAGCTCAAAGAGGGCGGGAGCGAACATAGCTTTGGGATTCACGTTGCGCAGATGGCCGGCATGCCGGCGAAAATTGTCAGCCGGGCCGGTGAAATTCTGAGGGAACTCGAAAGCCAGCGCGAAGGGGCGGGGGATACCAAACGCGAAACCCTGCGGGAAATGCCCAAAGCCAACGACATTACTCTCAAAATCTTCGATGCGGGTGATCCGAAAGCCGAAGCTGTGAAGGAGAAGCTCCGGAAAATGGACATCAACACCCTGACGCCCATCGAAGCACTGCTGAAACTGAATGAGCTGCTGAAAATGATTGAAGACTAATCGCCCGGCCCTTAGGTGATGGGCAGGCTAATGATAAACTCGGTTCCTTCACCCGGCTGACTCTGAACACTCAGCGTACCCCGGTGGCCTTTCGTGATGATGTCGTAGGAGAGCGATAACCCGAGACCGGTGCCCTCTCCGGTGGGTTTGGTGGTGAAAAACGGCTGGAAGAGCTTCGGCTGAATGGCGTTGTCGATTCCCGTGCCATTGTCCCCAATCCGCATTTCGATGCGCCCGTCTTGCTGTCGGGTGCTGATCGTTACGGTCGGGTGGTAGGAACCGCCGGAGCGTTGTTTTTTTACGAAAACGGCATAAAAAGCATTGTCCAGCAGGTTGAGCAACACCCGCCCGATTTCCTGCGGTACCACCGGTACTTTCGCCAGAACCGGATCGGTTTGCCGGACCAGTTCGACCTGGAACGCTTTGTTTTTAGCCCGAAAACCGTTGTACGCCAATTTGCTATATTCGTCAGCGAGGGCATTCAGGTCCGTAAGCTCCCGTTCGCCATTGTAGGAGCGGGAGTGTTCCAGCATTCCTTTCACGATGGCCGAAGCCCGCTGGCCGTGGTGCGTAATTTTTCGAAGGTTGTCGTCCAGAAAACCGAGTAATTCCGGTAAAACCGGGCCCGCCTGTTCAAGCTGGGTTACTTCTTCGCGCATTTCCTGAATCAATTCGGTGGACACATCGGCGAAGTTGGTGACAAAATTCAGCGGATTCTGGATTTCGTGCGCAATACCGGCCGTCAGGCTGCCAAGGGAAGCCAGTTTTTCCGATTGAATCAGCTGGTCCTGCGTTGCTTTCAGTTGGGCAAGGGCGTGTTCCAGTGCTTCCTTTTGTTGCTGGATGATGGCCGTTCGTTCCACCACCAGCCGTTCCAGTTCGGCTTTCTGGGCTTCATTGGCTTTCAGGATTCGCTCATTCTCCAGCCGGGCGAGCCGCTCACTTTCGATGGTTTTCCGCTGGCGATACGCCATAACGACAAAGGCAACCAGCCAGAGGGCTGAAAAACCGAAGCCAACGGAAATATACGCCCACAAACTGGCTAACTGCTCCCCATAATCGAACGTGAACAGAAAAACTATTGCCAGAATGAACAGGGTGATCGGAAGCATCGCGACCAGCAGGATCAGCGAAGGACGGTAGTGGCGCGACAGGATCAGTGTCAGAATAACCGCCAGAATCACGCTGATGAAATACCAGTCGTCGGCCCGGTACTCGTTGGTGGCAATGAGCAGGTCGAGCAGAATGAAACCAAAAGCGGATAGCCAAAACCGGCGTAGCCAAATATCCCAGCGTGGCAGCCGAACCGTCGTATTGATAAACCGGCGGAGCAGGCTAATAATGCCTTGCCCCATCAGGGCACTCACCAGTACCGGGATAAGTAGATCGGTAACAAACTTCATAGCATTCCGCTTCAAACGATCGAAACCGCCGTTCGTGGGCCCGTGGAGCCGGTAACCGGTTTCAACAGCTTGAAAAATAGGAAAGTTTGGGACCAGTTGCAACCCGGGAAGGGTTTAGCCGCCGACGAACGGTGCCAGCCGTTGCGCTTACTGAACGTGCCGGGAGGTCATCTGGTGTTTGTCCAGCATCTTCTTCAGTTCCTCCGACCAGCCCGCGTAGCGCTCGCCGTCTTTGGTATCGTACCCATTTTTAATCAAACCATCGGCTTCCACTAAGGCCTGATCGGGCCGGTCGAGGAAATAATTCAGGACCATCAGGTTGTAAAAGGCCGAATACCGCATTTTCTGGTTCCGCTTGTCGCTGCCGGGATACTTGTTTTTCAGTTCCTGAAAATAATCCAGCACGGGTTGCAGATCGCGGGCCAGCTGGTCGATGGGCTGGGTCGCCACCATCCGCTTCGACAACTCCTTCACGGCCTTGATGGCTTCCTGTTGGATCGGGTATTCGGGGTGGCTTTTGGAATCGAGAATCCACAAAAACTCCCGCGTCTGGGTCGGAACATACCCGTACCAGCGGTTGGCATCCTCGTTGACACGAACGAGAGCGTCGTTGACGTACTTGGTAATCAGGTCCGTGCGGATCGTTTGCTGGTTCTGGTCGATGTAGCGCCGGGCGTCGGCCAGGTTCTTGTACTCGATGGTGGTATACGATAATTCAGTTGGGAAATAACCGCTGGTTGTGACGCTTTTGGTTGGGTCGGCCTGCGAAGCACCCTGCAAAAACCGGTTGCTTTGCAGATTCCTGGCTTTCTCTTTTTCTTTCCGGCTCAGGGATTTTTCGTCGGTACGCGTGCCGAGAATTTTGTAGTTGCCACTAAAACTGTAGCGGACCGTGATGGAATAATAGTCGGTTTTGCTGGTAACCTTGCCGTCCTTGTCCTTTTTTTCTTCGGTGCGGATTTTGGTGTCGCTTTTCTCAAACCGAACGTTGCCAAATTCGATTTGAATCCCGACGGCCGGATTGTTCTCGACGCGTTCGAATCCCGACAGGCCGATCTTTTCGTAAACCGCGGCATCCGGGTAAGCCGACGCCACCGAGGGGGAGCTGATGACCCGAACCCCGAAGGTGCGCTGGTTGGCCGGAGTATATTCTTTCGGAAGAATTAAATAACCGGCGTCGAAATAAAACCGGTCGAGATCGACCTTTTGGGCCCGAACGGCGGTGCTGGTCGAAAACAATGTGATGGTTAAGAGGGCGTAAATCAGTTTCATGCCACAAAAATAAGGAATGTGGGGACAGACCAAATCGAACTTTTTACCAAATGGAAAACCGGGTGCCTGAAACGCCGAAATCCGGGATTTAATTGAAACTTCCCGGTCGACGGTTTGACGCTTGGTGCATTTCTTTTAACTTCAAAGCCGCAAAAGCCTTCCGCGCTGCTCAACCTATATCAACTTCTACGCAAACCCAATGAAGCTTAAAACCCGTATTCAACTTTCCCTCATGATGTTCCTGCTGTACTCCGTCTGGGGGGCCTGGTATGGACAGATGAGTAAGTACCTCTTTTCCCAATTGAATGCCACCGGTGACCAGGTCGGGAACGCCTACACGGCTTTCTCGCTGGCGATGCTGGTAGCCCCATTTTTCGTCGGACTGATTGCCGACCGGTATTTTGCCGCCCAGAAAGTGCTGGGGGTGCTGAACCTGGCCGGAGCCGCCATTCTGTTTTTTCTGGTGCAGGAGAAAAATCCCGACGCGTTTTTCTGGCAGATTCTGGCCTACTGCCTGACCTTTGCCCCGTCGATGTCGCTGACGACCTCGATTGCGATGCAGCACATGGCCAACCCCGAAAAAGAGTTTCCCGGCATTCGGGTCCTGGGAACGGTGGCCTGGATTGTCATCACCAACATTGTCGGTTTTCTGAATATCGGCGGGGAATCGACCATTTTTGAGATTGCAATGTACATTGCGCTGTTTTTCGGTTTGTTTTCCTTCACGTTGCCGGACACGCCCCCGAAAGCCAGCGCCAATGCCACGGTTGGGCAAATTTTGGGGGTCGATGCGTTTAAGTTACTGAAAGACCGTTCGTTTGCGATTTTCTTTGTTTCCTCGGTCCTGATCTGTATTCCGCTGTCGTTCTACTACGCCATGGCCAACCCGTCGCTGACGGATTCGGGCATGACCAACGTGGAGAACAAAATGTCGCTGGGCCAGGCTTCCGAATTCTTTTTCATGCTGATGATTCCGCTGGCCTTCAAACGGCTGGGCGTGAAGTACATGCTGGTGGTTGGGCTGGTGGCCTGGATCATCCGGTTTTTGCTGTTTGGGTACGGCGACGGCGGTTCGGGCGAGTGGATGCTGTACATTGCCATCGTGCTGCACGGCGTCTGTTACGACTTCTTCTTTGTAACCGGGCAAATTTACACCGACAACAAAGCCGGGGAGCGCATCAAGTCATCGGCGCAGGGACTGATCACGCTGGCAACCTACGGAATCGGAATGGGCATCGGTTCCAAACTGGCGGGTATTGTGGCGGATATGTACACCGTAAACGGCAAGGTAAACTGGACCTCCGTCTGGATGGTTCCGGCCGGAATTGCCGCCGTGGTGCTGGTACTGTTTGTACTATTTTTCAACGATCGCAAGAAAACCGTACCGGCGGAAGACGAGCTGGTTACGGGGCCGCTATAGTCCGGTTTTCGGGAAAACACAAAAGGATGCCCGACCAAGGCATCCTTTTGTGTTTTATAGACAGTTGCTTCCTATCAGCGGTTTTGATGTGCCCAGGGTTGGCGGTCCGAAAGGCCTGCCGGCTACTGCAAGGTAACTCTTCAGAAACAGGGCGTTAATCGGTTAAATCAGTCGTATAAACGGCCATGTCCAGACCGAGTGCCTCACTGGTCATCGCCCGGATTTCCTGCGTTAATTGCGGGTTTTGGGCCAGTGACTGGCCGTACGACGGAATCATCTGCTTCAGCTTGGCCTGCCATTCCGGTGACGCCATCTGTTCTTTAAAACACCGGTTCAGCAAATCGAGCATGATCGAAACCGCCGTAGAAGCGCCCGGCGACGCGCCCAGCAGGGCCGCAATGCTGCCGTCGGCGGCACTAACCACTTCGGTGCCGAATTCCAGAACGCCCCCTTCTTCGTCGTCTTTCTTGATCACCTGAACGCGTTGTCCGGCAATTTCAAGCTCCCAGTCTTCCATGCGGGCGTTGGGGAAATAGTCGCGCAGGGCCGCCAGCCGGTCTTCCGGCGATTGCATCACCTGCTCGATGAGGTATTTGGTCAGCGGAATATTGTGCAAACCGGCCATCAGCATGGGGGCCAGGTTGGTCATCTGAATGGATTTCGGTAAATCCATATACGAACCGTGTTTCAGGAACTTGGTCGAAAAACCGGCGTAAGGGCCGAAGAGCAATTCTTTCTGATCACCGATCATGCGAGTGTCGAGGTGCGGCACCGACATGGGCGGAGCGCCGACCGAGGCCTTACCATAAACCTTAGCCGCATGCCGTTCGACAACTTCGCGGTTCGTGCATTTGAGCCATTGCCCACTGACCGGAAAACCGCCGTACCCCCGGCTTTCGGGAATGTCCGATTTTTCGAGCAGCCGCAGCGAACCGCCCCCGGCCCCGATGAACAAAAACCGGGAATGGATATCCCGGACCTGGCCGGTGGTCACGTTTTCAACCCGCACTTTCCAGCCGCCCAGGCTCTTCGATCGCCAGAGGTCCCGCACGTCGTGGGCAAAATGGATTTTGACACCCTTCATGCTGTAAAGGCGGTAGAACATCGCCCGGGTCAGCGCCCCGAAGTTGACATCGGTCCCGATATCCATTCGGGTAGCGGCCACTTTTTCCCCTTCTTTCCGGCCTTCCATGACCAGCGGAATCCACTTTTTCAGCTGGGTCTCATCTTCGGAATACAACATTCCGTGAAAGAGATGATTCTGCTGGAGTGCTTCATAACGTTTTCGAAGGTATTCCACGTTAGCGTCGCCCCACACAAAACTCATGTGCGGAATGGTTCGGATAAAATCAGGGGCATCCTGCAGAAAGCCTTCCTGAATCAGATGGGCCCAGAATTGTTTGGAGATTTCGAACGATTCGGCAATTTTGATGGCCTTTTTCGTATCGATCGTTCCGTCAGGGAGTTCCGGTGTGTAGTTGAGTTCACAAAAGGCCGAGTGACCCGTTCCGGCATTATTCCAGGCATCGGAACTCTCGGCGGCTGCATCGTCGAGCCGCTCAAAAATTTCGATGGTCAGATCAGGTTGCAGCTCTTTCAGCAGAACACCGAGGGTGGCGCTCATGATACCAGCCCCGATCAGAACGACGTCGGGGGTACTGGATACGACTTTATTGCGCGTTGGCATGGGAAGACGATGGCAATGGATTGATTTCTTGGAAAAGTTACAAATTTAACAAAGTCTTGTTCCAAAAAGTTAGCGTAGTGTCCAAAGTCTTCGATTAATCAAACTTGTTCGCGGATTTGTGGAAAGAATAGGTCTGTAGCGGGGTTGGTAAGCCGTCTACTCGGATGGTTTCAAAATCTTTTCCAAACATTTCATCGTAATCAGATACGTCGGTTTCACGCCCAGTGTGCCCAGGCTGCCCGACGCCAGCGTGGCACCCGTGATCAGCGGGTTGTCGGAAGCATAGTAGGCATACCGGATTTTGATGTCGGGCCGGACGCTGCCCCGGATTTTGGCGTGCGACTGGATGGCTTTCTGGTAATGGGCGCCTTCCATTTCCAGCCCAATCGCTTTCCAGGACGAATTTTTGAAGTAGGACAGAATGTCTTTGTTCTGGAGTGAGGTGCCCAAAACCGTGATCATGGCCCCTTCGAAGACGCCGATGCCGAAGCCTTCAAAATCGGAGGTTGAAAAGTCGTTGTCGAGGGGGTAGTTGTCGGCAGTGCCTTCAAAAATATGCGCGGTCGGAATCATCAGATCGCCTTTATCGCCGGTCAGAATCCCGGCTTTGCCCATGATCGAAATGGAAGCGACTTTCAGCTCGCAGGGTTCGGCCTCGTGCGAATCATACGGTTTTAGCAATTCGTCCAGCGTTTCGAACGCCTGTTCGCCAAATGCGTAGTCCATCACCAGCAACAGCGGTTTTTCGGACTGGATAAAAACCGGGTCGTGCGCAATTTCGGCCGGAATGCCATTCGGGTCGATCTGGGCCGTGTCGATCAATTGCACGAGCAGGTTGGTACCGCCCGGGTCTTCCAGTTCGTGCAGTCCGTGGGTGTGGGCGTAGTCATCCACCTGCCGACGCAATTCCTGCTGGGCGGGCTGGCTGAGTTTATACGCCAGATCGAACAGGTTGTCCCAAGATGTCGTTTCCGCCAGGGATGCTGTCGCGTAGAGGCAGTTTACCACGCTATGCGGATTGGCGCTGATGATATGGACCGGGCGTTCCGACCAGCCATTTTCAACGATATATTGCTTAATGCGCGTGGCCCAGCGCTCCCCGTAGAGGTGCTGCCCGACGCGTTCGCGGAGCATGGGCGTAAAGTTGATTTCGCGGTCGACGTTCTTTTCCTGAATCTCCCGAACCGAGGTGCGGCCCAATCCGTATACAATCTGGAACAAACCGCTGTTGGTGCCGGCGGTTTCTTCGAACCGGTAATAGGCCTGCTGGGTTTCTTCAAAGGTCCGGCCCAGGATCGAACTGAGGTACATCAGTGCCAGTTCGCGTTCGTCTTCCTTGACACTGCCGCCCGACTGGATGATGGCTTCCAGTTTTTCCCACTCGCGGAGTTTGTTGCCGCGTTCCAGAAAAACGTTCTGCCGGATTTTGTCAGCCTCCATGAACATGAACGTCAGGTGCGTCAGGATGTCGTAGATTTCACTGCGGCCGTTCGTGACCTCGATCACCATCTGTTCTGCATCGACCCGGTAACAATTCCGACGGCGTTTGGCCGGGACCAAAACCGGAAACCGCGAATGTTCGAAGCCTTCGCGCGACACGAGGGTGATTACCCGGCAGGCTTCGATGCCTTTCGGTAAGCGGTCCATGACGTAGACCAGACCATCGAGTTCCACCCGTTGCGGGTCGTTGACCGAACCGTAAATCTCCGGCCGGAGCGTGAGCAAAGCCTGCCGGATTTCTTCACCGGACACGCCGGACGGTTTATAAAAACCCCGGTTAAACAGATGGCGCATCGTGATGTAAAGCCGTTCGATGGCCAGGCGGGATTCCTGAGCGCGGGTGAGTGGGGGAGAAAAATCAGTATGCATCGGAAAATGGTATCGATCCGCAAGATACACGATCCTGACCGACTCACCCGCGTCGGCGGCTTATTTTCGCCCACCACCGATACCAACCCCCAGTTTTATACCGGGGGAAGCAGGCTTGCTGGCGATGGCCTGACCAAAAAGATCGGATTTGGCGGTAGGGACAGTGTATTTAACCCCAGATTAAATTCTTAACCAGCGAAGAATGCTTGCTGTGGCGTTTCCAATCGCGCATACAAGCTGCAGTTTCGCCAGGCTATAACGTGTTGATTGCCACTAGACTGACATTGTTTCCGTTCATCCGAAGCCGGTTTTCTTTTTTTATCGTAATTTTGTAAACTGCGAGAAATCCTATGAGCAGTTTACTATGTTTACACTTCGAAAAATGACCCGTTCGGCGGTACTGCTGGCGGCTTTAAGCCCCGCACTACTGGCCCAACCCTCCCCTGAAAAAGCAAAAATGAGTGAGAATCCGCTGTTGCAACCGTTCAAGACACCGCACGGGACGGTGCCGTTTGACCAGGTAAAAAACGAGTATTACCTCCCCGCCCTGAAAGAAGCCATGACGATGGGCCGGAAGGAGATTGACGCCATTGTGAACAATCCGGCGGCACCGACGTTCGAAAATACCATTGTCGCACTCGAACGCGCCGGCGAAATGGTCAGCCGCGTTTCGTCGGTGATGTTCAACCTGAACAGTGCCGAAACCAGCCCCGACTTGCAGAAAATCGTGCGGGAAGCCTCGCCTTTGCTGACCGAATACGGCAACGATATTACGCTGAACGAGAAGCTTTTCAAGCGCGTCAAAACCGTCTATGACC
This sequence comes from Larkinella bovis, assembly GCF_042655385.1. NCBI lineage: Bacteria > Pseudomonadati > Bacteroidota > Cytophagia > Cytophagales > Spirosomataceae > Larkinella > Larkinella bovis. Next base: position 1,460,742 of record NZ_JBHSMA010000001.1, on the reverse strand, counting down.
AGCGGAATCAATTGAAGCTGGACGGGGAAGACCGGATGCTGCTCGAGAAATCCTACAAGAGTTTTGCCCGTAATGGCGCTAATCTGAAAGAGGCCGACAAGGAAAAATTCCGGGCGATCAACAAAGAACTGTCGCAGGCTTCGTTGCAGTTTGGCGAGAATGTGCTGAACGAAACGAACGAATACGTCCTGGAAATCACGGACGAAAAAGACCTGGCCGGGTTACCGGAATTTGCCCGGGAAGCGGCCAGGGCCACGGCGAAACAAAAAGGCAAAACCGGCTGGGTGTTTACGCTGCAAGCGCCGAGTTATCAGCCGTTTATGACCTATGCCGATAGCCGGGAGCTGCGGAAAAAGTTATTCGTTGCGTATAATTCGCGCGGTTTTCACAGCGACAAAAACGATAACCAGCAACTGATCGGGAAAATGGTACAGTTGCGGTACGACCGCGCGAACCTGCTGGGCTATAAAACCCATGCCGATTTTATTCTGGAAGAAAGCATGGCTGGTTCGCCGGAAAAAGTAAAGCAGTTTTTGAGCGAGCTGGCGGGCTATGCCAAACCGGTAGCGCAAAAACAACTGGCCGAACTGACGCGCTACGCGAAAGAGAACGGTTTTAAAGATGAACGGCTGGAACGCTGGGATTTCGGCTATTATTCCGAAAAACTGAAAAAGGAAAAATACGCGCTGGACGACGAAATCCTGAAACCGTATTTCAAACTGGAGAACGTCATTGAAGGAGTTTTTACGGTAGCGAATAAACTCTACGGCCTGACGTTCAAGGAACGGAAAGACATTCCGGTTTATAATCCGGAAGTAAAAACCTACGAGGTGTTCGATCAGGACGGTACGTTTCTGGCGGTTTTCTACGGCGATTATTTCCCCCGGGCGGGCAAACGCAGTGGTGCCTGGATGAACGATATTCAGGGCCAGAAAATCGAGAAAGGCGTGAATGTTCGGCCCCACGTGGTCAACGTCTGCAACTTCACCCGCCCCACCGAAACCAAACCGTCGCTGCTGACATTCAACGAGGTGACGACGCTTTTCCACGAGTTTGGACACGGGTTGCACGGTATGCTGGCGAACGGCAAGTACGAAAGTCTGTCGGGCACGAGCGTGTACCGTGATTTTGTGGAACTGCCTTCGCAGGTAATGGAAAACTGGTGTTACGACCCCGAAGCGCTGAAACTTTTTGCCAAACATTACCAAACTGGGGAAGTGATTCCGAACGATATGATCGAGAAAATCCGCGCCAGCCAGAATTTCATGGCGGGCATGTCGAACCTGACGCAACTGCGCTACGGGCTGGTGGATATGTACTGGCACGGCAATGCCCCCCACGGAGAAACCGTCGAGCAGGTGGAATCCAAGGTGGACTCGCTGGTGAATCTGTTTCCGAAAGTGCCCGGAACGGCGTTTAGTCCGGCCTTCTCGCACATCTTTGCGGGCGGGTATTCGGCCGGTTATTACAGCTATAAATGGTCGGAGGTACTGGATGCCGACGCGTTCGAGTTCTTCAAGGAAAAAGGGTTGTCGAGCCGGGAAGTGGCCGGTAAATTCCGGAAAAACGTGCTGGAAAAAGGGGGGACGGAAAAACCGATGGAGTTGTACAAGAAATTCCGCGGCCGCGAACCGTCTCCGCAGGCCATGCTGCGCCGGAGCGGTTTGACGCTCTGATAAAAGGCTAAAGTGAACGAAGCCCTGTATGATCGACACGCATCGTACAGGGCTTTTTTATAGGATGATTGCTTATTTTTCAATTCGTTTCGAGGCTGCGATGAGCAGCATCATTAGCCCAAAACCCAGCAGCGGGAAAGCCGGTAACCGGGCCGTCAGCGAGTTCATCGATAGCGGATCGCGGGTTTTGAAATAAATGGCCAGGGCCACCAGGGTTCCGCTCAGGGCCAATACCAGCAAACCATGACCTGCGTATACGTTGGGCCACAAAAACGTACCGGCTACCGCATCATAAATGCCATACAGAACAGCCATGCAATCGATGGCGACACCGATTCTGAAAAGCGATTTCATAGGGATTCGGGATTGTTGAGTTATCATGTTGCTGGAAGGGCTGGCGACAATTCCGGGGGTGGAATTGCGGCATGAAGTACCGGATTTGGCCCCGGGTTTGCCAGTTCGAGTCAATAACTGGCGGGTTTCGGTTCGTAAGTTGCAGGAATCAGCAATAAGTGGCAGACGCTACGGAAGCGACTTTAACAAACTTTAACGAGTCCCAAAGGCGGCAAACGGGGTTTATTTTCGTATTTTTGGAGAAATATACTTCGGCTACTGCCTGTTACCCCAATGCAAACCATCAAAGGAACAGATTCTAAAGTGACTTCCGAGACATCTTCGCCATCCAACACACTCTCCTATAACCGGCTGAATACGATCATCGGCTGGCTGCTTTTTGGCGTGGCCCTGATTACGTACACCATGACCGTCGAGCGGACGGCCAGCTTTTGGGACTGTGGCGAATTTATTGCCTGTGCGTATAAACTCCAGGTTCCGCACCCGCCGGGCGCCCCGTTTTTTCTCCTGACCGGCCGGCTTTTCTCGTTGCTGGCGTTCGGTGATGTAACCCAGGTTGCCTATTGGGTTAACATGATGTCGGTGCTCAGCAGTGCATTTTCCATCCTGTTTTTGTTCTGGACGATCACGATGCTGGGCCGCAAGCTGCTGGATAAGCAATTTAAAGACCTGACCCAGACCGAAACCTGGGCCGTTCTCGGGGCCGGTGCCGTCGGAGCGCTGGTATACACCTTTTCGGATACGTTCTGGTTTTCAGCCGTCGAAGCCGAGGTCTACGGGATGTCATCGTTCTTTACGGCCATCGTCGTTTGGGCAGCTTTCCGTTGGGAACTGATTGAAGATGAGGCCGCGGCCAATCGCTGGCTGATTTTCATTGCCTACCTGACCGGTTTATCGATTGGCGTTCACTTGCTGAACCTGGTAACGTTACCGTCACTGGCCTTGATCTATTATTTCAAGAAGAACCATAAGCCAACGATCGGGGGCGGTTTTATCGCGTTCTGTGTCGGGATGGCCATTCTGGGCATTATCAATGCCGGTATCATTCCCGGTTTGCCGACGACGGCTTTTGCGGTTGAACGGTTTTTCGTCAACACCTTCGGACTGCCGTACACCACCGGTATTTATGTCTTTTCGGCCCTCTTTATTGGCGTACTCGTCTACGGAATTATCTGGTCGTCGCGTCAGAACCGCCCGGTTTTGAACACCGCGCTGCTGAGTCTGGCTTTTGTCCTGATCGGATATGCTTCCTACATTCAGGTGCTGATCCGGTCGGACTATAACCCGCCGATCAATGAAAACAACCCGAGCGATGTCGTCAATTTCGTGTCGTACCTGAAACGGGAGCAATATGGCAGCCGCTCGCTGAGTTACGGACCCCTGTTCTTCTCCCGGCCCATCGATCAGAAAAAGGGTGCCCCTCAATATGCGAAAAAGGATGGGAAATACGTGATTTTCGATTACATGCCGGAATATATTTACGACAGCGACAAACAGATGCTGTTTCCCCGGATTTACAGTAATCAGAACAACCACCCCCAGTTGTATTCACAGATGCTGAACATTCCGCTGGATCAGCAGGGGCAACCCACCCGGAAAGTGACCTTAGGGGACAACCTGCAGTTTTTCTTCCAGTATCAGCTGGGGCATATGTACTGGCGGTATCTGATGTGGAACTTTGCGGGCCGGGCGGGCGATCAGGAAGGGTCGGGCTATTTGCTGCCCTGGTCGAGCGACAATGGCGTGCCCGATCTGATCAAGGATAACAAAGCCCGGGATAATTTCTACATGCTGCCGTTCCTGCTCGGGCTGTTCGGCATTGTGATTCAGTATTTCCGCCGGCCGAAGGACCTGCTGATCGTCGGGTTGCTGTTTTTCTTTACCGGGATTGCCCTGCAAATTTTCCTGAACTCACCGCCAACCGAACCGCGCGAACGGGATTATATCTACGTCGGGTCCTTCTATTTCTTTGCGATCTGGATCGGGCTGGGCGTGCTGGCGTTGATTGACGGTCTGGCGGCTTATCTGAAAAGTGATAAAATGCGCATCGGTCTGGTGGTGGGTCTGTGCCTGCTCGTACCGGCGATGATGGGTTTCAAGAGCTGGGATAATCATGACCGTTCGAACCGCTACCATTCCGTTGATTTTGCCAAAAACCTGCTCAATTCCTGCGCGCCGAATGCGATTCTGTTTGTCGGTGGCGATAATGACACCTTCCCCTTGTGGTACGCCCAGGAAGTCGAAGGCTTCCGGACCGATGTGCGGGTTTGTAACCTGAGTCTGCTGGGAACCGAGTGGTATATCCAGCAAATGAAACGCAAAACATACCAGTCGGATGCGCTGCCGATTTCGCTCGAATTTGCCCAGTTTAACAAGGGGAAAAACGACGTGATTCCGTTCTATGAAGTCCCGGCGGTGAAGAATGGCATCAACCTGAAGGAGTATATCGGTCTGGTGAAGCAGGATAATCCGGCCATCCAGGTGCCGCTGACAACCGGCGAAAAAACCAATATTCTGCCGTCACAGACTTTCTTCCTGCCCATCGACAAGGCCGAGGTACAAAAGCAGGGCTTTGTAACTCCGAATTTCATGCCGCTGGTGAAAGATACGCTGGTCTGGAATTACGGCAAACAGGACATCTACAAACCGGATCTGGTAATGCTTGACATCATTGCGACCAACAACTGGAAACGGCCAATCTATTTCTCGACCACGCTGGGTCAGTCCAACTACCTGAATCTGAAGGATCATATGCAGCTCGAAGGGTATGCCTACCGCCTGATGCCTTTCCAGGCTCCGGGGGCGTCCGACGGTTTTGTCAATTCGGAGATTATGTATGATGTCATGATGAAGAAAACCTTCTGGCGCGAAATGAACAACCCGAACTCGTACTACGATGATACGTACCGGGGCTCGCCCGTGATTTCGGCCCGGATAGCGTTCCTGCGTTTGGCCGATCAGTTGATGCGCGAAGGGAAGAATGCGCAGGCGAAGGAGGTAATTCAGCGGTCGTTGAATGTGATTCCGGATAAGGCAATTCCGTATGACCAGATTTCGACCAATTACATCCGGATTCTGCTCGAAGTGGGCGATTTGAAAACCGCCCAGCAAATAGCCGATGTGGTGGCCGGACGCGCCGACCAGAACCTGACCTACATCAAGAAAACCGGTGGGGGCCCCAACGAAGCGAACTTTGACCTGTATAATTTGCAGACCATCGTGAACGCGTTCCGCGAAACGAAGCAGGAGGATCTGGCGAAGAAATACGACGCCATCTTCCAGAAACATTTGAATACATTAGGATGATCAAGTCTCCCCGGCGGTTTTCGGAAAACCGCCGGGGATTGCTCTTTTAAGCCTTTTTTGTATGGTAACGTTGTTGTATTGTTTGGTAGTAACCTTCAGTATACCGGCAGATACCATCCGCTCGCCGAAGGGGGCACCGAAGTTTCCGAAGCCGCAGAGTACCATGCCGAATGCCAAACCGTCTTTCCGGTCGGATATGCCGGTGCATAAACCGGATGAAGGGGTGAACGTGCCGATGCCTAATTCAGCGGCTAACTTCCGGACGTTTCAGATTCCGCCGGTCAAGCCGGTGCCCGGTGATTCGACCAAACGCAGGAATACCGACTAAAACAGAAAACCCGGTCATTTGGCCGGGCTTTCTGTTTTATAGATAGTTTTTTATTCAGTGGAAAAAATCCTTCATTTTATCGAAGAATCCCTTTTCATTCTTGCCCGGTTTGGGTTGAAAATTCGGTGAGTTCCGTAGGCGTTCCAGGATGTTGCGCTCGTCGGAGCTGAGGTTTTTGGGCGTCCAGATGTTGATGTGAATCAACTGATCGCCCCGGCCGTAGCCATTCAGTTCTTTGATGCCCTTGCCTTTCAGGCGCAGAATTTTGCCGCCCTGGGTTCCCGGTTCCAGCGTAATCCGTGCGCGTCCGTCGATGGTTGGCACTTCTACGGAAGTACCGAGGGTCGCGTCGACAAAATTGACGTGCAGATCGTAGACCACATTATTGCCGTCGCGTTTCAGGTTTTCGTCTTCCTCTTCTTCGACCACGATCAGCAAATCGCCGGCCACCCCTCCGCGCGGAGGGACGTTGCCTTTGCCAGTGACCGAAAGCTGAATTCCTTCGGCAACACCCGCCGGAATCTTGATCGGAATCACGTCTTCCTGCAACAAACGGCCTTCACCAAAACAGGTATCGCACCGTTCGGTAACCATTTTGCCTTCGCCGTTACAGGTGGGGCAGGTGCTGGTTGAAACCATCTGGCCGAGCATCGTATTGACCACCTTCCGAACCTGGCCGGAACCGTTACAGCTGTTACAGGTAGTTACGGCCGTGCCGTTTCGGGAACCGTTGCCGCCACAGGTCGTACAGGCGACGTGCCGTTTCACCTTGATTTTTTTCTCGACGCCGTTGGCGATTTCCTGCAAATTCAGCTTCAGTTTGATCCGCAGGTCCGAACCGCGCCGAACGCGCCGTCCCTGCTGCTGACCGCCCCGTCCGAAGAAACTGCCGAACGGACTGTCGTCGCCGAAAATATCGCCGAATTGGGAAAAAATATCCTCCATCGACTGGGCACCACCACCCGCGCCGTTCATGCCCGCATGTCCGAACTGATCGTAGCGCGCTTTTTTCTGGGGGTCGCTCAGCACATCGTAGGCTTCGGCGGCTTCCTTGAATTTGTCCTCGGCGGTGGGGTCGTCCGGGTTTTTATCGGGGTGGTACTTGATCGCCATCTTCCGGTAGGCTTTTTTTACGTCTTCCGGCGAAGCGTTTTTCTCAATCCCTAATACTTCATAATAATCTCGTTTCGTAGCCATGTATCAATATCGTTGAAAACGAGCAAACTGAACAGGCTGCCCGGCACGGTGCGGCAGCCCATTCAGCTCGCTCATCGGATCGTTTTCAGTTAGGCACCCAGAATGACTTTTGCAAACCGGATCACTTTATCGTTCAGGAAATAGCCTTTCTCCGTTTCGTCGATTACTTTTCCTTTCAGGTCATCGCTGGGTGCCGGGAACTGCGTAATGGCTTCGTGCAGATCCGGATTGAAAACCTGACCAACGGACGTCATCGGTTTAACCCCTTTGGTTTCGAGTACTTTCGAGAATTTATTAAAGATAAGCTGAACGCCTTCTTTCAGGGCATCGACATCCGAGGTCGTTTCGGCGGATTTCAACGCCCGTTCGAAGTCGTCGATCACCGGCAGGAGTGCCACCAGCAGCCCTTCGTTCGCCGTCGAGATTAAGTCAATCTTTTCTTTGGCCGTCCGCCGACGGAAGTTTTCAAAATCGGCGTATAACCGGAGGTATTTATCTTTTAAATCAGTCAGTTCTCCACTTACTTTATCGAATTCGGAAAGGACGCCCTGGTCCTCCGTCGAAGCGGTTTCTTCCGCCGAATTGTCAGTGGACTCCTCGTTCTCCGTTAGGGATTCGTTGACGGTGTTGTCAGGTTGTTGTACAGTTTCTTGGTCTTCGGTATTCAAAGATTCTTTATTTTCCATACGCTTGGTTGTATTTCGTCGCCACCACATAGTGCCTTAAAAGTTGCAAATTAGTTGCCAATTTTCAGAATACTGACAAGATGGCATTTTTATTCAAAAAACCGGGTGGTTATCTTTAAGGATGAAACGCTGAACCTGTCAGGTTGAGTTCGGACTTTTCGGTAAAATGTGTCCTGTACACGCGGTGAAATGCTTGAAATAATTCAAAAACGGACCCAACTCATCAAAGCCAGCGCTACTGAACTGGGCTTCGATTTCTGCGGGGTTTCCAACGCGGAGTTTCTGGAGGAAGAAGCCCCCCGTCTCGAAGCTTGGCTTTCCCAAAACCGCCACGGACAGATGGGGTACATGGCCAATCACTTCGACAAGCGCCTGGACCCCCGGCTGCTGGTGGAAGGGGCGAAGTCGGTGGTAACGGTTTTGCTGAATTATTACCCCGAAAAAACCGTCGCGCAGGACGAAGACGGGTACAAAATTTCCAAATACGCTTACGGAACGGACTACCATTTTGTGATCAAAGACAAGCTCAAAACGCTGCTGGCGTATGTCCAGGACGAAATCGGGGAGGTGAATGGACGGGTTTTTGTCGATTCGGCTCCGGTGATGGACAAGGTCTGGGCCAAACGCAGCGGTTTGGGCTGGGTGGGCAAACATTCCAACGTGATTACGCGGGAAATGGGCAGTTTTGTGTTTATCGGGGAGATGATTCTGGACCTGGAACTGGAGGCCGACGGCCCCATGGCCGATTATTGCGGCACCTGTACCCGTTGCGTCGATGCCTGCCCGACGGATGCCATTACGGAACCGTATGTGGTGGATGGCAGCAAGTGCATTTCGTACTTCACCATTGAGCTAAAAGACGCCATTCCCGAGGAGGTAAAAGGCAAATTTGAAAACTGGATTTTCGGTTGCGACATCTGCCAGGACGTGTGTCCGTGGAACCGGTTTGCGCGGCCGCACCGGACCCCGGCTTTTGATCCTCATCCCGAACTGGCCGGTTTTAGCAAGCAGGATTGGGAAGAGATTACGCAGGATGTTTTTCAGGAGATTTTTCGCCGATCGGCCGTTAAACGCACGAAGCTGGAGGGCTTGAGACGCAATATTTCATTTGTTAAAACAAGTGAGTAAGCGTACGATCAGCAAAGAGGGTTGGCGGTTTTTTGTTCTGATTGACTAAATCAAATCATCATGGCATACACGGTAAAAGTTCAGTCAATTTTTCCAGTAACGCACAATGTCCATTGTATCCGGCTGGAAAAACCGGAAAACTTCACGTTCGTGCCCGGTCAGGCGACGGAGGTTTCGGTCAATAAACCGGGTTGGGAAGACGAAAAACGACCGTTTACGTTTACGGGACTCTCTTCGGATCCGTACCTTGAATTTACGATCAAGTCGTATCATGACCATGATGGGGTTACCAAACAGATCGGCTTGCTGCAGGTAGAGGATGAACTGATTATCGATGAACCCTGGGGAACGATCGAATACAAAGGCGAAGGTTATTTCATTGCCGGAGGGGCGGGTATCACGCCTTTTATGGCCATTCTCCGGCAGCTTCATAAAGACGGGCGACTGGGTAACAATACCTTATTTTTCTCGAACAAAACGGCCGCCGATATTATTTACGAACAGGAACTGAAAGCCCATCTGGGCGACAAGGCGGTTTTTGTGCTCACCCAGCCTGTCGAAGGGAGTGGACTTCCCAAAAACTACCTTGATGAAAGTTTTCTAAAACGTCATGTCGAACGCTTTGATCGTCATTTCTACGTCTGCGGCCCCGATCCGATGATTCAGCAGATTAATGATATTCTGGTCCGGAATGGCGCGGATCCGCAGGCCGTGGTCTTTGAGCAATAGAATCTTTTCCGGTAGCACGAAACCGGAAAGGGTGTAAATCTAACCGAATTGGGAGAGCCAGAAATCGATACAATTTCGTTTACGCTGGTTTACCAGGGGGATGAAATTCCGGTTCAAACCTACCGCAACCAGTATATTTCGTTGATGAGCCTGATTTCGGATACGCTCCAGATTCCGGATTTTGGGTTGTGCTGCGGGATGGGAAGCTGCGGAACCTGCGTGGTGGAAATCGGCGGGATGCGGGGGCTGGCCTGTGAAATATCGGTTGATGCGAGCCTAGCTAATACCCGGATTCTGATTCCCTAATGTCCATCCAGGCGAAAAGCTGGAGAAATTGGCTTCGGGTAGGAATGGTATCCCGACCCGAAGCCACTCCGTTTATTGCTGTCCTTCCGGCCAGTATTGGGCCATTTTACGCCGGAGAAACGCAACACTGCGTTCCAGTTGCGCCATTCCTTCCACGCCGTCTTCAATGCTGATCCAACCGTCGAAACCGACGCCTTTCAGGATGGTGAAAATGGCATCGTAGTCGTTCAGACCTTTGCCGATTTCGCCGTGGCTGAGTCGCTTGGCGTAGCCCAGAGCACCGCCTTCTTCCCGGCGCAAATCCTCGATCGTGCCCGATAGCAAAAACCGGTCGCTGGCGTGCATGGTGACAACCCGGTTTGCTACGCGCTTCAGCAAGTCCAGCGGTTCTTCGCCCGCCAGGAATGTATTGCTCGGATCGTAATTGACGCCAAAATTTGGATCGTGGATTTGATCAACCAATTGGCAGAAAACATCCATCTTCTGCGCAAATTCGGGGTATTCCCAAAAATCGTCCTTGTAATGATTTTCGATGATGAGCGTAATGCCGTGGTCGCGGGCGTAGGGTAAACAGGCTTCGATCGACTCGGCGGCTAGGCTAACACCCTGATCGATCGTGAGTTCGGGTCGTCGCTGGCCGGAAAGCACCCGGCAGTAAGAACCGCCCAGCGCGTAAGTCATGTCGATCCAGCGTTTCTGTTTGGCAATTTCGTTGGCGCGAAAGGCGGGATCGGGATGCGTGAAATCCGGCGAACAGCACATCATCGGAATCACTTTGCCGTGACTCTCGACTTGCTGACGAAACCGGGACCAGTTGGACTCGTCGGCCATTTCGAGAAAACCCGCGTACCATTCCAGCCCGTCGATGTCGAGCTTTACGGCGAGTTCAATCCATTCGGAAACCGTCATGCTACCGTCTTTGCAGAGGGCTTGCATAAAGGCTTTGGGAAAAGCAGCTAATTGGGGCATGAAACAGATTTTAGGTTTATGGGCTTACGGTATACGGTTTTCAGTAAAATGAATGCGTCAGCGACCGAAAATCGTATACCGAAAATCGTCAATTTTTGGGGGGATTCCGGCCGATGAGCGGGTATTGCTCCAGATCGACAATCTGACCGCTGACGGGGCCGCTTTCGTCGGCCAGCCAGTAAATAGCTGCGGCTGCAATTTCGGCGGGCCACAAAATACGACCGGCCGGGGCAAAAACCGGAGAAATGTCCTTGTACCAGTCGGCCGCCAGCCCCTGTTCGTGTTTCCGCCGGGCTTCATTTTCGGTCAGCACCCAGCCGGGATTGATCTGGTTGACCCGCACACCCGCTTCGCGGGCAAGCGTATCGCCCAGATTGCGGGTGAGCGTCATGAGGGCCCCTTTCGAAACACTGTAGGCCAGCAAATCCGGTTCGCCACTCCAGCCGTTCACCGAACCGATGTTCAGCACGCACCCCCGGTTTTGTTGCAGCTGGGGCAGGGCCGCTTTGATCAGGGCGAAAGGAGCGAGAGTGTTCACCTCCAGCATCCGGCGGAAAAAGGCTAAATCCGTGGTCTTTAGATTGGACGATGCCACAATGGCCGCATTGTTGACCACCGCATCGAGCCGGCCGAACGTCTGTACGGCGAGCGCAACCAGCCGTTCGGCAACGCCTTCGGTTGCCAGGTCTTCGATGTGCAAAACGGCATTGTCAGGACCCAGTTCCTGCACCAGTTCCTGACCCAATTCCGGCTCAAGCCCGTGGATAACCACCCGGGCACCCTCCGCAACGCAGCGTTTGGCAATGCCTTTCCCGATGCCGGTGCAACTCCCGGTAATAATGATAACTTTCTGGTCTAGGCGCATGATTCAAAAAGAGAGAAAAGACAAGAGACAATAGACCGGGAGGAAGACAACAGGGAGCAGCAAGGTCTGTCCTCTTTTGTCTATTCTCTTTCTTCTCTCAAAAAACTATACCGGTTTCAAAACGCTTTTGATTACCTCGCCATGGTGCATTTTTTCGAACGCTTCGTGCCATTCCGTAACGGGCCATACGCCCCCGATAATGGGTTTTACGTCGAGCTGACCGCTGGCTAACAGGGCCAGGACGCGCTCCCAGATCGGCCAGTTGTGGCTGAAGCTTCCCTGTAACGTCACGTTTTTCTGAACCAGTGCATCGAGCGAAAAGCCTAGCGGTTGCGGTCCCCAGCCCACCTTGGTGATGTGGCCGTTGGGACGAACCAGCTGCAGGGCAATCTTCAGCGTAATGCTGGCTCCTGCCGCGTCGATGATGCAGTCAGCCCCCAAACCATCGCGTTTTTTGGCCCATTCGGTGGCATCCCCGATGATGGCCTCGCAGCCGTACTGCTGGGCGATGGCCAAGCGGTGCCGGTCGGCTTCCAGCCCGACCACGGCCACTTCGGCTCCGCAAAGCCGCGCCATGGCGGCACACAGAATACCGATCGTTCCGGGACCGAGCACAATCACCCGGTCACCCGGTTTGAGCCGCGAATTTTCCACCACGGCATTGAAGGCGACACAACACGGTTCGGTGAGGCAGGCCTGCTCAAACGCCAGCACCTCCGGGACCTGGTGCAGACACCGCGCCGGAACGCTCACAAACCGGGTCATGGCCCCATTAACGCCGTATCCAAATCCTTTGCGGGTTGGGTCGAGGTTATACAATCCCTGGCGTGTCATGGGGCTATTCGGGTCGATCACGGCGGCTGTTTCGCTCACCACGCGGTCGCCTTCCTTCCAGCCGACCACCCGCTTTCCGACTTCAACAATGTGGCCCCCAAACTCGTGACCCAGCACAACGGGGTAATTCACAGGCCAGCTATGATCGGCCGTCCACTGGTGGAGATCGCTGCCGCAGACGCCCACATTGGCCACTTCCAGCAACACATCTTCGTCGCCAATCGACGGTTTGGGGATTTCACGAATTTCCACCGAGCCTTTCTCGGGAGCAAAATTGACAACAGCAGCAGACTTCATGGGTTTGGGTAATGAATTAAGATGGGCGGTAAAACCGCATCGCAGGATAAAGGTTATTTTCCAACGGCTACATCGCCGTACGCGTGAATTTTTTCGCAGATCAGTCGCAGCGAACTTTCCAGATCACCGTCGGCGGTTTTGAACGCATCGGCGTCGATGGTCAGCGGAGCACCCAGTACCACCAGCGGAGCGCCGAATTCGGGGCAGCGGATCGCCTGTTCCAGCGAGAGGCCCCCCACCGCCTGAACGGGGATGTTAACCGCCTGAACGACTTCGCGCAATTGGTCCAGCGGACTGGGCATCCGGTGGCCCTGGGCGGCAATCCCCCGGCGTTCGTCGTAGCCGATATGGTGAATGACATAATCGCACCCCAGGTCTTCGAGCCATTTGGCCCCTTCAACCATGTCCGGGCAAACCATGTTGTCGCCCATGACTTTCGCGCCAAAATCGCGCCCGGCTTTCACCACGCACTTAATCGTTTCGGCATGGGCCCGGGCCATGACCACCACGTGCGTAGCACCGGCTTTCGCCATCATTTCGGCTTCGAGATACCCACCGTCCATGGTTTTGAGGTCGGCTACGATGGGCACCCCCGGGAACGCTTCGCGCAGTTTCCGGACACCGTGTAAACCTTCGGCCAGAATCAGGGGCGTTCCGGCTTCGAGCCAGTCGACACCCGCGCGCATGGCTAACGCGGCCGTTTCGAGGGCTTCATCAATATTGGTCAGATCAAGGGAAATTTGAACGATGGGCTTCATTACCTGGGAAAATGGATAAATGGACGGTTGGGGTTGTGTTTGGTTTTATTGCCGTAAGCGGTTTTTCTCTACTGGACTACTCATTTTTTGGTAAAAAGGGCCATTATTTTGTAAATAATTCCTTTTCAAATAGTCGGAATTGGAGAACAGGCAGTATGTTGAAGGGGAGCAATGCAAGACGTTTTACCGGCTCACCTGCTAAATTTGAAAAAGATGGCGAAAGCACCGACCTCAACGTTGCTTGAGAAGTTGAAAAGCGGACGGAATGTATACGGTACCTGCATTACCTCTACGGCACCGATGTGGCCGGTGACCCTGCAGCGGGCCGGTCTTGACTTTGTTTTTCTGGATACCGAACACATTCCGCTCGACCGGGCCGAACTGGCCCGTTTGTGCCAGATCTTCCGCGCTTACCAGATCACCCCAATTGTCCGCATTCCCAAACCCGACCCGTTTCTGGCCTGTCAGGTGATTGACGGTGGGGCCATTGGCGTCATTGCGCCGTACCTGGAATCCGTTGAGGAAATCATGGACCTGGTGGGAGCCACGAAGTACCGGCCGTTGAAAGGAGAGCGTTTGGCGCGGTACGTGAGCGGCAAAGAACCCATGCCGGATGATTTGCGGCAGTACATTCAAACCTACAATACCGGCAATATCTGCATTGCCAACATTGAAAGTGTGCCGGCCCTGGAGCGCCTGGACAAGATGCTGTCGGTGCCCGGACTCGATGCGGTTTTTATCGGTCCGCACGATTTATCGGTGAGTTTAGGGCTTCCCGAGCAATACGATCATCCGGAGTTTAAAGCGGCCGTTCGGACAATTATTCATACCACGCGTGCCAAAGGTCTTTCGATCGGTATCCATTTTTCCCAGTCGCCCGACCGGCAGATTCAGTGGGTAAAAGAGGGTGTCAATATCATTGTCCATAGCTTCGATGTGGCCCTGTTTGGGCAGCGACTACGCCATGATATCGGTAGCATCAAAAAAGCCGTTGGCGACGAGGCTCCTACCAGTGATGATTCCTCGCTCGTGATTTAAGTCCGAACCGAGGCCGGCTACCTGACTAAAAAGGCACTGTATAAGTAAAAACCGGTCTTTTGGGGCTTATTGACACATGATGGATCAAATTAAATGGGGGATTATCGGTTGCGGAAATGTAACCGAAGTCAAAAGTGGGCCAGCTTTTAATAAAGTGCCCAATTCAACATTGGTAGCGGTGATGCGCCGGGATGGCGAACTGGCGGCTGATTACGCGCTGCGGCATGGTGTTCCGAAATGGTACGACGATGCGGATGCATTGATTAACGATCCGGACGTCAATGCCATTTATATTGCCACCCCGCCGGGGTCTCACGTGGATTACGCGATTCGGGCCTTGCGGCTGGGCAAACCGGTGTACGTGGAAAAACCGATGGCCCGGAATGCCGCCGAGTGCGAAGCGATGAATCAGGTTAGCCGCGAAACCGGTGTGCCATTGTTTGTGGCCTATTACCGGCGTTGTCTGGATTACTTCCTGAAAGTGAAAGAGTTGATTGATCAGCGCGTCATTGGCGATATCCGGTTTGTGGATATTCATCTCCATTGGCAGCCGTACGTCGAAGAGGTGGGCGAAAATCCGCAGCCGCGCTGGCGGGTTTTCCCGGAGATTTCCGGTGGTGGGCACTTTCACGATCTGGCGGCCCATCAATTCGATTTTCTGGAATATGCCCTGGGACCGATCAAAACCGCCAGCGGAATTGCCCGCAACCAGGCCGGGTTGTACGAGCCGGAGGATGTGGTGGTGGCCAATTTCGAGTTTGAGTCCGGCGTACTCGGGCTGGGAAGCTGGTGTTATACCGTCAACAAGGAGCAACGCATCGACGAAGCCTACCTGATTGGATCAAAGGGGAAAATCACATTCTCGTTTTTCGAGAAGTTTGATATTAAAGTCGAAACCGCAGCGGGAACGGAAGTTTACCACATTCCGTATCCGCAACACGTTCAGCAGCAGCTCATCGAGACGATTGTCAACGAATTGCGGGGCGAAGGAAAGTGCCCCAGTACCGGCGAAACCGGAGCGCGTGCCAGCCGGATCATGGACTGGATTACGGGACGGGGTTAAACGAGTTATTTCGCGGAGTTGAGCGGAGTTTTCAGTGGCTCCGCTCAACTCCGCGAAATAATTACCCTTCGCTATTCCGTTTTCCGCCCTTTCGACAAATAGTACAGCGGCAGGCCGATCAGCACGATGATCAGGCCCGGCCAGGTGAAATTCGGTTTGTAGACGATCAGCAGACCGCAGAAGCTCAATCCCATCAGAATATACAGCGCAGGCAGGAACGGATACCCGAAGGCCTTGTACGGTCGTTCCAGATCTGGGCGTTTGGCGCGGAGGATGAAAATTCCGGCAATCGTCAGGACGTAGAAAATCACGACCACGAAGGAAATCATGTCGAGTAAATCACCGTATCGACCGCTCAGGCAGAGCACCGATGCCATGATCGCCTGAATCCAGAGCGCAAATTCAGGCACCGCGTGGCGGTTCAGGTCCGCCGTCCGTTTGAAGAACAACCCATCTTTCGCCATCGTGTAATACACCCGCGCGCCCGCCAGAATCAATCCGTTATTGCAACCGAAGGTCGAAACCATGATCATGAACGCAATGAGCCCGGTACCGATCGGACCAAAAATTGCCTGAGCCGCTGCCACAGCCACCCGGTCTTTTTCGGCCGTGGCAATCTCGGTCATCGGCAGTACAGAAACGTACATGACATTGGCCATGATGTAAATCACCGTGACAATCATGGTGCCCAGAAACAGACTCAACCCGATGTTTCGCTTCGGATTGACAATTTCGCCCGCAATGAAGGTAACACTGTTCCAGGCATCGCTCGAGAAAATGGAACCTACCATCGCAGCAGCAATCGCGCCCAGAGCGGCAGCCATCGTGTACGATTCAAACGAACCATCGGGGAGCAGTTTTTGCAGACTCCAGGCATTGGTCCAGTTGGCATCCCAGACGTCCGCTTTCGCCATGAACAAACCGGCCACAATCAGCCCAAAGAGACTCAATAGCTTGGCGGTTGTGATCACCGTTTGCAGCAGTTTTCCGCCCTTAACCCCTTTGGTGTTGATGTAAGTCAGAAAGATGATGAGGACGATGGAAAGCAATTGAGCGGGTGACAGCTTGAACGAACCGGCGCTGAACAGCACCAGATCTTCGCTGACCTGTGGAATGAAATACGCGGTGAATTTAGAAAACGCCACACCCACGGCGGCAATGGTGCCGGTTTGGATAACGGCAAAAAGGCTCCAGCCGTACAAAAACGCAATGAGTGGGTTGTAGGCTTCTTTCAGGTACACATACTGTCCGCCAGCCTTGGGATACATTCCGCTTAACTCGCCGTAACTCAAAGCCGCCGTCAGGGTCATAATACCGGTTATAAGCCAGACCATCAGCAGCCAGCCGGACGAACCGACGTTGCGGATGATGTCGGCACTGACGATGAAAATACCGGAACCGATCATACTGCCCACTACGAGCAGGGTTGCATCCACCAATTTGACTTCTCGTTTCATACTGCCCGAGTCGGTCATCTCTTTCTGGCTGGTTGCGTATTCAGCGGAGCTTTTGTCCATTTTCAGTAAAAGTTTCGGAAGGAATCGTTAGGAGTAAAGGTGAACGTTCACGAATTGACAGAAAGCCCCAAAATACGCAAAAAAGTCAGCATTCAAACATCGAATACCGATTCATCGCACCCGAAAAATCCGGCTGGCGGAGTAGGTCTGCCCAAATTGATCGGTGGTCCGAATGCTTAACCGATGGGTTCCTTTGGGGATATTTTTCGGCATACTGCCCCGCCAGATGTGATGCGAGGTTTCGGGTTCGTCCATTTTCCACCCAAATACCTTCTCCAGTTTCGTTCCGTCGACCGTCGCGTCGAGGAAGGGGCCCAGCTGGGCCATGGCCGCCACGGCGGGGTCACCCGACGGTTTCAGGCTCAGCGGTATCCAGCCGGTCTGCCCCGGCACCTGCATTTCCACCGTCGAACGCGCCGAACCGGCAAAGACATTGACAACCACCTGGGTGGTATCCCAGTTCGCCGGTGATTGCTCTTCCGGCAGGTAAATATTCATCTGGTAATCAGCCGGTCGGCGGGCGGCTTTAAACTGGATTTTGTATTGATTTCCGTTGAAGGTCAGGATGGAATAACCGTTTGGCGCTCCGTCGTTCATGGTGGCATGCGGAATACCCGTTTCATCTTTCAGGCCTACCCACCAGCTGCCGCAAACGGTTGCATTGATGAAATGATGGTGTGGTTTCGGTCCGTTCCAGCCCCATTTTGAATCCGCAAAAACGTGGGCCATGGTGTGCGTATGACCCGAAACCGAGAAGGTATGGGGGCGCTTTTCCAGCAGTTGAAACAGTTCGTTCCGGTTACCGCTCCTGACCAGTGGGGCGTGCATGACCAGCACCACCAGTTTGTTTTCCGGTACATGCTTCAGGTAGTTGCGGACAAAATCAATCTGAGTGTCCGTAAACTGTGATTTGTATTTACCGTCTGGGGTAAAGTAAATGTTTTTCAGTACGATAAAAGCAACCTGGCCGTATTCGAAGGCGTAGGTGCTCGGTCCGTAAAACCGTTCGAAGGTTTCGTCGCTGAATTGATCGTCGGTGGCGCCCCGGTTGAAGTCGTGGTTACCGAAGGTGTTGTACCAGGGAATACCGATCTGGGCCACCCCGGCGTTGATTTCCCCAAACAGGTTCGGGTCGTCGGCCACAATGTCGCCCAGTGTAATACCGAATTTCGCCGACGTTCCAATACATTCTTCTACCACATCGTGCATGACGTAATTGACTTCCGTCAGTCCCCGGGCCTGCGGGTCACCGAAGAGCAACACCGAGAACTGTTTGTCCTCGGCCTGCGGGCGGAGTGGGAAATCGATGGAGCGTGGCAGCGGTCCGGTGGGGGCAACCCCCTCGGTTTGCGTCGTGGGCGAGCCCTTGGGTTTGTGCAGGTAGTAATGCCGGGGAAGCTGTTCGGCACTGACCGGCACCTGGTAACCCGCCGGTTTGATCACGAAGAAACCGGTATCGCCGTTAACGGGCAGCGTCCATTTTCCCGCTTTGTCGGTGGTTGTCACCTCGCGCCCGTTCGAAACGCAGATGTTGGCCAGCCCTGGTTCGTTTTTGTCGCGGACTTGGTTATTATTCAGGTCGTTGTAAACCGTTCCCGAAGCCGTGTTCTGGGCGTACGAGAAACCGGACAGAATAAAAGACGAAAAAAGATAGAATGAGGCAAATTTCTTCATGCCAATACAGTTAGTGGGTAAATGCCGTTGGGGTACGGCTTATTTCCGAATCAGCCAGATTTCGGTGACCTGCGAACCACGTTCGCCTTCCCCGCACGTCCAGATGAACGTGACCTTTCCATCGGCGGTAACGGCCCGGGGAACCTCAAACTCGTAAATAGGTTCCTCGCCGGTTTGAATGAAATCGTGAATGACAGAACCGTCGTCGGTCATGAGCTTCATCCGGGACCGGAACCGTCCGGTATAGGCGATGCGCATCCGGTACGAAGCCGCCGGGTCCAGTTCAGTATACGCAATTTTTAGCGGTTGGTCGTATAGCGTTTTCGCTTGCTTCATCCAGACGCGTGGCGTAATCTGGCCTTTGAAACCGGTTGCTTTGATTTCGTCTACCCATTCAACGCCAACCAGGCCGACGCCAAAACCGATGCGGGGGCCGAGCAGACTACCGGGGTCTTTCTCCCAGGGTTCGCCCGGAACGACGCGGTGCCAGCTTTCCGGCGCGCCGAAATGATCGTAAAAACCGCCGGGACCGGGGTCGGTGCGGTGGAGCATTTCGCTGATTTTCGAAAGGCGGGCTTTCTCGTCAGTCAGTTTTTCAACCCTGGCGAACTGATCGAACAGCCAAGGCATATCGTTGAGCGGAATGTCGATGTTGTCGATAAAATTACCCCGGCCCGACATCGCACCGTGCTTTTCGATGGTCAGCTGCGCCCCGATGCTTTTGAATAGCGAATCGGCCAGGGCGAAACATTTCGCCCGGAGGTCGGGCCGGATCGGTTGTTTCCAGGCTTTTTCCAGAATGGTTTTGGCCTGTTGAATGGCCGGCAACGACCCGGTTTTTTCGGCCTGTGTCAGTCGGTCGCGGGCCTGTTGTTCCAGCTCGGTTTCATACAGTAACCGCCGTTGCGTGTACGCATCGAAATAGGCCCGAATCAGTCCCATCTGAAACCGGGGATTCTGCTGGACTTTTAGCGGGACTTGTTTTTCCAGCGCCTGCCACTGCATCAACGTTTGTGGAATGGCCTGGTTGGTTAACAAACTGCCCCGCCAGTTTTCCTCCAGCGACATCACCGCACGGACAAACGGTTCGGTGAAATCCGGGCCAATGAACAGACGGGCGTAGTCGCGCAGGGTTTCGACGACCGGCGTTTCGGGGTTCCAGTCCTGCGAGCTCCAGACAAACTTGTTTACATCGTCATTGGTACCTTCGGAGTAGCTGATGCTGCCGTTTCCGAACTCATCCAGGCTGTTGTGAATTAACTTTTCGTCGTGCGGGCGGGGGTTGATGGTTTCCCGACCCGCAGTCATCGACCAGGTCAGGTCCCAGTGCGGAACCGGGTATTGCGAGCTGTAGTTGTGCGTGATGTCGGGATAATGCCGGATGGGAATCGACGGGTTGACAAGCTTCCTGATTTCCTGAACGGGCAGCTTGACCCACGGCCCAAAAACCACCCCGCCGAACCACGGATAACCGCTGTTCACGTGTTTGAAAAAGGCATTGAACCAGGCCTGGGTGGGGCGGAAAACCTGCGGGGAAACCCAGATTTTAGCGTTGGGATGGTATTGCTGCAACAGGGCGGCTTCCTTTTCCAGCCAGCGAAACATTACATCGGGTTCCAGGTCGCCGGGATCACCCCCCGGAACAAAAACCGCATCCAGTTTCGGGAGGGCGGCAAACACTTCCTTCCGTTCGTTCAGCTCCTTCCGGACTGAATCCGGATGAACATAATCGCTGCCCATGTTGGGATACCACATCCAGACGTCCAGACCGTATTCCTGGCAGATCCGGGATTGTTCCCTGATCATTTTGATCGCGGGCAGTTTCATGTGCGGGCTGGTCGCGTCATCGTCCGTACGCGGGGGCACGATTTCGAAGCTATTGGCCCCGAATAACGCCAGATCCCGAATGTACTGATCGAACTGCGCCACCGAAAACGCATCGTACGCGTTGGTTTTCGGTCGATATCCCAGTTGATGCCCCCGGATTGGATAGCGTGGACTGGTGGATACCGTGGCTTTCTGGGAAATCAAAAACTGACCGGGTCGCATTTCGGCTTTTCGCAGTAATTGCCCCACGCCGTAGAGTAAACCACGGGCATCTTTCCCGATGATGAAAACCTTCTTTTCGTTTTCCAGTACCAGCAGTTTGAATCCTTCCTTTTCGATGGCGGGGAGGGCATCCAGTGCGGTCCGGATGGGGGCGGGTAGGCTGGTTAATTGGTTTTCCGTAGAAAGAAAAATCGTGGGTTGGCCAGCAGCCGGTTGTTTTTGGGCGATGGACAAGCGGATCTGACTGCGCTTTTCCACTTCCTGCTGCAACACCTCCAACGTTCGCAGTCGGATTTTGGGGTCTTTTACCGGACTGTAAATCTGGGCTTTGGCCAAATCCATCCCATCGGCCTGCGTCGGGTTGGATAGCAAGCTAAAAAAGAAACCAAATAGGCACCAAAATAGGGTTAACTGACGCATGTGATTTTGTTCTGGGAAGGATTTAAATGTTCGCTCTGTCATCTCCTGACGACGGAGCGGTGATGAAATACATTACTTGCTGGTGCTGATCCGTACGTCATCTACGTAGAACAGCGCGGGCGAAACCGGTTCATCGGCTCCCGGCAGAGGAGGTTCTGGGTCTTCATTCGGCGTTTTTCGGTTGGGCAAATTCCGGTAGGGTCCCGTCCGGATCGACAGGCGTTCCACCGACTTCACGGCTTCGGCCAGCGCGGCTTTTTCCAGAACGGTTTTCCCGTCAATCGCCAGGTCGTAGCTACCGTTCAGGCTGGCGTTGACGCGGAAGCCAACCTCATACCATTTTCCGGCCTGGTAAGTCTGGATCACTTTTTCCTGGCTACCATTCGTGACGACGATGTTTCCTTTTTCGTCAAACCGCAACCGGACCGGGCGGTTTCCGTAGCGATCCGTCAGATCGATTTCCAGCGTGCCGGTATTGTTCTGGGCCGCCCGGATTTTTAGTTTGGTTTCAATGCGGTTTCCTTCTTCAAAGACCCGAATGGCACGAGCGTAATCATAGGGGTCTTTGTCGGATAACTCGAGGCATTTGCCGGTTCCGTTCGGGCTATTCACCACCGTCACCGGTGCCCATTGCGGGGCGTAGATATTCCAGTCGGTGACCCCGCCGTTGAGCGTCAGTCCATCAAAGTTGTCGGCTACCGGTCCCGAAACCGTGTATCGGATGGGCGTTGGTACGCGGCTAACCCAGATGTCTTCCTTGTTCATGCTGTAGGTAAGCCACATGTCGTTGCCGGGCGGATTGCCGTTGCCTTCTTCAATACCCCGCGTATAACACGGGCCAAAATCTTTCCAGCGACCGAAAAACCGCCGGGGCGGCACTTCGCCCTGCACAATCAGCATGTTATCGTAGAGAATGCCATCATCGCCGGAAACGACAATCAGCGGAAACCGGTGCTCATTGTATTCGGTCGGGTTATAGCAAATAGCGTAGCGACCATCCTCTGTCCGCTGGCCCCACTGCTTCCCGCCCGCCATTACAAAGGTCGGTACCTTGACGGGTTTGGAAAAGGTTTGCCCGTTGTCGGAGGACAATCCACTGTGCGACCATTTCCACAAGGCAACGGTTTTTCCGTCTTTACGGCGGTAATACGAGAGTGCTTCGCGGCCTTCTTTTCCGTTGTAAAAACCGTCTAATCCCCGGTCTTCATCCCACCACTGAAAAGTCATCAGTTTGTCGGATAATAGGGCGTTGCAGGCGTCGATAAAACCGGCATCCGGAGATTTTTTATAGAACGGATAACTCGTATTGGTCTCGTTCCACTGCACGCCATTGACGGTTTTGTGGCTGGTGTAGCGGATGAAGTAAATCGGGCCGTATGAGCCGTCTTTGTAAGCTTCCCGCACCACGCGCCCGATTCCGCCTTCCTTGAAGGGATCTTCGGCATGGCCGTAAAACGCCAGCACCAGCAGTCGGCCATTGGGGGCGACGTAGAAACCCATGCGCTGGTGCATCATGTAACCGTTGGAGCTATCGGGGATCTGGACACCCTTGGGGGGTACATAAGGCGGAAAAACGACCGTGGGTTTGGACCACTGCCGCCCGTCTTTTGACGTCGTGATCAGGGTTTGGCCCGGCGAAATGTGTTCGTCGACGGGGTTGCTGAGGTATTGCTGGTAAAAAGTGTTGTTCCAGTAGCAGAGATTGGGGGCATGGTTATAGGTCCAGCCGTGATCGTCGGCCCATTCGGCGTGCGTACGGTTTACCCGAACGGTTTGCCGGCTTTCCACGCCGATGGCGTACCGCAGGCGACCTTCGTGAACCGTCGGATCGACGGTTTCGCCACCAACGTAGCGAACCGGTTCGGCGGGGCTACCGGTTTGGGCGACCGCGCTCAGGTGGGTTAGTAACGAAAAGAAGAGGATGTGGGTGGTTTTAGGAAACATCAGGCAAGGGTTATTGAGTCAGGGGGTAAATCCGGAAGCCTACGCGCCGGATTTCGGGTTGGGTAGCCAGCCATCAGTCTGCCCGATGAGGAAATCGATCGGGCGGTTTTCAGGCGGACCATCCAGGTGGTTCGGCGGCTTCTCTGATTTTCCGTCGCTGGAATGGTTGGTTCATAAAGCCGACCAGCAGGAATCAGAGCTTGATAAAAATCTTTTTTCGGTACAGCATATACGCCGGGATAAAATTGACCGCTACAAAAAACAGGGCATAGCACATGCTGCTAAACCGGGGGTCGAACCCCAGGCTGGTGATGGATCGGACCGCGTGTTCATTCAGGGATTGGCCGCCGAATTTCAGGTAATAGAAGATGATCGAAAGCAGGTCGGCCATGACATAAACCGCAATGGCATTGGCCCCGAAGATAATACCCGGTCTGGTTCCGCCGGTTCGGCCCAGAATATCAACCAGAAAGTAGACGGCGCCGAGCAATAGGGCCGCAAAACCAGACGTAATCAGGACGAAGGAACTCGTCCAGAGGTTTTCGTTGCAGGGAAAAGTCAGGTGCCACAGATAACCGGCTGCCGCCGTAAATAAACCGACTGTCATCAGATAGGCCACCTTCTCCAGTTGGCTTAGGCCGCTGATCAACAGCCGACCGGCCAACAAACCGGTAAGGCCGGAAACCACCGACGGAAAGGTGCTGAGGATGCTTTCGGGATCCCAGGTGCCTTGCCACATGCGCCCGGGCAGGTAGAGATTGTCGAACCAGGCCACGAGGTTGATCCCTGGCTCCAGCATCACTTTCCCGTACCCCGGCGTTGGAATCTGGGTCACCGCCAGCCAGTAGGCGACCAGCGTCACGATGCCGATCCAGAGTTGCTGTTTCCAGTTGGTATTCAGAAAGATAACGGAGCAGATCAGGAAGACGAACGCGATGCGGTGTAGCGTGCCGGTCCAGCGCAGATTGCTAAAATCGAAGGTCGGCAACAGGTTGAGAAACATTCCGACCGCAAAGATTTTGAGGGAACGCACGATAATCCTTCGGTACAAACCGCCCTTTGGGGCTCCGCTTTCCAGCCGTTTGGAGTAGGCAAAAACGATCGACACCCCAATAATGAACAGGAAAAACGGCGCAATCAGATCCGTGAACGAGAGGCCATTCCAGGTCGTATGCTGAAGCGGATGATACACGTGTTGACCGTCGCCGGGGAAGTTTACCAGCAGCATGGCTGCAATTGTAAAACCGCGAAGCGTATCGAGCGAAATCAACCGATTGGGACCGGAAGACAGCACCTCGGTTGGAGGGATCGATTGATTCGTTGGGGTAATCATCGAAGGAGAAATCTTGAAAAAGTCTTTGAGTGCCAGTGGTATTTTTAATACTGGATTCCGTATTATTAAGGCTACTTAACTGCCCCCCACATGCGTAACTTTTTTTGTCTCACGGCTTTTTTTGCCGTTTTATCTCTTCTAAATGGGTGTAAATCATCCAAAAATGAAGCGAAGGAAATCACCGTCACCTGGGAGCTGGTGAGCAATTTTACCGATGTTCCCAACGGATTCGAAGCCCGGTTTAATCTCGTCAACAACGGCGAAATGACGCTGGATGATAAAAACTGGGCGTTGTTTTTCAATATGTCGCCCCGGCCCATTCTGGCGAACAAAACCCCGCAGCCCGCGACCGTTCAGCACATTAATGGCGACTGGTACAAAATGACCCCGAACGCCGGTTTTTCACTGGCGTCCGGCAAATCAATTGAGGTGCGGTATACGGGAACGGAAGCCATCATCAAACTGACCGACGCGCCCATGGGCCTGTACTTTGTTTTCTACGACAAAGACGGGAAAGAAGAAAACATCGTCGAAGTTGCCAATTTTCAGGTGCTGCCGTTTGTTCGGAAAGACCAACAACTGCGGGGTAAGGACGATCAGGTGCCGCTCCATACCGCAGCCAAACGGTATCAGGACAACCTGGCGTTGAACCTGTTGGGGGCCGACCAACTCCAGAAAATCGTTCCTTCGCCGGTTAAAATGACCGCCGGAGCGGGTACGTTGACCCTCGATAAAAATTATACAATCTATTACGGAACCGGACTGGAGAATGAGGCCAAACTGCTGAGTCAGAAGCTGAAAAGCGTAACCGGTACGGATTTTACGCTCAAGAATACAGCGCCGACCGGCCCGGCTATTTCCCTGCAAACCGGCGCGGTTTCGGTGAACGGGGTGGCCAAAGAAGCCTATAAGCTGGACATCAACGCGAAGGGTGTGACCATTACCGGTAGCGATGCCGCCGGTGTGTTTTACGGTATTCAGAGTTTGCTGGCGCTGGTGCCGACCGAAAACTACCTGAAACCGGCGGCCAGCGTTGCCCTCGGTTTTGTGCAGGTCGAAGATGCGCCCCGGTTCCAGTTCCGGAGTATGCACCTGGATGTGAGCCGGAATTTCCAGACCAAAGAAACCGTGCTGCGGTGGCTGGATTTGCTGGCGTTCTATAAAATTAACCATTTCCTGCTGTATACCACCGAAGACGAAGGCTGGCGGCTCGAAATTGACGGTTTGCCGGAACTGACCCAGGTGGGTGGCCAACGGCAGCATGCTCCGGGCGGCATGGCCGATCCGGTTTTGCACCCGTCGTACGGATCGGGGCCGAAAGCGTATGATGACACCAAACACGGCAGCGGGTTTTACACCAAAGCCGATTTTATCGAAATTCTGAAATACGCCAAAGAGCGTCATATCAAGGTCATTCCGGAACTGAATTTCCCCGGCCACGCCCGGGCGGCCATCAAGTCGATGGAAGCGCGCTACAATCGGTTGATGAAGGAAGGCAAGGAAAAGGAAGCGAACGAATACCGTCTGATCGACCCCGACGACAAATCGGAATACCTGTCAGCCCAGGCGTATAAAGACAATGTGGTGAGCGTAGGGCGGGAGTCGACCTACCGGTTTTACGAAAAAGTGGTGGACGAGATATCCAAAATGTACGCGGAAGCCGGCCTGAAACTGGATACTTTCCACGTCGGAGGGGACGAAGTGGCCGAAGGTGCCTGGACGAAATCGCCCCAGGCGGCTCAGTTGCTGAAGGAAAACCCGTCCATCAAGGATCCGAAAAACTTACAGGCCTACTTTATGGGCAAGCTTCTGGAGCGGCTCGAAAAACGGAATCTGACGATCCACGGTTGGGAAGAGGTGGCCCTGCTGAAATCACCCGACGGAAAATACCTGCCGAACCCGGCTTTTGTCGGCAAAAAAGTGGTTCCCTACATCTGGAACAACATCTACGACCTCGATCTGGGCAACCGCCTGGCGAATGCGGGTTACCCGGTGGTGCTGTGTAACGTCACGAACTTCTACTTCGACCTGGCCTATAACAACGATCCGCAGGAACCCGGTCTCTACTGGGGCGCTTTTGTCGATACCCGGGCCAACTGGGCCTTTGCTCCCTTCGATATGTTCAAGACCACGTACACAACCTCGATGGGCCAACCGCTGAATTTTGCCGGTCTGGAAAAAATGAAACCGGAAGCGCGCAAAAACGTCATCGGTCTAGAATCGCAACTCTGGTGCGAAACCGTTAAGGGGCGGGATATGATGGAGTATTACTCACTGCCCAAACTACTGGGCTTTGCCGAAAGTGCATGGGCGGCCGAGCGTTCCTGGGAAACCATCGAGAACCGGGAGACCCGCGAGAAAGCCATTCAGACGGGCTGGAACCGCTTCGCCAATTCGCTGGCACAACGGGAACTGCCCCGGCTGGCGGTCCTCAATGGAGGCTACAACTACCGGTTGCCGCTGCCAGGCGCTATCGTCGAAAATGGCCAGCTGAAAGCGAACATCGAATACCCCGGTCTGAGCATTCGCTACACGACTGATGGGTCGGAACCTACGGCCGAATCGCCCCTGTATACGGCCCCAGTGAATGTTTCGGGCAAGGTGAAGCTGAAAAGTTTCGATGCCGCCGGGCGGTCCAGCCGAACCATGTCGCCGGATGACGTAAAATGAGTTAGTGGAGGCCGGGCAACCGGCCTCACTTAGTTTGTAAAATAACGGTTGCTATGAAGTCTAACCCGCTGATTGTCATTCTTATATTTCTTATTTTCTTTGTTATTTCCTTTCTGACCAATATCCTGGGGCCGATCATTCCGGATATTATTACCAGTTTTAACCTGAGCATCGGGCTGGCGGGTTTTCTGCCGTTTGCCTTTTTCGTGGCCTACGGGGTCATGTCGATTCCGTCGGGGATTCTGGTGGAGAAATACCGCGAAAAACCGGTGCTGCTCGGCGCGTTTTTTCTGGCCTTTCTGGGAGCTTTACTATTTGCACTAATCCCCGGTTTTTCGATTGCGCTGTTTTCGCTGTTTCTGATCGGGCTGGGCATGGCCATGTTGCAGGTGGTGATCAATCCCTTGCTGCGCGTGGCCGGGGGTGAAGCGCAGTTTGCCTTCAATTCCGTCATGGCTCAGTTATTTTTCGGGGCAGCATCCTTTCTGAGTCCGTTGCTATACAGCTACCTGGTGAGCAACGTCCATTCGGGCAGCACGTCGGGACTCGTTGCGGTTTTTGACCAGCTGGTTCCCGCGAACCTCAAATGGGTCTCGTTGTATTGGGTTTTTGCGGTGACGGCCCTGTTGATGGTCGTGGTGATTTATTTCGTCCGGTTTCCGAAGGTGGAGTTGAAAGATGACGAACGGATCGATACCGGAAATGCCTTCAAAGATTTGCTGGGCAACAAAACCGTCTGGCTGTTCTTTGCCGGAATCTTCTCGTACGTCGGAACCGAACAGGGCATTGCCAACTGGACCTCGCAGTTTCTGCAAACCTACCACGGTGTTGACCCGGCCACCACCGGCGCTACGGTCATTTCCTGGTTCTGGGGACTGCTTACCATTGGCTGTCTTCTGGGCTTGCTGTTGCTGAAGATTTTCGACAGCCGGCGGGTGTTGATGCTATTTGCCGCCGGAGCTATCCTTTCGCTGCTGGCGGGCCTGTTTGGACCGGAGGAGATGGCCATCTATGCGTTTCCGATGACCGGTTTTTTTGCTTCGGTCATGTGGTCGATCGTGGTTTCGCTGGCACTGAATTCAGTGCCCCACCACCACGGAACCTTCTCGGGCATTCTCTGTACCGGGATTGCGGGTGGTGCCGTGGTGCCGCTCGTTGTCGGTGGTCTGGCCGAATTGCTGGGGCTGCGGTTGGCGATGTTGTTCCTGCTGATTACCTTGGGCTATATTTTCAGTATCGGAATCTGGGCAAGGCCGCTGGTAAACAATGCTACGGTGAAGAGCTTGAAAGAGCTGTTTGCGTAGCGTAATAGTTATTTCGCGGGCGGTCTCGTCTGCGAAATAACCTGTTTTTACCGTCATGTATAAGATCATCCTTCTCATTGATTTTGCCGAAGATTACAGCAAAAACCTGCTGAAGGGCGTGACCAAATATTCGCGTGAACACGGCCCCTGGGTGTTTTGCCGGATGCCGTTGTTTTACCGCGAAACGATCGGCATCAAGGGCATTTTGCAGTGGGCGCGAGAATGGGGGGCCGACGGGATTATCGGACAGTTTTACAACGACAACGAAGTTTCCGAATTTATTCAGGCCGGAATTGCTGTGATTGCGCAGGATTTTAAAGAACGGTTTGACGAAATTCCGAACATTACCGGAGCTTACCACGAAGCCGGGGCGATGGCGGCCGATTATTACCTGAAAAAAGGATTTACGCAGTTCGCCTTTTACGGTTTCCGGGATATTGTCTGGTCGCGGGAGCGGGCCGAGGGGTTTGAAACCCACCTCAGAAAATCGGGCTTCGAAGTCCATACTTTCGAACACACCAAGGCACAATCCAGTGAACTCTGGTATTATAAGCCCAGTGCGTTGAGCCAGTGGCTGCAATCGTTGCCGAAGCCAATTGCCATTATGGCCTGCGATGATCGCCAGGGGCAGCACATCACGGAAGCGTGTCGGCAAACGGGAATTCGAATTCCGGAAGAAGTGGCGGTGCTGGGCGTCGATAACGACGAAACGATCTGTGAGCTGTCGGACCCACCGCTGTCGAGCATTGCGCTGGATGCAGAAAAAGGGGGGTATGATTCCGCCAAACTGCTCGACCACATGATTCGAACCGGCGTGACTAATTTTTACGATATCGTGGTCAAACCCATGCAGGTCGTTACGCGTCACTCGACCGATATTTACGCCACCAACGATCATTACATTGCGTCATCCCTGAAATACATTCACCAGAACATCGACAAGAATCTTGAGGTCGATGAGGTGGTCAAACAGGTGCCGTTATCGCGCCGGGCGTTGGAAAAGCGGTTTTTTACGATTACCGGTTATCCGATTTATAAATATATCTTTAACCTCCGGATCGAGAAATTTACCCAGAAATTGCTGGAAACCGATATGACGGTTTTCGAAATTGCCCTGGATATGGGCCTGACCGACAGCAAGAATATTGCCCGGCAGTTCCGGCAGGTGAAAGGGTGTACGCCCATCGAATTTCGGAATAAGTACCGGGCGGGGAAATAGCGGTTTTTCCCTGATAAACTCGGTGTAACGAACCATTCAGACACCATGGCAGCAACGACTACCTCACCGTTCAAGTCCATTCTGCTGGCGGGATTCATCGCCGGCACCCTGGACATTACCGCGGCCATTACCATTCTGGGAAAGATGAACGCGCCGGGTGTTCTGCGCTTCATCGCCAGCGGTTTTTTCGGGAAAGAAGCCTTTACGGGTGGCTCCGAGATGGTGTGGGTCGGTTTGTTCTTCCACTTCCTGATTGCTTTCTCGTTTACAATCGTTTATTATCTGATTTTTCCTTTCGTACCGCTTTTTCGCCATCACCGGATTTTGAGCGGATTGCTGTACGGTATGTTTGTGTGGGGTATTATGGATTTGGTGGTTGTTCCCCAGACGAAGATTCCCCGTGCATCCCTTCAATGGGAGGGGGCCTTACTCAACATGGCGATTCTCATGGTTTGCGTTGGCCTGCCGATTTCGTTTTTTATTTCCCGTCACTATTCCTTTAAACGTTAACCCTTTTTCACGATGCCTTGCTTTTTATCCCTGTTTATTGCGTTCTTTTTGTCAGTAAATACCTCCTCAAATGTGCCGACAAAGCAATCCGGCTGGATCTGGTTATTCAATGGCTCCAACCTGAATGAATGGGTGAGCGCCAAAACCGGGCAGACGCCCCAACAAGGCTGGACGATTGCCGGCAAAACATTGATTGCCAATCCTGGCGGTGATAAATCGAAGCGCGGAGGGGATCTGGTGTCGCGCCGGAAATTCGCCAGTTTTGAATTGCAGTTTGAATTTAAACTCGGTCCGGGCGCCAACAGCGGCTTGAAGTATTTCGTCAAAAAATACCCCGATGGGGCCTGGCTGGGCTGCGAATACCAGATGATCGATGACGTGGGGAATAAAGACATTGCCGCCGACCAGGACGACAAACGCCGGACCGCCGGCCTGTACGAATTGTTTGCGCCTTCGGTTCGGAAGCTGAAACCGATCGGGGAATGGAACGAAGGCCGGGTTCTGGTGAAGGGAAATCACGTCGAACACTGGCTGAACGGCACGAAAGTCGTTGAGTATGAGCGCGGAGATCAGCGGTTTTTAGCCGCTAAAGCCCAAAGTAAATTCAAAGCCATCGAGGATTTTGGCACTATGAAAGAAGGACATTTACTCCTTCAGGACCACGGCGACGAAGCGGCCTTCCGCAATATCCGGATTCGGGAGTTGTAGAACCGGTTTACGGTTTTCAGTTTTGGGGACGCGCCGATTGGACTCAGAGAGCCCGATCGGCGCGTCTGATTTTACTGCTTCAGCAGCCAGATATCCGAAATTTTGGAATGCTGTCGCCAGTTCAGGTGCGACTCTTCCGGTTCGTCGAATGTCACGGAAATCTTGCCGTCCTGCGTGAGCGACAGGGGCACAATCCATTCCTTGAAGGCTTCCATCTCCTTGTTGTATACCGTCGGTTTCAGGCGTTGACCGTCGACCCGCAGCAGGGCGTCACCCAAACCGGCTACCCGGATGATGTAGCGGGCGCCCGGTTCGAGGTTGTCGTATTCCAGGGCCGGATTGTTCTGAAACGTCTGCGTGGAAAGCCGGGTGCGGCTGAAACCGTTGTCCCACCAGGCAATGTCGGTGGCATCGTCGGTTATCGTTTTCACACGGGGGCTTTTGCTGGCGGTCGATACGTCGTCGTAATAGCTGCCGGCGCCGGGGTTTTCCCAGGTAGCGATGACACGGGTCCGCTCCAATTGCTCCTTAGGCGTTTTCATGGCACGGATTTTCTTGAATTCATCGGCCAGCCACCAGCGGTTGTTGAGCGGGAAATTCACGAAATCGAGGAATGCCCCCCGCTCATACCCCTTCGCTTTGTATTTGGCAACGCTGGTTTGCAGGCCGATCGACGCGAACAGGTCGGCGCATAACGTTTCAATTTTCTTCCGCAACTCGGGCGAAACCGGTTCCGAGTCCGCCTTGTTTACCATCGCAAGCGCCTGATTCAGGGCGTTTTCCAGATTCGATTCGGTCGCCTGGGCCAGAATGCTGTTGGCATTCTTTTCCAGGCCCTGTTCGTACACCAACCGTCGACGGGTGTAGGTGTCGTAATACGCCCGCAGCACGAGCATTTGCCAGCGCCAGTTCGATTTCATCAGGGCCGGGTGGGCAGTTTCGAGAGTTTTCCAGAAGGCAAAGGTGGCTTCTACTCCGCCGTTTGAGGCCAGCGGCCCTTTCCAGTTGTTCTCGAGGGCCAGAATGCCGTCAGCCGCCGATTTTTCGACTTGCCAGCTAAAGAAAAACCGGGCGTATTCGTTGAGAATTTCGTTGACCTCCCTGGTCGGATCCCAACCCCGCATGCTCCAGATCACTTTGTTGACATCATCGTGGCAGCCGTCAGAATACGACACAAAGCCGTCGGTGAACGGCGCGTACTTGCCGTGAATACCGGCGAAGAAAACCGGACGGGGGTTGATGGCTTCGCGGCCCAGCGTCAGCGCGTAGGCTTGATCCCAGCGTTCAACTGGAAACTCACTGCGAACGTTGTGCGTCAGGTCCGGGTATTCGCGGTGCTGGTAGTTTTTTGGAAGCCGGTAGCGGGTTTCGGCCATCGGCGGGCTGCTCGGACCTGACACCACGCCCTGCAACCAGGTGGGCTTGTGTTCGGCCAGGTAGCGATAGAAGTAGTCAATCTGCTCCGTGTTAAAACCCTGGAGGGAAATCCAGATTTTAGCCTTGGGGTGGTATGGCATCAGTTTGCCGTGCAAGTCTTTCAGGAATGCCATCACCTCGCGCGGGTGGTTGTGGCCGGGATCACCACCGGGGAAAAAGATATGATCGAGTCGCGGGCAGGCCTTGTAAAAAGCCTCGTGCTTCTGGACCTCGGCACTTCGCCTGGCTTGGTCGGTGAGGTCAAATTCCGCGGGGGTCCAGACCCAGTAATCCATGTCGTATTTCTGGCATAACTCGCCCATCCGGACCATCATCTCGTCCGTAGAAATCGGAAAGTGCGGGCTCGCTTTTTCTTTTTCGTGGAACGGAATTCCTTCAATGGCGTTGGTGCCGAAAATGGCCAGCTCCCGGTAATACTGGTCAAACTGCGCGACGGTCCAGGCGTCGTAGGAATTCGCCGTGGTTCGGTAGCCAAGCTGGTGGCCGCGAATCGGGTAGGCAGGGGCGGTGGCCACTTCGATTGGGCTGCTTAATTCCAGCCGTTTGTTGTCCATCTTCAGATTCCGGAGCAGCCAGCCGGAACCGAACAAAATGCCCCGGGCATCGGCACCCAGCACCCAGACCGTCGTTCCTTTGGCGGTGGCCTCGGTCACGATTCGGTAGCCTTCCGGTTTTTGTTCCGGCAAATTAAACCCGGTTCGGGCCGGAACGGTTTTTCCGGCGACTTCCTTATCCGACGAAAGCGCCAGGACAATAACCGAACCGCTGGGCCAGGATGTAGTCTGTTTCAGGGAGGTAGCCGTTCGTTTCGCAATTTCTTCCGTCAGCATCTGCGGAGCGGTGCTTCGCATGGGGGCCGGAATGGAGGGCGAAACGAGAATAACCGAATTTTTCAGGTCGATGGGTTGGGCGGAAAGCCGGAACGCAAGGGTAATAAGGATAAGACTGGTAATAAATCGAACGATCATCGGGGTTGGGAAAGAAATAGATTGTTACCCAGGGGCGATCAGAGGACATCAGAGGTAACCGGAGAAAGGCCCTGATAAACTCTGATATTTACTGATTAACCCTGTGTAACAACCCGTTGAATTTTACGAATTGCTTCAGCAAAAGCCTGCATGTCATCCTGGCTGCCCAGCATGGCGTGTTGGAAAATCCAGACCGCTTCCTCACGGCACGCGCGTTCGGACACCGGGCAAAATACTGTGGTATAATCCACCGAGTCGGGAATGGCGTAACACATGAAATTTTTGTTCTGGAAAACCGGCTGCTTATAAAGCGGATGCGGATAACCCGTGGAACAGGGGACGCCTTCAGCGGCCAACCGGGCCACGAATTCCTGCCGGGAAAGACCACCAAAGGCCGCGGCATCGTATTTGAAAATGTACAGATGGTAACAATGCCGGATTTCTTCCATCCTTCCGCTGAGGGGTGAAAGGCCGTCAATCCCGGAAAGAAGTTCGCTCAGATACCGTCCGTTGTTGTTTCGCAAAACGGTTTGGTCTTCCAGGCGTTGGAGTTGCTGCGAAAGCAAAACCGCCTGCATTTGCGTGATGCGGTAATTGCAGCCGGGGTTGAAATGGTCGTACCACTGGTGGCCCTCCATCCGGCCGACGTTGCGCAGCGAAGCCATCATCCGGTACAACTTTTCGTCGTTGGTCACCACAATCCCGCCTTCGCCACTCGTCAGGTTTTTCGACGACTGAAAACTGAAACTCCCCGCGTCGCCAATGGAGCCGAGTTTACGACCTTTGTATTCCGCTCCGTGGGCGTGGGCGGCATCTTCAATCACCCGGAGGTTGTGCCGCCTGGCGATGTCCATAATCGCATCCATGTCGCAGGCCAGACCGGCAAAATGAACGGGGATGATTGCCTTCGTGCGGTCAGTAATAGCGGCTTCAATGGCGTTCGGGTCGAGGTTGTACGTAGCTGGGTCGATGTCCACAAAAACCGGTACGCAGTTGACTTCCAAAACTGTTGAGGCCGTGGCAATGAATGTATAGGGCGGAACGATGACCTCGTCGCCGGGGCGCACCCCGCAGGCCATCAGCGCCAGCCGGAGCGAAACCGACCCGTTGACGCAGGTAACCGCGTATTTCGTGCCGCAGTAGGCCGCGAATTCCCGTTCGAAAGCAGCCACATAGTCACTACAATCGGGGTTACCCCATTTTCCGCTGCCTACAACCTCGGCAACGGCCTGCACGTCACTTTCGTCGTAAATCGGCCAGGGGAAGGTCGATTGAACGGTTTTTTCTCCGCCGTCGATGGCCAGAATCTCTTTGAATACTTGCTTTTCCATGCTCTTCGAAGGGTGGTTTATGGATTCGGGATACCGTTATTGGCCTACCGCATTTTTGTTTTCACAGCGAATGATCTGATTCAAAAAGTAAACCCGGATAATCAGACCATAACCGTAAACCGAATACTGAAAACCGAAACCCTACTTTGCTACAGTACGATGGCCAGCGGTTTTCGGGCTATTGAAACGGAGAATTTTTCTGGGGAATAGTCCATTTTCAATTTCCTGCCGTATTACGCCCAAACCCTTTAACCTTTATGAATGTCAAGTTATTATCCAAAAGCCTGCTGGTAGCAGGGATGTCGATGGGCACAGCCTGGGCCATTCGCGGCCAGTTTGGACACGAGCAGGGCGCTGCCTGGGCGGGAAGCATTGGGGCACTCGCCGTTTTACTGGTTGCCAAGCGCGCGGACTGGTATTCACGGTTTTTTCAGGCGGCTTTGGCGGGTGCCATTGGCTGGGGCCTGGGGGGGCTCATGAGTTACGGCATTGTGGTGGGGTATGGTCGGGGTGTCGATTTTATCAATGTCTATTACGGGTTGCTGATGT
Source organism: Larkinella bovis (assembly GCF_042655385.1). Taxonomy (NCBI): domain Bacteria; kingdom Pseudomonadati; phylum Bacteroidota; class Cytophagia; order Cytophagales; family Spirosomataceae; genus Larkinella; species Larkinella bovis. The sequence continues at coordinate 1,425,575 of NZ_JBHSMA010000001.1, read as the reverse complement.
TATTTGTCATCGGCGCTTTACACGGATTTCTTGGGGGGGGCTTGTTCGGGCTGACGCTGGCCAATTCGCGGCAAAAGCGGGTACCCTGGCACCAATTGATCGTTGAAATGCTGGCGGGCGGCTTTATCGTCTATTATTTTCTGATTGAAGCCTGGGGGTGGCTGATGACTCCTCCGCGTTCCGAAATGTGGGCTGCCTGTTTGGGGATGGCTCTGGCGCTGGCCTGGTTTTTATCCCGACACCAGCAAAAATCGGCCTTGCGCGTGGCGGTTTTTGCGTCTCTGGGAGCCGGTTTTGGCTTTGCTCTCGGCAACTTCCTGCAGGTGATGGGGCACGTGGCCCAGATCAAGTTTAATTTCTGGAATGTGATGGAGTATTCGATCGGTTTTTTTGGCGGGGGCGGCATGGCCTATGGCACGTTTACCTCCAACTGGGAACCCGTCGAAGATCGTCAGAAAAAAAGTACGATCTGGTTTCCCCTGTTGATGGTGGCGCTCTTTATTCCGTTTGTGGTATGGGAGCAGAGCTTCAAACTGAAGAAACTGATGGACAATTACGGCAAAATCGTGTCGGGGGATGCGTCCGAATTAATCTGGGGAGTCAAGCTGGCCGCTCTGGGGCTGGTATTGCTGACCAGCGCCATCTGGTTTATGAAGTATTACCGCAACAAGACGGGTCACTTACTTACCTACGACTATCAGGAGGTTCGGACGTTCTTTATCGGACATTTTGGTTTATATACCTTCTACAGTTTATTGATTACCGGAGCCATCATCAGTACCTACCGGATCGAGCAGTACTTATACATCGTCAATTTGCTGGTGGTGTGGGCCCTGATCGGGAAAGCGAACCCCGGTTTTTCGAACCGGAACATTTATACCGGACGCTGGGCGGTCGGCCTGGGAGTGGTTCTTATTTTTATCGCCTTGCTTACCCTCGTCGCCATTAATTCCCACGAGGGATTGAAAGGGAGTCATTTGCGGTTTGAATAAATCCGCCGACGAAAACCTGCGCAAAAAGACAGTCCGGCTACCTGAGTCGGGCTGTCGTCCTTCTGGGGCGACGTCAGCAAGCAATCGGGGGATTCCACCTTACAGTTGAATGAGTTTGAGGGTTTGTGCTCGGGTGGCGGTGTTCGCTCGGAGTTACCCAACCCGCTCAGCGGAAGACCCCATCCGGTTTCCACCGACACGTGTTGCCCTGCACCCGGGCTGAACACTGAATTCGAAATGCCATTTTTGTTGGTATCTTTACCAGACAAATGCGAGATAAAAGACTGGGTGAAAGCTGGTAAGGAAACGTTTAACAAGCTCTTTGGGAGTCCCGACGAGTTCACACTCGAAGGCCGTATTTTCCATGTAATCTGCGTACTGGTCGTTGCCGTAATGGGCTACAATGTCCTGTTCAGCTTCCTGTTTGGGTTACCCGAAACCGGATGGATTTGCCTGTTTCTTTTTCTGGCCGGTTTTTACATTTACTACCTGTCCCGCATTCGAAAAAAGATTGTCCTGGCTATTTCGCTATCCGGTTTTCTGGTGACGATTATGTTTGGCGTCAACTACTTTTACAACGGGGGCATGGTCGGGGCGTCGCTGCTGAGTTTCACGATCACCCTGTTTCTGCTCCTGATTGTCGGACCCGCCCGACACGCCGTTTTCTGGACGGTTTTTAATGCCGTTGTTGTCATTGGCTTGATGGCGGTTGAATATTTCTACCCCAACAGTATCGTTGAGTCTTATCCCGACCGGCTGGCACATACCATCGATCTGGCCTCAACGTATCTGATCAACGTTTTCTTTTTGTACGTCGGCACCCTCTTTTTTACCAAAGCCTATAAACAGGAACAAAAACGGGTCGAGGAACGGTCGGTCGTGCTGGAACGGCTGAATGCGGAGAAAAATAAGTTGTTTTCCATCGTCTCCCATGATTTACGGTCGCCCCTGGCTTCCGTACAGCAGTATTTTGAAATCCTGAACGAAGTTGATCTGGAGTCTGACGAACGGAAAAAGATCGAGTCGGAATTGCTCAGCAGCATTAACTACACCCAGGATATGCTGTTCAACCTGTTGTCGTGGTCGAGCAGCCAGATGAAAGGCACCACAGTTTCGCTGGCGCCGGTCAATGTTTACACCTGTCTGCAACCCGTCATCGAAATTTATCGACCGCTGGCGGCCAAAAAGGAGATTAAACTGGATTTCCGGGCTGATCTGACGACGGAAGTGCTGGCGGATGCCGCCATGCTTCAGCTAATTATTCGGAATCTGGTGGGAAATGCGATTAAGTTCACAACGACCGGCGGTTTGGTTACGATCGACGTCGTTCTGGAAGGGAAAAAGTGCCTGTTCTCGGTCAAAGACAACGGTCGCGGGATCCGGAAAGAAGAGATCGCGCACGTTTTTTCGCTGAAAGCCCAGCCCACCTTTGGAACCAACCAGGAACGGGGCGTCGGGCTGGGGCTTTTCCTGTGTAAAGAATACGCCGAAGCTCAACACGGGACGATCTGGCTGGAAAGTACGCCGAATGTGGGGACGACATTCTTTTTGGCTTTGCCAGCGGCTGGAAATGGCCTTAGCCCCTTATCCATATCAAAATGAGCGCTCCCGGCTGATCCGGTTTTATTTTTCGGTTTTCAGCGCCTGGTTTACCCGCAGTACAAAATCCGTCTGGATCACATCAACGCCGAGTTGGGCGGCTTTTCGATATTGGTCCGCATTCTCGAAAAAGCCCAGCGCATCCGAAAAAACCTGAATGCCCCGCGCGTGAATTTGCTGCACCAATTCGCTGGTCAGGGCCGTCCAGCGTACATCGAAGGCATACGGGTTGAGTTTTTCAATCTTGGCCGGTAGTTCGTCCGCATTTTTGAGCGCCGGCATCCGCTTGCCCTGCGGAAAAACCGCCTTCAACGCCAGCAGAAACTCATCGGGACCGTAAAAAACCGCATCCCTGAGAAGGCCGAATTCCGCCAGTTCTTCGACCAGGGGTTTGGGCAGAACCTCCTTGCAGTCCACGTACAAATGAACCTTCCGGGGGCTGTTCTGGTTCCAGTCCCGCAGTAGCTGGCAGACTTCTTTCAGCGTTGGAATCCGCTCTTTCGCTACCGTCTCCCCAAACCCTTTTCCGGCCGACAACTGCTTTACTTCGGCCAGCGTCAGGTCCCGGATCGGCCCCGAACCGCTGGTGGTGCGGTCGAGATTGCCATCGTGGAGAATGACCAACTGCCCGTCTTTGGTAGTTCGAACGTCGATTTCAAGGTAACTGACCGGCAGCGCGAGCACCGCCCGGAAGGTCGCCAGCGTGTTTTCGGGTAGGCCGGGTACCGAACCCCGGTGGGCCGAAATCCGAGTTTGGGCGATAGCCGGAAGTTGGCATACCGCCCAAACGAAAAGAAGAAAACGATACCGCATCGCGATTTACTTCGTGATTTTCAGCGCATCTTTTACCTGACCATCTTTGTCATAAACCGTATACACCAGCGTCTTTCCGTCGATTTTCATGTGCTGGTAGAACGGCCCGTTCTTGTATCGAATCTGGGCGTAATCCGCATCCGGCCATACCTTGTGGTCGCTCGGAATCCCGATTGAAATGGTGTAAATGGTGCCCTGAGCGGGGGAGGAAACCGGTTTTTCGGCAAACATCGGTTTGGTGCGCTGGTAGTAATGAACGTGCCCGCTCATTACCATATCGACATGGTATTGGTCGAACAGGCTGCACCATTCCTTCCTAATATCGGTGTAATCTTCCTCAAAAGTATAGGGCGGAAAATGAAAGAAGGCAAACTTCCAGACGGCTTTCGAACGGGACAGCTGCTCCTTAATCCAGGCAGTTTGCGACTCGGTGGGCGAGGTGGCGTCGATCATCAGAAAGAGCGCATTCTGATAGGTAAACGCGTACGTCTGTTCCGCCGGCACATCCGGTTTTTGTGGGCCGTTTTTGGGTAGACTAAACATTTCCTGGTACATCCAGGCGCCCAGCCCATCCTGGCTGTCGTGGTTGCCGGGAATCGGCATCAGCGGTTTTTGCCGGAAGATACCGCCGGAATGCTGCCAGAGGTCGTCCCATTCGTCACGGTGCAACCCGGTGCTGACCAGATCTCCGGCGATGGAATAAAAGGCAATTTCCGGATGGCGTTGCAGCGTCTGCTGGGCCATCGCGCCCCAGTCCGGTGATTTGTGCGTGTCGCCAAACCAGATGAATGAAAAGGCTTCGGGCGAAGCCGCCTGGGTCTGGAAGGTTGCCGGGTTAGACCATAAACCGGTTTTGGAACCGACCTGATAGCCGTACGTACTTCCGGGCTTGAGGCCGGAAAGCTGGGCCGTAAACCGGTTGACGTAGCGATCATTCTGCAACAAACGATCTTCCATCTTAAAAACAGTGGCCGTCGCTGAAAGCGTATCGTTCGAACCGGTTTCCCAGTATTTCACCAGTCCGTCGGAAACCGAAGGGCTGGTTCGCCACTGAAGATCCACGCTGCGGGACGGATCTCCACTCCAGGTCAGCAAGACCTGATCCGGTTTTTCGGACGAGGGCGTAGCGGTTTTTCGAAACGCACCGATCAGGTGGGCTTCCCGCGCCCGGCCCCGAATCGTCTGAAAAAGGGTTTGCCCCCGCAGCGATTCCGGTACGTCGGTCAGGGTCAGATCGCTCCAGTCATGATAGGTGAACGCGCCAATCCGCAAGGTGTCGAGCGTCTGCTGAGCCGGTGAAACGTTGGAAATCCGGACTTTCTCACCCGGTTTTTGCGCCCCCACGCTGATGAAATAAACCGGGCGGTGCTTGTCGAAGCCGTTGATGCCTAATTCGACTTTTCCGGCATCCACGTTTTTCTGCCAGACTTCGTAGGTGAATTCTTCGTTTTTGACGATCAGATCGGTTTTCTTGAAACCGCTGTCTTCGAGCCAGAATGGCAGCACTTTCTGGTCCTGATGCCGCATCAGCGAAACCGTCGCCGGGGTATCGACCTCGAACGTCAGGTACTGGGTCGCCAGGACGTTTTTCTCCGCTTCCGTCAGAAAGCTCAGGACATACGACTGGCTGATGGTGTCGAGCTGCTCGGGTTTGAGCGTGTCGTACAAGCGGGTAACGGCACCGTCCATGACGGTTTTTACGGTCGTGTCGGTGGGGGTAGAATCTTTCTGGCAGGCACTTAAACCGAATAGAAAAAGGGAACTGGCAACGAACGTAGGGGAAAAAAAGGAAAACTTCATGCGGTTGTATTGTTAATTAAAAATGACACTGCCGGGGTGTCAGGTCCCGGCAGTGTCGGAAAAAAACGGATTTATTGAAAGGTACTTGGTTTCAGGAATACTTCGTCATTGTCGGTCACAAACATCCGGGTGCTTTCGGTATAGGTCCCGCCGTTCGGATCGGCGTATTTCAGATCCACGTAAAACGCGCGGTAGCCCGAGGCCGGATACGTTTCGGATACCTCTACTTTTGACTTGTTTTTGATGCCTAAACTCCGGCTCGTCCAGGTTTCGTTGCGGAAATCGGAATCCGGTGAATTCGCCGACCACACAATAACGTCAACCAGCGCATCGGGCGTTGTTTTGACCGAAACCGTCACGTCTTTTTTGGTGGTAGAGATGTCCCATTTGCAGATTGGGTACGGTTTTTTCGCCATTGTCATCCCGAAAAACGCACCCAGCCCTTCGAAAGCTGACTTGCCATCGCCCAGGCTATGGCCCGCGTTTGGCACGTAATGAATCAGGTTCTGGCCCGGAATATCGTCGAAATAGTTCTTGATGTTATCGACCACCCAGTATTCATCATTCGTACCCATGAAAATCATCTTCGGCATGGTCAGGTTTTTACGGTACATATACGGATCGACCATGGTACTGATCGCGTTGCCGTTCTCGGTCCGGGCGGTTTGCGGAATGCCGAGTTTGACGTAATCTTCAATCTGTACGCTATAATCTTTCCAGACTTTAACCTGATAGTCCAGACTCACGGGCATGTTCAGAATATCGATGACCATCGGCGCAATGGCGGTGACGCGTTTGTCGTTCGCGCCCGTCAGCCAGGTCGTCCAGCCGCGTTTGGATGCGCCCGAAACCACAAACCGGTTGAGGTCGTGTTGGAGCGTTTGCTTCGAAAATTCCTGCACGGCATCCATCGCCCGCACGGCACTTTTCACCATCGGAAACAGCAGTGGCCAGGAGTAATCACCGTCTTTTTTGAAGTTGTGGAGCGTAAACGAAATCAGGGCATCTTCCGTCAGGTTGTCATACAGCGGCTGATTGGGCGTTTGTCGCAACAAGGTGACGATGGCTTTGTTTTTTTGGGCAATTCCCGCCAGCCCCTGCACCACCTTGTCGTCCTTGCCTTTGGCATTCCAGTTGGGCTGTTCACTTTTGTTGGAACCGCCGGTGATGAACAACAGGGCGCCGTCGTACTGGTTTTCTTTCGGAACCAGCACCGTCAATTGATGTCGCCAGGTGTGTTCCCGCCACTTCTGCGAGGTGAGCAGCAGGTTGTACGCTTTGACATCGCCCATGTCGAACGAGTCCTTCATTTCCCACTGATACGTTTTATCCCCGTTGTTTAGGTAGCTTTGCAGGGCCGTCGCGGGGGTAATGGGGACTTTTTTTGGGGCATCAAAGGACAAAAAAAACAGGGTGAGCAGAAACAGCAGAGACGTTGACAGGGGCTTCAGCATGGCATTGGTTTTTAGGGTTGGAATCATGGTTGATCCGCTTTGGGACTTTCGGAAACAAACCGGAGCGCCTGATCGATGTAAATTTCACCGGTCATTTCGCCCAGACTCGTCCGGCTGATGTACTCATATCGTTTAAAACTGTTAAAATCCACCTTCGTCAGCATGTATCCGAAGGCGTCGTTGGTCAGCCCGAACAGAAACGGAAATTTCGTGTTCATGTGGCGTTTGACGTAATACCCGATGTTGGGCAGCGCTTCGCCGGGAATCGTCAGAATCTGGGCGGGACCGATGTTGAGCAGATTGACCTGGGCCGTTACGCTGCCGGTAGTACTGATGGAGTACCCGAGCGGTGATTTCCGGATGATGTACTTCATCAGGTCCGACTCGATCGGGAATTCGACCGACCGGGCGGCACAATACACCGACGGATTCGGCAAAACCGGGGCGGTACTGACGATTCGCAGGGCTTCCTCGCCGAGCAGTTCGCCAATCCGGATGCATTCTTCCCAGGTATTTTCTTCCTTGCCGCCCTCGCGCCGGACATCCGCCGTCACCATACCACCCTGCGCGCCGTTCATAAATATCGCCATTCCCCCGGTTTTCGACTCAAGTTTGGAATAGAGTGGCCCGCACAGATCGGGGCTCAAAATGCCGCGGTCGGACCCGATCACCTCGGGATGAATGGCGTAATTGACCAGGGTTACAATGGGTTTTCCGGTTGCGTCAAGCGCCTGAATGACCCCACAACGCGGATCGTATAGCTGGTCGGCGTAGTAATTGAAAGCAATTTTGCCTTTGGCTTCACCCACCGCTACTTTCAGCGTGGCCGGTTGCAGCTTGCGAACGGCTTCTTCCACCGTTTCGGCTAGTTGCTGGACGCATTTTTCGAGGTACGGCAGGTCGGCCAGGGCTTTGCCCGATTGGTCCGGAAAACCGTAGGCATCGGGTCCGCTGTGGGTGTGCGTCGCCCCGATCAGCACGTTTTCGGGCGGGATGCTTTTGATCAGCGCCCGGGATTTATTGCCCAGCACCGAGGGCCAGCCGAGGTTATCGACGCTCACAATGGCCACGCGGGTCGGTCCTTTTTCCAGCACAAAAGCCCGGATAAACAGGTCGCCTTTTTTCTCTGTGGCCTTTTTGGGCGTCCCGATCCCCCCCGAAACGAGCAGCAACGGCTCGGGCGTGATGACCCGAACGGCCGCGCCCGCCCGGAGTGGCTGGGCCTGAACCGAAACCGTCGCAACGAGTGAAAGGAGTGCGAAAAAAAACTTCTTCATGGGGAGAGTTCTGGATAGTCTGGATACTGGATGCTGGATAGTCTGGATGCTGGATAGTGGATGCTGGATAGTGGATGCTGGATAGTGGATGCTGGATACTCTGGATGCTGGATAATTGGATGCTGGATACTGATAGCTGTGCGGTTTCAATTAGTCCATACAAACATCAAACATCTAGTATCTAGTATTCAGCATCCAGACTATCCAGGAGATTACCACGGTTTTCCGGTTCCCTGCAACACCCACGGTTTCGACCACGGGCTGTTTTTGCCATCGGCTTCCGAATAGGTCGTCAGTTCGAGCCGGTTGAGGGCCGCGTCGGCATTGGCTTTGTTCAGGTTCCGTTCGTCGAGCATGTAGAAAAACCGCACGGGCAGCGCTTTCCGCTTGGCGTTGGGGCCCGCCTTGAGTTCCGGGAAACCGGTCCGGCGGTAATCGAACCAGGCTTCGGTGGCAGCGGTCCAACTGGCGATCCATTTCTGCTCGATAATTTGTTTCAGGGTGCCGTTGTATGCCACGTCTTTCTGGGCCAGATAAGCCGTGGCAGCACTGCTTACCCCCCAGGTTTCCAGGGAGGTTTTAATACCGGCTTCGTAACGAGCTTTGGCATCCCCGGCGGCCCAGCCTTTCTGGGCGGCTTCGGCCAGAATGAAGTTCACCTCGGAGGCCGACATCAGCCGGGCTTTCAGCAGCGGTCCTTTCGCCTGGCGGTAAATGTCATTCAGCCACGAAACGTGCGGATTTTTGGCCGCCTGCTCCCCGGTATTGCTCAGGTTATAGGTCGAGCCACCGACGATGGCCGTGGGCAAACCGACGTAATTCGGATCGGTATTGACTTCTTTACCCACCACCATATCCGGGGAGAGATAGCGTTTCCCATCGACGATTTTGTCGGTTTTGGCCGGAAGTGTCGGGTCAACCACCAGTGGAATCTGCACTTTGGCGGCCCAGATGGCTAACCGGGGATCGTTAACGGCCAGTAGGGCTTTGACGAAGGTATCGGCCATTTTTAACCGGCGGTAATTGCTTTCGCTGGCGTCGTAGGTGGCATTGGCGGGCCAGGAGTCGTCGTTGCTGTTACCCGCAAACGGCATGGCTGCGTCATCCGCCGAAGCCGTGATGATCGGATACTGCGCGGCATTGGCAACAATTTTTTCAATCCCGGCTTTGGCAACATCCGGTTTTTTCGCCGAAATCCGCATTAGATACCGCAATGCCAGCGAATTGGCCAGTTTTCGCCATTTGGCCGGGTCGCCTTTGTAATACACATCGGCGGATTCGGCGCTGCTGTTGTAAGCCGACTTGGCTTTGGAGAGCAGGGTGTTGGCTTTTTCCAGGTCGGCCAGAATGCCGGTGTAAATTGCTTCCTGGGAGTCGAAAACCGGGAAGGTGTTGGTGGCTCCGCCCAGTTCCCCTTTCAGCGCCTGGCTGTAGGGGGCATCGCCCCAGAGGTCGGTGATGAGTCCGAACATCATCGACTTCATGACCAGCGCAATGCCCTGGTGCAGTTCGAAATTGAGGGCCACCGCGCGGTCGTAGACGTACTGGTTGTTGCGCAGAATGTCGTAATAGCCGCTCCAGCTCTGGCTGCCGCCCCAATCGTAGTCGTTGTGGCCGCCACTCCAGCCGTCCTTCTGCGTGTGCTGCATCACCCCGGCAACGTCCTGATAACCCAGGTTAACGAAGGCTTTTCCGGTTTCGGTCAGGACGGTCGATAACACCAGATTTGGGTTAGCCGTGGCCGGATTAACGCCGTTGGGGTTGTCGTTTAGTTCGTTCAGATCCTTACAGGAAAAAACCGTCAGGGAGAACAGAACGACGAGCCCGGTTAATTTATGCGTGAAGATTTTCATGTTGTCTCTGATGATCGATTAAAACGTTAAACCCAGCCGGAAACCAATCGGAAGAACCCAGGGCGTGACATTGTAGCGTTCGATCCCCTGTTTGAACTGAATCCCCGAACCTTGCAGACCCGCTTCAGGCTGGAAAGCCATCTCGGGATCGATACCGATTTTGGCCGCCGTCCACAGAATGATGTTACGGCTGTAAACCGACACGTTCACGTTCTGCATGCCCACCCGCTTAACCAGATTCTGGGGCAGATCGTACCCGATCGATACCTCGCGCAACTTCAGGAAGGACGCGTCGAACAGCACGGCCCGCGAAAAGGCCCAGGAGGTGGCACCCGCAAAGGGCAGCATCAACGTGCCGGTCCCGCCCAGATTCTCTTTGTAGCCGGTGGGTTTGCCGGTTTCGTCGTAGCCGGTGGCAATGACACCGGGAATGAACACCCCGCCATGCGGCAGGGTATAGGGACCGTATTTGAACGGATACCCATTGTAGTCGGGCGTCGGGCCACCCACCAGCGGGAAGTTATTGCCGTTGATCAGAATCATTTTGTCCTGATTGGCCACCAGATAATCGCGGAGGGCATCACCGGTCAGACCGTTCGGATTGATGAGTTTGTCGAGGAACAGTTGCGACCGGCCATCTTCTTCGCCGTAGCGATAGGTCTGCGAGACAAAATCCCCGCCGTTCCGCCAGTCAAAGGTCAGGTTCAGGCTAAAGCCCCGGTACGAGAGAGACGTCTGCATCCCCAATAAAAACCGGGGGTTGAAGTTTCCGATCTTGTTCTTGGTGTTGATGGCGTCGATGGCCTGCCATTTGCCGGTCTGGTCCAGAATCGGGTACCCGTAATACGGCGAGTTTTTGTCTTCCACCGTTACTACCTTGGCGTCGTAGATATCCCCGATTTCGTCGCCCACATAGGTCCAGGCGCCCCCTTTGGCGTCGGTCCAGAGGGTAAAGTAGGGGAGGTCATCGGCCAGTTGTTTGATGGTGGTCCGGTTGCGGGTCAGGTTGGCATTGACATCCAGCCGCCAGCCGTTTTTCTCAACCGGCGTTCCGCCCAGCGTGAGTTCAATCCCTTTGCTGACCAGCAAACCAGCGTTGATGTTCTTGGAGGTGTACCCCGACGAAGGCGGCAGTTTGGTGCTCAGAATCTGGTTGCGGTTTTCCGAAACGTAGTAGGTTGCCCCGGCCCGCAGGCGGTTGCGCCATAGGTTCAGATCGACGCCAAACTCGGAGGAAGTTGCAATTTCGGGTTTCAGATCGGAGATCAACAGGGTTCCCGGAACGTTCAGCCGCGGAATGCCATCCCAGGTGCCGGCGTTGCTGAGGGTGCTTAGGAGCATGTACGGGTTCGCATCGTTCCCAACCTGGGCAATACCGCCCCGCAGTTTCAGCAGGCTGATCGTATTCGAAACCGGCAGAATCTCGTTCAGCAGGACGCTTACTGAGGCCGATGGGTAGAAATAGGAGCGGTTGTTGGCCGGTAGCGTACTCGACCAGTCGTTCCGGGCCGTCAGGTCCAGGTACACCATGTCCTTGAAACTCAGGTTGGCCAGACCGTACAGGCTGTAAATCCCGCGCTGGAATTTGGTGCTGTTATAGTCGAGGTTGGCCGGAGCGATGTTCTGGATGGTAAACACGCCCGGAACAATCAGGCCCGTGCCGTTGCGGGTGGCGTTGGTGATGTTGGAGCCTTTCTGATAGCGGTAATTCCCCCCCGCCGAAATCGACAGGCCAAAGTTGCTGATGTCCTTTTTGTAGGTCGCCAGAAAGTCGGCATTGCTCTCGAACGAGCCAATGTTGATCAAACCGTAGGCTCCGCGCGGGTCGTTGGTGTAGCTGTTAGCAATTTTGGTTTCGCGCTGTTCCTGGTAGGTGTCGAGCGAATACCGACCCATGAAACTGAAGTCTTTCGTAATCTGCCAGTCGGCGCGCAGGTTTCCGAAAACCCGGTCCCGCGTAAACCCGTTGTTGACTTCGTGGGCCAGAAAGTAGGGGTTGTTGAAAATCCCGTTGTAGGGTGACCGCTGTTGCAGACCTTCCTGCCCCGGCATCCAGTAGTTTTTCAGGTCCAGGATGTCGATGTGGGGGGAGATGTTGTAGGCCGCCTGCAACGGATTGGCGCCCCGGTTTCCGGCCGGGCGGTTGTTGGAATTGTTCCGGCTGAGGTCGATATTGGTACTCATCCGAAGTTTCTCGTTCAGTTTCAGTGAGGTACTGATGTTAAGCGTGTTTTTGAACAGGTCCGAGTTCGGCACGATGCCCCGGTTTTGCATGTTCGAGTACGAAATCCGGTACGTCACCTGCTCGTTGTTGTTGGCGATGGAAATCCCGTTGGTGGTCGTAATACCGGTTTGGACGAAATTTCTGACATTATTTTTGTGGGAAACGAGCGGCATCGGAATCGGTTTGCCGTTGGCATCCAGCGGGCTGTTCCACTGGACTTCTTCGTAGCCTTTGTCCAGCGCGGCCCCGTAGGTAGCGCCGATTTCTTCCTGTATCAGTTTGCCGAAGGGGTTGGTGAGCGGATTTTTGCTCACCGAAACCGGAATGGCCGAGTATTGGCCCGAACCAAAGCTGGTCTGCCATTTCAGGAACTTGTAAGGCTGGTCGAAAACCGTATTCGAACTGATGTTGACGGTCATTTTTTTGACTTTCGAACCGCTTTTCGTCGTGATCAGAACCACCCCGTTACCGGCCCGGGTTCCGTAGAGTGCAGCCGCGCTGGGGCCTTTCAGAATGGAAATATTTTCAATGTCATCGGGGTTCAGGCTGGAAATGGCGTTCCCGTAGTCAACCTTGTTGTCGGTCCCGACCTGGCTGACGTTGTTAAGCGTGTTGGCGATGGGAACCCCGTCGATCACAAATAACGGCTGGTTGTCGTTGCTGAGCGATTTCGCCCCCCGGATCACCATGCTGACGGAAGAACCCGTACCGCCGGTGGCGCTGATGTTGACCCCGGCTACTTTGCCGGCCATGCTGTTGAGGACGTTTTCCTGTACGACACGTGTCAGCTCCTTGCCTTCAATTTTTCCAACCGAATACCCGAGTGATCGTTCTTCCCGCTTGATGCCGAGGGCCGTCACGACGGCTTCCTGCAGGGTTTCGGCGCTTTCGGTCATCGTCACGTCGATGATGTTGCGGTTTCCGACAACCATTTCTTCGGTTTTGTAGCCGATGTAGGAATACACCAGAACCGGATTGGCTCCGCTTACCTCCATGGAATACCGGCCGTTATTGTCGGAGGTGGTACCGGTTTGGGTGCCTTTGATCAGCACGTTGACGCCCGGAACCGGGGAGTTGTCGGTACCCAGGCGGATCGTGCCCGTTACTCGCCGGGATTGCTGAGCCCACGCAGGAGCCAGGGCAATCCCCAGCAACCAGGTGGTAACAAGCAAACACCGGAGCATGGGTGAATAGATAGATGTTTTGCTCATAAAGTTTGTTCGAGAGGTTTAAGAAATACAGAAAGGATAGAAGAAAAATTGAGTATTCGGTTGGTAACTGTACGGGTTTTATTTAGGAAAATACTCTGCTGAAATATAAATAATTTACGTGAAAAAGGGTGGAAACCTGTCCACCCTTTTTCTTAACATTTTATGTGCGGTGATTACCAGGGTTTACCGGTTCCCTGAATAACCCAGGGTTTGGCCCACTGGCTGTTTTTGCCCCGGATTTTGGTGTGGGCATTTTCTTCCAGTTTGCCCAGCGCACTCACCGAGTTGGCATTGTTGAAGTTGGTTTCGTTATCACCGTAGATAAACCGTACCGGCAACACATTTTCGGGAGCAGCCGGACCTGTTTTGAACGCAGGCAGGCCGGTCCGACGGTAGTCCATCCAGGCTTCGATGGCCGAGGTCCAGCTGGCGATCCATTTCTGTTCCATGATCTGCGCCAGCGTGTTGTTGAATTTCACGCCGTTTTTCAGGATGTGCGTGGCATACGAACTACCGACGCCCCAGGTGTCAAGTGAGTTTTTGACCCCGTTATTGTAGTGCGTTTCAGCAGCACCAACCGACCAGCCTTTCAAGGCGGCTTCGGCCAGGATGAACGATACTTCAGCGGAAGAGATCAGACGGGCTTTCAACAAACCGCCTTTGCTACCCCGGTAGGTTTCCGACAATTGGGAAACGTGCTGGTTCTGTACCACCTGACCCGGCGTCGGGTTGTAGTTGAACGAGCTCGGATCAATCAGACCCGCCGGAACCCCCACATACTCGCGGTTGTCAACTGCTACCGTGAAGGTGTTCGGGTTATAGTGGCGCGTGAACTTGTTGCCCGCTTTCGTTTCCGTTAAGAACTGAGCGTCCGTTAAAGAAACCGTTCCGGTCTGGATAACACCGTTTTTGCGAATAAACTGATCAACGGGCGTTGCCAGCGCCGGATCAGCTACCCAGCGAACGTAGACGGGTTGGAACCACACTTTCAACCGGGGGTCTTCGGTGGCAATCAGTTGATCCATCAACATTTTGGCGGGCTTGCGCCGGCGGAATTCAGAAGGATCGGTATTAAACTCGGCAGCACCCGGCCAGGCGTTGCCCGCTACCCCGCCAGCATAGTCCATGGCGGCATCTTCACCCGATGTTTTGATATAAACACCGGAGGTGTAGATACTCTCGATACCGGCTTTGGCGATATCGGGCAGTTTGGCCGAAACCCGCATGTAATACCGGAGCAGGAGCGAGTTGGCAAATTTCTGCCACTTGACAGGATCCCCGGCAAAATAGACATCGTATCCCGTCCGATAACCGGTTACATCACCGGAGGCAAACAGGGCCGACGCGGCTTTCAGGTCTTCGATGATGCCTTTGTAAATCACTTCCTGGCTATCGTATTTCGGACGAATCAAATCATCCGAAACATCGCCTTTCAAGGCTTCCGTATACGGCGCGTCCCCCCAGAGGTCGGTGATGTTGCCAAACAGGAAGGCTCTCATCGTCAGGGCGACACCCTGGTGGAATTTGTAATTGAGCGCAACGGCACGTTTGTACAGGAAGTCATTGTTCCGCAGCTGGTTGTAGTAGTCACTCCAGTCGGTCGGAGACCAGTCGTAGTGGTTGTGGCCCGAGAACCAGCCGTCTTTCTGCGTATGTTGTACGATACCGGCGGCATCACCGTATCCCCAGTCGAGGTATTTTTTTGCCGCATCGGCCATGACCGTCGGCATGAGCATATTCGGGTTGGCCGAAGAAGGGTCAACCACGTTGGGATTTTCGTTCAGCTCCGTGAGCTTGTCCTCGCAGGAAGAGAACGTCAGCAGCGCCATTACGAAAAGTGCTTTGGAAAAAAGGGTAATTCGTTTCATGATCTTTCGTTTCTAGTAACTTAACGATTACAGGCTGAAACCTAGTTTAAAGCCGACCGGAACCGTCCAGGGCATTACGTTCTGCAACTCGATTCCCTGACGGAACCGTCCACCGTCGGCCTGGAAGGCGCGCTCGGGGTCGATGCCGATTTTAGCGGCTGTCCACAAGATGATGTTCCGCGTATAGAGGGAGATGTTGGCGTTGCGCAGACCAAACAGTTTGGGGACGCTGTAGCCGATAGAGAGTTCCCGCAGTTTAACAAACGACGCGTCGAAGGTAATCTGCTGGTTGTAGCTCCACGGATAGGTGTCGGTGATCGGGTAAACCATCGTGCCGGGGCCGCCCAGGTGTTCGGTGTACGAACCATCGGCGTTCTGAATTACACCCGGGATAAAACCGCCGTCGTATTCCAGCACACCATCGCCGTTGGAATCGAAGCCCATACCACCCGTTTCCTTCGTGTGGCCGCCAACGCGGGGGAAGTTTCCGTTTTCCGGAATGATGTATTTTGCCGGATCTGATTTCAGCAGGGCGGCCAGCTCCGCAGCGGAGTAATTTCCACCCGGAATCAGGTTGTCCAATTGCCGTTGTGACCGCCAGTCAGACTCGCCGTAGCGATACGTATACGACTGGAAGTTACCACCACTCCGCCAGTCGAAGCTGGCATTCAGCGTAAAGCGTTTGTAGGAAAGCGAAGCCTGCATACCCATTACAAACCGGGGGTTGAAGTTCCCCACTTTCACGCGGTCTTCGCGGTTGTTTTTGGCAATCCATTCGCCGTTCTGGCTCAGGATGGGCCAGCGGTAATAGGGAGAGTTCGGATCCTGAACGGTAGCAAAACCGCGGCTATACAGGTTGCCAAGCTCTTCGCCCACGAAGGAGAACGCTCCCCCGTTATTGTCGTCCCACAGTTGGTAGAAGTCGATACCCGGGGCCAGTTCTTTAATCGTGGTCCGGTTGCGGGTAAAGTTGGCGTTCAGGTCGAGGGTCCAGCCGTTATCGTCTTTGATCGGCGTTCCACCAATCATGACTTCCCAGCCTTTGCTCACCAGCGCCCCGGCGTTGATCAGCTTGCTGCTATAACCGGAAGAGTTCGGAGTCGTAACTGACAGAATCTGGTTGCGGTTTTCTGCGTTGTAGTAGGTTCCGTCAAACCGTACCCGGTTGTTGAACAGGTTCAGCTCAACCCCAAATTCGGTTGAGGTTTGAATTTCCGGTTTCAATTGCGGGTTCAACAGGGTTCCGGGGTAGTTGGTGGTGATCAGGCTACCCCAGGTGCCGGTTCCCAGCGCCGGCACCAGCCGGTACGGATCGGTATCGTTACCCACCTGGGCCCAGTTGGCGCGAAGTTTCAGCAGGGAGATTTCCTGCGGCAGGTTGAACGTGTAATTGGCCAGCCAGCTCAGCGATGCTGAGGGGTAGAAGTACGAACGGTTTGCGGCCGGCAGGGTACTTGACCAGTCGTTCCGGGCGGTCAGATCCAGGTAAAGCTGGTCTTTGTAACCCAGGTTGGCGGTTCCCATCAAGCTGTAAATCGCTTTTTGAGACGCGAAGTTGCTGACCGATATGGCCGTATTCGGCACGTTGGAGATCCGGTACAGGTTCGGAATCGTCAGCTGGGCTCCACCCATGTACGAATCCTGGTAGTTTTGGTTCATCACGTTACCGCCCCCGGAAATGCTCCAGTCGAAATCATTGATTTTCTTGCGGTACGTAATCATAGCGTCCACGTTGGTTTCCGTACGGGCAATGTCCTGCAGGTAGTACCCACCGTTTTTACCCCGTGAGTAGCTCCAGGGAATTTTGGTTTCGCGTTTTTCAACAAAGTTGTCGAGTGCGCCCCGGACGTAGGCCGTCAGCTCGGGCGTGATGGTCCAGTCCAGTTTGACGTTTCCGAAAATGCGGTCCCGCTTAAAACCGTTGGTGAGGGCGTAGGCCAGGAAGTACGGGTTATCACCGTTCGTCGACGGAGTCAGTTGCTGAATCCCTTCGCTTCCCGGAATCCAGTAGTTTTTCAACTCCCGAACATCCACGTGCGGATACAGGTAAACGGCCTCCAGCGGGTTCGCGCCCCGGTTGTTGGTCGACGGGCGGTTGTCGGAATTCGAGCGAACGAAATTCAGGTTGGTGCTCAACTTGAAGTTTTTGTTGATATCGAACATTACCGCCGAAGCCAGCGAGTTCCGGTTCAGATCGGAATTCGGAATGAGCCCTTTGTTGGTCATGTTGTTGAACGAGATCCGGTAGGTGGCTTTCTCTCCCGAACCCGCCAGCGCCAGGTTGTTGGTCGACGTAATCCCGGTTTCCAGGAAGTTCTTCATGTTGTCCTTGTACGACAGGAGCGGAGTGGCAATCTTTTTGCCGTCGGGTCCTACCGGGCTGTTCCACTGCACGGCGGTGTTGCCCGCGTCCAGAGCCGGACCGCCCCAGTAGGCCGAACTTTCGTCGAGCCGGTTGTTACGGTCACCGTTGGCGTATTTGTAGTGGAAATCCAGGTACTTGGTGGGCCGCTCGAACACGTTGCTGGTGGAGAAGGTAATGCCCAGGCCTTTGCCTTTTACTCCTTTTTTTGTGGTTACCAGAATAACCCCATTACCGGCCCGTGAACCGTAGAGCGCAGCTGCACTGGGGCCTTTCAGCACCGAGATGCTTTCGATATCTTCCGGGTTCAAATCGGAAATGGCGTTCCCGTAGTCAACGTTGTTCCGATCCCCCATTGACCGGAGGTTGTTCAGGCTGTTGGCAACCGGAACCCCGTCGATGACGAACAGCGGCTGGTTATCGCCGGTGAGGGATTTGGCACCCCGAATCACCACGCTGATCGACGAACCGGCTCCACTGGTCTGGTTGATGGCAACCCCCGGTACGCGGGCGGCCAGGGAGTTCATGACGTTCTCCTGGGCTACTGCCGTGATGGCATCGCCTTTGACATCAGACACGGCATAACCCAGCGAGCGTTTTTCCCGCTTGATCCCTAAGGCCGTGACCACCGCTTCCTGCAGGGTTTCGGCGCTTTCGGTCAGGGCCAGGTCGATGGTGCTGCGGCTGCCCACGGCTACTTCCTGCGTCAGAAAACCGATGTAGGAAAAAACCAGAATTGGGTTTGAGCCACTAACCTCGACGCTATACTGACCGTTCGCGTCGGTATTTGCCCCGAGCGTAGTGCCTTTCAGAACGACGTTAACGCCCGGCAGGGCGGATCCGTCGACGTTCGAGGTCACTCTTCCGCTGACCTTGCGGCCCTGCTTTACGTCGTTTGGGTCGATCGCAGCCCCACTCTTTTTCCGGATAACGATGTTTTTGTTAACGGCTTTAAATTCCAGCGTAGACTGTTGTGAAATGCTGGCCAGGATATTCTGTAAATTGGTTGCATTTTCAATGCGGACATTTTTTTCAAGATCGCTTTTCAGGTTGTCCTCATACAGGAAAACATACCCGGTTGCTTTGGTGATCTTGCTAATAATCGCACTGATTTTTCCCTCCTCGCGGGATAAGTTTACTTTGACATTTTCCAGGTCGATTTCTGGTCGGTCGGCCCAGGCTGCGGAGCCACAATACCCCGCAAGCAAAGCCATGACAAGCAGGTGCCTGAGCAGTTGGCGAAAGATAGAGTTCGAGTTCATACGTAATTTATTTAAGTAATTGTTAGGTCGGTTAAACAGTGGCGGGAAGTAGCTAAAAGACTACATTCCGATTCAACTTACGAGGTGTTGCTGATCGTTATCATCGTTTTTTTTAGATTCTGTTATTTTCTCAGAATAATTGTCCGGCCTTTGATCTCATACTGAGCATCAAGTGCATAGGTGATGGATTCCAGCATGGAATCCAGGTTTTCATTCAGGTGTTTACCGGTTAATGAGGCCTGGTATAAGGTGGGATCTTCGACGATAATGTCAACATCATACCATTTTTCCAGTGTATGTTCCACCTGATTAAGCGGTGTATTGTTGAATTGCAAAGCGCCGGTGATCCAGCTGCTTTCAGACTCGGCATTAACGCCGATAATCGTAAACGTTTCCGTGGTTTTATTGAAGATTAATTTCTGGTCTTTGGTCAGCACGACCGGCGCCGATTGCCCGGAAAGTAAACTGACACTAACCCGCCCCGATCGAACCGTTATTTCCAGTTCCTGTTCATCGTTATAATCCTTGACGTTAAATGACGTTCCCAGTACTTTTATTTTTACGCTATTTACCGAGATAACAAACGGCCGCGATTCGTCCCGCTGCACGTCAAAAAAAGCCTCGCCATTGAGCGAAACGACCCGGCCGGTTTTTCCGAAATTTTTCGGGAAACTGATTTTACTGTCCGAATTTAGCTTGACAGTACTTCCGTCGCTCAACCGGACATTTTTGCGTTTGCCCCGCGGCACCATTTCCTGGTTGGCAAAAACCGGAACGGAGCCGGAAGCCGGATGATACCCGGCAAGATCCGCAGTCGTCAGGCGGTCTGGCTGGTTCTTATTCAGAAAATAGTAAGCCGTACCGAGCCCGAACAACAACGCGAGAAAAGCCGCCAGGCCGCGATAATTGGCGTAAAAGAACTGAATCCGGCGGGTTGGGACGGCCGGGGCCATTCTGTCGCCGGAGTTAATGCGCCATTCCGGCTGCGGAGTGTCCTGATCATGCTGTTCGATCAGGGTATTAAAGTACTGTTCAAGAACTGACGAATACTGTTGCAGCATCTCATCCTTTTCCATCCCCTCCAGCAATTCCTCCAATTCTGTTTCGGATAGTGTATTGCTGATCAGCTTGTTAATTAAATATTCGGCTCGGGACCGTACCATTCCAGTGGGAGTTTGGTAAGTTGCTTATAATACTGCCCCTCGGCTGTAAAAGACTATTGGACAGCGAAATATTTTTTGAAAATAACCAGTTTTAGTAGGGATTAAACGAGAACAGGGTGAGGCTCGATTGGTCGATCGAACCTCACCCTGTTTTCACTCCCCTGACTACAATCAGGTCAAATTATAAAGTGGCCAGATCGACCTTTTCCCGCAGGAATTGTTTGGCTTTAACCAGCTGGTTTTTAACCGTATTTTTCGAAATCATCAGCATTTCGGCAATTTCCTGGTAGGACTTTCCCTGTTCAATATTCAGAAAAAGGATCTGTTTTCTTTTTTCAGATAAGAGGTTCACGGCCGAATATAAGAGCTGAAATTTCATCTCTTTATCCTCGACTTCTTCGTCACGTGCGGCCGCCATTCGTTCGACATACGCCTGCTTTAACTGGTTGTTTTTTTCCATCTTTTTCAGATGGTCGAAGGCCAGATTGCGCAGGCAGGTGAAAAGATAGGAAGTAAAGTTAAGCGACGGGTTAATCTGGGATCGACGGTCCCAGATTTTAATGAATACTTCGTGAATCATATTTTCTGCTTCTTCTTCATCTTTCAGAAGCGTTATGCAGAACTTGAGTGCCGGTGTCCGGTAGTACTTGTACAACTCCGCGAACGCAGCCTGATCACCCTCGATCACTTTGCGGAGAATACGTTCATCAAGACAATCCATTGTAGTGGGCGATTAGGAATCGTTAAAATTACGGGTAATGGGTACTGGTAATTTCTATCTTCGGTATGGACTGCGAGTTATCGGGCGGTTATAAAGCTAATATAGGTTGTTGCGGGAAATAAACATTGCGCAAAATGCGTAAATCTATCCTCACTTTGCGCAATGTGCTTTTTAGGTAGTTTCACTGGGTTTTTCTGGCTTTATAGATCTTGTACCGGCGGTTGTATTCTTCCAGTTGTTCGGGTTTAAAGCGCTTGAGGTATTCGGAGGGCAGATCGAGCCGCTCGGCGGTCTGGGCAGGCACCCGATCGGTCAGCTGGTTTTTCCCTTTGGCGGTTTTGGTCAGCTCAAAAGCATCGTATAAGTCGCCCGTGACCATATAGGACTGGTACAACAGTTTGCCGCCATCGATGGAGATAATCTGGTACAACTGGGTGTTGGAAGCCGCCCGATCCATCCAGTCCTGTAAGCCAATATCATACATTTTCGGCCCACTGACGGAGACGACATAAACCGGGCCATCCGGAAATTTACGGCTTTTGCCCAACGGCATGTTCAACCCGCGCCCGTAGGTGTGATCGTGCCCCTGCAGGACGAGATCCACTTTGTACTTCTTGTAGATCGGCTCCATTTTTGCCCGCCATTCGTCGTTGTCGCGTCCACTTTTGGTCGAATAAATCGGGTGGTGATGCGTAACAATGGTCCAGCGGTTTGGGTTGTTGGAAAGCACCTTGACCAGCCAGTCGGCCTGCGCATCCAGGACCGTGGAATCCAGCAGAGCGCCCTGCGAATCCAGGGAGACAAATCGGACGCCCTGGTAATCCATATAATAGGCGGTTTCTTTTAGCCGATCCGGACCGTTTTCGGGCAGCACGAACGAGGGCCGCCAGTGCCGCGACACTTTCCGCTGGTTGTCGTCGTCCTTGAAATATTCGTGATTGCCGGGGGTTGCCAGCGTCGGGACCATGCCGTTGATCCAGCCTCCCGCTTCGAACCATTCGCCCCATTGCCAGTCGGCGTTGGAGGTGGTGATGAGGTCGCCGGCATGAATCATGAAAGCGGATTTGGGCATGGTGGAGTAGGCCCCCCGGATGGCCCGCGACCAGAGCGAACGAATATCGTTCTGCGCATCCCCGAAATAGATAAAGGAGAACGGAACCGCGCTGTCGTGGGCGGTCGTAAACTGGAACCATTCCGTCCAGATCGTGCCGTTCCCCACGCGGTAATTGTATTTGGTACCCGGTTTCAGATTTTTGAACTGGACGGTATGGTACAATTTTGTCGTGCCGTCCAGTTTCACCCGCTCGGTGGTGCCTTCAACCAGGGTGGCTTTTGAGTCCAGTTCGGGGGACGGTTCGGCCTCCACAATCGCGCCCACGGCCCGGGTCACCGTTGAATCGGTCCGCCAGTTGACAGACTGCGACGTAGCCGGATTACCCTGCCAGCCGAGCGTCAGCCGGTCCGGATACGCAGACGGCAAATAGTCTTTGTGGACCTGGGCGGCTACAAATGGGGAGGTTCCGCAGGAAAGCAGAAAACCGGCAATAACTGAGAGAAAGGTGGGGCGAACGTTCATAAATAGGAGTAATTACCATCGAAAATACTGGCAATACCCCAAAATGGACTATCCGGTCCCGGACGAAATGCGGAATTTAACAAAACCGTAAAATTGCTTTTGCCGCCCGATAGCCCGGAATGGATTCCGTTGAGTATACTAAAAGAACACCGTTCGTAAATGAAGGATTTTCGGTTGACCCACCTGCTTGTATGTTGCTGCCTGCTGGCTTTTTCCGGTTGGTCCTGTGACCGATCGGATCAGGCAGCGGGTGAGCAAACCGTGCATCAGGATCTACCGTTCTGGCAGGAATATCATGAAGGCTATCCGATCAGTACCAATCCCGCCGAAAATCAGGTCCGAGGGATCGCCGTTGATCAGCACAATGTTGTTTGGGTTGCTACGGCTGCCGGGGTGTTCCGGAAAAAGCCGGAGGAACGGCTTTGGACGGGTGTCCTGTCGCCAGCCGACCAGGGGCCGTCTTTTGATGTGGTGGCCGATGCCGACTCGGTGGTTTGGCTGGGGACCTGGAATGGCCTCTATCGTTTCAAAAACGAACGTCTCGAACGGGTAAATGGCCCTAAACCCCCAATTTCGACTCTCTGTCTGGCGCCCGAAGGGGTCTACGCACTGGGGCCAAACGGCGTCTGGCTGAAAGACGGTTCCGACTGGAAAACGGTTCCGTTTCCCAACGTGCGTTCCATCCGGAAAGCCCTTTCCGACGGACGGGGCGGTCTTTGGGTGGCTTCGGACGTGGGCTTATACCACCGCACCGGGGATACTACGGCCTATTTCCACGAAACCAGCACACTGATCAGTGCCTATATCCGGGGGCTGGCCATTGATTCCAGGCGAAACCTCTGGGCAACGGGCCTGGGTGGTGTAAGTATTCTGGCAAACGGAAAACTGGAAAAAACCTTGAAACCCGAAAACGGAATGCCGTCCATCTACACGTATTGTGTTGAGAGGTCGCCCGACCGTTCGATGTGGGTGGGCACCGAAAACGGAGTGGTGCGTTACCAACCCGATGGGCGTCATTCCTTGCGGTTCAGCCGGCGCTGGTTGCTGGACGACAAGGTGAACGATATTGCGTTCGATGCTGGTGGAACGGCCTGGGTGGCAACCGATCGGGGTGTCAGTGCCATTCGCAGACGGACAATGACTCTGGCCCGGAAAAACGATTATTTCTACCGGGTTTTGATGGAGCGCCACATCCGCGCGCCCTGGATTGCGGGGCAGTGTAAACTGCGTACTCCCGGGGATACGACTACCTGGGCACCGGACGATGACGATAACGATGGCGAATATACCGGCAACTACCTGGCGATGGAATGCTTCCGGTACGCGGCAACCCATAATCCGGATGCCCGAGCGAAAGCAGCCAAAGCCTTCCGGTTTCTGAAACTGTTGCAGGAGGTAACCGGCACCGACGGTTTTTTTGCCCGGACCCTGGTTCCGGCTACCTGGTCCGGGGTGCACGATGGAAATCGCACCTTTACCGATCGTCAATTGGCCGATGAACTGGTGAAAGAACCGCGGTTCAAACCGGTTGAGGTGCGCTGGCGAAAGTCGAAGGACGGCCAATGGCTCTGGAAAGGCGATACGAGCAGCGACGAAATGTGTGGCCACATGATCGGGTATTACCTGTATTACGAACTGGTCGCCGACGAAGCCGAAAAGAAAATCGTGCGGCAGCACGTGGCCCGGATTGTGGATTACCTGATGAAAAACCGGTACAACTTCGTCGATGTGGACGGGAAACCGACCCGCTGGGCGGTTTGGTCGCCGGACCAGTTGAACCGGGACCCGGAATGGGCACCGGACAAAAACCAGAATTCGATGGAAATGCTGGCGTTTCTGAAGCTGGCTTACCACATGACCGGGCAACCGAAATACGAAAGCGAATACCGGCGGTTGATCGATCAGGAGCACTACCTCGACAACATGGCGAACATCCCGAAGCAGAATCCGGCCTGGTTCATCTATTTCGATGTGATGCTGCAGGCCTACGTATATCCCATTCTGATCCGTTGCGAGAAGGACCCGAAACTGCGGGCGTTTTACGAACAACACATGGATGCCTGGATGGAACGACGCCGGGAGGACCGGAATCCGCTGGTCAATTTCTTTTACTGTTACGCCCGAAACCAGAAAACCGGGTTGGTGGCCTCGGTCGATTTCCTGGTCGATACGCCACTCGATCTGGTCAACTGGGTGGTTGATCACACGAAGCGGGAAGACGTGACCGTGACCCGCCACCCGGTTTTGGATGAGTTACAAGTTAGTGAATTGCCCCCGGCCAGTATCCGAACGGTGGTGCGCTGGGACAAAAATCCCTGGGCGGCCATCAATGGCGATCCCGGCATCGAGCGTGAGCCGGTTTTCTGGCTGCTGCCGTACTGGATGGGGCGGTATTTAAAAATGATTGAATGAGTTTTCTCTAGAACCCGTTCGCGGATGGCCCCGTCGGCGAAACCAATTGACTACCTGATGAAAAAACTAAAAACTCTTTCGCTCCTGCTGACGTTTTCAGCGCTTATGTATACCACGCAAGCCCAGCCGAAGACCACCTATGCCGAGCAACTCGGCTATCCGAAGGGCAGGAAAATTGTCATCTTCCACGTCGATGATGCCGGGATGTTTCTGACGGCCAACCAGGGCACGATCAAATCCATCGAGCAGGGTGTGGCGACTTCCACGAGTATCATGATGCCCTGTGCGTGGTCGGCCAGCTTTGTAAATTATGTTTTGCAGAAAAATCCGAACATCGATGCCGGGATTCACCTGACGCTGACCTCCGAATGGAAAGATTACCGCTGGGCACCACTCGCGGGGAGCAAACAGGTGCCCAGCCTGATCGACAAGGAAGGGGCACTCTGGCCGTCGGTGGCCGAAGTTGTTAAAAATGGCAACCCGGACGAACTGGAGCTGGAGATGCGGGCGCAGATCGACCGGGCTCTGAAAATGGGTTTGAAACCGACGCACCTCGATTCGCACATGGGAACGTTGTTTGCGACCCCGGCTTTTGTCGAACGCTATATCAAAGTAGGGGCCGAATACGGGATTCCGGTCATGTTTCCCGGCGGGAATAACACGCTGCTGGTCGATAGCGAAATTCAGCCGGTTATCGATAAACTGAAAGCGGAAGGCAAATGGAAGGAAGGCATGAACCTGCCGATTCCCGAATCCTTGAAGCAGGCACCGGCCATTGGCGAAAAAATCTGGAAAGCCGGGTTGCCGGTGCTCGACGATCTTTACGCCGATACGGGCGGCTGGAAACCGAAGGATACCTCCGATCCGAGCCCCGAAGCCTGGGCGAAATACAAAACCCAGCGGTTCAAGGAAATCCTGACGAAAATGAAACCGGGCGTGGCAATGATTATCATTCACAGCAACGAGCAGAACGAAATTTTTAAATTCATTAGTGGCTCGGGCGGCTCCCGGTATGCCGATATGTTGTCGATGATGGACCCCGATCTGAAAGCCTTTATCCAGAAGGAGGGCATTATACTGACCACCTGGCGGGAGATGATGGAACGCCGGAAAGCCGTGAAATAAGCCATGCGTACCTTCTTTCGGATTATTGGAGTATTGCTGCTCACGGGCTGCCGCCTGCTGGCGCAGCCTTCCGGGGGCATTGTCCGGCAAGAGCTGATTTTTTCACCGCAGCCGGAGCACGTTCACGGCAGTACGCTCGTGGCCCTGCCCAACGGCGATTTGCTGGCGGCCTGGTTCCAGGGCAGCGGAGAACGCACGGCCGACGATGTCCGGATCATGGGCGCCCGGCAGCGCAAAGGGCAAACCACCTGGAGTGAACCCTTTGTCATGGCCGATACCCCCGGGTTGCCCGACTGCAACCCGGTTTTGTTTCTGAACGCAAAAGGCAAGCTGTTTTTAGTCTGGATTGCGGTGCAGGCCAACCGCTGGGAACATTCCATTTTGCGGTTTAAAACGGCAACCGACTATGACAAACCCGGCGCGCCGGTCTGGAACTGGCAGGATAATATGCTGCTGAAACCGGATGACCGGTTTGCGGAGGAAGTGGCCAGCCGGTTTAAACAACTGCCGGATAATCCGTCGGGCTGGGCCGAATACGCCCCTCAATACGACGACCTGATTCGGGAAGCCAGCCGCGATGTACGAAAACGCAGCTTCGGCTGGATGACCCGCATCAAACCGCTGTTGTTGCCCACGGGCCGGATTTTGCTGCCCCTGTATTCCGACGGTTTGAATATGTCGCTGGTAGCCATTTCCGACGATGACGGAACAAGCTGGCGCCCGAGTCTGCCGATTGTGGGCCGCGGCCCGATTCAACCGGCGCTGGCCCGCCGAAACGACGGAACAATCGTGGCCTATATGCGCGACAGTGGCGACCAGCCGAACCGTGTACACTGGAGCGAATCCACCGACAACGGCGAAAGCTGGACGGCGACGGCTAAACTGGAGATTCCGAATACGGCCAGCGTTGAACTGCTCCGCCTTCGGGACGGGAAATGGGCTTTTTTCGGCAACGACATCGACGATGGGAGGTATCGCCTGAGCCTTTATATATCCGACGACGAAGGCAAGAGCTGGAAGTGGAAAACCAGGACCGAGGACCGGCAAAAGAATGAAGGCGGTTTTTCGTATCCCTCGATGATTCAAACCGCCGACGGCCTGCTCCACCTGACCTATTCACACCACCTGTCCAAAGGACCCAAATCGATCAAACACGTTGTGGTCGATCCCGGAAAACTGACCCAGTCGGTCAGCACGCAGTCCCCTAAACCCTAACCGGGCTTGAGTACCTATTAACATCCCCAATTATTTATGAGAACACTTTGTTACGTCATTCTACTTGTTTTTACGTCTTGCCGATCGTTCGCTCAGTCCGTCCATCAGGACAAGCCGTTCTGGCAGGATTATAGTGTAAAATACTACGCCGACAAATCAAACGGCACCCTCCAGGCGGTTTTTGCCGACCGCAACGAAGCCATCCAGCTCATTACGGCCAACGGCGATTTGTTAGTTCCCCACGATGGTCAGTTTCTGTATCCCGGCACGTTGAAAGCCGATAACCGCTATCGGTTTACGAAGGATAAAAAATTGACCGCTCTGGGGGTTTATGATCAGCAGTTGGTTTACCTCACCGACAAAGTGGTTTTCAGCAATGCCTGGGCGGGCAAGCTGTTCTGCGAACATGCGTTGCCGAACGCCCGGTTTTTTGCCGGAGGACCTGCCTTCACCTTCCTGGTGTCCGATGGCTCGGCACTCTCGTTGCTGAAAGATTCCAAAAGCCTCTGGAGCGGTACGTTGCCGGGTGACGAGGTAATCGGAATCCGGTATCAGGCCGGTGCCAATCAATTCTGGGTCTTGGGGAAAAAGTCGCTTTCCACGGTTTCGGTAGCCAGCCCGAAGCTGACGAAAGTACTCGACGGGGCCAATTTTACGGCGTTCGATCTGGCGGCTCAGGGCAAAAAAGTGATTGTGGGAACAACGGACGGGTATCTGGAAGTTGACATTGCCACGAAAAAACAAGTCGGCAGCATTCGGAAGAAATTGCCGTGGACCGAACTAACCGCCGTGGCGGAAGTGGACGGGAAAATCTGGTTTGGCTCGACCAAAGGGGCTTTTGCACTGCGTTCCGACGGTAAGTTTGACTACTATAACGGTGAGCGGTGGCTGCCCGGTGACGAGGTCGTTCAGATTTCGAAAGGACCGAAAAACTCGGTGCTCGTGCTGACAAAAGCCGGTTTGGGACAGATCTGCTTCCAGCAAATGACGCTGCAGGAAAAGGCGGTTTTCTTTGATAAGCAGGTGCGAAACCGCCACATTCGGGTGGGTTTCAATGCTTCTTTGGAAGGAATGGAGAAAGGGAATCTGGCGACCGGTTATCTGGACGATTCGGACAACGACGGCCTGTGGACCTCGATGTATCTGGGGGGCGAAATTTTCCGGTATGCAGTGACGAAAGATCCCGAAGCCCTGCAGAATTGCCGGGAGTCGCTGGATGCAATGGAACGGCTGTATACGGTGACGTCGGTGCCCGGTTTTCCGGCCCGGTCGTTCGAGCGGAGCGGCCATATCAAGGAACTTTCCGATCCGGAGCGCTGGCAGCATACCAAACACCCGGATTGGGACTGGAAATCAACGACCAGCAGCGACGAGGTGATCGGCCATATTTTCGCCTTTGGCGCGATGGCTGAACTGATCCCGGATCAGAATTTGAAAAGCCGGGCCATTACGCTGATCGATACGCTGATGAGCCATATCGTTAAAAACGACTGGTATCTGATTGATTTTGATGGCAAACCGACGCAGTGGGGCCGCTGGAATCCGGAATACGTCAATGCGTTCCCAACCAATGTGGGCGACCGCAAGCTGAACTCGTCGAACATCATTGCCATGCTGCAAACGGCCTACCACTTCACTAAGAAGGAGAAATACAAAAAGAAGGCGTTTGAACTGATGACGAAACACGGGTATTACGCCAACATGATGCGGTCGATGGAAGTGATTGGCCGGGCCCCTGCCGATGCGGATGAGCATAGCAAACACATGTCGGATGGCTGGAATCACTCCGATGATGAAATGTACTTCGTCGGCTATTGGGGCCTGTATCGCTACGCCTTCAACGATACGCTGAAAGCGGCCTACAAAAAACAGATTCTGGATCACTGGGAGGCCGAACGCCCCGAGAAAGAAGGGGCCTGGAATATTTTTACGGCCCTGACCGGCGTAAAGAATTTCGACCTGAAAGAAGCGGTCTGGTACCTGCAGGAACATCCGCTGGATCTGATCAACTGGGGCATTCAGAACAGCCACCGGAAAGACATCGAACGGTTACCGGAAAACTTCCGTCGGCAAACCACCAAGGAAGTATTACCCCCGGACGAACGACCGATTCAGCGGCATAATGGGAACATGTTCAGTCTGGACCGCAAGGGGCGGGGTGGAAACGCCGAACACAGCGCCGGGGATATCTGGCTGCTTCCCTACTGGATGGGGCGCTACCTGGGAGTGATCTCGGCACCGGTTAAATGATAAAAATTGACGTGTAGCGTCGGATGGAGAAAAAAGAGTTACGCGAAGTTGCTGCGTAACTCTTTTTTCTTCGCTTACCTCCGCGAAACAGCCTTCCATATGAAACCCTATTTACTTGTTTTTTTAGTATTGACCGTCTGGCAATTGCACGCGCAGCCGACGGTTTACAAAGATGTTCCGTACGCGCAGGACTATAGCGTAAAACACTATTTGAAGGATACGACCGTTCAGCTTTCCAGGGTATACGCCGACCGGAACGGGAGCATCCAGATTTTATCGACCAAGGGGTTGTTGCACCCTTCCGGCGGACAGTTTCAGTATCCGGGCACGCTGGAGTCGTTGCGCGCTTATCGCCCGATGACCGACAAAAAGCTCGTAGACCTGGCCCTTTATCAGCGCCAGTTTGTCTATCTGGACGATAAGGCCGTCTTCAGCAATGCCTGGGCCGGGAAACTGATGGCTCCGCACGAATTACCGCGGGCCCGGTTATTCTGTCCGGCTGCGGATCGGTTTACCTTTCTGGTTTCGGACGGAACTTCCCTGAAAGTACTGCGCGATTCCAGCGTTGTCTGGAGCGGAAAGCTGGATACAGATCGTGTCAAAGACATCCGATTCGATGCCGCTAAGAACCGGTTCTGGCTGCTGAGAGACCAGTCGGTTACGCTGTTTTCGATGTCCGATAAAAAACTAAAAACCGTGTTTCGGCAGCCGAATCTGACCTGCTTCGACATCGTGAAAAACCAGTTGTACATTGGAACGACGGATGGCTACCTGGTCTTCGATCCGGATCTGAACAAAACCGTGTTGCCCTTACAGAAAAAACTGCCCGTTACCGACCTGACAGCTATCGCCTACGTCCACGGCAACCTCTGGTTTGGGTCAAAACTGGGTGCCTTCATGCTGCGGCCAGACGGGAAATTTAACTACTACTACGGCGAACGCTGGCTGCCCGGAAACCGGGTGGTTCATATTTCGGAAGGGGAGGAGAAAACCGTTTTGCTGTTGACCAGCAAAGGCCTGGGGGAGATTCGGTTTCGGGAAATGACACTCCACGAGAAGGCCCTGGTGTATGAGAAACAGGTTCGCCAGCGACACATCCGCTACGGTTTTAACAGCGATGGGGCGACGCTCAAAAACGGCGATTTGTCGACCTTCGAAGTGGGGCAACGCGACAGCGATAACCTCTGGACCTCGATGTATCTGGTGAGCCAGTTGTACCGCTATAAAGTAACCGGCGATCCGGAAGCCTTGCAGAACTGGATGGAGTCGTTTGACGCGATGGAGCGCCTGTTTACGATTACCAGTATGCCGGGTTATTTCGCGCGGGGATTCGAGCGACGTGGTTCCGTCAAGTTTAAACCGGGAAACGACAGCGAAGCGAGCGATGGCTGGACCCACGCGAAGGATCCCAACTGGGACTGGCGCGGCACCACCAGCAGCGACCAGACCGTCGGGCAAATGTTCGCCCTGACGCAGGTGGCCGAGCTAACGGAAGGAGATACCCGCAAACGGGCCATCGATCTGATCGATAAGTTGATGACCACGATCATCAATAACAATTGGTATCTGGTCGATTTTGATGGTAAAATAACGCTCTGGGGGAAGTGGCACCCTGATTACGTCAACGGTTTTCCCACCATGGTGGGGGATCGGAAAATTAACGCATCGAACATCATTGCGTTTTTGCAGGCGGCATATCACTTCACCAAAAAGCCGATTTATAAGGAAAAGGCGTATGAGTTGATGGAGAAACAAGGGTATCTCGAAAACCTGATGCGCCCGATGGGCGAGATTGGCCGGGCCCCGGCCTCGGCCAGCGAACTGGCGCGGGAACTCTCCGAAGAATGGAATCACTCCGACGACGAAATGTATTTTCTGGCCTACTGGAGTCTGTATCCGTACGCTTTTGACAAGGATCTGAAAGCGAAATTTGGCGCGACCATCAAAGAACACTGGGAATTTGAACGACCCGAAAAAAACAGCCTCTGGAATTTCTGTTACGCCATGACGGGGGCTAAATCGTTTGATCTGAACGAGAGCATCTGGCATTTGCAGGAATTTCCGCTGGACATGATCGAGTGGTCGGTCATGAATAGCCACCGGAAAGACCTTGAATTTGTGCCGGTGAATTTCTGGGGACAAAACACTGCTTGGGTGTTACCTCCCGACGAGCGTCCTGAGCTCAAACACAACCGGAATCTCTTCAAACTTGACCGACTTAGGGGCAACGGTATGAGTGAACTCAGCGCCGGAGATACATTCCTGTTGCCCTACTGGATGGGGCGCTACCTGGGCGTCATTTCGGCGCCGGCCAAGTAACGAACAAAAGCAAGGCATACACAGCGTTTATCAGAGATGGACTCTGATTCTCTCTGATGATCTCTGATAAACGCTGTGTAATAACAAAATGTCCTGGTAAACCAAAGCCCCAACCGCTGCGTTTTTCAGATCCGCTCCCTCACCTCAATTGAACGATTGCCGGTATTCCAGCGGGGTCTGCCGGGTTTTGCTCTTAAAAAGCTTGCTGAACGACTGGGGAAATTCAAACCCCAACAAATAGGCAATCTCGCCGACGGATAATTCCGTTGTCGTCACTTTCTCCTTCGCTTTGGCAATGAGTTTCTGGTGGATAGTAAAGGACCGGACAAACATCTTCGAAGCGGCATAAACCGCCATGTAGGGACTCGGGAAAAAAAAAGCCATCGAACCCACATTCAGGATGATCCCGCTTCGACGTTCGACCATACCCGGCAAAAACAGCCGGCAGAGCTCGACCAGCGAATGGTTGTTCAGTTGCAACAGGCTCAGGTCCGCCTGCAAATCATTTTTTGCAAATTCGCCACTCGCTCCGATTTCCGCATTATTCACCAGTACATTTACGAACAGACCCCGGTTTTGGCTTTCGTCGAAAACCGCTTTGGCTGCGCCGGGCTGGCTGAGATCGGCGACGATATACTGTGCTTCTATCCCGTTTTTACCGGCTAAAGTCCGGCAGAGGGGCTGCAATTTCGCTTCGTTCCGGGCCACCAGCAGGAAATTATGCTTTCGTTCCGCTAAGCGTCGAGCCAGGGCTTCACCGATTCCACCCGTGGCACCCGTTATCAAGGATACGTTCATTTCGTTTTTTGAAAAAAAAATTGAGCAGATTCACCGACGGAAAAGTGTCCAAAATGCGGATCGTCGTGTTCATTTTTCCGCGGTGAAGCGGCCATTTCGGGCCACGGAATCGGGGTGCGGACGAAAGGAAGAAGGGGTGAAAAGGGAAATAATCCTGACCGATCAGGAGTTTTGCAAGTCGCTGGTTGTACGAACGTTACAGTAGGTTAATGCCGTAACTTGCGTTGAAAACCTTGCCATTACTAAACTGAATACTAATCAACAAATCGCTCTGGATGGGTTGATCGTCGATGATGAGCGGACGCCAGCGGGGCATGTCATGCAGCGACTCGATCAGTTGGCGGGCCAGGTCTTTTTCCGACTGGGGCCGCTGAGCCATATAGGGCATTGGCCGAAGTCCGAACAAAATGCCTTCTTCCGACAAGGTGCCTTTCAGGGTAATAAATAACGTGGGTTCGGTCGACGGTATGCGGGGAAGCCGTTCTTTCATAAACTGAATGAATTGCTTTTGATTTCCGTCAAATTCGGCTTGCTGGACGAGCGGGTTACAGGCCGTTGGCGTGCCGTCCGGCGTAAAGCACTCGCCTTTGCGGGCCACCCCCTGCCGGTATAGCTCCCGGCGTTTCAGCGTCCCGTCTTCAAAATACGAAAAGTAAGGGCCGTTGATCTGGTTGTTTTTAAAGTCGCAGGCCCAGCGTAACTGCCCGTTCGGATACCAGGCGCTGGCCCGTCCGTGGCGGATTCGGAGGGGATAATTACTAAAATGTTCTTCTGAGATTCGGTGGTTCTCCGGATCAAAAAACCGGACGGTTACCACTTTTTCCCAACGATCATGGTACGTAATTTCCGCGTATGAATCCTGAAACGCTTTGCGTTCGACCCGGTTTTTGGGTCGGCGGTTTTTTTTAGCGCCGTCGTCGGGCTGGATCACCAGCAGCGAGCTCAAAAGAAGAAGGCAGAAACCGTTCATAGCGTCAACAGGTTAGGCGGTTTTAGCATAACCGGGACCAGGGCGGATTGTTAACCCGACTTTGCATCCAGAAGCAAAAACCGGCTTTCATTTACTGATCAATCGGGGCCGACGAAGCCACACCGGGTCGTTGTTCAGGGCAAACCGCCGGTTATTTCCTTCAGGTAGTCAAAAAACGCTTTCTTCCGGGGCGAGCTGATCTGCCAGTTAACGGGCGGTGATTGATACCCTTCGTCGATTCCTTCTCCCTTCATGCGGTAATCGAAAAAGCCCCAGGACGCGTAGGCGCTCGTGGCCGCCTGAAAGTTGTTGGCCGGTTTGTCGAAGTCGAAATGGTCGTCTTCGTTGAAGAGAATCGGCATTTTCCGGTAACCGGGTACGGCCCGCGTTTGCTCAACCATCCCGATGATTCGGGCCGGATCTTTCACACCGTTGCCGTGCAGGATCAGGTAATCGGCTTCCCGCACGACGTTCTCGCGCGGAATTTTGCCCCCGCCATAGCTTGTGCTGACCAGAAACCGGTGCCCCCGGACTTTCTTCGCTTTCACGCGCTGGATGAGTTCGTGCACACGCTCCGGTTTCAGAATGGCGTGGTCATACTTGTTATCGCATTCGTTGTTGATTTCGATAATCACATTTCGATAACCGCCATCGGCCAGAATTTCCAGCGTGTTATCAACCGCCTTGATGACGGCGGCTTCGTTTTTCAGGTAGTGATCCTGTCCGAAATAAAACAGACCCAGCATCACGACCATTTCAAGTTCGTCGGCTTTGTCCAGAATCTTCTTCAACCGGTTGGAATAGGACGGGTCCCAGGAGCCATCCGGGTTGAACATCGAGTTGATCCACGGCTGATCTTTCGAATAACCCTCGGGACTGCCGCCCTGCAGATTGAGGACAAATGACAGCAAACCGTGGGCTTTCCAGACCGGCATGGCCACAATGAACTCATCGGTGTTGCGGTTAGGGTCCCAGGTTTTGGTGTCGGGATACGCCCATTTGGAACGGGTTTCCCGGTTTAGGTCGTCAAAGATTCCCTGCACCATGCGGGAGTTGGGCAATAGCCCTTCAATTTTGTGACCCTTCCAGCTGCGGCCCTGAAACGTCGGTTTTCCGTTGATGTAAAATTGATCACCCACGATGGAAACCGTGGTTTTTCGTTTCGGGGGTTTCATCCGTTGTCCTGAAATCGGGGCGTGAAACAGAAAAGAGCAGACCGGCAGAAGCAGTAGAAAAAGGCGAAATGGACGCATGAAGGGTTAGGAAGAGGGATTCAGCAGCAAGGTATTCATTTCCCGAAAAAAACAAAAGGACGCCCGAAGGTGTCCTTTTCATTCAATCAAGAGGGGTTGTATCAACTCCGGTATTGTTGTTCCAGTTGGCGAAGCCGGTCGCGCTGGCGGGAAGTAAGCACCGAAAGCAGGTCTTTCCGTTTCTGCTGGACTAGCTGGCGGTATTCCCGGCGGTCGTTTCGTTCGGCCCGGGTCAGGCCCCGGCGTTCGTACCGCTCCTGAATCGTTCTGATTTCGCGTTTTTGCCGATTGGTGAGCCTCAACTCGTTCTGCCAGCGTTCCAGTTTATTTTCGAGGGGAACTTCCCGAATACCGGGACCGGGGTTGTCGTACCGGCCATACCGGTCATTC
Organism: Larkinella bovis; assembly: GCF_042655385.1. NCBI lineage: Bacteria > Pseudomonadati > Bacteroidota > Cytophagia > Cytophagales > Spirosomataceae > Larkinella > Larkinella bovis. Next base: position 1,390,668 of record NZ_JBHSMA010000001.1, on the reverse strand, counting down.
CGGCGATCGTATCGATCATGGGTCGTCGTTTTTTGGGTCGTACAGCCTCCAATCAGTAATCCCAGGGCTGCCACACCGATCATTATCGTTTTCATGTCGTATTGATTGCTAATGATGAATGGCTCTTGGATCGCTTTCGGCGGCAATGGTTTAATCGAAACCCCAAAGGATGCAAATGCAAAAGCCTCCGGAAACTCCGGAGGCTTTTCTGTATACTTTGAGTTGACTGCGTCAGTCTACACGACCCGGTCGCCCCGAATTAATCGTAAAATGATGGCAATCACGGCAATCACCAGTAAGACATGAATGATATTACCCATCCCAAAACTACTAAAGCCTAACAGTCCGACTAACCAGAGGATGATCAAGATCACCGCAATGACATAAAGCAAATTTCCCATGACGTTTCCTTGTTTTGGTGAATGAAACTTGTGTATAGCCATTTCAGGAGAAAAATGTGTGCCAAAGACGAGAAAGGCGGTTTTTAGGCTTAAAATCACCTTTTTTAGAATCGGGTTGTACCGAAAACTGGCACAGTACAGTGTTGATCTGGGGAATTTTATACACACCGGGCAGACCCGGTTTGCATCCAGGACGGAAAGGCACTCACTGCCCGTAACAACAAAAACCCCCGACCACGGGCCGGGGGTTCTGTAAGGTTGACCAGGACGACAGATTACATCATGCCGCCCATGCCGCCCGGATGGCCGTGGCCACCACCAGCTGCCGGAGCTTCTTCCGGTTCGTCGGCTACCACACATTCGGTGGTCAGCAACAGACCGGCGATTGAAGCCGCGTTTTCCAGCGCCAGGCGGGTTACTTTCGTCGGGTCGATAATACCGACACCGATCAGGTTTTCGAACTTGTCTTCGCGGGCGTTGTAACCAAAGTCCGCTTCGCCTTCTTTTACTTTGTTCACGATCACCGAACCTTCGCCACCGGCGTTGGCTACGATCGTCCGCAGCGGAGATTCCAGGGCAACCCGAATGATCTGCACCCCGGTTTTCTCGTCTTCGTTGATGGTGTTAACGCTCTCCAGCGATTTGATCGCCCGGATCAGGGCAACGCCACCACCGGCCACGATACCTTCTTCAACGGCAGCGCGGGTTGCGTGCAGGGCATCGTCAACGCGGTCTTTCTTCTCTTTCATTTCTACTTCCGTCGCGGCACCGATGTACAGGATGGCAACACCACCTGACAATTTGGCCAGACGCTCCTGGAGTTTCTCCCGGTCGTAGTCCGACGTCGTGTTTTCGATCTGCGATTTGATCTGGTTAACGCGACCCGTAATGTCTTCTTTCTGTCCAACACCGTTAACAACAGTTGTGTTGTCTTTGTCGATGATGATTTTTTCAGCCTGACCCAGGAATTCGATCGAGGTGTTTTCCAGTTTGAAACCACGCTCTTCACTGATTACCTGTCCGCCCGTCAGGATGGCGATATCTTCCAGCATGGCTTTCCGACGATCCCCAAAGCCCGGAGCTTTAACGGCCGCTACTTTCAGCGCACCCCGGATTTTGTTCACCACCAGCGTTGCCAGGGCTTCTCCGTCAACGTCTTCTGCGATGATCAGCAGCGGACGGCCCGTTTGAGCCACCTGCTCCAGCACCGGCAGCAGTTCTTTCATCGACGAAACTTTTTTCTCCGAGATCAGGATGAACGGACGCTCCAGTTCAGCTTCCATTTTCTCGGTGTTGGTTACGAAGTACGGTGACAGGTAACCCCGGTCGAACTGCATCCCTTCCACGGTTTTTACTTCCGTTTCCGTTCCGCGGGCTTCTTCTACCGTGATAACGCCTTCTTTGCCTACTTTCTCCATCGCGTCGGCAATCATGTTACCGATTTCTTCGTCGCTGTTGGCCGAGATCGTTGCAACCTGAGCGATTTCTTTCGACGTTTCGATGGCACGAGACTGCTCTTTCAGGTTATTGACAACCACGGTAACGGCCTTGTCGATACCGCGTTTCAGATCCATCGGATTCGCACCGGCAGCCACGTTTTTCACCCCGATCGAGTAGATCGCCTGGGCCAGAACCGTCGCCGTCGTCGTACCGTCACCGGCCGAGTCAGCGGTTTTGGAAGCTACTTCTTTCACCAATTGAGCGCCCATGTTTTCCATGGCGTCTTTCAGTTCAATCTCTTTAGCTACCGTCACACCGTCTTTGGTGATGGCCGGTGAGCCGAATTTTTTATCCAGGATAACGTTCCGACCTTTTGGGCCCAGCGTTACTTTTACCGCATCCGCCAGCGTATCAACGCCCTTCTTGATTTTATCGCGGGCTTCCGTGTCAAAAAATATTTTCTTAGCCATTTTTAAAAGGTAATTAATGAGTTAACGTAATTGGAGTAAACGAATTAACGGCCAGCCGGTTATGGTCTTAGTCGTAAGCGCAAAACCGTCTGAAGCTAATTTTTAGATAATGGCAAAAATGTCAGACTCACGCATGATGAGGTATTCTTTGCCTTCTACGGTGATTTCGGTGCCGGCGTATTTGCCATACAACACCGTGTCGCCTACCTGAACGGTCAGGGGCTCATCTTTTTTACCCGTACCCACGGCCACAATGGTTCCGCGCTGGGGTTTTTCTTTCGCCGTATCGGGGATGATGATACCAAATGCGGTTTTTTCTTCAGCAGGAGCTGGTTCAACCAGCACCCGGTCAGCCAACGGTCTTACGTTTACTTTACTTTCCGTTACTGCTTCCATAATGGGCTTGTGTTTTAGTAGTTTAAATTGTGTTGTGCTTGATAAGGGTTCGACTCCCACGGCAAACCGTCGGAACGGCGGGCTGTTTGAGCCGAACTGACGTGTCGATTTTTGGCATTTATTGTGCCAGAACGGTTTTTGCTGACAAGACTGACAAAATTTCCGGTTTTTAGCGTCATTTTGGTAATCAGCCGCTTAGCATGCATCGGTTTTGGCTGACGAAAAAAAACGCCAAATACAATTTGGCAGATTCTATTTTTTCGGTAACTTACTTAGCAACAACATCCACCATTCTTCCGAATTCGTACCAATGAAAAAACTTCAGAACGATTGGTTGACGCACGGGCTGCTTGATTTGGAATACAAAAAGTTTGTCGTTCTGGCATATCTTCAAACTGTTCAGCGTCGTTTTTCTGCCAAGAAACTGTACCCGGATCTGACGGAGTTGCGCGATCATTATGAGAATGGCCTCCGTTTTCGGAGCCGCAAAGGTAGTCTTTCTGCCTCGTTTCCCAAGGATGTTACCGGAATTGATCCTGAAACTCTTACGGTGCGGTACCGGCCCCGGCAGCAGGATGAAAATTACATGGCCGAAATCGACTCCATTATCAATTTTGCCCTGCCCCGCTTTGGGCAGGCTCTGACGAATGGGCAGGAAATGGCCGACGAACTGGCCACCAACCTGACCCTGACACCGATCGGAATGTTGCCGCTGCGTCGGGATGAAGGCTATCTGTTTCTGCATTGGACCTGTCATTCGCAGACCCACATCTATTATTATAACCTGACCTGGGCGAAACTGGGGCTACCCGGTTTAACTTTTCAGACCACTCCAACCCAACCCATCCGGACGCGCTACCTTGATTCGGTTCGGAAAGGCGTTGGGACGACCTACGAAACGCTAAAGCTGGAGCTGATCCGCCGGCGGCCGTTTCTGCCCAATCCGGCAACCTTCATGGTGGAATCAAAACGACGTCTGCCGCTGGAAGAAACCCTGCTGCCGATCGCCGAGCGACTCGTCGAGCGGGAAGTGCAGGAATAAATCAGTTTTCTGGTTAAATCCCCCAAAGTGGGGGATTTAAGCCCTTCCTTCGTTTCTTTAATTTGGGAATTCACTTTATCAACATTCCCATGAAACGACTGGCTACTTTTCTCTTTGTAGGATTTCTCACGGTTTCGACCCGGGTATCGGCGCAGCAATTAACCGCCATTCCCGACGGCGGCAACAAAAAGGCTTCCGTTTCGGAGCAGATCGGACTAACTACGATCTCTATTCGCTACAGCCGCCCCGGGGTAAAAGGCCGCGAGGGCAAAGTCTGGGGTACGCCGGTGGCGCACTACGGACTGGTAGACCCCGGTTTTGGTAGCAGCAAGGCCGCCCCCTGGCGGGCCGGAGCCAACGAAAATACCGTCATCTCCTTTTCCACCGATGTCAACGTGGAAGGCAAAGGCCTGGCCGCCGGAACGTACGGGTTGCATATGCTGCTGGGTGAAACCGAAACCACGGTTATTTTCTCCAGAAACGCCACGTCCTGGGGTAGCTTTTTCTACGAACCGGCGGAGGATGCCTTGCGGGTCGTTGTGAAAAACCGGTCGCTCGACCAAAGCGTTGAATGGCTGAAATACGAATTCATCGACCAGACCGACCACTCCGCGACGGTGGCCTTGCTGTGGGAAAAACGAATGATTCCGTTCCGGGTCGAAGCCGACGTCAATACCATTCAGGTGGCTTCTTTTAAGAACGAGTTGCGGAATTCACAGGGCTTTACCTGGCAGTCCTTCGTGCAGGCGGCCACGTTCTGCGTCCAGCACAAAACCCATCTCGATCAGGCGCTGGTCTGGGCGGATCAGGCGGTGAACCTCCCCTTTGTCGGCCAGAAGAACTTCCAGACCCTCAGCACGAAGGCGGTCGTCCTGGTGGCGCTCAACAAACCGGCGGAAGCCGACGCGGTGATGAAAGAAGCGGTTCCGTTGGGTAACATGAACGAGTTGCACCAGTATGCCCGCACGCTGCTCCAGCAAAAACGGACGAAAGAAGCCTTCGAGGTGTTCAAAGTCAATTACGACAAGAATCCGAACCAGTTTACCACCAACGTAGGCATGGGACGGGGTTTGTCGGCGCTGGGCGATTTCAGAAAGGCGCTGCCGTATCTGAAAGCTGCCCTGCCGCTAGCGCCCAACGAGCTGAATAAAAACAGCGTAGCGGCAATGATCAAAAAGCTGGAAGAAGGGAAAGATGCGAATAGTTAGGAAAGGATGGGATGTTACACAGGGTTAATCAGAGGACCTCAGAGAAAATCAGGGGACGGCTTTGATCAGCCCTGTGTAACAACACGTTGGGTACGTTTTTTTTATCCCGATCATCACCAGTTACAGGGTGCTGCCGATAAGACTTTTTTCATAGCATGCTTTACGTCGACGCTACAAAATTCGGTCGTTGTCCAGCCAATTGGCTAAAAGAGATAGTTTTTGTCAGGCCAGCGGCAACCGGAAATAATCCTGCCCCATCTGGACGGTGAAACCGGATTTCAGGTACAGCTTCAGCGCGGCCTCGTTGCCCGAATCAACTTCAATACGAATGGCTTTGGCGCGCGCATCGCGCTGCAATAGAGCCAGGGTCTGCAACAGAATCGCTTTGCCGAGTCCGTTTCCCTGCCATTCCGGGCAAACGCCCAGCCCGATAATCCAGGCGTCGTCCTGCACAAAATTGACCGCCACGATTCCGACCGGTTTTTCCTGCCGGACGGCCACATACTGTGTCAGGTGGGGCGAGGTAATGGAGGTTTCCAGAATCTGACGGGCTTCCTGGGGCGTTCCGCCAAAAATCGAGTGGCTGACTTCCGTCAATGATTCCAGATCGGCCAGTGTGGCTTCAACCAGCCGGACGGCTTCCGACGAAACCGGCGGTTTTGCGGAAGGGGAGGGTTGCCACAAAAGCTGATACTCCGTATGGGCGTGGGTGGCCCCGAGTCGCTGCACAAACGCCTGACCGGCAAAGGATGCCTGTTCGGTAATCAGAAGCAGGTGCTGGTAGTTGTACTTCCGGGCTTCTTCCTTGGCCACGTCGAGCAGCAACGAAAAACAACCTTTCCGCCGGGCCTTGGGCAGCGTGTAACCGCCGAATTCGATTTGGGTTGTGGTGGGGGCGAAGGCGGATAAAACGGCGATCAATACGTGCTGGTCGTACAACAGAAACCAGTGGCGCATTGACGGATAAAAATTCATGGTTTTGTCCCAGTGAATGAATCCTTGCAATCCATCGGCGGTTTTGCAGCTAATTTCGAGGGCTTGAGCGGCTAAATACTGTTCCTGGGTTAGCGCAGATAGGGAGAGAATTTTCATGCAGCAAACATACGGGAAAAACCGAAAAGCCAGACTTTCGCTCAGTCCGTATACGGTTTTAATTCCTTCTCATACCGTCCGTCGTCCAGGGCCCGTTGGGCCAGCCAGGCCATCGGGCGTTGCAGCAGGCTGAAAAGTCCCGGAACATTGGTGTCCGATAATCGGATGAGCGTACCCATGTGCCACAGCTTTTTGGGCATGCCGGATTTCGTCATCAGGCCGTCGGCGGCCAGCCCATACGCGATCTTCAGGGTATGTTCAAAACCGACATGACCGGGATCGATCGTAACCCGGAATTTGGCCGGTTCGGCACTGGCATTGAAAAACCGGTGCAGTGAACCCGCCGGGGCCGTGGCGGTTTCGCCGGGTTTAAGCTGTCGTACCAGTTTGCCAACCTGAATCGAGACGATGCCTTCCAGACACTCAAACTGTTCGGCCATGGTTTTGTGAAAATGCAGGCCATTGCCGCCACCGGGTTTCAATTCAACATCAATGATGGTTGCCGAACCGCCGGGTTCGTGGGCAAATTTCGTAAAATGAACGGTGTCGCCAATCAGCGGGTTTTCAAAGGTTCGTTTCATGATTGCTTCGTTGTGTTGTTTACGAAGCAAAAGTAGCCCGCCGGTTCCCAACGAACCTACGCAACCCGGATTCTGATGGCCGCGAAACGGATTTTCAGACCGCTATTCACCGGCCCTGGGATCGGCATCACCGTCCGGGTCGCCCGTGACAAAACCGTTGGTCGGCAGGTGGTTCCCGCGAATGAGCAACAAACCGGCTACGTGCGGTGAGGCCATCGAGGTGCCCGACATCGTTGCGTATTTCCCATTGAGATACGTAGACGTGATGCGAACGCCGTACGCGCAGGCATCCACCGTAGTAGGCCCGTAATTGGAGAATGTCGCGAATTTCCCGGTTTGATCCATGGCCGAAACCGTGAACACATTCGGATGGTTGATGTTGGCCGGGGTGTATTTTTCGGCGGATTCGCCTTCGTTTCCGGCCGCAATGGCGAACAGGATTCCTTTGTCGGCGGCCTGTTTGATGATCCGCTCGAGCGTCGGAGAAGTCCCTTCGCCACCAATGCTGATGTTGACCACATCCCCGGCTTTGCCATTCTGGGAAACGTAGGAAACCGCCTGCACGAGCGCCGATAGTTTGCCTTCGCCTTCGTTGTCTAGCACCCGGAGTGCCACAAGCGTCGCGCCCGACGCCACACCCGTTACGCCAATCGGGTTGTTGAGCGCGCCGATAATACCGGCAATGTGCGTACCGTGACCGTTTTCGTCATCGGCGGTTTTGCCGGTAATAAACGATTGACTGCGGTTTTTATCCACCTTCAGATCGGGATGGTCGAAGTCGATCCCGGTATCGAGCACCCAGGCGGTTTTGCCGGCGTTGAGGTCGCCCCGTCCGTACCCGGTTTGCTTCACATTCCAGGTCAGCGTGGAGGTGACGGTTACATCGACACAACTGCAGAGTGAGATCGTCCGGTCGGGTTCAACGAATTCGACCGCCGGGTCGGCCTTCAGTTGTTCGGCTTCGGCCGCGCTTATATGGGCCAGAAAGCCGGTTTTTTCGCCGGAAAACAGTACTTGTGCGTCCGGATCGTTCAGACTGTGCCGGGTTAGTAATTGCCGGACGGCCACACCGGCCCGCGCCCTGGGTGCCACCGACAGGTCAGGATCCGGTTTGTACGTTATAAGGTATGAATTGGCAATGGCCTGACCGTTCGTCAGCGACGATTTGACCAGACAGTCGCCCGTGGGACCAATGTCCTGCTGATCGGACTGGCAACCGACGAATAGCGAAAAAATAGTGACATGGATAGAACAAGTCGATAAAAATGACCACCGCATACGAGTTTACTGCTAAGAAAGCCGGGAAATGAAAAAGTAGCGGTAGATCGATACAATTCAGGGAGTTACCACAAAAAGAACTACTTAATAAACGAAGGGGAATGCCGAAAATTGCCCGGATCGCCGGGCGTGGTTCGGGAAGAAGGGCGTGGGCTAAAAAAGTAGAAAAAGCCGTAATTTTGCTTTTTTCGCTATAATTTGCCTGCATGAAAAATTTAGTAATCACAGGGCTGCTTATAGCTCTGTGCGGTCTGAAAGGATCGATCTCTTTTGCCCAGGATACCACCTTGACGATTCGAGCCCTTGAAGGCTTAAAGTACGATGTTCCCCGCCTGATTGTGCGCCCCGGTACCCGGATTCACCTGACGCTGGACAATTACGACGACATGGCGCACAACCTGGTCGTCACCCTGCCCAACTCCCGTTTACGGGTCGTCAACACCTCGCTCGCGCTGGGCGATCAGGCCGTGAAACTCAATTATGTACCCCGCACGCCGGATGTGGTGGCCTATACGCCGGTGGTCGAACCCGGGAAGTCCGAGAAAATCAGTTTCAAGCTCGAACAGGAGGGAATTTATTCCTACGTCTGCACCTATCCCGGTCACGGTTTTGTCATGTACGGGGTTATCTATGTCACCCGAAGACCGGCCATGGTGCCACCGTTGGACAAAGATCCGAACGTGGCCGCTAACCGGAAAGACGACACGGCGGGCCACGCTCATCACGCGCCGGACCATCCGTATGAATTGAAATATCCGGCCATATACCGCACCTTCATGCCCGATTCGGGGCCCGCGTCGATCGCGGTCGGACTGACGCCCCAAACCGCTTACTGCTGGGATGCCGGAGCTTGTCGGCTGCGCTACGCCTGGACAGGCGGTTTTATCGACCAGACTGACCATTGGGACGGCAACGGCAAGAAACCGACGCACGTGATCGGGGATGTATATTTCCGCGACCGGGGCGGTTTCCCGATCCGGTTCGGAACGGCCGACCGACTGCCTGAAGTAAAGTTCAAGGGCTATAAACTCATTAATCGCTACCCGGAATTCCGGTACCTGGTCAATGGGGTGGAAGTCCGGGAGATGATCAAACCGCTCGCAACGGGCAAGGGGCTGGTGCGGCATTTCAGTCTGGGTCCGGTGGCCGGGCCGGTTTATGTTGCCTGTAAACCGGGTGATGGGGTGACATACCGCCCGTCCGTTGGCAAAATTCAGGACGGCATGCTGCGGCTGCCCGTAGGAACCAAGAGCTTTACGATAACCATGATTGCTGAATAATGAAGCATACAATGAATAGTGTTGAATATACGTGTCGGGATATATCCCTGATTGCGGTTTTTCTCTTTTTTCTGGCGTTGCCGGGATGGGCAAAACCACTTTTTCCTGCCGATACGATCACGGATTATTACGAGGTGGAAACGATTCAGATGCCGAAAGGGCTGACGGCCGAAACAGACGGTTTGGCGGTGATGCCCGACGGACGGATTGTGGCCGGTTTTCACCGGGGGGAAATCATGATCTATACCCCCAAAACCAAAACCTGGAAACTCTTTGCCGAGGGCATTCACGATCCGCTGGGCATTATGGCGATCAGCAACTCGGAAATTCTGGTGATGCAACGCCCTGAGCTAACGCGTATTAAAGACACCAACGGCGACGGGGTGGCCGATGAATACCTGACGGTGACGGATGATTTCGGACTCTCCGGAAACTATCACGAATTTGCGTTCGGCCCCGTCAAAGATAAAAAAGGAAACCTCTACATCGCCCTGAACTGCGCGTCGAACGGTGCGGGTATTTTTCCGGAAGTACGCGGCAAACTCGATACGCTGGGTCGTCCGGGCCGGATGTATTCGGCGGTGCCGTACCGGGGCTGGATCATGAAACTGACGCCCGACGGGAAATTACATCCGTACGCCAGCGGTTTTCGCTCACCCAACAGCATCGGGTTTGATGCTAACGGGAATCTGTTTGCGGCTGATAATCAGGGTGATTGGTTAGGGACGAGCAAGTTATACCACGTGCAGGAAGGAAAGCACTACGGCCATCCGGCGAGCCTGCTCTGGAAAGAAGGGTTTCCGCGTATTACGCCGATCAAGTTGCCGGTGAAAATGCTGGACAGTCTGCGGACGGTCGAAAGTGTGGCGTTTCCGCACAGCCGGATTGCCAACTCGCCCACGCAGCCGTTGCTGGACGATACCGGTGGCAAGTTCGGGCCGTTTGCCGGAAAAATGCTGATCGGCGAAATGGATCACCCGTATCTGATCCGGCTCATGCTCGAGACGGTCGATGGGCAGATTCAGGGAGCGTGTGCGCCGTTTCTGGCCGGAACCGGTTTACGACGGGGCAACAACCGGCTGGCGTTTGCCCCCGACGGCAGTTTGTGGCTCGGCCAGACTGACCACGGCTGGGCGGGTGCCCGGGGGATGCAGCGCGTGCGTTGGAAAGGCAAAACGCCCCTCGAACTGGCCGATATGAAACTGACATCGACCGGTTTTACACTGACCTTCACGCAACCGCTCGATGCGGCCACGGCCCAGCAACTCACGAATTATCAATTCCAGCGGTATTACTATGAATACCACGAAGCCTATGGGTCGAAGCAGTTTGACAAGCAGCCGGTGGCGGTGACGAAGGCCGAGCTATCGCCCGACGGGAAAACCGTCACGCTGAAACTGGCCGAACTGAAAGCCGGTTACATCTACGAACTGGAGATGGGTAAACTCCGCTCGACGATGCAGCAGAACCTCATGGGCCGGCTGGTTTGCTACACGCTCAACCGACTTCAGCGAAATACGCAGGCGAATCCGTAAGAAAATCCTACTTTTGTGAAGGGAGTTGTTACACAGGGTTAATCAAAGAATATCAGAGATTATCAGGGGAAAACTCTGATCAACCCTGGTGTCCTCTGGTTAACCCTGTGTAACAGCACATTTAATAAAAGCATTAGCTCCAATGTCTGAATACAACCACAAGAAGATTGAAGAAAGCTGGCGGGCGTTCTGGGAAAAGAACCAGACCTACCGCACCACGAACGACGCTTCCAAACCGAAATATTATATCCTCGACATGTTTCCGTATCCGTCGGGGGCCGGTTTGCACGTCGGGCACCCGCTGGGCTACATCGCTTCCGATATTGTGACGCGTTACAAACGGTTGAAAGGCTTCAATGTCCTGCACCCGATGGGCTTCGACTCGTTTGGGCTGCCCGCCGAGCAGTATGCCATTCAGACCGGCCAGCACCCGGCCATTACGACCGAACAGAACATTGCCCGCTACATCGAGCAATTGAAAAATATTGGCTTCAGCTACGACTGGAGCCGGGAAGTCCGCACGTCCGATCCGAAATTTTACAAGTGGACGCAGTGGATTTTCATGGAATTGTTCCGCAGTTGGTACAACAGGGAAACCGACCAGGCCGAACCGATTGAAACGCTGATTGCCAAATTTGAAGCGAATGGTACGAGCGGGATTCAGGCCGTGGCCGACGAAGATGCGTCAAGGTTTACCGCCGACGAATGGAACGCCAAATCGGAACGCGAGCAGTACGAAATTACGCTGAAATACCGCCTGACCTACGTGGCCGACGCCGTGGTGAACTGGTGTGCGGCTCTGGGCACGGTTCTGGCCAACGACGAAGTGAAAGACGGTGTGTCGGAGCGGGGCGGTTATCCGGTCGAGCAGAAACTGATGCGTCAGTGGATGATGCGCATTACGGCCTACGCCGACCGTCTGCTGACGGGGCTGGATACCGTCGACTGGTCGGAATCGCTGAAGGAACAGCAACGCAACTGGATCGGTAAATCGACGGGTGCGGAGGTGAGTTTTCAGATTGAACACCGTGTAGAACGCATCAAAGTCTTTACAACGCGGCTGGATACCATTTTCGGCGTGTCGTTTATGGTGCTGGCGCCGGAGCACGACCTGGTGCCGGAACTGACCACACTCGAGCAGAAAGCCGCCGTGGATGCCTACGTGACGGCGGCTAAAATGCGGTCGGAGCGCGACCGGATGGCCGATGCCAAAACCGTATCGGGTGTGTTTACGGGCAGCTACTGCATCAACCCGTTCAACGGCGAGCGCGTGCCTATTTACCTGGCCGACTACGTGCTGGCGGGCTACGGAACCGGGGCCGTCATGGCCGTGCCGTCGGGCGATCAGCGCGACTGGGCGTTTGCCAAACACTTCGACTTGCCGATCATTCCGATTCTGGACGCCCAGAAGGAGATTGAGAAACAGGCGGATAATACGAAAGAAGGTCGTTACATCAACTCCGGTCTTGTCAACGGTTTGACGTATTCCGAAGCCATGCCGGTATTGGTGCAGTTTCTGGAAGAACGCGGAATTGGGAAGGCCAAGATCAATTACCGGATGCGCGATGCAGTTTTCAGCCGCCAGCGATATTGGGGTGAACCGGTGCCGGTCTACTTCAAGGACGGTTTGCCGTATTTGCTGGAGGAAGCCGAATTGCCGCTGGAATTGCCATCGGTGGATAAATACCTGCCGACCGAAACCGGCGAACCGCCCCTGGCCCGCGCCGAAGACTGGAAATATAAAGGACAGTACGAATATGAATTAAGCACGATGCCCGGCTGGGCGGGGTCAAGCTGGTACTGGTACCGCTACATGGACCCGCAGAACGAAGGGGAATTTGCGGATAAAACCGCCATCGACTACTGGCGCAGTGTGGATTTGTACGTCGGCGGTTCCGAACACGCCACGGGCCACCTGCTCTACAGCCGGTTCTGGAACAAATTCCTGAAAGACCGGGGCTACGTGCCGGAGGAAGAACCGTTCAAAAAGCTGGTGAACCAGGGTATGATTCTGGGCCGGTCGAATTTTGTGTACCGGGTGAAAGACTCGGTAGGTGAGGGGAAAACGCCGGTTTTTGTGTCGAGTGGGTTGAAAAATCAGTATGACGTGACGCCTTTGCACGTTGACGTAAACATTGTCGAAAATGACGTGCTGGACGTGGAAGCCTTCCGGAAAACGCGTCCGGATTACGCAGAAAATGCTGAGTTTATTACCGAGCTAGATGGCAAATACATCTGCGGGGTTGAAATCGAGAAAATGTCGAAATCGAAGTTCAACGTGGTCAATCCCGACACGATTGTGGAACGCTACGGCGCCGACACCCTGCGGTTGTACGAGATGTTCCTCGGCCCGCTGACCGATGCCAAACCGTGGAATACCAACGGTATCGACGGCGTGTACCGCTTCCTGAAAAAGTTCTGGCGGCTTTTCTACGAAGAACCGACCGAAAACCGCCCGGGCCGCTGGCTGGTGACGGATGACAAACCGACGCCCGCCGAACTGAAAATCCTGCACAAAACCATCCGGAAGGTGGCAGAAGACATTGAGAACCTGTCGTTCAACACCTCGGTGAGTGCGTTCATGGTCTGCGTCAACGAACTGTCGGCGCTGAAGTGCAACAAGAAGGCGGTTTTGCAGGATCTGGTGGTCATTCTGGCGCCGTTTGCACCCCACATCACCGAAGAACTCTGGGCGGCTCTGGGCAACGAACCGGGTTCGTTGAGCTACGCCGAATTCCCGGTTTTCAATCCGGCTTTTCTGGTGGAAGATACCATCGAGTACCCGATTCAGATCAACGGCAAAGTGCGCACGACGCTGGCATTCCCGGCGGATGCGGCCCCGAAAGCTATTGAAAACGAGATCCTGGCGAACGAGGTGGTGCAGAAGTGGCTGGAAGGAAAAACGCCGAAAAAAGTAGTGGTGGTGCCGAAGCGGATTGTAAACGTCGTCGTTTAATCCGGCGGGTTACGACCGTTGGCTTTCGAACTGGCTGATTCAATGGAACACGCAATTACTCCGGTACCGTCCGGCGAAACGGTTAAAATTCTGACCTACAACGTCAACGGTATCCGGTCGGCGCTGAACAAAGGGTTGATCGACTGGTTGACGAAAAACCCGTTCGACATCCTATGTTTTCAGGAAGTGAAAGCCACGCACGACGTGGTGGACCTGCTGCCGTTTGAGGCCCTGGGCTACCGTTATCACTGGCACGCGGCCGAGAAGAAAGGCTATAGCGGGGTGGCCACGTTCTCCAAATTACCGCCCGACCACGTGGTGCTGGGCTGTGGCATTCCGGCCTACGACTGCGAAGGCCGGATTCTGCGCACCGATTTTGGCGACCTGACGCTGCTGAACTGCTATTTTCCGTCGGGGACGACCGGCGAAGTGCGGCAAACCGTTAAAATGCAGTTTCTGGACGACTTTTTCGAGTACGTCCGGGAACTGCGCCAAACCCGTCCGAACGTGATTGTGGTTGGCGATTACAACATTGCGCATACGCCCATCGACATTCACGATCCGGTGCGCAACAAAAACACGACGGGTTTTCTGCCGGAAGAACGGGCCTGGATGACCAAGTGGTTCGACAGCGGTTTTATCGATTCGTTTCGGTACAAAAACCCGGACCAGGTTGCCTACAGCTGGTGGAGTTACCGGGCCGGAGCGCGCACGAACAACAAAGGCTGGCGCATTGATTATATTTCCGTCAGCGACTGTTGCCGGGACCGTATTGTGGCTTCCGGGCACCTGCCTGATGCCATTCATTCCGACCACGGGCCGGTTTGGCTGGAGTTCAAACGATGAGGGATTTCTTCGATATTGATTCGATCTTTTTTACGGTGCTCGGTTACCCGATGAGCTACCTCGAATTCGTCGGGACCGTTGTTGGGGCGCTGGCAACCTGGTGGTCGTCGCGGGCCAACATCTGGAGCTGGCCCGCCGGTCTGATCAGCGTGACGACGTTTTTCTTCATGTTTTATCAGGTGCAGCTCTACCCGGATATGTTCCTGCAAATTTTCTTCTTCATCACGAACGGGATCGGCTGGTGGCAGTGGACGCACCCGAAAACCGGCGAAGAGGATCAGAAAAGCGAGTTGAAAATCAGTCAGTTGTCGCGTCAGCAATTCGGGCTAATTCTCATCGCCGGCGGGCTGGCAACGGTTTTGTTCGGAAGCATTGCCGGGAATCTGCACGAGTGGTTTCCGATTCTGTTCAATAAGCCCAGCGCCTTCCCGTATCTGGATTCGTTCACGTCGGTGATGAGCATTGTGGCCACGTTTCTGCTGATTCGGAAGAAAGTGGAAACCTGGTACGTCTGGCTGCTGGTCGATGCCATTAGCGCCTATATGTATTTCGTGAAAGGGCTGAAAGTCGTCGGCATCGAATACGCGGCTTATTGCATTATTGCCATCCTGGGCGCGTATCACTTCACCCGGGAATACCGGAGTTATAACCAGCCCGCCGTATGATGGGAGACATCAAGTTGATCTGTCTGTACGGTCCCGAAAGTGTTGGGAAAACGACGCTGGCGGAACAGCTGGCCGCGCATTACCAAACGGTTTTTGTGCACGAGGTGGCCCGGGACATGATTACGACCAATGCCGCCCTGACGCTGGACGATTACGTCCGGATTGGCCACGCCCAGACTGAAACCGTCCTGAAAGCCGTTCCCCGGGCAAATCGCCTGCTGATTTGTGATACGGACGTGGTGACAACCGCCCTGTATTCCGAAGTTTACCTGAACGACGTCCCGCCGGTGCTGGCCGAACTGGAAAAAGCCGTGCCGTACGACCTCTATTTCCTGCTGAACATCGACGTGCCCTGGGTGGCCGACGGTTTGCGCGATCTGGGCCACCGCCGGGAGGAAATCTACGGGCGATTCAAAACCGCCCTCGAAAACCGTGGTATCCCGTACGTCGATGTATCGGGCACCTGGGCCGAGCGCTGGGCGACGGTCACCGCCGAGATTGACCGGCTGTTAAGCTAATTTCAGCGAATCCGCCAGCTTGAAAACTTCTTTCAGGCACTGCGCCGTCAATATCGCATCTTCCAGCGCATTGTGGTGTTCCGATTCCCGTTCGAAACCGAAATGGCCCGCGATGTCTTTCAAACTGAGTCGTTGAGGAACCGGTTTGCCGTTTTTCTTCAAAATCCGGAACGAGAAATACGCCAGCGTATGCAGATCGACCAGCGTACGCGAGTAGGGCCACTTGAGCTTTTCCAGCCGGTAGGCTTCCTTCAGAAAGTTGATGTCGTTGATGACGCTCTGGCCGCAGATGATGACGTCGCGCAGGTAGGGCGTGTTGTCGGTGGTTTGCTGGGTTTTTCGGATGTTCAGCTTCTCCATAATCCATTCCTCCATTTCCGGCAGCACGTCGTAGATCATCGGCGCATCCTCCAGATCGGCCAGCGAGAGGTTGTGGATTTTTTCGGACGAACTGGAAAACGCTTCTTCATTTTCGGGGTACACATTTGTCAGGTAGCGGCCCCGCTCGATCCAGTTATCATCGAACAGAACAGCACCCACCTGAATAATTTCATTCCAATCCGGTTCGGGGCCGGTCATTTCAAGGTCAAGAACAAGAAAGGGCATAACGGTTTTTGAGTAAATAAAGTCAACATTGGGTAACGGTGCGACAAATATATCATTTTGTTATCCACCATTCGGGCCTGTACCCTACCTTTGCCACCGGAAGGGCCGGTTGAACCCGTCGGCTCTCTTGTCTTAAGTCTAACATCTTTAGTCTCACGATGGAATACCGTATTGAAAAAGACACAATGGGCCAGGTACAGGTACCGGCTCACGTGTATTGGGGCGCCCAGACCCAGCGTTCGATTGAAAACTTTAAAATTGCGCAAGACATCAATAAAATGCCCCGCGAGATCATCCGGGCATTCGCATACCTGAAAAAAGCGGCCGCGCTGACCAACCTCGATGCGGGCGTACTGCCGCAGGAAAAAAGCGACCTGATCGGGCGGGTGTGCGACGAAATTCTGGAAGGCAAGCTGGACGATCAGTTTCCGCTGGTGGTGTGGCAAACCGGCTCCGGCACGCAGTCGAACATGAACGTCAACGAAGTCGTGGCGTATCGTGGTCATGTGTTGCAGGGCGGCCAGCTAACCGACGAAAAGAAGGCCCTGCACCCGAACGATGACGTGAACAAATCGCAGTCGTCGAACGATACGTTCCCGACGGCCATGCACATTGCGGCTTACAAAATTCTCGTTGAAGTAACCATTCCGGGCATTGAGAAACTGCGGGATACGCTGGATGCGAAGGCGAAAGAATTCAAGAACGTCGTGAAAATCGGCCGGACGCACTTCATGGATGCGACACCCTTGACGGTTGGGCAGGAGTTTTCGGGTTATGTGTCCCAACTGAACCACGGTCTGAAAGCGATCAAGAATACACTGGCGCACCTGAGCGAGCTGGCCCTGGGTGGTACCGCCGTCGGAACCGGTATTAACACGCCCCCGAATTATTCCGAAAACGTGGCCAAGCACATTGCCGACCTGACGGGCCTGCCGTTTGTGACCGCCGAAAACAAGTTTGAAGCCCTGGCGGCTCACGATGCCATTGTGGAATCGCACGGTGCGCTGAAAACCGTAGCGGCCAGCCTGATGAAAATCGGGAACGATATCCGGATGCTGTCGTCGGGCCCGCGCGCGGGTATTGGCGAACTGTTTATCCCCGACAACGAACCGGGCTCGTCGATCATGCCGGGCAAAGTGAACCCGACGCAGTGTGAAGCCATGACAATGGTAGCCGCGCAGGTGATGGGTAATGATGTCGCGATCAACTTCGGCGGGGCGATGGGCCACTTCGAACTGAACGTGTTCAAACCGGTGATGATTTACAACTTCCTGCATTCGGCCCGGCTGATCGGTGATGTGTGTGTGTCGTTCAATGACAAATGCGCCGAAGGCATCCGCCCGATTGAGGAAAATATCACGAAGCATGTCAATAACTCGCTGATGCTGGTGACGGCCCTGAACACCAAAATTGGGTACTACAAAGCCGCCGAAATTGCCCAGACCGCCCACCGCGAAGGCAGCACGCTCAAGGAAACCGCCATTAAACTCGGCTACCTCACCGAAGAACAATTCAATGAATGGGTAAAACCGGAAGCCATGGTAGGCGACATTAACGTCTAGCGTAACGACAGATGGACTTTAGTCTGTTCAACCTTTGACTTCTCGAGTCACTGGATTAAGCCGTGCCAGATTGTGAAAAATGGCACGGCTTGCTTTTGCAACTAACCCACTTCACCAACATGAAACGTTTTTTAGTACTGGGCCTAACCACGGCCCTGCTGGCTGGTTGTGCGCCCAAAACCGTCATCAACACCTACCGGGTTCCGGCGGGTGGATTATCCACTTTTTTTAGCTATAAACCGGGAAGAACGCCTATGATCAGCTTTCACCGGGGCGGGGGCGACATCAAAGGGTATCCCGAAAACTGCATTGAATCCTTCGCTTATGCGGCCAGTAAGCTGCCGGTGATCATTGAGTGCGACATTGACCTGACCCGCGACAGTGTGCTGGTGATGATGCACGACCAGACGCTGGACCGGACCACAACCGGCACCGGCAAGCTCATCGAGAAAACCTACGACGAGATTCGGCCATACCGGCTGGAAGATAATTTCGGCAATGTTACCAAATTCAGCGTTCCGACGCTGGAGCAGGTGTTGCGCTGGGGAAAAGGCAAAGTGATTTATACGCTGGATGTGAAGAAAAATGTGCCGTTTGCCAAGGTTGTCGAGATGATTCGGCGGACGGGGGCGGCCGATTATTCGGTGGTCATCACCTACAACGCGAGGCAAGCCGCCGAAGTGTACCGCCTGGATCCGAACCTGATGCTGTCCGTCACCATCATGAAGGAAGAAGATTACCAGCGGCTGCACGATCTAGGCATTCCCGACCGCAATATGGTAGCGTTTGTCGGGGTGAAAGAACCCAGGCCTGAATTGTACCGGTTTCTGCACGCCAAAGGTATTTCCTGCATTCTGGGAACGCTGGGGAATCTCGACAAACACGCCATTGCCCGGGGGGATCAGGTCTATAAGACGTTTGCCCAAAACGGCGCCGACATCATGTCAACCGACCGGCCGATTGAGGTCTATCAGGCCGTGAAATAAAGCGGGTAGCTTTGAAAAGGATTCCATAAAAAAACCGTCACTTCACAAAGCGACGGTTTTTTCTGGCAAACGGTTAAGACTTATTGTACCACAATAACCGGCGGCATGGTTTTCTGCTCCTCCTCGTTCGAAAGCTCCTTTTTCTTTTCGGCTTTCGTGCGGGCGTTCCGCTTGACGGTTACATCGTAGAGGTCAGTCCGGCGGTCTTTCATAATCTGAACGGAACCGTGTTCGTGCAGTTCTTTCAGCAACGACAAATCGACGTCGGTCAGCAGCACCATTTCCGTATTGGGGGTTGATTCGGCTTTGATGGCGTTGTTGGGAAACTGGAAATCGGAGGGCGTGAAAACCGCCGATTGCGCGTAATGAATGTCCATGTTGGCCACGCGCGGCAGGTTGCCGACGCAGCCCGAAATAGCCACGTAACATTCATTTTCAATGGCCCGCGCCATCGCGCAATGCCGAACGCGGGTGTAGCCGTTCTGCGTGTCGGTCAGGAAGGGCACGAACAGAATCTGCATGCCCTGTTCGGCCAGAATCCGGCCCAGTTCCGGGAATTCAACGTCGTAACAGATCAACAATCCAATTTTGCCGCAGTCGGTATCGAAGGCCCGGATTTCATTACCACCCACCATACCGTAGTGCCGGACTTCGTTGGGCGTAATGTGAATTTTTCGATATTCTTCGTGTGAACCATCCCGGCGGCAGAGGTAGGCGACGTTATACAATTTTCCATCGTCCATCAGGGGCATACTGCCGCCCACGATGTTGACATTGTACGAAATAGCCAGTTCAGACAGCCGTTGCCGAACTTCCTGCGTGACGTCGGCCAGCTTGCGGATAGCCGCCGGTTCCGGTAAATCGTTGTAATCCGCCATCAAGGGCGTATTGAAAAATTCCGGGAGTACCAGAAAATCGGCTTTGTAATCACTGACGGTGTCGGCGAAAAATTCAACCTGCTCCAGCAGGGCCTGCATGTTCGGGAAATGCCGCATCTGCCATTGCACCACGCCCAGCCGGATGATGGAGTCGGTATGCGGTTTTTTCTTCTTTTCGTCGACGTAATAGATGTTGTTCCACTCGAGCAGCGTCGCGTATTCCAGCGATTCGCTGTCGCCGGGCAGATAACCGCGCAATACTTTCTTGACGTGGAAATCGTTCGAAAGCTGGAAGGTGAGTGTCGGGTCGTAAATTTCCTTCTGCTTCACCTTGGTGATGTATTCGCGGGGCGACATTTCACCGGCGTATTTGCTATAGTTCGGAATCCGGCCGCCCGCCATAATTCCCTTCAGGTTCAGCGACTCGCAGAGTTCTTTCCGGGCGTCGTACAGCCGCCGGCCCAGCCGCAGATCCCGGTATTCGGGATGAACGAACAATTCAATACCGTATAGCCAGTTCCCCTTCGGATTGTGCGTATCGAAGGTATAACCGCCGGTAATTTCCTCGTAGGTATGACTATCGCCAAAATCGCTGTATTTAACCCGGATCGCCAGCGCACAGGCCACCACTTTGCCGTCGATTTCCACGCAGAACTGGCCTTCCGGGAAGATTTTCAGCAATTTATCGATGAGATTCTTTTCCCAATAATCCCCGCCAATGCCGCTATAGACCTCAATCATGGCCTCTTTCAGGTCGGCGTAATCGGACTTCTGTAGTGTTCTGGTTTGAATGTGCATGGTATGTATTGAAACTGTTACACAGAGTTAATCAGAGAACATCAGGGGGTATCAGGTAAATACGCTGATCAACTCTGGTGTTCTCTGATTAACTCTGTGTAATAACCCCTTCTTTAATTTTTAATGCCAATTGCTCTAGCTGTTCGTCCGTAAAATCCAGGTGGGTGACAAACCGGACGAGGTGCTTGCCAAAAGTAACAGCCAGAATGCCTTTCTCAGCCAATAACGCAACATAATCAGCCGCTAAGATGTTCGGACTCAGTCGAAAAATAACAATGTTGGTATCGACCGGAAAAACCGCTTCTATTTCGGGTAAGTCGAGCAGCAGTTGCCCGATTCTGCGGGCGCGGGCGTGGTCGAGTTTTAGCCGGTTGACGTGATGATCGAGGGCGTAAATTCCCGCAGCCGCCAGATAACCGGCCTGCCGCCAGCCCCCGCCCATGAGTTTGCGAAAGCGACGCGCCTGTTTGATGAAATCCGTTTTTCCCAGCAACAACGACCCGACCGGGCACCCCAGGCCCTTCGACAGACAGATACTGATCGAATCAAACAACGGGCCGTAGGCCGCCGGGCTGTCGCCGGTTTCGATCAGGGCGTTGAACAGGCGGGCACCGTCGAGGTGCAGCAATAACCCGTGTTCGTCGCAGACGGTCCGGATCGCGGCAATTTCCGGAATCGTATAGTAACAGCCGCCCCCTTTGTTGACGGTATTTTCGAGGCAGACCAGGCGCGTGATCGGTTTGTGCAGATCGTCGGGCTGAATGTGTTCGCGGACGAGTTCGGGCGTCAGTTTCCCCCGTTCGCCCTGCGCCAGACTCACCGACGCCAGCGCGTTGACGGCAATGCCTCCGCCTTCGTACAGGTAAACATGGGATAACTGGTCGCAGATCACATCGTCGCCGGGGCGGGTGTGCGTCCGAATGGCCAGTTGGTTGGTCATGGTGCCCGAGGGGCAGAAAAGGGCCGCTTCCATGCCAAACAGCCGGGCGGCTTTTTCTTCCAGGGCTAAAACCGTGGGATCGTCCCCCAATACATCGTCGCCCACTTCTGCGTTGAACATAGCCTCCAGCATGGCTGGCGTCGGCCTGGTAACCGTATCGCTTCGTAAGTCAATTCGCATAAAATTTGTTGAAGAAATGGAAAGCCACAAAGGTCGCAAAGAAAACAAAAAAGCCGTCCCCTAAAAAGGAGACGGCTTTCTAAACAGTAACAACAAATACTACTCTACTCTCACTTAAGCCTTATGTCAAAAGTTTTTGGAAATGCCAAATCCGGCGCCACTTCCAAAATTGAAATCAACGTTCGTAATACTGGCTGAAGCTCCTTTCGGTTTTTGGGAGGAGAAACTCAACCCGCCGAAGCTGAAGTTCAGGGCAAAACCATTTTTCATATTAACACCAATTGCCGGGAAGAAAGTGCCCCCGAACCCACTGGTTTTCACATCACCGGTTTTTCCGGACAGGGCAGTGGCGTTAAATTGTCCATAAACGGCAAAAATATCGGAAAGAGGCACCGCATAGCGGATAAACGGCCCAACGCCCAGAGTTGACGATTTCGTGCCGTTTTTCCAGCTTTGGGACGACAGGGTCAAACCGGCGGTCCAGTGATCGTTGAACTGGTAGCCGACGGCGGGCGAGACGGTGAAACTACTGGTTTTTACGCCGGTCGCTGATTTCTGGGAGGTGGCGGCAATGGAACCGTATATCAGTACCGTTCCGCTCTGGGCATAAACGCCGATGACTGTTAGGGCTGACATCAGCAGACTCATCATTAACTTTTTCATTTTCTTAGCTGGTTGTAGATTTTCTGCTTCGTTTTGAAGCGTTTCCCTTGAGACGTTGAAACTTTTAAAAGTTACATTTCGAGGAGGAAATCGGGTTAAACGGTTTTTTGGTCATATTTACGGATTGTTTTAGGGGACAGCTACGCCCTGTCGTGGTGGGTCGTCGCTTGATGCGTTTGCCGGAAACCGGTATCTTTAGCATAGCTTTCAGACAGATCGATGGATAATCTGATTCATTACGCAATCCCGGCTTTTGTAATTCTGCTGCTGGCGGAAGTCATCATTAATGCCATTCACCAGCACGATTATTACGAAACGAAGGATACGATTAGTAGCCTGTCCATGGGGATCGGGAACGTGATAATCGGCCTGGTGGGCAAACTCGTGGTGTTTGGTGCCTATTCGCTTGGGTATGAATACCGGTTTTTTACGGTCGATCTGACGAATGGATGGGCCTGGCTGTTGTTGTTTCTGGCCGACGACTTCAGCTACTACTGGTTTCACCGGATTAGTCACAGCAGCCGGTATTTCTGGGCGTCACACGTGGTGCATCATTCCTCGCAGAAATACAACCTGAGCACGGCCTTGCGGCAAACCTGGACCGGCAACCTGAGCGGGGCGTTTATTTTCTGGATCTGGATGCCCTTATTCGGGTTTCATCCGGTAGCCATCATGACCATGCAGGCCATCAGTTTACTGTATCAGTTCTGGATTCATACCGAATATATTCACCGGTTTCCGGCAGGGATCGAAGCGGTTTTTAACACGCCCTCCCACCACCGTGTTCACCACGGTTCCGATCTGAAGTACCTGGACAAAAACCACGGCGGCATACTGATCATCTGGGATCGGCTGTTCGGGACGTTTCAGGTGGAAGAGGAGCGGCCCACCTACGGACTAACCAAAAACATTGACACCCACAATCCCATCCGAATTGCCTTCCACGAATGGGTGGACATCGGTCGGGATGTGATCCGGGCGGGCTCGGTGCGCAACGCCGTTCATTACCTGTTTGGTCCTCCGGGCTGGAGCCACGACGGTTCCCGAAAAACAACCCGGCAACTGCGCAAGGCCTCTGCTGGGTCGAAATAGTGGGTCGTAAAAAAAGATCAGGTTTGGAAATTTAGCGGAAATGATCAGGAAAAGGACGTAGCCGAAACCGTTATTTCATCTTGATCCGGTATTCCGGATTGAGTAAATGGAGATATTCGGTATGCTGCTTGAGATAAGCCGCCAAAAGTGTGCAGAGGGGAATGATCGTGAGTCGGTGCTTCTCGATGTATTCCAACATCCCACTGAACAATAACGAATCAACGCCGTTATGAACCAGATTCGGATGAAGTTTGGTGCGTGTCAGGACCAGCGTCTGGTCATCTTTCGGAAAATATGTGATAAACGATAGTTTTCCTTCCATTTCAAGCTCGAAACGGTTTTCTGCACGGTTGATGGAAACGGCCATTTCCTGAAGTATCATGACGAGGAGTTTTGTGGTTTTGTACGAGGGTAACTGTGCTGTGCGAAAAATGTTTTGACTTGGCGGCAATTTGTGAGAAAAAAAATCCCGTTTGTCGAAAAAGGAGCGGAATGCCCCCAAAATGGTGGCCGGAAAGGCCGGTTTTCGGGCCAGGGAACCGCACAAAAACTCAGCACCTTACCGCCTGTTTTTATACTTTTCCTCCCGTCCCTGATCGACTTTCAGGAAATTTGCGGGCGGGAATCGCCGTTTTTCATTTTGGGTAGTTATTTCGTGTATATTTCCCAAAACGGACTTTTATTCTGAAAGACGAACTAAATCCTAACCAGCTATGAAAAGAAAATCGTTGCTTCTGCTTTTAGTAACGGCCTGGATTGCTACGGCATCGCGTCAGGCGGCTCCCTCGCTCGCCGGGGCCTGGCGATTGGTCGATAGCAGTGGGCCGTCGGTCGTTTTTGTTCTTTCGGAAGGCTACATGATGGGGGCATTTTACGAGCCGAACAAGTACCTCGGCGCGCAGGGCGGAACCTATCAAACCAATGGAAAACAGTTGAAAATTACCCTGGAATTTAATACGGAGGATAGTACGCAGGTTGGTAATTCCCAAACGCTTACCATCGAATCGCTCAAAAACAACCGGCTGGTGCTGAGTAGCCCTTCCGGAACGGATACCTATGAACGTTTTGATCAGCCAGCGGCCCAGACGCCCCTGGCCGGTCTCTGGCGGATTACGGGAAACATTGCCGATACCGGCGAAATCCGCCGACGCCCGCGTACAGCCCGGAAAACCCTGAAACTACTGACCGGCACCCGGTTTCAGTGGGCGGCCATTAACCCCGAGACCAAACAGTTCATGGGTACCGGCGGAGGTACCTACACCTTCAAGGATGGAAAATACACCGAAACCATCGAATTCTTTTCCCGCGATAACAGCCGGGTCGGGCGGTCGCTGCCCTTCGACGCGGAGCTGAAAGGCGAGGACTGGCTACACCGGGGCCAAAGTTCGACCGGTGGGAAGGTGAGTGAAGTCTGGAACCGGGAAAAATAACACTTGGAGTTTGATAGAGTTGAACGTCGCCTGCTATGTTTTTAATTGATGCCCACCTGGATATTTCCCTGAACGCCCTCGAATGGAACCGCGATTACCGGCTGTCTGCCCACGAAATCCGGGCGCAGGAAGCGGGAATGACCGACAAGATTGATCGCGGAAGAGGAACGGTTTCGCTGCCCGATCTTCGGCGCGGGGAAATTGGGCTGGTGGTGGCCACCCAGATTGCGCGGTTTAACCAGACGAACGGTAACCTGCCCGGAGCGGGCTGGAATTCGCCCCACCAGGCCTGGGCCATGACGCAGGCGCAGCGGGCCTGGTACGAAGCCATGCAGGATGCGGGCGAAATGATTCAGATCCGGGATCGGGCGGGTCTGGAGCAACACCTGGCATTGTGGCTCGACCCAACCGTCGCCCATGACCAGAAACCGGTCGGCTACATCCTGAGCCTGGAAGGGGCGGATTCGCTGGTTGACCTGTCGTACCTGGAAAAAGCCTACGCTTACGGTTTACGGGCATTGGGACCGGCGCACTACAGCACCGGGCGGTATGCGCCCGGCACCGGTTTATCGGGCCCGTTGACCGCGCTGGGGCGTGAGCTGGTGCGGGAAATGGACCGGCTGGGCATTATTCTGGATGTGACGCACCTGACGGACGAGGGGTTTTCGGAAGCACTTTCGTTATATAAAGGACCGGTTTGGGCCAGCCATCATAATTGCCGGACGCTGGCTCCGCACCAGCGTCAACTTTCCGACGACCAGATTCGGCAGCTGGCCGAACGGGGCGCGGTCATTGGCGGCTGTTTCGATGCCTGGATGATGAAACCCGGTTTTACGCAGCGGACGAGCAATCCGGCCGATTTCGGGATTTCCATTGAAACCATTATCGATCATTACGATCACATCTGCCAGCTAACTGGCAGTAGTCAGCATATCGCCATTGGCAGCGATCTGGATGGCACCTACGGCACGGAGCAATCGCCCACCGACCTGGACACGATTGCCGATTTGCAGAAACTCACGGGATTGCTGGCGAAGCGGGGCTATTCGCCGGCGGATATTGAAAATGTTTTTTACAAAAACTGGCTGCGGTTTTTGCGCAACGCCTGGCCGTAAACCGGACGGTTTTCAGGCCCGCTGCCGGGGTGGGTTTTTCCGGGAAAGCATCAGGCGGATAAAAAAGACAAGAATCACAAAAATCAGAAAAGCCGCCAGAACCGGAAGCAAAACCGCCAGCAACGATAACCCGAAAGAGGCAATGTTCTCGGCGCTGGCGACAACCGGATTGCCCAGACCTCCGGTCGTTGCGGTCGAACCAATCCGTAACAGACTGGTCCCGGCCTGAATCAAACCGGCGGTGCCGCCCCCGGCGATAAGGCCCAAACCCCATTTCAGCATCGGAATGTCAATTTCGACAAACGAGGTGGTCAGGATCGTTCCGGCCACAAAGGCAATGGGGGTAGCCACGGTGTCGAAGGCATTATCGAGCCAGGGAATGTAGTACGCGCCGATTTCGAGGAGTGTGGCCGTTGCCAGCACAAAGAACGCCGTCCAGCTGCTCAGCCATTCAAAACCGGGGCCCACGGATATCCAGCCCAGTTTCAGCGCCAGACAGGCCACCAGCATCGGAACGAAAATCCGGAATCCGCAACACGCACTCAAGGCAATTCCCAGACAAAGACTCATCAGCCATTCCATAAGGAAGTAAGAAGTAAGAGTGAAGAGTTGTAAAGTAAACGAAGTTTTTAACTCTTAATTCTTCACTCTAAACTCTTAACGCAATATTTCTGTTACATCGAAAACCTTCCAACCAGCGTGCCTCTGTGAATACCGAAACTAAGAGTGGTCAGATTTTTGACTGGATTACCCTGCGACGGCTTTATGCGTTTGTAAAACCGTATCAACTTCATTTTTACGGACTCATTTTCATTATCCTGCTGAGTGCGGTTCTGGCTCCGCTGGGCCCGCTGCTCATTCGGTATACCATCGATTCCAAAATTGGCACCGGCGATTATGCCGGTCTGACCACCATGCTGATGATCATGATCGCGGTGCTGGTCATGCAGGGCATTATTCAGTTTTTCAATACCTATCTTTCCGGCTGGCTGGGGCAACACATTATTCGTGATATCCGCGTCCAGCTGTACGAGAAAGTCCTGCAACTCCGGCTGAAATTCTTCGATAATACGCCCATCGGCCGGTTGGTGACCCGCACCATTTCCGACGTGGAAACCCTGGCCGATGTGTTCAGCGAAGGAATGGCGGCCATTGTGGGCGATATTCTGCAACTGGTGCTGATCATTGCCGTTATGTTTTATACCGACTGGCGGTTGTCGGCCATCAGCTTGTCGATGATTCCGTTGATGTTACTGAGTACCTACATTTTTAAAGAGAAAATCAAGGTATCGTTCAACGAGGTGCGGACGGCCGTTGCCAACCTGAACTCGTTTGTGCAGGAACACATCACCGGCATGAACATCGTGCAGATTTTTGGCAGTGAGAAAATTGAAGCCGGGAAATTCAGACAGATCAACAACGAACACCGGAAAGCCAACATTCGCTCGATCTGGTATTATTCGGTATATTACCCGGTGGCCGATATTCTGTCGGCAGCCGCAACGGGACTGGTGGTCTGGTACGGAGCCAAAGAGATTCTGAATCAGGAAATTACGTACGGGACGGTGACGGCGTTCATTATGTTCATCAACCTGTTTTTTCGCCCCATCCGGATGCTGGCTGACCGGTTTAACACCCTGCAAATGGGGATTGTCAGCACCGATCGGATTTTGAAATTACTGGATAGCGACGATTTTACGCCGAATACCGGCACCTTCGAGCCCGCCCGTATTCGGGGTGACGTTGAGTTTAAGAACGTCTGGTTTGCCTATAATGACGATAATTACGTCCTGAAAGACATTAGTTTTTCGGTCAAGGAGGGCGAAACCGTCGCTTTTGTGGGAGCCACCGGCGCGGGGAAATCTTCGATTATCAATTTGCTAAGCCGGTTTTACGATATTAATCAGGGCGAAATCCGGATCGATGGGGTGGAGGTGCACGATTATAAACTGGAGGCCTTGCGCCGGAGTATCGGCGTGGTCTTACAGGATGTTTTCCTGTTTTCAGATACTATTGAAAATAATATTACGCTGGGCAATAAATCCATCAGCCGGGAACGTATTATTGAAGCCGCCAAGCTGGTGGGCGTTCACGAATTCATTGAGCGGTTGCCGGGCGGTTACGATTATAACGTGATGGAACGCGGTTCGACGCTGTCGGTCGGGCAGCGGCAGTTGATTTCGTTTGTCCGGGCCATGGTGCATAACCCGCGCATCATGGTGCTGGACGAAGCCACCTCGTCGGTCGATACCGAAACCGAGGGACTGATTCAGGGGGCGATTGGCAAACTGATGAAAGGGCGAACCGCCATTGTCATTGCCCACCGGTTGTCGACGATTCGGGAAGCCAGCAAAATCATTGTGGTCGATAAAGGGCAGATTGTCGAGCAGGGCACGCACGAAGAACTGCTTCAACGGGATGGCACCTACGCCAATCTCTACCGGATGCAGTATAAAGAGACGGTTTAAAGGAGTTAAGAATTATGAGTTAAGAGTGATGACGGGGCCGCCCGGCGGTTGGCTGACGCACGTTAACTCTTAACTCATCACTCTTAACTCTTACCTATTTTTTGGGTTCTGCCCCCAGCAGGGCGTAAGCGATCTTTTCGTTTAGATTTTCGTCACTGGCCGGATCATCGGTTTGTTGCGACGGAATCCGGCCGACAGCGTTGGCATTCGTTTCCAACCCGGTTTCGTCGGCGCTGGAATCCGGTCCGGTTTGGTCAATAATTTCCTCATCTGCATTCGGATCGTTGTCCATCCCCGAGGGAATAGCCTGCAAAGGTGCCGTGTCCTTCACCGGATGGAGGTTCGGATTTTGGGAGGGTGTCATGAGTCTGCGTTGATGGTATGTAGTGATAACCACCGGGATGCGGGGGTTGTTTCCGGAAACCGGAAACAAAAAGGTCAACCCGCTAAGGCTGACCTGAATGCGTGAAGGTTACTGAGTCCGCGTACTATCGGGCGGTTCTACCTGCTCAGGAGCCGCCGGTACGATAAAGAGCGAATCCGTCGGTATTTCAACATCCAGTGAATCCGATTCCATGTCGTCCTCTTCCGGATCGCCCCCTGGGCAACCCAGGTAGTCTTTCGTGATTTTGACCGTCGGCTTGTCGAATGGACCCTGGTACAGTTTCAGGGATTTATCGCGGTATACTTTCTCCAGAAACCGACCCACGAGTGGCAGGGCGGTTTTGGCACCTTCACCCATGTCCGTGGTTCGGAAGTGAATACTTCGGTCGTCGCCACCGACCCAGGCTCCCACCACCAGGTCGCGGGTAACGCCCATAAACCAGCCGTCGGAGTTGTTGGAGGTTGTTCCGGTTTTGCCACCCACCTGATTCCGGTTTTTGAACAGATCATACGACCACAGATTCTGGGACGTTCCGCCCGATTCTTCCAGGCCACCCCGCAGCATGTGTAACATCAGGAAGGCCGACTCGGGACGAATCGCCTGTTTCTTTTCCGGTACAAATTCTTCAATGAGTTTCCCTTCCCGGTCTTCAATCCGCGTGACAATAATCGGTTCGGTATGAATGCCGTTATTGGCGAATGTGCAGTAAGCGGCCACCATTTCGTAAAGGGACACGTCTGACGATCCCAAGCCGATCGAAGGCACGGCCGCCAGCGGACTCTTGATGCCGATGCGGTGGGCGTATTCAACCACCCGCTGGGGAGTTGCCACGTCGTTGGTTAACTGGGCAGTAACCGAATTAATCGACCGTGCCATGGCCCGCCGGAGCGTCATGTTGGAATAGGAGAAAGTACCGGTTGAGTTGCGGGGAGCCCAATAGTCCTGTTGCCCTTTTTCGTTGATGTACTCCTTGCGGAAGGGCTCATCGCGCCGACGGTCGCAGGGGCCGAGGTTGATGGTCGAATCGTCGATCACTGTGGCATAGACGAACGGCTTGAAGGTTGAACCGGGCTGTCGTTTTCCCTGTTTGACGTGGTCGTACTTGAAAAATTCGTAGTCGATGCCGCCCACCCAGGTCCGGATAAAACCGGTATGGGGGTCCATGGCAACCAGACCGGCCTGCAAAAAATGTTTGTAGTAGGCGATGGAATCCATGGGGGTCATGTATTTTTTCTGCGGACCATTCCAGGAAAAAACCGTCATACTGTCTTTTTTCACTTTCATGTAGTACCGGATCGAATCGGGCTGATTGGGGTACTTTTGGAGTAACGCCTTGTAGCGCTCGGTTCGCTGGGCCACTTTGTCCAGAAAATCCGGGATTTCCTTACCATCTTCATCGGTCCAGGGATTCCGGCCTGCCCAGTGGTTATCGAAAATCCGTTGCAACTGCTTCATTTTCTCGGCCATGGCTTCTTCGGCCAGCGCCTGCATCCGGGAGTCAACGGTCGTATAGATGCGTAAACCGTCGGTGTAGAGGTCATACCCGTTTTCTTCCCCCCATTTTTTTACGACATCGACCACCGCATTCTTGAAATAATTGGCGGGGCCGGAATACGGATTGTCGGGGCTAAACCGGGTAACGAGCGGCAATTTGCTGATGGAGTCGGCCTGGGATTGCGTCAGAAAACCGTATTTTGCCATCTGCGAAATGACCACATTCCGGCGGTTTCGCGACTTGGTAAAGTTTCGTTTGATCAGCGGATTATACGTTGTCGTCGCCTTCTGTAGCCCGACCAGAACGGCGGCTTCCTGCACGTTCAGGCTGTCGGGTGATTTGCTGAAATACGTCCGGGCTGCGGTTTTGATTCCGTACGCATTGCTGCCAAAATCCACCGTGTTGAAATACATCGTCAGGATCTGCTCCTTCGAAAAATTCCGTTCCAGTTTAATGGCCATCAGCCACTCCTTGGTTTTCAGAATGACCGTCCGGATCAGCGGAACATTGTACAACAGACCCCGCGATTGACGGCGCCGGGTTTTAAAGAGGTTTTTGGCCAGTTGCTGCGTGATCGTACTGCCTCCCCCGGCGCTGTTGCCGGTCAGGACGCCGTATGCGGCCCGGCCCAGACTGCGGGTGTCGATCCCGGAATGCTCGTAAAACCGCACGTCTTCCGTAGCAATCAGGGCATTAATGAGTGGGGCGGGCAGGTCCTCGTAGTTGATCGGCGTCCGGTTTTCGGTGAAAAAACGGCCGATCATCACGTTGTCGTAGGAGTAAATTTCCGACGATTGGGAAACTTTGGGATTATTCAATTCCTCCACGCTGGGCATTTCGCCCGTCAGGTACAGGAAGTTGGTTTCCAGGATCAGGATATAAAAAAGCGCCAGAACAAAACCGTAAATGAGTACTTTGGCCGTATGGTAGAAAATCCGGAATCCCAGCGACCGGCTGGCGAAGCGGGCGCTGAGCCAGTTCCGGTACCGTTGCCGCGTGGTTCGGTAGGAACCGGTCAGTGAATCGACACGCTCTTTTCCAAAAAGCCCCGACATCAGGCGGTAGATTAGTTGCCGAAATCGTGCTTTCAGCAAACTGAAAAAGCCAGTGATGCCTTGCCAAAGGGTACGAAGCTGCCCCCAGAGTTTACTCATACCAGGTGTTTTGTCAGTTAAAAGTTGTTCGGCGAATCCGGATTTCTACCGAAATAATCGGCGACAAGCCGGGACGTTCGTCGGGCCTGAAAATACAAATGAATGCACGTACGCAAAAAAGACGGATTGCTCAATCCGTCCTTCAAGCAAATATAACGGAAATTTAGACGATATAATATGATAAAAGCCAGCCCGGCACCCGGGCTGGCTTAAAACCAGCGAGTTAGGTTTACTTATTTCTTCTCGAACGTCAGGGCTGCGCCGTTTATGCAATACCGAAGACCGGTTGGTTTGGGGCCATCGTCGAAAACGTGCCCGAGATGGCCACCACAAACGGCACATTCCACTTCGGTTCGGATCATTCCGTGGCTGCGATCACTTTTCTCCGCCACATTGTCTTTCGAAAAGGGCTGGTAAAAGCTCGGCCAGCCGGTTCCGGATTCAAATTTGTTCTCGGACCTGAAAACCGGCGTCTTGCAGGCGGCACACTTGAAAACACCTTTGTCGTGATTATCGACCAGCGGGCTCGTAAAGGGCCGTTCGGTGCCCTGCTGCCGCAAAATGTAAAACTGCTGCGGGCTTAAAATCTTCTTCCATTCCGCTTCGGTTTTCACCACTTTAGGCGGTCTGTTATCATCGGCGACCTTGGTCAGGGAGATGGAGGCAACGGAGACGGTGAGCACCAGCCCACACAAGGCTCCGAAAAAAAGATTGTGGTTCATGGGG
Source organism: Larkinella bovis (assembly GCF_042655385.1). NCBI lineage: Bacteria > Pseudomonadati > Bacteroidota > Cytophagia > Cytophagales > Spirosomataceae > Larkinella > Larkinella bovis. The sequence continues at coordinate 1,358,482 of NZ_JBHSMA010000001.1, read as the reverse complement.
AGTTAACAAATAATTTCGGGGGATAGTTTGTCCTGAAAAACGCCACGAAAGCAGCCGAAGGTGTCTTTTCGGACCGAATCGATCCGGCGGTTTTTACGGTGCCAGCAGGATCAAAACCGTAGGAATGACGCCATTCGACGTTCCAAAGGGTGGTTTTGACGGCCCCCCGTGCGTTCGTTATCCGGAAGGCTATGAATTAACATTGCCCACCACCACCATCGCCGATAGGGTGGGGGTTGGGTTTCCTCCGCGTCGTTCCAGGGTAATGGCAAACGCATGGACCCGCAGAAATTTATGAGTTTGATGAACCAGTTTAACCCCTTCTTCCAGCTCGAAAACGCCGGCATCGACGGGTTTCCCATCTACGATCGCCCAGAGCTGGTACTGCTGGGTTTCCGCTGGTTGGGAAAGGGAGTCGATTTCAAGACTAACCTGACCGGTAGACGTATTCCAATATACGGTTGCCAGGTTTGTCGTGGTGCTATCCGCCGGATTCAGGCGAATCACGCGGGTACCCGGTTCTTTCAGAATCGCCAGCAACTGGTCCGACTGCGCCTGGCGGGCGCGAAACTCCCGGACTTCATTCATGAGCTGCTCGTTGGCGGTGCGTAGCGAACTCAGTGTTTGCTGGCTTGACTGGAGCTGGGAATACAGGAAATAGGCAAAAACCAGGACGATTAAGCCCAGGGAGGCTGCCACCATCCAGGTAATCCGGTAGGTGGGTCTGGAATTCTTAAACTCATCGTCGGCATACAAAGGCTGAACGACTGCGTCCGCGGGTTCATCGATGGGGTCAAGAAAGGCTTTTGGTGCTTCGGCGGTTTCGGGGTGTGCACCGCCAAATTCAAGCTCGTTCAGTAACCGGGCTTTTACTTCCGATGGAGGATCACGGCGTAACGTTTCGGCATACTGTTCCAGCGCGACCGAGAGCTTGTCCAACTCCTGCCGGATTTCGGGGTAGATACTCGACAGGCACTCGACTTCCCGCTTCTCCTGCGGACTGACCGTACCAAGTACATACTCCTCCAGTATACCTGACTCGATGTATTCTTTCGTGTTCATCAGTCGAATAACTTCTTCAATTCCTGTAAAGCGGACCGAACCCGTGTCTTGACAGTACCGAGGGGCAAATTCAATTTTTCCGCTACTTCTTCATGGGTATATCCGTAAAAGTAGACCAGATCAATGACCATTTTGCGGTCAGGATTCAGTTGATTGACCTTATCGGGTAAATCAAGTGTATCGATGCCTGGTTGATACGTTTGCTGATGGAGATCAACACTATCTACGATTTCAGTACTGTTTTGGATTGATTGGCCCGAATGACGCGTCCGAACCGCGTCGATGGCCGTATTGCGGGCAATGTTAAGCAGCCAGGTAAATAACCGTCCTTTCTGAGCGTCATACGACGGAATATTGCGCCAGATTTTAACAAAGGAATCCTGTAAAACGTCACGCGCGGCTTCCTCGTCCCGTACTACTTTCAAAATTACGCCAAACAGAGCCGGTGAATACTGATCGTATAACAAGTGAAATGCCTGCTCCTCTCGCTGCTGGAGTTTACGCACCAGCACGTCTTCCGAAAATGGCAAGTTTGAACGCTTCAAGGTCGTGGAGATATTCAGTAACCAAAAGGGTCGAAGTAAAAATACGAATAAATTGATGTTGGCAAACATATTGCCTGCTAAATCACCTCTTTAGACAAAAAAAAGCTACTTCCGGGAGTAGAAAGTAGCTTAGGACGTTGTATTGGCGCATTTTTAGCGATCTTTAGGAGTCAGAAGGCTTCCTGGCTTTCACGGTTTTCGTGGTTTTTTTCTTCACCACCGTACTTTTTGACTGCACGGCCGAACCCCGCCGGGCGTTGCGGCTCGACTGGGTGCCTTTCACCAGTTTGCCTTTCAAAGAATCCATTCGGGCCGTGGGTTCGCCCTGCGGAAACGTTTCCGATGCCTGTTCGGGCGCATGGGCATTGGGCGACGGAGTTTGAGCCTGGGCCTGCACGGAACACCAGAGCAGTCCGGCGGCAAGAAGGGTTATCGTTTTCATGGTTTTTAGTGCGATGTCAGTATGATTTGAACCCGAAAACCGGCAAATTGTTTAAAACCGCACCGGAAGGTGGTTGCCGGAAGTGGCATAAATTTGCCTATATTTGCACCTCAAATTTGTGCTGAAATCCTGCTTATGCAGCTTGAACAAAACCGTTATCAAATCCAGGGCGTCAATGTGCTGGACATGGCCGAAGAATTTGGCCTCCCCTTATACGTTTACGATGCGGACAAAATTGCCGAGAAAATCGGGCAGCTTCAGGCGGCATTCCGTGGTGTGCCGTTAAAAATCAAGTACGCGGCCAAAGCCCTGACGAATGTTTCGATTCTGAAACTGATGCGCAGCCGGGGCATTGATATCGAAGTGGTTTCGACCAACGAAATCCGGCTGGCACTGCTGGCCGGTTTTGAACCGGGGCAGATCATGTATACGCCGAGCGGGGTGTCGTTTACCGAAATTCAGGAAGCCCTCGATCTGGGTGTTCGGCTGAATGTCGATAGTCTGCCGCTGTTGGAATGGATGGGGCAGCAGTATGGCGACCGGAAACCGGTCGGGATCCGGATCAACCCCCATATTTCGGAGGGGGGGAATGTGAAAATCCAGACCGGCCACATTGACTCCAAATTCGGGATTTCGATCGCGCAGCGGGACCAGATTCGCGCCCTTGTCGAGCAGTACAGCATCCCGATCATCGGGCTGCACATTCATACCGGCTCTGATTTTAAAAATGCCGATGCTTTCCTGAATGGCGCCGAAGTCCTGTTTGAACTGGCCAGTGATTACCCCAATCTGCAATTTCTCGATTTTGGCAGCGGTTTTAAAGTGGCCTACCGGGAAGGAGATCACAGCACCGATATTGTGGAACTGGGCCGGAAAGTAACCGTCGCGTTTCAGGATTTCTGCCATCAATACGGTCGTCAGCTGGAACTCTGGTTCGAGCCGGGCAAGTTTCTGGTCAGCGAAAGCGGGGTGTTGCTGGTCAATGTTAATATTGTCAAGGAAAACCCGGCCCGGACGTTCGTGGCGGTAGATTCCGGACTAAACCACCTGATTCGACCGATGATGTACGATGCGTACCACGAAATTGTGAACGTATCGAATCCGGCGGGCGAGCCGAAAACCTACAGTGTGGTGGGCTATATTTGCGAAACCGACACCCTGGGCTGGGACCGTTCCCTGAACGAAGTTCGCCCCGGCGATGTGCTGGCCCTGAAAAATGCCGGTGCCTACGGGTTCAGCATGAGCTCCAATTACAACTCCCGGTTCCGGCCCGCCGAAGTGCTGGTGTTTGACGGAAAACCGTACCTGATTCGTCGGCGGGAAACGTTCGACGACCTGATGCGGAATCAGATTGAAGTTGATTTTGAAGAAGAAATAAGTGTTAAAAACAATTAAGAGGTAGGAGTTATGAGTTATGAATTATTCGTCAGTGGTAATTCTTAACTCTTAACTTTTAACTCATCACTCTAACGATGGGACGCGCATTCGAATACCGGAAAGCCAGAAAGTTTAAGCGGTGGGGGATGATGGCTAAGACCTTCACAAAGATTGGAAAAGATATTGCCCTGGCTGTAAAAAGCGGTGGCCCCGATCCCAATTCGAACGGACGGCTGCGGGCGATTATTCAGAACGCCCGGGCGGCTAACATGCCGAAAGAAAACGTGGAACGGGCCATCAAGCGGGCCACGTCGAAAGAACAGGAAGATTTTAAGGAAATTACCTACGAAGGCTACGGCCCGCACGGAATTGCGATTGTGGTGGAAACCGCCACCGATAACATCAACCGGACGGTAGCGAACCTGCGGAGTTATTTCACCAAATGCGGGGGGGCGCTCGGCACCTCAGGGATGCTCGACTTTATGTTCGACCGCAAGTCGGTTTTTCGCATTCCGGCGGGAAACATTGATCTGGACGAGCTGGAACTGGAACTGATCGATTTCGGTGCCGACGAAATTTCATTGGACGAGGAAGCCGACCAGATCGTCATTTATGGCGAATTTACGGCCTTTGGGGCCATTCAGAAGCATTTGGAAGAAAGAGGCTTTGAATTGAAACAGGCCGAATTCGAACGCATTCCGAACGACATGAAAGAACTGAGCGAGGACGAAATGGCCGATGTCGAAAAGCTTCTGGAACGGATTGAAGAGGACGAGGATGTGCTGAACGTATTCCACAACATGCGGTAATTGGGGTTTCCCCGATTACCGCATTCTTGCTAATAATTCCTGCCGGGTTGGCCGCCCCCGATCCACTTCATAGGCCAACCCTTCCAGATCTAGGGCATCGACAAAATGCCGGTACTGTTCCCGTTCGACTTCGAAAAGACACAGATTGTGGAACGGTTCGTTGAAAATTTCTACTTCGGTCAAAACCGCCTTTTTTTGGAGCGCCTGATACTGGTCGTTGGTCAACTCACTCTGCCGAACACTGAAATACCACATACGTTACCGAAAAATAATTGCCACAAAGGTATATACGGAAGCCCGAAATGCACGAATGAACGGGCGGTTTTGCAATGGGCCGCCACCGGAACCCCGCCGGTGGGCGATCGTCTGCCGTTAAATAAATAGAAAAATTTTGCCGGTTTTTATTTTTGTACATTCCTGCCCGCCCTACGCCCGCCGGGGCACAGGAGTTAACAAAAACCGTACTAAACCTAGCGCTATTTTTCCTCATGAGTCATCCGATTGTATTGATCCACGGGTATTCGGACGTGCCCGAATCCTTCAAACGGTGGGAAACAATTTTAACCCGGCACGGGCTGGATGTTTCCAATGTTCACATTTGCGGGTATCGGTCGCTGACCAATGAGGTCACCATCAAAGACATTGCGGAGGGCTTTGACCGGGCCCTGCGGTTGCGGGCGGGTTTATCCGCCGATGAGCCGTTTGATGCCATTGTGCATTCGACCGGGATGCTGGTCATTCGGGCCTGGCTGACCACCTACGCCAAACAGGACAAACGAAAACAGCGCCTGAAACGCCTGATTGCGCTGGCTCCCGCCAGTTTTGGTTCTCCCCTGGCGCACAAAGGCCGGAGCTGGCTGGGGGCGATTTTCAAGGGAAACCGGGAACTCGGCCCCGATTTCATGGATGCCGGTGACCTGATTCTGGATGGTCTGGAACTGGCCAGCCGGTATACCTGGGACCTGGCCCACCAGGATCTACTTTCCCGGAAGGTCTTCTACGGGCCGGACCCGGATACGCCCTACGTCTTTACGTTTTGTGGCGCCGATAATTACGGAGGCCTTCAGGGGCTGGTGACCAATCCCAAGGGGACTGATGGTACCGTTCGCTGGGCGGGCTGCTCGTTGAATACCCGGAAGATTACGCTGAATTTGACCGTGGACGAAGATCAGGATACGACTACCCAGCGCGTGCATTTTGGCGACTGGCAAACCGACCACCGCAGCAACCTGAGCATTCCGTTTATCCCGGTTGCCGACCTCAATCACGGGTCGATTATTGAAGAACCGACCGACGAACTGGTGGAGCTGGTCGTGAAAGCCCTGAAGGTGTCGACGGGTGAGGAGTATGCCGAATGGAACCGGGCGGCTATTGAACAAACCCGGACTACCCTGCGGAAAATGACGCCCTGGCAGCAGTTTCTGGTGCGGGCGGTCGATGAACGGGACGATGCCATTACGGACTACCATGTGACGTTTAAGGCCGGGTATGAAAAGAACCCCAGGGACCTGAAGCCCATCGAAGTCGATGTTCACACCTACAGTGGAGATAAAAGTCTGCGGAGTTTTCACTTCAACCTGAAAGACCTGGATCTGGAAAAACTCGTCCGGCTCCGGATTGAAATCATTGCCTCGTCCGGAACGGACCTGGTGCGGTATTACGGCCATATCGATGCGCCGGAAGACAAGAACGAGCGCGAGAGTGCGACCCAGAAATGGACGGCGGTTTTTGATATGGATGAGCTGCTTAAAAACAGGGACGTAAAATTGTTCGAACCCTTCACAACCTCACTGATCGAGTTACGGTTGAATCGGGAACCCGAACCCTGGCTTCCCAACGGAACCCGGGTCACCTGGTTTGTTGAAAAGTAAGCTCACCGATCAGGCAACAGAAAGGGGATGATTCAAGCCCGGTTCGCGTTGAATCACCCCCTTTTTATAAAATCCGCTTCTGCCGAAACGGGCGGTTTTTAATTAGCACCGGTTTCGCGCAGCAATTCCACCCACCCCTTGTAAATCTGCGCGGGGGCGTTGCAATTGACACCGATGAATTTAACCGTGATCTGGTACAGATACAAACCGCCGGGAACCTCTTTCCCCTGACTGTTTTTCCCGTCCCAGTCGAGCGACAGGTTGCTGCTCTGGTAGACTTTTACTCCCCAGCGGTTGACCACCGTTAGTTCCGCCGTTTCGATAAACCGGGGGCAGCGGGTTGGCTGGAACACATCGTTTTTGCCATCGCCATTGGGGGTAAAGACGTTAGGCATTTGCAAATACGGACAATTGTCTTTACAAACCCGGTTGGACGGAGCGCTTTCCCTGCCGCTCCGGCTGACCGCTCTCACCTCGTAACAGCCCGCAAACGACATCAGGTTTTCGTGCCGGTACGTCATCAGCGGAGCATTGACCGAATCCAGCAACGTGAGGTCCTGCCCTTCACAGGGACTGTAGTAAATCCGGTATTTCACGATATTCCGGTCGCAGTCGCCCGTGCTGGGATTCTGCCACGTCAGGGTGTTGGCAAACGTGGTCTGGTTACAGAAGGCGTCGGGCGTCAGGCTGGCACAATTGAGGGTATCGATGGCGAGTTGGGGCGGACAGGGTCGGGTTGTATCAATCGGCATCGCACAAACGCCCTGCGAATAATTGTTCAGCAATAGGGTCGTCAACGGAGCCGAATACTGGCCGACGGTTTCGACGCGGTAACAGTAACTGCTGTCGATGGACATGGTGACGGGTTGTACGCCGTCGGCTGCGTAGGTATCGGCCCCCTGATCGGTATAGGTATACGTGTTGGCCGTGGTGACGGGTACAACGGCTACCAGGTTAAACGGTCCGTTCGGCCCGGTTTTGCTGCGGTAAACTCGGTGTTGTTTGTTATCGTTGCTCCAGGGCACATTGGCCTGCCAGGTCAATTGAATCCGCCGAACGCCACCCGTTGCGGTCAGGCGCACAGAACTCGCATTTTCGGTAGCATCGAGTCGTTGCAACTGCCCGGAAGCCGGATCGGTATAATAAAACTCAATCCGGTAGCGGTAGGCGTTGGCGACGGTGTTAAGGCCACGATCGGTATAAACCGTGTCGCCGACCGTCGGCTGGAGGGTGGTGTTGATCGACGCAATCTGCGTAAAGTTGGTGCCGGTCAGGCCCGTCGCCCGGAATAACCGGTACTGGAACGGGCCGGTTCCATCCTGCGGATTGATGCCCGGAGGACGCGTCCAGCGAACCGTGATCACTCCGCGTGTGTCAAACGTACTGTCGACGGTCACGTGCGTAATCAAGGGAACCTGTTGCGGCAAATTAACGCAGACCTGTTCGGAGACCACGCTCTGGCCGTTGTTGGGCCTGGGCAGTACGACCACAATCCGGTAGCTGTACTGAACCCCCCGCTTCAGGCCCTGATTGTTGTTGTTGTCCGTATACGACGTCTGGCCGATTGCCACATTGCCCACGTTTACGTAACCGGCAGCGGCAAGGGCGCCCGCGTCGGAGCAGGGGTCAAATGTCGCCTGGTCACAGCCTTCTTTCCGATAGATAGCCATTTTCGTCTCTGCCGGCAGCGACGCCGAACCGCAGGAATAGGCGGCCCAGTTCAGGATAATGGCCCGTCCGGCCGGATCGGCGGCCGGGCGGGCGGTGAGGTTCTTCGGCTGCGGGGCGTAAATCCGGATGCGGAATGATTCGAGCGTGGCCAGTTGCGTTTGTCCGCTTCCGCGCGGTAAATCGATAACCCGGAAAACGACATCGTACGGTTCGGCCCGAACGTGTGCGCAATTGGTTTGCCAGCGGAATGTTCCCGTCGCGGGGGTATTCTGGGCCGTAGTCGGCGTAAACGTCGCAAAGTCTTTGGCAATGAGAGCCGGGTTGTACTGCTGACCATCCGGACTCACGTTGAAAGGCCCGCCGAAGGCCGACAGTTCGACGCGGTTATTGTCCGGATCGGTAGCCCGGATCGTTTGCTGAATGAGGGTTCCGGCTTCCACACAAATATCGGCGGGTACCACCAGAGCGGGGCGTTTATTGGGGGATGCCGTCACGATAATCTGCATATCGCGGATGATTTCCCCGATTTTAACGCCGTCACGCCACTCTTCGACAATGAACGCGATATTGTACTGGCCTATTTCGGCCGGGGCATCCCAGCAAACGTCACCGGTTATCGCATCGACGGTCAGGGTAGCCGGTCCGGTTCCGGCCTCGTTTATTCGGTTGACACCGATGGCCGTAGGATCTGAATAACCGGCAACCACCCGGCGGGTACAGTTGCCTTGTTCATCGCCAATTCTTCCGGACGGCACGTACAGGCGATACGCCAGACTGTCGCCGTCGGCATCGAACGCGGCCGGGTTGTGGCACCATTTCTGGCCAACGCGGGCCGAGTCCAGCGGGGGATTCAGCAGGACGGGGGTGCTGTTAAGACCCAGCCCGGCATTCACCACAATAATGGTTTCGAGCTGAAAACTCGTCTGGATGGAATTGGGAATATTGCGAACGTTTTCGTTGCGGTTGGTGATGGTACAGGTAATGCGGTACGTTCCCGGCCCCGGATAGGTAAACGTGGCTCTGTAAATGTTAACCGTCGTTGCCCGGTTAATGGCCCTTCGTTCAGCCCGGGGAACGGCCACTGCCGGTCCGATACCAAAACAAAAATAGGAGGGGTCCTGCTGGTCACTGGCGGTTTTTCCCCCAATTTCGTCGTGGTACGTAGTCATGGTAACCTCGTAGGTCAACGATGTGCTGGAAATCCGGCGGGTTGTAATTTCACCGGCTCGCAAGTGGGTGGCCTGCGCTTCGGTGAGAACAAGGAATCCAAGCAATAAAGCCCACAGTGTTGTGAGGAAATATGTTTTCATAACTCAACAATTTCTATACTTACCAAGAACGTACAATGGCTTTGGTTGTGTATACGACTTTTGACCATTGGGGACAATTATAACAATAATATTTCGGAGTTGATGGCTTTGGGGCGGTCGGGACGAAAACCGCCCCGGAAAGCGGGGATATTGGAAGGACGCGGAAACGTCCTAGACTTTGTAGAAACCCGTTTGGTTGAATAAGGTTTTCCAGAAAAACCGCAGAAAAATACCCACCTGCTGCGCAAAGGCCCGCTGGTTTTCCAGTTCGGTGAACGGATTCCGAAACCGGATGAGATTAATTCCGATTTTCCAGCCAAAAATGACGGGAATCAGCGTCAGGTAGTGGAGGATCAGAATCAGGTATGCCCCAACGCCGTATTGTTTCCGAACCCAGAGCAGATTCGAAACGTGCATTTGCGGTTTGAACCGGTTGATGTGCGTTACCCGGCTTGCCTGGTAATCGGTGCTGCTGCCGTATTCGAGGTGAACATAGAAACCGTCGCGCAACAGCAGCAGTTTGCCCTGTTTGCCCAGCCGCCAGCACCACTCCACATCCTCGGCATACATAAAAAAGTTTTCGTCCAGCCCCCCCGCCTTTTCGACGGTTTCCCGCCGGGTCATGATGAACGAGCCCACCAGCCAGTCCACCTGATCGGGGTCGGCGTAGTGACGGTCGGGCAGCAGCCGGTGGAGCAAGCGCTTGAAAAAACCGGAGGTGGGGAAAATGAAGAAGTACCGGCGAAGCTGCGAAAAACCGGTGAAAGCTTCGGTATGCACTTTTCCGTCGCGGGTGAGCTGCATCGGCCCCACGGCGGCCACATCCGGGCGGGTGTTCAGCAGATCGGCACAGCGTTTCAGAATATTGTCGACCAGCAACGTGTCGGAGTTCAGGAGCAAAACCAACCGGCCGGCCGATTCCGCAATGCCCCGGTTGTTGGCCCGCGAAAAACCGGAATTATACCCCATTTCAATCCAATTGGTGGTCGGAAATTCGGCCAGAACAATGGCCCGGCCCGACGGGTCCGGATCGTTGTTGACCACGATGGCTTCATAGGTCAGTCCGGACGTATGCTTTTCGACGGAGCGGAGGCAATCGACAATGAGGTAGGGAGTTTTGTAATTGACCAGAATAATAGACAAGTCGGGCTGTTGCATATCCCGCAAATTTAAGAATTAAGCCCAAAGCGCAAGCGCAGGATTTTTTGCGGGCCTGATCCGGTTCTTTCCAACCCATCAAACAAAAGGACACGGAGTGGCCGTGTCCTTTTGTTTGATGGGTTGCGGTGTCCTTCGTGTTCAGTACAATACCCACGTATCTTTCCCGCCCCCGCCCTGGGAGGAGTTGACCACCAGTGATCCTTTCCGCAGCGCCACGCGGGTCAGTCCGCCGGGGATGACGTTGATGCCGTCTCCGTACAGGATATAGGGCCGGAAATCGACGTGCCGCCCTTCGGTATGGTCGCCGACGATGGTCGGAACCCGCGATAACGAAATCGTCGGCTGGGCAATGTAATTGCGCGGATTGTCCTTGATTTTCTGCCGGAACAGCTTGTGGTCGGCTTTGGTCGCTTTGGGGCCAATCAGCATGCCGTAACCACCCGCTTCGTTGGCTTCTTTTACCACCAGTTGTTCGATGTTGTCCAGCACATATTTGCAATCATCTTCCTCCCGGCAGATGTAGGTCTTTACGTTCGGGATAATGGCTTCTTCGCCCAGATAATATTTAATAATTCGGGGTACGTACGCATAAATTACTTTGTCGTCGGCAACGCCGGTGCCGGGCGCGTTTGCCAGCGCCACCCGTCCTTTTTTGTACACTTCAAAGATGCCCGGAATACCGATCAGCGATTCGGGATTGAACACGTGCGGATCGAGAAATGTGTCGTCGATCCGGCGGTAAATGACATCCACGGTCTGGAAACCCTTGGTCGTCCGCATTTTGACGTAGCCGCCCGATACCACCAGATCCCGCGCATCGACCAGCTCCACGCCCATTTGCTGGGCCAGGTACGAGTGCTCGAAGTAGGCTGAATTGTAAATCCCGGGGGTCAGCACTACGACGGTCGGATCGGGCCGGTCGGCAATGTGCTGGAGTAATTGCAGCAGGCGGGTCGGGTAATCGGAAACCGGCCGCACGCCCGTTCGCGCCAGCACTTCGGGAAACGTCTGTTTCGACAACTCCCGGTTTTCCAGCATGTAGGAAACGCCCGACGGGCATCGCAGGTTATCTTCCAGCACCATGAACTGGCCGTCATCGCCCCGGATCAGGTCGGTACCCGTGATGTGGCACCAGATTCCTTTCGGCGGTTTCAGGCCCATACAGGCCGGCAGGAAACACTTGCTCGATTCGATCAGGTCGCGCGGGACAATGTTGTCATTCAGAATATGCTGCTCGTTATACACATCGTGAATGAACATATTGATGGCCTGAATGCGCTGGGTAAGCCCCCGTTCGAGCTGGTTCCATTCGGCCGACGGAATCACGCGCGGAATAATGTCGATCGGCATGATGCGCTCGGTGCCTTCGCCCTCCGAGTAGACATTAAACGTAATACCCATCGACATCAGCGACCGTTCGGCCGCGTGCTGGCGACCGATCACGTCTTCCCGGCTTAACTGCTCCACCCGCTGTTTAAACTGCTCATACCCAGAGCGGACCTGCCCCTCTGCCGTGAACATTTCATCAAAAAAATTATCAGTTTGGTAGTCGCTGAACGAAAAGGATGACCCCTGTGATTGTGACTGTGTTTGGTTTCCCTGCGACTGAGATTGAAATTGCATAGGTGGGGTGGGGTTTCTGACAAAGAAAGCTTTAACATTGCAATAATATACAAAATTATATATGGTTGACGTTTTGATGGGGTAGTTTATTATTTAAGGTGAGATTTGAATTCTTGATTTAGCGGTAACATCCGAACGTTTCAATTCAGTAAACATCCTGTATCTTTAGCCGCTCAACAGCATTAGAACGGTTTGCACATTTCTATTAGGACTTGAATGAGAGTACGATACGCTCAGCTTCTGATTATGCTGGCATTGTTGGGTGCGGTTTTACCCTCACGGGGGCAATACCTGACGGGTATTGTGAACAGCAATTATGCCGGGACCCAATCGCTTTATCGACATCCATCGGAAGTGGCCGACTCACGCTACCGGTTTTACCTGAACCTGGCAACAATCGACTTCTACGCAGCGAACAATTACGTTCGGTGGGTGGCTCCTTTTCCGTTTGTCCGGTATCTCTCGGGTACCGTTCCGGCGCAGTACCGGACCGAACGGGGGCGCAGTATCGGCCGGACGGGTTATCTGAAAGAAAAACTGAATGGCAATGACAAACGCCTGACGGTGGGCGGAGAAGTGCGCGGACCATCGGCCCTCATTACGCTCAACGACCGGTTTGGCGTCGCCCTGTCGACCCGCGCCCGGACCGGCGTTTCGTACCGGAATACCTCCGAAGAAACCGCCCGGTTGATGTTGTACGGGACTCAGATCGCGGAACTTCAGCGCATTGAAAATACGGGGCAGCACGGGATGGCCAACGTGAATGGCTACGCCGAACTGGCCGTTACGTTCGGGGCGGTTTTGGTGGACGATGATGACCGGTTCCTGAAAGCCGGCGTGACCATCAAACGGGAAATCGGTTTTTACAACGCGCACGTTCGGGTCGACGATGGTACGCACCAGATCGTCCGGGACCCCGGTCAACCCGGTTTTCAGGCGCTACGCATTCAGAAATTCAACGGGGTTTACGGCTATACCAACCAGGACGCTTTTCAAAAAATGGGCCTGTCGCCGGGCTGGCTTTTCGGGTCGCAATCGGCCGGCGGAGGCTGGGGCTTCGACCTGGGAATTACCTACGAATACCGGCCCGAAATCCGGAAATACACCTACCGGGAGCAGGGCGAAGTCCGCCGGGACCCAACGAAAAACAAGTACCGCTACCGCATCTCGGCCTCCCTGGTTGATATTGGTGGGGTGCGGTTTAAGAATCCACAGATCGTTAACCGGTATCCGGTTTCGGTAGCAAACAAATTAATTACCAATACCACCTTTGTGGGGGTAAAATCACCCGACGAAATCAACAACCGGGTGGTTGACGTGCTGGATTTGCCCCTGCTGGACCGAACCACATCGTACCGATCCGGTTTGCCGACCGCCCTGAACGTCAGTGCCGATTACAAGTACCGGGAAAATGTATACGTAGGCGCACTCTGGACCCAGAGTCTGGTATCGCCCAATGCCGTGTCGATGATTATCCCCTCGATGCTTGCCGTGGTTCCCCGCTGGGAAAACCGCTGGGCGGAAGTGTCGATGCCCCTGGCGTTGCAGGATAATTACAGCATGTTCACGGTTGGGCTGGCGGTGCGGATGGGGCCGGTTTTTGCCGGAACCGATCACCTGGGCGGGTTGGCGAATATCGGGAATCCACGGGGGGCCAACTTCTATGCCGGAGCGACCATTCCGCTGTTCCGCCGGGGACCGCGCAATCCGAACGAATGTTTTTTTCCTCCGCAGGAAGGCGGCTACTGGAAACGATTCGGGCGAAAACGGTAATAACCTGGTTTTAATCAATTGCTTTCCGAAGAAGGTAGCGGTAAAAAAAAGAATCCCGCCGTCCGACGTATTGCGCGGCATAGTCCGTACCGGCGTCGATGGTTTCGTGGGGCCGCATTCGGCTCATGTCGGTTTCTCCAAAGTTCGTGGTGGCCTTTTCCATCGACCGGGTAATCGGTTGCGGGACATGAATGGACCAGAGTTTATACGCCAGGACGCGGCAGGGAACGTACAAACCGATCACCACCCAGGCCGCCAGGAACCAGCCTGACACGGTTCGCTTCGGGGAAAGCAGCCAATGGACAAACCCGTTTGCCAGCACCAGGTAGTACAGAAACTGCGCCGGAATCATGGTCCGGTTTTGAAAATCATTCCAGCGACCCATATACACCAGACTCAACACCTGCATCGAAACCGCTGCGGTCAGGATCATTCGTTCGCCGGTATGCATTCCGCCGGTTTGCCGGTTGTACCAGCGAAACAGGAGCGCCCCAACCCAGAGCTGGAATCCCCAATAAACGATGTACAGCACCGGATCGGCCGGTTTTTCGAACGCTTCGAAAATAAAACCGCGGTACAGAATCGGGAAATGCGCATGGTAAAAACTACCCAGTAATCCCATAAGCAGCAGGCTGCCCGCGAGAAAAACCGGCTGTGATTCGCTCGTCAATCGGTGGAGTTTTTTTTCCGTAAAGAGCAGCCAGAGCCCTAAGCCGATGGTTACGAAAGGCGACCAGAGCAGGGTGGCAACCACGACAAAAGCCAGAGCAACCGGGCTGGCCTTCCGGCGTTGCCAGAAAACGAGTAGGCCCATCGCGATCCAGCCGCCCAGCGCGTGCTGCGGAACGGCCTGCAACTGCATGATGAGCGGGGCGGGGTCGATGCTTTGCGCAAAGTTCTGGTTACTGAACGCCAGCCGGGGTGTTTCGTAGCGCGTATAGCCGGGTATCCGGTTTTGAAAAACCGCCCGTAACCAGGCTGGAAGTTGCCAGTGAAAGTCAATGTATAATGACCAGAAAAGCCGGAGAAGGACTTCAACGCCGGACAGAAACGGCAATCCGACGGCGATCCAGACGCGGTAGTTTTTGCTCAGGCGCGCGGCCCAGCCCAGGGCCAGCCAAACGCCCAGCCAGCCCCACAGGAACGAAACCCATTCGGCGGTTTCGAACGAAAGGTGAAACAGCCTGACCACGGCCGCCGTCGGTAAATAATACGCCAGGTAGTAACACAGAAACGGGTCGTTGAAACGATCATTCTGGTAGACCACCGGCCACGGGTGGGTAATCAGATCATGAAAAACCAGGTTGTGTTTGTCGTAATCGCCATACTGCGGCACAAAGGCGCCAATGCCGCTGACCCAGGCCCAGAATAATGCTCCAGTCGCCAGAATCAGCCATTCAGTTCGGGAAAAAGCGGAACCGCGACTGGCGTTGCAAACCGGTTGCCGGACAAAGTACCGGATGCCAACGGCCAGCAAAACCGTCAGGGGGAGGGCCAGGAACGGCTTGATCCAGAAAATGAGAAACAGGCCGATTGGCACATATAGGTAACAAAGCGATGCGAGCGTTAGCCGGTCGGTTTTCATGAAATGGTCAGGACAGAACGGGAATTACCCCGGGATAGACCCGCAAATACCAAACCAGCCGGTCAAATTTCGACCGGCTGGTTTGAAAATCCCCAAGGAGCAATCCGAAAAAGGGAGAACTTTTAGTAGGAGTACGTAGCTGTCAGGCTGCCCCCGGCCCCCGTGACCGTTTTTTGGGTCGGATACCCCTGTTCGTTGTACAAGTAGCGGACGGTTTCGCGGCTGAGTTCCGTCCCATCTTTCGCCCGAACAATCTTTGTCTGGTAATTATTGGCCCGGAACTGGACGCCCGGAAGCAGCGGGAACAGGGTGAATAAATTTTCGACGTTTTTCTGATTGTCGTATTGCTCGAAATGCGTTACGGTTTCCAGCTTGTAGGTGGCATCCTGCACACTTTTCCAATAAATGGAAAGAGTCGTCAGATTGCCCTGCCCATCATACTGGAACGTTTTTCGGGACTGTTTCTGGCTGTTGTAGTGGGTTTCCTCGATCTGCCGCAACTGGTTTGGGGCCGAATACTGGTAGCTGTAGGAGGCCAGCCGATAGCCGGCGCTGGAAAACTCTTCCGATCCGGTAAGCTGATTTCCCTCATACTGATACAGGGTATACAGCCGGGTGGCCGGATTTTTTCCGATCTGAATCGATTGATCCACCCGGGTCAGGCGCTGGGCGGAGTCGTATTGCAGCTGGTAATCGGTACGGCGTACCTGATCCGTGCCCATCGCATACAGATACTGACTCGTGTAGTGGACGGGGACGCCCGCAGCATCCCGCCGAATTTCCTGGTAGTCGGAGGGAGCCCAGGTGATTCGGGTCCGCTGGTAGACGCTGACCGGATCGGGGTTTTGATCGGTTGGACTACCGGATAGATCGTCCGTGGGGTGTTTATCGGGCAATTGAACGCTCAGCGAATCCTTGGGGCTGCCACCCGAAGGCTGGGGCGAAATCAGGTCGTTGGTGGTCCGGTTGCAGGCCGTTATTCCCAGCAGGAGCGCCAGGGTTAGCATTTTACCAACGGAACGTGGCGTTTGGAAATCCGTTTGGGTGGATGATTTTGTGGTGTGATGGGGATTTTGAACCCTTTTCATGGTCAAACAGTATAGATTTGGTTGTATGGCAACCACCCTACCGTGGGTAGTCTGGTAGAATGACCCACAAAATCCTCCGGCCATTCAGAAACAGCGGCTCAAACGGTAGAAATACCCGGTGAATTGTTAAATAACCGCACTGGAATGAGAACAAGAAGCAGGAAATGTACCGAGCCATCCCGAAGGCGTTAGGTATAAGCGGCAGGGGGAATGCGGGGCGGCTGAGGCCCGGCGGAGCAACGATGGCGTGACGAACAACCCCGAGAACCGGGGGCTGGTGGGTAGAAACTAAAAAAGGGGAAGTATCAGAACTTCCCCTGGATTTCGATTGGGTACTTGCGCTTGCCTGATGAAACCGTTACAGAATAAATTGGCTCAGATCCCGGTTTTTGATCAGCGAATTTAGCTTGTCCTGCACCATTTCTTTCGTTATGACCACCTGGGCGTTGGCCCCGATCACGTCCGGAATGTCGAACATGAAGTCGTTCAGGAGGTGGCTCATCACGGTCTGGAGCCGGCGGGCACCGATGTTTTCCACTTCGGAGTTGACCTGAAAAGCAATCCGGGCAATCTCCCGCAACGACTCCTCTTCAAAGGTTAGCGCCACGTTTTCGGCTTCCAGCATGGCGACATACTGCTTCGTCAGCGCATTTTTGGGGGCTTTCAGAATCTGGAAGAAATCGTCTTCCGACAGACTCTGCAATTCGACCCGAATCGGGAAACGACCCTGCAATTCCGGAATCAAATCCGACGGTTTCGAGACATGAAACGCACCGGCGGCTACAAAAAGAATGTAGTCCGTATTGATGCTGCCGTACTTCGTATTGACCGTGCTTCCCTCGACAATCGGCAGCATATCGCGCTGCACGCCTTCGCGGCTCACGTCCGGTCCGCCCGAACCCCCGCTCCGGCTGGAGGCAATTTTGTCGATTTCGTCGATGAAAATTATCCCGGTATTTTCGGCTTTCCGAATCGCTTCGTCCTTCACTTCATCCATGTCGATGAGCTTGGCGGCTTCCTCTTCCAGCAGGATTTTTTTGGCTTCGGCAATGGTTACTTTGCGTTTTTTACCGCGTTTGGGCATCATACCGCCAATCATTTCCTGAATATTCATCATCGACAGTTCATCGACCGTACCGCCAATCATGCCGATGTTGGGCGCTGCGGTTTGCTGAACGTCGATCTCGATCTTCCGGTCGTCCATCTCTCCCCGGCGGATTTTTTCCCGAAACCGCTCCCGGGTCCGTTCGTTCAGTTCGGCATCGTTGTCGGGCATATCGTTTTTGTTGGCAGGCTCGTCCAGCACAAAACCGGTCGGCTGTTTCATCGGTGGAATCAGAATGTCCAGAATCATATCCTCGACAATCTGCGACGCCCGGGTTTTGACCTTTTCTTTTTTGGCCGCTTTCACCATGTTGACCGACTGTTCTACTAGGTCGCGCACCATGCTTTCGACATCACGGCCGACATAACCAACTTCGGTAAATTTTGAGGCTTCAACTTTGGTAAACGGGGCATCGGCAATTTTGGCCAGTCGCCGGGCAATCTCGGTTTTTCCGACGCCCGTTGCCCCGATCATCAGAATGTTATTGGGTGTAATTTCCTGTTGCATATCGGGCGCGCTATTCATGCGACGCCAGCGATTCCGGAGGGCAATCGCCACATTGCGTTTCGCATCGTGCTGACCGATGATGTATTGATCCAGTTCCGCGACAATTTGCCGGGGGGTTAAATCTTTAAGTTCCTGTTTTGGGGTCATGGTTGGTTTTTTTGCATGGTGCAAAGGACCTTGGGCCCGGAGCCTGGGGGTTGCCCTGAAAGTCACCCGTTGCCCCGGGCTCTAGGCCCCATGCCTTACAAAGAAACGTAGTAAACAGCAATTTGTGCCCGGATGGTGTTATTTTTTTGGCAGGACCCGATTCAAATCAATGCGAACGGACAAATGGCTGCTGCCGCCAACCGAGGGGGTTGCCAGCGCCCGGGCGTAGGTCAACTGAAACCCCTTGGCCTGAACCGCCACGCCAACCGAAAAACCGGCGGCTCCGGTTCCTGTGGTCAACCGGGCTTCCTGCCGGCGCTGGTGATTGTAACCGACGAGTCCATTGACATTCCGGTGAATGAGCAATTCGAAACCGACGGCCAGGTGTCGCATAATTTTTTCCGGCACGGCCACTTTTTTCAAAACCGGGTTGCCATTCAGATCATAGGTGACATTCAGGGCCGGATCGTTGTAGACAACATCAAACTGGTGCAAATGGTGAGCGGTCAGGGTGGCCCGAATGGGCAGATGGTCTGGTTTGACGGTGACACCAGCCTGTAGATCAAACGGCAGATCGGGCGAACCGGCCGCTTGTCCCGGAAAATACTGCTTTAGCCGAAAACCGGCGTTTTTGGCCACCAGACCAAAAATCAACTCTTTGGTGGGATGCCGCCAGGTGCCGCCCAGATCGAACAAAACCGCAAAGGCCGAATAGGTTTCGATCGACGACCCCACGGCTTTCAGCGTAGCCCCGAGCGTAAAATTCCCTTCCGTGCGGGCGTGGGTAATACCGAGCGCATAGTCATTGGCCGTAAACGTCCCGACAATGTTACCGATCGGATCGGTCTGTTCGAATGAGCCATAACCCAGGTATTGCAGGCCCATCGCCCACTGCCCTTTGCTTTTCACCGGCAGGCCATACTGAAGACTGTAAAACCGGGTATCGGCAAAATAGGGCACAAAGGTTAAGGACAAGTGGTTAGATGCCGCCGAATCGAGCAGAGCCGGATTTTGCAGAAAAAATTGCCCCTGTGGTTGCGTATTCGAGGCTGCCAGCCCACCCAGCGCGGCCACGCGGGCATTCGTCGGAATCGTCAGAAAGCCGAAACTGCCCTGTCCACCCGGCGGCTGGGCAACCCCCCGAACAAAAAAAAGCAAAAAGACAGCCAAGAAAGACGGTTTCAAGAAAAGAGCGTTTACGGTCTTCGGTTTCAGGAAACCGTAAACTTACAAAACATATCCCAACTTGATACCGATGGTGGCGCTGGGGAGTATCCCCTGGTAGTGGCGGCTCCAGAGGCCGGTGTTCGTGAATTCAAAAACATCCTCGGAGGTCGTGCTAAAGCGGTACGGCGTAAGGTGCCGGAAGCCAAGTCCAACGAAAAAATCGAGCAAAAACCGGTTGTCACTGGGCATCGTCAGGACATACTGCCGCCCGAACTTGGCGTGAATGCCCCAGACGGTGCGGTACATCGGAAAGGTTCCGCGCTGAAAATAGGCGCAGGTGCCATCGACGCACTCCTGACCAATGGTGGTCGTTTGCAGGGTAGTTACCTGTTTGAAAAACGTTTCGAGCGCAAAGTAGCGGCCAATGGGCGGAACGGCAAAATGCGGTTTTCGAAAGCCGCGATACCGCCCGGAATACCGGCGCCATTCGGCGCGACCCCGCCAGACTTCGAACTTTTCGTAATCATCGCGCCGGTCGGGATAGAGGTTGATCCCGCGCCAGCCGTACCCCAATTCGGCCTGCACCGAATACCGGCGTCCCAACAGCCACTCGGCCCCCGCCTGAATCGTATTGTCGATATCAAACAGGGCCAGGGGGGCCGCCTTGATCACCCAGCGGGGCCGGTGGTTCAGGACGGGTCGGAGCGTATCGGTTTGCAGCGACTGCGCCAGCGTCGACAGCGGAAATACCAACAGCAGCAACCATTTAAACCGTTTGGCCATCTGTTATTCGACGGGTAAGGTGCTGAGATGAACCAGTTCTTTCGACGGCTGCGCGGCATCGTAGCGGTACTGCATAATCCCATCTTTTCCGGTGACAATCAGTACCGAACGGTTCGGAATCACGTCGTAGGAGCGGATGTTGTCGAACATTTTGACCAGCTTCGGTTTCGCCGGATCGGTGGCGTCGAAGATCTTCAGACCGGCGTCTCCTTCCGACACGAACAGCAGGTTGCCGTCGATGCCCAGGCCGTGCGGATTGATCATATCGATGGAGTTGACCCGCACCGGGTTGGACAGGTTCGAAATGTCGACCACTTCCAGCCGGTTCGGCCCGGTATTGCAGGCAGTGCCGTTGCGGAGCGTGACGTAGGCGTAATGGCCCTGCGCCACCACGGGGTCACAGCTGAAAATGTGCCGGTACAGGGCCGCTTGTCGGGGGCTGGCCGGGTTGTCGAGGTTCATGATGTACATGCCGGTCTGGGTGCCGATAAACAGGTGGTTGTTGTACGGAAAAATCGTTTCGACGCCGAAGCCGAGCGAGGCTTTCTGCCGGTAGGTCGGATCGGCGCTTTGGGTTACCTCATAGACCTGCAAACTGTTCTGATTCACCACGTAGAGGTAGTTGCCTGCTACGGCAAACCGGGCCATCGAACCGCCGGTTCCGCTGCCTCCGCCGGGGTTGATGGCCGCGCTGTCTTTGCTGCCGAGTTCCGAACAGCCCGCCAGCGCCATCAGGCTGGCGAGAAGAAGAAATAAATAGTTTTTCATGGGAGTGCGCCCAGCCCGACGGATGGATTTATGAATGGGACAGATTACCGGTAGCATTTGGGATCGGTGAGGGTGGCGGTTTCCCAGCGGACAACGATTCCTTTTTCCGGGTTGGCGCATTCAAACTGCACCCTGCTTTGCTGCGGGTAGGAGGGATACGGGTAAGCCTCTTTCACCCGTTTCAAAACTGTCACCCGGCGCGGGTTGGCGATATCGAGCGCCACCAGATCCACCGAATTGTCGACGTACATTACGGTGTCCTTAATCGCCATATCGAGGTTTCCCGGTATGGATACAAACGAGAGTTTCTTCGGATGGGCCGGATCGCTGTTGTCAACGATATGAATGCCTTTGCCTTGTTCGTTAATGAACA
Source organism: Larkinella bovis (assembly GCF_042655385.1). Classification (NCBI taxonomy): domain Bacteria; kingdom Pseudomonadati; phylum Bacteroidota; class Cytophagia; order Cytophagales; family Spirosomataceae; genus Larkinella; species Larkinella bovis. The sequence goes on along the minus strand of NZ_JBHSMA010000001.1, from coordinate 1,337,315 downwards.
AAAAACCGCCTTTAATGTATATCTTGCCGGGATTCTTAAGCGGTTGCGGAGCCAGCGTTTGAATGGTGCTGACTTCCTCGTAGGACGCATAAACCGGACGAAGTCCCTGAACCTGACGATTCGTGACCTGATCCTGATTCATTTCACAGCCGAAAACCGCCAGAAACGACAACGGGACGGATAAGCGCTTACCGAAAGCGGATAGGTGTTTCATCGATGAACCGAATTATGCAACAAGGATACAAAATCGCCTGATAGCGTTGGATTTAGCAAGAAAAATTAATTTTGTCGCAAGACACTCAACCAAACCCGTGCATGGACGCAGAAATCAAGTCGACCAAAACCGACATTCTCGATCGTAAAAACGCCGAAGCCGAATTGGGGGGCGGCCAGAAACGCATCGATGCCCAACATAAAAAAGGGAAACTGACCGCCCGGGAGCGGATTTCCCTCTTGGTCGATGAAGGGTCATTTGAGGAGATTGGAAAGTTTGTCATGCACCGCACCCGGGATTTTGGGCTGGACAAGGAACACTATCTGGGCGACGGCGTCGTAACGGGCTACGGAACCGTGAACGGGCGACTGATTTATGTTTTTGCCCAGGATTTTACGGTTTTTGGTGGCGCCTTGTCGGAAACCCACGCCGAGAAGATTTGCAAAATCATGGACCTGGCCATGAAAAACGGCGCACCGGTCATCGGGCTGAACGATTCCGGGGGTGCCCGGATTCAGGAGGGCGTGTTGTCGCTGGCGGGTTATGCCGATATTTTCTACCGCAACACGCTGGCGTCGGGCGTCATTCCGCAGATTTCGGCGGTGATGGGGCCGTGCGCCGGGGGGGCGGTTTACTCACCCGCTATTACGGATTTTATTCTGATGGTCGAGAATACCTCGTACATGTTCGTGACGGGGCCGAACGTGGTCAAAACCGTCACGCACGAGAACGTGACGGCGGAGGAATTGGGTGGGGCCAGCACCCACAGCACCAAGTCGGGGGTCACGCATTTTTCGTGCGCGAACGAACTGGAATGCATCCAGTACATTAAAAAACTGCTGAGTTATATTCCGCAAAATTGTGAGGATGAGCCGGTTCGTCTGCCTTATGAGGCCATGGAGGAAGTTCGGCCGAAACTAAACACCCTTATTCCCGAAAACCCGAACCAGCCCTACGACATGCGCGAGGTGATCGAAGAACTGGTCGATGCGGGTAGTTTTTTTGAAATTCACCAGGCGTTTGCCGAAAACATTGTGGTCGGTTTTGCCCGCATCGCGGGGCGCAGTATTGGCGTGGTGGGCAACCAGCCGGCGGTGCTGGCGGGCGTGCTGGACATCGATGCCAGTACGAAAGCCGCCCGGTTTGTGCGGTTCTGCGATTGTTTCAATATTCCGTTGCTGGTGCTGGAAGACGTACCCGGTTTTTTGCCCGGTACGGATCAGGAGTGGAACGCCATCATCACCAACGGGGCCAAACTGCTCTATGCGTTTTGTGAAGCTACGGTGCCGCGCGTGACGGTGATTACCCGAAAAGCCTACGGGGGCGCGTATGATGTGATGAATTCCAAACACATCGGCGCCGACCTGAATTACGCCTGGCCGACGGCCGAAATTGCCGTCATGGGCGCGAGCGGGGCCGCCGAGATCATTTTTAAACGTGAAATTGCCGAGGCCGACGATCCGCAGGCCCGTTTGCAGGAAAAGGTACAGGAGTATACCGAAAAATTTGCCAATCCCTACCGGGCGGCCCACCGGGGCTATATCGATGAAGTGATTTACCCCGACCAGACCCGTCAGAAACTGATCCGGGCATTCCAGATGCTGGAAAACAAAGTGGCAACCTTGCCGAAAAAGAAACACGGGAATATCCCTTTGTAGGGATTCGCGCCACTTTTCTAGTCCTTTTTATAAAAAGGAATGACCGTTCAGAAAATAAATCCGCTGTTCTGTAGGGGGATTGCCTCAATTGAGTGTCCTATTCCTGGTTGCAGTAGAGTGGGTTCAAAAAACTGTGGTAGATTTGCCAAAAATTGACGCAACTACGTGCAACTGACTGATCAGGAACTGATTCATGCGATCCGACTGGGTAACGAACCCGCGTTTGAGGCCGTCTTCCGGCAACATTACGCTTCGTTATGCCAGTATGCCCGCACGTTCCTGCACGATTGGGATGATGCCGAAGAAGCCGTGCAGGCGGTTTTCCTGGCGGTGTGGGAAAAACGCGATACCCTGGAAATTACGGTTTCGCTGAAGTCCTATCTGTTTCGTTCGGTCCATAACCGCTGTCTGAACCGAATCCGGCATTTGTCGGTGCAGGCCGAACACCGGGAGCAGGCCGCTTACGACGTCGGGCTGTATCAGGTGAGTTCGGAGGCACCGATTCAGCCCCTGATCGCGGACGAACTGTCGGATCGGTTGCAGACCGCCATTCAACGGCTGCCGGAACAGTGTCGGCTGATCTTTTCGATGAGCCGTTTTGAGGAAATGAAGTACCAGGAAATTGCCGATCAACTGGGGCTTTCCATCAAAACCGTGGAAAACCAGATTGGCAAGGCGCTGCGTATCTTGCGAACGGAGTTGGCAGACTATCTGCCGATTTTGTGGTTATTGTTATTAATGGATTAGCATTGAGACAAAAGACAAGAGAAAAAAGACGAAAACATACCCGGTTCAGCCTGAATTCCAGATCAATAGTCTTTTCTCGTATGTCCTGACTCTTTACTCATAAAACTAAATGCCTGATCAACCGGAAAACCGAATCGACGACGACCTGCTGGGGAAATACCTGGCCGGGGAGACCGATGCTACCGAGTCGGAACGGGTTCGGCGTTGGCTGGGTCAGGATCATTCGGAGCGACAGGAGTTCGATCGCTTTGAGAAAATCTGGAACACCGCCGGTTCGCTGGGGCAAAAACCGAATGCCCGGATTCCGGTCGATACGGATAGAGCCTGGCAACAAATGCGGGGTAAAATGCGGGCCCAACCCGCAAAGGAGCCTGAGCCGGTGCGGCCTGCCCCCGAACCCTTGATAAAACCGCTGCCCATCGATCCGTCGCCCACGGTTCGGAAAATGAACTGGTGGCAGTCGCCGGTTTGGGCGGTAGCGGCCATGGCGGTTTTGCTGTCGGGCCTGCTCTGGTTTTTCCTGAGAGAGCCCACCGAAGCGCCCGCGGCCCAGCTGATGGCGGTGACGACGGACCAGAAAGTGGAAAAAATCCTGCCCGACGGCAGTAAGGTTCTCCTGAACCAGAACAGTAAACTGTCGTATCCCGAAAAATTTGCGTCTGACAGCCGCGAAGTTCAGCTGGATGGCGAGGCTTTTTTTGAGGTGAAACCCGATCCGACGAAACCGTTCCGCATTCACGTCCGCCAGACGACCGTTCAGGTTCTGGGGACTTCGTTCAGCATCCGGGCGTATACCAATGACGTGCGGGTGGCCGTTCGCACCGGCAAAGTGAAGTTTTCGGCACCGCATCAGGCCGTAACGCTGGTGAAGAATGAACAGGCGACCTTTAATGCGGTGAAGGACACCCTCATCCGGGCCCCGAAGTTTGACGCCAACGCGATGTCCTTCCAAACCGGTCGGCTGGTGTTTGAGCGGGAACCGCTGAGCAAGGTTGTAGAAACGCTCAATGAGGTGTATCACGCTGATATTCACTTAGCTCATGCGGAATTGGGGGGGCGGCAGTTTAATGGGAATTTCAACGATGAAAAGCTGGATTTCATTCTTATGACAACCGCTGATGCCATGCATCTGAATATTTGCCGGGACGGAAAGCGGATCACCCTGGACGATCAGCCCTGTAAATAATCTCGCATAAACGTCCCGCATCCATAGGGGAAATAACCGTTTCGGGGGTCATTTCCCGTCAATACCACTGTAGAATGTACCCTGTTCGTTTTTTACTTTTACTCCTTTGCTGCGGTTGGCTGCGTTCGTCGTTCGCCCAGTCGACACCCCCGCTGGAACGGGTGGTGTCCGTTGATTTCACGAACGAACGACTGGATAACGCCCTGAAAATCATTAGCAGCAAAGGGCAGTTTTCCTTCGCCTACGATGCCGCCATCATCAGTCCGGCCAGTACCTTAAGCCTGCGGGCGACCAATACCGTCCGGGCCTTGCTGAACCAGATTTTCCGGGGAGCCATCGCTTATAAATCGCGCGGCAACCACATTATTCTCGAAAAGGTCGACATTCCGCAGGAAGCGCCCAAAAGCTTTATTCTGGACGGTTACATTACCGATCGGCAAACCGGGGAGAAAATCAGTCAGGTCAGTATTTACGAAAAAACCACACTGGCGTCGACGGTTTCGAATCCGTACGGCTATTACCGCATCAAGCTGTCAACGGCCATTCCGTCCGTTAAACTGGAAGTGCGCCGGAAGTATTATTTCTCGGAAACCGTGTCGATCAATGCCCGGCAGACGCACAAACTCGACATTGGCCTGACGCCCTTACCGTCGCAACTGGCGGTGCAACCCCTGACGGCCCGCAACTCGATCGATACCACCCGCCCGACGCCCATTATTCCCCAGCCGGTGGCCGTGACGATTCCCGTCGACTCGACGCCCGCGCCGAAAACCAGTAATCCCGGTCCTACAATCTGGGATCGCAGCAAATCGGTGCTATCGGAAACCAAGGATGATTTTGCCGACTGGTTCAAAACGACCCGGCAGGCCATTCACGATGCCAACCTGGAAGGCGATACCATTTACCGGGATATGCAATTTTCGCTGTTTCCGTTCATCGGGACGAACCATACGTTGAGCGGCCGGGTCATCAATCAATATTCGTTCAACCTCGTGGGCGGGTATTCGCTGGGCGTGACGGCGTTGGAAGTCGGCGGTTTTCTGAACATGGTGCGGGGCGATGTGAGCGGGGTTCAGGTAGCCGGTTTTTCGAATATAGTCGGAAAAAATGTGAACGGTGTTCAGGCGGCCGGTTTTTTTAACGGCAGTGCAGGCGATGTCCTGGGCATTCAGGCGGCCGGTTTTGGCAATACCGTGGTCGGCTCCGTGCGGGGGATTCAGGCCGCCGGTTTTTACAACATGACGCTGGGCACCATGCCGCAAAGTATTCAGGCCGCTGGTTTTGGAAACATCGTTCTGGACGAAATGAGCGGTTTTCAACTCGCCGGGTTTACCAATGTGGCCGCCCGCTCGATGTCTGGTTTTCAGTTGTCGGGCTACGGCAACATAGCGGGCGGCACGATGAGCGGTTTCCAACTGGCGGGTTTCACCAACATTGCCGTTGGCGAACTACACGGCTGGCAACTCAGCGGTTTCCTGAACTACGCCACGAAAGTGGTGCGGGGGTACCAGCTGGCGCTGGTCAACATCGCCGGTTCGTCGGAAACGACGCCCTTCGGTTTGCTGAGTTACGTGCACACCAACGGGTACCGGCGGCTGGAAATTTCGTCGGATGAAGTCATGACGACCAACCTGACGTTTAAAACCGGCGTTCGGCGCTTTTACAACATTTTTACGGGGGGGACCAATTACGGCCAGTCCGGAAAACCGCTCTGGAACCTGGGCTACGGGTTGGGAACGGCCGTGGACCTGCGACGCGGCTGGATGCTGAATTTCGACCTGACGGGCAATGTTCTGAGTGGCGAAACCCGGTATTACTGGGATGCCTGGAATACCCTGATCCGGCTGAATATGGGCCTTGAGAAAAAGCTGGCGCCCCGGTTGGCCCTGGCGGTGGGGCCGTCGGTCAACTGGTTTCTGAGCGACTATTACCGTTCCAAACCGACCACCCGGTTCGATGTGCCGATTTTCAACAATCAACTGGGTTTGACCAATACATTCTCCACCGGCTGGGTTGGTGTTCAGGTGGCGTTGCGGTTGTGCAACCGGTAGAAACCGGGATCGATTCCAGCGTTCATCGCGCACCCATTTTGGGTGTTCAGTTCAAGCTGTAAAAAAGAGTCGGAACCCGCATAGGGGGAAGTAGCAGGATGGCTGTCCTAACGGCATACTCTACAACAAATTCTATGCACCTTCGAAGCCTCTTTTTTACGGGGGTAATTGGCCTGCTTTTGCACACCGCCAACGCCCAGACCTACACGCAAACCATCCGGGGAACCATCGTCGACCAGAGCCTGCAAACCGCCTTGCCGGGGGCAACCGTTCTCCTGCTGAACACCAATCCGCCGAAAGGCACCACCACCGAATCGGATGGGTCGTTCCGGTTACCGCAAATCCCGGTTGGGCGGCATAGCCTCAAGATCAGTAGCATGGGGTATAAAGACCTGGTTCTGTCGAATATTGTGGTCGATGCGGGGAAAGAACTGGTGCTGAACGTGGCTCTGGAAGAAGCCATTGTGACGGTGAACGAAGTGACTGTAAAACCGCAGATTGAGAAGGATAAGCCCCTCAATGAGATGGCGGCCGTGAGCGCTCGCACCTTTTCGGTGGAAGAAACGCAGAAGTTTGCCGCGGCCGTGAACGATCCCGCCCGGATGGCGACGGCCTACGCCGGGGTGGTGAGTGCCGACGATGGCAGCAACCTGATCGTGATCCGGGGCAATTCGCCGACCGGTTTGCTCTGGCGGATGGAAGGCGTCGAAATTCCGAACCCGAACCATTTTGCCAACCTGGGCTCGGCCGGGGGCGGAATTTCCATCCTGAGTGCCCAGTTATTGACCAATTCCGATTTCATGACGGGCGCGTTCCCCGCCGAATACGGCAACGCGCTCTCGGGGGTGTTTGATCTGCGGCTGCGCAAAGGCAACAATGCCAAACGTGAACACACCGTTCAGGCTGGTGTGCTGGGCATCGACGTTGCCAGCGAAGGCCCGTTCTCCAAAAAGTATAAAGGCTCATATCTGTTCAATTATCGGTATTCCACGCTGGGTCTGTTATCCAAGATGGGCGTGAACGTCGGCGATTATTCCAATGTTTTTCAGGATTTGTCGTTCAATCTCTACTTTCCAACGGCTAAAGCGGGCAACTTCACCGTGTTCGGTTTTGGCGGTTTGAGCTCCAGCGCGGCCGATGCGGTTCGTGATTCGACCCAATGGGAAAACGATTCCGAGCGGTACAACAACCGGTTTTTTGCCCGAACCGGTGCGGTGGGAGCCACGTATTCGATCAACCTCAGCCGAAAGGCTTTTCTGAAATCCGTTCTGCTGTTTTCGGGTTATCAGAATGGTTTCGAGAGCGAATCGCTGGAAACCGGGTATGTACCCCTGTTGCAAATGCGGGAAGCCTATCAGATACGCAAACGCATCGAGTCGACAACGCTAACCTACAAATTCAATCCGCGCCATACGCTGCGGGCCGGGCTGGTTCATTCCACCCTGAATTTCGATCTGGAGCGAAAGGAGCAAACCGAGGACCGGACTACGCTGGAAACCCAGATTCAGTCGAGCGATCAGACCAGCACCCTGCAGGCGTATGGGCAGTGGAATTATCGCCTGACGGAAAAGCTGACCTTCAATGCCGGTCTGCATTACCTGCGGCTGTTCCTTAACGACACCGATGCGCTGGAGCCACGCGGTTCGGTGCGCTGGGCCTTCGTGCCGGGCCATGCCGTGAGTGTGGGCTACGGGTTGCACAGCCAGATCCAGAACCTGGCCACCTACTTTGCGTCGAGACCTTCGGAAGTAGAGGGACCCATGATGCCGAACCGGAACCTGGGTTTCACGCGCTCGCACCACCTGGTGCTGGCCTACGACTGGCTGCTGAACGACCATTTGCGCATCAAAGCCGAATCGTATTACCAATCCCTGTTCAACATTCCGATCAGCGCCGATAAAAAGGATGCTTTTGCCCTCGTCAACAGTTTCGACGGCCTGACCGTGGACCGGTTGACGAATCAGGGGATCGGGAAAAATTACGGGCTGGAACTGACGGTCGAGCAGTTTTTGCACAACAATGTGTACTTTTTACTGTCGTCCTCGCTGTACGAATCCCGCTATCGGGCTTCCGATGGCATCTGGCGCGACACGCGGTTCAACGGGAAATACGCCTTCAGTTTTCAGGGCGGCAAGGAATTCGTACTGGGCGAATCCGGCCGGAACGTGATTGGTCTGAACCTGAAACTGACGTATTACGGTGGTTACCGAACCACGCCGATCGACCTGGCGGAATCGGCTCGGAGGCAGGAAACCGTGTGGATCGATAGTCAGTCGTTTACCCGGAAACTGCCGGACTATTTCCGTACGGATCTTCGGCTGAGCTGGAAACGGAACAAGCTCCATTCGACACGCACTCTTTCGCTCGATATCCAGAATGTTACGAACCGTCAGAATGTCTTCGGGCAGTATTTTGAACCCCGAACCGGGCAAATCAAAACCATCTACATGGCCCCCCTGATTCCGGTGTTGAGTTATCGGGTGGCGTTTTAAAAACCGCAATGCAAAAAAACGGTCGGCAAGATGGGAATTGTCGACCGTTTTTGTTTGGTTTGAAAAATATATGCAGATTAAAGAAGAAAGAGAATAGACAAGCGACTAATTAGTTAAAAATCAATAGAGTACTCTTTCATCTTTTCTCTTTTGTCTAACTGTCTACTATAGCACCTTAATTGTTTTACGCGAATGACAGAAGCGAGTAAGAGTTTTCTCTACGCCTATTTGAACAATGCCTCGCCCACGGGTTTTGAGTCGTCGGGGCAGCAAATCTGGCTGGATTACCTCAAACCTTACATTGACGAGTACATAGTCGATACGTACGGAACGGTGGTTGGCGTCATCAACGGCGGCACGGATGCAACCGATCAACCACCGTATAAAGTCGTGATTGAAGCTCATTCCGACGAAATTTCGTGGTTTGTCAACTTTATTTCCGACGATGGGTATCTCTACGTCCGGCGCAACGGCGGCTCCGATGCCCTGATTGCTCCCTCGATGCGGGTCGATCTGCACACCGCCAACGGCATTGTGAAAGGCGTTTTTGGCTGGCCCGCCATTCACGTCCGGGATCTGGCGAAGGATGTGGCTCCGAAAGTAACGGACCTGTTCATCGACGTGGGTGCGCAAACCAGGCAGGAAGTGGAGGAAATGGGCATTCATGTCGGCACGGTTTGCACGTTTTCCGATGGGTTGTTTGAGCTGAATAACCGGTATTACGTGGGCCGGGCGCTCGACAACCGCATGGGCGGTTTTATGATTGCCGAGGTAGCACGTTTGCTGAAAGAAAACAAGATCCGGTTGCCGTATACACTGTACATCGTCAACGCGGTGCAGGAGGAAATTGGCCTGCGCGGGGCCGAAATGATTGCCCGGCGGCTGAAGCCGGATCTGGCCATCATCACGGACGTGACGCACGACACCCAATCGCCCAAGTACGACAAAAAGGAGCAGGGTGATCTGAAAGCGGGTGGTGGGCCGGTGATCTGCTACGGTCCGGCGGTGCAGAACAAAGTGCGGGACTTCATCATTCAGGTGGCGCAGGAAAACGAAATTGCGTTCCAGCGGCAGGCCGTCAGCCGGTCGACGGGAACCGATACGGATTCGTTTGCCTACGCGTCGGAAGGCAGCGCGTCGGCCCTGATTTCGCTCCCGCTGAAATACATGCACACCACCGTCGAAACCGTTCATAGGGACGATGTACAGGCGGTTATCAAGCTGATTTATGAAACCCTGCTGGCCGTTAAAGGCAACGAGGATTTTCGGTACCTGAAATAAGAAAACCGTTTTTAAAACCGGCTGCTTCGAGACAGGGGCAGCCGGTTTTTCGTTTGGTATATTGGGTTGGATGGGAGCGGGTGAGATCGGTTAGGCCATTATTATCAAATTGTTAAGATTGCGTTACGGGTAAGAGGGATTCGTTACGCCATTGTACATTTGAAGGGTCAACACAATCTCTTTTATGAAGCGGCCCTCAGTCGTTATTGCCCTGACGGTTAGTTTACTGACGTTCTCCCTCCCCTTTTCTTTCGCCCAAACCTCACTGACGCCGTCCGCGCCCTGGGGTAGCTGGTTCATCGGAACGGTTCAATTGCCTGGCGGGGCTGACAAATGGGGCGGTTTTGCCGAAGTTCAGGCACGTAGCAATGCGGTTTTTCAGCAATTCTTCTACCGCGAATTGAAAGGGGGTATCAGCTATGATCTTAGCCAGCACTTTACCTTCACCCTGGCGGGCGGGCATTACGCCACCTACGATTACCATATGGTATCGGATGGACCGTTGAATACCGAAAAGCGGTTCTGGCAACAACTGGTGCTCAATCAACACCTTTCCCGGCTCAAGTTCGAACACCGGTACCGCGTCGAACAGCGCTGGTTTACCAACCGCGACGGTTCCACGCCGTTCCGAAACCGGGTTCGGTACCGGCTAAACATGTTCGTGCCCCTGAACAAGCCCACCATCACCGCCGGAACGGTTTTTCTGTCGCTCTTCGATGAGCTTTTCCTGAATCCGAAAGGACCGACGTTCGAGCGAAACCGGGTGTATGCCGGCGTGGGTTACCAGCTGGACAAGCACTGGATTGTGCAGGCGGGTTGGGTGAACCAGACCAACTACAGTCCGGCGAGTTTCGAAAAAGGAACGTTTACACCCCAGTCGGCAACGGGCAAAAACAACCTGCTGCTTTCGATTACCTATCGCTTGGGCGCCAAAAAGAACGCGGGTTCATCCTACAAACTGCCGTCGCAGGCCGATTAATTGAACCGGCCCGGCCGCTGCATCCCTCGCTGTAGACCATTCGGGCCTCGTTCGGGCCGGTTGGACCGGGAGGACGAGCCGCTGCCGAACCGCCGGAGATTGTACGTGAAGCTGAGCATGAAATACCGGTTCAGGACGCGACTGTTGGTTTCTTCCGTATAAGTTTCGGTGACGTTTCGGTTGACACTGCGGTTTTGATTCAGCAAGTCGTAGACCTGCAAACGGAGTTCGCCCTGCCGGTTTTTGAAGAATTGCCGGGTCAGCGCCACGTTCCAGAGCGCAAAGTTCTGCACCGAACCGGCCGATTTGCCCGAGTAATTCTGGTAGGTGATATCGGTCGTAACCACCAGCCGGAATGGCAATTGATAGTACAAATCACCGCTTAGTGATTTGTTAAAATATTCGGTATTCTGCGATGTCTGCAGAGAATAGAAAGCTGTCTGATAACTTATGTTTCCACTTAGCCCAAATTCCAGTTTTTCGTCAAAATTGGAATTAATCCGTGCCCCCTGGCTGAAGGTCCAGTTCTGCGAACGGTTTGTCTGGTTATTGACCAGACTGACGCCCCGGTTGAAGTTGACGTTGCTGGTCAGGTTGACATTGGCTTTCAGCGGCTGAATCCGCCGACCCAACGCCAGAAAACCGTTCACGGTATAAAAACCGTTGGTATTCACGGGTTGGGTGGTTTGCGCTCCCTGGTTATTGAAGGTGCTGGCATTGACGATTTTATGGTTCGTCTGGGTCGCATTCAGCATGGCGAAAACCGAGCGGAAGGTGGTCTGCTGGAAGTTGTTGTAGTTCAACGAAACCGTATTGGTAAATTCCTGTTTCAGGTTCGGATTGCCCAGCCGGATGTTCAGCGGATTGGTGTTGTCGGGCACGGGCTGCAATTGCGAAACCGAAGGCGCGTTGGTCCGGCTCCGGTAATTGAAGCGTAACGTACGGTTTTTACTGAAATTGTAGGTGAACATGGCGTTCGGCAAGACGTTGGTAAAGCCTTTCCGTAATTCCGTATCCCGTGTCTGGTTATCGCTGCGCAGATTAGCCTGTTGTACATCGAATCCGAGGGCGTAGGTATATTTCAGTCGCTTGGTTTGCAGCGTAGACCCCAGCCGGTTGGTCATGTACGTATTGACGAAATTATTGCTCAGGGTCGGATTGAAAAGGCTGTAGGTGTCGGTGGCTTCATCTAAGTCGTTTACGGTTCGGTTCGAGGTGTTGCGGTTATTCGAATAATTGTAGTGGAATTCCAGCGTTTTGCTGAGCGATAGGGGTTCGGTATACGCCAGATTAATCGTATTGGTGACCGATTTACTGACCTGCTCATTACGCTGGTTGATCGTCTGATTGCCCCGCCCCCCGGTCTGTCCAAAAAACGCATTGACCGACTGGTTGATGCCGTCGGTCGTCTGGTTGTTAACGGCGATGTTCCAGTTCAGCGAAAGCGTCCGGCCTTTCCTGGCAAACTTCCGCATAAGCAGGGCGTTGTTATTGCCCGAAATCCCGCTGCCGGTGGAGGTATACCGCGTATGGCTGGTGTTGATCAGGTTGCCGGAGTCGATTTCGGCCACATTGGCAATGGCGTCATTCGTCAGGGTTTGTGACTGGTTAACACTCTGGTAGCCGGAGTTCTGGACCGTAAAACCGGGCGTTATCCGGAGCGTCGTCATGGAATCAAGCTTGATATTCAACCGCATATTGAACCGGTGGCTCGTCACCTGATTCTGCGAATGGCTGTTCTGATTGACCTGGTACGAGGTGTCGGGGAGCGCATACTGCCGGCGGCTTTGCTGATCGGTGAGGGTGTTGAGGTCGTTCAGGAAATAGCTGGCGGCAAGGTCGGCTTTCTGGCCCCATTCATCGCGGTAGTTCAGGCCGCCGGCCAGCGTCCGGGTGATGGCGTTGGAGTTGCCGCCAAAACCGCCCCCTCCACCGCGCCCCCCGCCCATGATCATGCCGCCCCCGCCGAAGTTAGCCCCCAGACCCGCTCCGCCACCGAACAGGTTCTGGCCCGTAAAGCCCTGCTGGTTGATGTTATTGGCCTGACCGACCAGCGAAATCTGCTGGACACCGTTGAAGCGGTTGAGGTTCAGCCGGGCCGCATACCGGACATCGTCGTTCGTTTCGTTCGGGCCGGCTCCAATCGACTGCTGCCCAAAATAGCCTTTTCGCTTGTCTTTTTTGGTAACGAGGTTGATGGTTTTATTGCGGTCGCCATCATCGATGCCCGAAAACTGCGACTGGTCGGACTGCTGATCGTAAAGCTGAATTTTGTCGATGATGTCGGCGGGCAGGTTACGGGTGGCCATTTTCGGATCGTCGCCGAAGAAGGGTTTGCCATCGACGAGCACTTTCTTCACTTCCTGCCCCTGCGCCTTGATGGTGCCATCGCGGTCGACTTCCACGCCCGGCAGTTTTTTCAGCATGTTTTCCACCATGGCGTTGGGCTGCGTTTTGAACGCTCCGGCGTTGAACTCCACGGTATCCTGCTTGATGGTAATGGGCGGCCCTTCCTGCTTCACAACGACTTCGTTCAGATTAACCGCCTGTGCGACCAGTTCCAGCGTTCCGGCCTCGGTAACCGGTTTGTCGGGAGCGATGGTAACGCGTTTGGATTTATTCCGGTAGCCCACGTAGGTGATCAGGAGCCGGTAGGTTCCCGCCGGCACCTTGCTGAATGAAAAAATGCCTTCTCCGTTGGTAATCATGAAGTTAACGACGGACGAGTCCCGGATGGCCAGCAGCGAAACCGTGGCTTCCATGAGCGGTTTCCGGGTGGTGGAATCAACCACGCTGCCCCAGAGCGATTGGCCCACCGAACTCGTCCAGGTGATCAACAACAGGAAAATCGAGAGAAGTATGCGCATACGGATTGGCAATTTCTAAGTGTTCAGGGTACGGTTTTCGGTTTTCAGTATGAGACTTGGCGTTCAGTGTGATTACTTCCTTGCAATGCGTGTGCGGTAGCCACTGTAAACCGTATACTGAAAACAGGCATTCAGCGTGGTTGAAAATTATTCATCAGTTGCTGGCGCATATCGGCCATGGCTTTCTGGCGAATCGTGTTCAATTCTTCGGGTGTCACGACCTGGGCATTTTTCGGCGGCATGACCTCGCTTTCAGGGACGTTTTGTTCGGCTACTTTCGTGGCTTTGAAGGCTTCGTTGTCGCTTTCGATCTGGAGCACAACGCCTTTTTCGGGCGTCAAACCGGGAATCGGCGAATAGGTGAACGGCAATTCCGTGGTGTACCATACCGTATAGGTCAGGTTTCGGAACGGAACGGTTGCTTTTTTACAGACAAAACCGGCAATCTTTTTCGTTTTGTCGGTTTCCTGCCAACCGGTGACCCGTTTCGGCGGCAGTTCCGTTTGGTACACCTTCGTCACCGAGTCTTTTTTGACCGTCACCACTTCCACGGTTTTCTGATGGGCCAGGTCGAAATACACACTGCGTTCGAACGGCCGGCCGGTGAAATTCCGGTTTCCGCGCCCTTCGGGTCCGGCGGGGCCGGGTCCACCGTCTATCATCACTTGCCGGATCATCATGCCGCCCGTCGTGCGGTCCTGTTCCTCTTTTCCGTATACGCCGGAGAACACAAAGTGTTGCACAAACGACCGCGTTTCGGGCATATCCGGGGGGGCGTCGGGGCTGCCGGGCCGGACTTCCTGCCCATTGATCACGATTTTCATTTGGGAGAGATCGATTTTTTGCATGACCTCGTAGGAAATCTTCCCGGACTTGGGCTGGGCATGGGCCGCCGAAGCAACGGCATTGAGCCACACCAGGGCTAAAATGGACATTCGAAAACGTTGCATACTCGGTTGGGATAACGGTTAAAAAAAGGACGGGACAAAGATGCGGAGGTTGCCTGTAAAGTACTGTTATATAGTGTTAAACAGTGTTAACGGCTTTTGCCGGGGGTAAAAAGGCTGGTACATTTGTAGGGTATGAAACAGCGCATCCGGTCGATTTTTATTCTGATGACGGTTTGTATCCTGGGCGTAATTGCCTTTCAGGGCTACTGGCTGTATACCAGTTACCAGTTGCACGAACAGCAGTTCCGGCGGACGGTGCGGGGGGCGTTTATTTCGGCGGTGGAGAAACAGCAGATGCACGAAGCCCGGCGGCTGTTTCGGGGAGAAGGCCCGGGTTTTCGGGAACCCGCCCGTTTTCAGTTTCGGGACCCGGAACTGGATGATAAGCCAATGGAACGGATTGTGGTTAATAGATTAAAAGACAGTGTTTTTGTGCGCATCAATAGGGCGGATTCCAGTGGGCCGGGCCGAATGGACATGCGGGTCATCCGAAGAGCTCGGCTTTCGAACGACAGTATTTTTATCGATACCATCGCCCGAAAAATTTCCAATATGCTGATCGTGGATTGGGCCGGAAACCACCGGTTCAATCTGAAAACGTTTGATTCGACCTACCGGGCGGAGCTGCGTTTGCGGGAAATCGATGCGACCTACCGACTGGATACGATTCAGTTAAAGCCGGAGCGGTTCGTCAACCAGATGGAAGTTCTGGCTATTGGAGGAACCCCCATCAAAACCCCGCCGATGCCGATCAACCCGGTCAAAAACCAGTTTCTGCAGGCGTCCTTCGACAGCCCCACCGGTTATATTCTGCGAAAGATGAGCTGGCCGCTGGTGGGTTCGGCGCTGTTGCTGGCGCTGACCACCTGGTGTTTTGTATCCATGTTATCGACCATTTTGAAGCAGAAGAAACTGTCGGAAATCAAAAACGACTTTATCAACAACATGACCCACGAGCTGAAAACGCCCCTTGCGACGGTTTCGGCGGCTGTAGAAGCCTTGCAGCATTTCGGGGCCCTGGATGATCCGCAGAAAACCCAGGCGTATCTCGGTATTTCCAAAAATGAACTCCAGCGGTTGTCTGATCTGGTCGAGAAGGTGCTGAACATGGCGGTGGATGAAACCAAAGAACTGGAACTCAACCGCGAATGGCTCCGGCCATCCGACCTGATTGGCGAAGTGGTGGAGAATCACCAGCTAAAGGCTGGGGCCGGCGATTCGACAAAACCGGTGGCGTTTGAGGTGGAAACCGGCTCGGAAAATGCTCCGGTGCAGGCGGATCGCCTGCACCTGGGTAACGCCATTAACAACCTGATCGACAACGCTATCAAGTATTCCCGGGATTCGGTGCGGATTCGGATCAGCAGCCGAACCGACGCGCGGGGCTGGCAACTGTGCGTGCAGGACAACGGCAACGGTATTCCGAAAATGTACCACGAAGCCATCTTCGACCGGTTTTTTCGCGTTCCGACGGGGAATCTGCACCCGGTGAAAGGCTTTGGGCTGGGCTTGTCCTATGTCCGGCAAGTCGTCGAGAAGCACGGCGGCCGGATCGAAGTGTCGAGTGAACCGGGGCAGGGGAGTGAGTTTACAATCTGGATACCGAATTAGTGATTTTAATGTTGTTTCGCGGAGTAAAGCAGAGAATACTCTGATTTACTCCGCGAAATAGTTTTCCGAAACGAATGGCAACCGTCCTGTTAATCGAAGATGAACTCGCGTTGGGCCTGATTGTCCGCGATAGCCTGGAAGTCCGGGGATTTACGGTTTTATATGCCGCCGACGGGGAAGAAGGGTATGCGTTGTTTCAGAAGCACAAACCGGAGGTGGTGGTGGCCGATGTGATGATGCCCAAGCTGGACGGTTTTTCGCTGGCCGACCGCATCCGGCAGACCGACCAGGAGGTACCGATTATCTTTCTGACGGCCCGCTCGCAGACGGCCGATGTGGTGCGCGGTTTTGAGTTGGGCGGCAATGATTACCTGAAAAAACCGTTCAGCATCGATGAACTGATTGTCCGTATTAAAGCCCTTCTCAACCGGGGCCGAACGCTTCGTCCGCCCACGCCCGACCGTCTGCCGATTGGGCGCTACGCCTTCGATTACCCGAAGCAGAAGTTGGCGTTGAACGGAAAAGAAGTAGGTATGTCGCACCGCGAAGCCGAATTGTTGAAACGGCTGTATGAACAGCGCAATCAGGTGCTGGAGCGCTCGGCGGTCTTGCTGGAACTGTGGGGCGATGACAGTTTTTTCAACGGCCGGAGTCTGGATGTGTTCATCACCCGCCTGCGCCGGTACCTGAAAGACGATCCGCAGGTTCAGATTGTGAATGTTCGGGGCGTAGGGTACAAGTTGATTGTATAGAAGCTATTCACCCGGCGACAATTGCTCCGGTTTTTCCCCCTGTTCACGCAACCAGCGGCCAGCGTCGGCGTTCGGATTTTCGCGAAGGTAGCGGGCCAGCCGGTGGGCGGTTTCGAACGAAAACTGCGGGACCAGATCGACAATCGGATACTGGTAAATCATACCCGGTTTGTTGGTTTTTACTTTCTTCACCTTTAACAAAAAGGGGAGATACTGGACGCTGCCAAACAGTTTCTTGTACTCATCAAATTTGTTGCGCAGGTTCGGAATCGTCGTCTGAACGGCCCGGGTGCTGAACTGCCAGTAACCCAGCAGCGGAATGTCACGAATCACAAACCGGAGCGTTAACACCGGTAACCATTTAATGAGTTTGGCTTTGGCAGGGGGCAGGTTTTTCTGCAGAAACGCCACGGTTTCATCCCGGATCTGGGGGCGTCGGTCGGTGGTGGTTACGGCGTATTTCTTCAGTTCATCGTTCCAGATGTGGAAGGTGTGGTTGTCGCCGTACCCGAATAGTTTACCGTCGATGGTGCGGATTTCGAGCCGTTCATTGCAGACCATTTCTTCCTGATCGGAGTAGAACAGAATGGGGAGTTCGGTGATGGTTTCGCCGTAGACTTTATGGACGGTTTCGGCATAATCTCCGCGAATCCGAAAACTGTCGATGCTGCTCGGGACCACCTGCCCCGACCGCTCCACTTTTTCCCCCACGGCAATTCGTCCCAATTCCGTCAGGGCCGACGCGGGTGAAGCCGGTTGCCCGGTTCCTTTCTCCGATTGAATACGCATTTTGTTGTTTACATCGATTCCACAACAAATATAGGCAATCGGAAGCAAGGAACAGAACCGAGAAACGAAAGGCGTTTTGATGCCCCGATCTGCCCGGTAAGGCGGTTTTTGGTTGTCTCAATCCGTTTTCAGTACCTTCACGGTTTGTTCCTGGTCGCCCGCCCTGACGTGCAGCACCATAACCCCGGCTGGTTGGCCGCTGACATCGAAGGTCTGCTGCTCGACGGCTTTCGGGTGGACAACCTGCCGGTTTTCGATCGTTTTGCCGTGCAGACTGGTGAGGTGAAGCTGCAACGCGTGGTCTGTTCCGTTGGTGATGTCCACCGTTATCGTGTGCCGGACCGGATTGGGCCGTAGGCTGAGTTGAAGGGTTGCCGTCACCGGCGGTTCTTCGGCTGCCAACCGACCCATCGGGCAGATGTAACAGGACGCATATTTGTATAACTCCATGCCGGTGCTGCCGTCGGTGGCCCAGAAGAAAACCGTGCTACCCAGGGCCGTAAAACCGGTAGCGGCAGAATTCCCGGTGGGGTTGATGTTGTCGAGCATGGCGGTGCTGGCGGCTGTTCCCGACGATTTCCAGGGTTCGTTGAACTGGAAGAAAAGCCGGTTATTGACGGCCGTGAGGTTGGTCAGGCTGGAGGAACCGCTGCCGGGTGTCAGATCTTCGACCATGACTGTCCCGCCCCCGGTTCCGTCCGACTTCCAGAGTTCGGTGCCGTGGGTGCCGTCGTTCGCCGAAAAGTACAGGGTACCATTGACGTTCGTCAGGTACGAAGGGAAGGAACTGCCGCTCGCGCTGATGTTTTTGGCCAAAACCGTTCCACCCGCCGTGCCGTCGGACTTATACAGTTCGGTATCGCCCCCCACGGTGGCCCGGAAAAAAAGCGTACTGCCAACTGCTTCCAGGTCCTGGGGTTGTGAACTGCCACTGCCCGCCACCAGGTTTTTGACCAGAACGGTCCCCGCTTCGGTGCCGTCCGATTTCCAGAGTTCGGTGCCGTTGGTGCCGTCGTTGGCGGTCATGTACAGCAGGTTGTTCATCACCACCATCTCAAAGAGGTTGCTGGAACTTGTGGGGTGAATATTTTTGACCAGGACCGTGCCGGCTTCGGTGCCGTCGGTTTTCCACAACTCCTCGCCATTGACGCCGTCGTCGGCTACCAGAAAGGCATTCCCGCCGAGCACGGCCATTTTGCGCATATAATTGGGGACGGAGCCGCCCGCACCGGGTTTAATGTCTTTTACCAGCACGGTTCCGGCGGCCGTTCCGTCCGATTTCCAGAGTTCTTCCCCGCTGGTGCCGTTGTTGGCAACGAAAAAGAGCATGCCGTTGACGGCGGTCAGGCCCCAAGGGTTTGCGTCTCCGCCCACCCGAATATCCTTGACCAATACCGTCCCATCCACCGTTCCGTCCGATTTGTAGAGTTCGCGGCCGCTGGGCCCGGTGGCCACGAAAAAAAGCGTGCCGTTCACACGGGTCAGCCAGTCGGGGTTCGAAGCGCCGGAGCCATTGATGTTTTTGACCAGTGCAGTGCTCGCGGCTGTCCCCGAGGTTTTCCAGAGCTCGGCCCCGTTGGCCCCATTGTCGGCGGCAAAGTAGAGACTGCCGTTCAGCTCGACCAACCGGGCACCATCGCCCATAACGGAAGCGTTGCCGGCACCGGGGTTGATGTTTTTCACTTGAGCCACATAGTAGGACAGCGGAATCGTCATGATCTGGCTCAAACCGGGGAGGGTGGCTCCGAAGAAGCAGACCGCCAGGGTCGGGCGGAGGAGTGAGGAACGGATTTTCATGCGGATAGGTGTTTATTTGCCGTGAATAAAACTCGTGATTTTCAGGTGCTTTCAAAAGAAGTATTGAGCCTGTGGCAGGGCATGAGCTTCGATCGAAAGAACACCGAATGGAATTTCCAGTCCTATCGCCTTATTTTGTTCTTCTGGACAAGACCGTCCGACAAAAGCGAAAAGATGGATTCGTTACGCCCTTCCATGCCAGCTACACCACCGCAACGCATCGTTTCCGTTGTTCCGTCCCAGACGGAATTGCTCTTTGATCTGGGGCTCGATCGGGAGATTGCAGGGGTTACAAAATTCTGTATTCATCCGGCTGAAAAGGTGAAACAAAAACCGAAAGTGGGCGGAACGAAAACGCTGGATCTGCACCGGATTCATGCGTTGAAACCGGATCTGATTCTGGCAAACAGGGAAGAAAATACACGGGAACAGATTGAAGTATTGCAACGATCTTATCCGGTTTTGGTAACGGATGTCACCACCATCGCCGATGCGCTGGCCATGATTCAGGTGGTGGGCACGGCGGTCGGATGCGGGCCGGAAGCCGGGCAAGTCGTGCAACGGATTACGGCCGCCTTTCAGCAGGGCGGTTTTGAAATTTGCAACCGCGTGGCTTCCGATGTACAGGTCGAAGCCGGAAATTCAGTGGCATACCTGATCTGGCGAAAACCGTATATGATCGCGGCCCGGCAGACGTTCATTCATTCCGTGCTGGAAACCGGCGGTTTCCGGAATGCCTTCGCCGACCAGACGCGGTATCCTGTGATTTCGGAAAACGAGTTGAAAGCCGCCCGACCTGATTATCTTTTTTTATCTTCAGAACCGTATCCATTTTCGGAGAAACACCGGGCGGAGTTGCAGGCGGTTTGTCCCGATGCCCGCGTGGTTTTGGTGGATGGTGAACTATTTAGCTGGTACGGGAGCCGGATGCTGCACCTGCCGGCCTATATCCAGGCCTTGAGAAGGACCATCGGTTTAGCGTAAAACCGTCTCGTTTTTTCCATCCGAAAACCGCGCCGATTTTACCGAACCGGTTCCGTGGAAGAAATACCGTAGTCCGACAATTTTACCGGGATCTTCCTGGAAATCGCCGGTGTAGGCCAGATTCCCGTTGACGAAAATGCGGGCCTTTTTCTGGTTTACCTCGCAACGGACCTTCACCCAATCCGAAAAATCAACCCCAAAACCGGATAGATCGGTCGTCTTTCCCGATACCGATTGGTCTGCGAGCGACAGATAAAGCTGGCCGACACATCCTTTTACCGATAGCGGAATCGAGTGCATCCCGTTGGAACAGAGGAGCATAATCCGGGCGTGCTGGCAAACCGCGTTGGAGCGGTTGAACGTGCTTTGGAGCTCCGTTTCAAACACAAAATGGCTGGCCGAAAGCTCGCCGAGCGGCTGCACATACTGCAAACTGACCTCCGGAATTGTCTTCTGAAAATCGACTCCCTGAGCGATCAGGTCGGTTTCGGTCAGGGCGATCTGGTCTTTCTTCCGAATTTGTCGGTCCGGAAAATACGTTGGAATGGAGTCGTCGTTGATGGTGCCGAGCCAGCCATCGGTCGTAATGTAGACATCGTGTTCCTTCACGATGGAATCGTTCAGCACGAGCTTGGCGCGGAAATAACCGGGGTAATAATACGTACTGGTGTACTGATGACCGTCTTTCGCCACCCGATACCGTCGTCGTGGATCCCAGCTTTGCTGGATGAATACGCTATCGGCATTGGAGTCGGTGGCGTCGTAGTCAAACAAAACCGTATTGGGCAGGCCCCTGGCTACTGGTCGGCTGGTGAACGCCAGTTCGCCATACTGCAACGGCTCGACCCGGTTCTGGAAAGCCCAGATTCCGACTAACCCAGCCAGCAGCAACAGGGCAATCGCCCACGGCCAGTACTTGGACGCGGGGCTGATGGCGGGTGTCGGACCGGGTTGTTCGGGAGACAGAACCGGAGCCGGTTCGGTTGGCTCCCCGGTCGTCTGGTTTTGAAACACCCGCCAGTTTTCATAGCCGATAAACCGGGCCAGCGTGTTGAGGGTTGTGACCGTCGGCTCGCTCTGGTAGCGAACTTTGCCCCAGATCCGTTTCAGCGTACTGACACTGAGCGAAACACCGGTTTCGGCCAAAATGCGTTCACTCAGGGTTTCAAAATCCTGATTCTGCCACTGGCTGCTGTCTCCCCAGTTGACTTTTGCTTCGATCAGCGTCCGGCAACGCTGTAACTTGTCGTCTACGGTTTGCATTGACAATCAGTGTGATGCAACTTGAACAGTCTTGGACAAGGGTTTATTGATCAACTTTCCGTAACTTTCTCCACCTTTGTTTCGTCAATAATCCTTCAACCAAATTTACGCAATCCATCATGAAAAAATTGCTCTTTCTTACCACCTTGCTGTTGATCGGCCAGCTGACCCTGGCCCAGGACGACAAGTCGAAACGCCCCAGCCCCCCCGCCCAGGCGAAACAAACCGTCGGTGGCAAAACCATTACGATTGATTACAGCCAACCGTCGGTGAAAGGCCGCAGCGTCTGGGACCCGGCGGGCAAAGTAGCGCCCATGGGGCAGGTCTGGCGAACCGGGGCGAATGAAACCACCTCCATCGAAGTATCCGATGACGTGAAAGTGGAAGGAAAACCGTTGCCCAAAGGCAAGTACGCCCTGTTTACCATTCCGGGTGAAAAAGACTGGACGATTATCGTGAACAAAACCATCAAGTGGGGAGCGTTCAGCTACAAACAGGATGAGGACGTACTGCGGGTGACGGTTCCGGCCAAAAAAGCCCCCGGTTTTCAGGAAAAATTCAACATTGCGATCAGTCCGCAAGGCGTCGTTTCACTGGTCTGGGCCGACACCAAGGTTGATTTTACCGTAAAATAATTCCCGTCACCGAAGCCGCGTCCTGAGCGGGACTTTCCGCCGTTGAGACCCCGGTTTCGGTCGATTCTCCCGCAAAAATCACTCCATCGAGCGCATCGGGTCCGGTTCTGTCCCGGGTCCGGACCCGATGCGCCGGGGGCTGTTTCAGAACGGCCTCTGACCAGCGAGGTCATTCATTCGGTTCGTCTCCTTTACTAAATTGATCAATGAGAGTCGGATCGCGGCTAAAACCGCGAACAGGAACGCTATTGCCCCTTATAGCCAAACCATAAAAAGATGAACGTGCTTAAAAAAAGGACGGTCCTCGTCATGACCGTTTTGAGTCTTTTGACGATTCACGTTGCCAGTGCGCAGAAAACCCGGACGTTTAATCTGGCCCGGCTGGCGCAACAGAACGGGTTGCGGCTGGAAAACCGGAAGCTACAGACGCTGATTGACGGAGGGGTTCGCCTGACGGACGCCGGGAAGTCGGGGGCAGGGGTGGCCTGGGTCGAAAACCTGACATTCAGCGAGGGAGCGATTGAGGTCGATATTCGCGGCAAAGATGCCTTCCAGCAGAGCTTTGTTGGGGTAGCGTTTTATGGCTCCGGCGGGCAGACGTACGACGCGATTTACTTCCGGCCGTTCAACTTCCGGGCCGAAGAACCGGTACGGCGTCGGCACGCAGTTCAGTACATTTCGATGCCGGATTACGACTGGCCCCGGCTGCGCAAGGACTTCCCTGATCAGTACGAAAACGCGATCAACCCGCAGTTGGACCCAACGGGCTGGTTTCACGTCCGGATTGTCGTTGACAAGGAACTGATCCAGGTGTTTGTAGATCACAATCTCAGTCCCAGTCTGCGCGTGAAAAAGCTAACGGGGAGGCAAACCGGTCAGGTTGGTTTATGGGTGGGAACCGGTTCGGATGGGGATTTTGCGAACCTGAAAATCACGACCCGGTAACGATTTTGGTTGTATATTCGTTGCCAATGACTACGAAAAACACCCTCTCCGTCGGTTCGTTTAACCTGATTCTGTTTGCGGCCCAGCAGAAAGGCGCGGATTTGGCCGCCTTATGCCGGGCCGTTGGCATTGATCCGGCCCAGTTGCAGCACCCGGACGAGCGCATTCCGATCCGGGCGGTGCAGGCCCTCTGGCGGGAAGTCATCCGGGCAACCGGCGATCCGAACCTTCCGCTCCGGATTGGCGAAATGATCAATCCGTCCGCGGTCGGGGTCCTGGTTTATGTGATGATGCACTGCCCGACGCTCGGGAAGGCGCTGGAAAAGCTCTATCAGTATCAGGATATCGTTTGTGACGCGGCTCAAACGAAGGGGCGTCGGGAAGGAAACCGGTATCTACTGACGCTCCATCTGACGAGCGAGGACATTATCTACCCCGAATACGTCCTGAATTCCGAACTGGTCATGTATCTCTCGACGATGCGGGCGCTGACCGGGCAGCAGATTACGCCCGAAGCGGTTTATTTAGCCTATCCGCGTCCCCTGGACAGTTCGGAACACGAGCGGGTGTTTGCCCCGGTGCGACCGGTTTTTGACGCGAATGAAACCGTGATGGTGCTGGATGCCGCCTGGCTGGAAGCGCCGATTCTGAATGCCAATCCGGCCTTGTTTCCGCTCTTTGAACAACACGCGGCTGAATTGCTGCGGAAACTCCACGAACAGGCCCTGGTGGGTCGGGTAAAAAAGGAAATTATCAGGCTGCTGAAAGGGGAGGAGCCAACGCTGGCGACTGTGGCCGACCGGCTGGCCATGGGGGTTCGAACGCTGCAACTGCACCTGAAAGATGAAGGCGTGACGTATCAGCAACTGCTCGATGAAGTCCGGCAGGAACTGGCGATCCGCCACCTGCGCGAACCGTATTTCAGCACGACCGACATTGCCTACCTGCTCGGTTTTTCGGAGCCCAGTGTGTTTTACCGCACCTTTAAAAAATGGACGGGCTCGACTCCGGGTGCGTACCGGACCGAACGGCTTCGTTCGTCGGCCTAGGTTGTTGCTTTCCGATGCGACCTAAGTGCGTATCCTGAAAACCGGTGGTAAACTTCAGGCCATAGCCCAGCATACGGTCGAGGGCGGAATGGGCAAACAGCATCACGCCCATCAGCAGCAAAACCGGGTTGCCCAGCAGAAAGCCGGTTGCTCCCGCCAGAATGGCTACGGCTTTGTGGTGAAAAAAGTTGTAGGCATAGGCTCCGATCTTCGAATTGATCAGGTAGCCCAGCATACTGACATCTGGTACCAGAAGCAGCGCGGGGAACCACCACCAGGCAAACGGGAGCTGATTGAACAGGACCAGGGCCAGCAGGAATTGAGCGATTTCTTCGAGTTTCAAGAGGGTCTTCATGGCGATTTTGTTCGATTTGTGTACGACAAAGGTCCGTCGAAATCGGCCATGGCGGGGTGACCAAATATGAAAATCGGAGTGACGAAAAACGAACTTTGTATCCGGTTCTCGGGCTGTAATGAACAGGAGGAATTGCTTAACGAGTCAGGGTGATCGTTACACCTTTCCGCAGCGTATTCTGAATTTCGGCCACCTGGTCGGTATAGCGGATCAGTTCCTCGATGTCGGCCGCCGGGGCGTCGGAGGTGACCTGAGCTTTGTACTGAAAGTTAAAACCGGGTTCGCCTTCGGCCCCGAATTCGCCGGTCACTTCCACCTCAACCCCCGAAACCGGCAGGTTGCGCTTGCCGGCTTCGCGGTAGATATCATTACAGAAACAGGTTGCCAGGGCCAGCAACAGCAGTTCGCCCCCGTTGACGGACGCGCCAAAACCGGTGGGTTTGGGCGCAATCGAGACGGTTTTGGCTGCGTCGTTCGTTTGAACGACACTATCGTGCTGGTTGAACGCACTGGTGACGCGGGCCGACATTTTCATGGCTGGAAACAGTTTAGATTATAGCGTTTTTGCAAGAACGTCCTGGGTATCGGTATTGAGTACCAAAATGCCTTCATCGGTATCGTTGAGGTGGGCCAGCAACCGGCCCGCCGGATTCCAGATGGCGGTTTTACCGCCCGACACAAAATCATCGCTCGGCCCGACACTGTTGGCCATCAACACCGTCATGGCGTACGTTCCGGCGATGTCCACCAAGCGTTGAAAGGCCTTTTCGACGCCCTGAGCGGTTTTGGCGACGCTGGCGATATAGATTTCAGCGCCCTGTTCCGCGGCTCTTTGGGCGTGTTCCGCAATGGATAACTCGTAGCAGATTGCCAGCGCGATCGTCGGTTGATTCCGAACCAGCAGGGTCGCATTCCGACCGCTGACAAAGAACGGTTCTTCGTCGGCGTGTAAATACTGTTTGGAATACGTCTGCCAGGGCTGGTTGGGATGAAAAAGTGCCATCGTGATGCAGACGCCCGCTTCGGTCGGCGTAGGGAGACCCACGCCGATGATGATGGCGTGGGCATCGCTGAGGGTCTGAAAATCGGCAAACCGCCTATCATCCGGGGTGGTGGCCAGTTCGTGGGCCAGCGCTGGTTCGTACCCCGTGATGGAAAGTTCGGGAAAAATAATCAGGTCGGCGCCCTGTGAAACCGCCAGTTCGATGCATTGCGTATGCTTTGCCCTATTCCGGGCCATATCCCCTTTGATCGGGCGGGTCTGGGCGACGCAGAGTTTCATGTTCGGTTGATGACTGACGGTTTAAAAAAGCAACGGCTCGATTGATTCATCCATGGCCTTAATTCAATTCTCCTTGGTTCGAACCGCTTCGTTCAGCGGTTCAATATAGGGACTTTTGAGCAGGTCACGGATCGAGGAGAAGGCCACCGGGTCTTTGGTATACCCGTAGGCTTCGGCCATCGACTGCAACCGGTTGTTGTCGCCCATGGCGAGCACCACATCCTCCATCGTAAACTGGCAGGGGTGCTCGTACCCGGCCGCGTGCGAAATTTCCAGAATTTCTTTCGTCAGGGTTTTGACGTAATGATAAAACCGCTCGCTTTTCAGCGCCGGATCGATACCGGACTGGAGCCATTTGCTCTGGGTGGCCACGCCTGACGGGCAGCGGTTGGTGTGGCAGATCTGGGCCTGAATGCAGCCAATGGACAGCATGGCTTCCCGGCCCACATTGATGAGGTCGGCCCCCATCGCAAAGGCCATCACCGCCGATTCGGGCAGGCCCAGTTTTCCGGAAGCAATGAACGTAATCCGGCTGGTCAGGCCCCGTTGCTGAAAAATCTGGTAGACTTTGGAAAAACCGTAGACGAACGGCAGGGACACGTGGTCGGCAAAGGACGGTGGAGCCGCTCCGGTGCCGCCCTCCCCGCCGTCGATCGTGATGAAATCCGGCCCCTGGTTGGTGGCCAGCATATAATCGGCGAGTTCTTCCCACAACTCCAGCTTTCCTACCGCCGATTTGATGCCCACGGGCAGGCCGGTTTTTTCGGCCATGGCTTCGATGAACGCGACCATGCCCGGAATGTCCGAAAAGGCACTGTGGGCGGCTGGTGAAATGACATCCTTTCCGATCGGTACATGCCGGATTTCGGAAATTTCGGCGGTGATCTTGGCGGCTGGCAACACCCCGCCCTTGCCCGGTTTGGCACCCTGCGAAAGTTTCAGTTCCAGCATGCGCAGAAACGGGTTGGCTTCGGCCAGTTTGACCAGTTTTTCCATGACGAAATTGCCATTGTCGTCCCGAATGCCGAAGTAGGACGTACCAATGTTGAACACCACATCCGCCCCAAATTTATGGTAATTCGACAAACCGCCTTCTCCGGTATTGTGGTAGCAACCGAATTTTTTAGCGCCTTTGTTCAGCGATTCGATGGCTGTGGCCGATAAGGAGCCGAAACTCATCCCGCTGATGTTGACGATGGAACGCGGGTGGTACGGTCGCCGGCGCTGATGGTACAACCCGATGACTTTGGCCGAAGGGGCGTAGTAGGGCGTGTGGCAGTTGGGGTCTTCGGATGGAAGCTGGAACGGCAACAGCGCCGGTTTGATGAAAATATAACCCGGGCTGGCAATGTCCTGATCGGTTCCGAATCCCTGAAAATTATTCTCCCGTTTCGATGACGCGTAAATCCAGGCGCGTTGCTGGCGGTTGAAGGGCAGTTCTTCGCGGTTGTTGGCGACGATGTATTGCCGCAATTCCGGTCCGAAACTTTCAAGCAGGTAGCGCAGATTCCCGACAACCGGGAAATTATGACGGATGGTATGGTTTTTTTGCAGAATATCGCGGAGGGCGAGGAGGATAATCAAGGTCAAAAGCCAGCCCCACCAGGGAATGCTGCTGATAAAAGCAAGAATCGTATCCAAGAGTAAAACAGGTTCAGTGAGTCTCGTAAATGTAGGGAATGATACAAAAAAAACCTGCAAAATCGCTTGGATCTGGCAGGTTCTTCGAAAATCTAATGGAATTCTAATCGTTTATTCGACCGGTTTTACCGTGGTCACGCGGGCCATGTCCTCCCAGAATGACGGATATGATTTGGCGACGACTCCCGGTTCGTTGACCACGATTTCCTGACGCATGGCCACCGGCGCGAAAGCCATTGCCATGCGGTGGTCGTCGTACGTATCGAAATGGGGGAGCGACCCCGGTGCGTCGGCCAGCCGACGAACGCAATAAGACCGGCTATTGTCGCCGGCATCCCGGGCACCGGGCGTTATTTCGACCAGTTCCGCCCCCACTTTTTTGAGTTCCGTCTGCAGGGCGAAAACCCGGTCGGTTTCTTTAATTTTTAGGCTTTCGATCCCGGTCAGGGTAAGCGGAATATTTTTTATGGCGCAACAGACGGCTACGGTTTGGGCCAGATCCGGACAGTCGGTAAAGTCCCAGGCGAGCGACGGTTGTGACGGCGTTTTGGTCAGGACCACGCCCTTTGGGGTAAACGTACTTTCGACTCCGAGCGGTCGCATGATGTCGACAATGGCGCTGTCGCCCTGCAACGAATTTTCTTTCAGTCCCAACAGCTCGATTTCCGAGGTTTCGTCTTCGGCCAGCGCGAGCATACTGAACCAGTAGCTGGCTCCCGACCAGTCGGATTCAACCGCGTAATCGGTTGGCGAATACGGTTTGGAGGGAACCGTGATGGTTTTAGTCTCCCAATTGGCGATGGCCTGAACGCCAAAGTGTTCCATTTGCCGCAAGGTCATCCCGATATACGGTTTTGAACCCACCTCGCCGGTAAGTTCCAGCGTCAGACCGTCGGGCAGGGTGGGGGCGATCATCAGCAGGGCCGAGATGTACTGACTGCTCACATCCCCGCGGATGGCCAGCCGGTTGGTGCCATTCCCGGAAAAGCCTTTGGTAACCAGGGGCGGAAATCCGTCCTTGTTCAGGTACTCGATTTCGGCGCCTAACGTGCGTAGCGCATCGACCAGGAGGCCGATGGGCCGTTCGCACATGCGTGGGGTGCCGGTCAGGGTTTTGTGCTGACCCGTGACCGCAAAATACGCCGTGAGAAACCGCATCGTGGTGCCGGCATCCAGCACGTCGGCCACCGAATCCTCCGATTGCAACAACCGGATCATCGTTTGGGAGTCGCGCGCGGCCGAAACATTGTGCAACGTCCCGCGAAAACCGCTCAGGGCGTTGATGATCAGGGCGCGATTGCTCTCACTTTTGGAAGAAGCTAACGGAATGGTGGCCCGAATGGGGCCGGCAGGAGGGGTCAGACGTACAGCGTTCAAAGCAGAAACCAATTGGTGAAATTTTCCGCAAAACTAATCAAATGAATGATGAATGGTGGAGAATGAAGAATGGATTATGAACGAAGACTAAGCAGGGCTCCATTCGTTATTCATCCTTCATTCTTCGTAATTGGTTGACAGCTAATAGGTTTCCAAGACTTTCAGGCGGTTGTTTTTATTGATTTTGTAAAGTGGGAAGCTCAGTTTATAGCAGATGGCACCCAGGGCCATCATCACCGCCGGAGCTTTCAGGGCGCGGGCATCGGCGGTCAACCGCTTTTCGGCGCGGGACAGGTTGACAACATCGGCCACAAAAAATAATGTACCCGCGATGGGGAAAAGATACGTGCCCTGCGTGATGAACGGAATCTGCCGGTTGACGTAGATTTTTTCGATCTTGCTGAGCGGAAAATGAACGGCTTCGTCCAGAAACGTATTTGGGTCTTCCAGAATCAGGATCAGCGTGGAATCCGTTACGGCATAGAGTGTTTCCCGGTATTTGCGGCCTTTATAGCGGAATTTAATTTCTTCGTTCGGAAAAAACCGGTGCCGCTGAAAACCGCCCAGTCGCCCGGTTACGTCCAGCGTGAGGTATTTCTGCCCCGGTTTGAGCAGGGCGACGTACGGTGATTTCTGTTTGATCATCAGCGAGTCAATGGAAAGGGTGTCGGTTTGCGCGTGAACAAACGGGGCCGTCAGGAGCAATAAAACCGATATATGAAGGGCATGAATCATAAGTCTGTAAACAAGAATTAACGGAAAAAGTGGGTAACGAAGTCGCTTATGGCGCGGTTTAATTAGCAAAATAATAACGGTTTTGCCGCTAGAAATCGTCAAAAACCGGCAACGATTACTGTGGTTTTGGCGCATGGCCCATCCTCCTGACCCAGTCTTTCAAGCCAAGATCCAGAATGAGCTGTTGTTCAAACGGGTCATCAGCCAGCAAAGCCAGTTGGTCGCTAAACTCGTTTAACGGTTTATTCTTAAGCCATTGTTTCAACAAGTTTAACACCAGCCGCTCGGCGCGAAACCCGTATGGCTCGCTTTTTAACTTGCGCTCGATCGATCGAATTTCGTAATCCAGGTAATCCTGGTTGTCGAGGGCTGTGTGAATGAGTAGGTTCATCAGGCGGCAACTAACGTATAAAAGCCGGTTGAGCGAATCCACGGGCTGATTCAGAATCCGGTTAATCCAGTGCAAGGCGGTGGAATAGGCCTGCAACCCAAACCACACCCGACTCACCATAAGGCCGAGCTGGGCCTGAATGGCAAACGGGAGCTGCCCCAGTTCACGCTCCAGCAAGGCATGTTGCCGGATGAGTTGCAGGGCTTCCGGATACTGATGCTGATCGACGGCCCGCTGGAGTTCATGTTCCAGGATGAGGTACTTCACCTGGAGAGCTAAACTACCCGACGTAACCGGCAACGCTTGTAAATGATGCAGGAAGAACGTCATTTCTTCGTACCTGCCCAGTCGGCGCAGGGTGTGCAAAATGCCGGTTAACAACTGAATGTAGTAAAGCGGTGTACCCGACCAGAGGTGACGGTTTTTCTGAAAAAGGGCATCCAACTCGTAGAAAATACTGAGGCTTCCCGGCGAGTTTCCCGTCATCAGGAAGTAGATCGATTGGAAGTGCAGGTGTAGTTGCTGGGAATCAAACGTTTGCAGTTGGTGGCTGTTCAGAATGTGGTGTTCTTCGAGGAGCAGGTCGTTCAGGCGGGTGATTTCCTGCTGACTCCGAACCACACCCTTTTTCCAGTACCGCAGCAACAGGACTTCATACAAAGAGGATTGCTGCTGAAGCGTTGTTTCATGGGCGAGTAACTCCCGAATCTTTTCCTGCTTTTCGATCAGGCTAAACTCGTCTACTCCGGCAAACTGGAGACGAATCAGAAACTGAAGTTCCTGACGCCCGGCCAGAATGAAAAACTGAAACTTCTGGTGTTGTAGCGCCAGCCGCTTGGCTTTTTCCAACTGTTCAAAACCGGCATCGATCAACCCTTTGTTGAACAGGATGGCGCTATCCTGTAGTAAATTCATCAATTGGGTTTCTACCTGCGAATCGGCTTCAAACTGGCGTAAGCTTTTCATAATTACCCGGTATAGATATTTCCGGGCCGGTTCGATGGTAAGACCGGGAAATAAAGCCGTCAGCTTTTCTTTTAAGACCGCATCGAAAAATGGCGACCGCTCCAGGCAATCGAAGAGCCGCAAGTAATCTTTATCCCCATTCTGCGCAGAAGCCACAAGCCGGAAATAGCGCTTTTCGGATTTGGTCAGCGAATGAACCAGGGAAAATAAGGTGACCAGGGAATGCATAGGAGTAACCAGTCGGGACTGCCTTGACAAGGTGATTTTGGCCTTTTTATACTGTTATTTTGGCAAATAAGGCCGTTAGGCCGATACAGTCTGGCGGATTAGCTTTAGCTAAATGATAAAAAAATGGTTCGCTAATTATGACGAATGGTGGATAGATTTGGATAAAATTCTTATTGTCTTGCGTAAAATGGCCCAGCAAAATGCAATCCTTGTTATCGGTAGTTCCAATACCGATATGGTGGTGAAATCCCAGAAGTTACCGGCACCCGGTGAAACCGTTATTGGCGGGAAGTTCCTGATGAATCCGGGTGGTAAAGGGGCCAACCAGGCGGTGACCGCAGCGCGATTAGGGGGCGCGGTAACTTTTGTGGCGAAGGTGGGAAATGACGTTTTTGGAAAACAGGCCGTCCAGCAATTTCAGCGCGAAAAAATCAATGTTCGGTATGTCGTTACGGATGGAGAATATGCGTCAGGAGTAGCGTTGATCAATGTCGATGCGCAGGGTGAAAACTGCATTTCGGTGGCGCCCGGCTCCAACAGCCGGTTAAAGCCCTCGGATGTCGAACCCGCCCTGGATTCGATCGGTGATTCGGCCTTCGTGCTGCTCCAACTGGAAATTCCGCTGGAAACCGTGGCGTATGCCATCCGGCGCTGTTCCGAAAAAGGATTGCGGGTGCTGCTGAATCCGGCTCCGGCGCAGGCTCTGCCCACGGATTTGTTAGCCAGTTTGTATTTAATTACCCCCAACGAAACCGAAGCCGAACGGCTGACCGGTATCCGGGTTACAACGTTGGCAACGGCGGAACAGGCTGCCCAAAAACTGCGGGAAATGGGGGTTGCCAACGCCATCATCACCCTGGGAGCAAAGGGAGCCTACTTGTGTACAGAGTCCGTATCGAAGCTCATTCCGGCTCCGCCCGTAACCGCCACGGACACCACGGCCGCCGGGGATTGTTTCAACGGATCGCTGGCGGTTGCCTTAGCCGAGAATCAGCCGCTCGAACAGGCTGTTGCCTTTGCCTGCAAAGCGGCTTCGATTTCCGTCACCCGTATGGGTGCTCAATCGTCCATACCGTACCGGCGGGAAGTGGATGGGCTTCCGTTAACGACGCCCGATGGCCATTCCCACGCTTTCTGATAATGCCCTAATCCTGTATTCCTAAACCCAATTTGATATGTTTATTATTCCTTCCTATACCCTGGCGGTCTTGTTCTGCGTGGTCACCATGCTTTGCTGGGGCTCCTGGGGCAATACCCAGAAGCTGGCGGCTTCCAACTGGCGATTTGAGCTATTTTACTGGGACTACGTGATCGGAGTTTTACTTTTATCCCTGTTACTGGCTTTCACCTTAGGCAGTATGGGCGAAGGCGGACGGTCGTTTCTGCCGGATCTGCAACAAGTGGATCGGAGCAATCTGTATTCCGCCTTACTCGGTGGGGTTATCTTCAACCTTTCCAATATTCTGCTCAGTGCCGCCATTTCCATCGCGGGAATGTCGGTTGCTTTCCCGGTCGGCGTCGGGCTGGCCCTCGCGATCGGTGTCGTCGTGAATTACCTGGACCTGCCAGTCGGCAATCCGGTCCTGATTTTCGGGGGTGTCGCTTTGATTGTACTGGCGATTGCCCTGAATGCTCAGGCGTATCGGAAACTGGCGCAAACCCTGAATGTATCGGTGAAAGGATTGATCCTGGCGGTTGTGAGCGGCTGCCTGATGGGCTACTTTTACAAATACGTGGCGGCCTCGATGTTTACGGATTTTTCGGTTCCGGAACCGGGTAAACTGAGTCCCTATACCGCCGTAGTGGTCTTCTCGGTCGGGATTTTTCTCAGCAATTTTGTTTTCAATACCTTCCTGATGTTTCGGCCCTTCGTGGGCTGCCCGGTTACCTACCGCGACTATTTTCAGGGCAGCCTGCGGAGCCATCTCATGGGAATACTTGGCGGAGCCATCTGGTGTCTGGGGATGTCGTTCAGTATTATTGCGTCCGATAAAGCCGGAACGGCCATTTCGTACGGGCTGGGGCAGGGCGCCACGGTGGTAGCGGCTCTTTGGGGGATCTATGTCTGGCGTGAGTTCAGGAATGCTCCCAAAGGCACCTACACCCTGCTCAATCTCATGCTCTTTTTCTATGTGTTGGGCTTATCGCTATTGATCGGGGCCCGTTAGTCAACTATTCCATCTAAATCCATTTTTATGTACAAGCCTATTCGATCCTTTGAAAAAAGGGTTGGCGGAATGCTATTGTTGTTATTTTGTCCGCTAATCCCGCACGCCCAGACCCTACTGGCTGCTAACCAAACAAGTAGAGAAATATCCGGCTCGTATTCCGTTCGGAAAGAGCTGGTATCCGGACGCATTACGGATGAAAAAGGCGTTGGCATTCCCGGCGTAAATGTTGTTGAAAAAGGAACCACCAACGGCACCATCACCGATTCGGAGGGGAGCTATAAACTGACCGTCGCCGGTCCGGGTAGCGTGATCGTGGTCAGCTTTTTGGGATACGTTTCTCAGGAGCGGCAGGTTGGATCCAACGCGGTACTGGACATCCAGTTAGCAACCGATAATAAAGTCCTGTCCGAAGTCATTGTGGTGGGGTATGGTACCCAGAAAAAGAGCGACGTCACGGGGGCGATCTCCCAGATTTCGGCCGAAAAGGTGAAAGCCGTACCGGTGGTGTCGGCCGAGCAGGTATTGCAGGGGCAGGCGGCAGGTGTCGATGTGGTGGCCGCCGGGAATGCGCCCGGCTCCGGCATGACCGTTCGGGTGCGGGGTCAGCGTTCCATTCAGGCCGGTAACGATCCGCTGTACGTGGTGGATGGCATTCCGTTCGATGGCGGTTTAAACCAGATCAGCCCCAACGACATCCAGTCGGTGGAGGTCTTGAAAGATGCCTCTGCTGCAGCCATCTACGGCTCCAGGGCGGCCAATGGGGTCGTGCTGATCACCACCAAGCGCGGCAGTTCGGGCAAAACCCAGGTGAGTGTCGATTCGTACTACGGGGTACAGAATATTCAGAACCAGGTGAAGGTATTGGGGGCCGAGGACTTTCTGTCTTTCCGGAAAATTGCCCGCAAAACCGATAACCTGAATGTGCTGCTGGCACCGGAAGAACTGGCCAACTACCGGGCCGGAAAATCGGTGAACTGGCAGGATTTGCTGTTGACCCAGAATGCTCCGCAGCAAAACCACCAGATTGGCGTGTCGGGCGGAAACGAAAAGACCAAGTTTCTGGTCTCGCTGAACTACCTCAAACAAAACGGGATCATCAAGCCTTCCGACTTTGAGCGGGGCTCGTTGCGGATCAACCTGGACCATCAGATTAATAAAACCATCAAATTCGGAGTGTCCTCCCTGTTTACCCGCAGTCTGACGAATACCGTTGACGTAGGAAATGCCCTGGTGGCGGCTTCCCAGATTAGTCCGCTTGGCGATGTGCGCGACGCCGACGGCAAGCTGCTGCTGTACCCGACCCAGAGTGAACAACTGGTGGCGAACCCGATGACCGATATTGCCAATAACATCAACAAGACGTGGGGAAACCGGGTTTTTCTCAGCTTGTATGGCGAACTGGCGTTGCACAAAAACCTAACCTACCGCTTGAACTTTGGCCCTGATTTGTCCTTTACGAAAAATGGACGGTACATCGGGTCGGAAACCAACGCCAAAAAAGGGGGACTGGATGAGGGACAAAGCAATCGTTCGGACAGCTATTCCTACACGCTGGAAAATGTGCTGCGCTACAGCAAGATTTTTGAAGAAAAGCACAACCTGAATGTCACATTTGTCCACAGTATCCAGAACCGGAAGTATGATTATACGAACGTGAGCGCTCAGGGCTTCCCGACGAATCTGGTCGAGTGGCAGAAACTGTCGAGTGGGGCCATTAAAGGATTTGATACCGGTTTTGAAGACTGGAAACTGCTGTCGTATATGGCCCGGGTCAACTATGGCTTCAATGAAAAATACCTGGTTACGCTGGCGGCCCGGATGGACGGTTCGTCCCGCTTTGGCGACCGCAATAAATTCGGATTCTTCCCATCGGCCTCGCTGGCCTGGCGCGTCATTGAAGAAGATTGGGTACAGGGCGCAACAACCTGGTTAAGCGATTTGAAGCTGCGGGCGAGTTACGGTCTGGTGGGTAATACGGCCATTGCTCCGTATCAGACCCTGGGTGGCCTCAGCCGGTCGGCCTACCTGTTTGGCTCCAATCCCGCACTGGGTTTTGGTCCGAGTTCACTGCCCAGCCCGGATCTGAAATGGGAAACCTCGCGTCAGTTCAACATCGGTCTGGATTTTGGCATACTGAAAAACCGGGTGACGGGTTCGGCCGAATACTACATGACGAATACCGATGATCTGCTGCTGAGTCAGGCACTCCCGCCCACCACCGGCTATGCCAACATCATGACCAACATCGGCGCCACCCGCAACCAGGGATTTGAGCTGAGTCTGCAATCAACCAATATCAATTCGTCCTCGGGTTTTAAATGGACCACGGATCTGAATCTGGCGACCAACCGGAATAAAATCCGCAAGCTGTTGACCAATAACACAAATGACGTTGGAAATGCCTGGTTTATCGGGCAACCCATTCAGGTGTATTATGATCACCGGTATCAGGGAATCTGGCAGGCATCGGAGGCTGAGGAGGCTAAAAAATACGAACGTCAGGTGGGCCAGATCAAGGTGGAGGACGTCAATGCCGACGGAAAAATCAATGCCGACGACCGGGTGATTCTGGGTTCGCCTTTCCCCAAATGGACGGGCGGTTTAACCAACACCTTCGGGTACAAAGGATGGTCGCTTTCCGTTTTTGTATACGCTCGCCAGAACTTTCAGATCAAGAGTGATTTGTATTCATCAAACCTCGATAACCTGAATTCCCGTTTCAATATTCCTGTTTTTGTGGATTACTGGACCCCGGAGAACCCCAATACGCGTTACCCGCGTACGGAGGCCATCGGAACAGCTAGTCCCAATATAAGTTCGCTGGGTTATGTGGATGGATCCTACGTACGGGTCAGAACCATCACGCTGTCGCATACGTTCGCCAGCAGCCTGATCCAGAAAGCGAAAATCCAGTCACTACGGGTGTATGGTAGCCTGAACAATCCGTTCAACTTTACCAATTTCAAAGGCTGGGATACGGAAGCTGGATCGGCCTATGGCTCGTATCCTTCTACCAAACTATTCCTGTTGGGAGTAAACCTAACCCTTTAACCGACCGCCATTACGATCATGAATACCTACTTTAAACGAACCCTGCTGCTGCTTACGCTCGGCCTCGGTTCATGCTCCTGTACGGAGGAGTTTCTGGAAGAAAATCCCGTTTCGGTTCTGAATCCGAAAAGCTTTTATACCACCGAAACCGGCCTACGCCAGGGCGTCCATGCCGCCTACGCAAGTCTGCGGCCCATTTATGGCGAAGATGCCCAGCCCTTATATTTTTCATTGTTCGGAACGGATCAGTTCTTTAGCGGGAAAGCCGCCGTGGGAGCCTACCTGATTCAATACGATGCAAACCTCACCTCCGCACTGAGCGAGGTCAATTATGTCTGGACCAATTTTTACAAAACCATTAATCTGGCGAACACCATTCTGGCCAATGAGAATAATGTGACCATGAACCAGGAGGCTAAAAACCAGTTGATGGCCGAAGCGCGGTTCATTCGGGCGCATAGCTATTTTTACCTGACTCAGTTGTTCGGTGATGTGAGTCTGCTGACCGAACCCACCGTGGGATTACAAACCGACTTCAAGCGCAATCCGACATCGGAAATATACGACCTGATCGTTAAGGATTTGCTGTATGCGGAGGCCAATTTGCCCGCCAAGAGCCCGCAGTTGGGGCGCTTATCCAAGGCGGCTGCTCAGCACCAGTTGGCGCAGGTCTACCTGGTGCTCAAAAACTGGAAAGCCGCGTCGGAAAACGCCCTGAAGGTGATCAACAGTGGTAATCACCGGCTGGAAGCGGATTACGTTAAAATCTTCGATCCGTCCAACCAGACGAATTCCGAAATCATCTGGTCAATCCAGTATGAAAACGATCCAATCAATTCGGGCTCGGCGGGGAATACGGCCCATATGTGGTTCACCAACTCCTACAGCGATATTCCGGGCATGCAGCGGACATTGGAATGGGGGCGGCCCTGGACCCGGTTTGCGCCGACCGATTACCTGATGAGTATGTACGATGAGAAAAAGGACCAGCGGTGGAATGTCTGGCGTCGGTTTGATGACTATTCCTACAACAACCCGGCCTCCCTGCCCGCCGGGAAGAAGTTTGGGGACCCCATCGACGAAAGCTGGCGCGGTACCATCGAGTTTCACTGGGCCCTGAAAAAATACCAGGACCCTACCCGTCCGTCGTTTAATGAAACCCGGGGTAATAAGGACTTTATCGTCTTCCGACTGGGCGAAACCTACCTGTTGGCGGCTGAAGCGTTGATGATGGAAGGCAAGCTGACCGAAGCGACTAAATACTTCAATGAAGTGAGAAAACGGGCGGCTCGACCCGGGGTCGATTTTAGTATCAAAGAAAGCGAGCTAAACATCGATCTCATCCTGGATGAGCGCTCCCGCGAACTGGCGGGAGAAGCCAACCGGCGGTTTGATTTGCTGCGTACCGGAAAACTGGTGGAACGGGTGAAGAAATATGGCCACCCGGTGGGAGCAGCCAATATCAAAGAAATGCATTTGCTGATGCCGATTCCGCAACGGCAGATTGATTTGTCCACCTCGAATTACCCGCAAAATCCCGGTTATTGATTTGTAGTTAAGTTTCTTAGCGTACCTCCGGCGGTCCGGTCGGGGGTGCGCTATATTTACGATTTGAACGATGAAAAAGCTATTGTTGGGATTGTCCGTAGGATTGCTGAGCCTGGGTTGTTCGCCCAAGACCTCGACTACCGCTTCGAAGAGTCAGCCGTTGTCGGTTATTTTGGATACGGATATGGATTCGGATGTGGATGATGTGGGAGCGCTGGCGATGTTGCATGCCTACGAAAAAACCGGGAAGGCGCGGATTCTGGGCGTTATTGTGACGAGTGATGACAAGTACAGCGCGGCCTGTACGGACGCGATCAACACCTATTTTGGCCGGCCGGATATTCCGATTGGCGTGAGTCAGACGGATTCGCTGAAGGAGTTTTCAAGATACACCCGGAAGATTGCCGAGGAATTTCCCCACAAAATTAAATCCAACGAAACCGCCGAGACCAGCACCTCGGTCTACCGGCGCTTGCTGGCCGGGCAACCTGACGGCAGTGTGGTCATCATCACCATCGGCCACCTGACCAGTTTAAGCCGGCTCATCGATTCGGCCCCCGACCACATCAGCCCGCTTTCGGGCCAGGAATTGATTAGCCGGAAGGTGAAGTCCTGGTCGTGCATGGGTGGGCAATTCCCGTCGGGCAAGGAAGCCAATTTTTACCGGCCCGACCCGGCCTCGACCGTCAATTGCCTGGCCAAGTGGAAATTGCCGGTAATCTTTGCCGGTTGGGAGGTTGGGAACCAGGTCGTGACCGGAGGGGCAGATTTTAAAAGCCGGAGTAAGCATGATAGCCCGATTTACAAAGGCTATCTCCACTACAACGACTTCAAGGGCCGGGCGAGTTGGGATCAGATCTCGGTCCTGGAAGCCGTTGAAGGCGCAGATCAATATTTTACCGTGGTCCGGGATGGGCACTGCGCGGTGGCCGCCGACGGCAGCAATGTCTGGCAGGCACCCGTTCAGGCCAACCAGGCTTATTTGAAATTAAAGGTGGAGCCAGCGGTGGTCCGGCAGCGCATTGACGCCCTGATGCTGGGTGATTAGTTGGCATTGACCAACTGCTTGCCTTTCGGGTATTTGATGGTATACCGAAAAACCAGCTCCCGGCTTTCATTGGGTTTGAGCGACAGGTTCCAGGTTAGCCGACCGGTTTCCGGATTCCGTTCGGCGCCGGAGCTTTCGTCGAGTTCCACTTCAATCCGGCTGTCGGTCGAAACCGGAAGCTGGTCGAAAACCGTCAGGTTGACCGGCTCGGCTTTGGTATTCCGAACGGTAATTTTGTAGCTGTAGGTGTCGCGCACGGACGAACTCAGGCCCTTTCGGCTGCTGAAATCCTGGGTTTTTTCCCGTTTGACAATGATCTTTTTGTCGCGGCCCAGGCCGAGGGTCAGCGTATCGCCCGCTTGCTGCAGATTGACCTGCGATTCGCCCACGTACGTTCCTTCAAAATAGGTGCGGGCCGTTCCGTTGAGCAGGTTCAGCTTTTCCCAGCCCGAAAGCGTGGCCACCAGAAACGCATCCGTATCCATTTTGGGCGTGGCCGTATACCGGTAGGTCGCCGGAAGTTCGCCGGTCTGAATGTCGACCACCTGCGGGCGGTTATTGGCCAAAATGGTGTACGGAATGGAAATCTCAAAGTTAACACTCGTGGGCTGTTCGCTAACCTGCGTAAAATCGGCGGTGCTGGCCAGTTCGGCTGCGGGGGCTGTGGCTGCATCGTTGGCGGTTTCGGCTTGTCGGGTTAGCATTTTCGGGCGGGGGAGCGCGCTCACCGGCACCGGCCGGGGTTCGTAAAACGTCACGTACTGAGTTTCCAACTGAGGTTGGTTGCCGGGCAGCGCCGGGTTCGACGTGGAGAGGGTTAGCCGGACGTTTTGCCAGTCAAAACCGGTATTCTGGTACACCTGGGCCTTGTAGGCCAGCGTCGCCGGACTTTTGGTATCGCGCACCCGGATATCGTAGAAAGGTACCCACCCGGCGTTGTTGACTACATAGCTCAGCTCCAGGTCGATGGCGGTGCGGTTTTTGGCCGTCAGGGTCACTTCTATTTCGCCCACGGGCCGCTCACGTCGGGCATTCTGCTCTCTCACCTGGCCCTCCAGATGATCTACCTTTTCTTTCTGTATTTTCAGATGTTTGTCCAGCGCCAGCAATTTCTTGCCCACGTCCGTCAGGCGGGTACGGAAAAAATCGGCCATATCTTCGACTTCTTCCACCACGGTTCCTTTCTCGGTGCCCACTTTCTGGTTGGCCAGCACCATTTTCTTTTCATTGTCCAGAACTTCTTTCTGGAGATTCAGGCCGTCGAACACATCCCGGGCCAGTCGTAAGGAGTCTTCCAGTCGTTGCAGCGAAACCGGTTTAGTCACTTTGGTTAGAAAGTTGGTCCGGAACTGAACGCCCTGCATGACGGCATCGCCCTTACCACTGACCTGAATGCTTTGTGGGTCGGTCTGGGCCGAGGCATTCTCAATAATCAGCCGGGTCGTGCCCGGTTGGAGGGTGGTGCGGGCCTGGGCGGTCAGCTGGGCGCGGTTCAGAAAAACCGTAACGTGCTGAACTGTTGAGGAAATACGCTGTTCGTCGTCCTGAGCCTGCGCGATGGAAAACCCGGTAAAGCCCAGCAGTAATAAGGTAAGTTTCTTCATGTGTCGGAATGATGGGAATCAATCAAGTAAGAATTAGATACCATTAGAAGCGGATTCGTTTAATCTGTCCTCTATTTTTGTGACAAAACAAAACCGTCTACCGGTTTCGCTTTCGTAAACCTTCATCAAAACCGGGAAGCCGAATGCCTTTATTCGGCTTCGTAGCCATACGTACATGATTTCCGTTTCGCAACTCAAAACATTTACTAAACAGATTTTTCGTCAGATTGGCTTTTCGGATGCCGACGCCGAGTTAGCGACTACGGTACTGGTTCAGGCCGACCTGCGGGGCGTTGACTCCCACGGGGTGGCCCGGCTGGCGGGGTATGTCCGGCTGTATGATCACGGGCGTCTGAATCCAGCGCCCAACATTCAGATCGTGCACGAAACCCCCTCGACGGCGGTGGTCGATGGCGACCGGGGTGTTGGGCTGGTGGTGGGGCCGAAAGCCATGCAGATTGCCATCGAAAAAGCCCGCGTGGCCGGAACCGGCTGGGTCGCCGTGCGGAACTCCAACCACTTTGGTATTGCCGGTTATCACGCCATGCTGGCCCTCGAACACGATATGATCGGGATGACGATGACCAATGCGGCCCCGCTGGTTGCTCCCACATTTTCGCTTGATAAGTTGCTGGGAACTAACCCCATTGCGGTGGCTGTCCCCGCGCTGACGCAGCCTCCGTTTGTGGCCGACTTTGCATCGACGGCGGTGGCCTACGGCAAGATGGAAATTCTGCAACGGAAAGGGCAGGAGGCTCCGCTTGGTTGGGCGCAGGATGCCCAGGGTCAGCCCTCGACGGATTCGAACCCGATCCGGAACGGCGGGGCGTTGTTGCCACTGGGTTCCGACCGCGAGCACGGAAGTCACAAAGGCTACGGGTTGGGGGCGATTGTCGATATTTTCTCCGGTGTTTTGTCGGGGGCCAATTACGGTCCGTGGGTGCCCCCCTTCGCAACGGCCGGTTTTATGGCTGCGCAGGAAGGTGTTGGTGCCGGAACCGGGCATTTCTTTGGCGCCATGCGCGTGGATGCTTTCCGACCGGCGGAGGAGTTCAAGCAGCACATGGACAACTGGATCGGGGCATTCCGGAAGGCGCGCGCGGTGGAAGGGAAGCAGGTGCTGATTCCCGGCGACCCGGAGCGGGAAATGGAGGCCGAGCGCGAGGAGCACGGTTTGCCATTGATCGAACCTGTGG
The DNA here is from genome assembly GCF_042655385.1 of Larkinella bovis. Classification (NCBI taxonomy): domain Bacteria; kingdom Pseudomonadati; phylum Bacteroidota; class Cytophagia; order Cytophagales; family Spirosomataceae; genus Larkinella; species Larkinella bovis. The sequence continues at coordinate 1,295,472 of NZ_JBHSMA010000001.1, read as the reverse complement.
TTCAGAGTCTGCGGGAGCTGGCAGAGCGATTTGGAGTGAAGTGGGAATAGGAACACGAGCCAAAATGGATTCATCACAACCCAAACCGTTGCAGGTCGTCCTGGCTTTCGCGGCCATTTACATTATTTGGGGATCAACTTTTCTGGCGGCTTTGATCGGGCTGGAGAGTATTCCGCCGTTTCTGATGGCCTCGCTTCGTTTTAGCATCGCGGGCGTTCTGCTGTTCGGCTGGTGCTGGCTGAACGGGCAGGTGGAACTGACGAAACAAACCGTAGGCCGGAACGCGTTGAGCGGGATTCTGATGCTGTTTGGCGGAACGGTTTCGGTGATCTGGGCCGAGCAGTTTATTCCGTCCGGTCTGGCCGCTATTCTGGTGACGACCCTGCCGTTCTGGTTTGTCCTTCTGGACCGTCGGCAGTGGGCCACTTATTTTGCCAGCTGGTTGATTCCAGGCGGTCTGGTGATCGGTTTTTTGGGCGTGGGGTGGCTGTTGATGCAGCCGGGACAAACCGCTCAACTGCTGCAATCGGCCGGAACGTACTGGGTGAGCATCGGCGTTTTGATGACAGGCGGAATTTTCTGGACGGTAGGTTCCCTTTACGCTAAATACCACCCGTCGCCTTCTTCAACGCAGTTGAACGGGAGTATTCAACTGATGGCGGCCGGGTTGTTCAGCGGCCTGGTGAGCCTGCTTTTCGGCGAATTGGGCGGTTTTCACTTTTCGCAGGTAACCGTTCGATCCTGGCTGGCATTGGCCTACATGGTACTGATGGGGTCCGTCATTACCTACCTGGCCTATCTCTGGTTGCTAAAAATCCGTCCACCGGCGGTGGTCAGTACGTATGCCTACGTCAATCCGGTGGTTGCGGTTTTGCTGGGCGGCCTGTTTGCCAACGAGTCCTTTTCACTCCGGCAATTGCTGGCGTTGCTGGTTATCCTGGTAGGGGTTTTGCTGGTCAATCTTCCGAATTACCGGCGGATGCAAAAACCGCCCACCGCAAACCGATGAATTGTTATCAGGTAATCACCATCCTTGCTACCTTTGCAATCACAACTAGTTTATCGTTTCGGGTTTATCGTTTGCCCAAAGTGTACCCGGGTAATTAACCAGCCATAAACCAGAAACCAGAAACGAATCTCCATTTTTATGTCCCGTACCTTTGTCGCTGCCGTTCTGATTATTGCCTCTGTGCTGCTGGCTACGCTGTCGTTTTATGCGTGGCAGATTTTTAAAACGCCCAACCTCCAGGTGGGTGAAAATGACAAGGATTTTGAATTGTTTATTCCCCGGGGAGCCACGTTCGAAACCGTCATGGACTCGCTCGAAGCCCACCAGGTGGTCAATGATAAAATGTCATTCCGGTTTCTGGCCCGGTTTATGAAGTACACCGATCACGTCCGGTATGGCCGCTATGTCATTCAGAAAGAGATGAGTAATCAGGATGCGATCCGCAAGCTCCGTTCGGGCGATCAGGATCCGATGAAGCTGACCTTCAACAACATCCGGCTCAAAGATGAATTGATTACCAAGTTGGGGAATCGATTTGAATTTGGCCCGAAGAAGCTGGATTCCCTGCTGAAAGACCCGGCGGTTTGTGCGCATTACGGTTTCGATACGACCACCATCATGTGCATGTTTCTGCCAAACACCTACGAATTTTTCTGGACGACCAGCGCCGACAATTTTCTGGATCGCATGGGCAAGGAGTACAAGAAATTCTGGACGCCCGAACGGCAGCAAAAAGCGAAGGATATGGGCCTGAGCCAGACGCAGGTACAAACGCTGGCTTCCATTGTCGAGTCGGAAAGTAAAAAGAACGACGAAAAACCACGGGTTGCCGGGGTGTACCTCAACCGGTTGAAAAAAGGAATGCTGCTGGAAGCTGATCCGACGCTTGTGTTTGCCCACCGCGATTTCACGATTCGCCGGGTGCTCAACGTTCATAAACAGATCGACTCCCCCTACAATACGTACCGGTTTAAAGGCTTGCCGCCGGGGCCGATCAACCTACCGACGCTGAGCTCGATCGATGCCGTACTGAACGCCGAAACCCACGAATATCTGTATTTTGTGGCCCGGGCGGATTTTTCCGGTTATCATACGTTTGCGAAAACGTACGAAGAGCACATGAACAACGCCCGGATCTACCACGCTGAACTGAACAAGCGGGGCATTATGAAATAAGCTGAAAGAGATGAGACAAGAGAGGTGAGACAAAAGAATAAAGAAAAACGCTACAGGTGAAAAGTCTTTGTTCTCTTGTCTGGCGTCCCTGGTCTCCCGGAAAAATATGTTCACCTACGAAGTTCCCCCCATTCGGGTTCGTTACGCCGACACCGATCAGATGGGTTATGTCTATTACGGAAATTACGCCCGTTATTACGAAATCGGTCGGGTAGAAGCGCTGCGGAGCCTGGGGTTTCATTACAAGGAAATGGAAGCATCGGGCGTGATGATGCCGGTTTACGAAAACCGTTCGCGGTATTTGCGCCCGGCGCGTTACGACGATCTGCTGACCATCCGGGTGACGATCCGGGAGTTGCCCAGCGTTCGGATTGTGTTTCATTACGACATTTACAACCAGGAGGGAAAGCACCTGAATACGGGTGAAACCACCCTGGTTTTTATGCTGGCCAGCAACGGCCGACTGACCAAGTCGCCGGCTGAACTGACCGAAAAACTCAAACCTTTTTTTGAGCCAGCGGTTTAATTTCTGTTTTGTAACTGATCTGCCGTATGTTGGAAAAATTGATGGAGTATAATAGCGTGCAGCGTGTTATACTCTTTTTACAAAAGCACCAGGCCTTTGATTCCAACCAGAACTGGTTTGATTTTTTGAGATTGTATATTCCCCGCGTAACTGATAACGATACGAGTGAGCGCGCGGCCTCGGCGGCTTACAGTTTGATTCTGGCGGTTTTTCCGGCCGTCATTTTTCTGTTCACGCTGATTCCAATGATTCCGATTCCTGACCTGGAAGATCAGGTCATGGATTTTTTCTCCCAGGTGCTGCCTGCATCCACGTACGATACGGTCAAAACGACCATCTACGACATCATCAGCCGCCCGCGGGGGAATGTCTTGTCGTTTGGTTTTATCCTGGCTTTGTATGCGGCCACCAACGGTATTCTGTCGTTAATGATGGCCTTCAACTCGTCGCACACGACCGGTCGGCGCGGTTTTTTCAAAACCCGGCTGATTGCCCTCGGCCTCACTTTAATGCTGGCGTTTGCCCTGTTTCTGGCCATTGCGGTCCTGGTTATTGGGGGTGTAATTACCGATTATCTCCAGCATATCCAGATTCTGGACAATATCGTGGTGACGACGCTGTTGAACGTAGCACGGTACCTGGTGGTTTTTGCGGTTTTTGTTGCGGCTATTTCGGTCATCTACAAGTTTGGGCCCGACATTGACAAGCATTGGAAATTTGTGAATCCGGGCGGGGTCATTGCGTCGGTGCTGGTGGTATTGACGACCTACGGTTTTTCCTACTACGTCTCCAATTTTGGCTCCTACAATAAGCTATACGGATCCATCGGTACGCTGATTGTCCTCATGATCTGGATTAATCTGGTCTGTTTATTACTGATCATCGGTTTCGATATGAACGTGGTGCTATACCGAAAAGGAAATAAACCGTCGAAGCCCGGAGACAAAACAATAAATGCCCCCCAAACCGCCAGAGAGCATTTACAATAACCCTAACCCAAAAAATCACAAGCCCGCCTTTCGGCACAGCTCTGACTGTTTCTTATAGTGATACCAGTATTAAAAACCGTGCCAGAGTCGGAGATAGTTAGTAGGCGGCCAACGCATTCCCGAGCCTGGCCGTTTGCTAAATTATATACTATTTCCTCCAGGAATAATCCCTACTATTGCCGGAGTAAAGCTCGGTAGTTTCTTTGTCCGACAACTGTCCTATCTTCATCATCATGGCTGGAATCCTGGAAGGCGCATCGCCCGGCTTACTGGCCGAATACCTGGCGTCGAGAAGGCCTTTGGTCTCGGTAATCTGCACCAGTTATAACCACGAACGATTTATTTCCGCATCCCTGCAATCGGTCCTGAACCAAACCTATCCCGCCATTGAATTAATTGTCATTGATAACAACAGTACGGATCAGTCGGTCGCCCGGGTAGAGGAGTTTAGGCAAAAACAGCCCGAAATTCAACTGATTCGGAATACCGAAAATGTGGGAATCTGTCGGGCGTTTAATCAGGGACTGAAACGGGCGAAAGGGCGGTATGTGATTGATTTATCAGCCGACGACCTGCTGCATCCCGAACGAATTGCCCGGCAGGTGGCCGGTTTTGAACGCCTGCCGGGCGATTATGCGGTGATCTTCGGCAATGCGGCCTTTATTGACGAAAAAGGGCGGTTGACCGGCTACCATTACCCGATCAGTCCTGCCGGACAGGCCACCGTCAACGTTCCATCCGGCTGGGTTTTTAAGGAGATTCTGGCGTCGTATTTTGTGGCCACCCCAACGATGATGATGCGAAAAGATGTGCTGGAAAGTCTGGGCGGTTATGATGAATCGCTGAGTTATGAAGATTTTGATTTCTGGGTTCGAACGGCGCGTCATTACCGGTATTACTATCAGGATGAAGTGCTGACCAGCAAGCGAATCGTTCGGCAATCGCTTTCCTCCCAATTCGATACGGCCAACAACCCCCTGCTGGAATCCACACTGAAAGTCTGCTACAAAGCATTCGATCAGTGCCAGACCGCCGACGAATACGCTGCGCTGGCCAACCGGATTCGGTGGTTCATCCGGGAATGTTTTTATACCGAGCAGTTTAAACTGGCGTTTTGTTTCCGGGAACTACTCGAATATATGGAAAAACCGGATTTTCGTACGGCCCTGATTCTCCGGTTGTGCCAGTGGCATATACCGGTCAACTCCCTGTATCGGAATTACGTGACCTGGAAGAAAAACCGGGTGTTTCGCCGGGGGGCTTTAAACGCGGGAATATAGGCTGGCCGGAAAAAACCGGTTTTTGAAAGCGTACAGATTTCGGTTATTTGCAACCAAATTCCCGCAGGGTTGTTAACCAGAAAAGCATTAAAATACCATGCCAGCCGAATTTTTGCGGATTCACCCCGACTCCCCCGAAGAACGAAAAATCCGTCATGTCGTTGATATCCTGCGGGATGGCGGAGTGATCATTTACCCAACCGATACCATCTACGGGCTCGGTTGCGATATCCACAACATCCGCGCGATCGAGCGCATTGCCCGCATCAAAGGGATTAAACCGCAGAAAAACGATTTCTCGTTCATTTGCTACGACCTGAGTCACATTGCCGATTACGCCCGCGTGGGCAATCAGGCTTTCAAGTTAATGAAACGGATTCTGCCGGGGCCGTACACCTTCATTCTGGATGTGAGCCACCGGGTACCGAAAATTCTGCACACCAGCAAACGGACCGTGGGCATCCGGATTCCTGATCATAACATTCCCCGTCAAATTGTGAAGGAGTTGGGCAACCCCATTATTACGACGACCATCAAAGATATCGAGGACGATATCGTGCCCTATATCACCGACCCGGAAATCATCTTTGAGCGGTTTCAGCATCAGGTTGATCTGGTTATCGATGGCGGGATCGGCGGGAATGTCCCGTCCACGATTATTAATGCAACAACCGATGACTTTGAGGTTGTGCGTCAGGGACTTGGGGTGCTGGAGGAATAACCACTTAAAAGGAATTTTGCCCGGCTCCGACTTTATTTCCCGATTCCTATTTCAATTTATAACAGAGTTTCTATTTTTGGGAAACATACCCCGGCCGGCCGGGGTCCCTGGCGCGTACATTCTATTCACATTCATACTCAAAACACAGTGGTAAACGGAGGAGGTAAGCTGTGCCGGACGGCATGGAAAATGATTGCAGTTGCTTCAGTTCTCATTCAATTCAACGCGTTAACCAGTTGTTCGTCCACCAATGGAAACGGCGACGAAACAACCCAAACCGACAGCTCGGCCGTCAACACGCCGACGCCAGCGAAGGATTCCGTTTCCGCTACGACAAGCCCGACAACCGCATCGGTCGATACAACGACCAACACCGATCCGCTGAAAGCCGATACGCTGCAATTTGCGGGTACGCTGCCGGACACCCTCTTGCCCAACCACCGGATTCTGGCTTATTACGGGAACCCGCATTCGACCCGAATGGGCGCTTTGGGCGAATATCCGCGCAAAGAAATGCTGCGCCGACTCGATCAGGAAGCCGAACGCTGGCAGAAAGCCGATCCGTCAAAACCCATCCAGAAAGCCCTGCACCTGGTCGCCATCTCGGCCCAGGGCACTCCGCAGAAAGACGGAAAATACCGCCTGCGGATGAGCGACAAGACGATCCGCAAGGTCATGAGTTGGGGAGCCCAGCATGGCGCCATTGTCTTTCTGGATATTCAGGTGGGGTTGGCCGATCTGAAAGGGGAAATGGCGTTTCTGGAAAAATACCTAAAACTGCCGTATGTTCACCTGGGGATTGACCCCGAATTTTCGATGAAAACCGGTGCTCGTCCGGGTACAAGAATTGGCACATATGATGCTTCGGATGTTAACGATGCGATCCAATTCCTGAGCCGGATTGTCAAGGAAAATAACCTGCCGCCGAAAGTGCTGGTGGTGCACCGGTTTACCCAGCGCATGGTGACGAATTACCAGAATATCAAGCTGGACCCCCGCGTGGCGGTGGTGATGGACATGGACGGCTGGGGACCGCCCTCGCTCAAAATCGATTCGTACCGGGATTATATCGTCAAAGAACCGGTGCAATACACCGGTTTCAAGCTATTCTACAAAAACGATCTGAAGAAAGTCGATTACCGGTCGAAGCATAAAGTTCCGCACCTGATGGAACCCGAAGAAGTCCTGGCGCTGGACCCCAAACCGCTTTATATCCAGTACCAGTAGGAGTGATGAATTAAGTGTTAAGAGTGATGAGTTGGCTGACGCGGGTTAAAATAGTGCGTCAGCCAACTCATCACTCTTAACTCTTAATTCATCACTAAAATTTTACCTGCGTCTTCGCGTATTTGTCCCGTTTGTGTTTCCAGCGTTTGTGGGACCAGAGCCAGTCCGCCGGGTGTTGACGGATGGTTTTTTCCAGGACATCCCGGTAGCGGTTCAGGAGTTCGCCTTCCGGCAGGTCCGCATAGGGCGGTTCGGCGAGGGGGAGGAAGGTCATGCTGTAATAGCCGCGTCGGACCCGTACCATCTCGATGTAAAAAACCGGGAGCCTGAAGCTGCGGGCAATTCGTTCGGGGCCGGGATAAAAGGGGGTTTCCTGATGCAGGAAGGTCGTCCAGTAGCCGTATTCGGGCTGATCGGGAATCTGGTCCGCGACGAGGGCAATCAGCCGGGCTTCGTGCCGCCGGGTTGCCATTTCGCGCAGCAGCGATTTCATCGGGACCGGTTTGGCCCCGAACTGGGCGCGGATAAACCGCACCAGTTGCTCCGAGGTGGGGTTGGTCAATTTCTTGTAAATGGCATCGGCCGGCATGCCGTTCACGACCGAGGCCGAGGGGGCCCATTCCCAGTTGCACTGGTGCGACGCCATGATTAAAACCGCCTGTCCGCTCGCCAGATGCCCTTGAACCCGCTCCGGGTTGGTAAAAATAACGCGTTGTTTTAATTCATCCGGTGACATTCCGGGTAACTTAAACGTCTCAACCAGGACATCGGCCAGATTGCGGTAAAATTTTTTTGCAAGCTGCCGGATTTCAACATCCGGTTTTTCGGGAAATGAACGTTTTAAATTGGTCTCGATTACTTTTTTGCGGTACCGGATTACATAGGCTAACAGGTAGTACAAAACGTTGGCAATACCGTATAAAACGGAAATCGGAAGGCGGGAAAAAAAACGAAAAAAAAAGAGTATCATTGAGAAATGGGTAATCCGATCAGCAAATCGATACCGTCAAATTAAAAATTTGGGAAACCGTTTGCTTGTTCAAAGCGAAATTCATTTATTTGGTACTATTAATGCGTCGAGTATATTGGAAAAGTACCATGTTAGTCATTTAGGTCAGGGCGTTCGGATTGAATTACACTATCTGCCCAGCCTGACTTATTTCACTGCACTCTTCCCCTTCGAGACCGTTTGGCTGGAAGCAGCCGAACATTATGGAAAGCAAAGTTACAGAAATCGGTGTTATGTCCTGACGGCAAATGGCATTGACCGGCTGACGGTACCGGTATTGAACGGTACGCATAAGCAATTGATCCGGGACGTCCGGATCGATGATCGGCAGGCCTGGCCCGAACGGCATTGGCGGTGTTTGGTAACGGCTTACAGCAAGGCTCCTTTTTTTGAGTATTATGCGGATGAATTGCAAGCCGTATTCCGCCGAAAATGGAGTTACTTATTTGATCTGAACCTTGAACTGCTGACATTATGTCTGAAATGGCTCGGTTGGCAAAAAAAACTGCTTCTGACCGAACACTTTGAAAGACAGTGGGCTGCGGATATTCTGGATGCACATGCGCTGATCGATGCCCGGGGAAATGTACAAAATGGCAGGTTTTATCGCCCGGTTTCATATCCGCAGAACTTTGGCAACGTATTTGTACCTGACTTGAGTATTCTGGATCTTATTTTCTGTCAGGGAACCGGTGCAACCGACATTTTAAGGCAGTCATTGATCCAGTGAACAATACCGAAAAAAATTTCGTTAGTACGGAAAGACGCCATTACAATACAACCCTAAGCGAATGGAAGCTAAATTTTCGAACCGAGTTAAAGAAGTTATCTCGCTCAGCAGAGAGGAAGCCCTGCGTCTGGGTCATGATTACATAGGTACAGAGCATCTGCTGCTGGGTATGATTCGGGAAGGCGAAGGGGTAGCCGTTGGGTTATTGAAAAAATTGGGCATTTCGTTGGATGAACTGCGGATGACGATCGAGCAGGCGACCAAGGGAACCGCAACCAACAATGTCAAAAATCTGGCCAATATTCCACTCACCCGCCAGTCTGAGAAAGTACTCAAAATTACCTATCTGGAAGCCAAAATTTTCAAAAGCCCGCTGATTGGAACGGAACACCTGCTTCTTTCCATTCTGCGCGATGAGGACAACGTGGCGACCCAGATCCTGAACAAATTCAATGTCAACTACGAGGTGATAAAGGAAATGCTGGAATATCAATCTTCCGGTACACGTCCGCATATGGGCCCCGAAACGGACGACGACGACAATGACCGTGGCATGTTCGGTAGCAGCAGCTCCGGCTCGGGCAAAGATCCGAAAGGATCCGAGAAGTCGCGGACGCCGGTTTTGGACAACTTCGGACGTGACCTGACCAAACTGGCCGAATTAGGCAAACTCGACCCGATTGTCGGTCGTGAGAAAGAAATCGAACGCGTGGCCCAGATTCTGAGCCGCCGGAAAAAGAACAACCCGATCCTGATTGGGGAGCCGGGCGTTGGGAAAACCGCCATTGCGGAAGGACTGGCGCTGCGGATCGTTCAGAAAAAAGTATCGCGGGTGCTGTTTGGGAAACGCGTGGTGACGCTGGATCTGGCTTCGTTAGTGGCCGGTACCAAATACCGCGGTCAGTTTGAAGAACGCATGAAGGCGGTCATGAACGAACTGGAGAAATCCCCGGAAGTGATTCTGTTCATCGATGAGTTGCACACCATCGTGGGAGCCGGGGGCGCTTCGGGGTCGCTCGATGCCTCCAACATGTTCAAACCGGCACTGGCGCGGGGTGACATCCAATGTATTGGTGCCACGACGCTGGACGAATACCGGCAGTACATCGAAAAAGACGGTGCCCTGGCCCGTCGGTTCCAGGTCGTCATGGTGGATGCTACCTCGGTAGAAGAAACCATCGAGATTCTGAACAACATCAAGGATAAGTACGAAGATCACCACCACGTTAACTACACCCAGGAAGCGGTGGAAGCGGCCGTGAAACTGTCGGAGCGGTACATCTCTGACCGGTTCCTGCCCGATAAAGCCATCGACGTTCTGGACGAAGTGGGGGCTCGCGTACACATCTCCAACATCTCCGTTCCCGAAGACATCCTCCGGCTGGAAGAAAGCATCGAGAACATCAAAAAGGAGAAAAACCAGGTTGTAAAAAGCCAGAAATACGAAGAAGCGGCCCAGCTCCGCGATAAGGAAAAACGCCTGATCGATCAGCTGGACCGTGCGAAACAAGCATGGGAAGAAGAAACCAAGAAGAAACGCTATACGGTGACGGAAGAAAACGTGGCCGAAGTCGTAGCGATGATGACGGGTATTCCGACCAACCGGGTTGCGACCAACGAAGGCGCTAAACTGCTGAACATGTCGGAGCAATTGACCGGTCGCGTGATTGGTCAGGACAAGGCGGTTCAGAAACTGGTGAAAGCCATTCAGCGGACCCGCGTCGGCTTGAAAGATCCGAAAAAACCAATCGGTTCGTTCATCTTCCTCGGCCCGACCGGGGTTGGTAAAACCGAGCTGGCGAAGGTGCTGGCTTCGTACCTCTTCGACAAGGAAGATGCCCTGGTGCGGATCGACATGTCGGAATACATGGAGAAATTCAGCGTAAGCCGTCTGGTCGGCGCTCCTCCGGGGTATGTCGGTTACGAAGAAGGCGGCCAGTTGACCGAAAAAATTCGCCGGAAACCGTACTCGGTCGTTCTGCTGGATGAAATCGAGAAAGCGCACCCGGATGTGTTCAACATTCTGTTGCAAGTGCTCGACGACGGTATCCTGACCGACGGTTTGGGTCGCCGGGTTGACTTCCGGAACACCATCATCATCATGACTTCCAACATCGGGGTGCGTGACCTCAAGGATTTTGGGTCCGGTATCGGTTTTGCCACCCGTGGTAAGTCCGAGAATCAGGACGAGATCATGAAGAGCACGATTCAGAATGCCCTGCGGAAAGCGTTTTCGCCGGAGTTCCTGAACCGTCTGGACGATGTGATCGTGTTCAACTCGCTGCAACGGGAGGATATTCACAAGATCATCGACCTGATGCTGGGCAAATTGCTCGGTCGGGTGACGAGCCTGGGGTACAAAGTCGAACTGACCGAGAAAGCGAAAGATTTCCTGTCGGACAAAGGCTATGATCCGCAATATGGTGCTCGTCCGCTGAGTCGGGCCATTCAGAAATACCTCGAAGATCCCGTGGCGGAAGAAATTCTGAAAGGCGATCTGAAAGATGGGGACGTAATTATGGCCGATTACGATGACAATGGGGAGAACCTGATTATCACCGTGAAAAAACAGGAACCGGTTACGGAATAAAGAGTACGTTTCTGAAAGGAACGATACAATAGGCTGAACGTTCGTTCAGCCTATTTTTTTATACCCCGACGAATTCAAAATGGATGGGTTCGGCAGGCCGAAGCGGTATTATTATTGCTATAGATCGTCCGTAACTCAACCTATTATGAAAACCGCTACCCTCTTTCTTCTCGTTTTCCTGCTTGCCCACCTGACCAGAGCCCAAACCGAACCGGGCCGTGCTTTCTGGAGTGGTAATCTGCAACTGAATACGACCCAACTGGCTGGCGATTATCCGAATGGCTATACCCGACGGAGCCCGCAACTCGGTCTAGCGATCAATCACGGCGCTTTTTTACAGAACAACTGGATGCTGGGACTGTCGGTAAGCGGATCGTACTACAAACAGATCAATGCGAATCCGCTGCCGCTCGACCAGCGCTACCAGCGGGGCGGTTTGTCGGTTTTTGTCCGAAAATACTGGGGTAACAATCACTGGCGGATTTATGCGGGCGGGGGCATTGGCGGTAGCCTTGATCAGTTTCGGCAAGAGGTGTCTGACCCGACGACCAGCCTTCTGACGGAAAATGAAACCAATACGTACCAGATCGCGCCCTTTACCCAGATCGGGGGTGTGTACTTTTTGAATAGCCGGTGGGGGCTGGAACTGACTACCACCAGTACGGTTTTTCCGTTTACATTCAGCGGGCTAACGGCGGGCCTGGTCTACATGACCGGTGCAACGGAGTCGGAGCGCAGGATTCTCGATGCCACTCCGCCGACGGTCGGCTCGCAGGCCCGGGCGGGGCGGTTTACCGTCGGCGCCAGTGTGATCATCTCCGGACGCACCGAATCACTCAACAACCGCGATTACAGTGCTCAGAACCTCATGGCCGCGCCGGCCGTCGGTTTTTTTGTAGCGAATAATTTCCTGGTCGGTATTTCCGTGCCCATTACCTGGAGCAAAAATGACGGGCCGGATAAAACCGCCGAAACCACGCTGGGCTTTGCCCCTTACGTCCGGACGTATTTATCGAACACCCGGTTGCGGCCCTTCGTAGGCGCCACGTTTACGTATTCGGCCTACCGGTTTCAGCAAAACGATTTTCCCAGCGAGGAGGTCAATCATACCGCCGGGGGCATGCTGAACGGTGGACTGGCCTACCTGCTGGGAAAAAATTTCATTGCCGAAGCCAATGTCCTCAACCTCAGTTTCAGTAAACAGACCCAAAATAACGACCTGAAAAACGGGTTGTGGCTTCAGGGCGTTCAGTTTACCACATCCCCCGCAATTTCGGTGCAGTATGTTTTTTAGGTGAAATACGATTCGTCAATCCCTCCCTTCGAATCGTTTTTTCCGGATTGTACGCCGTAAGCACCAGGCAATAGGACGAATAGTTTGGCTGGTGGAGAAAGTAGTGAGAAGGGGTAAAAGCCGCCTTATGGCTACCGGATTTCTGATTTCGAGGGCTTAACATTTTTTAATAAGCATTTTTATACATATGTCGGCAACTTAGTCTATCTTTTTGCGTACGATATTCCCGGCATCATGAAAAAGCTTCTACGAATCGCCATACTGGGTGCATTGCCCTTCACCACCTTTGCGCAAACCGAAAAAGGCCAGGGAATCTGGACGGGACGGGTTGCGGTCGCTCACACTTCCTTTAAGCAGGAAGTTACGCCCTATCGGCTTTTTAATCGCTCAACGGAAAGTTCGCTTTCACTGGATCGGGGTATTTTTTTCAAAGACAACTGGTTAACCGGAATGGGGGTGAACGTTGGCTGGAATACCGCCCGGCAAGGTTACGATGCCAGACAACTTGACCCCACCGAAAGCGATGTTTTGGGCATTGGTGCAACAGGGTTTATCCGGCGGTATTGGGGCAAGGAAAAGTGGCGGGTTTTTCTCGGTGGCGGACTTTCATTCGGGTATTCAATCAGTAAATACGTCAGTCCGACGACGGTCGGGGGCAACACCTTTACGATGAATCCAATATCGCAGGTTGGCGCCAATTATTTTGTAACCGACCGCATCGGTTTAGAAGCCTCCACTATGTCTACATCCTTTCCGTTTCAATTCAGTGGATTGAACATCGGCCTTGTCGTTCTGACGGGTGGCAACAAGGATAATCCGGTGGAAACGTACGAAGCCCCCCAAACCGCGAAGGGGCGCTGGCTGTTAGGAGGAGGTTTTGGGTTTACGACCTCAAAACCGGCCGCCAACCAAACCAATGTGGACGATGAGCGAGTCAGTTCGTTTACGATTTCTCCCTCCGTTGGTTGGTTTGTCAAAAAGAATCTGGTGATGGGCCTGGCCATTCCTGTTGAAAGCCGATGGGCTACCAATGGAACCTATACCTTATTAGGCTTTTCACCGTATCTAAAGAAGTATTTTTCGGACAACCGGCTGCGGCCTTTTGTGGGCGGGGGACTATCTTATTTGCTGGTTCGGAACCAACCGAAAGGAGCTGATTCATATACTTCTTCCAGCATGGTCGTTTCGGGGTATGCTGGTTTGGCGTACTTGCTCGGTAATCGTTTTATTGTCGATGCATCGCTGGCTGCGGCCACGTTGGTCCGGAATTACTACCCGGAAAGGCTGGGCATACGGAGCTCCACCATCAATGTTTCCGCCAGCCTGCAACCCAACTTTACAATCACTTACGTTTTCAGGTAGCCAAAGAAGGGCAACCATTGGCAGAACTTCCGTCGGATTCCCCAATCCGACGGAACTACCATTTCAGATGGTTTTCAACAATTTCATCCCAAAACCGGGAGCCGATGACGGAATGAACTTGCCGTTTTCAATTTTATAAGCACCAAAATCAACGTCTTCGCTGGTGGCGGGCACTCCCTCGATGGTAACGGTGTTGCCCAAGGCCCCGGTCAGGTGGGCGCAATAGTAGGATTTCAGCAATTCACCAAAGGCGTGCGGAGACGACTGGATGCCCAGCTTTTTGAGTTCCGGCATGAGTTTCCGCCAGGGCGTAAAACCGTATCCGATGATGTCGGTCAGGTGTACATCGATTAGTTTCTGCTCTTCCAGTTCGCGCAGGAGTTGCTGATTCGGGTTGGCTTCTCCATCAGCCAGCAACGTTTTGACGTTATTCGCTTTAATCCATTCCCGGAATTTCCGGTAATCGGCCACGGTTTCTGCAAAGGGTTCTTCAACCCAGAACAGCGGAATGTCGCCGATGCCTTTTATGTAGTCGCAAATCCCATCGACGGTAAAACCGTCATTTCCATCCACCAGGATTTCCACATCCGGGAAGGTTTTGGCAACCAGCTTCGTTACTTCAATATCCCGTTTTAGCCCTTCCTCCCGCGACATCCATATGTTGCCGCGGCCAATTTTGAGCTTGAATTGCCGGTATCCCATTTTGTAATCCTGCGTGCAGGCTTCCACGATTTTATCCATCCCGTTGGCTACGGTTTTCACCGGTCCTTCTTTGGGCTCCAGCTCTTCGAAATAGATCATGCCGCTGTAACACTTGGTCGTAATCGGTTTTTTCCGGCCCATCAGTTCGTAGACCGGTTTATTCAGAATGACACCTGCCAGATCGTGCAGCGGCACATCGAATGGCAGTGCTTTCGGATCGGTGACGCCTTCGGACGGCAGAAAGACCTCCGACACGCGCTTGCCCTTCAGATAAGCGATGGATTCGCTTTGTTTCCGGCCGTGTATTCCCCAGCCTTTGGCACCCTGGTCGGTGGTCAGCACGCAGACACTGACGTTCGGGCCATAACCGTGAATATCCCGGCGCGCATTTTTTCCCACAAAACGTGGCCATTTAAGTTGAACCTGCGTATACGAAATGTCGGCAATTTTATGATTCGCCAGTTCGTTGGCGGCTGATGAATGCAACAGCCAGTCGGTGGCTTGTGAGGTCAGTGGAGTACTTAATAAGGCAGCCGATGCGGCACCTCCGGATAATCGGCGAATGAAGTTTCTTCTTTCCATAAATTCAATAGTTAGTAAGGTTTTTGGGTTTACAGTTTACAAATTTCAGTTTATGAGACGGTCTCCTGAATACGGCGAATACCGTAAACTGACAATCGTAAACCAAGTTAATAATAGCCTTCATTTTGTTCCTCATTCAGCGGACCTTTCGGGCTCAAGCGATCGATGTGATTTTGTGGGATGGGACGTAGTTTATGGTATTTCTGGATATTGGTTGCCTCGGGATTGTATTTCTTGACCCGATCGTAAAGGCGTTCGGCCCGCACCAGATCCCACCAGCGGACACATTCGCCGTGCAACTCCCGGCCCCGTTCATCGAGCATGAAATCGACGAAGGTTTTTCCGTTGAGGTTGGTCGTCAGGTCAGCCACGGTCAGGAGCATACTGGGTTCCGTACTTTTCAGTCGGTCAGCGTAGTTGCCGCCGTCGATTTGCCAGTATTCGCGGGGTTTAAGCTCGTCCTGTTTATAGGCCGCCCGTTTTCTGACCACGTTCAGGCGCTCCACGGCTTTATCAAATTGTCCTTTTCGTCCGTAGGCTTCGGCGGCAATCAAATAGGTTTCGGCAAGCCGGAAGGTGTACCAGTCGCGGGTGCCGTTTTCTTCGCTGGCGGCCGGACGCTTGTTGTCGTAAAACTTGTAATTCTGCGGAAATTCGGCGTTGGTCTGGCGGTCGCGCGGAATGTAATAATAGGGCTTTGAAGCATACAGGGAGTCTTTATTGATGCAGGCTGGCAGTCGCTCCATCGTCACCCAAATAGCCGTATCGCCCACGTTGAATTTCGGTTTCCCCAGTAATTCCGGTTTCGGAACAAATCCGTCTTTGGCTTCCCATTTCGGAATGTTGGCAGCATTGTTACAGAGCCAGGCGGTTTTGAAGGTCTTGTAAAACCGGGCGTCGTTTTTGCGGTCATACAGTTCATACAGTGTAAAATCCGTCGGACGGACCCGGCGCCAGGGCCGACCATTCTCCACATCGCGCAGCATGCCGGGTTTGTTGTCGTACACCATCGTATAGTACAGGTGAATCTTGTTGCCGACATTGTTATTGTACAGGCGGGTTTCGGAGAATTGCACGGCGAAAATGATCTCGCTGTTTTTCTGGTTGTTGATATTCCACAGCTGTTTGAAATCGGGCACGAGTTGGTAGACATTGCTGTTGATGACGGCGTCGGCAAAGAAAGCGGCACTGTCCATATCGGTTGCCTGCTGACCGCGTTGTTCGGTTACTGCACTGCCGCGTGTCAGGTAGGCTAAGGCCAGGGCGTGTTGGGCAGCCCCTTTGGTAGCTCGTCCATAATCCGCCTGGTTGGTCGGCAGGTTTTGCTGGGCAAAGCGGAGATCAGAAATGATAAATTTATACACTTCGGCTACCGGAGCGCGTTTGTAGTCGGTTTTTACATCGAAATCCAGCGACGTTACCAGCGGGATGTTACCAAATGTCTGAACCAGGTAGAAATAGTATAAACCCCGCAAAAACCGCATTTCGGCCAGCCGGATGGTTTTGGTGGTTTCCGGCATACCCTCCTTGAGGTTGGTAATCGAACTGATTACAATATTGGCGCGGCTGATTCCGGTATAGTAATTCGACCAGAAATCGTAGAGCGTCCCAAACTGCGAATTCAGACTCGACTCGTAGCGGTTCAGCTGCGGTTTTAACGCCCCATCCTGACCTTCCTGATACGTGTCGGTTCCCAGTTCCTGCAAGGGATGCAGATTTTCGCCGGTATAGGCCCAGCGCAGGGTAGTGTAGGTGGCGGCAACACCGGCTTCAATGCCGGCTGCGGTATTGTAATAACCGTATGAAATACCGGAGACAATGGTTTCATCGAGATAATTCTTACAGGAAAATGATGAAACAGTGAGGATGAATGCAAGTATGATCTTTTTCATTGGCTTACTGGTTTGGGTAGTATTTACAAGCCGATACTGAGGCCGCCCATGAATGTTTTGGGACTCGGAGCGGCAAATCCTTGGGCACCTTCGGGGTCTAAACCGTCGAACTTCGTATACAGGTAAGGATTCTGAGCGGAGAAATAAACCCGGACTTTGTTCAATTTTAACCGATTGACCAGCTCTTTGGGCAGGTTATACCCGATGGTTAAAAACTTCAGCCGAAGAAAAGAACCATCCTGATAATAGAGGGTTCCGACGTCGGGGGGCGTCTCCCAGTTGGTGCTTGATTTAGGATACTCGTTACTGCCGTTAGTGGGTGTCCAGTAATTCACATTCACGGTATTCCAACGGCCCTCGAGCCGAAGTGCTTTGTCGAAAAAGGCCATAGCACCCCAACTGGCATACCACTGAAAGGCTAGATCAAAGTTCTTGTACGACAGGTTGTTGCTCAAACTTCCCGTCCATTTAGGGCGGTTGTTGCCCAGAATGATCCGATCTTCCGCGTTGATTTTGTAATCACCGTTCTGGTCTTTCAGGCGAATCAAACCGGGGGTATAGTTGTGTCCGTTGGCGTTAAACTTGGCCATTTCGGCTTTGTCCGAATCCGAATTTTGCCAGATGCCTTCGAACTGGTGGTCATAATAAACACTGATTGGTTGTCCGATAAACCAGGTGTTGCCGATATCACTTTGGGCTCCGCCATACAACTGTACAATCTCCTCCCGGTTGCGGGAGAAAACCACGTCGGTACTCCAGGTAAAGCCCCGTTTATTATCAAGATTGATACTGGAAACACCAATTTCAAGTCCTTTATTGCGGGTTTGGCCAATATTTTCCAGAATGTTACCAAAACCCGAAACAATGGGAAGCTGGCGGTCCATCAATAAATCTTTCGTGTCTTGGCGGTACATATCGATGGACCCGCTGACGCGTCCTTTAAACAGACTGAAATCCAGTCCTAAATTGATCTGGCCGGTGGTTTCCCACGAAAGCCGGGAATTGGGAATGCCGCTCGGCACGTACCCCAGGGCTACTTTTTCGTCCCAGGCATACCGCAAAAGGGTCAGGGAACCCTGGGTCTGGTAGGGTGAAATCGATGAATTACCGGTTCTGCCATAACCAATTCGCAGTTTCAGATCATCCACGTACGAAACCGTTTTCATGAAGGGTTCGTCCGAAATCCGCCAGGCAAAAGCTGCCGACGGAAAGAAGGCATACTTGCGACCCGCAGCCAGTACCGACGAGCCATCGCTTCGGCCGGAAACCGTCAGCAGGTATTTTCCGGCAAAACTGTAGTTAAGGCGGCCCATCCACGATAGCATTTTCCATTCGGTCAGGTTACTCCGAACGCCCAGGCCGGTGGTGGCCGAACCGATGTTGTAGAATTTCTGATAATCATACGGCAACCCTTCTACCGTAGCCAGATTTTCCTCAAACCGGTCGGTCTGAATACTTTGCAGGGCCGTAACGCTCACTTTATGCTTGTCGCCAAAGGAACGGTCGTAAAACAGCAGGTTTTCCAGGGTAAATCCCTTGGCGTTGTTGCCCCCGTATTCGGCCCACGACGAGCTGCCGTTGCGGGGCGACGAACGGACGTTCTGATACCGGCCATCGCGGGCGGTGCGGTAATCGTAGCCGAAATTGGCCCGGTAGCGGAGTCCATCTACGATTTTTGCTTCCAGAAATAAACTGGTGATGACCCGGTTGCGCCGGTGTTCGTTGATGATGCCTTCAATGTCGAGGAGCGGATTGACGGCCAGGTTATCGTTGCCCGGATTCAGCAACAAACTACCATCGCTGGCGTAAGGTGTTGCCAGCGGGTTTTGCTGGCGAGCGGTTCCATACAGGTTGGAACCGGCGTTTTCCAGAACGGAGGACACAACCGATGACGCCCCGATTTTGACGTTCTGGCTCAGGGAGTGATCGAGGTTGAGCCGGATGCTGTAGCGGTTATAGTCCTGATTCTTAAGCAGTCCTTTGTTGCCAAAATACGAACCCGAAAAGAGGGCTTTCGTCTTTTCCGTGCCACCACTGACCGATAGCTGGTGGTTTTGAATCGATCCCTGGCGCATGACGGCATCCACCCAGTTAAAACTGCGGACGTTGTTGGGGTTGTAGTTGCCCTGATCGTCGTAGCCCATCATCACCGATTCCAGAACATACGGATCCTGCGTGAAAATAACGAGCTTTTTGTCTTCGGCCTGGGTAGGCGTTGGCGAAGCATACGGGGCCGCTGTCCGGTTTCGGTAGGCTTCCCGCACGAACTCCGCGTATTGCCCCCCGTTCATAATATCCAGCTGGCGTAATGGTTGCTGAATCCCCGCGTACCCGTCGTAATTGACGGATGTTTTGCCGGATTTGCCGCGTTTGGTGGTGATTAGAATAACGCCGTTGGCCCCCCGTGACCCGTAGATGGCGGTTGCGGAAGCATCCTTTAAAACTTCCATCGACTCGATATCGGACGGGTTGATTTCATTGAGGCCCCGGGCAATCGGAATACCGTCGATCACATACAACGGATCGTTGGAAGCCCGGAATGAGCGGGTTCCGCGCACCCGGACCGTAGCCTCGGCCCCCGGGTTCCAGTTGTTCTGGCTGATGGTAACGCCCGGCACCCGGCCCTGAATAGCCTGCACGGCATTGGTAGCCACCACCTCCTGAATCTGTTTGGAATTTACCGATGCAATGGCTCCGGTCAGGTCTTTTTTCTGCTGGGTCCCATAGCCTACCACCACAATTTCATTCAAAAGTTTGACATCCGGGACTAGATTAATGTCGATGGTTGCGCGGTTATTGACCGGGACTTCTTTGGGAGTGTAGCCAATGGAAGAAACCACCAGGATGCCCATTCCGTCGGGCAGTGTCAGCACAAATCGACCATCGGCGTTGGTGGCCGTACCCACGTTGGTGCTTCCCTTGAGTAAAACCGTAGCACCGGGCAGTACATTCCCGGCTTCATCGTTTACCCGTCCCGAAACCGTAAAGGCAATTGAAACCGGGGGACTTTCGGGGGAGTTGGCCGGTTCCGTCAAGAAAGATGACGGATTTTCTACCGGTTTTCGGACCGGAACGGTTTCTTCCACCGGTTTATCCAATGGAGCCGGTTTAATCTTGTTGACAAAAATGACGTACGAGCGATCGCCAATTTTACTGAATTTCAGGCCCAGGGGGGCCAGCAGGCGTTGCAGGGTACCTTCCAGCTTGTATTTGTAGAGCGACGTTTCGACTCCCACCACTTTACCGGTTGTCAAACCGCTGCTGTGGACAAACGCAACCTGGTAATGATCTTCCAGTTCCTTCAAAACCTCGCTAAGTTGCCGGTATTTGGGCTGTTTGTCCGGTTCCTGACGCACAACTGTTTTCGAATTTCGGGCAAAGGAAATAGTCTGTCCCGGAGAAAGTAGCGGAAAGAGGCAAAACGGTAGCAGAATAATACCATTTTTGATGGGATGTAGAAATTGGAGTGTACGCATACGAGTACGGGTTTAGAGCATGTATGGCAGAAAATGTGAATTATCGTTGACGGATTTCTACAACATCTCCGTCCTTCGAGTAGTGCAGATCAAATGGTTGGGTCATTGCTTCCAGGGCAGTGTCGACGCTTTTGACATACAGTTTCCCCTTCAACCGAAGCTGGGCCAGTTCGGGATCGGCGAATTTGATCTGTACACCGTACGTTTCCTGTAGCATCTCGGAAATCTCAAGCAGAGAAAGATCGTCAAAGACCAGTTTTCGCTCTTTCCAGGCCGTATAGCTTTCGGGCATGGGGGGGCGGCTCAGCAAAACGGCGGTATTCGATTGGATGGATGCCACATCCCCCGGTTTCATCGTAATAGCGGGCTGATTCTGTTGTTCGTTAGGGTTCAGCTGAACTTTTCCTTCTTCGAGCATCACCTCAATGCGACCCCGGCGGTTTTTTACGTTGAACTTGGTGCCTAAAACCGCAATGCTGGCATTTCCGGCGTGCGCAATGAACCGGGAGTAAGCGCCCTGTCGCGGTTTTTTTCGAATCTCAAAATACGCTTCACCTTCCAGCCAGACTTCCCGCGATTTCTCGTTGTCCCAGAAACGATTGTACCGGAGTCGTGAATTGCCGTTCAGCGTTATTAGTGATCCATCGGGTAATTCGACCGTGCGAAATTCACCGGAGCGGGTTGCGACCTCTTTCGGTTGGGAGAGCCAGTAACCGGTTCCGGCGGCTACCAGCAGTAAAAATGCCACGGAAGCGGCCACCTGCCAGCGTTGCACGGAAACGAAAATCCGGCGGAATGGCGAAACCCGTTGCCGACGAACCGCGATGTGTTCCCACATATCGGCCAACAATTCCGTCGAGGGTAGATCAACTTTAAACCGCATCGTAAGCACCAACGTCCGGGCTTCGTCCAGAGTTTGCTTTTTTTCGGGATGTTGAGTCAGCCAGCTCTGCCAGAAAGCGGTGCTTTCCGGACTGGGTTCCAGTACCCAGTGGATGAATGTTTCGTCAGCCGCAAAATCTTCAGCCTGGTAAAAAGAATAGTCCATCGGGTCGGGAAGTCTTGGTTAGCACCGTGCTTACAAGGGTAAGAGGAACTCCCACCCGGTTTTCCACCTTCCGGGATTAATTTTTTTTGAACTCCACAAAAAAACGGAATTAAATGGAACCGTCCGGACTGCTGGGGGAGCTTTCGGCGGTCAGGAGAAGGAGAAAGTGAAGGGTCAGCAGGTATTTTTTCAAAACCGACAGTGCCCGGTAGACAAAGTTGTAGGCAACCCCCGGCGTGATAGCCATCATGTCGGCAATTTCAGCGTAGGAGAGATTTTCGTAGTATTTCAGGTAGAGGGCTTCTTTCTGGCGGGTGGGTAATTGCTGGAGGGCGCGATTTAACCGCGATAGCTGTTCCTGGGCGATTTCATCCTGAATCTGCATCGTTTCAAAATCCAGGGAAACGTCAAAATCATACGTTATGGCTGCGTCGAGCGAAGTGGTTTTGTTTCGCTGGAGTTTGCGAATCAGATCGCGCCGGAGCGAACTGCTGAGGTAAAATTTGATGGCCTGAACCTGCCCCAGGGTTCGGCGGTTGTTCCAGAGATGAATAAACAAATCCTGAATGCAGTCTTTGACCAGTGCTTCGTCCCGCGCAATTTTCATCCCATAACTATACAAAGCCGGCGCATATTGTTCGTAGAGTTGGGCATACGCAGCTTCTTCGCCCTGGCGAAAGGCTTCCCAAAGTTTTCGATCGTCCGTATACTTCCAGGGCTTATTCAACGGGTTACAGTACAAAGAGATGGAATAAAGTAGTAGCCGCCGGGGAGATTATTTTACTGGCTAACGGTTTATTTCAACATCTTCGCGCATTCTTCCACTTGGTCAGTATTGATGAAGTCAACGCCGATTTTACCAAGCTGTTTCCAGGCATTCGGGTTGTCGGGAGCACCCCAGAACCGGATGGGCTTATTGTCGTGATGCGCCCGTTTGATAAACCGCTTGAGCGTTTCCCGGTCACGCTCGGGGAGTTCCCCTTCACCATTCCAGCGCGAATAGTTCTGAAACGAATCGCTGATCAGGGCCACGTGCTTGATCGTTTCATCGTCGTACAATTCACTCGGCCGGCCGTCGAACAGGAGATAGGCCGGGTAATCTACCCAGTTCGGAATGGGCGGGCGGTTGCCACTGATTACCAGTTGAATGGCCATCGGATTCATCGTCCGGTCGAAGCAGGTGCGGTACGGAGCCACGGCTTTTTCCAGTTCCCGGATGGCTTCGACACCGTTATCTTTCATATCGATCAGCAACTGAAAGGTGTATTTCCGTTCGTTCGTGACGGATCCGCCGGCCGAATACCGGCTTTTGTTCTGGGCAAACAAGGTGGCGATCGGCTTTAAATACAGCGAATCCAGCGTACGGCCGGGCTTTATTTGGGATTTTTCATGTGCAACCATTAACTTACCGTCAACCAGGTAAACGTCGGCTTCAATAGACCCGGCGCGGTTACGGATGGCGGCTGTCAGCGGTTCCGGTTTTTCGTAGTCGTTATGGGAGTGAATTTGCTGGGCGATACTCTGCAGGCTGAAACAGATGGTCAGACAGATCAATGCAAAACGTATCATGCGCTTATGGTAGAAATTACGGTGAAGAAATCAAGGGTTCGAGTTGCTCCGGAAAGGGTCTTCCGTTTCCGCCCGGGTGAAACGAAGGAAATGTCGTTCAGGACTTTGCAACGTTTCGAGCAAAAGTAGTCGGATGATCGAATATATACTACTATTTTTGCGGCCAATCTTTTTAACCCTCGTTACTCACTTTTACTTCATGAGTTTACTTCAAGGAAAAGTTGCGTTGATCACCGGAGCTTCCCGGGGCATCGGTCGGGCCATCGCCATCCGTTTTGCCCAGGAGGGCGCCCATATCGCTTTTACGTATTTATCCAGTGTTGAAAAAGGTCAGGCGCTGGAAGCCGAACTGTCGGCTTATGGCATCAAGGCAAAAGGGTACCGTTCGGATGCCTCCGATTACAAAGCCGCCGAAGAACTCGCCAGCCAGATTGTCGCCGATTTTGGTACGATCGATGCCGTGGTGAACAATGCCGGCATTACGCGTGACGGGTTGTTAATGCGGATGAGCGAAGAACAATGGGATGCCGTTATCAACGTTAATCTAAAGTCGGTCTTTAACCTGACCAAAGCCGTGATCAAACCGATGATGAAAGCCAAAAAGGGCTCCATCATCAACCTGACGTCGGTTGTCGGGATTCGTGGCAATGCCGGACAGGCGAACTATGCGGCCTCCAAAGCCGGGATCATCGGTTTTACAAAATCGGTGGCGCTGGAACTGGGATCGCGCAATATTCGCTCGAATGCCATCGCACCCGGTTTTATTGAAACCGAAATGACCGGCGAAATCAACGAAAAAGCCATGGAAGAATGGAAGCAGTCCATCCCGCTCAAACGCGGTGGCCAACCGGAAGAAGTGGCCGATTGTGCCCTGTTCCTGGCTTCCGACCTGTCGCGCTATATCACCGGCCAGGTGCTGCAGGTCGACGGGGGAATGCTAACCTAGATTGAGTTAAGAGTTACGAGTTAAGAGTTCGCTGGTGCGCTCTTTATTAACTCTTAACTCATAATTCTTAATTCTTAACTCAAAAAAATGCGCTCCGAACTTTATTTTCAATCGTCACCCTGGTGGTTACTGCTCTGTCTGGCGGTCGGGGCCGTTTATGCCTTTGCCTTGTATCAGCGGGATGTAGGATGGACCCAACGAATGCGGCTCGCTCTGGCAGGCTTCCGGTTTCTGGTGGTCAGCGTCGTCTGCTTTCTGTTGCTCAACCCACTCATTCGGAGCGTTCAGACCATTACGGAAAAACCGAAAGTGGTGCTGGCCGTGGATAATTCGGAGTCGATGACGGTGGGAGGCCGGGCGCAGCTCGACCGGGCGCTCGAAGCGGCTAACGAACTGCGCGAGCGGTTGACGAGCGAAGATATCGAGGTGGCGGTTCAAACCCTGAACGATAGCCTGGCGACGGGCGATCTGAAAACGATTCCGTTTACCCAGCGGACTACCAACCTGTCGAACATGCTCGGCGGGATTCGGAATGCCTACGAGGGCCGGAATCTGACCGACGTGGTGCTGATTTCGGACGGGATCGCCAATCAGGGGCTTTCCCCGACGTTCGGGCGGTACAACTTTGCCCTGCATACCGTGGGGGTGGGGGATACGATTCCGAAACGGGATGTGCAGTTGAAAGATGCCATTGCCAATAAAATTGCCTACCTCGGCAACCAGTTTCCGATTCAGGCGGAAGTGACCAGCTACGGGTTTCAGGGAAAAACCGGCACCGTCGTCCTGCGCCAGAATGGGCGCGAACTGGGGCGGCAAACCGTCAGTTTCGACCGCCCGGAAACATTTCAGCAACTGACCTTTCAGACGTCGTCCAGCCAGAAAGGCATGCAGCACTACGTCGTTGAAGTGTTGCCGCAGAGTGGCGAATTTACCCCCCGCAACAACCGCCGGGATGTGTATATCGACATCATCGACGGCAAGGAGAAAATTCTGTTACTGGCGCTGAGTCCGCACCCGGACGTTAAAGCCTTGCGGAGTATTATCGAGAAAAACCAGAATTACGAACTGGATATCCGGATTGTCAACGGCGGAACGGCCGACATTCCGGACAAAACCTACGACCTGGTGATTTTACACCAGTTGCCTGACAACCAGAATGCGGGCGCTGCGGCCGTTCAGCGGGCGTTACAAAAGAACACCCCGGTTCTTTTCATTGTCGGGACGCAATCCGGTTTGTCGGCGTTCAATACCCAGAATCCGGTTATGCAGATTGTGGCCGGTGGGGGGCAAACCGATAAGGTAACCGGACGGTTTAACGCGGATTTCCGGCAGTTGAACCTGGATGCTCAGAAACTCTCCCTGCTGGATCGCCTGCCGCCGGTGCTGGTTCCGTTTGGCGATTACAAGCTGTCGCCGGGCAGCGAAGTGGTGTTATGGCAACAGGTCGGCAGCGTCCGGACCAGCAAACCGTTGCTGGCAATCAATAGCTCCGCTCAACGCAAAGCGGCCGTCCTGGCGGGCGAAGGGCTGTGGGAATGGCGACTCGAAGAATTCGCGCTGACGGATAATCAGGCGGTGGTCGATGAGTTGTTTCAGAAAGTCATGCAGTTGGTTTCGATCAAGGAAGACCGTCGGAAACTGCGGGTGTACCCGGTTCGGAACGAGTTTCTGTTCGGGGAGAAAGTGGTTTTTGAAACGGAAATGTACAATGACATTTACGAGAAACTGTTTGATCGGCCGGTGAGTCTGGAAATCACCAACGAACGGGCGGTTCCCCGGAGTTTCAACTATACCCCGACGGCCAGCAACACGCGGTTCGAAGTGAGCAATTTGCCCGAAGGCGTTTACCGGTTCCGGGCCACGGCTTCGCTGAATGGCCGGGCCGAAACCGCAACCGGTGAATTTATCGTGCGGGAACAGCAGTTTGAAGCCATTAACACGACGGCCGATCACCTGATGCTGCGGCAACTGGCCCAACAAACCGGCGGGCGGTTTTACAATGCGGCATCCCTGGCATCCCTGGCCGACGACCTGGTCAAGCGCAAGCCGCCGGGACGATTGAGCAGTAACGAAGAACTAAACGAATTGATTAATCTGCGCTGGCTTTTCTTCCTGATTGTGCTGCTCATCAGCGCCGAATGGGGTTTGCGAAAATATCATGGTGCGTATTAATTGCGGAGTAGAAAAGGGAGAGACGCTGAAGAGAAACGGTATCGGAAGGATATCCCTCCTGGTGCTCATCCTTTCGTTTTGTCCGCTTTTCCTGCCGGTATCTACTGCTCAGGACTCGACGAAGCGGGATGCCCAACCCTGTTATCATTGCCGTCTGCGCGGTTTAATAATCGGAGAAGCGGTGGTGTACAGTACCACCCTTTACGGGCTGAGCAAGGCCTGGTACAACAATCCACTCCGGAATTTTCATTTCTTCAACGATAACCATGAATGGTTGCAGATTGATAAGGTGGGCCACATGGTCACCGCCTACCAGATTGCCCGCGTGTCGGCACAGGCCTACCGGTGGGCGGGCCTGACCGATCGCAAAGCCGCCCTGTATGCGGGTTTGACCGGTTTGATTTTTCAAACGCCGATTGAAATTCTGGACGGTTTTTCGCCGGAATATGGTTTTTCGGTGGGCGATATGGTCGCTAATATTGCGGGCCCGGCGCTTTATACCGGTCAGTATTTGACCTGGGGTGAGTTGCGGATTCAGCCGAAATTCTCGTTTCATTACACGCATCTGGCCAAAGAACGCCCGGAATTGCTGGGCAAAAAGCGAACAGACCGCTGGCTGAAGGATTATAACGGCCAGGCCTACTGGCTGTCGGTCAACCCGGCGGCCTTTGCCGGTAGGGATTCTAAATTCCCGAAATGGTTGAATATTGCGGCCGGGTACGGCATTCAGGACATGGTAGCGGCTGAATTCGATAAAAGCGTCGAACGGGGATTTCGGCCTTACCGGCAGTACTATCTTTCCCTGGATGTTGATTTTACCCGGATAAAAACCCGGAACAAGATGCTGAAAACCGTGTTCTTTTTGTTAAATACGCTGAAAGTTCCCGCACCGACCCTCGAATACAACGGTCGGAACGGGCTTCGGTTTCATGCCTTGTATTTTTAAATTTTAGTGGGGCTGGGAAAACCGCTCTCGTAATTCAGAAAATAAAAGCTCTCACGGACGCTGGTCCGGGCTACTACTACTTACGTATGAACATTGGTGATAAAGTACGGATGCTTCGGGCAAAGGAGCAGGGGATTGTGACCCGGTTTCTGCCCGGCAATCAGGTTGAAATTGAAATTGAGGATGGGTTTCGGATTCCGGTGCTGCGTTCGGAAATTGTGGTCGTTTCGCCGATGGAAGCGCAACGCTTTCAAAGCGAACCCGGTCTGGAACCCCAGAAATCGACCCGGTCCGACATTCTTTCGAATACCGGCATTTATCTCGCCTTCGTGCCACAAAGCGAGGTCGGCGGTTCGAAAATACTGGCGATTTATCTGGCCAACAACACGGACTGGGATATGCCGTTTACCATCGGCGAAGAGCGGGAAAACCGCTATTCCGGCCTCCACGCCGACGTTTTAAAAGCCCGGTCGTTTACCCGGCTGGTGCAGCAATACTCCCTTTCCGGGTTCGAAAACTGGCCCACGTTTCTCGTTCAGGGCGTGTGGTTTCGGCGCGGTGCGGCCACCTTGCGGGAACCGCTGATCAAACGGATCAAGTGCCGGGCGCAGAGTTTTCAGGCCAGCAATAATACCGTTCCGGTGCTGAATCAAGCCGGGTATGTGTATCAGCTGGACCTGGACGAACCGGCGAAAGAAGCGGCTCCGAAGAAAAACGAGAAGGGGGTAAACGCTGCGGCTTTGCGCAACAGCCTGCTGGGCCAGTCGAACAAAAAAGAACCGTCCGTGGTGGAGCGCCCGTCGTCGCTGATCGACCTGCATATCGAGAAACTGCTGCCGGGCGGTTTTGGGGCGCGGACGAATGCGGAATTGCTGCAGGTCCAGTTAAAGGAATTTGAAAAAAAACTGGAGAATGCGATTGCAAGCGGGATGGACGACATAACGTTTATTCATGGCGTGGGCAATGGCGTTTTACGGGACGAATTGCACCGGCGACTGGGCAAAAATCCCGCAGTGGCCTATTTTGAAGATGCGCAGAAGGAAAAATTTGGATATGGGGCGACCCGGGTTAAGATTAAATAAAAATATTTTCGCTACCTTGACCCCATCCCGATATCTGGTGCTATTTTTTCTGGTTGTACAGGCGTGTCAACCAGGTACAACGACCAGCCCGAAAGCGCCAAAAGCTGCTTATTCGGTTACAAAAATGGAGGTACAGAACGACAAATTTCTATCCACTGTCAACATTCCCGTATCCATTGCGCTGGCCGATGTCGAGCGGCAAATCAATAGTCAGGTTACCGGCCTGATTTACGAAGATAATAGTCTGACTGATAACGATAACGATCAGTTCATGACGAAAGTCTGGAAACGGGCACCGATTCACGTGACGGCGCAGGATAGCCTGTTTTTCTTCCAGGTTCCGCTGAGAATCTGGGCCAAAGCCGGGTTGAAGGTGCTGGGATTTACGCAGTACCAGGAAACCGAATTTGAAATCAACCTGAAGTTTGCTACCCGGTTTTCCATCGATAAAGACTGGACGGCCCACACCCAGACCTCGGCGCAGGGCTACGAATGGGTGAAAAAACCGGCCCTGAAAATCGCCGGTTTTGAAATCCCGGTAACGAGTATCGTCGGGCGGATGATTGACAAAAACCTGGACAAGGTTACGAAAACACTGGATGATCAGGTACGCAAGGAAATCGATCTGCGGACACCGGTCCTGAAAGCCTGGAACACGGTTCGCCAGCCCTATCTGTTATCCGAAAAATACCGGACCTGGTTGCTGATCGTTCCCAAGCGCATTATAATGGTACCTTTCCGGTTCGAGAAAGGTGCTATTCGCTCCACCATTGGCATTGAAGGCTACACACTGACCCAGACCGGGGCCAAACCGGATGTTCACCCGGCCGTTACTATTCCCGAATTGAGCGTCTCAAAAGAAATTTCCAATCAGTTTCGGATTGGTTTACTGAGCGAAGCGACGTATGCGGAAGCGGCCCGGCTGGTTTCCGACGAATTTATCGGAAAAACGTACGAGTTTCGGGATGGGCGTTACAAGATAACGATCAGGCACCTTGACTTGTACGGACAGAACACGAATCTGATTATCAAAGCAACGCTGGAAGGGAGTATCAACGGCGCGATTTACCTGCGGGGGCAGCCCTTTTACGATGCCCAGACCCGAACCATTTCCCTGCGGGATCTGCAGTATGACCTGGATACAAAAAATATTCTGTATAAAACCGCCAGTTGGTTATTACAGGGTAGTTTTGCGCGGACGCTGGAGAAACAACTGACGATTCCGGTGGGAAACCAGATCGACGAAGTAAAAAAAACGCTTCAGGAACGACTTACGAACAATCAGGTAACAAAAGGAGTTGTTATCAACGGAAAACTTGAACAAGTAACGCCGGATCAAGTTTATTTGACACAGGAATCGATGCTGGCGGTCGTATATGCCTCCGGAAAGATCGATCTGAAGGTCGAAGGATTGTAGTTAAGCCCGGATGAACGCATTTTTTTAGACAATAGGCTCGAAAAATTTGCAGTTTTTTGATGCCAGGTTTTTAAAGAACTTAAGTATTTATAGATTTGCGGTATTCACGGAATGGCAACTGACGCGAAGTGAATTGTCTTATCGCTCCGGTCGTATCAACAAAACCGGGGAGGAAAGTCCGGACAGCGCAGAGTACCATACTTCCTAACGGGAAGGCAGGCCGTTGGGAACGGCGGCCTGACAGAAAGTGCCACAGAAAAAATACCGCCGTTGTCTGTTAATCAGGCTTCGGTAAGGGTGAAAAGGTAGGGTAAGAGCCTACCGCCCGGCTGGTGACAGGCGGGGCATGGTAAACCTTATGGGCTGAAAGATCAAATAGGCATCGGAATCGGGGCGACTCGTTCCAGTAGTTTCGGATTCGTCCGGAATGACGCCGATGCGGGTAGATCGATAGAGTTTCGGAGTGATCCGGAATCGAGATAAATGATAAGAGTCTAAAACCGCCGGTCGTGACTGGCGGTTCTGGAAACAGAATCCGGCTTATAGATTTACTTCGCGGAAAGTTGCCGATAAAATTAAATTTGTACCCAGTTAGTAACGGTCCGCCGTAGTGCCGGCTTGCCGGGCATTGTTCTACGTAAAAGGCTTATGAATTAAACCTGAGTTCTCATGAAGAAAATTTCCATTTTCGCTTCTCTGACGCTTCTGATTCTGACCCAGACCGTCGGGTATGCCCAAACTGACACCACTAACCGTTCCTCCGCCAGCCCATCCACACGAAGCCGGTCGTACGAAGGCGACTACAAGATGAATACCTGGTCAGTGACCGTCACACCCGCGTTCTCCCGTTTCTTTGGCGATCTGGATAATTACGGTTTCTTTAAGGCTTTTCCCGAAAAAGGACCCCGGCAGAAAATAACGGGCGCCGTCGGAGTGTCTATCAACAAACAATTGTCGCACCTCTTCGGCACGTCGGCGGAGTTTAACATCGGGTCCCTGCGGGGCTCAAAGGTTGCGCTCTACAACGCCTGGTTCCGCTCCAACTTCCTGCAGGGAACGCTGAACGCCAACATGAACCTGAAATCGTTGCTGTTTGGGACAAAGAAACTGAAGCGCTGGAAATGGGACATTCAGGCCGGTGCCGGTTTGATGTGGTTTGATACCCGGGTTTATGACCTGACGACCGATCAGATGATTCGTTACAGCAATGACCGGCGCGATTATAGCTCCGTTACCCAGGGCAAATGGGAGTCCGATGGATCGGTTTACACCCGCGAATTCGTCTTTCCGGTCGGAACGGCGCTGCATTACGAACTGACACCGCGTCTCGATATTGGCCTCGATGCTACGTTATACAATGTGAACACGGAAAAGCTTGACATGACCGTTGGGGGCGTCGATAACTCGAAAGCCAATAACGTGTATGGCTGGCGCCGGGGTGATTCCGGTCTGGATAAATGGGCACGTCTGGGGCTGTCGATTACGTACAAAATCGGTAAGGATGCCGTGAAAGTCGGAAAAGACGGGGTTTACGATCCGGCCAAAGGACGGTATCACCTGCGGTGGGCAGATCCGAAAGACCTCTTGAAGGATCCGTATAATCCGACTATGAACGATGCGGATTCGATTGCGAAAGCGAACATGCCCAAACCGGTTGACCCGCGTCTGTATACCGATTCGGATAATGACGGCGTAGCCGATTTATTTGACAAGGAACCCGCCACACCCGCCGGAAGCATCGTTTCGGGCGCTGGGGTAGCGATGAACCTCGATAGTATCATCAGCTCGATCCTGCGCGGCAAGTTTGCCCCGGAATGCGAAGCCCTGTTTAGCAACATCGAATTCGATACGGATAAAGCGACCATCCGACCAGCTTCACAGGATATCCTGAAAAAAGTAATCGAACTGCTGAACGTGAAAACGAACTGCGGTATCATTCTCGTCGGGCATGCCGATTACCGGGCGTCTTACGGGTATAACATTCAGTTGTCGAAACGCCGGGTAGATGCTACCAAGCGGTATCTGACCCGCGCCGGCCTGACGGATCCGAGTCGTGTAACCGTTGAATACTACGGGGAATACCGGCCGATCGCTCCCAATACAACGGGCGACAATCTCCAGCGAAACCGTCGGGTAGAAATCAAAATCGTACCGATGAACATGCTTCGGTCGAACTACCAGTCTGGGCAGCGGTTCGATTCGAGAGAACCTCGTTAACACCACCACAGTCTGACGCAAAATCCCGGCATCGGCCGGGATTTTGCGTTTTAGAAGGTGCGGGACCCGGATGGGGCGGTTTTTGCTAAAAAAACGGGTGGTCCATTCGGGATCGCTCGTACAAATTTCAACAAAAATACGTACCTTTGCCCCCTAATTCTATTGGCGGAGCATTGACTGCCTAACGGTCCGTTGCTCCGCTAAGTCATAAAAACCAATAAAATGGCAGTTAAAATCCGTTTATCGCGTCGGGGACGCAAAAAACTGGCTATTTACGATATCGTAATAGCCGATGCCAGAGCACCACGGGATGGTCGCTTTATTGAAAAAATCGGTTCGTACAATCCGAATACGGATCCGTCGACGGTCGTGCTGAAAAACGATCGGGCAATCGACTGGCTCCTGAAAGGGGCACAACCGACCGATACCGCTCGTTCGATTTTATCGCACGAAGGAATTATGTTAAAAAAACACCTCCAGGTGGGTGTAATCAAAGGTGCGATCTCGCAGGAGCAGGCTGATGCCAAATTCGAGGACTGGAAACAGGGTAAGGATAACCGCAAGCAGGGAGCCGCAGACACCAAGTCGCAGCAGAAAGCCGAAGCTAAACAGGCTCGTCTGGATGCGGAGAAGAAAGTGAACGAAACCCGCGCTCAGGCCATCGCGAAGAAAAACGTCGTGGAAGAACCGGTAGCCGAAGCCCCCGCTGAAGAAGCGGCATCCGAAGAAGCGCCGGCTACGGAAGAAGGCGAAGCGCAGGCTTAGTATGCCTACCCACGGATCGAACCTCCGTGTCAGCATGATGCACAATACGGATTTCAGTCCGTAGGTACGTTTTCCGACAACTGATGGAAGTCTGTTTCTTGAAATGGGTT
Source organism: Larkinella bovis (assembly GCF_042655385.1). Classification (NCBI taxonomy): domain Bacteria; kingdom Pseudomonadati; phylum Bacteroidota; class Cytophagia; order Cytophagales; family Spirosomataceae; genus Larkinella; species Larkinella bovis. The sequence continues at coordinate 1,262,635 of NZ_JBHSMA010000001.1, read as the reverse complement.
TCTGTCAGTTGTTGTTTTATACAGACCTGTCCCGATTTTCGGGATGTAAAATGAATGATTTGTGACAAAGGAGGAATGTTTTCAATTAGGGAAAATTACCAAAACCCACGGCGTCCGGGGGGAGCTGGTGTTTTTTCTGGATGTTGATATGCCGGAAATCTATTCCGAAATGGATTCGGTACTGATTGAGATAAAAGGCGACCTGGTACCGTATTTCATTGAATCGATTTCGGTAAACCGAAACCGGGGTATCGTGGCGCTGGAAGGCGTGGAGACGATCGAAGAGGCTCAGAAGCTGGTCAATTGTGACTTGTTTTTACCACTCGATAACCTGGAGGAGCTGGAAGAAGGCCAGTTTTATTTCCACGAAATTGTCGGGTTCCGGGTTCGGGACGAGAAACTGGGCGATCTGGGAACGGTGCGGACGGTATACAACGTACCACCGCAGGACCTGATTGCGATGGATTATGAAGGGAAAGAGGTGCTGATTCCGGTGAACGATGCCCTGACGCCCTCGGCGGATAAGGAGCAGAAAATCCTGCACGTTCGGCTACCAGAGGGGTTGATTGATGTGTACCTGAACGAACCGTCGGCCAAAACCGGTAGCCGTTCGGGCGAAGCCGACGAAGAAGATTCACTCGATGAGGATTGATATTGTAACCTGTCTGCCTCGTTTGCTGGACAGTTTTTTTGCCCATTCCATTTTGCAACGCGCCCAGCAGGGCGGTTTTGTGGAAGTGGTGATCCACGACCTGCGGGATTATTCGCTGGATAAACACCGTCGGGTAGATGATTATGCGTTCGGCGGGGGTGCCGGTATGGTGATGGCAATCGAGCCGATTGCCCGCTGTATTCGTTCCCTGCAGGCCGAACGAACGTATGACGAAGTAATTTACGTGACGCCCGATGGCGAACGGTTTGACCAGCGAACGGCAAACCGGCTTTCGCTGGCCCAGAACCTGATCATTCTGTGTGGGCATTACAAAGGCGTCGATGAACGGGTTCGGGAACTGTTTGTGACGAAAGAAATCAGCGTGGGCGACTATGTGTTATCGGGTGGCGAATTGCCCGCTGCGGTTATTTCCGACGCCATTATCCGCCTGCTCCCCGGTGTTCTGAACGACGAAACCTCAGCCCTGACGGATTCCTTTCAGGATGATTTGCTGGCTCCGCCCGTCTATACCCGGCCGGCTGAATTTGAAGGCCACGCGGTTCCGGATATTCTCCTGTCGGGGCACGAAGCGAACATCAACGAATGGCGGTTTGAAAAGGCCCTCGAGCGCACCCGCCAGCGTCGCCCAGACCTCCTTCGCTGATTGACCAGGTGTGATTAGGATGAAGGCAATGAATCGCCTGATACCGAGTCAGCCGTAAAAATCACAGTCCTCATCCTGGTCAGTCACCAGCATCCTGGCCGCTCAGGGCGTACTATTCTGATCCTGCTGTTCTTTTTCCCGGCGTCGTTGCTCGCGTCGTTCCCGGCGCAATTGCCGGCGGGTTTTGGGGATCGAATCCGCCTGAACGGCGGTTCCATTCGCGGGCTCCTGTTGCGGGGTGATCACTTCGGGTTCCTCGCGATCGCGTCCGAAAACCCGCCGGAAGAAGTCATTAATGCCGTTGTTGCCCTCTTCGGTGTCTTCGTCCGGTAACATGAGCGAATCAATCTCGATGGAATCAGCCGGTGCAATTTCCTGCCGTAATCCTTCCCGTAAGCGGACCCCATAAAAACCGTACGCCGTTGTGTCGTAGGGTGTCAGTCCGCGGGAAGCCATAATCCGGCCAATAAGCCTGAAATAGCCACGAACGTAGGTTTTAACCGAACCGTCCGGATAAAACCGGCTCAGCGTTGCTTTGGGCGACGGGATGACGTAGGAGAGAAGAATGCTTTCGCCAATGTCGAGGTTTGCCGGACGTTTTGCGAAATAGTAGCGGGACGCTTCCCCAATTCCGTAAATGTTTTTGCCCCACTCAATGAAATTGAGGTAAATTTCAAACATCCGCTCTTTGCTGATAATCCGCTGATTCTCAATAAGCCAGACAATCAGAATTTCTTCCGCTTTTCGGGAAAGGGTCTTGTTCCGGTTCAGAAAAGCATTTTTGACAAACTGCATCGAAATGGTGCTGGCTCCCCGCTTGAATTTCTTGGTTTTGAAATTGGTGGCCAGCGAGACGCGAAACGCTTTTTCGTTAAAACCTTTGTGGGTGAAGAAGTTGTAGTCTTCCGCCGTCAAAACTGCATTCCGGAGGTTGGGCGAAATCTCGTTCAGGGGCGTAAAATCCGGGTTTGCCGGGCCGACGATGAATTTTCGGACCAGCTTGTCCTTTTCGTACACTTCGTGTTCGAAGGGCTGGTTGACCCGACTGAAATCAACTTTTCCGAATTGCAGGATTTTAAACTGATCCGGCGTCAAACCCGAATAAAATTGAACGGAATCGGGAAGCGAACTGTCCAGGTGCAGGATGGCATCGTACTTTAGTTTGCCGGACACTTTCATCCCTTCCAGCGATTCAAAAAGGCCCTGCGGAAAGGAATCGAAGACGTCCTGGGCTTCAAGCGCATCGGTATGAATCTGGGCGTCGTAAATTTTGACGGGCGAAATCGTATATTTAATGAACGGCCGGGCTTTGGCTTTTCCCAGGTAAATCGTCGAGGAACTGTCAATGCCGATGTAGTTCTCCCCGACAAACAGATGGGCATCCATGGCGGCATTTTCAATCACCACATCGCCGGGGGCCACCGCCGGGTGATGAATGCGCAGGTTGCGGACGGCACCCGCCCCTTGGATTTTAAATTCTCCGCCCGAACTGGCTACATCCCGAAGTTCGGCCCGGAGCGTGTCGATCTGTAATTTTAGTTTAAAGCGTTGTTCGAGGTACGGCAATTCGAGCGGTTTTCCGTCGGCGTATAGCGACACATTGGCTTCCTGGTCGTCGGCATTTACCATGCCCATCAGGTGCCAGACGGACTCATCGCCATTGACCCGAATCGTTGAGGTAAGTTCTTCGTCGTCGATGGTGGCGGTTTGGGTCAGAAACCGGAGTTTCCGGTCGTTGTCCGTCAGGCGAAGTTCCAGGTTCCTGATATCCATGTTGTCCGGAATTTTGGCCAGCAGGTTATCGACCAGGTTTTCGGCCACGATGGCCAGATCGATCCGGCGGTTCGTGTTTTCCGAACGATCCGTCAGCGAATCCTTTTTCTGGGATTTGGAAAGAAAATCGATATTGGTCGTGCTGTCACGCCGGACCACATGGGCCAGCCCGTTTTGCAAGGTCAGCGACGAAACCGCCACCCGCCCGAAAATCAGCGGCCAGATGCTGACGCCGACCTCGGTTTTTTCGACCCGCAACAAACTGTCGCGATCCTGCGGCACAACGGCAACGTTGGAGAAAGCAACCGTCGAGAAACCCGTAAACCGGGCATTGCCAATGGTAACATTCAGGTCGTAATCGCGTTTGGCTTTCCGGATGGCCCGTTCCAGCCCTTCTTTCAAGAGCGCTTCCCGTTTTGTGTAAGCGATACCGGCACCAAGGATGCCGAGTAGGAATAATCCCAGGAATACCCAGCCTGATAGGATCAGGATTCGTTTCTTGTTGACTTGCATTGTCTACTAATACAGTGAACCGTTGGCATACCGGCACTTTGATTGTATGGTGTGAATGTACGGCTATTTAGTAAAATCCAGGTGGCAATTCCACCATCCGGTGTCGAAACGGGTGCCGAACTGTTTGTAAAAATTGATGGCGGGTTCGTTCCAGTCCAGCACCTGCCACATCATTCCGGTACAACGGGTCTGGTGGGCTTCTGCGATCGTGGCTTCAAACAACGCTTTCCCAAGACCCTGCCCCCGAAAGGCCTCCTTGACGATGATATCTTCCAGATACAACCGTTTGCCTTTCCAGGTCGAATACCGGTAGTAATATAACGACATCGCCACAATCTTGTTTTCAATTTCGGCCACGAGCACGCCAAAAAGCGGGTTTTCGCCAAAACCGTCGATCAGCATTTGCTCCGGGGTGTTGGTCACTTCGTGGGGGGCTTTTTCGTACAACGCCAGTTCCTGGACCAGTTCAAACAACTGGGGAACATCGGTGGGAATGCCTTTGCGAATGGTCATTCGTAAGTAGTTTAGAGGTTGATGGTATACGGTTTTCAGTTTTCGGTTTTCGGGAGGCTACTGCCGGTGAACCAGCGGCTTTCGGAAGCCGAAAACCGGATCCGACGGTCTATTGCCGGTTTTCCAGGTAGTGTTCCCATTTATGCAAAACCGCCCGGAAATCGTCCGGCAGGTCGGAATCGAACTGAAGCCACTGGTGCGTGCGGGGATGTTCGAACCCGAGCGATTTGGCATGGAGGGCCTGGCGGGGGATCAGGGCAAAGCAATTCTGGACAAAGGCTTTGTACGAGCCGTTGATACTGCCCCGCAAAATACGGTCACCGCCATACGTAGGGTCATTGAAAAGGGGGTACCCCAGAAATTGCATATGCGCCCGGATCTGGTGCGTGCGGCCCGTTTCCAGTTTACATTCCACCAGCGAAACGTAATGCATCGGTTTTAATACCTTATAGTGCGTGACGGCGTGTTTGCCCTGGCTGCCGTCCGGAAAAACCGCCTGTACTTTCCGGTCTTTAAGGCTCCGGCCAATATTCCCGCGAATGGTTCCTTCGGCCTCCTTGGGTTCGCCCCAGACCAGCGCATTGTATGTCCGTTCGATGGTGTGTTCGAAAAACTGGCGGGCCAGGTGGGTCATGGCGTACTCGGTTTTTGCGATCACCATCAACCCCGAGGTGTCCTTATCAATACGGTGGACCAGGCCCGGCCGGATACTGCCGTTGCGGGCCGTTGGCAGATTCTGAAAGTGATACACCAGCGCATTGACCAGAGTACCGGTCCAGTTGCTGTAGGCCGGATGCACCACCATGCCGGCGGGTTTATTCAGCACCAGCACGTCCTCGTCTTCGTAAACGATGGAAAGCGGAATGTTTTCCGGTAAAATGTCGGTTTCGCGGGGGGGATGCGGCAGCGAAACCGTCACAAGGTCCCGCGGTTTTATTTTGTAACTCGCTTTGATCGCGTTTCCGTTCACTTTAACGGATGCGGTATCGATGGCGTTCTGGATTTTGGTCCGGGTTGCATTCGGCAGCCGTTCGGTCAAAAACCGGTCGAGACGCATCACATTCTGGCCGGGATCGACCACAATGCGGAAATGTTCATACAATTCTTCTTCGTCCGGATCGGCCAAAACCGGGTCTTCGTAAGGCCGATCGTTGGTGTCAGATGGTAACATCCTGCAAAAATACCAAGAAAGACACGTTTTAGCGAATGGTCAATGGTTTTTGTTATAACCGTACTATTTTTGTAAAGCCGTAACTAACAGCTGGCTAACAACCTGATATAATGAAACGTTTTATCTCGTCCGAACGGTGGTCATGGAGCGCCACGCAATTGAAGTTTATCCCCGTATTATCCGCTCTGTTCCTCACGCTGGCGAGTTGCGGAACGGAAGAAGTGCCGGCCAAAGAGAAGAATTTTGATGGGGTTTATACCGTTCAGGAAGTAAAAACCGCCGATAACTACCTGCTAACTGTTGCCAAAAAGGCGGATAAAGCCAATACGGTGACCATCGCGAACCTGGCTAATCTGATTAAAACTCCGCTGGAAGCCACGATTTCGGGCCATGATCTGATCATCCGGGAGCAGGGCTTTACCAATTACCTTGGCGATCAGTATACGGTCAGTGGCCAGGGCGAAATGGTCGAAAATACGCTGATTCTGCGCTACACGCTCAAAGGGCATAACGGCTATACGGGTTCGGTGTTTGCCCGGAAACAGGGGGGCGGCAACTAACCGGCCAAGAACTTGCTTTCAATTACGGCTCCCTCGCGATTACAATTTTTGCCGGACCCCTTTCCCGAACCGGTTCCGATTCGATTGTACCTGAAACGGGATGATGAACTGCATCCGTTTGTCTCAGGAAACAAATGGCGGAAGCTCAAGTATAACTTGGTCGAAGCCCGCCGACTGAATTACCAAACCCTGCTGACGTATGGCGGGGCGTACTCCAATCATATTTATGCCGTTGCGGCCGCCGGGCGTGAATTCGGTTTTTCGACCATCGGCATTATCCGGGGGGAAGATCACCGTGAGCGCGACACCCCAACCCTGGCCTTTGCCCGTGAACAGGGCATGCATCTCCACTTTATCACCCGGCACCAGTTCCGGAATGTAGCGGACCCGGTTTTTCGGGATCAAGTGCGGCAGCAATTCGGCTCCTTTTATGAATTACCGGAAGGCGGCACCAACGAACTGGCGATTCGGGGAACGGCCGAAATCATCCCCGAAATTCTGCAGCAAAGCCCCCATTTGCCAGACTATGTTTGTTGTCCGGTGGGTACGGGGGGAACCCTGGCCGGGTTGGAACGGTCGGCCCCCGACGGTCTACAGGTACTTGGCTTCTCCGCCTTGAAAGGGTTGGCTTTGGAAAAACAAAAAAAAATACAGGTATTTTCTAATTTTCACTTTGGTGGATATGCGAAAACCACGAGAAACTTGTTAATTTACATTCGAGCATTCGAAGAAAAGACCGGCGTACGGCTGGAGCAGGTCTATACCGGGAAAATGTTATACGGGATTTATGAGCTGGCACGGCAGGGATTTTTCCCACATGAGGCCGTGGTTGTCGCCATTCATACGGGTGGTTTGCAGGGCCGGAGCCCGGAGCTGGATGGGTAGAAATGATAAAATTGTTGTGATAATCAGACAACGATCTGCCTATGAGAATAATTTTTATTACCCAGGATGACCCCTTCTATTTAGCCAAAAATCTACAGTATTTACTGAGAAAACTACCCCCGTACGCACAGGTAGTCGGAACGATTGTGGCCGATGTGTCACCCTTCGGGAAACGGGAAACATTTACGGAAAAGGCCAAAAAAACGTACGATATTTTTGGCCTGCCCTTTTTCCTGCGGTACGGCCTGAAATACGTCTCGTCCAAACTCCGGAAAGAAAATAGGGTCAAATACGTCCTGGAACAGCATCGGATCCCGCTGATTCACCTGGAGGGCAACATTAACAAAAAGGAGAATCTCGCTAAAATTGCCGCCTATCAACCGGATTTGCTCATCTCGATTGCCGGAAACCAGCTTTTTAAACGTCCGTTGATCGATCTGGCACCGAAGGGGTGTTTGAACCTGCACACGGCCCTGTTGCCAAAATACCGGGGACTGATGCCTTCCTTCTGGGTCCTGAAAAACGGCGAGAAATACACCGGCGTCTCGGTTTTTTTTGTGGACGAAGGGATCGATAGCGGCCCGATTCTGGTGCAGAAGACGGTCGAAATCGGCAACCGCTCACAGGCCGAACTGATTGAATACACCAAGCAGCTTGGCATGGATTGCATTGTCGAATGCATCGAGAAAATCCAGGCCGGTAACTACCAGCTCATCGCGAATGACCCTGCCCGGATGACCTACTTTTCGTTTCCAACCCGCGCGGATGTGAAAGCATTTCGGGCGGCCGGAAAACGATTCTATTAAAGACAATACAGCCGCCTGTTACACCACATCCTAACCTTGCCTTCCGATGAACATCCTTACCTTTGACATTGAAGAGTGGTTTCACCTGCTCGACAATCCCTCCACCCGAACCGAACAGGACTGGGGCCGGTTTGAATGCCGGATTCACCAGAACATGGATCGCATTTTTCGCTTGCTGGACGAAACAAATTCGCGGGCCACTTTCTTTTGCCTGGGTTGGGTAGCGCGTAAATACCCCGATGTGGTCCGCCGGATCGACGAAGCGGGGTATGAAATTGGAACGCACTCGGACCTTCACCAACTGGTTTATGAACAATCGCCGGTCCAGTATCGCAACGATCTGGAGCGATCAATCAAGGCGTTGCAGGATGTTACCGGAAAAAACGTGCGGGCGTACCGAGCCCCCGGTTTTTCGGTGAAGGCCCAAAACCGCTGGGTGTTTCCGTTATTGACCGAACTGGGCATCGAAATTGATTGCTCAATGTTTCCGGCCCGACGCGCCCACGGGGGGGATGCCACCTTCGGCATCGCAGAACCGTGTTACATCGATGTCAACGGGACGTTACTGAAAGAGTTTCCGATTAATACGGTGGGGATGATGGGCAGTGATCTCATTTTTTCGGGGGGCGGTTATTTTCGGTTGTTCCCGTATTTGATGCTGCAGTATTTCATGCGGCAGTCGCCCTATGTCATGACGTATTTTCATCCCCGTGATTTCGATCCCGGGCAGCCGATGGTGCCGGGCCTGAGCCGGATGCGCCAGTTTAAGTCGTATTATGGCCTGAACGGCTGCTGGAGCAAATTAAAACAGTTGTTGCTGGAGTATGATTTTGTCGATCTGGCCGAAGCCGACCGGCGTATCAATTGGTCGAACGGCCCGATTCAACGTTTTAAAGTAAATGCCTAACTTTGCCGCCTAAATCTGTACATATGGAATATCGGAAATTAGGCGAGTCAGCTGTAACGGTTTCGGCAATTACTTTCGGGGCCTGGGCGGCCGGTGGCTGGATGTGGGGCGGAACGGAACGCAAAGACGCCGTGGAGGCCATCCGCGCGTCCTACGATCTGGGTGTTACCTCCATCGATACGGCACCGGTTTACGGGCAGGGAACCAGTGAAGGAATTGTCGGAGAAGCCCTCCGGGGCATTCCGCGCGATAAAGTTCAAATTCTGACCAAATATGGCATGCGCTGGGATCTGGTGAAAGGAACCCTGGCGTTTCATACGAAAGACAATGCCGGAACGCCCATTGACGTCTACAAATACGCGGGAAAGGAAAGTGTCATCAAGGAATGTGAAGATAGCCTGAAACGGTTGGGAACCGATTACATCGATCTGTTTCAAATTCACTGGCCCGACGTTACCACGCCGATTTCCGAAACCATGGAAGCCGTAAGCCGCCTGATCGAACAGGGGAAAATTCGGGCCGCCGGGGTTTCCAATTATAGCGTGGAGCAAATGAAGGAGGCTGAAAAAACCGTCAAACTGGCTTCCAATCAGGTTTCGTACAGCCTCGTAAAGCGCGACATCGAAGCCGAACTGGTGCCGTACTGTCTCGAAAATCACAAATCAATTCTGGCCTACAGTCCCTTGGAACGCGGCCTGCTGACGGGTAAAATCCGACCGGGCCATCAGTTTGCCGAGGGCGATCACCGGGCAAATTACAAATCGTTCAAGGATGGCAATATCGACCGGGTGTGGGCTTTTCTGGAAAAAATCAGACCGCTTGCCGAACAAAAGCAAGTCTCACTGAGTCAGCTGGTCATTCGATGGACCCTCGAACGCCCGGCCATTACGGCTGCCCTGGTGGGGGCCCGAAACGCCGAGCAGGCGGTGCAGAACGCCAGGGCGATCGCTATTTCATTAACGGCGGAAGAAACCGCCCTGATCAATCAACAACTCGATTCCGTTCAGTTGGTCTAACGGTCGGTCGGTGGCCGGGGTCTTTCCGTTCTGACCACCGGCCAACGCAACGGTTAGTCGATGTATTCCCGGTAATAGGGTTTGTAACCCAGCAGCCGTGCAACCGGCGTCAACAGCGCAAACACCACTTTCTGAACGAGAAAAGGCGGTTTGGCCAGCCGGAAGACGTGGTTATAATGTTGCATCATTAACGCAATCTGGAGGATGCCGGGAATGCCTTCTTCGTTGGTTTTTCCGGCATTGGCCAGCCCGGCGTTCAGTTCCAGCAAATATTCGGTATCCAGCGCCGGAACGGTTTTCCAGGTGACAACGGTTGGGTCATCCGTCGAATTCCACATCGAATGGGGCGTATTTCTGGCAATATGAATTCGCTCACCCGGCCGAAAAGTCCGCAGGGCTCCGTTTAATCGAACCGATAATTGCCCCTGGAGTACTTCAAAATATTCGTCCTGATGCGGATGGTAGTGCGGAACGGGTTCTTTCGAATGCGCTTCGTACGTTGAAATGAGCTCCAGAAACTGCCCGTTTGTGTCGGTCCGGGTCTGGACAAACTGAATCAGCTGCCCGGTTTTCGGGTTTCTGATCTCCTTTCCTTTGTGTGCCATTAAAGTAATCTGTTGTCGGCGGGAAGATAAAATCGACCGGAAACAGATTCCAAGACATTGTGAGGAAGCGGGCTATCCTTTTCGTAAAAGGCTACTTTTTGGTAGTTCCGAGCCACAATAAACCATCCAGAATGAGTTTGTTCTGCGTTTCGTTGGCAAACGTAAACGAAAGTTCGTTATGGGTTTTATGCTCGTAATCGATATCGTTATGCCCCATGTTTAGGTACAGCATCCGGTATTTTTTATGGGTCCAGACAACCGGATAATAACCGCTATGCCAGATCTCGTGCGGCTTGGGGCCGGTTCCGAGCGGAAAGCTGGACGGGTCGATGGATAACAGAATTTTCAGGTTCGGATTGGCCGTCAAATCGTTGCTCCACCGGTACCATTCGTTCGGGGCCGAAGTAAACGTTTCCGGCAGGTGTTTCGTCGCCGGGTGGCTGCGGTCTTCCACGCGCAAAACCGCCGGAGTAGGCCGCCAGGTATTGCTTTTATACGAACCGGCGCCCACAAATTCGTTATGATACCAGTCCCAGTTCTGGGGATAGGCTGAGGGCGTCAGCGCAAAAGCCGCAAAGTGAAACCCCATCCAGGCACCACCGGATTCCATGTAGTGCTGAAAGGCTTCTCGTTGTTCCGGGGTTTCGGGTCGCGTATCCAGGAAGATAACGACCTGATACTTAGCCAGAAATTCGGCATTCAGGTTGGACCAGTTCGCGGTTGAATCGTAGGAGAAACCGTGCTGAGCTGCCATTCTGGGAAACCAGCGGTTGGCTTCATGGACAAAACTAATGTGCGCTCTGTCATTCCTGGCCGTATAAAACGCAATGACGTTGAACCGGGGCACCCGGTTTTGGGCGTGACCGGAATCCACGAGAAGGAGCAGAAAAAAGACCGTAACAAGAGAATAGAGTTTCATGACGAAAAGCAGACTTCGTGGGCGGAATTGCCAGCCAAGGTACGGTTTTAAATCAATTTTGCGGCCCCGGCCTGAAAACCGTAAAGGCGCTCAGGTCGGCAAATAAACGGAGAAAGTGGCTCCCTGGTCCGGGGTACTTTCGGCCGCAATAAAACCCTGGTGGTTTTCAACAATCTTTTTGCACAAGGCCAGGCCAATACCAGTTCCACTGTACGATTTACGGCCATTCAGCCGGTGGAAAATGATGAAAATCTGCTCGGCGTAATTTTGATCAAAACCGATGCCGTTGTCTTTAAAAGTCAGCTTGATATAAGTTTTGTCCGGATTTAGCGGAGGAATGCTTTTTATTTCTTCCGAAGAAGGTCGGCTGGAGGAAATGTGAATGACGGGATTCTTTTCGGAGAATTTCAGGGAATTGCCGATCAGATTGGTAAACAGCTGCGTCAACTGCAGGGGAATTGCCGGGATGGTGGGCAGGGTATCCTGCGAAAGAATGGCCCCCTTCTGTTCAAGCAATAGTTCAAAATCGGTTTTGACGCTGGCCAGAATCTGGTTCAGATCCGTCGGAACAAACTGTTCATCGGTTTTGGATAGTCGGGAAAAATTCAGGACACCCCGGATCAGGGCCGACATCCGCTGGGCCGACGAACTGATTTTTTCCAAAAGCACCTGGGAAGAGGCTTCATCGTGCAGCGACTCTCGGAGCAATTCACTGAAAGTCTGAATTTTCCGGAGCGGCTCCTGCAGGTCGTGGCTGGCGATATAGGCAAACTGTTCCAGTTCGTGGTTGGTGCGCAGCAGTTCATGGTTGGAGTTTTGCAGCTCAAGCGTCCGTTGTTCCACCCGTTTTTCCAACACTTCGGCGGCCTCTTCCAGGCTCTTTCGGGCTTCCACCTGCTGGGTAATGTCGATGGCGGCCCCCAGTAACCGGACGGGTTGTTTTTGCTCGTTAAAGATAATACTTCCCACTACGCGCACCCAGGGGATTTGCCCCCCTGATTCCTTCAGTCGCACTTCGTATAATAACCGACCGGTTTTGAGGGCCTGCTCGTAGGCCCTGGCCCGCACGGGCAGATCGTCCGGATGAATCCGTTCTTCGAATGCAATTCGGGGAAAAGGCTGATGCCGCGCGAGGCCAAAAATGGCCGCCAGTCTTTCCGAATACAGAAAACCGCCGGTTTCGAGGTCCAGGTCATACGTTCCCATTTCAGCGGCCTCGATCGCCAGCCGGGACCGCTGCTCGGCTTCATTAATGGAAATCCGGGCCAGTACTTTTTCCGAAACGTCGTTGACGGTCACCATGATTCCCGCTACCCGGTTGTCGGTTCCGAATAAGGGCGCGTATTCGTAATCCAGGTAATATTTGCCCACGCCTGCTTTGGTCTTGATGTAGGTAAGGGCTTCCTTGTCGGTATGCGAAATGCCGGTTTGCAGGACGTTCGTCAGCAACTGCGGGTAGGGCTGATCCCGTAGTTCCGGGAAAATATCCAGTAACTTTTTCCCCTGTACTTCCCGCAAGGTTCGTTTCCAGAGGGTTTTCAGCATGGTTTCGTTCGCGATCTCAATGATGAATTCCGGCCCCCGGAAGATGGCCATCGCGATGGGGGACTGGATGACGAGATTCCGGAACTGTCGCTCGCTTTCCTGGAGCTTGTATTTGGAGGTAACCAGTTCTGTGACGTCATTGGCGACCACGATGATTCCGCTGACCGATTGATCGGCCCTGCGCAACGGCTGGTAAATGAAATTGAAATACACCAGTTCCGGTCGCCCGGCGCGGTTGAGGGTCACGGGAAACTCATTGCCGAAGTAGGGCTGGCCGGTTTTGACGACGTTCGCTAGCAATTCCGTAATGCCCTGACCGCGCAATTCGGGCAACGCGTCCAGCATGGGCTTACCCAGTATTTCGTCCGGATGTTTATCCACCAGGCTGCCGTAGGTTTCATTGGCGGCTTCAAAAACAAACTGGTCACCCATTAAAACCGCAATGCCCACCGGGGCCTGATGAATGATACTGCGAACGTGTTCATCGGCTTTTTGCCGGTTTTGGGCGATGGTTTCCTGCGCCACCCGATCGATCTCGGCAAGCTGTCGGGATCGTTGTAGTTCCATTTCGTGCGCTTCCAGCGTATCGATAACGGTAGCAATCTGGGCCCCAATCATTTCCAGAAAAATCCGGTATTCGGTATCGAATGCGCGGTGGGGGCTTAAGCCGAAAACCAGGACCCCAAACCGGTTTTCCGGGTTGCCTGGCTGGATCGGGAGCACGTACGCACGGTCGGGAAGCCGATCCGTTATGGCGTGTTGCAAGGCCGTGATTTTTTCAGAAACATTTTCGATCAGGGCTGGCTCCCCGGTTTGAGCAACGGCTTGCACGTTCCAGAAATCGCCGGCCAGGCCGGTTTGCAGGGGAACAGTTTGGGCAAAGACGGCGTCGTTGGCTAACACGCCCGAAGTGCCGGAGAGCCGGGCTTCCGTTTGCTGGGCATCCAGCAGGTAGAAGGCCGAAAAGGGAAGGTCTTTGTAATTTTTGGTCAGCACCTCGATGGCCGCCCGGCCGACGGAATCACGATCGGGCGCGGGCGTAATTCGGCTGCTCAGTTCGTTGAGGGTTTGCAACCGGCGCTGGCGCAACACCTTGTCGGTTTCTTCGTGGCAGGCGCAGAATAAACCGCCCACCTGACCGGTTTCGTCAATAATCGGACTATAGGAGAAATTGAAATACCCTTCTTCCGGAAATTCCTTTCGTTCCAGTAACAGCATCAACTCCTGACCGTAAACCGATTCCTGTTGGTCAAAAACCCGGTTTTTCATGGGAAGTAAACTTTCCTCCCAGATTTCGTACCAGATTTCGGGGGCCGGTTTTCCCAGAAACGCCGGATGCTTGTGGCCCATCAGCGGAATGTAGGCGTCGTTGTGAATATTGATCAGGTGCGGTCCCCACCAGATGAACATGGGATAGCCGGAGCGCAGCACAATACTGACGGCGGTTTTTAAACTTTGGGGCCATTGGTCCGGTTCGCCAAGTGGATTGCCCGACCAGTCGAAGCTACGCAATAAGTGGCCGACCTCACCACCACCGGTCAGAAATTGGGGCGGTGTTCGATCCGCTGTGTTCATAAAGAGGGGTTCGCGCTGAGGTTTTGTCCTGAATTGATAATAGAATTACAAACTGATCCGAATACGAATAGTTTATCGACTAGTTTATCGACGGACTTCCCGGAAGTCCAGTTGCTGAATCAGGGCCGGATTTTCGGGGGTCAGGGTGAAGAAAACGTCGATGCTGCCTTTCTCGCCTTCGATGATAAACCGTCCGCGCAACTGATTCTCGGGGATCAGATCGCCAACACGCACCATTTTTCCCGCTTTCGCAAAGAGTTCCTGCACGTTTTTTCGCCGGTTTTCGAGCGATTGATCCGGAAAGAAATTTTCGGCGAAAATGGGACTGTGTTCGGCGTTGGTCCAGTCCGGCAGCAGTTGAACCAGTTCGGTTTTGCGCTGCGCCAGGATGTTGGAAACCGGGATTGCCCGTGGCTTCAGGCCCGCCCCGGTAATCAGGGTATCGAGCACCGTCCAGTTGATGGGGGTCATTCCCGCATAGGTCAGGTTGCCGTAGGCCACCACGCCAATGCCGTAGTCGGGCATGATCCACCACTGGCTGCCAAAACCGGGTAAACCGCCCGTGTGTCCGACGTAGATGCGCCCTTCACAATCGCGGCTCCAGCGCAGGCCGTACCCGTAGCTGCTGACCATCGGGCAGGCCCGCCCGTTCGGGTACTTGAACGTGCTCGCCAGGTTGTTGAACGTCCAGGGCTGTTGCATTTCCCGGACCGAACTGCGTTTGACCGGCCCGCTTTCGGCCACACTGCGGGGTGGCCAGGCCGACTCGTGGAAGGCCATGTATTTGCTGAAATCGTCAATCGACGTAATCAAACCGCCCATCGCTCCGTATGAGCCATCGTGCAACAGCGGTTCTTCCACCCATTCGTTGTTCAGCCAGCGGTACCCGTGCGCCAATTGGTTGGCCGGCACTTTGGTGTATTCCCAGACGGTGTGGGTCATGCCGAGCGGCTTGAAAATCGCTTCGTCGATGTACTGCTGATACGGTTTCCCGGAAACTTTGGTAACAATGGCGCCCAGCATGGCAAAGCCCAGGTTGCTGTATTCGTAGGCGACACCCGGCGCGTTCGACAGCGACAGACCGCCGGCAATGAGTTTGGTCAGGTCCGCCGGGCTGTCGTCCAGTTGCCGGTCGCCCCAGGGGTTGTCTTCCGGAAAACCGGCGGAGTGCGTCATCAGATGACGGACGGTAATTAAGGGAGAATCCGCCGTGAGGTACGGGAGTTTTTTCAGTTCCGGGATATACAGGTAGGCCGGATCATCGAGCCGAAGCTTGCCTTCGTCGCGCAGTTTCAGAATAGCCATGACGGTTACGCTCTTGCTCATCGACGCAATCCGAAACAGCGATTGGGACGATACGGCCGTTTTTTTGGCCACATCCGTGTACCCAAAACCGCCGGAATGAATCAGTTGGCCATCGACAACCACGCCAAACGCCAGACCCGGAAAATGGTTTTTGGCGGCATAGTCGCGGTAAAGATTTTCCACGGCGGGCAAAACCGCCCGAATCTTTTCGAGCCGTTGCGGATCGTCAAAAACCGGGGCTTGGTAGCTGGTCGAGTAGGAGGCCGGTAAGCGATCGCCCGCAGCTGGTTTGGGTTGGCCACACACGGTTGACGACAGAAAGAGCGCAGCGAAAAGTAACGGGATTTTCATAAGTTGGATTCAGTACCGCTAAAATAGGATGCAATTGTCAAAAGAGCTATTCTGACGAACAAGAACTACCTTTGTCGGAAACGAAGCCCCGTCATCGCTTGGAACCGTCGATTCTTTTCATCACCCCGCCGTTCACGCAGCTCAATACGCCTTATCCGGCCACGGCCTACCTGAAGGGCTTCCTCAATACGAAGGGCTTCTCCTCATACCAGGCGGATTTGGGAATTGAGGTGATTCTGGAACTGTTTTCGGGGAAAGGGCTGCGGGCGTTGTTTGCCGAACTGGAAGCGTCTGACCGGGAATTATCGGAAAATAGTTTCCGGATTTTTTCCCTGCGCGACGATTACATCACGACCATCGACCCGGTTATCCGGTTTTTGCAGAACAAGAATCCTACCCTGGCGCACAGCATCTGTGACCGGTCGTATTTGCCCGAAGCGGCCCGGTTTTCGGACCTGGACGATCTGGAATGGGCCTTTGGTACGATGGGAATTCACGACAAAGCCCGGCATCTGGCGACCCTCTACCTCGAAGACCTGGGCGATCTGATTACCGAAGCGGTGGACCCGCATTTTGGGTTCAGCCGGTATGCCGAACGGTTAGGCCGCTCGGCGACCCATTTCGATGCCTTGCACGAAGCCTTGCAGGCACCCGAAACCCGGATTTCGGTAACGTTAACGAAGCGGCTGGAAGAACGACTCCAGGCCTGGAAACCTACCGTGGTCTGTCTGACGGTGCCATTCCCGGGAAATTTGTACGGGGCGCTGAAATGTGGTCAGTACCTCAAAAAACACCATCCGGACCTTTCCGTCATCATGGGGGGCGGGTATGCCAACACCGAGCTTCGGTCGCTGAAGGAACCCCGGATTTTTGACTATGTCGATTTCATCTGCCTCGACGACGGCGAAGCGCCCCTGCTTGCGCTGCTGGATTTTCTGGAGGGAAAACGCGGTCTGGACGGACTGAAACGGGTGTATAGCCGAATAAACGGTGCGGTGATGTACCACAACCAGAACCGGGAACGCGATGTGCCGCAGCGCGAAACCGGTACGCCCGACTACCGGGATTTGCGGCTGAACGACTATTTATCCGTCATTGAACTGGTGAATCCCATGCACCGGCTCTGGAGCGACGGCCGCTGGAACAAGCTGACTCTGGCGCACGGCTGTTACTGGGGGAAGTGTTCGTTTTGCGATGTGACGCTCGATTACATCAAACGCTACGAGCCGCTGACGGCGAGCCTGCTGTGCGACCGCATCGAGGAAATTATCGAACAGACCGGCCAGAACGGTTTTCACTTTGTGGACGAAGCAGCTCCGCCCGCCCTGATGCGCGATCTGGCGCTGGAAATCATCCGCCGGAAGCTGACGGTGGTGTGGTGGACAAACATTCGATTCGAAAAAAACTTTACGGCGGATCTTTGTCTGTTGCTGAAAGCCTCCGGCTGTATTGCGGTTTCGGGCGGCCTGGAGGT
The DNA here is from genome assembly GCF_042655385.1 of Larkinella bovis. NCBI lineage: Bacteria > Pseudomonadati > Bacteroidota > Cytophagia > Cytophagales > Spirosomataceae > Larkinella > Larkinella bovis. The sequence continues at coordinate 1,245,401 of NZ_JBHSMA010000001.1, read as the reverse complement.
GGCATCGGATCGGCTGCTCGAACGGATGAAAAAGGGCGTTACGGTCGCGCAGGTGGCCAAAGTGGGCCATAGTTTTACGCAGGCCGGGATCATGGTGCATGCCTACCTGATGTATGGTTTTCCGACGCAGACGGCGCAGGAAACCATTGATTCGCTGGAAATGGTGCGGCAACTGTTCGAAATGGGCGTGGTGCAGTCCGGTTTCTGGCACCGGTTTGCCATGACGGCCCACAGTCCGGTGGGACTGCATCCGGCGGGTTTCGACGTCATGCGAACGGGGCCGGATGACGGGCTTTTTGCCGACAACGACCTCGACCATGCCGATCCGCTCGGGGGCGACCACGGGCGGTTTTCGGAGGGCCTTCGGAAGTCGCTCTTCAACTACATGCACGGGGTGGGGTTCGAGTTTCCGCTCCGAAGCTGGTTTGACTTCAAAACACCGGCTACCACCATTCCGCCGAATTATATCGCCCGCCAGATCGATCAGTTAGCAGACAGCGAGTTTCGTCCCAATGCCGTGGTCGTCTGGCTGGGAAGTCTGCCCGTGGTTTCGGTGCTGGAAGTAAAAAAAGGGAAGAAAACGACCGAATTGGCAGAGCTCGTTTTTTATGCGAGGAAAAACGAATGGGCGTTGGAAACCGCTCTGCCGGTGGGCGAATGGCTGGAAACCATCATGCCCAGATTACAAATTGGAAAGCAGGACCCGTACTCCCTCGGCGACCTGAAAGCGGACTTTGAAGCCGCCGGATTGGGGAGTTTCGGATCCTTTGTCCATTCGGTCACCTGGCGGAGCCTGCGGCAAAATGGACTGCTGATTATTTAAATCAATAATCTTTCTTGCTGTCACGTTTGGCCTGTTTGTCGGCCCGTTTCTCTTTCAGCGTCTTCGCTGCCTCTTTTTTAGCGCTTCCTTTTGTGGGGGCTTTCTGCTGGGCCATGGTATTTAGGGATCTGGTTAAGAAGAAAGGTAGCGTTAATTCGGCAGAAAAGGAACCGATTGAAAAATTAAAAGAAGCCGACCGCCCCAAAAGCTATTTACGAACTTCACGTATCTTTGCGTTTGACCCCAACCGACTCCTGACGATGACCCAGCCCAATAATCCGCTTCACGGCAAAACGCTCGAAACCATTCTGGTGGAACTGGTTGATCGCTACGGCTGGGAAAACCTCGGAAGTCGTATTCCGATCCGCTGTTTCACCCACGATCCGAGCATCAAATCCAGCCTGACGTTTCTGCGAAAAACGCCCTGGGCGCGGCAGAAAGTGGAGGAATTATACCTGAAAAGGCTGGGAAACCGCTGATCGTTGCGCAGGATTTGCCATCTTGCGACTTCCGTGGCCGGGTTGAAAACCGGACGGAGTTACCCGAACCCAACCCCATGAAAAAAACATCGTTCCTTCTTCTGCTCACGGCAGTTCTGGTGAGCGGAATCGCCCTGCGAAAACCGGCTTCCAATCCTGAGTTTCCGTCCGAACTGGTCCACTTTAAACCGTACGCCCATAACCCGGTTTTTGCCGGAACCGGGGCCGCTACCTGGGACCAGCAGATCCGGGAGCGGGGCTATATTCTGCGGGAAGGCCGCAATTGGTATCTCTGGTATACGGGGTATCAGAAGGGAGGAGACAAAACGAAGTACCTCGGTCTGGCGACGTCGACGGACGGTTTTACCTGGAAACGTTCTGAAAACAACCCGATTCACCAAACCGACTGGGTGGAGGATATGTCGGTCTGGAAAGATGGCAATACGTATTATATGTTTGCGGAAGGCCGGGATGACATTGCCCACCTGCTGACCTCGACCGACCGGATTCACTGGACGGAAAAAGGACCGATCGATATCCGGCTTAAAAATGGGACCCCGCTGAGCAAAGGCCCGTACGGAACGCCCGCCATCTGGAAAGAAAAGGGGGTCTGGTATTTGTTTTACGAACGGAACGATGCCGCCGTCTGGCTGGCGACCTCGAAGGATCTGAAAACCTGGACGAATGTGCAGGACGAACCGGTTTTGAACTGCGGGCCGGAAGCCTACGATCAGTTTGCCGTGGCGGCTAACCAGATTATCCACTACAAAGGTTTTTACTATATGTATTACCACGCGTCGGCGTTTAAAGACTGGCGGGAATGGTCGACCAACCTGGCGGTTTCCAGCGACCTGATTCACTGGAAGAAATACGATAAGAACCCGATTGTCAAAGACAACACCTCCAGCGGCATTCTGGTCAACGATGGCTCGCACTTCCGGTTGTATACCATGCACCCGGAAGTGAAGGTTTTTCTGCCAGCCGCTCAGACCACTAACTGATTAAAACCATCCGAAGAAAAAACTTAATGAAACAATGGCTTCTGCTGGCCGCGTTGCTGAGTGCAGCGCTAACGGCTTTTTCGCAAACGACCCCGACCTCGTCCAAAAAACCGGGGAAGAAAACGATGTCTGGCAACCCGGTTTTCCCGGGCTGGTACGCTGATCCGGAAGGCGTCATTTTTGGCAAGAACTACTGGATTTATCCCACCTATTCGGCCCCGTATAATCAGCAGGTTTTCATGGACGCGTTTTCGTCGCCTGACCTGGTCAACTGGACCAAGCACCCCCGGATCGTCGATACCACGGCCATCAAATGGGCCCGGCGCGCGATGTGGGCACCAGCCATTGTCGAAAAGGGGGGGAAGTATTACCTGTTTTTCGGGGCCAACGACATTCAGAAGGACAGCGAGTTGGGTGGCATTGGTGTCGCCGTGGCCGACAATCCGGCGGGGCCGTTCAGGGATCATCTGGGAAAACCGCTGGTCGATCGGTTTATCAACGGAGCGCAACCCATCGACCAGTTTGTGTTCAAGGACAAAGACGGTCAGTATTACCTGATTTACGGTGGCTGGCGGCACTGTAATATGGCCAGACTCAAAGACGATTTTACCGGTTTTGTGCCCTTCCCGGACGGAACCACGTTCAAGGAAATCACTCCGCAAGGGTATGTTGAAGGCCCGGTGATGTTCATGCGGAACGGAAAGTATTACTTCATGTGGTCGGAAGGCGGCTGGACCGGCCCCAATTATTCCGTGGCGTATGCGGTGGCTGACACGCCCTTTGGCCCCTTTCAGCGGGTCGATAAAATCCTGAAACAGGATCCTAACGTAGCGACGGGCGCGGGCCATCACTCCGTGATTCAGGTGCCGGGTAAGGATGAGTGGTACATCGTGTACCACCGGCGACCCTTGACGGAAACCGACGGAAACCACCGCGAAACCTGCATCGACAAGATGGAATTTGACGAAAAGGGACTGATCAAGCCCGTACAGATCACGTTTGAAGGCGTAAAACCGCGTCCGTTGCGGTAGCCCACCGGTTCAGGACGGATCGGGGACCCGGCTCACCAGCCAGATCATCATCACGCCCAGCAGCGACACCAGGGCGAACGACCAGCGCAGGTTGAACGACTCGGCCATAAAACCGACAATCGGAGGCACAATCAGGAAACCGAAGTAGGCAATGGTCGAGACGGCGGCAATGACGGAACCCGTTCCGGCCAGTTTGGACTGGCTGGCGAGACTCAGCACCAGCGGCACGACGCAGGATGAGCCCAATCCGACCATGATAAAACCGAGACTGGCGACTACCACGTTGGGGAAAAGGCAGGCCAGCAACAGTCCGGATGTCATCAGGGTTCCGCTGAAGAGCAGGACGGTTTTTTTACTGAATCGGTTGACCAGCCAGTCGCCGGAAAACCGCCCGATGGTCATGGCAACCATGAAAACCACAAAACCGGCCGCAATCAACGGCTGGGGCGCGTGGACAATTTTCTGGAAGTAAATTCCGCTCCAGTCGTACATGATGCCTTCGAACGCCATTGAGGTAAACGACATCATTCCGAACGTAAACAGCGATCGGTCCGGAAAAACAAAACCGGAGCGCACCGTTGGTGAGGTGGCCGGTTCGGGTAACGAATTGGGGAATAAGACAAGGGCCAGCAGCGTCAGGGCAATGCCAACGATGACAAAATGCCAGGCCGGCAGGATATTCGCCGAAATCATCAACGCACCCAGCGCGGCTCCCGCAAAACCCGCAACGCTCCAGATGCCGTGGAAGGAGGTCAGGATGGAGTGTTCGTAGAGCGCCTGAACCCCAATGGATTGCGCATTGACCGAGATGCTCAGTTGATTGCGGGCCGCCCCGAAGCAGAAGAGCACGGCGGCCAGTTGCCAGGACTGATGAACCTGCCCCAGTACCACCAGGATCACATTCAGCAAAACCGCCCCGACCAGCATCATGATCCGGCTGCTAAACCGGCCGATCAGTGCGCCGGTGAGGGGGAGCGTCAGGATTAACCCCATCGGCAGGGCAAACAAAACCGCCCCCAATTCGGCATCATTGAGCTTTAACTGGTGCTGGATGGATGGGATGCGGGACGCCCAGCTTGCAAAACCAAACCCGGAAATGAAGAAAAAGCCGGCAATGGACAGCCGGATTTTTCGGGGAGATGCCAATGGAGTCGGGCTGTTTGGGTTCACCATGACGGGAGAAGAAGGTAGGCCAGCGAGTTAGACCAGCGCCGAAAGACCAAAACCGGCGCGGCCCCTTTCCTCTACCATCGTAGCTCGCTGGTCTACCTTCATTTATCGGATTACCTGCTTGACGCGCGTTTCAGAATACCGCCCACAAAACTGCCTAAAAACGTCAGGAAAATGGAACCGTAGAGGCAAAAAAGCTCCAGTTCGCGGTCTCCTCCACTGGTGGGGGCAGGGGTAAAAAAGGTATAGCCGACCCAGAGAAAAGCCGCCTGAAGCAGGGCCAGTACCCAGCCTTTGCGCGGTTCCAGAAAGCCGATGACAGCCGCCGATGCCGCGGCCAGAAAATACGGCCAGTGAACCACGTCCGCCCATTTGATTACCACCAGTAACAAGGCGCTATTGGCCAGCGTGAGCAACGTATTGAGGGCCAGCCGACCGTTAAAAAACGACTCCGACGGGGAATGCGATGAATCGATCATACGGGACAAGGGTGACTATTTTTGCAAAATTAATCACAATTTCCGTCCGGTGTACAGGCCGGTCCATCCAGGGCAACGGCTTCATTGCCAGTGTTTACCTCGTTCCACTCGCCAAAGGCTTTGGTCAACGCGCCGAGGAAGGTTTCGGGTGCCTGCGCCCCGGAAACCGCGTATTTCTGGTTGAAAACAAAAAATGGAACCCCCGTAACCCCAACCTGCCGGGCCTCGAAAATATCCCGTTTTACCTGATCGGCGTATTGATTGCTCGCCAGCACCTGCTTCACTTCCGCGGCATCCAGGCCAATATCCGTGGCCAGTTGCTGTAAGGTAGCATGGTCGGCGGTGTTGAGTCCTTCCGTAAAATAGGCTTTGAACAGACGTTCCTCCATCGCATCGCCTTTCCCGTGCTGTTTGGCGAGTTGCACCAGACGGTGGGCGTCGAACGAGTTGGCTACCACCGCTTTATCAAAATCGTAGTGGAGCCCCACTTCCCGGGCCATATTCGTGACGTAATCGTTCATCTGCTTGGCGTACCCGAGCGTCCAGCCCTTTGCTTCGGCCAGATACTGGGTAATGTTCACATCCGGGTCGGTTTGCAGGGCCGGATTCAGCTGAAAGCTTTTCCAGACCACCTCGATCGACGCTTGATGCTCAAATTTTTCCAGGGCCGCTTCAAACTTTCGTTTCCCGATGTAGCAGAAGGGGCACATCACATCGGACCAGATTTCTACTTTCATTATTGTAAATGGTTTGAGATCAATGGATTGCTTTGGGTATTTATCAAACGGACGAAAGAGGCTCCGTTCAATAAATGTCGTTACATCAATAAGGATCTGGGATAAAAATTGGTTCAGTCTGCGTTACGGTTTTAGGGGCCGGACCAATGCCGGTACAATCAGTCGCCAGGGGAGTTGAAACCGGCTTCGAGACGGTTTTCGCCGAACCAGATGCGGCCCGGTTTGGCCGTTTTTTGTACATTTACCCGTAATTTTCCTTACGACCTGTAGACGACACCGCCTGATTTGCAATGACGTACGAAGCCTTGTCTCCGCTTTTCTGGGGGATGGTGGTGGCCATGTTTCTGGCTAACTCTATCCAGTGGCTGATGTACCGCGAACGGATTTATGGTTTGTATACCGTCTACACCCTGATCTGGGCGTTTTATTTTGTAATCAACCACTTCGGATTTCCATACCAGCTGGGGAATTTTTATAAGCTTTCGTCGTATCTGGGCTATATTGTCTACCTGGAGCTGGCGAAGCTGTTCCTGAACCTCCGCGAGCGCCCCCGGTTTTTGCGTTGGGTGGTCGTGGTGCAGTGGTTGCTGGTTTTCTACTGTGTGGTCAAAACCTACGTCTACCTGTTCACGGACTGGTGGCAGTCGCCGGTGCATCAGATTCTGTTGCAGCCAATCCGGATTTCCATGCTGGCCGTTGGGACTTACATCGTTTATTCCTTTTTCCGCTCGAAGGACGTCGTGGCCCGGTTTTTTGTGGCCGGTACGGCTTCGTTGCTGGTCAACCACGCCATTACGGCGGCCTTGCTGCTGCATTCGCCGGACCTGAGCCTGTCGCTGCCCTTCTGGCGCCATCCCGATATGTTTTTGCAGGCCGGGGTGGTGCTGGATCTGATTTTCTTCTCGCTCGGTATTTCGTACCGCCACCGGCGGGAAGCGGTGCGAAAAGCGGTGGTGGAAAAAGACCTGGAGCGGGAGCGGGAACAGCGTCACCGCGAAAATCTGGAAGCCGATCTGGCCCTGCAACGGATGCAGCAGGAAAAAACCGAGGTACAGATGCGGGCCCTGCAAAGCCAGGTCAATCCGCACTTTCTGTTCAACGGCCTGAATACCCTCTCGTCGCTCATCGACGAAAGTCCCCGGCAGGCGAGTGTATTTGTCGACGAGCTTTCCAATGTCTACCGGTATTTGCTGCGAAGCAACGAGAACGACCTTGTAACCCTTTTCGACGAACTCCGCTTTCTCCGCTCGTATTTTCACCTGTTGCAAACACGGTTTGGGAGCAGCATTGCCCTACAAGTTACGGTGGCCCCGGAAAGTCGGGAGGCCTTATTGCCCCCGCTGACGTTGCAACTGCTGGTCGAGAATGCGGTAAAACACAACATTATTCTGCCCGATCAGCCGCTCACGATCCGCATCCGAACCACCAGCCCGGATACATTGATTGTTGAAAATAACCTGCAGCGCAAGAACTTACGCATCGAATCGAACGGTGTTGGGCTGTCAAATATCGATCATAAATACCGTTTGCTGAACCAGCCCGCCCCGCTCGTGGGCGAAGCCGATGGCTGGTTTCAGGTGATTCTGACGCTGTTGCAACAGCCGCAAACGCAATTTATTAATCCGGTGGGGCCACGATGAGCAGACAGACGGATGCGTTGGCGGAGTTGAAGAAGGTGGTTTTTCAGGGATCTGAATGGCCGGAAGAGGTGTGGGAAGCCTTTTCGGTTTGCTGGCATCCGGTCGAATACAAGCGCAAAACCATCCTGACCTCCGCCGGCGAAGTCGAACGGTATTTGTATTTTGTCGTGGAGGGGGTCCAGCGGGCGTATTACCTGGGGGCTACAAAACGGGATGCCACGCTGATTTTTTCGTATGCCGGGTCGATGTCGGGCATTATCGACTCCTTTCAGCTTCAGCAGCCTTCCCGGTATTACCTGGAAACCTTGACTGCCAGCCGGTTACTCCGGCTTTCCTTTCCCGATTTCAACCGCTTGCTGGCCACCTACCCGGTGCTGGAACGCTGGGGACGGCTCGGAACGGCGGCTGCCATGTCGGGGTTGATGGAGCGTTACATTGAATTAATGACGTTCAGCGCCGAAGAAAAATTCCGGATTTTGCTCACCAGGAGTCCGCACGTGTTGCAGTTGATTCCGCACAAGTACCTCGCATCCTACCTGGGCCTGGATCCGACCACGTTCAGCAAATTGCTGGCTTCGGTGAAGTTATAGGCCGGTTTTGGCGCGGTACGAATCGGTTTTTAGGGCTGATCCATCGCGGGAATCGGGTATCTTGCCAGGTGGTCATTTGATGATGGTGAAAATCTTGGCCTGCACCAAGATTTTTTGGTGAAAACCGTCTTAGGTTTGTGAAACAAAACCGCCCTATCATGCCTGAGTTTCAGACCGAAAAGTTACTCGATCAATTAGCGGAAGACACCCGAAAGCTGGTGGAAGTGGTCCAGCAGGAGTTTCGCCCGTTGACTAACGATGCCTTGAACCAACAACCGGGGCCCGCTCGCTGGAGTGTTGCGCAGTGCCTGGCGCACCTGAACAGCTACGGACAGTATTACCTTCCCGCTCTGGAAATGGCGTTTGCGGATGAAAACCGCCGACAGATCCCGGCATCTCCCCGGTTTCGGAGCAGTTGGTTTGGCAATTATTTCGCCAATTCGATGCGTCCGAAAACCGATGGATCGATCGGTCTGAAAATGAAAGCCGTTCAGGCGCACCGTCCGGCGGACGTTTTGCCGTCCGAAACGGTTTTGCGGATGTTTCTGGAACAGCAGCAGGCCTTGCTTGACCTGCTGGAGCAGGCCCGGCAGGTCAATATTCAGCAACTGACCGTGCCCATCTCGATCGCACGCTGGCTTCGGCTATCGGTGGGCGATACGTTCCGGTTCCTGATTGCCCACCAGCAACGGCACGTGTTGCAGGCCCAGCGGGTGGTTGCGGCATTAAATCTTCAGCCGGTTATTGCGGTCCAATCGTAATATTTCCTATGTTTGGTGATGCTCCTGACCGTCACCTTCCTTGCCATTCTGGCCCTGATTGGCCTGATTTCCGTTGTTCGTCTCCACACTTTTCTGGCCTTCCTGGCTGTTTCACTCGGGGCTGGTCTGGCCCTTGGCATGAAACCATTGGTGATTCTGGATTCGATTCAGAAGGGCATCGGTGGTACGCTGGGTTCCATTACCGCAATTATTGCGCTCGGTGCCATGCTGGGCAAACTGGTGGCCCAGAGCGGGGCCGCCCAGCGGATTGCGGTGCAGTTGATGGCTCTGGTCGGTACCCGGCACGCGCGCTGGGCGTTTCTGGTCACCGGTTTTATCGTCGGACTGCCCCTGTTTTATTCCGTCGGTTTTCTGCTGCTGGCTCCACTAGTCATTACGGTTTCGTACCGGTATAAACTTCCGGCGCTGTACATCGGACTGCCCATGCTGGCATCGCTCTCCGTGACGCAGGGTTACCTGCCTCCGCACCCGGCTCCGCTGGCGATTCTGAAACAGTTCAACGCCGATATGGGGCTGACGCTTTTTTACGGGATCATCGTGTCCATTCCGGCCATTCTCATTTCCGGGGCCCTGTTTGGCTCGACTGTAAAACGCTACACGACCCCCGCGAATCCGGCCTTTGTGGCCCCCGACCTGTCCGAAGAGCAGATGCCGTCGTCGCTCACCAGTTTCCTGACGGTTTTGCTGCCGATTCTACTCATTGGCTTCAGCACGTTTCTGAGTCCCTTTTTACCCGAAAACTCCGTGGTTCAGCAGGTGGTTGTCTTCGCAGGTGAACCCGTGGTGAGCATGTTTCTGTCGGTGCTGGTCGCGTCGTATACGCTCGGGGTGGCCCGGGGAAAAACCATTCCCGACGTGACGGGGCTGTTCGGCGATGCGATCAAGGATGTGGCGATGCTGTTCCTGATTTTTGGCGGGGCCGGGGCCCTGAAGCAGGTGCTGACCGACGGGGGGGTAAGTCAGTCCATTGCCGGAATGATGGAAAATTCGACGCTGCATCCTTACGTCCTGGCCTGGGGCATGGCCGCGCTCATCCGGGTTTGTACGGGTTCCTCGACGGTGTCGGGCATTACGACCGCCGGTTTTGTCGCGCCGATGCTGGCGTCGACCGGCGTCGAACCGAATCTGATGGTGTTGAGCATCGGGGCCGGCAGCATGATGTTTTCCCACGTCAACGATACCGGTTTCTGGCTTTTCCGCGAATACTTCCAGCTCTCAATGGCCGATACCCTCAAAACCTGGTCGATCATGGAAACGCTGGTGTCGATTACGGGTTTGCTGGGCGTGATGGCGCTGAGTTGGGTGCTCGGTTGAGGTTCGGTATTCCCACACCGAAACGGTGTTGTTTCCTGCATTCCTGACCTGGTTCCGGAACCGGCACGGAGAACTCGTAGGCTCCCTGGCCAACGGGGCTCTTTCGGCCCGATAAACGGTTTTAAACGAAACGGAATTTGTGGTTTATTCTTGAACCAGTGTCGGCACATTTGCGTATATTCAGACAGAAATGTGCTTTTAATCGCAGACTCAAAAACCGGTAAACCTATGCATTCCAATCGACGCGACTTTATCAAGGGACTGACAGCGGCTTCGGCGCTGGTGGCCACCCAGAGTGTCGCCAAACCCTTTCATATCATCAGGGATCTGAAAAAGATCAGTCCCAACGACAAAATCCGCATTGCCACCATCGGGATGGGGATTCAGGGAAATTACGATACCCAGGCGGCTTTGCGAAACCCGGATGTGGAACTGGTGGCCGTGGCGGATCTGTATTCAGGGCGACTCGAACACGCCCGCACCGCTTTTGGGCAACAACTGTTTACCACCCGCGATTACCGCGAAATTCTGGCCCGGCCCGACGTCGATGCGGTTTTGGTGGTAACGCCCGACCACTGGCACGACCATATTACGATTGCCGCCCTGAAAGCCGGGAAGCACGTTTATTGCGAAAAACCGATGGTGCAGCACCTGAACGAAGGCAAAGCCGTAATCGATGCCTGGAAAAAATCCGGGAAAACCATGCAGGTAGGTAGCCAGCGCATCAGCAGTGCGTCTTTCAAGGAAGCCAAGCGCCTGATCGAAGCCGGAGAAATCGGGCAGATCAACTACATCGAGTCCAACAACGACCGGTTTAACGCCATTGGGGCCTGGAACTACTCCGTACCGCCGGATGCCAACCCGCAGACCGTCGACTGGGACCGTTTCCTGGGCGATGCCCCGAAACGACCGTTTGATCCGATCCGGTTTTTCCGCTGGCGGAATTTCAAGGATTACGGCACGGGCGTGGCCGGTGACCTGTTCATTCACCTGATCACGGGGGTTCACTACGTGACCAATACTCTGGGGCCCACCCGTATTTATTCGTCGGGCAACCTGGCCTATTGGAAAGAACACCGCGATGTGCCGGATGTAATGACGAGCATCATGGATTATCCGAAAACCGATCAGCACGAAGCCTTCCAGATGGTGTTGCGGGTAAACTTCGCCAATGCCGGGAAAATCAGCAACGTGACGCGGATCATCGGCAACGAAGGCACCGTCGAGTTTTCGGAAAATAACCTGATTCTGACCAAGAAAAAACTCCCGATTGCGCCCGGTTACGGCAATTACGACAGTTTCTTTACGTTCACGGAAGATGTGCAGAAGAAGTTTGTGGAGCAGTACGACGCCAAGTATCCGCCCGAAACCCGCACCGCCGAACCCGTGAAGGAAATCAAATTCGAAGCGCCGAAGGATGACGACGCCCACGCCAAGCACTTCGGGGATTTCTTCACCAATGTGCGGGCGGGGAGTCAGGGTACCGTCGAGGACCCGGTTTTTGGCTTCCGGGCAGCCGCCCCGGTGCTGGCCTGCAACGAAAGCTATTTTGAGAAAAAGGTCGTGCACTGGGACCCTGTGACCATGACGCAGAAGAACCCGGCAGCCACCACCGCCAAGAAACCCGCCACCGGCAAAAAAAGCCCGGCTCCGGGTAAAAAAGGGAACACGGTAGCGACAAAATCCTGAAATTCCTTTTTATTTGCTCTGGATCGATGGCCCGTATGTGAATGCGGGCCATCGAAGTTTATACCGGCTGGCCATCGGTTTATAGTTTTCCGTTTTCGGATACGGCGACCCAGAATGCGGCTGATTCCTATCCTCTAACGAACAGAAATTGTATTCTATAGTAGGCAGTTAGACAAAAGAGAAAAGATGAAAGAGTACTTTGTTGATTTTTACCTAATTAGTCGCTTGTCTATTCTCTTTCTTCTTTAATCTGCATATAGAAACCGTATACCGTAAACTGTAAACAGAAAACACGTGGAAAACTACAGTATCGTATTGATCATCATGGCGATCATGATCGTGTTATCGGCGGTCGCCAGTCGAATCCGGTTGCCGTATCCGATTCTGCTGGTGCTGGCGGGCATCACGATCGGTTATTTGCCGGGCATTCCGGCCATTACCCTGAATCCGGAGGTTATTTTTTTGATTTTTCTGCCGCCGTTGCTGTACGATGCGGCCTTTAATATCTCGTTTAAGGAACTGCGGAGCAATTGGGCGACCGTCAGCTCCCTGGCGATTTCGCTGGTTTTTCTAACCACTACAGCCATTGCCGTCACGGCGTACTACCTGATTCCGGGCCTGAACTGGCCGATGGCGTTTGCGTTGGGAGCCATTCTTTCGCCCCCCGATGCGGTGGCGGCCACCAACGTAACGAAGGGGCTGGGACTTTCACACCGTACCCTGACCATTCTGGAGGGGGAAAGCCTGGTGAACGATGCGTCCGGGTTGATTGCTTACCGGTTTGCCGTTGGGGCTATTGCCGGGGCCGGTTTTCAATTCTGGAATGCCTATCTGCAATTCATCATTGTCGTGGTGGGTGGTATTGGCATCGGCTTTCTGTACGGGAAGCTGCTGACCTATTTTCTGCGCCGGGTGTACGGAAATAGCCTGATTGCCATCAGTGCCATGGCGGTTTCTCCCTTTATCGTGTATTTGCTGGCCGAGGAAGTACACGTTTCGGGCGTTTTGGCCGTTGTGGTGCAGGGAATCACGATGTCGCAATACACCAATCGCCTGTTTCCGACTTCGGTCAAGAATCAAAACAAATCGTTTTGGGATGTCATCATTTTTCTGCTCAACGGTTTTGTTTTTATTCTGATCGGGCTTCAGTTTCCGCAGGTGGTCGAAAACATCGATTCCAATTCGATTTTGCCGCTCATCGGGATTGGCTTCCTGATCAGCTTGATCATGCTGATCATTCGCATGGGCTGGGTGTTCGGACATAACAACAACCTGGAAAAGTCCATTAACCGGCGTAATCAGATGCCGGAGCGCAAACGTCACTTCCAGTTTTATTCCGACGAAAAGATTGACTGGCGGGATGCCCTGATCATCGGCTGGGCCGGTATGCGGGGGATTATTTCGCTGGCCACGGCCCTGGCGCTGCCCCTGACGCTGGCAGGTGGACAGCCGTTCCCGGAACGGAATACACTGATCTTTTTATCCGTCGTGGTCGTGCTGATCACCCTCGTGTTGCAGGGCTTGAGTCTGCCGTTCTTAGTCCGACGGCTGAAAGTCGGGCAGCAACTGGAAAAAGCAACGTAGAAATGCGCATTTCAAGAACGCAAAACAGCCCACGACCTCAATCGTGGGCTGTTTTGCGTTCGGAGTTTCTTAATCCCGGGCGTGTTTGATGGGGATATTTTCGCCTTTCCAGAGTCGTTTGGTAGTCCAGTCTTTGTCGGCGCCGGTCCAGAAGGCATCGGTGGCCGGTAAACCCAGCATCAGAAACGCTTCCGAGCACAGGTACAGGCTCCCGGTAGAAATATAGGTTTCGCCGACCAGCGGCTGATGCCCGACCAAGCCGATTTGCAGCCAGCCATTTTTATCGAACGTGCCGGGGGCTTCGACCTGCCGTTTGATCACGGTGTACAGGGCGGCCCGCACCTGCTGCGGTTCCAGCCCTTCGGGCAGCGCTTTCAGCAAGGCAATCTGCGACAGGAGCTGAAACGCGCCAAACCGATATGCCAGTGACCGACCCAGGGGCGGATACGTACCTTCCGGCGAAATCAGACTTTCCTGCACCTCGGCGTAACGCTGCGCCCGGGCCAGGACGGTTTCGTATTCCTTTTTCAGGGACTGACTCGTTGGGGTTGCTTCCACCAGGGTTTTCAGCACGTCCAGCAACATCGGCTGGATGACAAAACTGTTGTAATAATCCCAGTGGAAATTCGGCCCGTCGCCGTACGCCCCATCGCCTTTATACCACAACTGGTGGGATTTCAGCGCGTAATCGATCCGCATCCGGTCGCAGGAGCCGTCGAATTTCAGCAGGGCGGCTTCCACTTCGGCGCTGAACAGCAGCCAGTTGTTGTAGCCGGGCGTAATCACGCGGGTGGCCTTCAGGGCGGCAATCACATTGGCTTTGGTCTTGGCATCCAGCCGGTTCCAGAGCTGGGTGGGGGCTCGCAACAACCCCTGCGCCAGAAAAGCCGCATCGACCACGGGCTGACCTCCTTTCGAAAAATTCATAAAATCCGGTGCGTTCGGGTCGGTGGCATTCCGCAAACCGGCCAGGGCAAGGTCGATGTATTTTTTACGCAGCTGACCTTCGGGGCTGGCATCCGGGCCGAGTTCGAGCCAGGGTGCCATGCCGGCCAGCAACCGCCCGAAAGCCTCCAGGTACGTATAGTCCTCCCGGTTTTTTCCGGATGATTCGATGGGCATTTTGGCCCGCAACTGGTTCTGGCTCAGTGATACCAAAACCGGGTCGGCGATGCGAACCAGGGTCTGCACCAGATAGGCGCGTTCGGCTTCCGGGGTTTCTTTCGGGGCGCGGGCGGAAAGTGGATTTGCCAGAACCACTAAAAAAAAGAACAGGACCGGCCAGCCGGACGGTCCTGCTCCTGCAATTGTCACGAAAAATAACCGGGTAAGGGCGGAAAGTGGTTTCGGATGGATCATGGGGCATAGGATAAAACGAACGGTTTAATAAGTCACAAACCCGGTTTTTCCTACTCTCAGACGAATCCTTTCTCTATTTTCAACCACAGCCACCCGGCAAGGGCCAACCCGAAAAGCCCGGCTTACTTACGTTTGTTCAGGTAGTTATCCCGATCCTTCGCGTAACTATCGACCTGTTCTTTTTTATACCGCGTTTCAAATTTATCGGGTGGCAGTAACGACTCCGGCCCGAGCGACGGACTGGCGGTAAATTTCAGGCGGCCTTTTTTGTCTTTCTCAATCGAAAAGGCATCGTATACATCACCCCGAACGGTTTTGGACGTGTACTGAATTCGGGTTGGCGTGATGTCAATGAGCTGGTAGAGTTGCAGCGACGAGCCTGCCCGCTCGATCCAGTCGGGAAAACGAATGGCATTCTGATACGGCCCCGAAACGCTCACCACGTACACGGGTAGCGTTCCATTCATCCGGCCGCGGGCGTACACGTGTTCATGACCGGTTAAAACCAGCGGCACCTGATACCGCTCGTAGAGGGCTTTGAATTCCGGGAAACGCACCCCGGCTTCCCGGTTGCGGGCCAGTTGCTCCATCGAATAGTGGTGCGTAATAATCACCCAGTCGCCTTTGAATTCTTTCAGGCGCTCTTCCAGCCAGACCAGCATTTTCTGGGTGCCGGGTTTGTCAATCGGATACCGGATAAGGTTCAGGGAAATAAGCCGGATGTTGTTGTAATCGACAAAGTAGGTTTCTTCTTCCTGACCCGCGGGACCGTTCTGGGGGAAGGTGAAATTCAGCCGCCAGTGTTTCGTCAGGTAGTCGGGCGATGCGGCATTGGCATACTCGTGATTGCCCGGCGTTGCCAGCATCGGATAACTTTGGTAGACCCAGCCGCCCGTCGGGAAAAATTCGTTCCAGTTGCCCAGGTTTTCGGCGCCCCGGTGAACCAGGTCGCCCCCGAAAAGCAGGAATTTGGCATCCGGTTTATCCATAATCGCTTTGCGGATCGTCCGGCTGCCCAGCGAGTAAATGTCGCGCTGGACATCGCCCAAATAGATAAAGGAAAAGGGCTCCCGGGTACCGGAAGCGGTGGTGAACTCCGCCCATTCCGACCAGTAGGTATGATTACCGACCCGGTAGCTATACGTCGTATTGGGCTTCAGTCCCTGAAGGTTCGCACTGTGGTGATTCCAGGTGCCATCGTCGGCCGTATGCCGCTCCGTCTTCGCCGGTAAGCGTTTCACCTGATCCTTGAAAAAGGGCGTTGCGGTCGTTTCGGTATATTCCACGTAACTGACCCGAACGGTATCATGCGTGCGCCAGGAAACACTCTGGCTCGAAACCGGCGCGGTTTCCCAGGAGATGGAAATGTGGTGCGGATACCGAAAGGAGAGTGAGGAAGGATCTTCCTCCTCAAAACGGCCCCGGGCCGACAAGGCCAAATACCCGGCTACGCCCAAGACTAACAACAACGCCTTATAGTTCATACTTCCTGATAATAAGTGAATAGAATCGTTCACCTAACCTTACGGTTAAACCGCCGGAAAAGACTAGTGGGAAGGGGCGTTGGATTGGCAAGTACACAAAAAATGCAGCAGCCCGGATCGTAACGACCCAGGCTGCTGCCTAAATATAAGTGAGTCTTACACGATTTCACCGCCCATCAGGGGGTCCGTGAAACTCGGTTTGCCGGTTTCCACCCGTCCGGCGTAGCGTTTTTCAAAAACCGTCTGGCCCGAAACTTTCACGCTGAAATCGTACCAGCCGAAGCTCTTGCTCAGGTCGAGTACCAGACTGCCCTGCGCTCCTTTGGCCACCACTTTCGACTTCGTGCCGGTTTTGTAGGCGTGGTCTTTTACCTCCACCGTTACGGCCTTGGCTTTATCCAGGTTCGTGATTTTAAGCTCAATATTGCCCGTCAGGGTTTTCGATTGGGGCGTTTTTCGCTGGTATTCACACTGAATGTCGAGCAGAGGGTCCTGACCATTACCGATGAGTTCGCGGAAAAAACCGTTCGGGCCGTACACCCGGAAATGATAGGTTTCCTGTTCAAAATTGCTCAGGGGCCAGCTATCCGCCAGACGGTCGCCGGCCGAAACCGCATAGTCGCGGACCTTGATATCCCGCTCCGGTTTATGGGCTGCGGAGGCATAATTGTCCAGTGCATACACCGTAAACGGCGAGCCAGCCGATTTGGCCCCGAAGATTTCATTTTTTGCCTGAAGCGTAATGCCGAACGATTTTTTGTCGGCACTCAGTTTGCCGTCGGCGTACAACTGATACGGCAGGGGGCAGGCCGCCCGAATCCCTTTTTCCTGGCGGGGAAGGAGGGAGGCCCCGGCCGCATTCCGACCGATCTGCTCAATTTCGGCCGGGCTTAATTTTTTGAAACCCGAGGGCAGTTCCTTGAATTTGGCTTTATGAATGCTTTCCACAAATTCGTTGCGGGCCACGAAGGTCGGCAGCGGAATCTTCTCCCCGTTGTACGGACGGAACACCGACGTCAAATCTCCGCAAACCGTCCGGCGCCAGGCGCTGATGTTGGATTCCTCAATTTTTTTGCCGGTTTTTTTGCTCAGGAACACTTCCAGGAATTGCAGAATGGAGGTGTGGTCAAACACTTCCGACGACACCATGCCGCCCCGGCTCCAGGGGGAAGCAATGACCAGCGGAACCCGGTAGCCGAGGCCGATGGAACTGGCGCGGGCTTCTTTCTGCGCATTGCTGCTCTTGCGTTGCAGTTCGTGCTCCAGGTACTGATGCTCCACGCTCGTGTCGATGCCTTTCGATACCCGTCCGGTTTCGGGTTTGTCGGGATGCGGGGCCACAAACGGCGGCACGTGGTCGAAATAACCGTCGTTCTCGTCGTAGCACAGGATGAAAACCGTCTTTTTCCAGACTTCCGGATTCTGCGTCAGAATGTCGAGCATTTCCGAGATGTACCAGGCGCCGTACCAGGCTGCTCCCGGGTGATCGGAGAAGTTTTCGGGAGCAACGACCCACGAAACCGTTGGTAAGGTGCGGTTTTTAACGTCGGTTCGGAATTGGTGCAGAACGTCGCCTTTCGGAATTTCCACCTCCCGTTCGGTGCTGCCATCGTGGTATTTCAGTTTGGTCAGCGAATGGTAATCGGGATCGTTTTTGTTGGTTGTGAAAGCTTTCTCGTGGAGGTTTCTGGACCGTTGCGACAATTGCGCGAATTTTTCCCGACTGTATTTCTCCCGGTGTTCCTTTCCGGTTTTCAGGTCGGCTTCTTTCCGGGCCAGTTCTTTTTTGAGTTTTTCGGTTTCCGCCCCGGTTTCGGGCAGTGCCTTGATTTTGGCGGTCAACGCCTGAATCTCGGCCGGAAGGGCAGCCAGCCGTTGGGCGAGGTGTTTCTGGTAGGCTTCGGAAAAGTAAACGTTGTATTGTTCGAACCATTCGATGGGATTGTCCGTAAAATTGGCCAGCCAGTCGGCCTGTTCCCCTTCGAAACCCACGGGAAGGCTCAGTTCGTTCTGGTAAATTTTCCAGGAAATACCGTGTTCTTCCAGCCGTTCGGGGAAGGTTGTCCAGCGGGCCGTATCGTC
This sequence comes from Larkinella bovis, assembly GCF_042655385.1. NCBI lineage: Bacteria > Pseudomonadati > Bacteroidota > Cytophagia > Cytophagales > Spirosomataceae > Larkinella > Larkinella bovis. The sequence continues at coordinate 1,227,157 of NZ_JBHSMA010000001.1, read as the reverse complement.
GTAATCGACATCTTCGTTGCGGACGTTGGCTTTCACGGAGCGGTCCGGTTTTTCGCGAATGGTGCCCGTCCAGAGGTAGAGCCGGTTGGGCGTGGTGCCGGTCAGGGACGAACAGAAATTCTGGTCGCAAACCGTAAAGGCATCGGCGAAAGCGTAATAAAACGGAATGTCCTCCCGATTATAGTAGCCCAGTGTCAGCGGCATTTTGGCGTATTCCTTGTTGCCGGATTGTTTGGATTGCAGCCATTTGTCGTACTTTCCGTCGTTGCGGGCATCCACCTGATTCGTCCACGAGTGGGGCAGTGAACTCATCCAGGTGGCTTTGGTGTCTTTCAGGTTCAGGCGGAACGGCGCGTAGGTCTCACCCGCGCCGTTGGTCTGGAGCCAGACCGGGTTTTTATTGGGCAGGGTAATCGCCCGGGGGTCATTGAAACCCCGGACGCCCTGCAACGTCCCGAAGCTGTGGTCGAACGAGCGGTTTTCCTGCATCAGAATAACGACGTGTTCGGCATCCAGAAAGGTGCTGCCCGGTTGCGGGTCGATGGCGAGGGCTTTTTGAATTGAGTCGGGCAAAGCCTCGAAAAGACTGGTTCCGCTGGCTAAGAGGGCGGCTTTTTTGAGAAATTCTCTACGGGTATCTGTCATATTGGGCCGGATAGTGAGTACCCGGTAAAGGTACTCGTTTTTCAACCCACTGCTAAAAAAAGCCGCCCAATTTAATAGAATGGTAACTTTTTGAAGCCTTTGGCAACGAGTATCCCCGAAAGGAAAGGCGGTTTTAGAGTTCCACCACCAGTTTCCCCTTGACATGACCTGCTTCCATATGGGCGTGGGCCTGGGCGAGTTCGTCCAGCCGGTACGTTCGTTCGATAACCGGAAGCAGCCTGCCGTCGGCAACCTGTTTGAGCAGCCAGTTCATGTCCTCGGGTTTAAACGAAAAAACCAGCGATTCGGCTTTTTGCCGGGTAAAAATGGTCAGGACCTGCTCCACAAGCTGTTTCGCGGAAGGAATAGTGGTCACGTAACTGCCGTCATCGGTCAGAATTTCCCGGCACTCGTCGAACGAGCTTTTACCAATGGCGTCGAAAACCAGGTTGTATTCCTCCAGCCCTTTGGTAAAGTCGGCGCGGTTGTAATCAACGATGACGTCGGCCCCGAGTTGCCGGGCCAGGGGAGCCCCTTCCGCGCTGCAAACCGCCGTGACATGGGCCCCCAGTATTTTGGCAAGCTGGATGGCAAACGTACCCACACCGCCCGTTGCTCCATTGATCAGCACCCGGTCGCCCGCCTTCAGATGGCCTTTGCCGAGCAGGGCTTGCAGGGCGGTTCCGGCCGCGATGGGCATGGCGGCTCCCGATACAAAAATCACCGGATCGGGCAGCCGGGCAATGTGGGTGTCTTTGGCCACCGCATATTCGGCATAACCGCCCCCTTCCGGCCCGAGCGAGGCCACCACCCGGTCGCCGGGTTGAAAATCCTTGACCATCAGCCCCACGGCTTCGATAATACCGGCGCATTCGCCCCCCAGAATCTTGGGAAAATGGCCCGACAGCAGGAGCTTCATGTCGCCTTTCCGCACTTTTGTATCCATCGGATTGATGCCAGCCGCCTGAACCCGAATCAGCACCTTGTGCGGATCGTTGATGCGATCGACGGTGGGCGTCGGGACTTCCCGAACGTGCAGTTCGTAACTTTCTCCGTATTGGTCAATAATGGCCGCTTTCATAGCATTGGATTGATTGTTCGTATGGCTGTAGGATTGCTGCGGGAATCTAACGGCTTTCCCTATCCCTAAACCGGTTTGCCGGACGGTGGTTTACTCGTTTTAGGCTACGGGACGATTTGCTCCTCAGCAAACCACCGGAAAGCGGTTTTGCCCCTGCGAAAGGGAGAGTGCCAGACCGTTTGCCGGGAAGTCCTGGAGTGGTAGGGGGGTGATGAAAACGCACGAATGCCCTTTTTCTGTAAGTTTGTCATGAATCTATTCCAACCCCGTATGCAACGTCGCACATTTCTTCAACATTCCGGTGTATTGGCTGCGGCTGTCAGCACGTCCGGACCGGCGGTTTTAGCATCGTCCGCTGGGTCCGTGACGAAAAACAAACTGCCAAAGTGGAAGGGCTTTAACCTGCTGGATTTCTTTTCGCCCAATCCGGCCCAGAGCCGTCCGGCGACTTCGGAAGAGTACCTGAAATGGATGCGCGACTGGGGGTTCGATTTTGTCCGGCTTCCGATGGCCTATCCGGCCTATCTCAAGTTTGACCGCAGCCGAAATATAACGCCCGAGGAGGTGTATCAGATTGATGAACAGGCCGTGGAAAGGATCGATACGCTGGTGGCGTCGGCCCATAAATACGGTTTGCACGTGAGCCTGAATCTGCACCGGGCACCCGGTTACTGCGTCAATGCGGGGTTTAATGAACCGTATAACCTCTGGCGCGACCAGCAGGCGCAGGATGCCTTCAATTTTCACTGGAACTACTGGGCCAAAAAATACAAAACCGTCGCCCCGCAGAAAATCAGCTTCGATCTGGTAAACGAACCCAGTATGCGGGAGGACATGAACGATCAGCATTCCAAACGCAGCTCGGTGCCGGGGCAGGTGTACCGGAAAGTGGCCCAAGCGGCTTCGGAAGCCATCCGGAAGGAAAATCCGAACCACCTGGTGATTGCCGACGGCAACGATGTAGGTTCGTCCGTCATTCCCGAAATTACCGATCTGGACATTGCCCAAAGCTGCCGGGGGTATTTTCCGGGTCTCATTTCGCATTACAAAGCCCCCTGGGCGAACAAAGATCCAGACAACCTGCCGGTGCCGAAATGGCCGGGGCAGGTGGGCGACAAATACTACGGCCGTGCTATGCTCGAAACCTTTTACAAACCGTGGATTGGTCTGGTAAATCAGGGCGTTGGCGTGCATTGTGGCGAATGTGGCTGCTGGAACAAAACCCCGCACGATGTTTTTCTGGCCTGGTTCGGCGATGTACTCGATATCCTGACCAGCCACGGCATTGGGTTTGCGCTCTGGGAATTCAGCGGGGATTTTGGGGTACTCAACTCCCGGCGAGCCGACGTAGCCTATGAGGACTTCCACGGCCAGAAACTGGACCGGAAGCTCCTGAATCTGTTAAGCAAGTATTGATGGGAGAGGAGTCAATCGAACGAGCCGACATTCCGGCCGAACGTGAACTTCCGGTTCTGTACCGGGACGAGGAGCTGGTAGCGATTAATAAACCGCACGGGTTGCTGGTGCACCGGTCGATGATTGCCAGTGATGCCAGCGAATTTGCCGTTCAGTTGCTGCGCGACCAGTTGGGCCAGCGGGTTTATCCGGTTCACCGGCTGGACCGAAAAACCGGCGGGGTGCTGCTGTTTGCGCTGAACGAACGAATGAATTCGCTGATGCAGCAACAGTTTGCCGAAGGAAAGGTGCAGAAAACCTACCGGGCGATCGTCCGCGGCTACACGCCGGATGACCTGGAAATCGATTATCCGCTCCGGCGCGAAGATGGCGTTGTCCAGGAAGCCTTTACCCGGTTGAAAACCCTCCGGCGCACGGAAGTGAACCTGCCGTTTGGCAAACACCCCACCTCCCGGTATTCGCTGGTGGAATTGCAGCCGACCACCGGGCGGCTGCACCAGTTGCGCAAACACATGGCCCATGTTTTTCACCCGATCATTGGTGATCGACCGCACGGCTGCAACAAACAGAATAAGCTGTTCAAGGAGCAGTTCGGGATGGATACCATGCTGCTGCATGCACAACGGATCCAGTTTCAGCATCCGGTAACGGGCCACGAAATCCGCGTTTCGGCGCCCTGTCAGGCTGAATTTGAGCGGATGCTGGCGGTTTTGTTTGCCGATTAGCCGTATCTTGCCGGGGAGTTGAAGCTGGGGCCTGGTAAGGAGCTGCAACCCGGGTGAGGTGAGCGCCATCTTTAGAACCGTACCGATTGTAAAACAACAAAATGAATCTTGCAGTAGTGGGCGCAACGGGCCTGATCGGTCGGCCGGTTACCGAACAATTGATTGCGGCCGGTTATGTGGTCACCATTCTGGCGCGCGATACCGAAAAAGCCCGGGCGATGTTTCCGGGCGTCCGGGTGGTGGCCGCCGATTTGCGGAATCCGGATAGCCTGCGGGCCGGGCTGGCCAACCAGCAGGCGGTTTATCTCAATTTGTCCATCAAACCGGACGAAAAACCGGACGATTTTCATACCGAAACCGATGGGTTGAAAACCCTGCTGGCGGAAGCCAGGCAAGCCGGTATTCAGCGAATTGGCTACCTGTCGTCGCTGGTAATGCGCTACCAGGGCATGAACGGTTTTCGCTGGTGGGCTTTCGAGGTCAAGCAGGAAGCGGTGCGGTTACTGAAAGAGTCCGGTATTCCCGCATCCATCTTTTATGCCTCCACCTTTATGGAAACCTTATCCATGCAGGTGCAGGGTTCGTGGTTGCCGCTGGCGGGTCATTCCGAGGTTGCCATGTGGTTTATTGCGGGTCGGGATTACGGGCGGCAGGTGGCCCGGGCGTTTAGCTTACCGGGCCACGAAAACCGGGAGTACGTCATTCAGGGGCCGGAACCACTGACGTATGCGGCCGCTGCGAAGGTATTTGCGAAACACTATCCCAGACAAAAACTGAAGATCGTCACCGCCCCGCTGGGTGTTCTCAAATTACTGGGCCGGTTTAACCGTTCCATCGACTACGGGGCTCATATCCTCGAAGCCCTGAACGGTTATCCTGAACAGTTTGAAGCCGCCCAGGACTGGATCGAGTTGGGACAGCCGACCCTGACCTTGGCGGATTACGCCCGGCAGGCACCCTGACGTTGATCGGACTGCGTGAATGCAGGGAAGGCGTTACGCAAAGATCTTAAACCGTTCGTGGGCCTGGCGCTCCAGCGATTCGCGGTGGTCGGGGTGGGCGATGTTGATCAGGGCCTTGGCGCGTTGGCGAAGGTTTTTGCCGTACAGATAAGCTACCCCGTATTCCGTCACGATATAGTGCACGTGCGCCCGCGTCGTGGTGACGCCCGCTCCTTCCTTCAGAAACGAAACGATTTTGCTGCTGCCGGTTTTCGTCACGGACGGGAGCGCAATGATCGGTTTGCCGCCTTCCGAGAGTGAAGCGCCCCGCACAAAATCAAGCTGGCCACCGACGCCCGAGTACTGGTAGGTCCCGATGGTGTCGGCACAGACCTGGCCCGTAATATCGACTTCGATGGCGCTGTTGATGGCGGTTACTTTCGGATTTCGCCGGATAACGGTGGTATCGTTGGTATACGTGACTTCCTTCATGACAATGCCCGGATTGTCGTGGATGAAATCGTAGAGCCGCCGGGTACCCATGGCAAAGCAGGAAACCAGTTTATACGGAATCACCTTTTTTAGTTCATTGGTAATGACGCCCCGTTCCACCAGATCGATGACGCCGTCGGAAAACATCTCGGTATGAATGCCCAGTTTCTGATGGTGGGTCAGTTCGGCCAGCACCGCATTGGGAATACCCCCAATGCCCATTTGCAGCGTGGCCCCGTCTTCCACCAGTTCGGCGACGTAGCGGCCAATTTTTTGCTCGGTTTCGGACGCGGTTTTCAGCGGCATTTCGTACAGCGGATCGTCGCACTCGATGGCGGCATGCAGGTTCCGGACGTGGATAATCCCGTCGCCGTGGGTGCGCGGCACGTTCGGATTGATTTGCGCAATCACGTATTTGGCGGTTTTGACGGCACTTAGCGAAATATCCACGGAAGGGCCCAACGAACAAAAACCGTGTACGTCGGGGGGCGAAACCTGGATCAGCGCTACGTCGAGCGGCAGAATATTCCGCTGGAACAGCAATGGAATTTCACTCAGAAAAATCGGTACATAATCCGCCAGTCCCTCGTTCAGTTGTTTGCGCATATTGGCCCCGATGAAAAACGCATTCGGTTTGAAAAGGCCCGCATACTGTTCTTCGCAGTAGGGCAGGTAGCCTTCGGTATGCATGTGGCAGACCTCAATGTCGCGCAAGGGGGCGGTTTTGGCCCGTTCGACCATGGCCGCAATTAAGCGGTGTGGAGTCTGGGCGACACTATGGACAAAAACGCGGTTGCCGGACTGAATGACCTGTACAGCCTGCTCGGGACTTACGATTGGAACCAGATTGCTCATGAGGAGAGAACCATTCGACACACGGTCGGTTTGAAGTTTGGACAAAAATAAGGGGCGGAATGGTTGGCAAAACTGAGAAAAATCAGGCAGAATTCGAACGGTACTCAAGCGAAAACCGGAAGAAAACCGTACAGAATCACTCCCTGAAACAATCTTCCGGGAATGCGGTTTGAAAAGAACAGCATTCGCCGCTTGATTAGGCCGGAAAAATCATACGGTATGCCACCGGCCCTTTTTCACGTCGCTATTTTATTCGCCAACCCGGGGCGGTTTCGGTTATACGACCCGGTTTTGTAACCTGACAGGGTGTGGACACGAAAAACAGACGACCTGTATTCTGACGAAGAAAAAACGAACACAGACGTTCAGCCAATTCTGGTCCCGGGCCCAGGAGCCTGATGGTTAGAAGGAAGCCGTTTCCGCGGCCAATTGGCATATTAATAAAGCCTGCATCGTACGGCATTCATCATATAACATGTAACTTGCTCCGGTAAATGCGGGATATGGGGGAAAATCTACTTTTGGTTAGTGGCGAAATGACGGATCTGGTGGTGATTGGATCACTTGGCGTTCTCGTTCTGGTCTTGCTGGTGGTGCTGCTGAGGACCAGGGTCCGAAAAAACCGGGTTCTGTACGATCACCAGATGCGTTTATCCGAACAACACGAACAAATCGCCCGGCAATCCCGTCAGCTGGACGAACAGGCCGAAAAGCTGGCAGCACTGTCAGCCATGCATACCCGGTTTTGGGCGACAACTTCCCATGAACTCCGGACTCCGCTAACGGTGATCCTTGGTGTTTTGACCGAGAAACTGCGGACCATGACTGATGATTCGGATGCGGTTTTTCGCTGGGACGAAGTCGCCATCATGCACCGGAATGCACAGCGACTGTTGCAGGTAACCAATCAACTGCTTGGTATGACGGGTTCCGAATCAAAACCGTTGGGGCCGACGGTTTTAACGCCCGCCAGGAAGGCCCTGCCGAGGGATGGGGTTTGGGGAGGGAACGGACCCGACAACCGTCCGACGGTCTTGCTGGTGGAGGATAATGACGATTTACGGATGTTTATCCGGAGCCATCTGCAACGGATATACCGGGTGCTGGAAAGCACCAACGGAATGCAGGGCCTGCAAACCGCCCTCGAAAAAGCACCCGATCTCATCATCAGCGACCGAATGATGCCGGAAATGGACGGCGATGAGCTTTGCCGGCGCATCAAATCCGACGAACGGATCCGGCATATTCCGGTGATGATCCTCAGCGCCTTAGCCACACCGGAGCAAAAAGAAGCGAGTCTGAAATCCGGGGCCGACGACTACCTGGCCAAACCCTTTGACTCCCGCGAATTACTGGCACGGATTCAGACTCTGTTGGAGACCCGCCGGAATGCGGACGGGGCCAGCGCGCCGGTATTTCGGGTCGGCACCGACCCGGCGGTTCCGTTCAGCGAATAAGTTTCGTATCTTACGTTTCTTAGCGCTGAAGCAATGAAAACCGCCTGGTGTTTTTTGTTTTTTATCTCTGTAACCGTAGCGCATGCCCAGACCCAGGAAGCGCGTCGTTTTGTGCGGTACAACCTCCGAAATTTTGACCGGTTCTTCGTTGCGCCAATGGCGGAAGATCGTATTCGTGATGTCAAAACCGCTTTGAATCGCGATACGATTCGATCGGAAGAAAAACATTATCAGGAGCCCATTCGAACGCTGGTGTTATCCGGGGAGGAGCGCGCCTATATCCTGAGCGAACTGGATAAATCCTCCCAATTGGACGAGTATCGCCAGTTGTTCGAACCCGGAACGGTCATCCCGGTGGCCGATCAGAAGGTTCTTTTCTACGATAAAAGCCAAAAAGGGTTGAATGCAACCGAAAAAGGCGATTCGAACTGGGTGGATTTTTCACTGCCCCTTTTTATTCGGGACCACTCGCTGTGCATTTTCTATTACTGGGCGGGAAGCCAGGGAAGGCTGGCCGTATATCGCCGAACCACTGACGACGCCTGGCTTCCCTGGCTCACGGTATTCTCCGGGATTCGATAGGGATCAAAACTCCCAGCGGTAACTCGCAATCGGAATCAGGCCCAACTGGTATTTCTGCACCACCTTTCCCTGAAAAGCGTCGAAGTAACTATAAGCCGCATTCTGGGCACCGGTCAGGTTTTGCAGATCGAGGGCCAGGGTTCGGCTGTAGCGGGTTTTGCTTTTTTTCCAGTAAATCCGCAGGTCGGTTCGGAAATAGGCCGGAAGCTGCACGTTGAAGTCGTCGCTGCTATAAACCGTGGTGCCTTGTTGTCGGGAAGCCGCCAGGTCGATCGTCCGATCCCGGAAACCGCCCGCGTAGGTCAGCCGCCCGTTGACGCCCCAGATGCGGCTACGGTTGTCCCGGTTTTTCGTCCACTCCTTGCCGCCGGTCAGGTTGCTGGTAAACTTGCCGTTAAACCGCGTACTGCGCCAGATGCCATCGGCCACCTGGTATTGGGAATCGTAGAGGGACCCGGAAGCCAGCAGGTAATAGGTTTTCGAGAGGTACTTCTGGAGGGTCAGCTCAAGGCCCCGGTTGCGGCCTTTTCCGGCATTCACCAGGCGCTCGGTTACGTAGGATTCAATCAGGTTCAGGACCGAAAACGGGCTGCCCGGTACCTGGCTGATGGGTACATCGAACTGCATCTGGGAGTAGGCTTCAATTTTTCCGTAACTGTCGGGGCCAAACTGATGCGTGTAACTGGCAGCTACGTGATGCGCTTTGGTAAAGCCCAGATTTTTATTCGTAAAGGTCGGATCGTTCGGCAGACGGAACGGCATATAGGCCTGGGGTAATTGTAACTGGCTGTGTAAACCGTAGGCAACGGTGAACGCTTTTCCCGGCTGGAATTCGTAGCGAACCGAGGCCCTTGGCTCCAGCGAATGGCTTTGGTTATAGGTGAAGCTATTGTAGAACAAGCCGGCGTTAACCGTCAGTTTGTCAGTCGGTAACCATTGGTAGTTGATATACGGCTGAATCAGCCAGCCACCCAGTGAACCCGTAAACAACGGAGCGATGGACGAACTGCTAATCGCGGGAACTTTAGCCCGCCAGAGGCCAATGGAATGGTCGGCCCGGGTGAGGTAGACACCGGCTTTAAAACTGTTCCGGTCGTTGAAGCGGTAATTCAGGGAGGAGGTCAGCGTATAGCGTGAGCCGTCCTGACTGTCATCTTCGTAATTCGACGGGAAGCGGTCATCGCCCGGAAAGCTCTGATTCCGGCGGCTGTTGTTGGCCGATAGCACCAGGGCGGTTTTCCACAACAGCCGGTTGCCGAGGGGCTGTGTTAAGGTGACGCCACCGGCGGCCATCGCCGTGGTGAACGAAATGGTGTTCCGGTCTTTGTCCTCGGTTTGTTCCTCGGCGGCTTTGGCCACAAAATCATTCGAACTGTTTCCGGCAACACCAAAAACCGTAAACCGCCCACCCTTGCGATTCGGGAACGTGAGATTGAACGAAAGGTCTTGAAAACGAATATCTTCCCCGCCAAAGGTAACGCCCATCGCTCCCAGCAAACCGGTAAATGAATACCGGTAATTGACCAGGTAAGACGAGCCTTTTTGCTTGGAGAGGGGGCCTTCGGCGGCCAGATCCAGACCGATCAAACCGGCCTGCGCGATAAATTCATGCCGTTCATTGTTGCCCGGGCGCAGGCTCATGTCCATAATGCCCCCGACGGTATTGCCGTATTCGGGCGTGAAGGCACCGGTCAGAAACCGGGTGGTACCGAGGAGTTGCGCACTCAGCATGTTGACCCCACCGCCCCCCGCCGTCGGGCGGTCGCCAATGGTTCCGGCGTTGCTCTGGTGGTTCGGATTCACAATTTCGACGCCTTCCAGCCGCCAGATCAGGCTGTTGGGCGAGTTGCCCCGGACGGAAATGTTATTGGTGCCGTCGTAGGCATTGACCACGCCGGCGTAGGCCGTGGCCAGCCGGGCCGGATCGAGGTAGGTCGCCGGAAACCGCAGTACCTGCTCGGTGGTGATGTATTCGGCGCTGATTGTCCGGTCGGTCCGGGTGCCGAGGGCCGTCGCTTCGCCCAATTCCTGCACCCCGGGTTGCAACTGAATTTCAAGCACCTGTTCCTTGCCGGATTCCACAAGCACTTCGTTGATAATCTTCGGTTCGTAACCCACAAATGAAACCGACAACTGCTGCCGACCCACCGGCACGTTGGTCAGTCGAAACCGGCCCTGTTCGTCCGTAATTCCCCCAATCGCGGGGGATATATTTTGGAGCTGAACCGAGGCTCCGACGAGCGGGCGGCCCTGGCTGGCGTCCATCACCGTTCCGCGAATGGTCTGGGTAATGGGTTGGCTCTTAGCGGCTACCGTGAAAAATATCAGCAGGAAGAGGGCAGGGAAGGTCTTGTTAAATAAAAGTGTTTTCATGTGATCGGTCAGGAATGAAACCATAAAAGTACAACGCCAACTAACCAAGTGTATCAGAAATCAGTTGTTCTGACAAAAATCATGATGGGATGATAATACCGGATGCGGAGCAAAAGACACGAGTGGTTCATGAGATCCTCAACCAGCAGTACGGCGTTCAGGAAATTTACGCCCGCCAGGACCCCATGCACGAATTGATTGCAACGGTTTTGTCGCACCGGACCACACACGCCAATGAGGTGCTTGCCTATCGGACCCTGTGGGAACGATTTGGTTCGTGGGAAAACATTCGGGAGGCTCCGCTGGAGGAGCTGATCCAGGCTATTCAGTCGGCGAATTATCCCGAGGTGAAAGCGCCGTGGATCAAGGCGATTTTAAGCCGGATTATGGCCGAACGCGGGGAAGCCGCTATCGATTTCCTGCGGGAAATGACCACCGACGAAGCGATGGCGTGGCTGACGGCCCTGCCCGGTGTCGGACTGAAAACCGCCACCTTGTTGCTGCTTTTCAATTTTCAGAAACCGGTTTTGCCGGTGGATACCCACGTTCACCGCGTCACCCAGCGCTTGGGCATCCTGGGGCCCAAGGTCAGTGCAGAAAAAGCCCACGCCCTGCTACTGGCCTATTTGCCGCCAGACCCGGCGGTTTTGTTTAATTTTCATAAACACTTTTATTGGCACGGGCAGCGAATCTGTACGTGGAGTTTTCCAAAATGTTCCCAATGTGTCTTGAAAAACCACTGTGATTACTATGCGAAGGCGAGGCCGCTTCCTATGAATGCGAAATGAAATTTAACCCTAACTTGCCACTGATCTAATTTTGCCCCTGCTACCCAAACCCCGCAATGAGCCACGTTGAGAATTTTCTGATTGGATACGCCGTTCTGATTACATTTATTTCGTTCATACACCTGCTTCGGGTCGATGCCTGGTGGATTCGGATCTGGGATTTTCCGCATTTGCAACTGACCGTACTGGCGGCTGCCGGGCTGCTGCTCTGGGCGGTTCTGAGCCGGAGTACGGACTGGCCGGTTTTGCTGGCTTTGCTGGGATTGCTGGCCGCACTGGGGTATGAAGCCTGGCTGATCTTTCCGTTCACGCCCCTCCACCGGAAACAGGTCCCGTATTACCGAAAACGACAGGACGGCGCCAAAGAGCCCAATCTTATTCGAATTCTGAATGCCAACGTCTTTATGGACAATACGAACTGTCCGGATGTGCTGCACCTGGTGGCGAAATATGAACCGGATGTGGTGCTGATTCTGGAGGCAAATGAACGCTGGCAGACGGAATTAAAACCGCTGGAAGCTTCTTTCCCTTACCGGATTCTGCATCCGCTGGAAAATACGTACGGGATGTTGTTCTATTCGCGTCTTCCGATTCTTCGGCACGAAGTGCGGTTTCTGATCGAGCCAGATATTCCGTCAATTTATGCCCAACTGAAACTGGACTCGGGACAGCTTCTGCATTTTTACGGCATTCACCCGATGCCTCCCAGTCCGACAGAGCATTACCGTTCGACGGAGCGCGATGCCGAACTGGTGGTGGTGGGCAAGGAAGTTCGGAATCAAACCGAGCCGGTGATTGTGTCGGGCGATCTGAACGACGTGGCCTGGTCGCATACCACGCGCTTGTTTCAGCGCATCAGTGGCTTGCTGGACCCGCGCATTGGCCGGGGGCTCTACAATACATTTCATGCCCGGTATTTCTTTCTGCGCTGGCCGCTGGATCACGTTTTTGTTTCCCATCATTTCAAATTGCGGAACATACGCCGGTTGCCCAATTGCGGTTCCGATCATTTTCCTATCCTGATTTCGCTGGCATATGCCCCCGATGCTGTACCGGATGAGATTCCGCAGCCGGAGAAAGGTGACCTGAAGGAAGCCCAAGAAACCGTTGAACGCGCCACGGAATGAGGCCGGTTGAAGGGTTGCTCTCCGGAGCGATGAAAACAAAAGACCTCCCGAAGCCAGATGCGTTCGGGAGGAAACGGCTGAACAGCCCGGTTTTACCGGCGGTTTGTGTAGCCGATGCCCATCGTGTTGGCACGATACGCTGATTCGGTTCCCAGAAAATCGAGCGTCACCGATTCTTTATAGAGGAGATCGTCGCCCCACGCATCGGTCACCCGCAGTTTTTCGCCCGTCGGTTTATAAACCGCCGTAACCGTGTAGCGGCCCAGGGGAATGTCTTTCAAAGACGTATTGTAGCGCTTTTTGGCCCGCAGCTTCAGGGTTTTTCCGGTTGATCCGTCGATCAGGGGGCCAACGGGGGTGAAGGTGAATTCCACATTTTCGTTGTCCACGAGTCCGTCGGCATTCGGGTCGAGGAACATTTCGGCGGTTCCGCCATAATACTGGTCAAGGCTTACATCCGGAATATGACCGGTCAGTTTCCACTGAAAATGGCGGACCGGTTTTTCATTTTCCGAAAAGCTATCGGGGTTTTCGGGATCGAGCAGGATCTTGTACACCCGGTCGTTGTATTCCTTCAAAATATACCCCCGGACAACCCACTGGCCCATATCTTTCATCAGCTGGATTTTGTACGATCCATCCGTTGCCGATTTTACTTCGGCTCCCCGGCCCTTGATAACCGTATTTTCGGTATAAATCGTGGCGCGGGCGAGCGGTTTTCCCTGTGGATCCGTCACTTTGCCCACCAGATAACCGGATTGCCCTTTCGTACTATTACCGGGATTTTCGGGCTCGGGTTCGGTTCCGTTCGATTTGCAGGCGGTGATGGTGGTAAGGCTCCCAACCAGCAGGAGGGTTGCCCAGGTGAAGCGGTTTAATGTGTTCATCGTCGTTGTTGTTTGTGTTGGTAACAAAGCTAGGTATTCCTCCCGCCCGCTTTCAACGAGGACCGGTATGGTTCGCTGGAACCGCTGCCCCAATTGCGAAAATGCAGCACTGATCTGCGGGGTGGAAAAAAATGAGGACGAAGGCAGACCGGTATCAAATCCGCCGTTTTTCTCCGTACTTTAGAGATCTCTTAAACGGATGAGCGATATGGTACAGAAAGGACTATTGATTCTGGCTATCCTGGGCCTGGGGTTGGGCATGAATTCGTGCAGCAAGGATAAGAATGAAACCCCCGATCCGATTGATCCGGTGGATCTGGGACGTTATGTCGTGGTGGTGCGCGAGGATGCGGGCGGTGGCCAGACGACGGATTACCTGGTGCAAACCACCAGCCTGACGAGCGGAACCCTAGCATCGGCCAATCAGGGCGTAAAGCAAACTGGAAAACGGATGTACGCGCAGGCTGGCAAAACGATCTTCAGCGTGGGGGGGAGCGACGCCGGCCAGGGGTCGCCAACGGCGGTCGGTTATGGCCTGGATGCGGCCAATAAACTGAGTCAGAAGGGTAGTTTTACGTTTGAAAAGTACTTCGACGTTCTGACGGTAATCGACGACAATACGCTGGCCGGGATTCAGATTCCCCGGGCCACGGCAGATAACCGAACGGCTACGTTCTACACGGCCAACGTCAACAATGTTACCCTGACCGGGCAGGTAAAAAGCTCATTGGCACCCCTGTTCAAAGAAGATCAGGTCTGGCCGTCGGGGTTACGGATTCGCGATAATAAAGCGTATGTTTCGTATTACCTTCAGAGCCGAACCGACCTTTCCACTTCGTTTACCGACACGGCCTATGTGGCTATTTATAGCTATCCGGCTTTTACGCTGGAAAAAGTGATCAAAGACACCCGGACGGGACCGGCCGGTTCGTCCAACAGCAGCAGCGGCCTGATTAAAACCGAGAACGGGGATATCTATACGGTTTCTTCACTGGGATATACCTTTTCCCAACGGACGAAACCGGCTGGTTTTCTGCGGATTAAAAACGGCGAGACGGTTTTTGATCCCACGTATTTTTTCGGACTGGATGATATTTCAAACAACCGCCGGATTTACTTCAGCCAATATTTGGGCAACGGTCTTGTGCTGGCCGAAATGGGGCGGTTTCCGTTTTCGGGGGGACAGTGGGCCTACGAGGATGTTAACCTGAGTCCGGTGATCATTGACCTGAATGCGAAAACGATCAAGGAGATAACCGGTGACATTCCGGCTCATGCCGGGCAGGGGGGCCTTACCTTGTCGCTGCTGGTGGAAAATGGCAAGGTGTATCTTCCGGTTACCAGTTATACCGAAGGAACCTACATCTGGGAAATCGATATAGCCACCGCCGTTGCCAAAAAAGGGGCCAGGGTGGAAGGCAAATACGTGGCTGGCATCTTTAAACTGTAAACCACCGGTTGGGGGGCGGTTTTCGGATTTTACCCTGCTGAGGCCGAATTATTTTCGGGGTAACGAGGCACTACGGACCGGATGCCGGTTTCCACTATACGCTTTTACCCCAGGGTTTTATAGATGCGGTCAATGGCCCGTTCGATGTGTTCCCACCCCTCGTCGGACTGGAGGTCAACGCCCATGAAGTGCCGTTGATTCGGGCTCAGTAAGTGGAGCATGGCAAGGCCCGCAATCACCAGGGCCGAGGTGGATTTCAGGTCACCGGTTTCGTCCGTGAAAAGCTGATCGATCACTTTTTGCAGAGATTCGTTCCGGGAGGCCGCCAGTTGTTGACTGATCTGCGAACCCGGATTGCTAATTTCCCATTTCAGCATATCCTGGGCTGCTTTTCGATTTTTCAGCTCCCGTAGGAGGCCCACCAGGTAGAGGACCCGATTGTGGTGATTCCCTTCGGGTGAGGTCGCCAGAAACGCCTGGTTATAATCACTGAGAAAACTGCCCTGGTGCAGAAACTCCTTCATGAGTCCATCCCAACCGCCAAAATACCGGTAAATGAGGACTTTGTTAACGCCGGCTTTTTCGGCAACTGCGTTGATGCCAATCCGATTGGCTCCACGTTCCGTAATGACATCGCCAACCGCCTGAAGAATACGGGCCTTGGTTTGGGTACGGCTTCGTTTTCGAATTTCTCGCATCCGTAGTCTAACTATTTATCAGACAAAAAAATAATACTTTTTTGTCGGTATTAAAAAATACACGCTTCTGCTTATCGCTATAAAACTAGACAGTTCCTGGCAAAAAAGAGTTGCTTTTCCCAAAATTCGGGAATAGAAGGCCCGAACGCGTACGGCTATCTTTCCGGGAAAAGCGCCAATTGACTGACAAGGTCACGGATGGCTTCGCGCAACTGATAACGGGTCAGGGTAATGTCCAGCAAGACCGGAAATTCCGGATACGGATGCCAGTCTGGCATCAGAGTGTGGTCGAGCTGGATTTGCAGCAAGTAAAGTTCATTGGGCAATGACGAGGCTTCGACGTTCAGCCCCGGTTCGGAAAACGATACGGTCAGGTGCGGGATCGCCCGGTTCCAGAGGAGCTTCAGGCCATTGATCAGTCGCTTGATTTCCCAGGTCTGTAGAGGAGCCGATTGAGTATAGATTTCTTTCTGCCACTCGGTCGACAATTCACAAAGCAAACTGTTCCGATCGCGCCAGCTGGTCCCTTTTACGCCGTATCCTTTGATCGATAATTCGAACGAGCCGGTAGAGCTTTTGAGTTTCATACACATACGAGTGATTAGGCCTGAAAATTATCTCTCCTACTAATTAAATATAGTAGGTAGACCGTTCGGTACAAATGTAAACCTGGAATCTTTTTTAATGTTTTGGTAACAATCTTTTTGTTTTTTTCTGTCCAGAACGTGGTTGGTCTGGCTATCTTTGCGCGAATTTGTTCAACCGTTCGGTCCGTTCCGGTGTCCTGGCCGGCAGATCGTAAACTCTAAACAATCCGAGATAGAATGGCTAAAGTGCTGATTATTGGTGCCGGGGGAGTTGGCAGTGTTGTCGCCCACAAGTGCGCGATGAACGCAGGTGTTTTCACCGATATTATGCTGGCCAGCCGAACCAAGGCCAAATGCGATAAAATTGCCGCCGAAATCCGGGAGATGCACGGCGTTGAAATCAAAACCGCCCAGGTCGATGCCGACATTGTGGCCGAAATGGTTATGCTGATCAAGCAGTTCCAGCCGGTTTTGGTCATCAATGTGGCGCTGCCCTACCAGGATCTGCCGATTATGGATGCCTGTCTGGAAACGAAGGTACACTACCTGGACACGGCCAATTACGAACCGAAAGACGTTGCCAAGTTTGAATACAGCTGGCAGTGGGCCTACCAGGAGCGGTTTAAGGAAGCCGGTATCATGGCCCTGCTCGGCTGCGGCTTCGACCCCGGTGCCACGCAGGTTTTTACGGCCTACGCGGCCAAGCACCAGTTCGATGAAATGCACTACCTGGACATCATCGACTGCAACGCGGGGAACCACGGCAAGGCGTTTGCCACCAATTTTAACCCGGAAATCAACATTCGGGAAATTACGCAGCCGGGTCGCTACTGGGAAAACGGCGAGTGGATCGAAATCGAACCGATGTCGGTTCATAAACCGATCGAATACCCGGGCATTGGGCCGAAAGAATCGTACGTGCTGTACCACGAAGAACTCGAGTCACTGGTGAAAAACTTCCCGACGCTGAAGCGGGCACGGTTCTGGATGACGTTCGGGCAGCAGTATATCACCCACTTGCAGGTGCTCGAAAACGTGGGGATGACCAGCATCAAGCCCATCAAGTTTCAGGGTCTGGACATCGTTCCGCTCGAATTCCTGAAGGCGGTTTTGCCTGCACCCGACACGCTCGGCGAGAATTACACCGGCCAGACCTCCATCGGTTGCCAGATCCGGGGCGTGAAAGACGGTCAGGAGAAAACCTACTTTATCTGGAACAACTGCGACCATGCCGAAACCTATAAAGAGGTTCGGGGTCAGGCGGTTAGCTATACCACCGGCGTTCCGGCCATGATCGGCGCCATGTTGATGCTGAAAGGTGTCTGGATGAAACCCGGTGTCTGGAACTGCGAAGAAATGGACCCCGATCCGTTCATTGAACAAATGAACCGCCAGGGCCTTCCCGTCCAGGATCAGGTCAACCAAACGCTCAGCGTAGAACAATAAGTAATTAAAAATTAAAAGTGAAAAATTAAAAATAGGCTCTGCGCTACTTTTAATTTTTCACTTTTAATTTTTAATTCTTACTTCCTCAGCCAGCCTCCGCGGAAACCGGCGCGCAACAGGCCGCGCCGAATGGTCGGGTTGTGCATCATGAGGTTCCAGATCAGGTTGGTGCGGTAATTTTCGGCCATCAACAGAATCGGGCCGCTGTCGATTCCGAGGTAATCCGGGTCGAACCAGGCGCCCGGATACGTCAGATTGAACGCATCCTTAAAACCGTAGGGACCGTAAATTTTCGGGCCGTAGCGGTATTTCATCAATTGCAGCGCCCGAAGGCTTTCTTCCGGCGTAAATGGCATCGAACCACCGGCTGCGGTGGGGGCAATGGTACCATCATCCACGATTTGGGTGGCGGCTGCTCCCCGGGCCCGGTAGGAGAAAAAGACTTTCCCGTGAACCGTCGTATCTTTCGGGCCGTCGCAGGCGGTTAAGCCCCAGAGATCGGCTTCGTAGCCCTTGAAACCCTTTGGGTTAGCGATGCAATAGGCGCGGTTGGCCAGTGTGGCCCGGCGGCTGTTCTCGAAATAATCAATGCCCCGTTGCCGCATATAAGCGTCTTTAATGCTGCGAAAATCGATCCAGATATGCGAATACTGGTGGCCAAACAGCGGGTCAAAATTGACGTGGGCGTATCCCTGAAACTCCTTCCAGTCGTAGGTTGAGGTCCAGGCCGTCCAGGCTTCAGGCCCGACCGAATGGGTGGCCGACGCCAGCGCCAGCACGTACAGTAACATCGCTTCGTTATAGCCCTTCCAGTCGGACCCGATGAAACCGGTTTCCGGGTGCCAGCCCATCGACACCAGCGGTTTTCGGACCTGCATCCATTCCCAATCCACGCGCCGGTAGATCCGATCAACCAGCATCCGGATTTCTTTTTCCGCAGCGGTATTCCGGGTGAAATACGACTGACTGCTCAGCATACCCGCCAGCAGCAACGCCGTGTCGATGGTCGAAAGCTCTACCTGTTTATACCGCTTTCCGGTTTTCATATCCAGAAAATGATAGAAAAAACCGCGGTAGCCCGTGGCGTTTTTTTCGTCGGCCGATTGCGGAGCCTGGTGGAAAAACCGCAGTGTTTTCAGGGTTCGCTCGGCGGCTTGCTGACGGCTGACGTAGCCGCGTTCTGCGCCCAGCACATAAGCAGTTAGCCCAAAACCGGTGGCGGCAATACTGGCAAACGATGGAGTCGGATACCGGTCCGGAATCAGGCCGTGCGGGTTATCGCCCAATTCCCAGAAATAATGAAACGTATCACGCTGGAGCGAATCCAGAAACCGCTTCGAGTTGGCAATGCCCCGTGGCTGGGCGTTGAGCGGCTGATCAACCGAAGGAAGGATGAGGAGTCCTGCAAAAAGGCAAAAGAGATAGAAACGGGCCTGCGCGTGATAAAGCCGGTATGAAAGACCTGCGACTGACATCATCGGGTGAACGGACGGATGGTGAGGAAAGATAAGCGAAAGAAAACAAAATAGATAGTTGTATACTTGTATATATAGTTTTCTTATATATATTTGTTGTGTTCATAAACTTCTACGTTGCCATGACACCCGAACAACTTCAGATCGCATCCCTGGATGACATCGTCTTTGAAAACCGCAATAAATTGTACGGGGCCTACGATTTACGCCGGTTTTATAACCGCAGTGCCAACCGCGCACTCTGGCTGGGTATTGCCCTTTTTGGGGCCGCGCTTGCTACGCCCACGTTATACAACCGGTTGAAACCGGCGGCCGAACCGGAGCGGTATATGACGGATGTGACCCTGGAAAACATCAAAATGCTGCCGCCGGAGGAGCCCCCCGTGGTGGTGCCGCCCCCGAAGGTGGAATTGCCCAAAGTGCCGACCATCCGGAACCTGCCGGTGGAAGTGGTGACCGAAGCCCCGGAGGATGTGACGGTGCCGACCGTTGAGGACCTGGAAGATAGGGTCTCGAGTGACAAAACGCAGGACGGGGACCCGAATGCCCTGGATGTGATCGAAGCACCGACCGAAACCGCCGGGCCGCCGGCGGTGGAGAAAGCCCTGGATGTCGAACGAAAACCGGATGATATTTTTGTGGGCGTTGAACAGAATCCGCAGTTTCCCGGTGGGCCGAAGCAAATGGCGGAATTTTTAGAAAAAAACCTACGGTACCCCCCTGCGGCTTCCCGCGCCAACATTTCCGGTCGGGTGTACCTCCAGTTTGTGGTCAATACCGACGGCAGTATTGTGGATGTGACCGTGGTGAAAGGCATCGGTTTTGGCTGCGACGAAGAGGCCATGCGGGTGGCCAAGAAAATGCCCCTCTGGCAACCCGGTAAGCAGTCGGGCCGGCCGGTTCGGGTCCGGTTTACGCTGCCCGTCGTTTTTGCACTTGAGTAGCGCCCGTTGCTCACGGCCCACGCCCTGCCTGCCCCGCTGTTTCGGAACTGGCGGGGCTTTTTTGTGGTTCCCCAATTGCGGTTTTCGCTATTTTTGTGCCTTGAAAAACCATTTCCCGACGTTACACTGCCCACATGATCGATTTCACCCAAGTGCCCTCGCCCTGTTTTGTGCTGGAAGAAGCCAAACTCCGCGCCAATTTAACGCTGATTGATTCGGTGCAGCAACAGGCTGGCATCCAGATTATTCTTGCGCTCAAAGGGTTTTCGATGTACAGTGCCTTCCCGTTGGTAAAGCAGTATTTGTCCGGTGCGACGGCCAGTTCGCTGAATGAAATCAAGCTGGTCAACGAATACATGGGCGTGAAGGCGCACACCTACATTCCGGCCATTCGCGACGATGAGTTTGCGGAAATTCTGGAGCGTAGCAGCCACCTTACGTTCAATTCGCTGAGTCAGTGGGAGCGGTTTAAAAACCGGGTGGCCGGATCGGGCGTTTCCTGCGGCATTCGGGTCAATCCGCAGTATTCGGAAGTGGCTACGGATATGTACAACCCCTGCGTACCGGGTTCACGACTGGGCGTCACGCGGGATTTGATCGGAGACCGGCTGCCGGATGGCATCGAAGGCATTCATTTTCATACGCTTTGTGAAAATGACTCGTATACACTCGAACGGACCCTGGAAGCGCTCGAAAGCCGGTTCTCGGATTTGTTGCACCAGGCGAAATGGGTGAACATGGGAGGGGGACACCTGATGACCCGCGAAGGGTATAATACCGACCACCTGATTCAGTTGTTGATTGCTTTTCGGAAAAAATACGATGTGCAGGTGATTCTGGAACCGGGCTCGGCCATCGGCTGGCAAACCGGCGTCCTGGTTTCAACGGTACTGGATATGGTTGATAGCCAGGGGATTGAGGTGGCTATCCTCGACACTTCCTTTGCCGCCCACATGCCGGATACGCTGGAAATGCCCTACAAACCGCGTATTCTCGATGCCTACCACGAGCCCGTCGCCGGAAAACCGACCTACCGGTTCGGGGGCATGACGTGTCTGGCGGGCGATTTCATGGGCGATTACAGCTTTGATACACCTCTGCAGGTGGGCGATCCGATTATTTTCGACGATATGATCCATTACACCATGGTGAAGACAACCACGTTTAACGGTGTTAACCTGCCTTCCATCGGTATCTGGAAGGAAAACGGTTCGTTTCAATTGGTGAAAACCTTCGGCTACGAGAGTTTCAAAGACCGGTTAAGCTAATCGATTATCAGACGGATGCGCTTAGGTTTCCGATCGAAATGTGCTTCTATAGCAGGTAATTAGGCGGTAAAAGGCCGGTTTAGAAAGGAATTAGGAGTTGTCGGATAAATACTTCCGGCTTTTTGGGAAGGTCCGTATAATCAGTTGTATATTTCCGTAAAAAAGCAAATGAACACTCCTAAATTCCTGAATCTTACCGTTTTCCTTTTTATCCTTTCCTTTTTTCTGGGTTGTACGCTGAAGGATCACGTACAACCGGTGTCCATTCCAATTGGCGGTCTGGCTTCCTTGACCGGCAACTGGTCATCCCTGGGCTTGACTACCAAAGCCGCAATGGAGATTGCGGAGGAGGATATCAACGCGTATTTCAGCGGGAAACACAGCCCGTACCGGGTGAGTGTCCAGGCCTTTGACACCCGGTTGGAGGCTGATAAAGCCGTCGATTCGTTTACCTCCGCGGCTGGCACCGGAACCCGGTTTTTCATTGGTCCGCAGTCCAGCGCTGAACTGGCGACTATTTTGCCCTTAACGGCAGGCCGAACGGCGTTGGTGATTAGCCAGGGCAGCACGGCGGGGAGTCTGGCCATTGCCGACGACCCGGTTTTCCGGTTTTGTCCGGCTGATAAAATCGAAGGGGCCGCCATCGCCAAAACCATTTACGGGCTGGGCATTCGGGGCCTGGTGACCCTGGCGCGCAACGATGCCGGTAACGTCGGCCTGCAAAATGCGACGGGGAATTCCTTTGCGTCAGCGGGTGGTGAAACCCAGGCTTTGACGCCGTATGGAACGGCCGTATCCGATTTTTCGACCCAGCTTGCCGATTTGAAAGCCCGAATTTTGGCCCTGACGACCACCCACGGTGCCGGCAAAGTCGGCGTTTATCTGGCATCGTTCGACGAATGTGTCAGCCTGTTTACCCAAGCCGCTTCGGACCCCGTCTTGCGCTCTGTACGCTGGTTTGGTGGAGATGGTGTGGCGTTGAGTGCGGCTTTGCTGGCGGACGCGGATGCGGCCGATTTTGCCATTGCGACCCAGTTTATGGCCCCAACCTTTGGGTTGCCGGACGCCTACAAAACCAGTTGGGAGCCGTTAATGGTCCGCATCAAAGCCAAAACCGGCATTGATGCCGATGCGTTCGGAATCGCGGTTTACGACGCCATGTGGGTGATTGCCAAAACGATCGAAGCGGGCCATGGGGTTCCGGCCGATCTCACTACGCTGGCCTCCCTGTTTACGACCCAGGCCAATGCGTACACGGGGGCGACGGGTTCCACGCAACTCGACAGTTTTGGCGACCGTGCCAGCGGATCGTTTGATTATTTTGGTCTTGAAAAAGTGGGCAGTGTTTACCAGTGGAAACTAGCCGGTAAATCCGAGTGATTTTTGTCGAGGACTTTCCGTTTCCGGTCGTCCAGGCGGCTTTTGCCACCAAACGAAGGAGTAACCAATCGCCCGGATTTCATCGCATCCCGCGTTAACGGTCAATTCGGAGTAAAGGCCAGCAACGGAAGCGTGAACAAACCGATTGGCGCGTCGTCCGGCAAAATTTCGGCGGTAAAACCGGAATCCTCCAAAATGGCAATCACCAGTTCGGCATCGACCAGACCGGTTTTGGATTGAACGCGCAGGATTTTATCGCAGTCCTCCAGATCGAAACTGACCGTATAGTCACTGAAAAGCCGGTTAATCTGACCGATAAGCCGGTTGGCCTGTCGCCGTTCCTGTACATCGGTTTTGAATACTTCAACCATAGGGCCTGCTGATTTTTAGTTCGACGGGGTGCGTATTGTATAAGTCGAAGCAAAGGGATTTTTATTTTATTCAGATTGGTAACAAAGGATCGTGATGCCGACGCTGCTGGTGGTGGTTTTCACCAGTTTCAGGGCGGTGGGATTCGTGATCTCCTGCCAGATTGGCATACCCTTTCCCAGAATAACCGGGTTGACAAATAGGTGAAATTCATCGATCAGACCGTGACGGATGAAGGAGGAGACCAGGCGGGTGCCGCCGTAGATCACCAGGTTTTTACCGGGTTGTTGCTTCAGTGCTGCGACCTCTTCTTCAACGGGCCGGTTTGCCAGCCGGGAATTTTGCCAGTTGACCGGGAGGAGCGTCCGGGAAAAAACAATTTTCTCCAGGGCATTCATTTTCTGTGCGAAGGCGATTTCGTCCGGGCTGGCTTCCGGGTTTGTAGCCGCTGAGGGCCAGTAGTTTGCCATGCCTTCGTAGGTAATCCGGCCGATGAACATTGTGTCGGCGGACGCGGCAATATCGTCTGCGTATTGTTTCAGCACCTTATCCCAGTTCCACACCATCCAGTCCTGCTCTCCCCGAAGTCCGGCGGCAAAACCGTCGAGCGATAGCTGCATTTGCAGGATCACTTTTCTCATACCATTTTATTGGTTGTTTAAGGCGGCCAAACCCTCACGGCGAAGGTTTGGCCGGTTATAATGGGGTGTTCTTCATTCCGTGATTTGTTGTTACTGCCAAGAAAGCCGTCGATTGTTAGTTGGGATTCACGTAGTTCTCATCGTAGCTGATCATCCACTGAATGCCGAACTTGTCCGTCACCATCCCGAAATACGCGCCCCAGAACGTTTTGCTCATGGGCATGGTCGGAAGGCCGCCTTCCGATAAACCGCCGAAAAGGTGATCGGCTTCTTCGGGGCTGTCGGTGCTGATGGACAGAGAGAAATTATTGCCAACGACCAGCGTATGCCCCCTCGATTCCAGGGCGTCCGTGGCCATTAAAACCGTATCCGGGCCAATCGGCAAGGCAATGTGCATGATTTTGTGGCCGTCTTCGGGAGGAACATTCGCGGCTTCCGGGGTATCGTTAAACCGTTGCAGCCCAACGAGCTCTCCGCCGAATACGGACTGGTAAAAGGTAAACGCTTCTTCCGTGTTGCCCGGGAAATTCAGATAGGGGTTAAATCGTGCCATTATCGGGGGTTGTTTTAAGAGTTCTGTCACTGGTTTCAAAAACTTTGGAAGGACGACAATGCCCGGGAAAGGAAACCAAAATTCAACCTTACCGGTATCGGTGTTCTCTTTTACGCGGTCTGTTCCCGTAACAATTGGCGCTCTATACGTTTTCGAGCTGGCTGATTCGCGTCAGTTTCATGATCTGAACCACCAGGTCGGGGCAGCCTTCGGTGAAAAGATGGCCCAGGTCGTCCAGTTCGCACAGGCGGGCATTGGGAATAGCTTCGGCGTAATAGGTTAAATGGGAAAAGGGGACGACTTCATCATCCCGGCTATGAAAAAGGATCAGGTGCGGAAGGCGGTGTAAGCGTGAAAGGTTCTTCCGCAGCGCAAAATCACGACTTTTCCACCCCCGTTCCCCCCAGAAAGGTGCGGCAATAATACAAACCCCGACCAGAAGCTGACAAGGCGGTTCTTCCGACAGGTATTTCAACAAAACGGAGCCGCCCAGCGAATGGCCCACCAGAATAATCTCGCCTTCTATTTTTGATAGCTCACTGATTATCTGGGTTTTCCAGTGTTCATAACGCGGGTTTTCCGGGTCGGGCATGGTTGGCTGAATGAGCGGATATCGCGGCCCCAGCCGGTCCTGCAAGTAAGCGACCAGGTCGCCACTGCCGGCATGGGGCCCCTGCGGCCCGGCGCTGTGTATGAACAGGACGTGTTTTTTCATGGCATACAATCATCGGTTTGCTGCGATTTTTCGGCGGCTACTACCCGGCAGTAAACCGCTTTTGTCGCAGCCGGAACCGATACAAACTTACCGGAATAAATGGATAGAAAGAGGGGGCAAACGCGGCAATCAAAGGGGTTGATTACGACAATCTATTCCTTTATTTTTGGGCTATGAAGCATATATCGATCTTAGTGCCCAATGGTGCTATTTTAGGTAGTCTGGAAGGGACCCGCCAGCTGTTTACACAGGTGAATCAGTTTTTTGCGGCAAAGGGCGCTCCTCCGATGTTTCAGGTCCAGTTGGTAGGGCTTTCCAAAGCGACTCCGCTGTGTGGCGGACGGTTTACGGCGAATACGGATGCGTTGATTGACGAAATTCAGAAAACCGATCTGATTGTAATTCCCGCCCTCGACGGCGATTTGCGGGTGGCCGTGGAGAAAAACCGGGACTTTCTGCCCTGGATTACCCGGCATTATCAGAATGGTGCCGAAGTAGCCAGCCTGTGCGTGGGGGCGTTTCTGCTGGCTTCGACCGGTTTACTCAACGGCCGGAGCTGTGCAACGCACTGGATGGCCGCCAACGAGTTCCGGCAACTATTTCCCGAGGTGAATCTGGTGACGGAAAAAATCATCACCGACGAACTGGGCATCTACTCCAGCGGGGGTGCTTTTTCGTACCTGAATCTGATTCTGTATTTAATTGAAAAATACGCCGGCCGGGAAATAGCGGTTTTATCGGCCAAGGTGTTTGCCATTGAAATCGATCGCGAAAGCCAGTCGCCGTTCACCATTTTTCAGGGGCAGAAAGAACACGAGGACGAGCCGGTGAAGAAAGCACAGGAGTTTATCGAGAATAATTTTCAGGACCGGATCACGATTGATCAACTGGCCGAAATGAACGCGCTGGGTCGGCGGAACCTGGAACGGCGGTTTAAGAAAGCCACGTCGAATACCGTGGCCGAATACATCCAGCGCGTGAAGATCGAAGCGGCCAAGAAAAACCTGGAAATCACCCAGAAAAACATCAACGAAATTATGTACGACGTGGGCTACTCGGACACCAAAGCCTTCCGGACCATATTTAAAAAAATTACCGGCTTGTCGCCGATCGAATACCGGAACAAATACAACAAAGTCGGAGCAATTGCCTGATTTTTCGGAGGCTGACCCTCAACTGTTTACCTTCTATTTGCAACTTTTTCGAGTGAGCAGCCCCGCTTTTCTCCAAAAGTTTTCGTACTTTTATATCCCGTAACAACCACATTCTGTTTTCAGACATGGCTTCATCCGGTCAGAAAACCGCTAAGTACATTTTCGTTACGGGCGGTGTAACTTCTTCGTTGGGCAAAGGCATTATTGCTTCTTCGCTCGCAAAATTGCTTCAGTCTCGCGGCCTTTCGGTCACGATTCAAAAGTTTGATCCCTATATTAATATTGATCCCGGTACGCTCAATCCTTACGAGCATGGCGAATGCTATGTGACCGACGACGGCGCAGAAACCGATCTTGATCTGGGCCATTACGAACGGTTTTTAAATATTCGTACTTCCCAGGCGAACAACGTTACCACCGGCCGGATTTATAACAACGTAATTACCCGCGAACGCAAGGGTGATTTTCTCGGACGTACCGTTCAGGTGGTTCCGCACATTACCGACGAAATCAAACGCAATATTCGTCTGCTGTGTGAAACCGGTGAATACGATATTGTGATAACCGAGATTGGGGGTTGTGTGGGGGACATCGAATCGCTGCCGTTTGTGGAGGCTGTCCGTCAGTTGAAATTCGAACTGGGCGAGAAGGATACGCTGGTGGTTCACCTGACACTGGTACCCTACCTTGCGTCGGCGGGCGAACTGAAAACCAAGCCTACGCAACACTCCGTCCGGATGTTGCTCGAAAACGGCGTGCAGCCCGATATCATTGTCTGCCGGACCGAACATCCGCTTCCCCCCGATATCCGTCGGAAAATTGCGCTTTTCTGTAATGTACAGGTCAATTCCGTGATCGAAGCCATCGATGCGGAAACCATCTACGATGTTCCGCTGCTGATGAGGAAAGAAAAACTGGATCAGCGGGCACTTTACATGCTGGATTTGTACAATGATCAGGATGCCGACCTGGATAGCTGGAAGGAATTTCTGGGGCATCTGAAAAATCCGACGGATAGTGTAACCATTGGCCTGATTGGGAAATACGTTGAACTCCGGGATGCCTACAAATCGATTGCCGAAGCCTTCATTCATGCCGGGGCCAAGAACGAGTGTAAAGTCAATATCGAGTGGATCCAGTCCGAAACCCTGGGCGACTATGAGCAGGTGGCCGAGCGGTTGCGCGACCTCGACGGCATTCTGGTGGCACCCGGTTTTGGCGAACGGGGTATCGAAGGAAAAATCAACGCCATCCGCTATGCCCGCGAAAATAGCGTGCCGTTTTTCGGGATCTGTCTCGGTATGCAGTGCGCCTGTATCGAATTCGCCCGCAACGTGTTAGGCTGGGGAGAAGCCCATTCGTCGGAAATGAACCCAAATGCATCCCACCGAGTTATCGACATGATGGAGAGCCAGAAGAAGGTGACCAACATGGGCGGTACGATGCGGCTGGGGGCGTATCCCTGCAAAATCAAGAAAGATTCGCTGGCGGCTGAGGTATACGGCAAAACGCAAATCAGTGAGCGTCACCGGCATCGGTACGAGTTTAACAACGAGTTTCTGAAAGAGTTTGAGAAAGCCGGAATGGCCGCTACGGGGATTAACCCCGAAACCGGGCTGGTCGAAATTGTGGAGCTGAAAAATCACCCCTGGTTCGTTGGCGTTCAGTTTCACCCCGAACTTCGCAGCACTGTTATGGACCCGCACCCCTTGTTTGTTCAGTTTGTACGGGCCTCGCAGGTGCATTCGCAGGATAAGCGGCTGGTGGACACTACGGCCAATGTTGGTTAAGCCTTCGCTTCTCCGTACCTTTGCGGACTAAATGATTGGTTTAAGGAGTAAGGTTTACGCGGGATACGTCGTCGTCGATGGTAAACCTTATTCCTTAGACATTAAACAAAAAAAATGGATCGTAATCAAATTATTGGTATTGTCTTAATCCTGGGAATGTTACTGGGGTATCAACTGCTGATGCCGAAACCAGCGCCGGAAAAGCAACCTGAACAGGAAAAAGTGACTTCGGCGGCTTCTCCTGCTGCTGTCAAACAACCCGAACAAGCACTCGATTCGGCGGCTACCCGAAAACTTTACGGCGATTTTGCGGCCGCTGCGACGGGCCAAAGCCAGGATATCGTTGTTGAAAATCCCGATCTTCGCATCACGTTTAGTACGCAGGGGGGACGCGTCAAGGAAGTTCTGCTGAAAAATTACAAAACGTTTGACCAGAAACCGCTGGTGCTTATCAACGAGCAAAGCAGCGAAATGGTCCTGGAATTACCCACCAATCGCGGGAAGGTCAATATAGAGAAGCTGTTTTTTGAAACCACGGCTTCGCCCCAGTCGTCGGTGCAGGGAAATGCACAGACCGTAACGTTCAAACTGGCCTTATCCCCAACCGAATCCATTGAACAAACCTACACGATTCCGGCGAAAGGCTACATTGTCGATTATGACCTGAAGCTGAATGGTCTGGATAATCAGCTGACCAACAATGATATCCGGTTTTTGTGGCAGGATAAAATGCGGCAGTTTGAAAATGACATGGATGAAAACCGCAAGTCGGCTACCATCAACTACCTGTCGGCGGATGAGAATTTCGACGGTCTGACGGAAGGGGCCAGCGATCAGGAAGCGACTCTGGAAGAACCGGTGAAGTGGTTTACCATCAAGCATAAATATTTTCTGGCCGGTTTTATTTCCGAAAGCGGTCCGTTTAAGAAGGCGGTTTTCAAAACCGTGGTGAATCCGAACGACACGCAGACGGTGAAAACGGCCATTGCTGATGTGTTGATTCCGATGGCGGATGTGAAAAGTGGCAAAGGCAATTACCGGTTTTATTTCGGACCGAACGATTACCAGTTGCTCGACGAAGTGGCTCCGGAATTCGACCGGAACGTTTACCTCGGATATGCCTTCCTCAAACCCGTCAATAAGTACTTCTTTGTGCCGGTTTTCAACCTGCTGGAGAAATTTATCTCCAACTACGGTTTGCTGATTATCGCGCTGGTGGTGTTTGTAAAACTGCTGCTGACGCCCCTGACGTACCGCTCCTACGTGAGCATGGCGAAAATGCGGGTGTTGGGCCCCGAAGTCAATGCCATTCGCGAGAAAGTGGGCGACGACATGGCCAAGCAACAGCAGGAAACGATGAAGCTCTACCAGCAGGTAGGTGTCAGTCCGTTGAGCGGCTGTATTCCGGTCCTGGCGACGATGCCGGTTCTGATGGCGTTGTTTTTCCTCTTTCCGAATCTGATCGAGCTGCGGCAGAAAGAATTCCTGTGGTCAACCGACCTTTCGACCTACGATTCCATCATCCGGTTTCCGTTCGCAATTCCGTTCCTGGGGTCACACCTGAGTCTGTTTACGGTGATCATGACGCTTTCGAGTTTGGGCTACGCGTATTACAACAACCAGATGACCCCCGCCCAACCGAACAGCCCGATCAACATGAAGGCCATGAGCTACGTGTTTCCGGTTATGTTCATGTTTGTGATGAACTCTTTCCCGGCGGGTCTGGCGTTTTACTACTTCGTGTCCAACGTGGTGACCATCGCCCAGCAATTGCTGATTCGAAAGTTTGTGGATGAAGACAAGATCAAGGCGGTGCTGGAAGAAAACCGGAAGAAATTCGCGAAAGGTGACGTGAAAAAATCGAAGTTTCAGGACCTGCTTCAGCGCTCGCTCCAGCAGGCTGAGGAGGCCAAGAAACAGGCCGAAGAAGCGAAAAAACGGGCCAAAAAACAGTAATAAGGCCGTTTTGCGAAAAAATATAGCGGGTAACTCCGATCCGTCCGGAACAAAACCAACGCAGATGCGTTGGTTTTGTTAGTTTTGTGCCAGGCTTCTTAATCCGAACAAATGAATATCCATCCTGTCCCTTTTGCTGGTTTACGATCATTCGGTCTGACGGTATTCCTCTGGGCAACCGTTCAGGCAGTGCTGGCCCAGACCGACAATGCCGAACGGCGGCTGAAGATGGCGATGCAGTATATCCAGCAGCAGGATTACCCAAAAGCCAAAGCCGAATTACGCCCGCTGACCGACAGCCGGACCGGCGGAATTGCCCCTTACGCCCATTATTACCACGCGCTGGCCGATTTTAACCAGAAGCGGTTTTCCGAGTCGCGAGCCATGCTCCGGCAGTTGCTCGAGCGGTATCCGGATTGGAAAAAGCGGGATGATGCCTATTACCTGCTGGGGGCGGCTCATTTTGAAAATGGGCAGTACGAAGAAGGAATCGAGGAGTTGAGCCGGATTGGCGATCAGACGCTTCGGGCGGATATCAACTCATTGGAATCGTATTATTTTAGTCAGATCACCGACTTGAATCGGTTGAAAGTGATGCAGAAGGAGTTTCCGAACAACCGGAATCTGGCGCTGGCCCTGATTGACATGATTCAGCGGACGTCGACCTCCACGGCAGATCTGGAGTTATCGGACCGGCTGACCAACCGGTTTGGGGTGCCCAACACCCCCCGCCCGGCTTCGACGGCAACCCCTTCGACGGCGACCACGGTTATCAAACCGGAGAAAAACCGGAACAAAGGGTACTATAATGTGGCCGTGATGTTCCCGTTTCGAATCGGCGAAATCAATCCGAACGAACCGGCCCGGTCAAACCAGTACGCGCTCGATTTGTACAACGGCATGAAACTCGCCAAAGCGAAGTTGCAGTCGGAAGGCATCACGGTAAATTTATTTGCCTATGATGTCGACAACGATCTTTCAAAGATGACGGCTCTGATGGAAAATC
This sequence comes from Larkinella bovis, assembly GCF_042655385.1. Classification (NCBI taxonomy): domain Bacteria; kingdom Pseudomonadati; phylum Bacteroidota; class Cytophagia; order Cytophagales; family Spirosomataceae; genus Larkinella; species Larkinella bovis. The sequence continues at coordinate 1,196,356 of NZ_JBHSMA010000001.1, read as the reverse complement.
CGGGTTTCCTGCAGAATGACCTGCTGATTGGCCCGCTGTATGCCGAACCCAACCGGCTGGCCACCGAATTTGCCCATCAGAACAATATTGTGTTGGTGAATCCGATCTCAACCAGCAGCGAGCTGGTGGCGAATCAACCCCTGGCCTTTCTGGCGGCTCCCTCGCTGAATCAGCAGGCGGTGAAAACCGTGGCGTTTGCCCGGACGCTCTCGACGCTTAAAAAAGCGGCCATCTATTACGGCAATTCCCGGAAAGATTCCACGCTGGCGACGTTGTACCAGAATGAATTGAAACGCATTGGGTTTACGATGGTGGAATTCCGCAAAGTTGGCAACGATCTGGAATCCATCCGGATGACGGAAATGAACAAACCCGGTCATATTTTCCTGGTGACCAGTGACGAAAACACGGGGCCGAAATTGCTGCGGCTGCTGGCGCAGCGGAAAGTAGATTCGCCCGTGATTACCACCGCCACGGCTTTCAATTTCGATAAAAACCCCTTATCGGTTTTTACCCGGAATGACCTGTATCTGGTCTATCCCGAATATGTGGATACGCAACGCCCCGAAACCCGGGCGTTTGAGGAGCAGTATCTGGAACAACGCAATATAATTCCGTCGACATACGCCTATCAGGGGTATGATATGCTGTTGTTTTTTGGCCGGGCGCTGGCCCGCAGCCGGGGCCAGTTGACCAACCGATCACAGCTTAAAACCAGTCCGGAAAACGGCTACCTGCTGTCGGGCTATGACTATTCGGCCGGTAACGAAAACCAGGTTGTCCCCATCGTTAAATTCGACGGAAACCGATTTGTATTAGCTAATAATTAATTGGGAATGATTGAATGAGAGAATGAGTGAATAGCGCTGCGAAAAGCAGGTAACTGGCGGAGCTATTCACTCATTCTCTCATTCAATCATTCACTCATTACCTATGACTACGAGCGAACAACTTTTTGAGAAAGCAAAGACATTGATTCCCGGCGGGGTCAACTCGCCGGTGCGGGCGTTTCGGGCGGTTGGCGGCCATCCGCTGTTCATCAAATCGGCCAAAGGTCCTTTTCTGTTTGATGAAGACGGAAACCGATATATCGAACTGATCAATTCCTGGGGGCCGATGATTCTGGGCCACGCCTTCGAGCCGGTGGAAGAAGCCGTTCGGGACGCGATTCAGCACTCGTTTTCCTTCGGAGCACCCACCCGCAAGGAAGTCGAAATGGCCGAATTGATTGTCGAAATGGTTCCTTCCGTTGAAAAAGTCCGGATGGTCAATTCCGGCACCGAAGCAACCATGGCGGCCATTCGGGTGGCCCGCGGGTTTACCGGGCGGGATAAATTGATCAAGTTTGAAGGATGTTACCACGGGCACGGCGACTCCTTCCTGATTGCTGCGGGCAGCGGAGCCATTACGATGGGGACGCCCGATAGTCCCGGTGTTACCAAAGCAACGGCGCTGGATACGCTGACGGCCCCCTTCAACGATTTGTTCGCCGTTGAACGCCTGATTGATGCCAACGCCAATCAGATTGCCGCCGTGATTCTGGAGCCGGTTGTCGGCAACATGGGCTGCGTACTGCCCGAACCCGGTTTTCTGCAGGGATTGCGTGATTTATGCGATCGGCACGATATTCTGCTGATTTTCGACGAGGTGATGACCGGTTTCCGGCTGGCGAAAGGGGGCGCTCAGGAGCATTTCGGCATCCGGCCTGACCTGACGACGATGGGGAAAATCATTGGCGGGGGGATGCCGGTCGGTGCCTACGGCGGTCGCCGGGAAATTATGGATATGGTTTCACCCGCCGGCCCGGTTTATCAGGCTGGCACCTTGTCCGGGAATCCAATTGCGATGTCGGCTGGGCTGGCGATGCTGCGGCATCTGAACGAACACCCGGAAGTCTATACGCGTCTGACTGAAATTGGCGACAAACTGGTAGCCGGTTTCCGAAGCAGCTTGGCCAGCCTGGGGCTCAACTTCACGATCAATCACCTCGGTTCGATGTACACGCTGTTCATGACCGAGCGCCCGGTTTCGAATTTTGTCGATGCAAAGTCTTCGGATCTGGCCCTTTTTGGCCGGTATTTTCAGGCGATGCTGAAGCGTGGCGTTTACCTGGCGCCCTCGCAGTTCGAGAGTCTGTTCCTGTCGGTTGCGCTGACCGATGAACTGGTCGACGAGATTATCTGGGCCAATGAGGAGTCGTTGAAAGAGGTCATTTGATTCGGATGCGTTTTTCCGTCATTATCCCCGTCTATAACCGGCCCGACGAACTCCGCGAACTGCTCGAAAGCCTGTGCCAGCAAACCCGGATTCCCGACGAAGTTGTGGTCGTGGAAGACGGGTCGGTCAACCCGGCCAATCAGGTGGTGGAAGAGTTTCACCAACGGCTGAACCTGCGGTACTTTTCCAAACCGAACAGCGGGCAGGGATTTACGCGTAACTACGGTTTTGAACGGGCGACCGGTGATTATTTTGTGATTTTCGACTCCGACGCGCTGGTGCCACCCTCTTATTTCGAAACCGTTGAACGGCGGCTGAATACCGACTGGCTTGATGCGTATGGTGGGCCGGATGCGGCTCATCCGAATTTTACGCCCACTCAAAAAGCCATCAGTTATTCGATGACCTCGCCGTTTACGACGGGGGGCATTCGCGGCAGCAAGAAAAATCTGGGCGGAAAATACCATCCGCGCAGTTTCAATATGGGTTTTTCGCGAAAGGTGTATGAGGCCATCGGCGGCTACAAAATCAGTCGGATGGGGGAGGATATCGAGTTTGCGATTCGGATTATTACCCACAACTTCAAAACCGGCCTGATCCCCGAAGCCTTCATTTACCACAAGCGCCGGACCAACCTGAAACAGTTTTACCGGCAGACCCGGTTTTTTGGCCGGGCCCGGATTAACATCGCCCGGTTTTTTCCGTCGGAACTGCGATTGGTGCACACCTTTCCGGCGGTTTTTACACTTTTCGTCTTTTCGGTTCCGCTCTGGTATTTCGTTCACCCGGTTTTGTTTGGGCTGGCAGTTTCGGCGCTGGTGCTGTTTTCGGTGCTGATTTTTGTTGATGCGGTTCGGAAGGAGAAAAGCCTGGAGGTCGGTTTTCTGAGCGTGGGAGCCGCCTTTGTTCAGCTTCTGGGGTATGGAATTGGTTTTCTGAGTGAAGGCTGGAAACGCCTTCGCGAACCGAAAGGTCACCAGGAAACCGGTGCCAATCTGGAGTATCCGTCGTAACCTGCTGTCGAATTTTTGTATTTTACGGCATGAAAATTTTGGTAACGGGTAGTGCCGGGCATCTGGGCGAAGCGCTCGCCCTCACGCTAACATTGCGTAACGAGGAGGTGGTCGGCCTGGATATTCTTCCCTCACCGTATACGACCCAACTCGGGTCCATCACGGATCGGGACGTTGTAAAATCGTGCCTGGTGGGGGTCGATACGGTTTTTCATACCGCCACGCTCCACAAACCGCACGTGGGAACGCACAGCATGCAGGCGTTTATTGACACGAACGTGACTGGAACGCTCAATCTGTTGCAGGAATCGGTTGCTGCGGGGGTGAAGCGGTTTATTTTTACCAGCACAACCAGTGTTTTTGGTGATGCGCTCGTACCGCCTGCGGGCCAGCCCGCTGCCTGGATTACCGAGGACGTCACGCCGGTTCCGAAAAATATTTACGGCGTCACCAAGGCAGCCGCGGAAAATCTGTGCCGGTTGTTTTACCGCAAACAGGGTTTGCCCTGTATTATCCTGCGAACCTCCCGGTTTTTCCCGGAAGACGACGACAGCAAAACCGCCCGGTCCGGTTACGCCAATGATAACCTGAAGGCAAACGAATACCTGTTCCGCCGGGTGGACATTGAAGACGCGGTGAGTGCACACTGGGCCGCAGCGGAACGGGCGGAGGAGATCGGGTACGGAATGTATATCATCAGTGCCACCACGCCCTTCCGGTTTGACGACCGGGCTGCCTTGCGCCAGGATGCTCCGCAGGTGGTGGCGAGACGGGTGCCGGCGTTTGGGGCCGAATACGAGCGTCGCGGGTGGCAGATGTTTCCGGAAATTGACCGGGTTTACGTCAACGAACGGGCCCGGATGGAGCTGGGCTGGCAACCCCGGCACGATTTCAAAACCGTTCTTGAACGGCTGAAGGCGGGCGATACGGTGCAAAGCCCGCTGGCCAGACAAATCGGGGTGAAAGGCTACCACACCCGTTCATTTTCGGAGGGGCCGTATCCCGTCGACGGCGCGTAGGCTATTTCCTGCAGAGGTAAATGATTTCACCGGCGGGCAGCGAAAACCGCTTTACTTCCTCGCGGGGCAATTCAAAAACGAACCGATCTTCGATTACCGTAAAACCGCCTTTGGCCAGTCGCTGGGCGTAATCCTGACCGAAAAGCCGGACGTGATCGCTCTGCCAGAAAAGCCGCTCACGTTCTTTCGGGTCCGTAATGGTGGGATCTTCAAAGGTCGTCGGGCGGTTATAGTCGATGGGCGACTGAATGATGGCCCAGCCACCCGGTTTCAGGACGCGGTGGAGTTCGCTGCTGGCTTTGGCATCGTCCTCGACATGTTCCATCACGTGGTTGCAAAACGCAACGTCGAACGTATTGTCGGGAAATGGAATCTGGTGGATATCCATTTTAATTTTCGCTAGGGGCGACTCAATGTCGGCGGTGATGTAATCGAGGTTCGGCAGTTTTTCGAAGCGATCGATGAAGCAGTGCTCCGGGGCAACGTGCAGAACTTTCAGGTTGTCGCGGTAAAAGTTGGTTTTCCGTTTCAGGTACAGATTCATCAGCCGGTGCCGTTCGAGGGCTAAACAGTTCGGACACAGGGCGTTCGGGCGCGGAATGTTCCGGCCGTACGGCATAAACTCCCGAAAATGCTTGCCACAAACGGTGCATTCGACGTTGTTACCCCGGTAGAAAACCATCATCGCTTTCATGGCGTAATGGCTGATGCGCTGCAAAACCGGACGCGGTACGGTTCGTAAAATAAAGCTAATGAGGTGTTTCATACCACAGTTAAAGGCCTGCGAAACCCGGCTGATGGCGGTTTTTAGCCATGACCGCCGGGGCCCAATGCGCATAAAGTAACAGATTTAAAGACAAAATGTAATTTAGTCTGTTAAATTAGAGCTTTGATTACTAGTAGTTATTACGGAATCGATGGCAGTTGCTCCTTCCAAACCGCCCGGTCGGCGACTCATCAAACGGATGAGTACCCGTACCAAATGGCTTTTACTGGCTCCGTTCAGCCTGGCGCTGATCGGCTATGGCCTCTGTGTTTTCAGCGAAGCGGCACACCTGAAACATACCGGGGAGCCCTTCAACCGCTGGTTTCTGCTCGGCACGTATAGCCTGATCGTCATCAATGCCGGGATTTCGTTGTTTGGCCAAGCCGTCATTTTCCGGATGCAGGTTGAAAACCGCCGGATCATTCGCCGATACCTGAAAAAAATGCTGCGGAACCGCCTGAAAAAAGAAAACCCCGTCCGTCGAGCGTAACGAGGCAATCACTGGTTAGGATCATTCGTTGGGAAGCCATCGGGTAACCACCCAGCCGGAAAGGACTGCCCTTGCTTAGGCAGCCGCTTCGCTTTTCTTTTCGGCGAATGAGGCTTTGATCGCATCCACGTCTACATTTTTGATGTCCGGACGACGCAGCAATTGCTTGATGCGGGCAATTTTATTATTGGCTCTTGCTTTATTTTTCTGGTCTTTGCGTTTCAGTGCAGTTACTCCCATGATCGTATAAATGAATAAGTTGATTCCAAATTGTCCGCAAAATTAACGGAAATCCTGCACAAAACCAATAATCAATCCGTCGGGCTTACTATTTTTGCGGCATGCAAAAACCGAGTGTACCCCGCGGAACCCGCGACTTTGGGCCGGAACAAATGAGCAAACGCCTTTTTCTGCTGGACACCATCCGGCAGACGTTCCGGCGATACGGCTTTCAACCGCTTGAAACCCCCGCTCTCGAAAACCTGTCGGTGCTGATGGGGAAATACGGCGAGGAAGGCGACCAGTTGCTGTTTAAAATCCTCAATTCCGGTGATTTTTCCCAGGGCTTAACCGAAGCCGACTGGCAGGAGAATGCCCGGAAATTAACCCCGAAAATAGCAGAAAAGGGCTTGCGGTATGATCTGACGGTCCCGTTTGCCCGCTACGTGGTGATGAACCGCCACGCGTTGGCGATGCCCTTCAAGCGGTACCAGATCCAGCCGGTCTGGCGCGCCGATCGTCCGCAGAAAGGCCGTTACCGGGAGTTTGTGCAGTGCGATGCGGATGTGGTCGGGACGGATTCGCTGCTGTGTGAAGCCGAAATTGTGCTGATGCTGCACGAGAGCCTGCGGAATCTGGGCATTCAGGATTTTACGGTGAAAATCAATAACCGCAAGATTCTGACCGGGCTGGCCGAAGTGGTGGGGGCGGCAGGGCAGGAAGCCGCCCTGGCGGTTGCGATTGATAAACTCGATAAAATCGGGAAAGAAAAGGTGGTCGAAGAGTTGAAGCAACGCGGTTTTTCGGATGAATCGATCGAAAAACTGGACCCCATGTTTCAGTTCCCGGACGAGGCCCAGGCGGCTTTTGCCCAGTTGAAAAACTGGCTGGCCGCGTCCGAAGTAGGCTTGAAAGGCGTGACGGAACTGGAGGAAGTTTGGGCGTTGGTAGCCCAGTACGGCCTGACGGACGCCCGGATTCAGCTGGATGTGACGTTGGCACGCGGTTTATCGTATTATACGGGAGCGATTTTCGAAGTCAAGGCCAATGGGGTGCAAATTGGCAGCATCAGCGGGGGAGGGCGTTACGACAACCTGACGGGGGCGTTCGGAATGCCGGGTTTGTCGGGGGTCGGCATATCGCTGGGCGTCGATCGGATTTACGATGTCATGGAAGAACTGAAGCTGTTTCCGGAAACCGGTTTGCAATCGACCCGGGTGCTGGTGGTGCATCTCGATGCCGAAGCCCGGTCTGTTGGTTTACCGTTGTTGAGCCAGTTGCGGGCTCGTAACATTGCCGCCGAAGCCTATCCGGATACGGCCAAAGTGAAAAAGCAACTGGATTATGCCAACGCCAAGCAGATTCCCTACGTCGTTTTAATTGGTTCCGAAGAATTGCAAACCGGATTACTGGCGCTTAAAAACATGGTGACGGGTGAGCAGGAAAAATTGACGGCCAGCCAGCTTGTGGAAAAGGTATCGATCTAACGGAATGGGTATAAAAAAACGGTGCCGCGAACTTGAGCCACGGCACCGTTGCACTTGAAAACAGCACGCTACTCTAAAATTTAAAGCCTACATTAACACCCAGCGCCCGGCGTTGCGAGTTGTTGAAGCCTTCGATGGCGTCGGAGAAACCGTGGTGATACACGAGATCAATCAGGACCGGACCAATGTCGAAGCCCAGATTAACCAGCCCCAGGAAGGTACCGCTCTTGATTTCATTGTTGTCGATGTTGATGGTGTTGCTGCTGCTCAGCCGGTTGGCGTACTCAGCACCCACTGCCAGTCGGACGGCCGAAATACCGCGTTCCGACTGCGCCAGTTTTACCCCGATATAGGCCGGAATCTGCAACCATTTGGTGTTAATCCGCCCGGAAATATCCTGGAGACTTGAGCCGTCGCCGGGGCTGAAATAATTGGAACTGGACGCAAAGTATTCAACGCCCAACTGGCCGTACAGGCGGCCACCGCCCCGCACAAACGCCCCAATCTGGTAGCCTAAACGGCCGGAGGGATTGTCTCCATCAATATCCTCTCCCCGGTAGCGGGTCGAGTTGGCTCCGACGTAAAAACCACCAGTGAAGGCTTTATAAGGACGTTCGGTTCTTGGTCGGCTTTCCCGGCTGGCGTATTCCGTGCTGGTGCTGGTGCTACTCGATGAGTACGTGCTGGATGCTGGGGCTGTTGAATACGATGAGTTGCTGTTTCCCGAGGTGCTTGTATTGGTCGTCGGGGTATCCATCGTTGTGCGGTTCGTGTTGGAACGGTATGTGGTATCGGTTCCGGTCTCCGTAACGGTCGTTGTCGTCGTCGTTGATTGTACTCTGGTCGTATCCGACGAAATCTGAGCATAGGCGCTCCACGTTCCCAAAAGGCAAAGCGCAAGCATTGTACTGTTGCGTTTCATGATTTTAGTGTTGTTGAAGTTGTATAAAAAAAGGTGCATGCTCTGCATACACCTCAAATAACTTGGTACGTCTTGGATTGTTTAAGCTTTCCTCAACTCTTTATAGTAATTGATCAGCCCGTTGGTCGAACTATCGTGCGACGACACCGGCTTGTTGTCGGCCAGTTCGGGAAGGATGCGGTTGGCGAGTTGTTTCCCCAGTTCAACGCCCCACTGGTCAAAACTGAAAATATTCCAGATGACGCCCTGGGTGAAGATTTTATGTTCGTACATCGCAATCAGGCTGCCGAGTGTGCGGGGAGTAATCTGCCTGACCAGGATGGAGTTGGTCGGGCGGTTTCCTGAGAAAACCTTGAACGGCATCAGTAGCGCCACTTCCTCTTCGGTCTTGCCGGCTTTTTTCAGTTCGGCTACCACTTCCTCACCGGATTTGCCGTTCATTAAGGCTTCCGTTTGCGCGAAGAAGTTGGAAAGCAGCATCGTATGGTGATCGCCCAGGGGCCGGTGGCTAATGGCCGGGGCAATGAAATCGCAGGGGATCAGCTTGGTGCCCTGGTGAATTAGCTGGTAAAACGCGTGCTGGCCGTTGGTGCCCGGTTCTCCCCAGATCACCGGCCCGGTTTGGTAGGCTGCCGGCTGACCGTTGCGGTCGACCGATTTGCCGTTGCTCTCCATATCACCCTGCTGGAAGTAGGCCGCAAACCGGTGCATGTACTGGTCATAGGGTAAAATGGCGTGCGATTCAGCGCCGAAAAAATTGTTATACCAGATGCCAATCAGGGCCAGCGTAGCCGGAATGTTCGCTTCAAGAGGGGTATTCCGGAAGTGCAGATCCATGGCGTGGCCGCCTTCCAGCAGTTCGGCAAAATTATCGAAACCGATGTAGCAGGCAATCGAGAGCCCGATGGCCGACCAGAGCGAATACCGGCCACCGACCCAATCCCAGAAACCGAACATGTTTTCCGGGTCGATCCCGAACTTTTCAACTTCTGTTTTATTGGTGGAAATGGCCACAAAATGTTTCGCAACGGCCGATTCATCCTGCGCATGGTCGAGAAACCAGTCGCGGGCGGAATGCGCGTTGGCCATCGTTTCCTGCGTCGTGAAGGTTTTCGACGCAATCATGAACAAAGTTGTTTCCGGATCGAGTTTTTGCAGCGTTTCGTAAATGTGAACGCCATCGACATTCGATACAAAGTAAACCTGCAACTGCGGTTTTCCGTCCTTCTGGACCGCATACGGTTTGAGGGCTTCCGTCACCATCACCGGGCCGAGGTCCGAACCGCCGATGCCAATGTTGACCAGTTGCGTAATCGGCTTGCCGGTATAGCCTTTCCAGTCGCCGGAGGCAATGCGCTCCGAAAAGCCTTTCATTTTATTCAAAACCGCATTGATCTCGGGCATGACATCCTGGCCATCCACGATCACTGGTTCGTTGGACCGGTTCCGCAGGGCCACGTGCAAAACCGCCCGGTCTTCGGTAACATTGATAGGGTCGCCGGTAAACATTCGTTCGATGGCGTCGTATAAGCCCGCTTCTCCGGCCAGCTGGCGCAGCAGTTGCAGGGTTTCGGCATCGATCCGGTTTTTGGAAAAATCGACCAGCATATCGTCAAACCGCAGGGAGAACTCGTCAAACCGCTGGGGGTTTTCGGCAAATAAATCGCGCAGGTGCCGTTCTTTAAGTTGCTCGAAATGCGTTTTTAGCTTTTGATAAGCAGGGAGTTGCAGAAAAGAATGAGTCGGTAGCATCGGGATATTGGGTCAAAGACAAATTTCGTTCATTCGCTCGGGTTCGCAGACAAAGACATTGAAATCGACGTTGCCACGAATGCCGTCGACCGAGCCTTTTTCATTGTGCTGCCAAATGTACAACCGTTCGGCGTTAAATTCCTTCGGATGATTGGACGAATAATCAGCAATCCAGAGGGGATAATCATCAAAATTTCCGTCAATGTACAGTTTGTAGAAGTGCCGGTTGACGTAGATGATCGGTTTCCTGCCGTAATGGTCTTCTACCCGTTGCAGCCAGGTGCGGACATCGGCGATTAATTTTTCGGCCGGAACCCGTCCCCGGTCGTTGCGTTCCAGGTCGAGTACGGGCGCAAAATCACCCGGTTTCAACGGGACGGCTTGGATGAAATTCTGAGCCTGTTTGACCGGATCACGTTTGGGGTGATAAAAATGATAGGCTCCCCGTTTCAAACCGGCTTTTCGGGCTTCAGCCCAGTTGTGTTTAAACCGCCGGTCCACGAGCGTTGCACCTTCGGTGGCTTTCACAAAGACAAACTGGAGCGTTACCCCGTCGGCCTGGGCCTGGCGGACGCGCTTCCAGTTGATGTGGCTGTTATGGTGAGAGACGTCGATGCCGTGAATCGTGTATTTCAGGGGCATCCGTATCCCGTAACCATTGACGAATTGCCACTGTAATTCATTGATTTCCTTCTGCGAGCGTTTCCACCAGAGACCCACCAGCACGAGGCAAAAAGCCAGAAAAGGCCAGAACAGGTAGTGACGCTTCCGGTATATAAACAGCACGAGATCGCTCATACCGGACAAAAGTAAGGAGAAAAAAACAAGAGCGGACGACCGGAGAAAGGAAATTAACCCTGCTTCTTCGGTCGTCCGCTCTTGTTTTCCTTGAGGAAGGACTTAGTCGTGGCCTTCCAGCTTCACAATTTTATTATAAAGCCCCAGCAGCAAAAACGGCGCTGCCCATTGTCCCACAAATAACGCTTTGTCATTTTCGTTCTGGAACTTGTAAAACAGGGAAACGCCCATCGATGCCAGCGCAGCCCACAGGAATACGTCCGAAGGTACTTTGGCGGTTTGTTCCTCGATGGCTTCCGCAACGGGTCCTTCTTTGTGCATTGGATTCGGGTTTTTTACCGATCCTTTTACCGGATTTTGCTCAAGTACGTTCATGCCTTGTTTAATTATGGTTACACAGAACGAACTGATCGCGGAACGAATTGTTCCCAAATAATGAGGTAAAGGGGCGTATCCAAACCGTGTCATGCCTACACGCATACCCAGTTGCCCAACCGTCTTGCGGCCTTAAAAAACAAAAGCGGGCGCTGTGTAGCACGGCCCGCCTTTGCTTTTTTGGGGTATCAACTTTTATTTATTCGGTTGCGGGGTGGTCCGCAGGTACGGTTTTACGATGTTGACGCCTTTCGGGAATTTCTTGATGGCATCTTCCGTGCTGACGGCCGGAACGACGATGACATCCTGGCCTTCCTGCCAATCGGCAGGGGTGGCTACCTGGTAGTTGGCCGTCAGTTGGAGCGAATCGATGACCCGTAGAATTTCGAAGAAATTCCGCCCTGTAGAGGCCGGATAGGTTAGGGTCAGCTTGATTTTTTTGTCCGGGCCAATGATGAATACCGAGCGGACCGTTGCTTTTTCGGACGCATTCGGGTGAATCATGTCGTAGAGTTCGGCTACTTTCCGGTCGTTGTCGGCAATAAGGGGGAAATTAACCGTCGTGTTCTGGGTTTCGTTAATATCCTTTACCCAGGCCGTATGCGAGTCAAGCGGATCGACGCTCACGGCAATGACTTTCACCCCGCGTTTTTCAAATTCATCCTTTAATTGCGCGGTCCGGCCGAGTTCGGTCGTGCAAACGGGTGTAAAATCAGCCGGGTGAGAAAAAATCATTCCCCAGGAGTTACCCAGCCATTCGTGGAAATGAATCGTGCCCTCGGTGGTTTCAGCCGTGAAATCCGGAGCAATGTCGCCTAATCGGAGTGCCATAAATCGGGAGTGTTTACGTAACCTATAGTATTTCTATAGGATTTCTTCCTTAAAAAATTTACAATTAAGTAAAGTTGTCGCCATTCGTTCGAATAGGAACAACTTTACTATATGCTGTAAGCGGTTTTAGATTAATTTTTCTTCGACGGCCATCTTCACCAATTCGGCGGCATTCTTCACCTGAAGGCGACGCATCATATTGGCGCGGTGGTTATCGACGGTCCGGACCGAAAGCTGTAGTTTTTCGGCGATTTCGCGGCTACTCATGCCATCGACCAAAAACTGCAGAATTTCCTTTTCCTTCTTTGAAAGTTTAGAACGCCGAACTTTGCTGGTTCGTTCCGTTTTTTTCATTTGCTGCATGTAGCCATTCAGGATGATGGTGGCTACCGGCGAGCTGAAGTACTTTTCACCGCTGGCGATGGTCCGCAAGGCTTTCATCATCTCGTCGCTGGACGAATCTTTCAGAATGTACCCAAAGGCCCCGGCTTCGACCGAACGAAGAATATAATCTTCGTTATTGTGCATCGACAACATCAGGGTTTTGATGTTTTTGTAGAGACGGGAGATAATCTGGGTCGTCTGGATACCCGACATACCGGGCAACGAAATGTCCATCAGGACGACATCCGGTTGGTGCGTCTTTAATTTTTCGAGGGCTTCTTCACCGTCCCCGGCTTCATCGACGATGACAAATTCATCGTTTTGTTCCAGCAGTGAACGTATTCCGTTACGGACAATCGAGTGGTCATCAACCAGCATCAACTTGAGTGTACTCATATTCCTGGTGTGCGAGTTTAAAGGGTATACTAACCTGAACTTTGGTGCCTTTATCGGGGGCGGACGAAATCTTGAACTTTCCGTTGATCAGCGCAGCCCGCTCGTGCATGTTGTGAATACCCTGTGAAGGGCGCTTCGTGTCTTCTTTCCGACTGCGGTGAATCCGGAAACCTTTTCCGTCATCGTTGACAATCAGATGCAAGTAATTATCTTTTTCGAACAAGTCAATGGTAATCTGGTGCGGTTTTGCGTGCCGGAGGGCATTGCTAACCGCTTCCTGCGCAATCCGGTAAACCCCGATTTCTACGCTTTTATCCAGCCGCGTGTTCGACAGATTGGTGTGAAAAATAATATCAATATCGCTTTCCTTGTCGTGCGTGTCCGCCAGCATTTTAACGGCGGGGACCAGGCCAAAGTCACTTAAAACCGTCGGCATCAGGTTGTTCGACACGTTCCGGGTTTCCTGAATGGTCTGGGCAATCAGGTTTTTCAGGACAACGAAACTTTTGATTTCTTTCTCGCGGCCGCTCAGACTTTTCTCAAAGCTTTCGACCTGCAATTTAATCGCCGTCAGCATCTGACCAATTCCGTCGTGCAGTTCGCGGGACAGGCGTTTGCGTTCTTCTTCCTGTCCGGCCACCAGGTACGAGGTCCGAAGCTTCTGCTCGTCCATCTTCTGTTCATACTGTTGACGGGTGGCATCGAACAGTTGCTGACGGGTTTCCTTCAGCGCCCGGTTTAGTGACAACAATTTGCGATTGGTCGTGGCGGTTCGCGTTTCCGCTTCCACCAACTGAACGATGATCCCTTCAAATTTATTGACCGCCGGCCGAAGAATAAACCAACCGGCAAAGACCAGCGCCAGCAAAGTAAACAGATAAATTACAAATTCAAGCCAGCGCGTATTTTCCACATTGGATACCGTTTCGCGCATGTATTGCTTGACCACCTCATCCATTTTGTCCAGAAAGGGGCCTTCGTTAGCCAGCAGGGAGGTCAGATCAAGTTCTGCGTTAAATTCCGCCGGTGTTTTGGCTTGTTCGGCCAGTTCAATAATGCGTTGCATGCTCGTCCGAAATCCGAAATAAGAGGGCCGCAGATCCCGGTAGTACATTTTAACACTATCGCTGTTCTGGAGCATAACCGGATAACCGGGGATCGTGCCTTGCTCAATGTGCAGCTGGTTCTTCTCAAACTGAGCAAACAGCTTTTTGATTTCGGTCAGATGGGTTTGAAACCGGGCCTCTTCGCTGGGGCGGCTGAGCAGAAGGACCTTGCTAACCAGGCGTTGACTCTGGTGACGCTGGGCGGAGGCCATCCGGATTACCATCACCCGTTCGGCTTCGCGTCGGATTTGAAATTGGGTGAAAATCTCCGCTACCGTCAGCAGCACGGCAATAAAGACCAGCGTTGTTAGAAACAGCCGGTTAAAGTGACTCGCCGAAGGCTGATTGTTCTGGGGTGTAACGTTTAGTACTTCCGACACGGATTTATTGGCAGCCATGTTGATTAGGGTAAAGGTAGCAAAATTTATGATAATAGCAGGGAAGGACCGGGAACTTAGTAAGTAAGGGCATTAAAATGCCGAACCAAACCCCCAATAGACTTGTTTTTAATGCTTAAAACGATGAGATTTGTAATTATCTGAACGCGACCTGTTATGAAAAGAAATAGCTTCTTCATCGCCCTGCTGGGACTGCTGGGTTTGGCTGCCTTTACGCCCGCAAACCGGGTCCATCCGGCGACCGGTTTTTCAGTGGCTGAACCGGTCAAGCTGTCGTGGGAAACCCTGCGCGATGTGACTTTTAAGAAGAAATGGTACCCCGAGGAATCGGTCTACATGCTTTATCCGACCTTCGGACCCGGTATTCAGAAGCTGAGCGGCAAGCCCGTCGAACTGACCGGTTACGTGCTACCGGTTGATATTGAGTCCAATACGTATGTTCTTTCGGCGTTCCCCTACAGCGCCTGTTTCTTCTGTGGGGGAGCCGGTCCCGAATCGGTCGTATCGCTGAAGTTCAAGAAAAGCGGGTTGAAGTTTAAAACCGACGAGCGCCGGACCTTCCGGGGCACGCTCAAATTAAACGCTGACAATATCTACGAACTGAACTACATCATCGCGGATGCTGAAATGGTGGAGCAATAATTACTGAATTATTTTTTAAAGCCACATTGCTTTTCCTCCAGAAATTCGCATCTTTGCACCACAAAAAAACGGGGGTATAGCTCAGTTGGCTAGAGCGCTACAATGGCATTGTAGAGGCCGTCGGTTCGAATCCGACTATCTCCACTCAACGCTGTTTCTGATATCAGGAACAGCGTTTTTCGTTTCGGGACAGTGGACTTCTTATCTATGGCTTGGCGCGGTTAGCAAAGTGGCATAATCGGATCGCCGATGCCGACGAAGCTAAACCTATTTTAACGACCGTAGCACCAACGCATCGGCGGCATCCTTTGCCAGGATCAAAGCCTTTCGGCTCACTTCAGAGGGATACGAAATAGCAAATTCATTCTTTATCGATTAACGAAGGGATCTGCCTCGTCCAAGGGGTGGAACAACGTGTGGGACTGATCCTGCTAAACCGGCCCATACCTGTCCCGGATAAATGAAAAAGGTGTTTCCTAGTACTAGGCAATTCTACTCTTCTCACGCATCGGATTATTTTGGAAAATAATATTTATTTTCTTTCGGAAAGCCTTGCCTGTTAAGTTATTATAAGTACATTTGTCGTCATATTTGCCTGTTTTAGTCGCCCTCCCCAGTTTTGATTAATACCCTGTAAGCGTAAGCAATACTACTTTATTCATTGATAGTACATTCAGTTTATATAGATAGTGCATTAGCCAATTAAGAATAGAAACGTATACTCAGCGTAACTTGCCGCTTTTAGGCGGAAACTTAACCATGAATGGAACTCTTCGAATCCTCGTCGCAGATGATGACGTCTTGTGCCGAAAATTACTAACCTCCCAACTTACCAAAGCCGGATATCAGGTGCTGATTGCAAGTGATGGTCAGGAAGCACTCAACTGGATTTTTTCACCCCACCACCGTCCCGATCTTGTTCTGCTGGATTTGTTAATGCCTCGTTTCAGTGGACTGGAAGTGCTGGAACGGTTGAAGACGGTTTCCTGGAAGTTACCGGTTATTCTGATGTCGGGGGCCGAACGTCCGATTGCCCGCGAGGGTGTATCGCAGTCATCTCCCGATGCTTTTATCAAAAAACCGTTTCTGATGAACGATTTGCTGCTGAAAATAGACAACCTGCTGTAGGTCAATCGCGCCCTGCACGCAAGACTCGGACGGTTACCAAAAGCTGTCCAAGGTGTCGTTGCGTGTGTTCGGCCGCATGAAACAGCAAACCAAGAACCGTGGAAGGTAGCTGAGCGCGGCCTACCCCCCGAAAGTCCGTCAGACTGGCTTCATCGGTCGTCCTTAACTGGTGGATGGCCCGGTCAATCTGCGTGTTAAATCGTTCCACCAGATCCCGAACGGGATCGTCGGCGGCAGACGGGTTTCCCTCGGCCGCCAGCCATTCCCGCTGTTCGGAGGAAAGCGCTTCCCCTCGGGCGTACGTAAAAAGGCGGTCTAAAACCCCACTGAGATGCTGTAAATGAAAACCGGGGGATGCTACCCGGGCCGGTTTCTGCCAGAGCAATTCTTTGGGAAAATCCTGCATCAAATCGGTAATTTCCTCCTGCGCCTGCAAAAGGGCGTGGGCGACTGGCTGCAGCAAAGGAGGGAGGCCGGGAAAGGGACCGCGTTGCCAGACCTCAGGTTTGGATGGTGTCATAAGAAAGGATCAGATTGGATACCCGGCAACTCGCCGACTTGGGCGCGAAAACTCTGGTCGGTTTCCTGCTGGATGTAAAGTTCTTCGGTCGAAACTTCCGAAGAAACGTCGTCAAACCGAGCCTTCAGATTAACCCGGCTTGGCGTTGTTTTCAGGGCGCGAAACAGCTGATTACGAAACGCTTTGAGCAGGTAAAAATGCACCGACGGCGTATTGTTCAGGTTGCCCTGATGCAGCCAGAGGTGAACCAGCATATCCTGCAACGCATCTTCGACCAGCTGAACATCGGGCGTAAATTTTTGTCCGTAATGGATCAGTTTCCGGTAGTACCGCCGGGCCAGGTGTGTATAGCCGTCTTCACCGCCCGCCCGAAAGTGGTGCCACAGGACGGAATCGTCTGTATGTGAGGAGAAATGCGCCAAAAATGTGCCGCTTTTAGTGCGCTCAAAGATGCAAAAAAAATCATGGAATGGGATAAATAAAACGATCCCTTCTGCTGGATTGTGTCCCTGGAGGAACTAACATTTAATCGTAATAAATGTTTTTTTTACATTTTAAATAAAATTGAAACCATTTTTACGAGCTCACCGTCGCTAAGGCACGCTCTGTTCGGAAATCGACTATTCGGAAGACCGGGCAGGCTGTTCGCTAATACAATTTGCTTTAATGATCGGAATAGTGTTATATTGACCAAAATCTTAACATAACCTACAGTTATAACGCTTGAAATTTGCAGACTTTGGTTTCGATGACCGCCTGATGGAAGGCATCGATGCCATGAATTACGATACACCCACACTTGTACAGGAACAAGTTATTCCGCTTATTTTAGCTGGTAGAGATTTGATTGTCTCCGCCCAAACCGGAACCGGGAAAACAGCCTCCTATTTATTGCCGATTCTCCATAAGATTACGTCAGCAGGCCCCGACGATCATATCAAGGCGCTGGTCATCGTCCCCACCCGGGAACTGGCCATCCAGATCGCCCAAAATCTGGAAGGCTTTTCGTATTTCACCTCGGTGAGTTCGATTGCGGTATACGGCGGAGGAGATGGCGCTTCTTACAGCACGGAGCGTCAGGCGCTTTCGGTGGGGGCGGATATTGTTATTTGTACCCCGGGTCGCATGATCAGCCACCTCAACATGGGGTATGCCAAAATCGACCAGCTGCAGTACCTGGTACTCGACGAAGCCGACCGGATGCTCGACATGGGTTTTTATGGGGATATCGTCAAGATTATTTCCTTCCTGCCGACGAAGCGTCAAAGCCTGTTGTTGTCGGCCACAATGCCGCCCAAGATTCGGGAACTGGCCCGGAAAATCCTGACTAATCCCGAGGAGATAACCCTTTCGTTGTCAAAACCGCCCGCCAAGATTGTTCAGGAAGCCTTTGTTCTGTACCAGAAGCAGAAAATTGCGCTGGTCAAGTACTTGTTGAAAGAACATAATTTCCCGTCCGTTTTAATTTTCTGTTCGCGGAAAGAGAATGTCAAACAGCTAACCCGCGAACTGAAGCAGGCCGGTTTTTCCGCCGAAGCAATTCACTCCGACCTCGAACAGGCAGAACGGGAGCAGGTGCTGCTGGATTACCGGAGCCGGAAATTGAAAATTCTGGTAGCCACCGATATTCTTTCCCGCGGCATCGATATCGACAACATCGATCTGGTGATCAATTACGATGTGCCGCACGACGGAGAAGATTATGTCCACCGGATTGGCCGGACGGCCCGCGCCGAAACCACCGGCATTGCCTACACCTTTATCAGCGAAACCGAGCAGCGGAAGTTTGCCGCTATCGAACGGCTGTTGGGTACCACGGTTACTAAAGTTTCGTTGCCCGCTCATCTGGGCGAAACCCTCGAATACAATCCCGGCAAAGGCGGACCTCATCCGCAGAACAAACGGCGGATCAATTCCAAACGGCGATCGAAAAGCCGCCCGAAAGGGAGCGGAAAAGCGGATCGTCCGGCGTAATCATACGCCGGTTTTGCCTGTCTGTGCTGGTCGTTGTTCCCTAATCCCGTTGCCATAGCTCCGGGATTAGGGGTCGTAAAATTTTTGTGTTTTTATAAACGTATAAAATACATTTATTTTATATTTGCTTCCTAACGCCCAACCACACCGGAAGGCGAATCCAACGCAAACCCTGAAATGATTTCGATTGACCACCTTGAAGCCTGGTTTGTAACGGGCAGCCAGCATTTATACGGAGATGAAACCCTGAAGCAGGTAGCGGAGCATTCCCGCCTACTGGTTAATGCCCTGAACCAGGGCGGCCGGATTCCCGTCAAGGTTGTCTTCAAAACCGTCCTGACTGGCCCCGACGAAGTTTACAAGTTGTGTCTGGAGGCCAATAATGCGCCCAATTGCATCGGGCTGATTACGTGGATGCACACGTTTTCGCCCGCCAAAATGTGGATTAACGGATTGAAAATTCTGCATAAACCGCTGCTGCACCTGCATACGCAGTTTAATCAGGATATTCCGTGGGAAACCATTGACATGGATTTTATGAACCTCAACCAGTCGGCCCACGGCGACCGTGAATTTGGGTTCATCAATTCCCGCTTGCGGCTGGATCGCAAAGTAGTTGTCGGACACTGGAAAGATCCGGAAGTCCACGAACGGCTGAGTGTCTGGGCGCGGGTGGCAGCCGCCTGGCATGACCTGCAGGGAGCACGGTTTGCGCGGTTTGGCGACAACATGCGGGAAGTGGCCGTTACGGAAGGCGATAAGGTAGAAGCCCAGATTAAGTTCGGTTATGCCGTACACGGCTATGGCATTGGCGATCTGGTCGCGTATGTCAATCAGGTAACCGATCAGGAAATCAATCAATTGGTGAAGGAATATGAACAGCGATACCAACTCGTTGCCGAATTGCAGCAAACCGGTTTACGACACGCAGCCTTGCGCGATGCCGCCAAAATTGAAATTGGCTTACGCGGTTTTCTGGACGATCACCAGATCAAAGGATTCACGGATACCTTCGAAGATCTGCACGGCCTGAACCAATTGCCGGGAATTGCCGTACAACGACTCATGGCCGACGGCTACGGTTTCGGGGGCGAAGGCGATTGGAAAACCGCAGCGTTGGGCCGGGCGGTTAAGGTAATGGGAACAGGGTTGCCGGGGGGGAGTTCGTTCATGGAGGATTATACGTATCACCTGTCACCCGGCGGTCAGCGGGTGCTGGGCGCGCACATGCTCGAAATCGACGAGTCGATTGCCGACGGCAAACCGTCCTGCGAAATTCATCCCTTGTCGATTGGTGGCAAGGCCGATCCGGTGCGTCTGGTGTTCAACGTGGCTCCGGGCGCGGCTCTCAACGCGTCGGTGGTCGATATGGGAAACCGGTTTCGGCTGTTGGTCAATGAGGTAGAGGTGGTTCCGACGGAACAGCCGTTGCCGAAGTTGCCGGTTGCGCGGGTGCTCTGGGATGCCAAACCAAACCTGAAAGTCGCAGCCACGGCCTGGATTCTGGCCGGAGGAGCGCACCATACGGTTTTCAGCAAGGCGATCACGGCGGAATACATGGAGGATTTTGCCGAAATCGCGGGCATCGAATACGTCCTGATCAACGAAGAAACCAGAATTCATAGCTTCAAACAGGCATTGCGCTGGAACGAAGTATACTATAGGAGTTAAGAGTGATGAGTGAAGAGTTAATGCGTCCGCCAACCACCGCCGGGCGGCCCCGTCTTCACTCATCACTCATTACTCATCACTCAAAATTCCTAACCCATGGCTTTTGTAATAGGTGTAGACTTTGGCACGGATTCGGTGCGGGCGGTTTTGGTCGATACGGAAACGGGGCATGAACTGGCTTCCGGCGTGCACGAATACACCCGCTGGAAAACCGGGGCGTTTTGCAATCCGGCGCAGTCGCAATTCCGACAGCACCCGCTCGATTACCTGGAAGGGCTGGAGCAGTCGATCCGGAATGCCCTGCAGCGGGTTTCACCGGATGTCATTGCCGGGATCAAAGGGATTTCGGTCGACACCACCGGCTCTACCCCCGGGCCGGTCGATGCCAACGGGACGCCACTGGCGCTCCTGCCCGAATTTGCGGAAAATCCGAACGGGATGTTTATTCTCTGGAAAGACCATACCGCCAATCGGGAAGCGGAAGAGATCAATCAATTGGCCCACCGCTGGGATACGGATTTTACCAAATACGTGGGCGGTATTTATTCGTCCGAATGGTTTTGGGCGAAATTACTATACACCCTGCGGGTGGATCCGGCGGTTCGAAAAGCCGCTTTTTCGTGGGTCGAACACTGCGACTGGATTTCGGCCGAATTGACCGGGAACACCAACCCCCTGACACTCCGGCGAAGCCGCACGGCCGCTGGCCACAAAGCCCTCTGGCACGAGGAATTTCAGGGCCTCCCGTCCGACGAATTTCTGACTACCCTCGATCCGCTCCTGGCGGGCCTGCGCGATCGGTTATTCAGCCAGACTTACACCTCCGACCAACCCATGGGAACTATTTCGGCGGAATGGGCCGGGAAACTGGGCGTTCCGACGGATGTGATCATTGGCGTGGGAAGTTTCGATGCGCATATGGGGGCTGTGGGAGCCAACATCGAACCGTATGCCCTGGTCAAAGTGATTGGAACCTCCACCTGCGATATGTTGATGGCTCCGTCCGACGATGTGGGCCATCTGCTGATTCGTGGAATTTGCGGCCAGGTCGATGGCTCGATCGTCCCCGGAATGCTGGGCATGGAAGCGGGGCAGTCAGCCTTTGGGGACCTCTATGCCTGGTTTAGCCGCCTGATTCTGGAACCGGTAGCTGGTTTGTTGACGCAACAGGGGAGGGCGGATGAAGCGGCTTCGCTGCAAACCGCCCTGATTCCGTATCTGGCCGAACAGGCCAGCCAATTGCCGGTTCTTGAAACCGACATCGTCGCCATCGACTGGCTGAATGGCCGCCGGACGCCCGATGCAAACCATACGCTGAAAGGTGCCATTTCCGGTTTGAATCTCGGCAGCAGTGCCGCCCATGTTTTTAAAGCCCTGGTGGAAGCCACCGCCTACGGAGCCCGGCGAATTGCCGAACGATTCGTGGAAGAGGGCATACCGATTCGGCAGGTAATTGCGATCGGCGGAGTGGCCCGCAAATCGGCGTTTGTGATGCAGACGCTGGCCGATGTGATGAATGTGCCAATCAACGTTGCTGAGTCCGACCAGTGCTGCGCCCGGGGAGCCGCCGTTTGTGCCGCCGTGGCGGCCGGGATTTACCCAACGTTCGCCGAGGCCCAGCGAGCCATGGCGTCGGCCTTCGATGCCGTTTATGAACCGCGTCCCCAGCAGGCGCGCGTTTATGATGCCCTTTATCAGCGGTATGTAAGCCTGGGCGGTTTTATCGAACACAATCACTGATTTACCCCTTTATGATGAGCCAATACCAAGCACTGAAAGAAGAAGTTTACGAAGCCAATATGGAAATCCCGCGCCAGAAACTGGCGATTTATACCTTTGGCAACGTGAGCGGCATCGACCGGAGGGCCGGCGTGGTGGCGATAAAGCCCAGCGGAATTCCGTACGACGAGCTGACGGCGCAGGACATCGTGCTGGTCGATCTGGACAACCGGCTGGTTGAGGGGAAAATGCGTCCGTCGTCGGACACCAAAACGCATACGCTGCTGTATCGCCATTTCGGGCATATCGGCGGTATTTGCCACACGCATTCTACCTACGCCGTGGCCTGGGCCCAGGCCATGCGCGAAATTCCGAACCTGGGCACCACCCATGCCGATCACCTGGTGGTGTCGATTCCGGTGACGGAAGTTATGTCCGACGACATGATTCGGGGGGATTATGAACACGAAACCGGTAATCAGATTCTGAATGTGTTCAGGGAGCAGAACCTATCCGCCGAAGACGTTGAAATGGTGCTGGTGGCTTGCCACGGCCCGTTTGCCTGGGGGAAAAATCCGGCCAAAGCCGTTTATAACGCAACGGTGCTGGAAGAGCTTGCCAAAATGGCGTACCTGACGCTGACCATCAACCCCGATACGCCCCGGATCAAACAAAGCCTGATCGATAAACACTACTTCCGGAAACACGGCAAAGACGCCTATTACGGACAAGGGTGTTGACCCTCCCGCACGACCGACCTTTCCTAAACCTTCCTGACTTCTTATGACCCTCGGACTTGAAACGGCTGACTATGTCATCTTTCTGATCTACTTCGTTATTGTGGCCGTTTACGGTTATTGGGTGTATACGCACAAGGGCAAACAAACCGCCGATTCCAAAGACTTTTTTCTGGCCGAAGGCTCGCTGACGTGGTGGGCCATTGGGGCTTCCATTATTGCGTCGAACATTTCGGCGGAACAGTTTATCGGCATGAGCGGGCAGGCGTTTCAACTGGGCCTGGCGATCTCCGTGTATGAACTGGTGGGCGGTTTTTCGCTGATTATCATTGCGGTTTATTTCTTGCCGATGTACATCCGCAATAAAATCTACACCATGCCGCAGTTTCTACAAACCCGTTACGACGGACGGCTGGCGACCATCATGGCGGTTTTCTGGCTGTTTCTGTACATCCTCGTCAACCTGACTTCGATCATCTACCTGGGCGCGCTGAGTCTGGAAAAAATGACCGGTTTCGGTTTCATGTCCTGTGCGGTTTTTCTGACGGTTTTTGCGGTTTTTATCACGCTGGGCGGGATGAAAGTCATCGGCTACACGGATGTGATTCAGGTGATTTGCCTGGTGGTTGGCGGACTGGCCACGACCTATCTGGCGCTCGATTTGCTATCGGATCGGGTGGGCACGGGCGCGGGCGTTCTGGAAGGACTGGGCTTGATCCGCGACAGGGCCGACAGCCATCTGCACATGATTTTCAGCGAAGGACAATACCAGGTTCACGACGGAAAAGGCGGTTTTACGGATGCTTACAACCAGCTGCCGGGGCTGATGATGTTTGTAATCGGTGGCCAGTGGATCGTTAATTTTAACTATTTTGGCTGTAACCAATACATCACCCAACGGGCGTTGGGCGCTGATCTGAATACGGCCCGCAACGGCTTGCTGTTCGCGTCGTTTCTGAAAATTCTGATGCCTTTTATTGTGGTGTTACCCGGTTTGGCGGCTTACGTCCTATTTCAGGAAAACGCTGATCCGGCGATTGTTGCGGGCATTACCGAAGGGGGAATCGTCAAACCGGATAACTCGTACCCGGTTTTGCTCAATCTGCTGCCCGTGGGCCTGAAAGGGCTGGCGTTTGCGGCCCTGACGGCGGCTATCGTTGCCTCCCTGGCCGGGAAAGCCAACAGTATTTCAACGATTTACATGCTCGACATTCACCGGAAATTTTTCAATACCTCACTGACCGAAAAGCAGACCGTCTGGCGGGGGCGCGTGGCGATTGTGGTTTCGTTTCTGATTGCGCTGGCCATCAGTCCGTTTCTGAAGAATTTCGGCCAGGGATTTGAATATATTCAGGAATATACCGGTTTTATTTCGCCGGGGATTCTGGCTATTTTCCTGCTCGGTTTTTTCTGGAAAAAAGCCACGGCCAACGGGGCGCTGGCGGCTGCCCTGTTGAGCATTCCACTGTCGGCCTACCTGAAATTCAATGCGCCGGGAATTCCGTTTCTGAATCGAATGGGGCTGGTATTCTGGGCCTGCGTCATGTTGCAGGTTGTCATTAGCCTGCTCGAATCCAGGGGCCGGGATTCGCCCAAAGCGTTTGCCGTGGATTCCAGCTGGTTTCGGGTACAAAGGCCTTTCCTGCTGGGGGCCGTTGTCGTTTCCGGACTTGTTTTATTGGTATTTTTGGTGTTTTATTGACGTACCCCGGACGTTAGGCCGTGTTTTATCCAGTAGCTTACACGAACAGAACGGGATCGCCCGGCGCTCCGTGGGTACGTAAAACCGCCGATTACCCTTGACAACCGACATCGTATACGACCAGCACGAGAAACACTTCGTTGCGTTAGACTGCATCATTTTTGGATTCGATCAGCAGGAACTTCAGCTGCTACTGATCAAACGCGGCTTTGAACCCGAAAAAGGGAACTGGTCACTGATGGGCGGTTTTTTGAAATCCGATGAAAGCGTGGACGAAGGGGCCGAACGGATTCTGGAAACGTTAACGGGCCTGACGGGCGTGTATATGGAACAACTGTATGCCTACGGTGAAGTCCGGCGTGACCCGGTGGCCCGGACGATCTCGATTGCGTATTATGCCCTGATTCGCACCGACCAATACAACAAGGAACTGGCCGATTCGCACAATGCCCAGTGGTTTCCGGTTTCCCGAAAACCGGCGTTGATTTTCGACCATAACGTCATGGTGGAAAAAGCACTGGCCCGGCTTCGTCGCCGGGCCCGGATTCAACCGATTGGTTTTGAGCTGCTTCCTGAAAAATTTACCATCCCGCAGTTGCGCAGCTTATACGAAGCGATCAACAACCAGCCCCTCGACCACCGCAATTTCAGCAAACGACTCAATTCGATGGAATGGCTGGTGAAACTAAACGAAAAAGATAAAACCTCGTCCCGCAAAGGTGCTTTTTACTACCAGTTCGATGAGGATCTCTACCAGAAACTGGTGCAGGAGGGGAGCAGCTTTGCTTTGAAGTAGGATACGGTTTGCCAGTACGGAATGCGGTTTTTGTTGCCCTATTGTAAATAAAAACCGGAACATGTCAGCCACCGGAAACCGTAAATCGAAGAACCGCAAACAATTTCGTACCTTTCCATCTAAACCTTTGACTCATGGATCAGCGCATCATCAACCTTTTCGACGAGTACACTCACAAACCGCTGAAGCGGGAGGATTTTCTGCAACGGCTGGCCAAACTCACCGGCGGCATGACGGCGGCCCTGACCGTCTTGTCAACCCTGGAAGTCAATTACGCACACGCGCAAACCGTTTCGGGGCAGGACGACCGGATTCTGACCGAACGCGTTACGTACCCGGGGAGCGATACCACCATGAAAGGCTATCTGGCGCGCCCGAAAGCGAACGGAAAGTACGGTTCGGTGGTGGTTATTCACGAAAACCGGGGGCTGAATCCGCACATTGAGGACGTAACACGCCGGCTGGCCCTGGCCGGTTTTCTGGCGATGGCTCCTGATGCCCTGTCCGCAGCCGGTGGAACCCCGACGGACGAAACCCAGATGCGGGAATTGTTCGGCAAACTGGATGCCGACAAAACCCGGCAGAATTTCCTGAAAGGACTTGATTACCTGAAAAACCGCCCCGACAGCAACGGCAAGCTGGGCTGCGTCGGTTTTTGCTGGGGTGGGGCCATGGCCAATCAACTGGCGGTGCATTACCCGGATCTCAAAGCGGCCGTGCCGTTTTACGGTCGCCAGCCCGATGCGGCCGATGTGCCCAAAATCAAGGCAACGGTGCAACTGCACTATGGCGGGTTGGATGAACGGATCAATGCGGGTATTCCGGCCTACGAGGAAGCGTTGAAAAAAGCCAACGTGCCGTACCAACTGTATGTGTACGAAGGGACGCAGCACGCGTTCCATAACGATACCGCCGGCCCACGGTACAACGAGGCCGCTGCCAAACTGGCCTGGGAGCGGACGATTTCCCTCTTCAGGGAAAAACTCGCTTAGCTCTTTTAGGTTACAAAAAGTTTCCGATATGCCCCTGATGGTTTCAAAACCGTCAGGGGCGTTTGTTATGGAGGCATTTCCTTTAAAAAAAGCTGGCTACGTGAGTATCTGACAGGTGCTAAAAGGAAGAGCCCGGCTGCTGTTACGGCGTGAATCTTTTTGGGAACCTTGTTTTGTGGCCGGTTGAAGTAGGCCGAATCACTGCCAGTGGGCGTGACTACAGTGAATTCATCCAGGCCTTAAACTGATTGACTTTGCTCTTGCTGATCAGTATTTTTTCCAAAGGAGCCGGTTCAACGTGCAGGTATAAACGGCCATTGAAATAGTATCGAATCTCCCGAACGGCTTCCCGGTTAATTAAGAACTGCCGGTTGGCCCGGAAAAATTGAGCCGGATGTAAGACCTTACTCAGTTCGTCCAGGCTTTTTTCTTCCATTATCAGCGGCACCCGGTCAAATTTCATACCCCGCACCACTTCACTATTGACGTCAAACCAGGCAAATTCGTCGGCCGTTACCGGAATCAGGCGGTCTTTATACGGGAGCAGAAAGGTGCGTTTGTAGCTTTTTTCACCCTGAATGAGCTGGCGTAAATCGGCCAGTAACTGGCTGTTCGGAGCCATTTGCTGCCGATCGGTTAGGCGGGCATACTTTTCGAGAGCGTGCTGCAATTGTTCCAACCGAATGGGTTTGAGCAGGTAGTCAATACTGTTAACTTCGAAAGCCTGAATGGCATATTGATCGTAAGCGGTCGTAAAGATGACAGGAACGTCGGTCTGCACCTGTTTGAA
Organism: Larkinella bovis; assembly: GCF_042655385.1. Taxonomy (NCBI): domain Bacteria; kingdom Pseudomonadati; phylum Bacteroidota; class Cytophagia; order Cytophagales; family Spirosomataceae; genus Larkinella; species Larkinella bovis. The sequence continues at coordinate 1,169,512 of NZ_JBHSMA010000001.1, read as the reverse complement.
AATATTGAAAGAGATGCCATCGGCCAGATAGATGTCCAGAAAGATGAGATCTAAGGCGGGTTTGCTGACCAAAAAATCAACCGCTTCTTCCGTATTATCAATCACACCCACAAACTCAAAGGAGTAGGGCAAGCTTTGCAGCATTGTCATGAGTTGGGCGGCTGCGTGCGCTTCATCTTCAATAATTAACACGTTCATCAGTTAGGGCAGTAAAGGAATGGTCACCGAAAAGGTTTCGGCGGTTTTCTGAATATGGATTTCCCGACCCGACAGGTACAGACACCGCTGGTTCAGATTAGCCAGTCCCAACCCGGTAGCTAGTTCCGGGTCTTTTTTGACCTGAAGGCCATTGCTTACCGTCAAGGTGTGGTTGGCGTTGGTCGTAATCGCCACCCAAAGCGGCTGCCGGGCAGAGGCAACGTTGTGCTTGATGGCGTTCTCCACCAGCACCTGCAGGGCCATGGGTGGTAGCCGACTGCGATGAAAAGCTGAACTTACCTCGACCTGAAAACGGACTTTCTCGCCGTAACGGCCAGTCAGCATGGCCAGGTAGGCTTCCATAAACCGCATCTCCTCTTCCAGCGTAACCAGGTCTACCGTGCGGCTGGTCAGCGTATACCGGAACACATCCGAAAGATTGCTGACGAATTCAGCCGCGGCCACCGGATCGTGCCGGATCAGCGCGTTAACGGTATTCAGCGAATTAAACAAAAAATGCGGGTTTAATTGATTTTTCAACAGTTCGTACTGCGTTTCCGCATTGGCTTTCAGAAGCTGCTCGTTGGCAATCCGAACCTGCTGATTACCGAAGATCAGTCGAAAAATAGCCGCAGTCAACACCACCAGAAGGACTTCCAGTACCATGGAAATCCGGAAAAGGAAGCGGAAGAGACGCTCGTTGAAGGGCGGTTCAAACCAGTAAAGGTGTAGCTGAATCAGTATAAAGTCCAGCCCAGCCAGTAAGCCTATGTTCAATAACCCCAGCACCAGATGTCGGTTGATGCCTTTGGGTAACCAGGATGAATCGGACCAGACGGCACTCAAATTGACCAGCAGAAACAGAACGGCGATCAGAAATGAGTAGAGCGACCGGATGCCAAATTCCAGCCAGGGAAAATCAGCGGGTGTTCCCCGGCCGGAAAAATAAAGCACCGCCAGCCGGGGCAGGGCAAACAGAATGGTCACTGCCAGCGAACTAAGCAGGATTAACCAGCCTCGGGAAGGAATCGAATAACGGTATGCAGCCTGCATAACTTAACGAAATAAATCGACCGGATCGGCACGCATGCCAGCCTCCGGAAGAACCTGTTTGTTCACTCAGGGTAACTGATAACGGCTGAAAAAATCCCAGATGATATCCGTTGCTTTAATCGCCTTCGAGGGGACGTCGGCCTGTTGACGAGCCAGCAGCCCGCCCGGCCAGGCGTGTCCGCCATCGCTGGTAAGATAAGCCTGAACGGCGGTTTTAGGAACACAACCACTCCACTCCTGCAAGGTATACCCGGTTCGGTCCACCGTCGTGGGCGCTTGCTGGCAGCCGTTGAGGGACGCCCATACGTTTAAAACCGAATCGACCGGCGGAAAATAATAACCGCCCAGCCCTGTCCCTCCCCGGTAAGGCACCTTAGAATCCGGCAACGAATGTATATGCAGAATAGGAACCGCCCGACCGGGCTGACACGGTTTGGCAACAATCATGGTGCTGCTTACGGCGGCAATGGCCGCTACTTTGTCCGACAATTCGCACGCTAACCGGTACGCCATCATCCCGCCGTTTGACATTCCGGTAACGAACACGCGTTTAGGATCAATCCGGTAATTAGCAATCAATCGGTCAATTAGGCTGCGGATGAATTGAACATCATCGACCTGCGTTTCCTGTGCGTACCCGCAGCAACCGCCGGCGTTCCAGGAACGTAACCCCAAGGGGCCGCCACTCGCTACCCCTTCCGGATACACGACCAGAAAGGAGGCTTGATTGGCTTTCTGCGTGAACTGGTAATCCTCTTCAAATTGGGAAGCACTACCGCCAAACCCGTGCAATCCGATGACCAGCGGGTAGGAAGCGCTTTTTTCATAGTAGTCTGGTGGTAGATTCAGCACAAAGGATCGATTCCGGCCATTGACCGACAGGGTTTCGGTAAAGCGATACGTGTGTTCTCCGGACGGTTCGTTAGGCTCCTGGCAGGCCCCCATCCCGCATAACGCAACGAAGAGGCCCCATTTTATGATATGGATCATTGAATAAAAGTCGAAGAAATAAGTGAAAGAAGTGAATTGAAGAAGGTTACGGCCCCAGTGGTGGGTGCTCAAGGCCGGGAGGAACGTCGGTTTTTCAACGTCTGCGCGCGTTCTTCCTGCTGTTGCTGGTAAATCGTGTATTGCTCCCGGGTTAGCACCTCTTTCAACTGCCGGTCGTGGCGGTCTTTTAAGTCTTTGTAGGTACGGTACCGGCTGAGCCGGGAACTGTTCGACGATTTCAGTTCGGCCAGACCCGCCCAGTAGGTCTGGTCGATAGCCTCGACCTTGGGTTTTTGCTCCTGGCTGAGATGAAGAGCAGCCCAGTTGGCTTCCTGTCGGGCTTTTAGCTGCGTTTTTTGTTCGTCGGAAAGGACGCTTTGGGCACGCAAACCGGCCGAAAGCATAAACAGGATGGTTGCGGAAAACAAAATGCGAAACATACGAATCTCGTTGGAATGGTTAACAGTCCAAAACAAGTTGCTGTCCCGTCAATTTGCCAGCAAAAGAAGGCTGAGGGTGCTTATTTTCCGGTTGAAACAGTTGGTTCGAGGGGGGAATTATTTGTCCTACGTTGGGCTGAAATACCTGCCTAAGCCTGAAATGGTTCAATGGTGACTGCCCAATCGGGCCAATACACGGAGTATCAGCCGGTTTTCCTGATCGGGAAACGTCTAGCGTTCCCTTAGTATGGTACCGTTCGGTGAACCTGCGGGCCGTGGCCGAGGGTCTTTTTTATAGCGATTTCGGATAGTTTAAGGCATCAAAATGGCCCGAATTGACTACCTGTTCACTGTCCAGTTTTTATGGCTAAGGGCAAATCACTTGACTACAACGCAACCGGCATAGGTCTTCAATTGAGAGGCAGCCATTGGGTGCTTTTGCGGGGCCAAACCCCGTATTCGCCGGTAGTGGGATTCCGTGCCGGCAAGGAGCAAAGTTCCAGGTAGGCCTGCACTTGCCGCAATACCTCTTCGTCGTCCAGACGATGGCCCCTCTGGCTTACGGTCGCTATTAGGATGGGGTCGGCTTTGAGTTGAATACAAACTTCGGACAGCGCGTTTATCAATTGATTTTTCACCGTTTTCCGGTGGCACTGATAACTGTCCAGGATCATGAAAATCGTGATGGTTGGTAGGGCAAGCAAGAAAAGGACGGTGTAAAGCATGACGAACGGCTGTTTAGGTGCAGGGTTCTCATTAGACGAAGGACCAGCCTGAAAGTCACCAAACCGGTTCAATACGCCGACAAATCCGGCAAGAAAACTGATTTCACGAAGGGGTGGGCGGTAGGAGGGGAAGTGCAACGGTAAAATAAGTACGGTCGGAGGTAACAATCGGATCGGTCTGGGCAAGCAGGCGATATTTGGCTACAATGTTGGTGAGGCCAACCTGATTGGATGCCATGCGGTTGTTTTTTTGCTGCAAATTGTTCCGGACGACCAGGCGGCCCACCTGCGTTGTTTTTATCTCGATAAGGAGCGGTTTACTGGCATGGATAACATTGTGTTTGACGGCATTTTCAACCAGGATCTGTAACGTTAAGGGCGGGAGAAGGTAAGCGGGAAAAGGCTCATCAATTTTCACATCCAGTTGAATGCCGGTGCCGTATCGGGTTTTGAGTAAATGGAAGTACGATTGAATAAAGGCCATTTCTGTGCCCAGGGTGGTGAGTTCGCCTTCGTTGGTCTGGAGCAAATACCGGTAGACTTTCGACATTTCATCGACGAACAGTTCGGCCCGATCGGGTTCGTCGGCAATCAGCGAGGAGAGAGAATTGAGGCTGTTAAACAAAAAGTGGGGATTCACCTGGCTTTTCAAACTTTCGTACTGGCTTTGCAGGCTGACTTTTTTTAATTGCTCTTTTTCAAGGGTGTTTTCGCGCCAGCGGTTTAACGAATAAACGCTCTCATCGATTCCGACCGACACCAGATTGGCCGCCAGATTAAGCAGCAAAACCTGACCGGTCGACTCCGGATTGTGCTGATAGCCAAACAAATGGAAGGTGTCATAGAGCAGGATGCCGCCGAGAATAAAAAAGGGGGTGACCAGCACAAAGACCAGCAATAACCGCCAGACCCGTTGCCAGGTTTGGCCGAGGTTTGGATACCGACGCACAACCAGTTGGGTCAACTGGTCGAGCGTGAGCAGACAGACGCTGGCGATGGCTAGGTTCAGGAAGGTAACCGAAAAGAAGGTGCCGGGATCCGCAAGATACCGGTCCTCGACTATCCAGTAGGAAATGAGCGGAATGAACCACGGAAATAGCAGCAGAAAATGCCACTGACTCTGTTTCCGAAGCCGGGGTAAACGGTAATATAAGGTTAGTAAAAACGATTTCATGAACGGTTTGTATCTCCTGAATCTACCGGACAGGAAGTGAAAGTACACGGACTTCGGGTTTAAATTGCAACAAACTCTTGCTGAAGTGCCAAAAGCTGATGTTGAAACGAGCTACTTTTGCGACGGGGTGACGTTCTGCACCCAACCGGCCGTTTAGCTCACCCGGAAAAGCGGCAGGGAAACCTCAAAATGGGTTTCGGTTTCAAGAACGTGAACTTCATCCTGCTTCAGTTGCCGGTATTTATCGAGTAGATTGGCAAGTCTTGACTGTGAAAGATCCATTCTGACCTGCTTGCGCTGGAGGGTATTCCGAACCACAAGCCGGCCTTCCGGGGTGGTCTGAATCTCAATCGTCAAGGGTCGGGAGGCACTCATCGAATTGTGTTTAAGGGCATTGTCAAGTAAGGTTTGAATGGTCAGGGGGGGCAACCGGCAGTCCAGAAAAACCGCATCGGCTGCCTGAACGATCCGGAGGTTAGTACCATAGCGGGTTTGCAGCAGATCGGCGTAATTGGCGATAAATTCCAGTTCGGTTTGCAGGCTTACAACCTCGCGGGTATTGGCTTGCAGCAAATACCGATAAACCTTGGAAAGCTGATCGACAAACGTCTCGGCCCGTTTCTGGTCTTCACCGATCAGGGACGACAGCGAAGTCAGGCTATTGAACAGAAAATGCGGATTGATCTTCATCTTGAGCGTATCGAGCTGGTGCTGGAACGCGGCCTGCCGAAGCTGTTCGTTTTCCTTTTGATCGATATGCCACTGATTATACGTATAAAAAACGTTGAGCGCCACGCAGAAGCAGAGGTCGAAAATAAGCCCGAGCGTCAGAATGGGGCGGACCGCGCCCAGGCTGAATTCGACGCCGGTTGCCGGGAAAATACTATACGTAAACACGTCTAAAAACGCCAGCCCAACGGTAAATAATCCGACCACGGTCAGCATCACCAGCGTTCGCACGGTGGCCTGTTCGGCATCCGGAAACCGGCGGATAACCCAGCGAACGGCTAGGGTGAGGGTGATGACCGAGAACCAGTACAGGAAAAAAATAACCGATGTGCCAAGTGCAAACAGCGCCCAGTCGCGAAAGTAGGGTTCCCCAATGAAGTAATAATTCCCGATCGGGAATAAAACCGGCATCATCAGCAAATGATACGCAAGCTCCCAGCGGGAAAAAAAAGTCGCAATTCGTCGGTAAAAGGGTTGAATCATGCACAAAAGCCGCCGGAGGCTCCCGAAAGTTCAAATTTTTCTACGAAGGTACTCTTTTTAGAGGATGCTTCAATCCTGAATGGAAACTCGTGGGCGGTTGAATAAGACCGGGAGGTGCAAGGATCGCAAGGGGCGTAAACGGAAAGTCTTTCCAGTGTGATTCCTGACCATCGCTTACTCCTGCTGTTCGATTCGGCTTTTCGCCCTCCTGGCCCTTGAATCACCGAAATCGTTCCGGATTTGGCCAATCCGTTGTCATTTGTATGAATTTTGGGCCATCTTTGCATCGACCTTTTGCCCCAGCAATCTTGTCATGAATTTTCAAACCCAGACCGCAATTGTTACTGGCGCAGGCATTGGTATCGGTTTTGCCATTGCCCGTGATCTGGCCCGCCAGGGCGCTTCTGTTTTACTGAATGATCTCGATCCAACCGTTGCCCAGCAAGCTGCTGCTGCCATTCAGCAGGAGGGTGGGCGCTGTCTGGCTTACCCGGGCGATGCGTCGGACGTGTCGTTTATTCAGCAGATGGTCGATACGGCCGTCGCTGCATTCGGCAACCTCTCCATCGTGGTTGCAAACGCGGGTATTACCATTTTCGGGGACTTTCTGGAGTACCAGCCAGCGGCTTTTCAGAAGGTGGTTGATTTGAATCTCCGGGGGAGCTTTTTTCTGACCCAGCTCGCAGCCCGCCAGATGAAAGCCCAAAACCAGGGCGGCAGCATCCTGCTGATGTCGTCGGTCGTGGGGCATCAGGCCCATCCCGGGTTGGCCGCCTATAGCATGACCAAAGCCGCGCTCGAGATGTTGGCCCGGAACCTCGTGCTGGAACTTTCACCCTACGGAATCAACATCAACGCGGTGGCCCCGGGGGCAACGCAGACCGAACGGACGCTGGATGATCCGACGTATGTGCCCATCTGGTCGCGGATTACGCCCATGGGCCGCCCGGCTACGGTCGATGATATCGCCAACGCAGCCCTGTTTCTGGTGGCGCCCCAGTCCCGCCATATTACGGGCCAAAGCCTGGTGGTGGATGGTGGCTGGACCTCCGTGAGCCCTCCGCCGGTCGGCGAAAATTAGTCGGATTATTTCTTGCCCAGCGAAATCAGGACGACTCCCGATAGAATGACGAGGGCGGCCAGAATGGAGGAAACCGTCAGGGCTTCATCCGCAAAGGCCCAGCCCAGGAGCATCGCAACGACGGGGTTCACATACGCGTAGGTGGACACCAGTTGCGGAGGAGCGTTGCGGGCCAGCCAAGCGAAGGACGAAAAACCGATAATTGAGCCAAAAACAATGAGATAGGCCAGCGCACCGAGGGCTTTAACGGGCGCTTCGCCAATGCTGGTCAGGGTGACGTTTTCCGTGACCATGCTGAACAGCAGTAGCACCAAACCGCCTACCAGCATCTGGATGGCACTGGAAATCAACTGGGAAGGCAGCGATAATTTGCCGGAAAGCAGGGTGCCGATTGCCCAGGAAACGTTTGCCACCATGATGAGTGTGATCCCCACCCAGACATTACCCTTCGCCGGAAAAACCGTTCCCGTTGGTTGCATGAGGAGCGAAACCCCGACCAGTCCGATGGCCAGCCCTGTCAGGGCCAGTTTAGAAGGACGGATCCGCCCAAAGCTGACCCAGTTGAACAGGATGATAAACAGGGGAACCGTCGCGGCCAGCAAAGCCGCAATGCTGGTAGGAACATACTGGAGCGCAACGGACATCGATCCATTGGCAATGGTGAGCAGGAGTATTCCGATAAGACCCGCCGAGGCCCATTGCTTCCGGCGGGGTATGGGCGTCCCCGTAAAGCGGGCGTACAGGTACAAAATCAGGCCGGCGGTACTAAGTCGTAAAGAGGCCATGTAAAGGGGCGGCATCTTTTCGGTCATAAAATGAATAAAGAGGTACGTAGACCCCCACAAAATATACACTGACGTCAACGCTAGCCAGAGCGTCAAACGGGGCGACTGCACTTTTTTACTAATGACCGGATTCATCACGCTTACGCTTCTCTGTTTCCTCTTTCAACAGCAAAGAAATAGAAATATTTCCAGCGGTGAGCCTTAAATTTTTTTAATGGTCGTGATGAATTTTAATAATAGATAGATTGCGGTTCCCGGAAGACGGTTTGTCAGTTGGGATGAACAGGGCCCGAAAGCGTGGGCGGGACTTTTTCGATCAGGGTGAAGGTGAGCGTGTTTTCGAATACCTGCCGGTACCGGTAAATGTACATGGTAAACAGCGTGTCGAAAAGGGAAGGATCGTTTGTGGCGGCTAACCGCCGGATCAGTTCTTTGACGTAAATCGTGTCGTTCATGGTGAGATTCCAGAGGTAAATGGACAGAGAAAAACGGTAGACCCCTTAATCAAAATCGACGGATTCGACCCAGGCTTTCAGCGTTGGATACATTTGGAACAAGGTCGCCAGGGTTTCTTCGGTTTGCCGATTGATGATTTTCAAGGTATCGGTATGGGCATTAAAACGGTTGATCGATTCCCCATTTTCGTTGGAGATGCGATGCGAGGCCGGGGGTAAATTCTGGATTAACTCAACAATGGTGCGAACCAAGGTGGTTCGCAGCTGAAGGAGTTCCTGCAGAGCCGCGTCGGAAACGACTCGGCGATTGGCCTGGCTTATGACCTGGTGGATGAAATGATAATTCTGATAAAGTTGGTCAGCAGCTTGACCCCATTCCGGCAACAGTTGGCTAAAAAGGGAAATAGGATCAGGACTTTGGTGATTACACATTCACAGGGATGAGTTTAGACACATAAGTTGAGTTGCTGAACAGAAGATCGCGTTGATGACGGGCTTCCTGTTTCATTTAGATGAAACAGGCTGGAAAAAGTAACAGCCCAATTTAGCTTCCGGGCAAAATAGTTTGCCAAAATTACCAGGGCTGGGAAATGTATTTGATCAACTGGCGGAGTGTCAGCGCGTTACTTTGCCAGACAAATAGTTCGGGGAGTTTAGTAAAGAAGTTTTTCTGGGCGGAGTGGAGCGGATCGTGTTGAAGAAAAATGTTGTCAAACTGAAAACCGCCCGATGCGAGGCTGAAAATACGACTGTCGTTGTCTGAAAAAGGCTTCATGCGTCCTTAAAACCGGGGGGCATAAAAAAACCGCCCGAAGCGCAAAGCTTCGGGCGGTACTACTGAGCGTTCGATCAATTGACGTATAATTTACAAATCGGCAATGGCCTTATTGATTTCATCTTTGGTCTTGCCGGTTTTTTGCTGGATGCGTCCCCACATTTCATCTTCCTGGCCTTCGGCGTACGTTAGATCATCGTCGGTCAGGTCGCCGTAGGCTTGTTTGATTTTACCTTTCAATTCGTTCCAGTTACCTTTCAGGGTTGTCTCATTCATGACTGAAAATCGTTTAGTGTGAATACTTAGTCTATTGCGAAGAATCGCACTACTAAAACCCACTACCTCCCAAATTGTTTGAAAACGAAGCCGGACGAAACGCCCATTTGCTGAAAAACCTCGTCAATTGATGCGGGTCCAGATCTGTGATTTACCGATAAGCGAAATGCCAATATAGCCCCGCACATCGAGGGTATTCGGGTCTTTCAGCGTCAGTTTGCAGCTGTATTCCTTGCCGTCTTCGGGGTTGTAAATATTGCCGTCGGCCCAGACTTTGCCCCCATCGTAGATAAAGCCCTGCATGACATCCAGCCCGACCAGGGGCCTTGTGCGGAGACTGCTCTGGCTATTCTTAACATCAGTGCGCGGTTTTCCGGTAACCGGGTCATTGGGTTCTTTCAGCCAGACCAGTTTTCCGAAATACTGATCTCCCTTTTTGTAGATTTGGATGTGACCGCGTTTGGTTCCGTTCAGCCAGGTGCCCAGCACGGCGTCGGGATTTGTGGCAGGAGTAAAAGCAGGTAGTGTGCTGGCAATGAACAAAAAGACAATGAGCAGTGGAAACGATTTCATTAGTTTTTACGATGTTGATGGAACTCACAAATAGCCTACGGTATTAAACGTAAAAATACGAACCATATGATAAAACTTGATCCGGCAAAAACCTATCCACACGAAACGGAATCGCGCACGATTGTTCGTTTTCAGGACTGCGACCCCCTTCAGCACCTTAACAATGCCAAATACCTGGATTACTACTTCAATGCGCGCGAAGATCAGGTTGCCACGCAATATAACTTCAGCCCGCTTCAGTTGTTTCGCGAATACAAGACGAGTTGGGTCGTTTATCAGCACCAGATTGCCTACATCCGGCCCGCCATGGTTAGTGAATGGGTTCGGATTGTTTCCCGGATTATTTACTACAACGAGGACACGATGGTGACGGAGTATTTTATGACCGACGATTCGGGCAAACAGCTGAAAAATGTCTTGTGGATGACGTCAAAATACGTCAGTGTGCTGACCGGAAAACGGAGCACGCACGGGCCGGACGTGATGGCCTTTCTCGAAGCCATCAGCATGAAAGATATTGATTTTCACAACCTGAACTTCAACGAACGAATCAAGCAAATCAAAGATGAGCTGTTGCAGGCAGACAGCGAAGGCGTCAATGATTGAAGCAGGAGAGGAAGCGGTACCGGTCTTCCTCCGTCAATAAAATACCTCCGTTTTGTTTTCTTCCAGTTGGTTGATCAGAACCGAGGAGACGGTTTTGGATTCGCTGACCGGATTGCCCCGAACGTACAGTTTTTTGAGGGTCTTGAGGTGCGTCAGCGTGGCGGGCAAGTCGGTCAGGCGGTTATGGCTCAGTTCCAGTTCTTCCAGGTACGGAAGAGTCAGAATAGGGTCGGGGACGGCAAAAAAACCGTTATGACTGATATCCAGAATCCGCAGATAGTACAATTTTGATAGACTGGCGGGTAAACTTGTCAGCAGGTTATGATGGGTATATAACACCTGAAGTTTCCGCAGGCGGCCCAGATTTTTCGGCAGGGTATTCAGTTTGTTATTCGAAACGGCCAGTTGCTGCAAGCGGGGCAGGCGGCAAAGTGGCTCGGGCAATTCGGTCAGGTTATTGTAATACAGATCCAGTATTTCCAGCCGTTTCAGACGACGAATACCGACCGGAAGGGTATTCAGCCTGGCGCGGTAGAGATTCAGGTCTTTCAGGCGACGCAACCGACGCAGCGGGCGGGTGCTGAGTCCGTCCGAAAAATTGTTGAGGCCCAGCCAAAGGCTTTCCAGTCGCCGGTTTTTCGAAACCCCTTTCGGAAGGTCCGTGATTTTGGTCGACTGAAGATTCAGCAGTTTCAAATGCCGGTTGCGCGCGACGTGCAGCCCCTCGTTGCCCAGGGGGTTAAACGATACGTTCAACTGTTTCAGGGTCGGGATCGTAAACACTTTTTCGGGAATGGCCGTGAGCGCGTTCGCACTCAAATCCAGAATTTCCAGGTTGGGAAACCGGTAAATGACCTCCGGCACTTCCGTTAGCTCCAGGGTATTGAAAACCAGGTTTTTCACGGTATCAGGCCGAGTGGTTTTTTCGGCGTCTTCCAGCGTGACCAGAATGCCCGGGCCTTTCCGAAGCTTCCGCCGGGAAGGGAGTTTGCCAATGGGCAGGGAAGTCGAAAACCGGTACGGTTTATCACCCGTTACCGGAAAATGATACGTGGAAAACCACGCACACAAAACCGGACGCAGCTTTTCGGTTAACCGCATGACGGCCAGGCTGTCATTTTTTTGCATGAAATTGCGGCCGAATTCGAAAAACACCCGCTGGACCGACCCGTCCGGGCGGGCGTACAGACTTACCATCAGCAAGCAGGTCGTATCCTGCAGCAGATTGGCCTTGCGGAGCATTTGATTGAGATCCGTCCCAAACTGCGCGTTCAGCTCAAAAAACTTCTTTTCACCCGGAGTCATTTCATTTTCTTCCCGGTAGCCGGGCGGGCGGTTTTGGAAACCGGGATCAAGAACCGACCGCACCGGAATGTACTCCTGATCCAGTTTCCGGCTTAGGGCTTTATGTTCAGCCGGTGTCAGGCAAACCGGTTGGGCCAGCCCTATACCAGACAACAGAAGGCAAAAACTGGTGAAAAGAGCTCGGGTCATATCAGGATGCGCTTGAACGCAGAATTCAGGGGTATAACGGTAAATATAGTTGAATAATTGAAGAAGCCGAAATGCTATCCGGAAAAGCGCGAAAATCAGCTTTTAACTTTTATTACGAAACTTTTCGTATCAAATCCTTGACTTCTACGAAACGATTCGTATATCTTTGTTACGAAATTTTTCGTAAGTGATTGAAAAGCGCCTGAACGGCATCCAACGCGTAAACGCACTACCAATGAAACCAACCGAATCGGAACTCGAAATTTTGCAGGTCTTGTGGGCGAAGGGCCCCAGTACGGTGCGCCAGGTGAATGAACACCTGAGCCAGACGAAGGACGTTGGCTATACGACCACGCTGAAACTCATGCAAATCATGCACGACAAGGGGCTGCTCAGCCGCACGGAGGAAGGGCGCTACCACGTGTACCAGGCCCGGGTCGATGAGAAAGAAACGCAACAACATCTGCTCGACCGGTTTGTGGATACGGCCTTCCGGGGTTCAGCCATGAAACTGGTCATGCAGGCGTTGGGGAACAGCAAGGCCACTCCGCAGGAACTGGCCGACTTGCAACGGCTTATTGATGAAATGAATCCGAACAGCAACCATTAATCTGATGAACACCTTTCAACTGTTTTCTGAACCCCTGACAACCGCTTTGGGCTGGGCACTTGTGCATACTCTCTGGCAGGGAGTCTTACTTACTGCCCTGGCCGCGCTGGCCCTGCGCTGGACCGCCAGGATGTCGTCCGACGTGCGGTACGGCCTTGGAATCGGTGCCCTGGCTTTGCAAGTGCTGGTTTTTCTGGGAACCGTGTGGATCTGTTATGAACCGGTGATCCCGTCGGTTTCCTTCGGAAGTGAGCAACCATCCACCATGGCGCAACCTGTGTTGATTACCAGGGATGCTTCCGGTCACGGCTGGTCCGGTAGCCTGACGGAATGGCTCCACCAGCATTTGTCGTTGCTGGTCATGATCTGGCAACTTGGTTCGGCCCTGCTGCTGATCCGACTGGCGGGGGGCTGGCTGCTGGTGCAGCGGTTGACGCTCCGCAATGTTCGTTCGGCTCCCGAAGCCTGGCAAGCCTATACGCACCAGCTGGCCTGCCGGCTTGGCATGGTGCAGGCGGTTCGGCTGGTCGAATCGGCCGACATTTCCGTACCCATGACGATCGGCTGGCTGAAACCGGTGATCCTGCTGCCCATCGGGTTACTGACAGGATTGTCTCCGAAACAGGTGGAAGCCGTGCTGGTGCATGAACTGGCGCACATCCGCCGGTATGATTATCTGGTGAATCTGATTCAGTCGGTCGTTGAGATCGTTCTGTTTTTTCACCCGGCCATCTGGTGGTTGTCCGCCCGGATTCGGCAGGAACGTGAACATTGCTGCGATGATAGGGCCATTCGGGTCTGCGGAGAGCGAACAAGCCTGGCGCAAGCACTGGTTCACATCGAAGGACGCCGGCAAACCGCCTGGCCTGCTCCCGAGTTGGCCATGGCATTTGGTGCCCGGAAACAGTCGCTTTTGCAACGGGTCAAGCGGGTTATTGGCGTCAGTGAACCCCAATCGTCCGTAACGCCGAACGGACTGGTCGTGGCCGGATGTCTGTTGTTGCTGACCGGACTGGTAACTGCCCAACACCTATATCAACCCGTCCATCCGGGCCGTCGGGAAGGCGATTCGGTTTCTAGTACTGCCGGGAAGGCAGGCCCGGCCGGGCCGGAAGGCAAGGAAGCGGGTAAGCCCGGGTTGGAAGCAGTCGTCCGCGATACCATCGATCCGGTGAAACGGGCAACGCTGGAAAACACGTTGAACGAGCACGAGCGGGAGCTCGAACGGTTGAATGAGGAGATAGAGCAATGGCATAAGCCGATGGAACAAGTTGACCGACAGATGGAAAGGGAAAGTCAATCGCTGGCGTTGTTTGACAGCGAAATGGAGCTGCTGGACCGGAAGCTGGAGGGAGTTCAGAAGGAGCTGGAACAGAATCTGGAAAAATCGCTTGACCTGGAATTGAAAAAGAACCGGTTAAACGGAAAACTGAGCCAGGCCGAAAGTCGGTTGCTCGCCAAAATGAAGCAGGACGAAGTGCAGATCAGGAAGAAAATGGAGGCCCTTCACCACGATAATATGGCGAAAATCCAGGCTAACCGGCAGGCATTGGAGGAAGGCCAACAGAAACTGCTGAATGATTCGATGGAAATTTTTGTAGCCAAAATGGCCCAAATTGCCGAAAAATCAAGTTTCCATGCCACCGAAATGATGCGGCTCCAGGCCATACTGGGCCGGTTGGATACGCTTCCCGATCCGGTACCGGCCGTTGCGCCCAAAGCCCCGATCGGGCCCGCCAGGGCTGGAAAACCGGCTGGTGCGAAAGGGGGGTACTGGTATAACGGGAAGCGCTATGAGCGCCCGGAAGATATGCCTGCTGCACCGACAGCGCCCACACCACCCCCGGCGGTTATGCCTGCTGCGCCGACGCCCCCCACACCGCCCGTTGTGGCTCCCGCTGCCCCGGCACCGCCCGATGCACCAGCGGCTCCCCAGGCCCCAAAAAGTGGTAAAAAAGGGAAGTCCGTGCAAAACTAGGAGGGGAGGAAGTACGGAAGTGACTGCACTTTCGTGCTTCCTTCTGTTTTTTCCTTTCGATCATTTGAACGCTGCCCGGCGCAAACGGTCGTTGATGGCCCGGCCCAGTCCCGTTTCTGGCACCAGCTCGGTGATGATTACATCGATATCGAGGGTATCGAGCGCCCGCAGGGCCGCAAACAGGTTTTTGGCAGCTTCGGAAATGTCGCCGGTTACCGATAGAATCTGCTGGTTTTCAGCGGGAATTAAATGGGTTAGTTCTTCAAACGAAAGGACGCCAATTCGCTCCGGTTTATACGTTGCCAGGATTTCCGCCGGTTTCTTCAGCAACAGCGGTTTTCGGGGGGCATAATGACTGCTCAGCATTCCCGGTGCCTTCGGATTCGAGGTTGAATGACTCCGCACGGCCACCTTGCCCACCACGGCTTCCAGTTTTTCGAGCGCCATACCACCCAGCCGGTACACAATCGGCCCCCCGTCCGTAAAACCGATGATGGTCGATTCGATGCCCACCTGCGCCGAACCGCCATCCAGTACGTACGGAATCTGATGGCCCAGCTGGTCGGCAACGTGCCGGGCGGTGGTAGGGCTGATATAACCGAACGGATTGGCACTCGGAGCAGCCAGCGGGAAATCCAGCACCGACAGCAGTTGCAACGCCAGCGGATGATTTGGAATCCGGATGGCGACGGTTTCCAGCCCCGACGAAACCAGGTCGGGAATGATCGTTTTTTTGGGTAACAAAATGGTCAGCGGGCCGGGCCAGAACCGTTCGCCTAACTGCCGGGCTTTCTCCGGAATGTGCTTAACAAAAGTTTCCGCTTTCGCGATCGAGTCGGTATGAACAATGAGCGGATCGAACGACGGGCGGTTTTTTACCCGGAAAATTTTCAAAACGGCCTCCGGATTCAAGGCATTCCCAGCCAGACCATAGACGGTTTCGGTTGGCAAACCAATCACCTCACCCTGTTCCAGAAATTCTTTTGCTTTATGAACGTCGGTTCCTACGTGTGCCATACCGCAAAGGTACGGTTTTCTGCTTTATGGTTTTTGGGTGCCTGAAATGGGAAGGGTGATAGAAGCTACTATTTGGTAAAAAACTGGATCACCACCCGCCGGTTTTTAGCTTTGTTAACTTCTGTATCATTGGGAGCGACCGGAGAATCAGGGCCGTTCCAGGAGGACGAAAGCTGGTTGGCTGGAACACCTTTCCGGTGTAGATAGGTTGATACCACCCGTGTCCGGTATTCTGACAACAGCCTGTTTAGATTCCGTTGGCCCACATTGTCGGTATGGCCCGTCAGTTGGGCCTTTACATGCCGGAGTTTGATGAGTTGCCACGAAATGGAATCGAGTTTATCCCGGGCTTCTTTCCGTAACGAATAGTCGCTTTGATCGAAGTACAAAACCGTACTGTCGAAGAAAGCTGGCGTTTCAGAGCCGTTCGGGGCCATTTCGGCTGATTTCGGCAGGATTCGATGAAATGCTTTTAACGTAAGACCGGGATTCATCCGGAAGGTTTCATCGGCCACGACATTACCCTCCGTCGATTTCGCTACAAATCGGTAGACCTCACCCGGTTTAAAGCTGTTCTCCCTAAAGTGGGTAGGAATTTTTTTCGGGCCCCAATACAGCTTTGTTTTATTGGTTGTCCCTCGAAATTCATATTCACTCAGTACCAGGTTAGGCGGTAAGGCGAAAGATACGGACAGTATATTGTTGAGCATCAATAATTTGATTTGGTAAAATGTATCAGCCGTATCCGGTAGATTAGCGGGGATTTCTCCATGGTATGTCTGATAACCTTCGGCCCGAACGTCGAACGTAATCTTCTGACGGGCGTCCAGTTGAATGAATGATGGGACTTTTGTTGAATCAATCGCTACACATTGGGTGCGGCCTGATGAGGCATACGTGAAGCAGATGGTTGCCGGTATTCTTTTGAGCGTTTGGGCATTCTGTACTTGAAAATACCTATTTCGATTCCTTCTATCCGATCTGGCAGGGGAGTCTGATGGCCGACGAGCTGCCTGGTAAGCCTTGATGACTTGTTGCGAATCTTTCGAAATCATGGGCAGGTCAAACCAGAACCGGGCACTCGTATCCATTGCCCCAGTCTTATTGATCGGTAAGGAGGTAACGGGATATCCATCAACCTCAAAGGATAGTATTTGCGTTGAATCGGCAATCCAGAGCTTGAATAGTCCATCTGCGTCACTTTGCCCGACCTTAATTTTTCGACCATCAACCAGCGCCGAAATAGTGGCTTTTAAATTCCTTCCGGTGGTAACATCCCAGCATAATCCGTGGACGGTAATGGTGTCCGATGCCGCAATGGAGCTGGCTGGATAGACACTTGCCGACGATAAGCAAAGGAGCCAGGAAAATACCACCGAAAGCATGTTAATGCCGATTTAAGGGTTTAACGATAGAGCAAATACTTCTTCCGCATCTTCTTGTAGGCGGTTAGGCCGGGTTCCCAGCTTGCCCGGATTTCCTGCTCCGAGCGCCCTTCCATGATTTGTTTCCGGAACTGGGCATGCCCCACCAGTCGTTCAATAACGCCCATTTCTTTGCTTAGCTTTGAATCGAAAAACTTCTCCTTGTGGGGATGTGCCTTGTACAGTTCCATGAGCCACTGGAGGTTGATTTGCCGGCTTTTGCGAAGCTGGTTGACATCATACGTGCGCAGGTCCAGCCCGTAGCAGACCTGATCCATAAAAAGGGGCGTTTCCGCCATGCCCTTGATGCTCGTAGGCGTGTAGGAAAACGCATAGCGGCCCTTCAGTTCCGGACTGCCGATCACCGTAAATGGAAATTGGGTTCCGCGCCCATGGTTCAGGTAAACACCCTCAAACAGGCAGGTAGATGGGTACAGCAAAATGCTCTGTTGCGTGTTCAGGTTGGGAGAGGGTGGTACCGGCAGCGTGTACGGCATATCGTGCTCATAGTTGGCTACCTTGACAATCTTGAGCTTGCATTTCACCTTATTCGTGAGCCAGCCTTCACCATTGGCCATCTGCGCGAATTCCGCAACCGTCAAACCGTGAGCCATCGGGATCGGAAACATACCGATGCCTGACTTAAACTGCATGTCCAGCACCGGGCCGTCGATGAGATATCCATTGGGGTTCGGCCGGTCGAGGATCATCAGCTCCTTATCGTTTTCCTGACAGGCTTCCATGACCCGAACCAGGGCGTTGATGTTGGTGTAAAAGCGGCAGCCCACATCCTGAAGGTCGTACAGCAGAATGTCTACATTGGCGAGATCCCCGCGGGAAGGTTTGTTTTTCTTGCCGTAGAGCGAAATAACGGGTATGCCGGTGGCGCTATCGGTTTCATCGGCCACATGAATACCGGCACTGGCTTTTCCGCGAAAACCGTGCTCCGGGCCGAATATTTTTACAATATTGACACCAAGGCTCTTCAGGCTATCGACCAGGTGCTTTTTGCCGATAATTGAGGTTGGATTGGCCAGCATGGCAACCCGCTTGCCTTTTAAATACGGTATATATTGGTCCGGCTGATCAGCACCGGTCACGATCGATTTTTTAGCAGTACGAACATTTTCAGCGCTTTGTTGGCGAATGCTTATAGTACTTATCAAAACGAAAGCAGTAATGATTAACGCACTAACGGTAGAAAACCTGTTATTCATAATGTCATTCAAAGGATGGGGTGCCGTAAGTTAGCATCTTATTGGATTTGTTCCCTGTGGAGGTTTGGATTAAAACAGAATAAGGGTTTTCATTACGGACTCGGCACCAGGCCAACTGGCGCGAATGCGTAGGCAACCCGTGGCGCCTGAACTGGAAAATAGCCCCGAAATCTCGCCTTTCGGTATGAGTAAGTTGGTACCATAGATTTGTATTCAGCGGAGATGATTCGTAACTTTAGCCCAGGTCACAAATTTGACGATTCCAAGCTAAAAATGGACTGGCCGCCCCGCAATGCCTGAAAACTGGTTACGCCTGATTCTGAGGTTAAAACCGTTGGCTGCTTAAACTTTTGGATTAGCTGTTTAACGGAACCCCGAAAAGGCCCGGTTTCAACGATAAAGGCTTTTTTTTTAAAACGTTGAATCTTTATCGCATTCAGTATTACTTTTAACAGTTAAATTCTATATTTTTTTATCGGTGACCTACTCACTAAACCAAAATTCAATGGATGTTCCACAAATAAAAAAGGCAGCGAAGGTATACGACGTTGTCATTGTTGGCTCGGGAGCCGGGGGCGGTATGGCGGCTTACCAACTTTCCAAAGCTGGTGCCACCGTTGCATTGCTCGAAGCCGGAGGATATTTTGACCCGGCTGATCCTAAGTACATTAACCAGTTAAAGTGGTCATACGAATCACCCCGTCGGGGAGCCGGAACGACCCGGGCGTTTGGCGATTTCGATGCGGCCTGGGGCGGATGGGATATTGAAGGAGAACCGTATTCGGCGGTAAAAGGAACGGAGTTTTACTGGTTTCGTTCGCGGATGCTCGGTGGCCGGACGAACCACTGGGGCCGGATTTCCCTGCGGATGGGACCGGATGATTTCAAACGGAAAAGTTTGACCGGGATTGGCGAAGACTGGCCCCTCAGCTATGAAGACTTCGCTCCCTATTACGACAAAGTAGATGATTTGATCGGGGTGTTTGGGTCGAAAGAAGGCTTGCGGGATGCCCCCGATGGCCGGTTTCTGCCCCCGCCGAAACCGCGTCTGCACGAACTGATGATCAAGAAAGGGGCGAAAAGTGTCGGGGTGCCAGTTATTCCGTCCCGGCTGTCGATCCTGACCAAGCCCATTCACGACCGTGGGGGATGTTTCTACTGTGCCCAGTGTGGCCGGGCCTGTCAGGCCTATGCCGACTTCTCCTCGTCGTCGGTTTTGTGTATTCCGGCCGTTAAAACCGGGAAAGTGACGCTGATCAACAATGCCATGGCCCGCGAAGTGCTGACCGACGCCAAAACCGGTCTGGCCAATGGCGTGTCCTACGTCGATACATTAACCCTGACCGAACAGTCGGTGATGGGAAAAGTGGTGGTTCTGGCGGCCAGTACCTGCGAAACCGCCCGGTTGTTGCTGAATTCGAAATCACCCCGTTTCCAAACCGGTCTGGCCAACTCCAGCGGTGTCGTGGGAAAATACCTCAATGACTCGACCGGAGCTTCGCGCGGTGCTTTCATTCCCGCGTTGATGGACCGCAAGCGCTACAACGAAGACGGTGTGGGCGGTGCACACATCTATTCGCCCT
Organism: Larkinella bovis; assembly: GCF_042655385.1. Taxonomy (NCBI): domain Bacteria; kingdom Pseudomonadati; phylum Bacteroidota; class Cytophagia; order Cytophagales; family Spirosomataceae; genus Larkinella; species Larkinella bovis. Next base: position 1,149,846 of record NZ_JBHSMA010000001.1, on the reverse strand, counting down.
GGTGGCTGGATAACAAGAAGTTAGACTTTCCGCGTGGATACCATATCGAGTACGGCGGTGGAATGGGGATGCCCATGTACGGTTTCGGTTTCGGGATGGAAGGACGTAATAGCATGGTGCCCGGTCGGGACGGCAAACCCAAGGAAGCGGGCGGCTACGGCGCCAGCCTGAAAGACGATTTCCGCCGGTTCTACGGTGCGAACATCGGCATGGCGGGTCGGGGCGAACCGGTTCCGCTGGAAAGCAATTACTGCGAAATCGATCCCAATACGGTAGATAAGTACGGAATTCCGACCCTGCGGTTCAATTACAAATGGTCGGATGCCGAGATCAAGCAGGCCAAGCACATGCAGGATACATTCGAAGAGATTATCCACGCCATGGGCGGAATTCCCCTCGGTAAAAAACCGGGTCCGGAAAACAATTACGGTCTGGAAGCTCCCGGAAAAATCATCCACGAAATCGGTACTGCCCGGATGGGGAACGACCCGAAAAACTCGGTGTTGAACAAATATTCGCAGGCCCACGACGTCAAGAACCTGTTCATCGTTGATGCTGCGGCTTTTCCGTCGCAGGGGGACAAAAACGTGACCTGGACGATCCTGGCCAATTCGTGGCGGACTTCCGACTACATCATCGATCAAGTTAAACAGAAGAACATCTAAATCTTTGCTTCGCTCCGAGGTTCTCGGATTGCCTCTACTAACCGTTTGGTACACGGGGTTGATCAGAGAACATCGGAGCGTAGCAGGGAAAAATCTCACACTATGAAACGTAGAGATTCTCTCAAAGCCATTACCCTGAGCAGTCTGGGATTTGCCGGGATGAACCCGCAGATTGCCGCTGCGGAGTCGATCCTGCCGCCCGATGTCAAACCGGTGAAAGTGCCGGGTGGTCGGCAGAAATTCGAAGCCGAACGTGACGCCAAACTGAACGCGGAAAAATTCTTCACCCCCCACGAACTGAAAACGGTAACCGTGCTGGGTGATATCATTATTCCCGCCGATGCCAAGTCCGGCAGTGCTTCCCAGGCCGGAACACCGGCGTTCATTGAGTTCATGATGAAGGATCAGCCCCAATGGCAAACGCCGATGCGGGGGGGAATCCGCTGGCTCGATAACGTCTGCGTGAAACGGTTCGGTAAGAAATTTGCCGATTGCCTGAAGGCGCAGCAAATTGAAATCGTTGACGAAATTGCTTATCCGGCCAAAGCCAAACCGGAAATGTCGCAGGGCGTTTCGTTCTTCAACATGATGCGCGGCCTGGTGGCCACCGGTTTTTTTACCAGCCAGATGGGAATCAAAGACCTCGGCTACGTCGGTAACACGCCCAACCAGTGGGAAGGCGTCCCGGCTGATGTCTTGAAACAGTACGGCTTAAGTTACGACGATTAATTTAGTTAAGAGTTAAGAGTGATGAGTTAAGAGTTTTCGGATGTATTCATCACTCTTAACTCATCACTCTTAACTCTTAATTCATAACTGATCACTCTGCATGGCTTCCCGACGAACCTTTCTTCAGCAAACCGGACTGCTGGCATCTTCGCTGGCTTTTTCGCCCCTCAGCATTGCATCTGCGCAGAAAAAAGACAGGCTTGGCGTGGCCCTGGTGGGGTTGGGCTATTATAGCACCGATCTGATTGCTCCGGCCTTGCAGTTGACCAAACATTGTTACCTGGCCGGGATCGTGACGGGAACACCCGCGAAAGCCGAAACCTGGGTGAAGAAGTACAACATTCCCGAAAAGAATGTGTACAACTACGACAACTTTGACAAGATCGCCAACAATCCGGATATCGATGTTGTGTACGTAATTCTTCCCCCCTCGATGCACCGCGACTACGTAATCCGGGCGGCTAAGGCCGGGAAGCACGTCTGGGTGGAAAAGCCGATGGCGATTACGGAGAAAGAATGCCAGGACATGATCGATGCCTGTAAGCAGAACAAGCGGCTGCTGGCCGTTGGGTACCGATTGCAGCACGAACCCAACACGCAGGAATACATCAAGTTTCTGCGCGACGGAAAAATCGGCAAGATCAAGATGGTGAGTTGCTCGGCGGGGTATTTCGACGGGCGGACCAATCACTGGAAGCAGAAGAAGGAAATGGGCGGGGGCGTCATGTACGACATGGGCGTTTACGTGCTACAGGGCGCGCGGCTGGCCACGGGTGAGGAACCCATTTCGGTGACGGCCCAGCAGTATACTACCCGGCCTGAAATCTACAGGAACGGTTTGGACGAAACCACCATGGCCCAGCTCGTTTTTCCGAGCGGTGCCCGGGCCGCCGTGCAGACCAGCTTTGGCATAAACATGAACTTCCTGCACGTGACGGGCGAAAAAGGATTCCTGAAAATGGAACCGTATTCGGCTTATAACGGCCAGAAAGGCGAGGCCACCGGCGGGGTGCGCATCCAGCATCCCTACGAGGTTCCGCGGCAGCAGGCTATGCAGATGGACGACGATAGTCTGGCCATCATGAACAATAAACCATTGATTGCGCCGGGCGAAGAGGGAATGCGGGATATCCGGATTGTGGAAGCGATTTACCGGGCCGCCCAATCCGGTCAGTCGGTGAAGTTGACTTAACCAAACAGATCATGACAAACGGTGTACGGGGTGCTGCGTTTTTCTGGAGCACACTCTGCACCGTTTTTTCAGTTATTTGCTCACCCAAATGTCAGGCCCAGTCCGACCAGTGCATTTCTGGCCCCGGACAGTTTACCGGCTCCCTCCAGATTCGGCCCGGTATTGGCTGTTTACCGTTGACCGTTACGGCTTCCAGCGGCCTGAAAGATGTTACCAATATTCGATACGTTTTTGATTATCAGGGCGGGACTCCCAGGGCCTCGGATTTGACAGCCGATTCGGTTTTTACCTACCATAAGGCGGGTTTATACCGGGTCCTTCAATATTCGGAACAGAACGGCCGGCCGCTTCGCGTCTGTGCCATTGTGCAGGTGTACGACACACTGGCCCCCGAACTGCTCGTATCGGGTTGCCTGAACCGGGTGATGATTTCCATTCCTAAATCGGCTGAATACCAGTATGACTGGTACGTTGTGAATTGGGGCGATGGCACGAACGAACAGCTTGACGGGGTTGGGCCGGTGGGCGTTCATACGTATGCCGATGGGAGTCCGCGATCGATTTCGGTCCGGGGTGTTCACCTCTACGGCAATTGTGGCGGCACAACACGGGTGACGTTTCGACCTTCTACTCCTTCCGCTGGTCCGGTCATCGATCGGGTTCGGGCCGTGAGTGCCGATAGGCTGGAAATAACGGTCCGTAATCCGGGCGGCAACCCGTTCCGGGTCGAGCAACGATCACCGGGCGGAATTTTTGAACAAACCGCAACTGCTTCCGAAGCTGAACATCCGGTAATTCAGATGGAAGCTGATACGACCCAACCGGTTTGTTTTCGGCTGGTGCTGGCTGATACCTGCTTACGGGCCGGACCATCACCGGAAGTCTGCTATGTGCCACCAAAACCCCCGGAACCGCCCAAAATGGCTGACTCAACGGTTTTTATGCCCGACGCGTTCAGCCCTAACCAGGACGGCATTAACGACCGGTTTTTGCCGCAGGGCTTGCTGGGTGGATCGTTGCAATTGACGGTTTACAATCGCTGGGGAGAGGTGGTTTTTCGGACCGGGGACGCCCGGGAGGGCTGGGATGGTTATCTGGACAATCAACCGGTACCGACGGGCACCTATTCGTATCGTCTGGACATTGAAAAACCGGATGGAAAACGATGGCAGCAACGGGGAACGGTGGTCTTAACCAAATGAAGGCCACTACTTTCTTAACCCCAGATCCGTTGGTAGACCGTCAAGACTGACTAAATTTTTTTCCTGAACATACTCCTGAAGACCTTCCTCTCCCTTTTTCTCGGCCCAATCAAAGTGAATGTCGCGTTCGCCAACGTATTCGTATAGCGGAACGCCAAAACCGCAGGAAGTCTGCACCAGACTGATATCGGCCACAATAAGTTGTCGGGTGCTGGGGTAAAGGGTAAAATGCGGAGCATAAACCGCCCAGTCTTCCGAACCTGGTAAAACCGCGCGGCCTTTGCCGTACAGCCTCAAAATTAAGGGAGCGCCCGCGAACGAACAGAACATCAGCGTAATACGACCGTTTTCCCGAGTATGCGCCGAGGTTTCGTTGCCACTGCTGATGAGATCCATATAGCCGACCGTGTTGTCTGATAAAAACCGGAAGCAGTCGAGCCCTTTGGGCGACAGATTGACGTGTCCTTCGGCGCTGAGCGGGGCCGTGCTTACGAAAAAAATATGCTGTTTTTCGATGAATGCCCGGTGCGCGGGTTGGATGGAATCGTAAAACTTGCCCATGATCTGGAATGAAAACCAATGAACAGACCCCAAAATGCTGTTCATGGCTAGTGCTGACCGGTAAATATACGAAAATACGGGTTTGGTGCGGGTCATGGCCCGGCCTGCTCCAGTTGCTTCAGGTTATTTCGGGCTTCTTCATAATCCGGTTTTAGGGCCACAGCCCGTCGGATGTCGGCCAGGGCGCCGGCCCGATCGCCCAGGTAAAACCGGCTGACGCCCCGGTTGTGCAGCGCCGTTGGATCGTTGGGTTTGTACCGGAGAAACTGGTTGTAGTCGGTCAGGGAGGCCCGGTACTGCTTCAGCTGGAGATACGAAAAACCACGGGCTGTCAACACAATGGTGTCTTTTTCCGGAACCAGGGCCAGGGCCTTGTTAAAGTCGCGCAGGGCGTCCTGAAACCGGTTTAGTTTGTTGAACGTCAGACCCCGGTTGTAGTACACATCACTCTTTGCCGAGTCCATCCGAATCGCCTGATCGTACATCTCAAGGGCCTTGAGTGGTTCATTTTTTAGCCCGTAGGCGTTTCCCAAGCCTTCGTAGCAATGATACCGGCTGCTTCCGTTCTGAACGGCGGCCTGGAACTGCTGCATGGCTTCGTCAATGCGGTTGTTTTTGCCGTAATGATCGCCCAGCCCCTCACGAATCTGATCGTTTTCGGGATAAAACCGCAGGGCATTGAGCCACAGCGTCTCCGTATTTTTCCAGACCTGAACCTGCCGGATGGTGAGGTAAAAACACCAGGCTGAAAACGCCACCAGACCGGCCGTTACGATTTGAAACCGGGACGATGAGCTGCTGAATTTGGCCTGTAAGCCGTAGACAATCAGGAAAATAAGGCCAAAGTAGGAAAGGTAGCTGTAGCGATCGGCCATAATAGCCGCCCCAACCGTCATGAATTGCAACACCAGCAGAATCGTGATCAGGAAAAAACCGATGCCAAAAACAACCAGCCGCTGGCGTTCATGTCGGGCGGTGAACAGCAGCCAGATGGCATAGCCCACGACCAGCAGAAAAACCGGCGGTCCCAGCCAGTGCTGCGGTTCGATGTTTCTGACGTTTTCGGGGTAGGGGTAAAAAGCCGATAATCGGATGGGAACAACCAGTTTCAGCAGGTATTGCAAAAAACCGTAACTGCCGTAAACAAACCACCGGGCCGCAAACGGTTCCTGCCCGACGGCGTCTTTTTTCTCCGCAATCCGGATCAGCCAGCCGTGAAAGTCACCACCAGCCTGCACGTTGGTGGCCATCAGGCCCACCAAAACCGCCACCAGGAAAAACGGCGCTTTTTCCAGCCAGAGGGCTGAAATTCCCCGTTTCTTTACCCCGTCATCACCCGCTTGCCAGTAGTCAATCAGCCATAAAACGAGGGGAAGAACAACCGCCATCGCCTTCGATAAACAGGATAAAACGAACAGGCCGAACGTAAGCACCAGCCAGACCATTGCGCCGGAACGCCGGAAGCGAAGATAGGTCAGGCAGGCCGAGAGAAAGAAAAATGTATAGAGAACATCTTTGCGTTCGGATACCCAGATTACCGATTCAACGTGCATCGGGTGGAGCCCCCAGAGGACGGCCACAAAGAGTCCGACCCAACGGTTTTTGTGACTTAACGCAAACGCCAGTGCAAAAACCAGGAGGGTGTTCAGCAGGTGAAAAACCGTATTGGCAATGATAAAAGAAGTGGGCGACGGACCGAACAGGGCCGAATTGGCCGCCAGCGACAGCATCGTTAGGGGGTGAAAATTCAGGGCAACCACCGCTTTCAGCAAGGTACGAACGTGTTCACCGGTTGGCTCCAGCACATACGGATTGCCGAAGACATACTCCGAATCGTCCCAGTCTACAAACCCGTTTCGGAAGCCAACGGAATAGGCAATAAAAATCGCGAGCAAGACCAGCGGAAGCCACAACCAGAGATTCGGGCCGGAATTGGCACGCACCTTTGTCGAGGGGGGTGGAAGCGGAGTTTCGGAAACGGGTGCGGGCCGGAACGCGCTGTTGGTACGACTCGGATGCGGTTTAAGGTGGTTGCCGGGCGGTTTTTGTTTAGCCATAATCAAGGACAGAGTATAGCGAAATGCCCGCAAAAGCTGTACCATCCGGGGGCTTTCGAACAAAAAAAGCCCCGCTCTGAACGGGGCTTCTTGGCTGAAAGGTGACGGTTTATTCGTTGGCCGGGTTGGCCGGTTTTCTATGTTGATTCGTCAGCTTGGGGCGTTTGACACCGTATGAACCCCGCCAGATTTTGCCACGTTTGGTTTTGACATCTCCTTTTCCCATGTTCAAAAAGTTTAAAATGACCGATTGAAAGGACTTGATTAACGGATCTACCTCAATAAGAAATCATAGTTAATCATTTAATCACAATAATCAAAAGGTCCATACCGGAATCGATCGACGGAACGAACCAATTCTCGGCACCGCTTCACCCGTTTCGTCGGGAGCTATTGATTTCTAAACAACTAACCCGGGTTTCGGTTAAGGTGTATGAAATCAACTTTAAAGCGTAAGCAGCATGACAAATACAGAAAAACCGCTACTGGCAAAACTGGAAGCCAGTGGTTCTAGTCTGGTAAATGTGGGTGAGGAAGAGCGCGTTTGGTCAACGGTTGGCGGTGGCCTGTTGTTAACGTATGGCCTGAAGCGCGGTACGTTTGGCGGGTTGTTACTGGCTGCGGTCGGCGGTTATTTGACCTACCGGGGCATGTCGGGCCATTGTCCGATGCGCGAAGCCATGGGCGGGTCCATGGCGGACGCGGACGTGACCCCCCTGAAACCAATCCAGATTTCGGTGAGTCAGACGATTTATAAACCGCGCAAGGACGTCTACCAATTCTGGCGCAAACTCGAAAACCTGCCCCGGTTTATGTCGCACCTGAAAGAAGTCCGGCAACTGGATTCGACGCACTCGCACTGGGTGGCGCAGTTGGGCGAGGGGAAAGTGGCCGAAACCGTCGGATCAGTGGAATGGGATGCCCAGCTGATTCACGAAAAACCGAATGAACGGCTGGTCTGGAAATCGGTGGAAGGCGCTACGATCGATAACGCGGGGGAAGTCCGGTTTACGGATTCGGCCGACGGTTTTGGCACCGAAATTCAGGCGACGATCCAATACCGCCCGCCCGTCGGACACCTCGGCAATGCGGTGATGAAGCTTTTCAATTCAACCTTTGCGCAATTGATTGAAAAGGATTTGCATCGTTTCAAGGAAGTTATGGAAAAGGACCAACTCCCGTCGGCACCGGAGTCTACCCCCGAACTGGCTACCGGGACGGCCCAGCTTTGATTGAATGAATAGTGAATTCTGAAGGATAAACTGAGAATTTGAAAAGGTATACCCTGTTGATAGTCAACAGGGTATGCTCATGTTTTATTGTTCAGTCTTATTTTTTTGCCTTTCCGGATAGGGGGGAGCATTTCGTGGGCTGTCATTAGGGCGAACAGTAAACAACGCACTAATGGATTTGCAGCAACTGGAGCGCGAATTGCTCCCCCTGACGGCCTATGCCGCGCCGGTTATTTTCGGCTCGGTGCTTCTCGAGTTCTGGCTGACCCGGCACGACGAGGACCATCGGTACCAGCGCCATGATTTCTGGTCATCGGTTGGGATTGGGGCCGGGAGCCTGCTCATCAACGGCCTGCTGAAAACCAGTGTTTTCGGCATGGCGATTTTCTTCAGCGACCTCATTCCCTGGCGTATCGAAACGCACTGGTGGACCTGGGTGCTGGCGTACGCGGTCATCGATATCTGCAATTATTTCGCGCATTTTACGGCGCACAAACAGCGCGTCTGGTGGGCCACGCACGTCACGCACCATTCCTCCGAACACCTCAATTTTTCGACGGCTTTCCGGAATTCGTGGACGCAGCACCTGAAACTGATTTTCTTCATTCCGGCCTGGTTATCCGGCCTCAATCTCGTTGTCCTGCTGACCTGTTACCAGATTAATCTGCTGTACCAATTCTGGATTCATACCGAGATGATCGGCAAATTGCCGCGCTGGTTTGAATTTTTCTTCGTAACGCCTTCGCACCACCGGGTTCACCACGGGAGCAACGAACGGTATATCGACAAGAATTTTGGCTCTTCGCTGATTATCTGGGACCGTCTGTTCGGAACCTTTCAGGAGGAGGACGAAAAACCGGTATACGGCCTGACCAAACCGGTAGAATCGTTCAACCCGGTTTACCTGAACTTTCACGTCTGGGCTGATATCTGGCGGGATTTGCGGCAGGCCCGGTCGCTGCGGTCGGCCTGGACGGTGCTGTTTGGTCCGCCCTGAATCGTTATGATGCTGAACCATTCCTCGCCTACTCATTCGATTCCACCAACCAGAACGTCATGAATAAGTTTGTGCTCATAACCGGTGCCAGTGCCGGTCTTGGAAAGGCCTTTGCCCTGCAACTCGCCCGGCAGGGCCACAACCTGATTTTGGTTTCATTACCCCACGAACAGTTGCCGGAACTGGCGGCCCAGATCCGCCGGACCTGCAACGTCAGGGTGGCGTATTTCGAAACCGACTTGTGCGCCCGGCCGAATATCGAGAGCCTGATTACCTGGCTGCAAACGTCTCGCTTCGAGATATTTTACCTGATCAACAACGCTGGCATGGGTGGTTCGCAGGCTTTCGACCAGGCCGACACGGAACGAATCGAGCGGATTCTGCAACTGAACATCATTGGGACCTCGCTTCTGACCCGCCTGGTGTTGCCGTTTCTCCTGAAATTTCCGCAATCGTACATCCTGAACGTGTCGAGCATGGCGGCTTTTTCACCCATTCCCTACAAAACCGTCTATCCGGCGTCGAAGGCGTTTATCTACTCGTTTTCACTCGGACTTCGGGCGGAGTTGGAGCGAAAGGGCGTCCAGGTCAGTGTGCTGCATCCTGGCCCCATGCCGCATTCACCCGAAAATCAGGCCCGCTTGCGGAAACACGGTCGTTTGGGGCGGATGGCGACGGTTCCACTTGAGCTGATTGTGCAAACCGCCCTGCAGCAGGTGGCGCAGGGGCAATCGGTGATCATTCCGGGCTGGACCAACAAAGTCGGCTATTGGATGACGCGCTGGATTCCGTGGTCGTGGCGCCAGCCGCTCCTGGTATCGATGCTTCGCAAGGAACTGACACCGGCGGCATGAAGGTATTGCTAACGGGCGCAACGGGTTTACTCGGGGTCCATCTTGCCGGAGAATTAGTACAGCAGGGGTACGAAGTAAAGGCCCTTTACCGCTCTCTCCCCGAGCGGATTCACACCTTGCCGTGGTTTGGGGAGGTTGAATGGGTGAAGGTGGCCATCACAAGCCCGGTGGATATCGAAAAAGCGGTTCGGGGTTGTCAGGCGGTTATTCACGCAGCCGCACGCACCGATCCGTATCCGACTCCGCTGGCGGCTTATTATGACGCCAACGTGGCCAGTACGGAGCATATTCTGGCGGCCGTCAAAAAAGGGAGTGGAGCCCGGTTGGTGCTGGTCAGCACGGCCTCGGTGTTTCGGCCGGGTAGTCTGGAAAATCCGGCCACGGAAGAGAGTCCGTATGCCTTCCATCAGATGGCGTCGGGCTACATTGCCAGCAAATACGAAGCGCAACAGCGGGTGCTGATGGCCGTTCAGCAGGGCGTCGATGCCGTCATTGTCAATCCGACGTTTATGCTGGGACCGTATGATTTCAAGCCGAGTTCGGGGGCGGTGATTCGGTATGTTTTGCAAAACCGGGCGGTTTTTTACCCGAAGGAGGGCGGCAAAAGTTTCGTCGATGTGCGGGATGCCGCCCGGGCCACGGTGAACGCCCTGCGCTGGGGAACGACTGGGGAAAGCTATCTGCTGGCCAATGAAAACCTGCCCTACGAGCAGTTTTTTCCGCTGGTGGCGCAGCTGTCTGGGAGGAAAAAGAAGCTGTTGCCGATACCGGTTTCGCTGATTCGGGCGGCTGGTCGGTTAGGCGCCGTGGGCGAGCGGCTTGTCCGGAACGGTTTGCCGATCAATCGCATCAATGCACAGCTCATAACCCAGCCAAATTACTATTCGGGCGCAAAAGCCCGGTGGGTATTAAACCTGCCGCAGACGCCGGTTCGCCAGTCGATTGAAGATGCCATCCGGTGGTTTGAAACGGGCGAATAGGCCCAGCGCTTTCAAAAAAGCGTCGCGGTAATGGGTACCCATCGGGATTTCGATTGTATCGCTAACGATCCGGTTTCCTTCAAGCGGGGTAATTCTTGCTTTATTGACAAGGAAAGAGCGGTGAACCCGAACCGTCCTGACGGGGGAGGTCATGCTGATTAACGGGTTTCGGTATACGGTTTTCCGTTATCGGTGGCTGGCGATTTTATCAGGAACCACCGAACCGAAAACCGTATACCGACGCCCTATTTATACAGGGTAGCCCGTTGTTCTTTGACACGGTCGTCCGTCAGGTACTCGTCGTAGGTCATCAGTTTGTCGAGGTGACCATTCGGAGCGATTTCGATGATGCGGTTGGCAATGGTTTCGCCGAACTGGTGGTCATGCGAAGTGAACAGAACCGGGCCTTTGAAATCGATCAGCCCGTTGTTGAGTGCCGTGATGGATTCGAGGTCGAGGTGGTTGGTCGGTTCGTCCAGCACCAGCAGGTTGGCACCCGAAAGCATGACTTTGGACAACATACAACGCACTTTCTCCCCCCCGGACAAAACCGTGGATTTCTTCAGGGATTCTTCGCCTGAAAACAGCATCCGGCCCAGAAAACCGCGAATAAAGCTTTCATCTTTTTCGGCGGAAAACTGCCGCAGCCAGTCCACCAGGTTCAGGTCGTTCTGAAAAAACTTGTCGCGACCCGTATCATTGGGGAAATAGGAGGGTGTGATGGTGACGCCCCATTTGTAGTCGCCCGAATCGGCTTTGCGTTCGCCCGCCAGAATGTCGAACAGGGCCGTGACCGCCAGGCCGTCGCGGCTGAAGAAGAAAATCTTGTCGCCCTTGCGCATCGAAAACGACAGATTGGTAAACAGCCGCGTTCCGTCTTCGGCGGTATAGGTCAGATTTTCAACGTTCAAAATCTGATCGCCCGGTTCGCGCTCCGGCTTGAAATTGATGTACGGGTATTTGCGGGACGAAGGCGCAATGTCGTCGAGCGTCAGTTTTTCCAGCAATTTGGCCCGGCTGGTGGCCTGCTTGGATTTGGACGCGTTGGCCGAAAACCGCCGGATGAATTCTTCGAGTTCCTTGCGTTTGTCTTCCGTCCGTTTATTCTGATCCTGCCGTTGTTTCAACGCCAGCTGGCTCGATTCGTACCAAAACGAATAGTTGCCGGTGAACAGACGCACCTTGGAAAAGTCGATATCCACGATTTGCGTACAAACCTGATCGAGGAAGTGCCGGTCGTGCGACACTACGATCACGGTGTTCTTGAAATTGGCCAGAAAGTTTTCCAGCCAGAGGCTCGATTCTACGTCGAGGTTGTTGGTCGGTTCGTCGAGCAGCAGAATATCCGGGTTGCCAAACAACGCCTGGGCGAGCAACACCCGCACCTTTTCCGAACCGTTCAGGTCGGCCATCTGGCTGTAGTGCAGGTCCTCCTTGATGCCCAGGCCGCTCAGCAGCGAAGCCGCGTCCGACTCGGCATCCCAGCCGTTCATCTCCGCAAATTCGGCTTCTAGGTTAGCCGCCCGTTCGCCATCGGCATCCGTAAAATCGGCCTTGGCGTAGAGCGCGTCTTTCTCCTGCATGATCTCGTACAACCGCTGGTTTCCCATAATGACGGTTTGCAAAACCGGGAATTCATCGTACGCGAACTGGTTCTGTTTCAGGACCGAAAGCCGTTCGCCGGGCGTAATGACCACCGAGCCGGTTTGCGGTTCGATTTCGCCCGAGAGGATTTTCAAAAACGTTGACTTCCCCGCCCCGTTCGCACCGATGACGCCGTAGCAGTTGCCGGCCGTAAATTTTATATTGACGTCGTCAAACAAAACCCGCTTCCCGTAGCGGAGTGAGACGTTCTGAACTGAAATCATTGATGGTTCCTTTGTGAAATGAAGGGGCAAAGGTACGGAAATCCGGCTTCTTTTACCAGTAAAAAACAAAAACCCTGACGGCGGAAATGCAATCCGGTCAGGGTTTTGTCGGTTCTGGTGTGGATGGGTAAATGGGTTCGCAGTAAGCGGTTTTAGTCGATGGGTAGAATCAATCGCGTTCGATTTTGCTGCCCCCGCTGGCATTCTGGTTAACATTCGCGGGGTTGCCCCGGTACCGGATTTTGCTGGCTCCGCTAGCTTCGGCGGTCAGCGAGCGCGAAACCGTGATTTCGGCCTGGCTGGCACCGGTAGCTTTCACCGTGATTTCGTTGGCTGGATAGGCAAACGCGTAGAGGTGCGAACCGCCGGACGCGTCGATCGTAAACTGGTTGGCCGCGCCGGTAACGGTATCGTCGCCCGTAGTAACTTCCGGTTTTTTCAGTTCCAGTTTTGAACCACCCGACACGACGACGTTGGTACGACCCGCCAGTACGTCCATCGTACCGTGGGAACCGCCGGAGAGTTCAATGTCCAGGGTAGCTGCGTTGGCAAATCCCTTGATGGTCGAATGCACTCCGCCGGAGAAATTGACAGCCCGCAGCGTGGGCATCGTAATCGTGAACTCGGTGGTATATTTCCGGTTTTTGTGGGTCCGGTATTCCGCCGTCAGGGCCCCGTTCCGGATTTTTACATCCAGGTCATCCAGGTTCCGCTGATCGCCTTTGGCTACGATCTGGAAGGACGAACCGGGCTGTACATTCACGTCAAAACCACCTCCCATTTCTACTTTGTCGAAACCGCTCAGCGAAAATGTCTTTTCACCCTCCTGCAGCGGTCCGACATCTTCCTGGTTACAGCTCGTCAGGAAGGCGAGGAAAACCGTGAAGACACTCGAAAAAATCAAAACTCGTTTCATTAGTTGTGTTGTTTAGTCGGGTACAAAGGTGGGTTCTTTTGGGTTTGTATTCAAAAGAGTTTTGTCCGAACTGGCAATTTTCGGCGCTGAAGTGTCCGGATTTGCCATTTTTAGCATAATTTCTGTTAAGTTGGGGTGGAAAACCGCGTTACGTATTTCTGTCAGTTCCCTAAACTCCGCTCCATGCTTCGTCGTATTTTTTCTTCCCTGGTTGTTTTATTTTTCTGGACTACCCTCCACGCCCAATCGCCGTACAAACCGTGGATGCTTGGCGAGTTTGTCAAACAGAACAAAGCCAACCCGGTGCTCGATGCCCGAAAGACCACCACCTTTGCGTGCCCCGTCCGGGGCGAAACCGTGCGCTGGGAAGAGAAGGACGTATTCAATCCGGCCGTGGTAGTGCGCAACGGGAAAATCTGCCTGATCTACCGGGCCGAAGATACGGTCGGTAAACATGCCGGAACCTCCCGGCTGGGCCTGGCGGTCAGTACGGACGGGATTCATTTCAAACGGCGGCCTCAACCGGTTTTTTACCCGAACAACGATGCCATGAAGTCGTATGAATGGGAGGGCGGCTGCGAAGATCCGCGGATTGTGGAAAGCCCGAACCGGGTGTATGTGATGACCTACACCGCCTACGACGGCGATAAAGCCCGGCTTTGCGTGGCGACCTCCAGGGATCTGGTGAACTGGACCAAACAGGGTCTGGCGTTCGATGACCTGAAATACCGCAACGAATGGTCGAAGTCGGGGTCGATTGTGTGCAAGCGCATCGGAAGCCGGATGGTGGCGCAGAAAATCGGGGGCAAATACTGGATGTACTGGGGCGATCAGCCGCAACTGTATTGCGCGTCGTCGCCGGATTTGATTCACTGGACGCCCGTTGAAACACCGAATGGCAAGCTGTTCGCCGTAGCCGAGCGACGGGAAGGCAAGCACGATTACCGGTTATTGGAACCGGGGCCGCCCGCGTTGCTGACCAAAGATGGCATTGTTCTGCTGTATAACGGGATGAACAACAGTAAGGACGGCGACCGCAATTTACCCGATGGAACCTATGCCGCCGGCCAATTGCTGTTCGACGCCAACGAACCTACCCAGTTGCTCGATCGCTCGGAAACGTATTTTATGAAACCGGATCAGCCGTATGAGATTGAAGGGCAGGTAAATCACGTCTGTTTTATTGAAGGCCTGGTGCCCTACAAAGGGCGCTGGTTTCTGTACTACGGAACCGCCGACTCGAAAATTGCAGTCGCCACCGCCCCGGCTCCCTGACGTCTTATTGCTGAACGAAAATTACAAAACCACTGGCGGGGAGCGTGACCGTTACCTGGCCATTCGAAGCCGGGACAACCGCCCCGCCATTGCCAACGTTCGAGCCGCCGTACTGGTCCGCATCGCTGTTGAAAATCTCTTTCCAGCCGCCCGATGGGAGCCGGTACGCATCGCTGTAAATCGTGTAGCGGTGGAACGGCTGGTTGTTCAAACTGGCGATGATCAGGACCTGTTCGTTGCCGAGCCACCGTTTGAATGCCAGAACGCGGGTGTCGTCCTGAACGTGCAGAATGTCGATATTCTTGCTCCGAATCGCGTTGAGTCGCTTGCTGACAGCGATCAAATCCTGGTAGAACCGGTACATAGGGGCACCCGCGCCCGCGCGTTCACCCCACAAATCTTCGCGCTGCTGAATGAAGGTGTCGTACTTATAGCGTCGTTGGGCTCCAATTTCTTCGCCCATAAAAAACATGGATGTGCCGGCCGACAGCAGCGAGAGTCCAAAAACCGTTCGCGACCGCCGTTCGGCCCAAAACCGGGTGAGGCCGGTTATGGGGGCGTCGTTAACGGCCACCACCATCGTGCGCGCCGTGCTGAAAGAGAGCGGGCCGTCGTGGTTCCCGGCTTCGTCGTGCGACTCGTGGAAAACCACCCGGTTATACTGGCTTTGGTAAAGCGCTCCGGCAAACTGACGCATCGGCAGGGGATCGTTGAAACCCAAACCGGCCTGTTTCAGGAGTCGGGCTTTGCCGTCCTGACCTTTAGCGTCACCGATCAGGTTATGGTAAAAGTCGACGTACCAGGCTGCGTCAAAACCGAGTCCGCCGGCGGCTGCCGGTTTGGTCACGGCCTCCCAGCCCGTATGGTCTTCGGCGATCAGCATGACGTTAGGCCGGATCATTTTCAGCGTTCGACTCCATTCCCGCAAAAGTTTCTGGCCGAACTGGTTGGCCCGGCCGACCGTATGACCAGTGGCATGCAGACAGTTGTCGCGGTGAATGGCCTGGGTCAGATCGACCCGCAACCCATCGATATGCATTTCGTCGATCAGAAAAGCGGCACTGCTGATGAACTGCTGCCGGACCACTTCTTCGGAAAACCGGGGTGACCAGCCGCTCGAACCGTTGTCGAGGTAACCACCATCGGGGAATTCATAGTCGGCGGACCGGCCCTCGTACCAGTAATAGCTATTGTCCTCGGGAGCTGTGGAGTCATACTGCCACTGCGACCGGCTGGCGGCATAATTGTAGTGATTGTAGACCACATCCTGGATGACCGCAATACCGCGCTGGTGGCATTCGCGCACAAAATGCCGGTATTGATCGCGCCCACCGGCGCTGGATTCGATGACAAAGTGGTGGGTACCCCCGTAGCCCCAGGCAATGCTGCCCGTAAACTCCGCCATCGGCAAGAGTTCAATGGTATTGATGCCGAGCGTCGTCAGGTAATCCAGTAAGGCAATGGCATCGGTTAAATCACCCGGGCGATCTTTGCCGAAGCCGAGCGCTCCGATGTGTAATTCATAGATTACCAGATCGTCTACCTGGGTGGGAACGGGTAAGGTGGGGGTAAACTCATTGGCCCAGAATTCATTCGCAGGAATGAGGACCGTGTCGTGGTCGGTAGGCGGCTCGAAATCCCGGCTGATGGTGTCGGGGTCGATGATCATACTGCAACTAATGGCCCCGTCGAGCGTCTCGATGGTGCCCGGCCAGTTCGGACTGTTTTCGGGATTGATGCTGCCGCAACCGATCTGGCTGCGGGAAAAAATATCCGTCCGGTACACCGTATCGCCCTGCGCATTGAGCAGTTTGTACATATAAGGCAACCGTTCGAAGGCCCGGAAGTCGGGCAAAACCGGACTTTGCCAGAGGGTCGGGTCACTGGATCGTTTCAGCGGAACAGGAGCGCGGTGGGGATCAATGCCGATGCCATCGTTCGTAATGTACCCGTTGTCTGGCAGGCCGAAAACGACCTCGATGGCCTGCGCATTGGGGGCCCAGACCGAAAATTGCAAGCCCGGTTTTTCGTCCGGCTGATGAAATACTTTATTGGCACCCAGTCGGCGGCTGAACGTCAGGTAAAACGTCTCGATTTGGTGAGCATCGCCGGGTTGCAAGCGAAACGACCGAAACCGCTCCACGGAAGCCGGGTCGGGCACCTCCGTCGGAATTCCCCAGAGGTTTGGCCGCTCCGGCCCATCGAGAATAACCCCCCAGTGAAACACGGTTTTTTCCGGATCATCCCGGAGCTGAAGCCGGGTTTCAAACGCCGGACAACCATCCGGTCCGACGATTTCTCGCATCGGATGTTCGGTCCAGTCGTCGGAATAGTCTCCATCAACAGTCCAGCTGCCCCGCAATCGGGCGTTCGAAAACAACGGATGTGGGATACCGGTCAGGTACCGAAAGGTAATGGTTTGGCTTGCCATGATCGTCAGCGGGTACAGAAGTAGAAAAATACGTGCCGAAGGCCAGGAAAGACAGACTTATTGAGTATTCGGTGCGGGAATTTACCACGACTCTATTTCCCCTTTTCCGGCATCCAGGTGCAGCACCCGCGTAACGCAGGCCGGAATTTCTTCGGCGTAATGCGACACGTACAGCAGAGTCCGGTCGGCCGACTGGCACAGTTCATCCACCAGATCCCGAAACCGGGTAATGTGGGCCGGATCAAGATTCTGACAGGGTTCGTCCAGCACGAGCAGGGGCGGATTTTTGGCCAGCGCGCGGGCCAGCAAGACCCAGCGTTGTTCGCCCGTCGAAAGCTGCGAAAGGCGTTTGTCGCGCAGATGCTGAATGCGGAGCAAATCCAGCATAAAACCGACCTGCCCGGTTTGGTCCTCGGTCAGCCTGCGAAACAGGCCCGCCGTATCGAAAAGGCCCGAAGCGACCACTTTCCAGACCGGTTGTTCGCGGGGAAAATAGAGGTGAAGTTCGGGCGATACAAAACCGATGTTGCGTTTGATGTCCCAGATGCTTTCTCCCGTGCCACGTTTCCGGTCAAATAGTTCATAATCATTGCGGTAGCTCTGCGGGTTGTCGGCGGTAATCAGGCTGAGCAGCGTGGATTTTCCCGAGCCATTCGGACCCAGAACCGCCCATTTTTCACCCCGTCGCACTTCCCAGTTGATGGCATGCAATACTGTTTTTTCACCGTAACTCACGGTCACATTCCGCATTCGGATGGCCCTTTCAAACGGTTTGGCCGTCGTGTTGAGCCAGCGGGGCAACAGGGTCGGGTCGGTCAGGGTTTCGGGCGCCGATTCGGGCAGGGCGGGCATCCCGGCTTTAGGTCCCTGCCAGCGGATTTGGCCGTCGGCCAGTTCGGCCACGTGCGTAATGGCGGCCGGTATTTCGCGGGGAGTGGTTGCCAGAACGAGGGTAGTTCCTTCCGCGGCAATCCGGTTCAGAATCCCGTGCAGACGTTCCCGGCTGGCTACATCCAGCCCCCCAAACGGATTGTCCAGCAGCAGAATTCTCGGGCGACGGAGCAGCGACCGGGCCAGCAACGTCCGGCGGGTTTCACCGTTGGAAAGCGAGGTGAGCCGACGGTCCAGCAGATGGGTGATGTGCACCCAGCCCGCTACCTCGGCCAGCCATTCGTCGGAATAGGCCGGGGGCGGCAGCGAAATGGACTGGTCGTCGACCGTTCCGACGGGTTTCACACGGTTTTGCAGCACTTCCCAGACGGTTGGCGCTTCTTCCGCAGCATCCGCGTTGAAACGTTGCTGGTAAAACTGCGCGGCTGCGGCCACCTGCCGGTCAAACTGGTAGTCGTTGGCGACCTGTTCCACCACTTCCCGCAGCGGTCCGACCGGGTGGTGATACGTTCCTGCCGAAACCGGCAAACGTCCGCTCAGGGCATCCAGCAGCGAACTTTTTCCAGAACCGGTCAATCCCAGAATGGCCCAGTGTTCGCCGGCTTGGAGGGTCCAGTTCAGGTGTTCAAGGACCAGGCCGGTGGGTCGGCGGACCGTAGTATTCTGGAGCGAAAGGAGCGGTGTTTCGGGCATCTCGGGTTATTTGAAGCCCCAAACTTAACAAGACCGGGTTAAAATGCCGTGGAAAAGGCTGGGAAGTTTAACGGTTTTCGGTATACGGTTTTCGGTTTATGGAGTCGTTGTGCAAAAACTGGAATGAAGCGAATAAATCGCCGTCTGTGCCCACGGAGAACTGTAGACCGTAAACCGAAAACCGTAAGAGGCTATCTGAAAATAGTTATTTGAGTCTTTTAAGCATCATTGGCAGCAAGACAATTCAAATACCGATGCCTTCTTCCTTTGTTACCTATTTTCAGACAGTTTCTTAGCGGAATTGTTTCATAACCTTTATCGTACATATGATATACGAGGATGCTCCGGCTTCAACAAAGCGCGTGATCTGAATGATGCCTTTACGGCCATCCTGAGTTTGAAATAGAATTAGACGCGGTACTTTCTTGTTGGAAAAACCAACGGTTTCCTCCTGCTCCGGGATCGTCAGTGTTTTCAGCCAGGAGTCGTCGGCGACCTGGGCAAACTGATCGTCTGTAACAGGGGAACAGGTCTCACAGTTTTCTATTACGTTCACAAACCGCACGGGTTGCGCACCGGGAATATCGTCAAAAATTAAGCTTCCGGCCTCGGCTGGTGAAACGAATCGGTTATAGGTAAATGACGGATTCAGACCGAAAAAAACAACATCGATCGCAGCACCTTCTTTGGCGGTTAATACATCGCTGGATTTGAAAACCCGATTTTGTGAGGTTGACAGGAAACAACCTACATCTTTTTGGGCTGAGTTGATACCCAGTTTCACGTCGGTAAGAACGTACAGGTTGCGGTTGGGCTTGACCACAATCGTGCGGGTTACCGACCGGTTCGTTTTGGAGTTGCTGGCGTCAAGTTTAATGGTGTACGTCCCTTCTTTCTGGAATGTAATGGCGGTTTCCTTGCTGGTGGGAGTTGTTAAGCTGCCGCCCTCGGCCGACCATGTGTACGAAACACCGCCTACCGTCTGGTTTTGAGTGGTCAGGGTCAGAGGGGCTTCTTCATCATAATCCTCTGGCGACAGTTGGTAGTCAAATGCAGGAGCCAGTGCTTTATCAACCACGATAGTCGTGTCTTTCTGCTGAGCGAAGGTACCGTAGAACAGCTTGAGCGATATTTTATGGGTGCCAGGCGTCGCAAATACTACGCTTGGATTGGCATCGGTCGAGGTGGCAGGTGATCCACCTTCAAACGTCCACTCCAGCCGGTCGCCCCCAGCCGACAGGTTTTTCATTTTTACCGTAACGGGAGGGTAAAGATTGTCAATAACCTCGAACTGAAACGCAGGTGCCAGTTTTTCGCCAATCTTGACGGTAACCTCCTTGGTGTCCTGTTCGCCATCAACATTAGACGCAACCAGTTTAATAGTGTATGAACCGCTGGTAGCGTATTTGATAGCAACTGGCGTCTTATCTGTAGACGAGGCTGGCGCTGCTCCCTGAAAGGTCCACTGATACGTATCGGCACCCGTCGATAGATTGGTAATCTCCAGGGTTGCTGGAGGGGTAAAATTACCGTTCACCGCTTTTACCGAAAAATCAGTTTTAACGGGAATACTTACCTCCCGGTAGCAGGCACTACCGGCGAAACTGGCCAGGCCCAGGAGCCAAAAACCTATAAGTGATTTCATAATGTCTAGAATCTAGCGGGTAACGATAATGCGTTTTGTAAGTTGCTGGGTGTTCGTGGCGATCTGCACGATATAGATTCCAGGCTCTACGTCGGGTAAGTCGACCAGATGCTCATAACTTGACTGGCCGTTGAGCTGAGTCGTATACATGAACTGCCCCGATCGGATATTTATGATTGATAACCTGGATTTTGTAGGAATGCCAAAATCGACCTGGACTTTAAATTGCCCGGATGTAGGGTTGGGATACACCACGATAGCGGTAGCCGTTGGTTCCACAACGGTCGCCCGACGTCCCGATGAAGCCTTTATCGTGATGGTCTTGGAGATTTCGGCTTCACAGGTCCCATTAGAGCCTCGAAGCCCAACTGTATAGGTACCAGCCTGTGGGCAGACAAACGTCAGCCGTGAAGACGTTTTGCTAAGCACACGGGCTGAGGCAGGTACTAACCACTCAAATTGAGTATCACCTGAGCTGACGTTAACCACGACAATTGTATCGTTGACAATCCCCTGACTAGCGATTAGAAAGAGTAGTTGGGAATTCAATGGGGCAGTTCGGATGGTAAAGGTATTCTGGGCAGAACAACCTAAACTATCGGTAACCGTAACGGCATACTGACCGGCCTGGGCAATAGTTTGCTGAGGCTTGTCGGACGTGGTACCAGCGGGCAATGTCCAGTTATAGGTATTCTTACCGGGCTGCGTAGCATCGAGTTGTAGCGTTTGCCCTTCGCAGATTGTGCGATCGGACGACACCGTCAACGTTTTAGAAGCAGGTTTGATAAGTTCAACGGCCGGAGCAGTTACCTGACAACCGTTGGCATCCCGAACACTCAGCGTGTATGATCCTCCACAAAGGTTTGCCAGCGACGTACCAGTCTGGCCGTTATTCCAGCTAAACGAATACGGAGATAGGCCCCCTTTTGTCGCTGTCTGAATACTGCCATCGCATTGGGTATCGCAAGTCGGATTCTGTTTTTTTAGGACCGATACTTCTACCGCCGTTGGCTCCTGAATCCGGACCGACACTTCGGCCGAACAACCATTCTGATCGCTAACAATAGCCAGGTATCGACCCGCTTTCAGGTTGTTGAGTGATGCCCCTGATGCGCCATTGCTCCAGTCGACACGATAGGGCAATGTTCCTCCCTGCATCTGAACAACGGCTGTTCCTTTCTGGTCGTTATAGCACAAGTTATTGGTAACCCCCGACGCATTGGCAACTAGTTTGGTCGGTTCCGTAATCCGTAGTTCGGTTTGCTGGGTGATGTCGTTCTTGTCCGTTACGATACAGAGGTAATTACCGGCGGGTAAATTCTGAATGGTCGGTCCAACATGGGTAAGTGTCGAATACGTACCGCCAATTTGTTGCTGCCATGTAAAACTATATTTATCCGTTGTGCTCATTGGTACGCCACCATCGGCTGTTGCCTGAATTTGGGCATCTTTACGCCCGAAGCAGGAAACAGGCTGGGTAGTTTTCAGCACAAGCGTAAGCTTAGGTGGTTGTGTGAGTTTTTGCGTAAGCGTTGCCATACAACCTTCTTTCTGCGTCGCCAGACTATAATTGGCATCCTGAATGGTGATCGTATAGGTTTCGTCGCCAAGCTGAGTCAGTTCATTCGCGGCTCCGCCGTTTGTCGATTGTCCTGCACCGATGATTGTTCCTACGCCGTTTTTCCAACTGGTTTGGTATTGAGGAGTACCTCCTGCAATCTCTACACTAATCGATCCATCGGTCAGACCAAAACCACGTGGATCAGAAGCTTTGGCAAGAGTTACAGCAACTGCTTGTTTAGGCTGTTCGATCAGGGCCGTCTGCGCTGTTGCCTGACAGGCATTGGCATCAGCAACAATCAGTTGGTAAGAGGCTGGTGGCAGACCCGTTACTACATGTTGCCCACCACCTGTAAACGCGGTTGTAGTACCATTGGAAATAACCTGATAGCCGCCAACACCACCGGTTGCCGAGAGGATAATTTTACCATCACTACCTCCAAAGCACTTTACGTTCTCTTTTTCCAGACTAAACACTAGTTGGGTAGGTTGCTTTACCTCAACACTGGCCAGCTGTTGACAATTGTTCCTATCGGTCACACTTACCTGGTAATTACCAACCGTCAGACTGGTAATGGCAGACGTCGTGGCGCCTGTATTCCAACGATATGTATAATCGCCTACACTTCCACTGGCCAAAACAGTGGCCGTGCCGGTATTGCCACCAAAGCATTTAACAGTGGTGCTGCTCATGGCAAGCATTAGTTGCGTAGGCTGGTTAATGTCGACACTGGCGGTTCTGACACAGCTATTTGCGTCGGTAACCGCAACCTGATACGTTCCCGCATTGATGCCGGAAATATCAGGTGTTGTTGCTCCTGTACTCCAGCGATACGTATAAGTGCCTACACCGCCGGTAGCTGCTACAGATGCGCTGCCGTCGCTACTCTGGAAACATGTAGCGGCTGTATTTTTGGTGGTGAGCACAATCGCCACCGGTTGGGTAACTTCAACACTGGTAGTTTTGGTACATCCATTGGCATCCGCAACATCGACGGAATATGTACCGGCGGTAATATTGTTCGCAATGGCGTTAGTAGCTCCGTTACTCCAGCGATACGTATAGTTGCCTACCCCACCGGCAACTGTAACCGATGCCGCCCCGTCGGCACTCTGGAAACATTTGGCGGCTGTGCTGCTGATGCTAAGTACGACCATAGTTGGCTGATCGATCTGAATACTAGCCGTTTGCTGACAACTGTTGCCATCGGCGACAGTCAGTTGATACGTTCCCGTTACCAACCCAGTCAATGTGGGCATGGTAGCACCCGTACTCCAACGATACGTGTAATCGCCCACTCCGCCCGTTGGGGTGGATATCACTTTACCATCGTTACCACCAAAACATTTCACATCATCTTTCTGCAACGTCAGCAGCACTCGGGTAGGCTGGGTAACCTCAACCACACTGCTTTGTCGACAGCCATTGGCATCGGTTACCTGTACCGAATAACTTCCCGCCGTCAGGCTTGAGATGGAAGTAGTTGTTCCTCCGGTGTTCCAGACATAGGTGTAATTGCCCACACTGCCGCTGGCCGACACAGCAGCACTACCGTCGTTATTACCAAAACATTTGACCGCCGTACTGGAAGTAGTCAGCGATAACAGAGTAGGTTGCGAAATATCAACACTGGTCGATTTTACACACCCCTTGTTGTCAGTTACCTGGACGGAGTATATCCCTGCTGCCAATCCAGAAATGGATGGTGTGTTGGCACCGGTACTCCATTGGTAATGGTAGGCTGTTCCACCGCCAGATGCCGTAACCGAAGCTAAGCCATCACGGTTGTTGAAACAACGGGCTGGTGTAGTAGATGTGGTGAGCGTCAACAGGGTAGCTGGCTGGTCAACCTGAACGCTGGCCGTCTGCTGACAACTGTTAGCGTCGGTAATGGTCAATTGATAAGTCCCCGTTACCAGTCCTGTTATTGTGGATGTAGTGGCACCTGTATTCCATTGGTAGACGTAATTGCCAACCCCACCGGTAACTGAGGAAGTTACCTGACCATCGTTTCCACTAAAGCATTTGATATCACTTTTCTGAAGCGATAGCAACAGGCGAGTTGGCTGGGTAACCTCAACAGACCCGGTTTGCTGACAGCCGTTTGCATCACTCACCTGCACGGAATAACTACCCGCCGTTAGGCTGTTGATCGTGGACGTAGTAGCTCCGGTATTCCAGGTGTAGGTGTAGTTGCCCACACTACCACTGGCGATGACGTTGGCACTACCGTCGTTATTACCAAAACATTTGACCGCCGTACTAGAAGTCGTCAGCGATAACAGAGTAGGTTGCGAAATATCGACACTGGCCGATCGGATACAGCCGTTGTTGTCGGTTACCTGTACAGAGTAAGCCCCAGGTGCCAAGCCAGAAATAGATGGCGTGTTGGCACCGGTACTCCATTGATAATTGTAGGCTGTTCCACCACCAGATGCGAGCGCAGAAGCAACCCCATCGCGGGTATTAAAACATTTGACTGCCGTGACAGATGTAGTGAGGGTTAGTAACGTAGTAGGCTGATTCACTTGTGCGGTGGCCGTTTGTTGACAACCATTGGCATCGGTAACGGTTACCTGATAGGTTCCGGCCGTAATGCCAGTCAAGACAGACGATGTCGCTCCGGTATTCCAGCTAAAACGATAAGAGCCAGTACCACCTGATACGTTCGTAATTACCTGACCGTCATTACCGCCAAAACACTTAACCGCTGTAGAAGTAGTCGTCACGACCAACTGCGTGGGCTGGTTAATGGTTACTGTTTTGCTCTGTTGACAACCATTGGCGTCGGTAACCGTCACCGAATATGTCCCGGCAGTAATTCCTGTCAAGGTAGACGTAGTAGCACCGGTATTCCAGCGATAGTTGTAAGGACTCGTTCCTCCTGTAGCCGATGCCGTAGCACTACCATCGTTACCACCAAAACAGTTAACGGCCGTAGGCGTAGCGGTTAATACCAGTTCCGTAGGCTGATTGACCGTTACGTTAGCACTGTTCGAACAGCCTGCTCCGTCGGTTACCACTACCGAATACGTACCAGCGGCAAGATTGTTTATGGTCGCCGTGGTTGCTCCGGTATTCCAGCGATATGTATAATTGCCTGTGCCTCCGCTGACGGCTACACTTGCCTGTCCGGTGTTTCCCTGAAAACAGGAAACAGGCGTCGCCGACACGGATAATTGAAGCGGTGTGGCAACGATTAAGACAGTTTTGTTACTGGTCGTAACGCCACAGACATTACTTACCAATATCTCATATTCGCCAGCGTCGTTGCTGGTAACATTGGACAGAGGGAAGGAGGGATTGGTAGCACCGGGTATTGCTATACCGTTTTTGCGCCACTGATAACCCGTTAGGTCGCTCCCCGCCACGGCCACCCCAAATGTTGCAGCTCCCCCTGTACAGACTGTCTGTGACGAAGGGGTTGCGAGCACCATGAGTCGTGACACAAACACCAACGTAGCGGGGTTACTGGTGATGAGGCCACAGGAAGTGTTAACCTGTACGTCATACTCCCCTCTGTCGGCTGTGGAAGCGCTGGAAACCGTATAAGTTGCATTGGTGGCTCCCGGAATATCGCTCCCGTCTTTTCGCCATTGATAGCCAGTCACACTACCCGAAACAGCTACTGAAAAAGTAGCCGAATTGCCTGCGCAAACAGTTTGCCCGGCAGGATGGCTGGTAATTGTTGCCGACGACCGAACCGTTAACGTAGCTTTATTGCTGGTTACTGAGCCGCTGGCATTAGTTAACACGGCATCATATTCGCCCTCATCGGCACTGCTGAGCGGGGCTATCGTATACGCTGCTCCACTGGCCAGACCTGGTATTATCGTTCCGTTCTTACGCCACCGAATGCTGGTTATATTATCGCCCGTTGCCATAACCCGAAACGTAGCCGAACCACCAGCACAGGCAGTTTGTGACGTAGGATGTTCGGTAATCGTAATTGGCGAGGAAGACGTTCCGTTGACAACCAGATTGACCGGCATGGCGGTTTGAGCACCACAAGGTGCGAATACACGTATTGTGTATAATCCTGCGTCGGCAGTTGTGACGCTGGGAATCGTAAAGATGGTACTGGTAGCACTGGGAATAGCTACATCGTTTTTGAGCCATTGGTAGCCGGTAATATCGCCCGTTGCTACCGCTGAAAAGGTAACGGGGCTGCCCACATTGGCGGTTTGTGCGACAGGTGGCGTTGGAATCAGTGTATAGGGGCGAACAGTCAGCACGGCCGGATTACTGGTTGCCGGGCCGGTAGAACTGCCTACGACTACGTCGTAACTGCCAGCATCTTCCGGCAGTACGTTGGCAATTGTGTAGGTGGCAGCCGTGGCCCCCACCAGGTTCGTGTTGTTTTTACGCCACTGATACGTCAGGGCGGTACCCGTTGCCGTTACGCTCAGTGTAGTGGGCTGGCCTGGGCAAACGGTCGCACTTAAAGGATGGCCAGTAATCGTAGCAGCCGCTTTCAGCGGGGAAGAGGTAGCAGCATCCGTTTTTCCGGTTGCCACTATTTCCCGACCATACGTTGCCGACGCCAGTTGCATCAGACCGACGATCATCAGTAAGCAGCGAAAAAGAGTGTGTATAGTTTTCATCAAAGTGGTAAAATCAGTCGATAGAACTTATTCCCGGACAATTGCCAGCGATTTAACCCGTTTGCTCTCGCGGTTGGCCGCTTCGATAGACGTAACAGAATAAACGTATTTGGTGCCGGACTCCACCTGAGGGTCCAGAAACTGGGTTTCCTGGCTACTGGCTTCACCGATTTTGGTGAACGTATCGGAGGTAGCTTCCCGGCGGTAAATTCCGTACTTCTCCCGCTTACCATCGTTAATACGGGGCCAGCTTACTTCAATACCCTGCGAAATGTTACGGACATAGAACGTGAAAACCGGATCAGGGTCGGGTCTGGGCAAGCTGAGTTCGGCATCGTTCGAAAAAGCGGTCGTATCGCCAAAAGCCGTAACAGCCGCCACACGATACCAGACGGTTTGCCCTTCCCGAAGGGTTGTGTCGGTAAAGGAAGGCTGGTCTAGTACGGTCTGGCTCAAAGGCCGGAACATTCCATTCGGTTCGCTTTTTCGCTGAATAATGAAACCCGTCAGAATGTTGTCTTCGGTACGTACATCGTTCCAGCTAAGCCAAACTTCCTTGTTGATCAAGGCGGCCTCTACGGTTTTGGGATACGTTGTTTCGATGGAGCGGAGCGGGCGGATGGCGACGGGCGGAGCCAGTTCACTGGTATCCTGCGTCAGATTCATCGTTAGTATGCTGTAGAAATATTCCGACCGCCCACTTAATACGTCTGAACTGTCTAGAAACGTCGTCGTTTTTCGTAGCGTGCCACTTACCCGCGACAGATTATCTTTTGACGTTCCCCTGTATACGTAATAACTAAACACACTCGGGCTGTCGGTTCCGGTCCAGTTCAGACGGATGTTACGTCCTTCATGCTGGACCTGTAAATCCGAAACGGGTAGTGGCCGGGAAAACTTTGTCCCGGTACCAATGGCTTCAGCCGCAATCGATTGAACCAGTCCTTGTAATGGAATAAACAAAGGCCGCACCCGATAGGTGTATGAAACGCCGGGACGGATATAGTAGTCGTAAAAACTACTGTCTGAAGGTGTCAATTGTGCTATTACGGAGAACGTACTGTCGGCCCCATTATCGCGGGCAATCTCAATGCCCGTATAATACGGCTTCGCTGGTAATTGGGCCCAGCTCACCCGAATGGCATCGGTAGTGTCCTGCGCTTTGGCCCCGTAAATCAGCTTTATTTTGTTGTTGCCGATAGCGACTGCTGTAGCCGTATCCGAAGGTGTACCCGGATTCTCGACCAAATCCTGAGGAAGCAGAAATACGCGGACCACTTCTTCAGGAACGCAGGGTTTCGACCAGTAAAAGGTCAGCGTATCGCCCGCATCATTCATGGTCGGAATCAGTGTGGACTCTTTCTTCCAGCTGTTGTCATTGAATAGCCAGACGGAGGCCCGTATCGTTCGGGGTTCTGTGGGGTAGAACGAAACGTTCCGCCGAGATGCCTGGTCCTGAGGGTCAACCTGATAGAGAATCGGGAATTTTGGGGTCGAATTAAGTGGGTTGATGGGTATGTGCCACTTCACCGTTACCAAACTGTCATCCCCTGCTACTCCACTTAACTGGGTGTTAAGCTGACCCAGGGTTTCGTTTTCCGCACCCGCTACGGTAATTCCCTGCGCCCAAAATGTCTTTTTATTCGATTTATCCACCCGTATTACCTGATACAGATACATCATGCCCGGTTTGACATCGGTATCGAGATACACGTTGCCTAGTACTAACTGGAGCGCTACTTCACTGCCCAGGACACCATAATCGGCAGGGTTGGAATGTGTGTTTAAAAAGGACAGGAACTGCTCATCGGTCGACTGCTCTGTTGCTTTCTTTAGATAACCAATAAACTCTTCCGGTACGACTTTCCGCACATCCGCCATCGTTTTGGGCCGTCGGAGCTGACCGACCTCCGCCAGCTTGAGATCCTCAGGAGGTTTCCCGTTTTCGAGCTGCTCCAGATAGCGCAGACTGGTTTTTTTGACCAACGCCAGCCGCTTAATCTGATAATAAGCGGTATTCAGCTGTTGGATGAAGTCACTGGTCTCAGGCGCTACTGGCTGAACAAACAGATAGTTGCCTTTGGGCGAAGGCATGATCAATAAATTTGGATCAACCTGACTTTGGGCTACACCCGTTGTCAGACCAGCCGACAGAAAAACGAACGGGATCAAAAGTTTATGAATGACTTTCACGTGAATGAGTACGTTTGACTATTTTGACGTAAACCGAAATGATTTTTTGAAGTCTAAACAGAATTTATATTCGAGCCCAAGGCTTTTACTTGTACCCGTTACATAACAGTGGGGGCGCGTTTTGAACGTTTTAGTACCTACCACGGTAAAATTGGGATAATCGCCTTCAAGTATAGCATTAACCATGTTCGGTACCTCATCTCTTTTTTTCAGTAACCCCTCAAACGACGGAGGCATTGCCCTGATTTTATTATCTAAGTCTCTGATCGCTTTCTCTTCATATACATCGACTTCAAATTCAGATTTCCCTTCGTCCATAGCGTTTTGTTCTGAAATCAATGCCAGGCTAGAAATAATTGACGCTACCTGAGGCATATTTCCAATGTACCCACCCAAATTGCCAGGTTCCCATCGTCTGTTTAAATCCTGCCCATATATTTCCGGTAGGACAGGATAATAAGTTTGTTTTCTCTGGTACACCAAATCCTCATTGCACGAATAGTGAAATTGATTCCAATATCTATACGACTTACGTATGTAACCCAAACCAACCGTATTACACTTGCGTGTGCCATCATTTTGAATGTATGCGCTTACGGAAGCATCCCCTTTCAAATTCCATCCCTCTGATTCATTATAACCTCCCTCAAGACTCACGTCTGCCCGAATACCGCCCTCAATTCGTAAACCCAGTCCTTTAAGGTTCGCACTCCCCCCCACAGATCCCTCGGCTCGAATCAGGAAATCAGGTTTAGCGAAATGGGTGTAGGCAGTAAGGTTTGCCTTGGCGTAATACGAATACTTGAAGGAAAATACTTTTATATCGAAACCACCATTACCAGATGCCAGCGTAGCTTCCTGATTCAGATTGATACCATGGAGCCGCTGTCCACCCTCATCGAGCGCTGCGGGTGTAATATTCTGCCAGATTGCTTCGCTCTCTGGCATTTCCGACCGTTTTGCGTTAATTCCTAATGCAAAAAAGGCGTTAGCTTTTACGAGCTTCAATACGCTTGCTTCCACATTGCAGCCGACAAATAGCATGTCAGGTTTGACGTAGAGAAGGCCATTAACTTTTATGGTTGCTAACCCTTTCAGTGGATCAATATTGGAATTGACACCGACCACCAACCGGGCTCCGCAAAAGTCAACCGTAGCCTCCACCGTACCCAGGTCTAATTTAAGCATTTTCAACCCGGCTGAGCCTTTGATAACGGGCAGAACACCGCATTCATCAATATCGAAAAGCACGCTCAATTTTACTCGATCAAATACAACGAGGTGATTTTCTTCTGCTTTACTACTCTGTTCCTTAATATCGCTAATATCGCTGATTTTCGCCCTGGTCTTGTCAGCTATTTGGGCCACCTTCCCTGAGATAAATCTTGGGGCCAGTTTTTCGAGGTTATTAGTAAGTGATAATGCAGCATCTAAAGTTTTATTCTTGATAGTTGATATAGGAGCTGATTCGATGATCTTATCTTTATGAGCAGACACCACATTATTCAGGTTCGAGTTGAGGCCAGTCGGTACTAGTTCTCCCATTAATGCGACATAATATTTCCTTTCTTTTATGTTGAAGTCGACTTCTCCTCCTAACCGGATCCAGCTAACCGGCCCCATTGGAATCGGAGCCCCGGTGCCAACTACCAGTTTTAATCCTAGTTCGATGTCAGATTTGGCTGGCCCTAGCTTGTAGAATTTAAAACTGCAATCAATTTGTGTCTCAATTACTTTGGGTATTTTAAATACGCCTGAACCTTCGAATCCCTGCCGATCATCAGAGAATTCGCCCCTGGCGCTGAGCGCGGCAATAAAGCCTGGACCATCAATGAGGAAATCAAGAGAATCGACCTTCATTTGTACCTTGCCCTGGTTATTGACAACTAGCAAGGACGCCTGCGCTTTGGCATCAATAAACGGGATGTCGACTTCCACTTTCCCAGCTATGCCAATCCCCCAGGACATACTCGACTCCGTATAGGGTACTTCGTTCGGGTTTTCCTGTTCGTCGATTGTAGCCTCACCCGTAGTTGAATTAGCGTCTATAAGGCTGAACCCTTCGTTGGTGTTACTAGCCATATAGTCTCTCATGCTCTCAAACGTAATGTCGAAGCCCCGGTAGAAAACAAATTTCTGAAGAATGACATTTATCGGGCCCACCTCTGCCGTGGAGTTTGCCTTCGTCGTGACAAACATATCGTGGTTACTGCGATAGATGAACCGTTGTACTTCTATCGGGAAAAGACGTTGTATTACCTTATTATCGGAGGTGCCGTTGTAGGCCATCGACGATGCGCCATCTATTTCATACGCTCTCTTCTGAGCTATGTAGGCTAATTCAAAGCCATCAGGCTTTTTTAGGCTTAAAGAATGGAATTTATAGCCATCCTCCGGAAGCAGAATCTTACCCGCAATCCTGAGACCATCGGCCTGTTTCACGTAAGCCAGCTTGTCGATGGAAAAGTCATTGCTGGCGTTATCGGTCGAACTAATCCGTCCAGCAAAACCCACACTGCTGAAATTACTGGAGATGATCAGACCGGTAAGTGATGCCCGCCAGCTACCCATTCTGGCTTTAAGCGGTGTTGTTTCGCTAATTTTAAAGGTTGGTGTTGCCAGCTCCAGATTTCGGTCAATCGTGAAATTGTCAAGCTCTACGTCGTCGGTGCTCAGGATGAATCTGGGGGCATTGGGCAGGTGAACTTTCCCGGCAAACTTGATACCCTGTTCGTTCAGAACACAGTTATTTTTGTCGAACAGAAAGGTAAGAAACGAGACCTGAAATGGAACGTAGCGATCGGCCTGCCCCTTGATTCGATTAATTTCGGAGAGCGTCAGGTCTTTTAATGGCATCGTGCTCTCGCCAAATTCAAGCTGATACTGGGCCGTGTTTTGCGTTGCGGGATACGTATTGAGACTCGAGAATGCTACTTTAAACGCATCTTTCGTACCCAATGGATCGATGAAACTGAGCGTGGTACGGGGCAGATCACTCAGATTAAGACGCGCTGTCTGCGGAGCACGGTCGGAATTCAGTCGAAGCCGTTCCCCACCGATTAGTCCGGTCGTCTGGCTCGTTGCTAGCTTTTTCAACACCAGCCCCACCTTACTTTCGAGCATAACCGGTGCAAACTTGTAGCCCTTCAAATCGAGTTCAACCTCCTTAAAAACAACGTCTCGGGTCGGAATACCATTACCGTCTTCGTCTACCTCCATCTCCACGTTGGTGAAATCCAGCGACTTGGCCGATGTTGCTTCGAAAATGCCAGTAGCCGGCAGTATTACTCGGCCCGACACCTTAACGGTTTTATCGCTGACCATGTCAACTTTGTCGGCGTCGACGCTGTAACCCAGCAGCGTTTTAAGTTCGGGCATGTCAGCCGGGAGTTCCTTCAGTGAAAAATTTTCGGTGCGGCTCTTGCTTACCGTCATCGCAACCGAAGCTGTACTGAATTTTCGGGCACTGGCCTTTACTTTAATTTCTTTTCCTACGGGTACATAAAGCGTATACTTTCCCTTGTCGTCGGTCTGCGCGGTATAAGGCAAATCCTGAACCTGAAGCGTTGCCTGTTTAATGGCCCCCTTTGTGCCTTTGTTTGATACCTTACCCGTCAGGGCAATACCTGGTTCCAGCGTCAGCGAAACCGATTTTGCCTCTCCCGCCTTCAGCGTTAGCTCACCCGCAACGGGTAGCAGCCCAAGCCCACCATCCAGCGGTGTTGCTTTATACGTAACGACTTCGGCCGTACCTTTATAATACCAGCCTGTAGTGCCCGTAGTCCCTGATTTTCCGTTACCCAGTTCAATTTTAACCGAAACCGGACTGTCGTTGGCGCTGGCAATGAAGCGGATGCTACCCTCCAGATTTTGAATGACCACGGTTCCCGCACTGGCGACACTCTTTACTTTGTCGCCGGGAAGAACGCGTTTGGTAAACGCAGCAATATTCGACTTCGACAATACCGACTGGCCTAACCCTTTCAATAAGCTATAGAGGCCCG
The DNA here is from genome assembly GCF_042655385.1 of Larkinella bovis. Classification (NCBI taxonomy): domain Bacteria; kingdom Pseudomonadati; phylum Bacteroidota; class Cytophagia; order Cytophagales; family Spirosomataceae; genus Larkinella; species Larkinella bovis. The sequence goes on along the minus strand of NZ_JBHSMA010000001.1, from coordinate 1,117,296 downwards.
TGATATTGCCTACTAAATTATTCCACTTATTTCCCTGGCTATTAACGGGATAACTCAGTAACTTCTGTTCAAAGCCAGGGGCCACATACTGAAGCGATACCGAATTAGAACCATACGCTTTAGCCACAAAAAAGCCAGATTCATTGGCACGTATGATCTGACCTGTCGACAGCACTTTAACAAAAGCACCACTTACCGGCTTGCCAAACTGATCCTTCACAACACCCGCTATCAACGAAACAGAGTTGTCGATGGTGAGGTCTTTAGCGATCTGACCATTACCCGTATACGTTACGGATTCGTTGAGCGGAATGGGCGACAGTCGGTTATCGACCGCCGTCAGTTTTAACTGCGCATTTTTCTTGAGCAAGGGCAGTTCGGCCAGCGTATACTGACCCGAGATGTCGGACGTAACGGTTTTGGTGAAATCGGCTCCATTGGCTGGGGGCGACACCAGATCATTTTTGGCGATTGTTACTGTAACCTGTACACCTTCACGGGGTGTGAAAGTCGGGTTACTTATCCCGACTTTACCCGCCACGGTCACTGTGCTTTTGTAGGCGAGAAGCTTTTGAAAAAGCTGTACGGCTTTGTTGCCCAGTTGATCCGCCTTTTCATTGATTTTACTGAGCGGATAATACATGGGCGATTTCCCCTGTATAGTGACCTCTGCCACAAAATGGTCGCCTGCGGTTGTATTGTAGAAAATACGCCGGGCTGCCTGAATCGATTTAATGGTAGCAATGCTCACATACGACTTGCCGTTGTAGGTGATCTCTTCGCGTTTACCGTTTCCTTCTTTGAGCAGATAGGGTAATCGGTTGATAATATCCTTGCTGCGGAGGATGCGGAGAACGAGTCCTTCTTTGGGTAAATTAGGAGCGACAAGCTGGGAGGAGAATCGGAAGGTTTGCGCAACCAATGTCGTCTGACCAAGGTCATATTCAGGCTGTCCCCGTTTAATGGGTACCGTATACGTCATGGTTGTGAAGTCCTCGGTCGATGTAGCTTTTACCGTCAGGTCTGTCACTCCCTTTAGTACGTCGGGATTGAAACCTTTTATTTCATACTTACCTTCGTTATCCGTTTTGGCCGTACCGATCAACTTGCCGTCGGCCAGTATGCTCACCTGTGCATTTTCGAGCGGATTGGCTACATGGCTCTTCTCGACAGAATTCGTTGCCTGTGGAGTCGCTTTAACGGCTGCCTGATCCGGAGTATCTACAACCCAATCACCCTGTTCGGTATCGGTTTCAAGTTCTGATTTCTTGAACGACCAGATCACCTGCCCTTTGATCGTTTTGAGGATGTTGTCGGGTGGCGTGGGGGGAGCCAGTTTTTTCTGGAGACTCCGTACGAGTGCCAATGCATCCTGACTCGCGCCATAGCCATACGAAAAGAAGCCAACCGGCGAGTAGCCATCATTCGCAAATGAAGTCCGACCTTCCTGCCCCGGTTTAGGAACGGCCTGTACGCGGTAACCATAAAGCCGGCCGGGCGTTAGCGGAGGCTGAGAAGGGCCATAAAGAAAGCTGCTTCCCGAAGTGCGGGTAACAAAATAAGGCGGCTGGGAAAAAAACAGGTTTTGAGGGTTCCCGTTGAACCCTTGTGGAACAATAATTTCGGTGAGGGTTATCTCATACTCAACTGCGCTCACCTGGCTGTGGCGAGGTATCCACTGGAACACGATCTGCTGAGCTGACTGAACCGGAACGGGTTGGGTACTACTTGGCAGCACAACCAGAGGGGGCTCGCTACGTTGCAGCCAGGCATAATTGGAACATACCGTTGGCGATAACTGCTGGTTGGTCTGGTAATCGAACACCGTAAAGCAGAACCGGTACATTCCTTCTGGTAACGGACGGCCGTACTGGGCGGGTGGAACCTGAAGGTTTTCGGGCCGGAAGTAAACGGCCAGATCGCTGCCCTTTAGTTGAATCATCGAACCCGGCAGCAGATTAACCGGTGGGGCCGGTACGTTGTCCATGCCCATGATCCGTGTTCCCGGACCTTCAATGGATGTCTTTAGCCGAACCTGCCGATTGGATAGTTGCATATCCTTCAGGAGCAACGTAACGTAAAGCTGCTCACTGGCTGGGCTGGACAAATCGGCCAGATAAGTCGTGTACGGTGGTTTGGCTATTGCCTGTACCTGAACCGGGTAGTTGTTTTGCCCCCAGCTAGTCAGCCAGGAAAGCAGAAACAGGACAAGAAATAGATAAGGGGGTAGTATACGTCTCATAAAATGGGATCGTGGAGACACATCCGGTCTGGCCGGTTGAGTGGAAAAACCGTTAAAAGCGAGTAGTATAGCCGAGAGTTGCTGTGGTGAAATTACCGGTAGAGGCCGACGAACCGAGATCAGGTGATGTACTGCTGCCCGACTGTAATACGTTGGCTAGCATGAACGTAAAATTGTGTCGTTCCTGAGCGATATAACTCACTGTCAGTCGGGTATTGGTTATATGATTTTTCGAAAGCTGGGCGGTAGCAAACAGGTACGAGGCCGTCAATGCACCGGTTAGGGTATTTTTAAAGAATCCCTTGTTGAGTCCCACCGTTGGCCCGATCGACCTGAATGTGTTACGGCTTATGTAGCTATCCATTACGTTCAGCCCCGTTGACATGGTCAGAAATTGGCGGGGAAGTCCGTAAGAATAGGTTACTGTGCCATTGTACACTTGTGACAACTGCCCCCGACGTATCAGATCGCCCTGCTTGTTTACCGCCCCCATTACCGAACCGTTTACCATAATATTCTGCATGACGGTTTCTGTATTTTTTAGTTGATAAATGGCATTGAGTCCTACGTTCTGCGTAATTTGGGTGAAATTCAATGTATCGAGCTGCTCGAGTGGCGATAGGCGGGTTATATTCTGAATGGAGTTTCGAATAAAGGTATAGGCTTGAAAGCTGGAATAGTTGAAGCTCAGATTCAGACGTGGTATAGGCGTAGCTATTACGTTCAGGTTGCCTACCAGTCGGCGCTGTGCACTAGATTTGACGTTTTTGAGGTCGTCCCACTGAACACCGATCGACCCGCTCGTACTTATTTTTCCGGCCCAGAAAGGCTGGGTAAAATTCAGCGTTACGTTCTCAAAGTCATTGGTAAAGAAATAGCCCCCCAATGTCAGGTAGTTTGGATCAACACGCTCGTAGCCCACACCAATAATTGTATTCGTACGTTTCAAATTCGCGTTCAGCGTGCTTTTGACAGCGTGGTACGACTCGGCGGTGGCATTCGGACGCCACAGAAAAGCCGCTGGTGAATTAGCTGTACCTTTCTCGGAAATTGTTCGGTTACGTTCCAGAACACTATTCGTGTACTCCACATCGAACTGTAAAAAGTTGAACAGATTTGTCCCGAAATTGGCACCAATAACCATGTTCGATAGCGGAGTTGGCTGTTCAAAAGGCGCGGTGGAATCTGGGCGCACTGGTATCGAAACGGAGTTTGGATTGTCGCTGGCGTAGAACGTAGTAACTCCAGCCCGAAATTTTTCATTCTGCCAGCTTGCCTGTAAACCCATTCCAGTACGTTGAAAGGCTGCGGGCGTGGCATTGGCGGCTTTCTGCGCTTTGATGAGTCGCCCATACATCGTACTAATTTTCCATTTGCCAGGAACCAGATCGAAGCCTACTCCACTGAACTGATGGCCGTTTAGCGAATAAGGCGAAAATGTCATGTTCGACATGCCCAAATGCGCCGTTGCCCACTTATAAGTGGGATGGATACCGATCTGATTGTACGAAAATGGCTGACTGTAGGTGAACTTTCGGCTGGAATACGTGAGGGTAACGGGTATGACAGTACCCAGCGCCTGAAGGCTCAGATTGCCGGATACGAAATAGCTTAACGGAGCGGCTCCTGTCGGATTGTAGGAGTTATAAAGCGTATTGACAGAAAGGCCGCCGGATAGCTTTACTTTTTTTAGATCGGCAAGATCGACACTTTGGCTCCAACCTGCTCCGCTCAGGAGCAGGCACAGCATCAGCCGCACGCACCTTGATAAGTACCTGTACATCATATGGTTAAAGAAGGGGAAGGTGAATCGAATTGGGAGTGCCGACCGAATCTTTACTATGTGAAAGTTCCGGTCGTTGCTCTGGTAAATCGGATTACATCGGTGATTACTTTAAGAATTACTGGTAAATGATGCCGGGAAATTCGGATTGACTGGCCTTGCTTCGGGTAGCGTGTTCCAGGCAGTAACTCAACTCCCGATAGAGTAAAGGCGTGAATAAACGCACAGATGGTATTCTTACTGGTAAAAAAGAGAGCATAGGCATTCTTGAGTTTGTAAAAAACGGAAACAAAATGTCAGCTGTGAGCAGCCCAAAATCCTTTTGCCTTTATTGGTCTGTCTTAGCTTGCGCTGTGATCTCCAGCACAGATAGGCCAAACAATATGATTCGGACGACCCACTCATTGACTGGTCCAAAACTCCGGTTTTATTTACCATTCGACTCTACCGAATCGGACAAAAACTCTACTCAAATGACCATTTCTCTTTTTTTTGTGTAGCAAACGGACTTTTTTGGCTGTTTTAGCAAAAAAGTCCGTGCTTTACCATCACCTTTCCAGCCCACTTGTATTGTGATCTATACGCCTGCATTAAACAGAAAACACAGGCCAAACGCTGACATCCTGTAGCAAAAGTTCCGATATAACCCCCGCTCCACTCACTAGTGCCGTCACAGTCGACCTGACCAGCACGTCAATGTCATGCTAAAAACGGTCGGGGGTTACATTGTCACCAGGAACGTTGGGGTCGCCAACACCACCAACGGGTAGGTTGCCGTCACGGTCTGTGCAGCCACGAAGGGCAAAAGAAAGTGCCGCTCCGCAGTGGTGAATTCGATTGCCCGGGACACAGTGCCCGCCATTAACGCTACCTACGCCCGAGCGGCCTGCGCTGATGATGGTGCCAACTGACGAGTCGTTTCTCGTTAAATTTTCATTGGCCTACCAAAAATCCTTCCCGGTAAATCAATAAGCTGAACTAGTTAAACAGGTTGCTTATCAGCTTTATTTGTAGCTGGTATTAGATTACTTCCAAATTGCAGCAAATGGCTTCACGGAAGAAACTTTTGTCCGTCAGCTTTGTTGTTCGGGCATCAGGAGATCGATCATGAAACCATTTGTTGCCTTTGTGCTGGCGTGCTGGATGTTAGTAGGAAGTCTACTCCCCGGCTTCAGCCTCGACCAGTCGTCTCACTGGGGCGACCTGATGCAACACTACCAGCAACACCGGAAAGCGGAAACCGGTCTGAGTTTCATCGACTTCATCAAGATGCATTATGGGGCCGATTCTGAACACCAGAAACACCCCAACCACAGTCACCAGAATTTGCCATCCGTCGGCCATTCTGTCCCGGTTTTTACTCCCAACACCATCTGGCTGTCGGCTCCTGCGTTCTGTCAGGTGCTGATTAAGGCCACGGCGGTTTTCTTCCGCAAGGCCGATTTGTATTCTTTTCTGGCGGTTTTCGCCCTGATCAACCCGCCCCGAGCTTAATTGCCTTCGCCCCCGGGCGGAGTGTGCCCTTATAAAACGCGCTGGTCCACCAGTCCTTCCGTTCATGCGCTTCATGCTCATTCGTCATCGCCAGGAAGCACGAGCGAGGGCGTATAGCTCCTGTGCATCTCCGGGTTACGTTCGACCCAATCGGTTTCGTGATTTTTCCAATCAACCACCTATCTCTGAAGGCACTATGCTCAATGCCATCATTCATTTTTCCATTCACAACAAGCTCGTTATCGGCCTGTTCACCCTGGCCCTGGTGGGGTGGGGAGCCTGGTCGGTAACCCAACTGCCGATCGATGCGGTACCGGACATTACCAACAATCAGGTGCAGGTCATCACCAGTAGCCCGTCACTGGCCGCCGAAGACATTGAGCGGCTGGTGACGTTTCCGATCGAGGTCAGTTTGTCCAATATTCCGGGAATCACCGAATTGCGGTCTTTCTCGCGTTTCGGTTTATCGATTGTTACCGTCGTTTTTACCGACGCCACCGACGTCTACTGGGCCCGCCAGCAGATTGCCGAACGCTTGCAAAATGTAACCGGTGAAATACCGCCCGGTGTGGGCATGCCCGTCATGGCTCCGGTCACCACGGGCCTGGGCGAAATTTTCCAGTACACGGTTTTAGCCAGAAAAGGGTACGAAAACCGCTACTCACTCACCGACCTGCGTACGATTCAGGATTGGACCATCCGGCGTGGACTGCTGGGAACTCCCGGCGTGGCCGACATCAGCGGTTTTGGGGGCTTGCTGAAGCAGTACGAAATCGAAATCGATCCGGATCGACTTCGCAGCATGGGCATCACCATCACCGATGTTTTCACGGCGCTGGAAAAGAATAACCAGAATACGGGCGGAGCTTACATCGACAAAAAACCGAATGCGTATTTCATCCGTTCCGACGGCCTGATTCGCTCGACCAACGACATTGCGGAAATCATTGTCCGGCAGAATGCGGAGAACTTACCCGTCCGGATTCGGGATGTAGCGCAGGTGAACATCGGGTCGGCGGTGCGGTATGGCGCGGTGACCCGCAACGGCGAAGGCGAAACCGTGGGGGCGGTCGTGATGATGATTAAAGGCGAAAACTCGTCGGCGGTAATTAAACGGGTGAAAGAAAAGATCGCCGACATTCAGAAAACCCTGCCCGAAGGGGTGCAGATCGTGCCGTTTCTGGATCGCACCAAAATGGTCAACAGTGCCATTGGAACGGTCGAACGCAACCTGCTCGAAGGAGCTACCATCGTTATTTTTGTGCTGGTATTGATGCTGGGCAACTTCCGGGCGGGTTTCGTCGTGGCATCGGTCATTCCGCTCGCGCTGCTGTTTGCCATTGCCATGATGAACCTCTTTGGTGTTTCGGGCAACCTGATGAGCCTGGGGGCCATCGATTTCGGGCTGATTGTGGACGGTGCCGTTATTATTGTGGAAGCAACGTTGCACCACATTACGCTTCGAAACAAAGACAAAACGCTGACCCAGACCGAAATGGACGAGGAAGTTTTCCAGTCAGCGGGGCGCATCCGTTCGTCGGCAGCTTTTGGCGAAATCATTATTCTGATCGTCTACCTGCCGATTCTGGCCCTGTCGGGCATCGAAGGCAAGATGTTCCGACCAATGGCCCTGACGGTGGCCTTTGCCATTCTGGGGGCTTTCATTCTGTCGCTGACGTATGTTCCGATGATTTCGGCGCTGGTACTGGACAAGAAAATTGTTCACCGGAAAACGTTTTCGGACAAGATCATGAACCGGATTCAGCGGTTTTATGAACCGATTCTGCTGACGGCCCTGAAACACCGGCTGGTGATTCTGGTTGGAGCCGTTTCCGTGCTGGGCGTGGCGCTTTTTCTTTTTAGCCGGATGGGGGGTGAATTTATTCCGCAACTCGACGAAGGTGATTTTGCCGTCGATACCAGGACCTTGACGGGAAGTTCGCTGTCCGAAACCGTCGAGGCCACGCTGAAAGCCGAACGGATTCTGCTCAGGCAGTTCCCTGAAGTCGAGCAGGTGGTGGCCAAGATTGGTTCCGGCGAAATTCCGACCGACCCGATGGCGATCGAAGCCGCCGATCAGATGGTGATTCTCAAACCGCGTGACCAGTGGACGTCGGCCACCACCCGCGACGAACTGGCCGAAAAAATGGCCAAAGCCCTGTCGGTCATTCCGGGCGTCACCTTCGGCTTTCAGCAACCGGTTCAGATGCGGTTTAACGAACTGATGACCGGGGCGCGCCAGGATGTGGCCCTGAAAATTTACGGAGAAGATCTGGGGCAGTTGACCAGACTCGCCCATGAGGTCATTGGGTTGATTGGCACCATCGATGGCGCAAAAGACCTGTACGTGGAGCAGGTGGGTGGTTTGTCCCAGATTCTGATCCAGCTTGACCGGGCGCAGATCGCCAAATTCGGTCTGAGCGTAAGTGATGTCAACCGGGTGATCAACACCGCTTTTGCCGGACAGTCGGCTGGTTTGGTTTTTGAAGGTGAACAACGGTTCGATCTGGTGGTCCGGCTGGCGGCCGATAAGCGGCAAAGTGTGGATGATGTGCGGAATGTATATGTAACTACGCCCACCGGGCAGCAAATACCGCTTAGCCAGATTGCGCAGGTGAGCATAGAACAGGCACCCAATCAGATCCAGCGCGACAACACCCGCCGGCGGATCACGCTGGGTTTCAACGTTCGGGGGCGCGATGTGGAAAGTATCGTCACGGAATTGCAGCAAAAAATCGGGCAACGGATCAAATTTCCACCCGGTTATTCCATCACGTATGGCGGGCAGTTTCAGAACCTGGTCGATGCCAAACAGCGCCTGCTCATTGCCGTTCCGATTGCGCTCGGGCTGATTTTCGCCCTGCTGTTTTTTACGTTCGGCTCCGTTCGGCAAAGTTTACTGATATTTATGGCGATTCCAATGGCGGCTATCGGGGGCGTGTTTGCCTTGTTGCTGCGCGGCATGCCATTCAGTATTTCGGCGGGTGTGGGTTTCATTGCGCTGTTCGGGGTGGCCGTGCTCAACGGGATTGTCCTGATTGCGGAATTCAACCGGCTGCGTCACGAAGACGGGCTGACCGATCTAACCGAAATTATCCGGAAGGGCGCGGAAGTCCGGCTGCGTCCGGTAATCATGACGGCGCTGGTGGCTTCGTTCGGTTTCATTCCAATGGCGATTTCCAACTCCGCCGGAGCCGAGGTCCAGAAACCGCTGGCCACCGTCGTCATCGGCGGCTTGTTGACGGCCACCCTGCTGACGCTGATTATTTTACCCATTCTCTATTCCCTGTCGGAAAAGAAAGCCGTAGCGAAAGAAGCGGCTCAGAAACCGGGTAATCCTAAAACCGCTGTCGCCACTATCACCAGTATTCTGTTTCTGTTGGCATCGACCGGCTGGGCGCAACCGAAACCGGCGATCAGAATGACTCTGGAGCAGGCGTTGCAACTGGCCAACAGCAGCAACGCCCAGGTGCAGATTGCCGGATTAAATGTCACTCAGCAACAGGCGCTGCGACGAACAGCTTACGATGCCGGACGGTTTTCGGCGACGGCGCTGTTGGGCCAGTACAACAGCCGCCGGTTCGATAACAACCTGACCGTGACGCAGTCTATTCCAAATCCGGTGCTGATGAGCCGCCTGGCCGAACTCAATGACCAAACTGTCCGGATGCGGGAAGCAGGGGTAACGGTGACTCGCCACGAAGTGACCTATCAGGTTAAATCGACTTATTATGAGGTTAATTACCTGTATCAGAAAAGCCGGTTATTTCAACAGCAGGACACGGTTCTGGCGGAATTTGTGAAAGCCGTCAGTCTTCGGTTCAAAACCGGCGAGACGGGCAGCCTGGAAAAAGCGACCGCCGAAAGCCAGCGGGCCGACCAGCAGGTTCGGCTGGCCCAGAACGAAGCCAGCCTGATGGCCAGCCGAACCCGGCTGCAAATCTTGCTGTATCGCTCACAACCGTTCGACGTTAGCCCGGAGCCGTTGCCGAAACTCATGCTGACGGTGGTGTCGGATAGCCTGGCGTTGGCGCGAAATCCGCTTTTGAGGCAGCTTCAGCAACAGATTCGGGTGGCCGAACAAATGCGTCGCGTCGAACAAGCGCGGCTCAAACCGGAGTTTCAGGTGGGGCTGTTTAGCCAGACGCTCGTCGGAAATCAGTTGATCAACGGACAGGAGTTGTATTTTGGGGCTGGTCACCGGTTTTACGGCGGACAAATTGGCGTATCACTTCCCTTGCTGGGTCAGGCACAAAAAGCCCGGATCAATGCCGCCCGGATCGGAGAACAACTCGCTCAGGCCGACCTGCAAAATCAGCGGTTTTCCCTCGATCAGCAAATCCGGCAGGCAGTGCAGTTATACGAACAATACCGGGCTACATTGTCCTATTACGAAGAAAACGGACTGCCACAGGCCGAACGGATTCAGGCCAACGCCCGGCGGGCCTTCAGTGGCGGTGACATTGGCTACCTGGAGTTTTCGCTGGCACTCCAGCAGGCACTCACTATCCGCTCCAACTACCTCGATCTGCTCCATCTGTACAATCAATCGGTTTTATCCATCAACTACCTGCTCGGTAATCCCTGATCATGCAAACAATATTTAAATCAAACAAAACACAATCAACTACTAATCATTGTGTTCCATTTTTTCTTCTGGCTATCCTGGTCGCTTTCTCGGGTTGCGGGTCGGGCGGGAGCCAAGACGAAACTGCCCCTGTTGAGCAGCGCTTAACGTCTTCGTTAACCGAAACGGTGGGAGATTCGGGCCAGACCGGGCCAGTCCGGGTGTCGCTGACGCAGGATCAATATGAGGTGGCAGGCATCAAACTCGGACAACCCGTTCTCCGAACGCTCAGTGCCACGCTGAAAGTAAACGGGACAATCGACGTTCCGGCCCAGAACGTGGTGTCCGTGTCGATACCATTTGGCGGGTACATCCGGCAGATCAACCTGGAACCGGGTATGCGCGTTCGGAAAGGCCAGACATTGGTGGTGCTGGAAAATCCCGACTATATTCAGCTTCAGCAGGACTTTCTGGATACCAGAGCCAAACTGGAGTACGCCGATCTGGAATATACCCGGCAGCAGGAACTGAGCCGCGATAACGTCAATGCGCTGAAGGTTTTCCAGCAAATCCGGTCGAACCGTCAAAGCCTGCAGGCTCAACTGGCGGGAATGGGCCAGCGGCTGGCGATGCTGCGGATCGATCCGGCGAAAATCAATCCTGAACACCTTACCCGGACGGTGGCTATTCCCTCACCGATTTCTGGTTTTGTTACCAATATTCCGGTCAACAACGGACGCTTTATTAACCCGGCTGACGAAGTGGTTGAAATTACAAATGTCGATCACCTGCACATTCAATTGCATATTTTTGAGAAAGACCTTAACCGGATTCATACTGGTCAAACCGTCCGTTTCGGGGTTGGGGGGAATGCTTCACTGGTCCACCGGGGTTCCATTTTCTTAATTGGTAAATCCCTTTCGGCAGATCGTACGGTTTCCGTGCTGGCTCATCCGGATAAGTACTCATCCGATTTTATTCCCGGAGGCTATATATCGGCCCTTATAGATATCCAAACCCAGCCCTTACCGGCGCTACCCGAATCGGCGGTAGTCAGTTTAGGCGGGCATTCTTACGTATACGTGCTTGAAAAAAACCGGAGGGATTCGGTGACTTATCAGTTTCGCCAGGTTGAAGTAAAAACGGGTGTGCGGGAAAAGGGGTTTGTAGCCATTACTATGCCTTCGGATGTCCATCCAACGCAAACCCCGGTGGTTTTGGCGGGTGCCTATAGTTTACTCGCAAAACTAAATAACAACGAAGATGATTGACCAGATTGATTCGGATCATGCAACCACCCGGAAGAACACCTGCACAGTTCAGATTTCATTTCCGACATCGTCATTGGGATGGCTGATGGGCTCACCGTTCGTTTGCTCTGGCCGCTGGTTTAAGTGGGATGGTAATTAGTTCGTCACGCATCATTACCGCCGGTATTGCCGAAATTATTAACCGAAGCCGATCATTACGAATCCGAGCTACGTCGCGAGCTCCGTGAAGTGGAAACTGTGCCAGAACGGGACATAAAGGCTATCTAATCGTCTTTTTATCGATGCCCTCTTATAGATTAAAAAAGGCAAGGCAAATGAAAACCACAGCTAATAAGGTAGTTAAGTCTTCCATTATGTAGTAATTTATTTATAAAAATGGTTTGTAATGCTAGGCCGTGTTGACAATTAGATAACGTTAGGTTGTTTTCGCAATTTTGTTGGATGCGACACTATGAAATTACCGATCAGGAGTGGGATCGCATTGTCCCCCTATTACCTGGAAAGTTGGGCGAGGTTGGCCGTATTGCTACGGATAACCACCTGTTTGTAAACGCCGTTCTTTGGAGATAGCCCGGAGCGGTGCTCCCTGACGAGATTTGCCGATGCGTTTTGGCCCTTGGAAACGCACCGGCAGCCCGGTTCGTAGTTGAAAGCCTGCCTAGGTGTAAGATTGTGAGGTCACATACCACAAAATCGCGCCATTTGTCAGGCTTTCCCTATTTTTGCGGTATCCTAAACCTTCCTGGAATCTGATGCACCTACGACTTCCCCTTTTTATTACGGCTTTAGCCGAAATCGTCACCCTAAGCGCCCCGGCCCAGATTCCGGTCCGGCGGTTTGAACCCGTCAGTTTTGCGCAGGTCGATATCACCGATCATTTCTGGCGACCGAAACTCGATAAAGTAGCCACGGCGACGTTACAGGCCTGCATCCGGCAAACGGAAGAAAAAACCGGCCGGATCCGCAATTTTGAGAAAGTGGGCCGCGGTCGGAACGAGAAACACGAGGGAATTTATTACGACGATAGCGATGTCTATAAAGCCCTCGAAGCCATTGCGTATTCGCTGAAAAACCGCCCCGATGCGGAGCTGGAAAAGAAAGCCGACGAATGGATCGACAAGATTGCGGCCGCCCAGCAACCGGATGGGTACCTGAACACGTATTACACGCTCGTCGGCCTGGACAAACGCTGGACCGACATGGAAAAGCACGAAGACTATTGCGCCGGTCACCTGATCGAAGCGGCCGTGGCCTATTACAACACGACGGGTAAGCGGAAACTGCTGGAGGTGGCCATCCGGTTTGCCGACCACATCGACGCGACCTTCCGGCAGGCTAACCGCCACTGGGTCAGCGGACACCAGGAGATCGAACTGGCGTTGATGAAACTTTATCATCTAACCCGGAACGACCGGTATCTGAAGCTCGCCGACTGGTTTCTGGACCAGCGCGGACGCGGTTTTGGCAAAGGCGTAATCTGGGATCAATGGAAAAACCCGGCCTATTGTCAGGACAGTGAACCGGTCAAAGAGCAGAAAGAAATTACCGGACACGCCGTGCGGGCGATGTACCTCTATACCGGAGCCGCCGATGTGGCCGCGACCACCAACGATGCGGGTTATATGAACGCGATGAAAACCGTCTGGGAGGATGTGGTCTACCGGAATATGTACATCACCGGCGGTATCGGGTCGTCGGGTAGGAACGAAGGCTTTTCGGTGGATTACGATTTGCCGAACGAAACCGCCTATTGCGAAACCTGCGCGTCGGTCGGAATGGTTTTCTGGAACCAGCGGATGAACCTGCTCACCGGCGAAGCCAAATACATGGATGTGCTGGAACGCAGCCTGTACAACGGCGCGCTGGACGGTCTGAGTTTGAGCGGAGACCGGTTTTTTTACGGAAACCCGCTGGCGTCGAGCGGTAATAACGCGCGGAGCGAATGGTTTGGAACGGCCTGTTGTCCTTCGAATATCGCCCGTCTGGTGGCTTCGCTGGGGGATTACATTTACGGCAAAAACGATTCGGGCCTGTGGGTGAATCTGTACATTGGCAGTAACACGAAGGTGAAAATCGGTAAAACCGAAGTGCCGGTTTCGATGGAAACCAATTATCCCTGGGAGGGCCGCGTTCGATTGACGGTGAGTCCGGCGAAAAAAACACCCTACGCCCTGCATCTGCGGATCCCAGGCTGGGTGAGCAATGTTCCCGTTCCGGGGGATTTGTACCGGTTTGCCGAAGAAAGTAAAACCGCCATTTCGGTGCTGTTGAATGGAAAACCGGTGGATTATCAACAGGAAAATGGCTATGTCGTGATTAACCGGACCTGGCAGAAAGGTGATATGGTAGAACTGAATCTGCCGATGGAGGTGAAGCGCGTGGTGGCGAAAAAAGAACTTGTTGCTGCCAACGATCGGGTGGCTATTCAGCGTGGACCGCTGGTGTACTGCGTCGAAGGAGCGGATAACAACGGTCAGGCCTGGAATCTGCTGGTGCCGGACCAAACCCGGTTTACCACCCAATCCTATCAGGTACTGACCGAACCGGTGGTGGCGATTCAGGCCAGTGTGCCGGTGGTGGGGCCGTCGGCGGATGGTTCCAGCGTCGTGACCGAGAACAAAACCGTCACGGCCATTCCGTATTATGTCTGGGCTAACCGGGGAAAAAGCCCGATGCAGGTCTGGCTGCCGACCAAAGCGAAACAGGTGAAACTGCTGGACTGAGCCGCCCTGAATCGAGTTGCCAGACAAAAGCAGCCCCCGGAAACTGCTTTTGTCTGGTAAGAACACGCCTAAAAATCGTCATCGATCAGCTCTTTCTGGATGCTGGCTGCGGCCCGGAGTCCGCTGGCGGCTGCAACCGCCACCTGCCGCATCATCGAGTGGGTATCTCCGGCCGCATAAACGCCCTCGACGGTGGTTTTTCCCATTTCTTTTACGATAACCAGGCCGTTTTCGTCCAGCCGACAGCCTAATTGTTCGGCCAGGTTGGACGCCTGCCGGAGCGCCGGGCGGGCGTACAGCGCATCGAGTGGAACCGTTGAGCCATCGGCCAGCCGGAGCGCCTGTAACCTGCCGTTTTGGTGCTGGAGGGCAATAACCGGCGTTTCCTGGATCGAAAGGCCATGGCGTTGCAGTTCTGCGGTTTGGAATGCCGAGAGGGTCGAAGGCCCGTTGGTATACAGGCAAAGGCCGGGGTTCCAGTGGCGGATCAGTTTCGCCATTTCAAAACCGGTATCCCCGTTGGCCAGCACCCCAACGGTTTTGTCCTTCACCTCGAAGCCGTGGCAGAACGGACAGTGGAGCACCGAAATGCCCCAGCAGTCGGCAAAACCGGGTAGGGGAGGCAGGAGATCTTTTAAACCGGTGGCCAGCACCAGTCGGCGGGCGTTGAAAATTTCGCCGGTTTCAATGGTAACCGAAAAACCGCCTTCGGTGCGTTGGGCGGTAGTGGCCGTTGCCTCCCGAAGCTGAACGCTGGGGTAGGCAAGGGCCTGCTGGCGGGCTATGGCCGATAGCGTTGCGGGGGTTTCGCCGTCGCGGGTCAGAAAACTATGGGAATGGGGTGTTTGCTGGTTGGCCGGCTGGCCGTTGTCGAGAACCAAAACCGTGCGGAGCGAGCGGCCCAGCACCAGGGCGGCACTGAGTCCGGCGTAACTCCCGCCAATGACAATGACATCGAAGGAGGTAGGTGAAGCCATAGGATCTATGATTTGTAAAAGGGAAGGCCGAACAGCGACGTTGGAAAAACTTCCGGTTGCCAAAGGCCATCGCAAAACTAATCAAAAAACCATAAATGCAACAATGTTGCAAAAATCTTGCTGGCTTAAAAGAAGTGGTTTAAGGAGGATCGTTCGGGCAATGGCGAGAGTACCGGAAGGTTAAATCGATATTTTTTAAGTTATTGGGGCTTATTTGAACGAACAACTGCGAATTGATTCATACCCATGATTAACACTATCATTTTTGATCTGGGGGCCGTCCTGATCGACTGGAACCCGAATTATTTGTATTCAACGATTTTTACGGAAGACGAAAGGCATCATTTTCTGACGACGGTTTGCACCCCGGCCTGGAATGAGGAACAGGATGGCGGGCGATCGCTGGCGGAAGGCACCCAACTCCTGATCGAGCAATTTCCGGAACACGAAGAAAACATCCGGCATTTTTACGGGCGCTGGGCGGAAATGCTCGGCGGTGAGATTTCGGGCACCGTCGCATTGCTGACCCAGCTCAAGGAAAGCGGAAACTATAAATTGTACGCCCTGACCAACTGGTCGGCCGAAACGTTTCCGATTGCCGAGGAGCGGTATGCGTTTCTGTCGTGGTTCGACGGCATTGTGGTTTCGGGGGCCGAAAAAGACCGCAAACCATTTCCTTCGTTTTACAAAACCCTGCTGAACCGGTACGCGGTAAAACCGGAGGAAGCCCTGTTCATCGACGATAACCTTCGAAACATCAAAGCCGCCGAAGAATTGGGGATCCGTGGGATTCATTTTCAAAATCCCGACCAGTTGAAGGCGGAATTAATTGCGTACGGACTGATTTCCTAAAACCGCCCTGTGCCAGCCATGAAAAAATATTACTTCCTGACCCTTAGTCTTTTCTTGACGTTCGTTGCCACCAGCCGGGCGCAACTGCCGCCGATTTTTGAAAGCAGCCGCGCCCGCGAAGCCCAGTCGGAAGCCACGGTTCGGCGGTTTTTGTCGCCCGTCAAAATTCTCTGGCAAACCGGCACCATCCGCAACGCCGACCGGCTGTTGAAAGTTGGCAACGGCCAGGCCGATCTGTCCGGTAAAGATATGTGTTCGCTGAAAAGCGACGCGAACGGAAAACCGGCTTTGTTGCTCGATTTCGGGCGCGAACTTCACGGCGGTTTACAAATCGTGACGGGCCAGTGGAAGGAGAGCAAACCGATTACGGTGCGGATTCGGTTCGGCGAGTCGGCCAGCGAAGCGATGGCGGATATTGAACCCAAACAGAATGCGACCAACGACCACGCGATCCGCGACCTGACCGTGCAGGTACCCTGGCTGGGTAAACTCGAAATCGGCAACACCGGTTTTCGCTTCGTCCGCATCGATCTGGTCGATGGCGATACGGAACTGCTGCTGAAGGAGTTGAGGGCTATCTTTGTTTTTCGGGATATTCCGTACGTCGGTTCGTTCCGGAGTAGCGATGAACGGCTGAACAAAATCTGGGCGACCGGCGCGTATACGGTCCACCTCAACATGCAGGATTACCTCTGGGACGGTATCAAGCGCGACCGGCTGGTGTGGGTGGGTGACATGCACCCCGAAGTGGCGACCATCAATGCGGTTTTTGGGTATAATGAAGTCGTGCCGAAAAGCCTCGATCTGGCCCGCGACATTACTCCGCTGCCCGGCTGGATGAATGGCATCAGCACCTACTCGATGTGGTGGATTCTGATTCAGAAAGACTGGTACCGGAACCACGGTCAGCTGGATTATCTGAAACAGCAACAACCGTATCTGGTCAAACTGGTGGATTTACTGATTCAGAAAATTGACGATAAAAACAGCGAAAAGCTGGACGGTACCCGGTTTCTGGACTGGCCTTCGAGTGAGAATCCGAAGGGCATTCACGCCGGGTTGCAGTCGATGCTGGTGTGGTCGCTGGAGGCTGCGGGAGAACTGAGCGGGATTTTGAAAGACCCGGCTACGGCCCGGAAATGCGACGAAGCCGTGGCCCGGCTAAAAAAGTATGTGCCCGATCCGAATCACTCCAAACAGGGGGCGGCTTTGCTGGCGCTCAGCGGTTTGATGCCCGCCGAAAAAGCCAACCGGGATGTGCTGGCCGTGAACGGGGCCGCAAATTTCTCCACGTTTTACGGCTATTACATGCTCCAGGCGCAGGCCAAAGCGGGCGATTACAAGGGGGCGCTGGCTAATATCCGGCAATTCTGGGGCGGGATGCTCGACCTGGGGGCTACCACCTTCTGGGAAGACTTCAACCTCGACTGGGTTAAAAACGCCGGACGAATCGATGAACTGGTGCCGGATGGCAAAAAAGACATTCACGGCGATTGCGGAGCGTATTGCTATGTCGGTTTCCGGCACAGCCTGGCGCACGGCTGGGCATCCGGCCCGACCCCCTGGCTGACCGAGCATGTTTTAGGAATCAAAGTGGTGGAACCGGGCTGTCGGGCGATCAAAATTGAACCCCACCTCGAGGATCTGAGCTTTGCCGAAGGAACCTTCCCGACTCCCTACGGTGTCGTGAAAGTCAAACACACCAGACTTGCGAACGGCACCATTCAGTCGGCGGTATCGGGGCCGAAAGAGGTGCGTATTATTCGGTAAAGCGCAGGAATTTAGTATTTTGCGCGGGCGGATGGAAAACCGGGGGATGGGGTAAAGCAGGTTTCTATGTGGGAGAAAATCAGTGGTATCAAATACATTGTGCTGGCAGGGGGCTTGCTGCTGGCCGGTTTTGTCTGGGCCTCCATGACCGGCACCCGACTGCTGGGCGACGATCTGGAAAGTGTCGATAAACTCGAAACGTACAAGCAAGGTTCGGGCGGGCGGCATTACGGCCGTTCCAGCCGGTTTTTCCACAAATAAATTCAATTTACATGGACCTGTCTACCCTGAAGTACCTTGTGCCTTCCGTCGTGTATTCGCTGGTGGGAATACTGATTCTGGTGATCAGCTTTGTCATTATTGAGAAGGTTGCCCCCGAAAACCTCTGGAAAAAGATCGTCGATGAAGAAAATGTGGCGCTGGCCATTCTGGCGGCCGCGTTCATGATTGCGGTCGCGATCATCATCAGTTCGGCAATTCATGAGTGACCGGCCCAACCGACACCATCATTTGCTTTTGCTGCTGTCGGTGTTTGTAATTGCGACCTGCGGACTGATTTACGAACTCGTGGCGGGAACCCTGGCCAGTTACCTCCTGGGCGATTCCGTAACCCAGTTTTCAACCATCATCGGGGTTTACCTTTTCTCGATGGGCATTGGGTCGTGGTTGTCCAAATACCTGGACGGCGACCTGTTGCGGTGGTTTATTCGCATCGAGATTCTGGTGGGTATGGTCGGTGGTGCCAGTGCCCCGGTACTGTTTGTACTCTTCGAATACGCGGCCTCCTTCCGGTTGATGCTGTACACCTTCGTGAGCCTGACCGGCCTGCTGGTCGGCCTTGAAATTCCGCTGCTGATGCGGATTCTGGAAAACCAGCTCAGCTTCAAAGACCTGGTTTCCCGTGTTTTTACGTTTGATTACATCGGTGCGCTGCTGGCGTCGCTGATTTTTCCGCTGGTGCTGGTACCGTACCTCGGACTGATCCGGACGTCGTTGTTTTTTGGGTTACTCAATACCGGAGTCGCCGGTTTTCTGCTGCATCAGTTTGCCGAAACCAGACCGTACCGGCGGTCGCTCCTGACGGCCATTTTACTTTCTTCCCTGCTGCTGCTGGGCGGGTTTGTGTATGCCGAACAGATTATGAGCTACACCGAAAATCTGGCGTTTCAGGACAAGGTTATTTACAGCAAAAGCACTGCCTACCAGCGCATCGTGCTGACGGCCAACAACCGGGAGTTGCGGCTCTACCTGAACGGTAACCTTCAGTTTAGCTCGGCGGATGAATACCGGTACCACGAAGCGCTGGTGCATCCGGCTTTGCAGGCACTCCCGCGGGCATACCGGGTGCTCGTGCTAGGTGGGGGCGACGGCATGGCGGTTCGGGAGATTTTGAAATATCCACAGATTCAGACCATTACGCTGGTCGATCTGGATCCGGGAATGACGGACCTGTTTCGTCAGGATGAAAGGCTGATTACCTTGAACGATCGGGCGCTGTTGTCGCCCAAAGTCCGGATTATCAATACCGATGCCTACCAGTTTGTTCGGCAGGATACAACGCGTTACGATCTGGTTGTGGTCGATTTTCCGGACCCGTCGAATTATTCCATCGGCAAATTGTACAGTACGGCTTTTTACCAGCAACTGCATCACCTGCTCCAGCCGGGCGGTATGGCGGTGATTCAATCCACCTCGCCCTATATCGCCCGCCAATCATTCTGGTGCGTTCGCCATACGCTGCAGGCGAGCGGTTTTCAGACCATTCCGTACCACGCCTATGTGCCGTCGTTTGGGGAATGGGGCTTCGTGCTCGCCCTGAAAAACAGCCATTGGCGGGGCGATGGGGCCTTACCGGCCGGTTTGCGGTTTACCAGCGCCCGGACCATTCGCGACATGCTGCATTTTCCGCCCGACATGGCCGAAGTGCCGACCGGCATCAACAAGTTGAACAATCAGGTTTTGGTCCAATATTTTGAAGATGACTGGACACCCTACACTCACTGACGAACCCGACTCACCGGGTCGGCGGCAGTTTCTCGAACAGGCTGCCGGATTGGGCATGGCGGTTTTACTGACGGGGACGGCCGGTTTGCTGGGCTGCCAGCCCAAACCGGCCGTTTCGCACATCAAGGGCGGGATGCTGGGAGCCAGTCACCAGATCGGTCATTTGCTGCGGCATCCGGAGCAGTTGCCACCGCCGACCCAAACGCTCGAAACCGGGGTACTGATCGTCGGGGGAGGAGTGGCCGGTTTATCGGCCCGGCGGTGGCTCTGGCAAAACGGCCTGCGGGATGTGCTGCTGGTCGAAATGGAGGATCAGCTGGGCGGGAACGCGGTCAGTGGCCAGAATGCCGTATCGGCTTTTCCCTGGGGTGCCCATTACCTGCCTATTCCCGATCGGCGGAACTGGGAACTGCTTGATTTTCTGCAGGAATGCCAGGCCATTACCGGTTTTGACGAAGCCGGTTTACCCATCTACAACGAGTATTACCTGTGCCATGACCCCGAAGAACGTCTGTTTATTCACGGCCATTGGCAGGAAGGGCTGGTGCCGCGCGTTGGGGTGCCGGAAGCCGACGAAGCACAGATTACCCGGTTTTTTAAATGGATCGAGGAACTGAAAGCAGCCAGGGGGGCGGATGGCCGGGATGCGTTTGCGATTCCGCTCGATGGGTCATCGAACGACGAAACGTTCCGGCGGTGGGATGCGGTTTCGTTTGATGCGTTCCTGACCGAGCACCAGTTTACGTCGCCCTATCTGCGCTGGTACCTCGAATACGCCTGTAAAGATGATTACGGCACGACCCTTGCGAACACCTCGGCCTGGGCGGGCCTGCACTATTTTGCCGCCCGGAAAGGCGTGGCGTCCAATGCCGAACCGAATTCGGTGCTGACCTGGCCGGAAGGGAACGGGTTTCTCATCAATCAGTTGAAACAACAGGCGGAATCGCCGGTTCGGTCGAATGGGCTGATTTTCAGGTGTGAAGAAACTGAAGCCGGGGTACGGGTTTTGGCCTATGATTCCCGGAAAAAGGAAACCATTGCGATTCAGGCCCGGCAGGTATTGCTGGCAACCCCGCAGTTTGTGACGCGTCGGCTGCTCAAAACCGTACCCGACCGAAACGGTGCGGAGTTTCAGTATGCGCCCTGGCTCGTGGCGAACCTGACGGTGAGCGGACTGCCCCAAAACCGGGGGCTGCCCCTTTGCTGGGATAATGTCATGTACGGGGCGAGGTCGGTCGGTTATGTGACGGCAACGCACCAGCGCCTGGAAGCGACTGATCCGAAGGTCATTACCCTGTATTGGCCGCTGGTGCAGGACCCGCCCGACCTCGCCCGTCGGAAAGCCTACCAGACATCCTACGATGAATGGCTGGCGCAAATTCTGGCGGAACTGGAGCCGGTTCATCCGGGTATTGCGGCCTATATTTCAGACGTGAGCTGCTGGGTCTGGGGACACGGAATGATTGCCCCGACCCCCGGTTTTATCGGGAGTGAATCGCGCCGGAAAGCGGCCCTTCCCTTCCACAATAAACTATTTTTTGCGCATTCCGACCTGAGCGGCATTTCGATTTTTGAGGAAGCTTTTTACCAGGGCATTCGGGCGGCCAAAGAAATTCTGGTCAAAAACCGGCCGACTGACAATGAAGCTTCATCCTGAGCGTTCCACCAGATAAAACCCACCGCGTTCCGTGAAAAAATTTGTACTGACAACCCTCTTTCTTGTTGGCGTTTTAATTCGTTCATCGGCGCAGTCGGCAAACCATAAACCGATCGGTCGGGCGGAGTTTATGCGGTTGATGCAAACCGTAGCCGCCGGTTTGAACGAAAACAACGGCCGAAAAGCCGCCGATTGTTTTGCCCTGGATGCCATTTATTCCGAACCGCCCAACAAACAGATTTACCGGGGGCGCGACCGGATTTTTGAATTTTTCGGTGGCTGGAAAGGCCGACCCAACGTCATGCAGATGGTCTGGCATCACCTGACGTTCGACGAACAGACCCAGATTGGCTCCGGTGAGTTTTCGCTCACCAACGGCACGACGGTGCACGGCATGGTGAGCGTTCGCATCCGCGACGGTCTCATCGGCAACTGGCGTGAATATTTTTACCAATCCACCCTCGACTGGAACGGTTTTGTGCTGCAAAATCCGTTTTGATGATTTCCAGACCGGTTTTTACGAATCGCGCCTTGTTCGACAACGGGCGGGAGAAGGCTTCGGTTTACAACCGGCTTATTTCGAGGCTACCCGTCCGGCCGGTCGGACATGCTGGCCTTTCCGCTTCTGGAGGTCATCCCCCAGGTCGTTGCGGGCTTCCTCGGCCAGTTTTTCCAGGGCTGCCACGATGTCCGGATTCTGTTCCCGCACATCATACCGCTCCCCCGGATCACGACGGAGGTTGTACAGCGCCGTTGGAAATTCGTGGGTTTCGGTATTCGGACCCGGTTGGCCGCCTTTTCCGGGCAGAAACCCTTCGTAGGTCCGACCCGGGTGCGCAAAAACCAGCTTCCAGTCACCTTTCCGAACCGCTTCCAGGCTGTTCTGCCGGTAATAATAATAGAAATGGTCGCGGGGGTTGGCGGTTTCGTCCCCTTTCAGCAGGGACATCATATCGACACCGTCGATGGTATTTTTTGGCAACCGGGCACCGCACAGGGTGGCCACCGTCGGCAAAATTTCCATCGTAGTCAGCAGTTTGTTGCAAACCCGTCCGGCCGGAATCACGCCCGGCCAGCGCATGATGCAGGGAACGCGGTGTCCGCCCTCAAAGGAAGTTCCTTTACCTTCCCGAAAACCGCCCGCCGATCCGGCATGATCGCCGTAATTCAGCCAGGGGCCGTTATCGCTCGTGAAAATGACCAGGGTGTTTTTGTCGAGTCTCTGCTGTTTCAGTTCCTGGAGAATCTGACCCACCGACCAGTCAAGTTCCAGCATCACATCGCCGAGCAAACCGGCCCCGCTTTTCCCCCGAAACCGGCCGGAAGCGGCCAGTGGAACGTGGGGCAGGGGATGGGGAACATACAGGAAGAACGGTTGCTTTTTGTGCTTGCGAATAAAACCGACGGCCTTTTCCGTAATACTCGTCGTCAGGTCACTGGCGTCTTCCAGGGTTTTCACTTCCTTTCCTGGAGTATTCCCTTCCATCAGGTGCAGCGGAGGGTAATTGGCCCGGGCCTGATTGGGATGCAGCGGCCACATGTCGTGCGAATAAGGGACTCCGTAGTATTCGTCAAACCCCTGTTGCAGGGGCAGAAACTCCTTCTGGCTTCCCAAATGCCATTTCCCGAAAATGCCCGTGGCATATCCTTTTTCCTTCAGTAATTCCGCAATCGTTTCTTCTTCGGGATTCAAACCAACCGGCGAGCCAGGCCCCAGTGCACCGGAAATCCCGATTCGGTTGGGATAACAGCCCGTCAGCAAAGCCGCCCGCGAGGCACTGCAAACCGCCTGAGCGGCCAGGAAACTCGTAAACCGCGTGCCCTCGGCCGCCATCCGGTCGAGGTTGGGGGTGGTGTAGCCCGACGCGCCGTAGCACGATAAATCGCCATAGCCCAGATCGTCGATAAAGAACACCACCACGTTGGGCGAACCGGCTTTCGGCGGATTGACCCAGCTACTGAGTGGTAGCCAGAGACCGGCGATGAGGAAAAAGAAAAGGGAAAGATGGATTAGGTTGGGTTTGAGACGGATCATTGACTTCGAAAAGGTTAGGAGTCAGGCGGTAGCCCCTGATCGATTTCGTTTTGCATTTCAACTGCGAATGTATACAATCCTGGAGTTTTTACAGGGATTTCTGTCCGGACCATCCAAATCAACCCTTCGGGTCGAAAACCGGTCAAAATGGGCGCAATCGTCTTACTGCAACTGGTGAAGCTCGACGGTTTTGGCGTTTCGGGTCAGCAGGTGAATGATGACCCAGACGGTCAGGTACGTAAACCCGCAAATGGTGAACAGCAGGTTGTAGCCACCCGCTAAATTCCCGGCGGCTTTGTAGGAATCCAGTAAATACCCGACGAGCATCGGGAAAAAAATACCCCCAACGGCTCCGGCCATGCCCGCAATACCCACCACCGAACTGACCACCTGTTTCGGAAACAAGTCCGACGCAATCGTAAAAACGTTCGTTGCCCACGCCTGGTGGACGGCCACGGCCAGACTGATGAGCGCCACCACCATCCAGACATTCGTGGCAAACTGCGCCAGAATGATCGAAATTTCCAGCACGGCGAAGACGATCAACACGGTTTTTCGGGCTTTCAGGGTCGGCCAGCCGCGTTTGATCAGCAGCGAGGAGAGGTAGCCGCCCCCGATGCTGCCGACGGTCGTGGCCGTGTAAATAATCATCAGTTCCGGGCTGAATCGTTTTAAATCGAGCGCGTAGGTCGTTGAAAAATAAGAGGGGAGCCAGAATAGAAAAAACCAGAAAATCGGGTCGATAAACGCTTTGCCGGTGATGCAGGCCCAGGTTTGGGGCAGGGTAAAGAGCTTGAACCAGTTGACGGAAATTCGTTCGGATTCGTGCTCGGTCGTATCCTGCCCGCTCGTAATCAGCGCAAATTCTTTGGCCGAAAGCCGCTTTTGTTTGGCCGGAATGTCGTAAAAAATCAACCAGAAAATCAGCCAGACAAATCCCAGCGCCCCGGTAATCCAGAAGACTTCCTGCCAGCCGTAGTGCGACAGAATCCAGGGCACCAGGATCAGCGCCACCACCACGCCCACGCTGGTGCCGGCATTGAAGATGCCGGTGGCCAGGGCCCGTTCTTTTTTCGGGAACCATTCGGCCACGGTTTTGACGGCTGCCGGGAAGTTACCGGCTTCGCCCAGCCCCAATCCCAGGCGGGCCAGTGCGAAACCGAAGGCCGAGCGGGCCACGGCGTGCAACATCCCGGCCACGCTCCAGAACACGATGGTGAGGGCATAGCCCACTTTGGTGCCGGTTTTGTCGATCACCCAACCGGCGAGTCCCAGTCCGATGGCGTAGGCGGCCGTAAAGGCCATGACAATCCGGGCGTAATCGGTTTCCGACCAGTTGAACTCCTTTTCCAGGATGGGTTTCAGCAGGCCAATGATCTGACGATCCAGGTAATTAATGGTCGTGGCAATGAAGACCAGCGCGACAATAATCCAGCGGTAATACGGAAATTTAACGGTTGACACAAGGCTAAGGTTAAGGTACAGGTCAAATGAAACGGATCACACCCTTTCGGAGCGGGCCGCGCGATACTGGTCCGCAAAGGCCCGAAAATGCTGCTGTAAACCGCTCCAGTTCTGGGTTTGAATCAGGGTTTTATCGAATAACTGGCCGCCAATGCCCAAACCGTCGGCCCCCGCTTTCAGGAAGTCCGGCAGGTTGGCCAGGGTGATGCCGCCCGTTGGCACCAGTTTGATCTCATTCAGCGGCCCTTTCACTTCTTTCAGGTAGTGAGGGCCGAGCGATGCCGCCGGGAATACCTTGACCATCGAAGCCCCCAGCGTCCAGGCTTTGTAAATTTCGGAGGGCGTAAACGCGCCGGGAAAAACCGGAATGCCGCGTTCGACGCAGGTGCGAATGACGGTTTCGTCGAGGATCGGAGTGACGATGAACTGCGCCCCGGCCGCCAGCGCCCGTTCCAGCTCAGCGAGCGTGCAAACCGTACCGGCCCCGATGTTCAGGCCCGCCGGTTCGCGGGTGACGGCATGCTGGATCAGTTCTTCGGCGCCCGGCGTGTTCATCGTGATTTCAACCGTCGTCAGGCCGCTTTGCCGGTAAACCGGCAGAAGGGTAACGACACTGGCAACGGGCAACCCCCGGATGATGCCAATGATGGGAACCGTATTGAAGAGATCCCAGGAAAACGTAAATGAACTCATGCGCTATGCCGTTACACGTTTAAATTCTGATTCTGAAACAGGATAACCTGCCCCACAATCGTCGCCTTGTCAATCAGTTCGGCCGGAATCGTGGTCGTGCGTCCGGCCAGGTTTAACGCTTCAAGGGCCTGCTGATAAAAGGGGAATAAATTGCTGCCGCTGCACAAAACGAGTTGCCAGTTTTCTTTTTTGAGCAACGGTTTTAATTCGGCACCAATCAATAATCCGCTTAGATAAAACGCATTTTCCGTTTTAGAAAATTTATCGAATAACTGATTGGTCCGAACGGTAAATAAACGGTTCAATAAGGACGAATTGGACGCCATAACGCCAGCCTGGAAGGCGTCGAGATTGCTTCCCGAAAAATCGCTGAAGTGGCCCGGATCGATGGAGTCTTTTAAAATACTGTGGGACGCCATAAGGTTAAAAACCTCACCGGTCATGTACGTTTCGAAATTCAGCAATTGGCCGCTGTGAACGTACATGTGTTTGGAATGCGTCCCTGGAAAGATGAAAATGGCGTCGTCAGGGCGGTTTTCTTCCTGGTCGAGCAAAGCGGCCAGACCGATTAATTGCGTTTCCTCCCCCCGCATGACATCCTCCGCGCTTTTGACGCCGGCGATTAAAATAAGCTCATGCGGAAACGGTTCCGTGGCCTCAATGTGCCGAATGCTGGCCTGGCTTCCGTCCATTGAGAACGGCAAAACCGCGTACGGAACTTCCTCCATCCCGATCGAGGAAGAAGCCATACCAGAAACCGCAACCGGAATAGTTTCCAGCGGAACAGAAACGTTCCTGCCGATTAATTCGATCTGTTTTTTTAAGTGTTCCCGAAAAAAATCAGCACGGGCGATTCCGTTCGATTCTCCGGTTTTTTTCCAGGCGTTGAATACGCTGGCAATTCCTTCCTGGGAAATACGTTCTTCGAGTATCTCGTAATGAACTGCATTAACCAATCGCAATCGAAAAGAAGACGTGCCCCAGTCACAACACAATAAATACTGAATCATTAAAATATAGGTTTTAGTTGGCGGTTATGCCGTATTCGGTTTACGGTTTTCAGGAGTAAGTTTACGGTCTGAAGCATTCATTCTAAGCTTGGGTCAATTCCGGCGGGGAACCGCACCGAAAACCGTAACCTGAAAACCGTATACCATAAACTGAATTCACCAGTCCACCACGGAACCATCCAGGGCGTTGTACGATTCCGGATTTTTCCAATCGTGGCCGATTTTGTCTTTTAGTTGAGCCTCATCCAGTTCGATGCCAAGCCCTGGCCCGGTCGGGATTAAAACCGTGCCATCCTTTTCGAGTTTGAACGGTTTCTTGAGGTAGCCTTCGCCGAGCGAAACCTGTTCCTGTACCAGAAAATTGGGAACACTGGCGGCCAGATGAAGCCCGACCGCGAGCGAAATCGGTCCCATCGGGTTGTGCGGGGCAATCGGCACGTAATAGGCTTCGGCCATACCGGCAATGATCCGGCCTTCCGTGATCCCGCCGGCATGGCACAAATCCGGCTGAATGATGCTGGCGGCCCGTTTTTCCAGAATTTCGCGGAAGCCCCATTTCGTAAAAATCCGTTCGCCGGTGGCGATGGGCAGGTGAGTGCCCCGGGCAATGTCGGCCAGCACATCCACGTTCTGGGCCTGCACCGGTTCTTCCACAAACATCGGTTTGTAGGGTTCCAGCTCCTTGATCAGCAATTTAGACGTTTGCGGAGAAATGGCCCCGTGAAAATCGATGGCAATGTCCATCTCCGGACCACCGGCTTCGCGCAGCGAGGCAAAGTTATCAATCGCGTACTGAATGAACTTCGGATTCTCGACAATATTGGCCGGATTCTTTTTGGCAACCCCGGTTTTAATCACGGTATACCCTTCCGCCTTGCGTTTCTTCATATCGTCGGCGTTGCTGGCCCGTCCGTAAATCCGCACCCGGTCGCGGGTGGGACCGCCGAGCAGCTCATAAACCGGTACGTTCAGCAATTTGCCTTTGATATCCCACAAGGCGTGGTCGATGCCGCTCAGGGCGCTGGTCAGAATGGGGCCACCGCGGTAAAACGCGTGCCGGTAAATGGCCTGCCAGTGGTGCACCACGGCGCGCGGGTCTTTGCCAATCAGATACGGTTCCACTTCCTTGATGGCGGTCTGGATGGTCAGCGCCCGGCCTTCCAGCAGCGGTTCGCCCAGCCCAACAATGCCCACATCCGTGTGAATCTTCAGGAAAATCCAGCGCGGTTTGACCAGAAAGGTTTCCAGTTTGGTAATTTTTACTTTGCCATAATCACGGAATCGACCGGGATTCTGGGCGTACGACGATTCCGGCAGCGCCATGAGGCTGGCTCCGGCGACGCCCAAAACCGACTGAAGGGCTGAACGGCGGGAAAGTCTTGAGGAGGTCATTGTACTTGATAAGGGTTTAGGAGTACGTGAATTATTACACAGAGTTTATCAGAGGATACCAGAGTTTATCCGAGTAACCCTGATTACCTCTGATAAACTCTGTGTAACAACATAAACTTAAATTATTTCTTATCCCACCAGACGCGGGTACTCAAGGTATTAGGCCCCTGGCGGGCAATGGCTTCGTTCACATTCTGCAGGTTTACCACTTTTTCACTGTCCGGATACGGCATTCGGCGAATGAAATCCTCGGTGATTTCGGAGGCTGGATAGGGGTTTTTGGATAGAGTCGGAAAGCCGCTTCGGCGGAAATTGGCAAACAGTTCGGGGCCATTCAGGAACGAAGCAACCCAGTACTGGGTATTAATCTGCTCCAGCGCCTTGGCGGTTTCGAAGGGGTGAGCCGTCAGGTAGGCCTGAATGGCGGTTTCGGGGATGGCGGCAGACGGGTCGTAGGCGGCCATTTGCTCCATATTGGCCCGTACGCCTTTGGTGAAATAATCCGCCGGATTGCCCGTCACCCAGCCGCGTACGGCCGCTTCGGCCAGCAGCAACTGCGTTTGGGCGTGCGTGACATGGTATTCGGGCGCATCGAGCTTCAGGACGGTTTTCAGGTTAACCTGCGAGAAATCCCACAAACTGGCGACCCCGTTTTGGGCCAAAACCGCCGGGGTTGAAATCGTCACGTTGTCGTACCCCATCGGCATCCCCACCTGCACTTTCGGATCGCTCGACACCCGGGAATCAACCTGCTCCGGACCGCCTTTGGCACCCACATACCGGACCGCAATTGACCCCAGGCGCGGGTCGTTGTTGGTTTTCAGGTAATTGACGAAGGGGGCCGCCAAGTAGAAATTGGTTTTTTCGCGGGCCTGCAGGTGGTTGGCAATCCAGTTGTTATACAGGGCGGTATGCCGCATGACCGCGTTGTCGTCGTTGGATTGCATGAGGCCGCCCGCTACGGCTTTGGTGACGTAGTTTTTCGCCGTCGTGGGGTCTACTTTTGTCAGGCGCATGGCGGCCCGTAACATGAGAGAATAGCCAAAGCGTTTCCACTTGACGACACTGCCGCCGTACAGAATGTCGGTTGTTTCAACCGCTTTGGTGGCATCCAGAGCCGCGGAGGCTTCGTCGAGTTCCTTCAGAATGTCTTTGTAAATGGTCTCCTGGCTATCGTACTTGGGCGAGGTGATTTCGCTGATGTATCCTTTGGCCGCTTCCGTATACGGAATATCGCCGTAGGTATCCGTCAAAATCATGAACGAATACGCCTTCCAGATGCGGGCCGAATGGTAGAGATTCGTTCGGGTCGCATCATCTTTGGTCTTTTCCGTCACATCGACAATCTGTTTCAGCACGTTGCGGTAAAAGTTTTGCCAGACCAGCGGGGTATTGCTCACGTTGTTCTGGTTGTAATTGGCGCCGGCCAGCGAACTGCCGTAGGGCGTGATGATTTGCTGGACAATACCGAATTCGTAACACAGCATCTGGAGGGTGCCGAAACCGTCGAGGTACGTCGCATCGATGATCGCTTTGTTCATCACAAAGGACGGCGCCAGGGTCGTTGGGTCAACTTTGTTGGTATTGATTTCGTCAAACTTATCGTCGCAGCCGGAGACCAGACAGAGCGTGGTCAACAGCCCGAACAGGAAGTGGAATTTCGTTTTCATGACGGATATCTTTTCGGAAGGATTCGATCGCTTAAAACTTGATATTCAGGTTGAAGCCCATGCTGCGGGTGGGCGGCAGACTGGGCCAGAAATCCAGACCGGTGGCGTTGTCCGACGCGTTGTTGACCATTTCGGGGTCCATGTTTTCGGTCCACTTTTTCAAAACCGCCACGTTGTTGGCGACCGCGTTCAGCCGCAATCCCTTGATGAAAAATTTCTGGGGCAGCAGTTTGGTGAAATCGTAGCCCAGCGTAATCTGCCGCAGTTTCCAGAAACCGGCATTGTAAATGAAATCCTCGTAAATCCCGAGTACGTTCGGGGTTTCGTAGAACGGCTGAATCGGGGAGCGGGTCGTGTTGAGTTCCCCGTCGGGGTTGACGCCTTCGCCAATGACATACCCCTGTTCCCGACCTACCAGCGTCTTTTTGTGCAAACCGTGCCGCAGGTAGTTCATATTCTGTCCGCCAATCATCTTGTGACCCAGTTTGAAGTCAATCAGCGTCGACAAGGTGATGCCTTTGAATGTGAACGTATTGGTAATTCCACCAAAGTATTTCGGCAAGGCATTCCCTACATTGACCGGCGTATCGTTGCGCAGGGGGCGACCGCTGCCTTTATCGAACACCTGCCGGCCCTGGGCATCGCGGAGGTAGTTGAAGGTGAACAACTGGCCGATCGGTTTACCGACAACCTGCCGGAGGGTGCTTCCGCCCGAACCGCCTACGGTAATCATCGTGTCGGCTACGCCCAGCCCCAGCGTCAGCACTTCCGAGGTGTTATAGGCCAGGTTGGCGCTGACATCCCATTGGAAAGCCCCGGTCTGAACCGGAGTGCCGGTCAGCAAAATCTCCACGCCTTTGTTCATGCTCTTGCCGACGTTGATCAGCTTGTTGGTATACGAGGATGCGTCCGAAATCTGGGTCGCCAGAATCTGGTCTTTCGTGATTTTCCGGTAATACGTAAAATCCAGCCCCAGGCGGTTGTTGAAGAATTTCAGTTCCACTCCGGCTTCGGCTTCCGACACCCGCAAAGGGCGCAGATTCCGGTTGGGGACCGACGAGGCATTGATTCCGCCAACCGGCACCAGTTGACCGGAGGGCGTCGGGAAGTTGTTGTTATTGACCGCGTAAAACAGCGCGTTTGAATACGGACTGACGTTGTCGTCACCCACTTCCGCGTAAGCTGCCCGGATTTTGCCGAAAGTCAGCCAGGTGGGCAGGTCGTTGAAAGCCTGCGAGAAGACGAAACTTCCGGTAACGGAGGGGTACAGAATGCTGCGGTTCTCGGGCGAAAGCGTGGAGAACCAGTCGTTGCGGGCCGTGGCATTCAGGTACAGAAATTCTTTGTACGAGAGAGTCGCAGCCGCGTACAGCGAGTTGATTTTTCGTTCCGATAAACTGTAGAGCGGGTTTTTTACGCGGCCATTCATGACGGTGTATAAACCGGGTTGAACGAAATCCTGCACGGTCACGCTGTTATAATCCATCCGAACAAACCGCTGGTTTCCACCGAGGGTTACATCAACGCCGAAGTCGCCGAATGAATGATTGCCGCCCAGAATGAAATCATAATTTCGCTCCACGAACTTCCGGACATCCTGCGTATACGATCCGTTGACGTAACCGGCGGGTGCCTTGGCGATCGGTGCGTAGCCGTTCGGAATGTTGTAATCCTGATTCCGGGTGTAAAGATCCTGCGCGAGCCGGGCCTGCAGATAGAGCCATTTTGTAAACTGGTAGCGCAGCGCCACGTTGCCAAAAAGCCGGTCGCGCTTGATGTTTTCGAAGTGGTAGTTAACGGAATAATACGGATTGTTCCGCACCAGAAACCGAGAGAACACGAACTCGTCGCCGTTGGGCATCACCTGGTGTTCTTTCAGCGCTTCGAACGGCATGGAGTTGGCCAGGGTCATGATTACCGTCGGCGTGGCAAAATCCTGGGTGTTGAGCTGGGTCGGATTGCGGTTGTACTCGTTGGAGTAGTTGATGTTTCCGCTGGCCACCAGGTTCTTGTTGATATTCTGCGAAAAACCGAGGTTGATCGTTTTGCGGTTAAAGTCCGAATTGGGCGTGATGGCTTTGTTGTCCGTGTTGGCAAAGGACAGGCTAAAACCGCCGTTTTCGCCGGAGTTCGAAACCGTCAGTGTGTTGGTAAAATTCTTGCCAATGTTGTAGAACTTCCGAACACGGTTGTAAACCGGCTCGTACGGATAGGTATCTCCGTCGAACAATACCTGCGTCATGCCCGGCTGAAACTTCTCGCCGAAACTCCAGACCCCGGAGGTGGGGTAGGGCGTGGTGGGCCGGATACCGCCTTCGCCCTGCCCGTATTCGTACTGAAAATCGGTGAAATCCAGGGGTGTTTCGGTCGTGAAGTTTGAATTGAATTCCACCCCAAACCCCTTTCCGGCGCCCCGGTTTTTGGTCGTGATCATGACCACCCCGTCTTTGGCCCGCGAGCCGTAGAGCGCGGCCGCCGTGGCGCCTTTCAGCACCGTCATCGTTTCGATATCGTCCGGGTTGATGCTCGACAGGCCGTCGCCCCCGTCGGAGTTGTTGGCCGACCGGTTTCCGAAGTTGCCGCCGATGGCGTAGTTCGAGTTATCGACCGGCACACCGTTGATCACGATCAGCGGATTGTTCTGCCCGCTGAACGACGACTGCCCCCGAATCCGGATTTTGGAGCTGCCCCCCGGCCCGGTCGACATGGTCGAGATGTTGACCCCGGC
This sequence comes from Larkinella bovis, assembly GCF_042655385.1. Lineage (NCBI taxonomy): Bacteria > Pseudomonadati > Bacteroidota > Cytophagia > Cytophagales > Spirosomataceae > Larkinella > Larkinella bovis. Next base: position 1,084,964 of record NZ_JBHSMA010000001.1, on the reverse strand, counting down.
CATTTTTCCCTGCAAACTCGTCATCAGGTTCGGGCTCCGGTTGGTGGAAATCTGGTCGGCGTTCACCGTGGCGGTGGCGTAACCGAGCGTTTTGGCTTCCCGTTTGATGCCGAGAGCTGTCACCACCACTTCGTTCAGGTTCTTGGTATCTTCCACCAGTTGGACGTTAATGACCGCCCGCCCGTTCACCGGAATGGTCTGGCTGATGTAACTGATGTACGAGAAAACCAGGGAGGCATTGGCAGGCGCATTCATCGCATAATTTCCATCGGCATCGGCCACCGTTCCGGTGCTGGTGCCGCTCAGCAACACGTTAACACCGGGCAGCGGTTTGCCGTCGGATCCGGTTACTTTGCCGGAAACGCGGTTATTCTGGGCAAAACCGGCGCTCTGGCCCAGCAGCCAGAGCAGAATGATCACTTTTAGCGGTTTTTTCATGGCAACGAACAGGAGAAAGAGTTAAGGGAGGAATGGTCGGAAAAATCGTGGGTCTTACCAGTTGTGGATCGAACCGTCGGGTGCTTTTAGAATGGGGTGCGGAAACTTCGTGTTGGAAGTAACTTCCATGACAAACGTGGCCTTTTTCGGGTCGAATCTGACTCCCAGACCCGGCTCCGGATTGAGGTAGAGCTTGCCGTTCTGAAACCGTACAAAGTCGTCGTTGAAATAGGGCGGTCGTTCGGGTTCGCCCCCGCCCAGTTCCATCATGGCGCGCATCGGGCTGCTGGAACCCAGCAGGTGCACCAGCGTGGCCGTGGCCAGCGGGCCGGTGAAGTGCGGAATCATTCCCACGTAATGCGTTTCGCACATGGACGCCAGTTTCCGGAATTCGGAAATACCGCCCGTGTTCGGCACCGTAAACCGGGTGTAGTCGATCAGGTGTTGCTCGATGAACGTGTTGCTGTCCCAGCGGTCGCCGAATTGTTCACCCACCGCAATCGGCACGTTGGTCATTTGCCGGACGGTTTTGTAAACATCAGGGTTTTCGGAGCGAATAATGTCTTCCACAAAATACGGTTCCAGCGCTTCCAGCGCCTTGCAGATTTTGACGCCCTCGGTCAGGTCGAAGCGGGTGTGCAGGTCGATGGCCCAGTTGCCACTGCCCCCCACGGCGGCATCGATCCGCTTGCAGAATTCGATGGTTTTCTTCGCGTTTTGGTAAAAGTCAAAGGGCTGGTCGCCGTTGCCCCCGGTGGGGCCGATCCGGTAACAGCGCAAACCGGCTTTGAGGCAGTCCTGGGCGCGCTCTTCTTCGGTTTTGGCTTTGGATGCGCGAAAACCGGTGGCGTAGCATTCGATATAATCACGGGTGGCGCCACCGAGCAGTTCGTACACCGGCACGCCGAGGGCCTTGCCCTTGATGTCCCAGAGCGCCATGTCGAGCGCCCCCTGCGCGTGCAGCTTTTCGCGGCCCGGCGGGTAAAACATGCCCCGGTACAGGTTCTGCCAGATGTGCTCGATGCGGAACGGGTTTTCACCGATCATCATCTGGGCCAGCTGTTCGATCATGTCTTTGGAACCGCCTTCCCCAATCCCGACGATACCGCCGTCGGTTTCGATTTCGACAATCTCCCGGGCCTGGTTAAACAGCGGCTTGTTGTAACCCGGGGCGGCATAATACCGGATTTTAGTGATCTTCAGTTTGGGTACGGCGGCTTCGCTGAGGAGCGGCAAACCGGTCAGAACGGCTCCCGTACCCAGCATCGCAGACTTTAGAAACTTTCGTCGTAACATAAAAAATAATCAGATTAAGGAGAATTAAGGAATAGTTTAAACGATTAAGCAACCGGGCAAAAAGACGAGTATTAGGATATTTTCAGTTTTAAACGGGATGAATCCCGCTCCATCAGTTGGGCTTGCATCAAAATATGCTTGCGGTCCGGGTCTGGTTTTTTCAGTTTCTGAACCAGGATTTCTATGGCGGTTTTGCCCAGCGCTTCCATCGGCTGGAGGACGTAGGTAATCGGACAGTAATACAGATCAAAGGCTTCGGCCTGGCCAAAACTGACGATCGCCAGGTCATCGGGAACCTTTAATCCCAGTGAATTGATGTATTTCAGACCGGCGATTGCAAGCCGGTAGGTGGCAAAAATCAGGGCGTCGATGGCAGAATCGGATGCCAGCATCTCGTCGATTCCGACCTTGATTTCCCGTTCCACAGCGTCGAACTCGACTTCTTTCAACCATTCCGGGTGAAACGAAATACTGTGTTGTTCCAGCGATTCCCGGTAGCCGCGAATGCGTTCGTGCATGTGAAACAACCGGGACTTGTAGGCGATCAACCCGATGTTTCGGTAACCCTGACGAATCAGGTGTGAACCCGCGTCGAACGAAGCCTTGTAACTATCCAGTGAGACAAAATCCGTTGGCAGATTCGGAAAATGCCGGTCCAGTAACACGAACGGCACGTTTTTGTCCAGCAGGTACTGGATCTGTTCCTCGGAGTCCTCCGATGAAACGATGATAAAACCGTCTACCTGCCGGTTCAGAAACACATTGATCAGATCCCAGGACTTGTCGGCCTTTTCGTCGGAACTGCCGATAATGACCGTATACCCGTATTTTTTTGCTTCGTCCTCCACAATCCGGGCGATGTTGGCAAAAAACGGATTCGAAATATCCGCGATGATCAGCCCGATCGTCTGGGTTTTGCCGCTGCGTAAACTTTTCGCCAGGTAATTGGGCTCATAGTTTAGTTCCTTGGCGATCTGTTTGATTTTGACCGCAATCTCGTGCCCGACCCGGCTTTCCTTTTCTTTCCCGTTCAGCACGTAGGAAACGAGCGCGGTGGAAACCTGCGCTTTTTCAGCAATATCCTTCAGGGAAACTTTCTTCTTGTTCATGCGTAACGGTCGGGTCAGCCAAAAGTATGTTTAATCGTTTAAACAACCAATAAAATTGAATATTTTTTTTAATTAATTAGGTTATTTGAATTTGCAAAAAGAAGTGGGAACACGGAGTGAACGGATGAAGGCCGGTGGGAATCCGTTTTCGTCCCTGTTCCTGTCAAAAACCTTTTTCCAACGTACTTTTCTACTTGTCCGGTTAAGCCTAACTTTGACGGGCTTACCTATTCCTAAACCTGAGCTTTCATGAAGGACGAACTGCCATCGGACGTGCCCCCCCCGGGCGGGGACCATCAGGAAAACCGCCGGTTTTTTTTGAAACAGTCGCTGGCACTGGCCGGTCTGACGTTCACGCCCGTTTCCCTGCTCCAGGCTGCCGAATCGGAGGAAGTAGAACCGCCCGTCGGCAAGACCGCAAAACTAAAACTATCGCTTTCCATTAACGGCAAGAAACAGCGGCTGGCGGTCGATCCGCGCACTACCTTGCTGGATTTGCTGCGGGAGAACCTCGGGCTGACCGGGACCAAAAAGGGCTGCGATTTCGGCCAGTGTGGGGCCTGTACCGTACTGGTGGATGGCCAGCGGGTTCTTGCCTGCCTGAGTTTTGCCATCATGCAGCAGGGCAAAAAAATAACCACCGTGGAAGGGTTAGCTACCGGCGACCGCCTGCACCCAATGCAGGAAGCATTCATTCGACACGACGGTTTTCAGTGCGGTTATTGTACGCCCGGCCAGCTCCTGTCGGCAGTGGCCTGTATTCGCGAAGGGCAGGCCCATTCGGAAGCGGAAATTCGGGAATACATGAGTGGAAACCTCTGCCGATGCGGGGCCTATCCCAACATTGTGAAAGCGATTCAGGACGTGAAAAACAGCGGAGTGGCGGTATGAAAACCTTCCAGTACGTTCGCCCTACACGCCTGAAAGACGCGATCGCTGCCGTTTCGGCGGACCCCGATGCCCGGTTTATTGCCGGGGGAACCAATCTGATCGATTTGATGAAACGCGGGCTGGCTGCGCCCGAAAAACTGGTCGATATCACCGGATTGCCGCTGAAAAAGATTGAACAAAAAGACGGTTTTATCCGCATCGGTGCCCTGGCGCTGAACAGTGAGGTGGCGAAACACCGGCTCATTCTGGAAAAAATACCCCTGCTCGCGCAGGCCCTGAATGCCGGGGCATCCGGGCAGTTGCGCAACATGGCCACGGTGGGCGGAAACCTTCTGCAGCGAACCCGCTGTCCCTACTTCTACGACCCGGTTTTTCCCTGCAACAAACGCCAGCCATCCAGCGGCTGCGCGGCCCGGGAAGGGATTAACCGCACCCACGCCATTTTGGGGCAGAACGACGCGAACCCGAGTTGCCTTGCCGTCCATCCGAGCGATATGTGCGTGGCGCTGGCGGCTCTCGACGCCACGATTCTGGTCATGGGGCCAACGGGGGAGCGCCGGATTCCGATGGGAGATTTTCACCGCCTGCCGGGCGATCGACCCGATCGGGATACGATCCTGGAACACGGTGAACTGATTCTGGCCGTGGAGATTCCGGATTTGCCGTTCACCCAAACCGTTCATTATCTGAAAATCCGGGACCGGGCTTCGTATGCCTTCGCCCTGGTTTCGGTCGCGGTGGCGCTGGAGGTGGCGGATCATCGAATCAAAACCGCCCGGCTGGCGATGGGGGGCGTGGCGCACAAACCCTGGCGATTTCCGGAAGCCGAAAAAGCCCTGGAGAATCAGCCGGTTTCCGAAGACGTATTTCGGCAGGTAGCCGGGGGCGCGATGCGGGATGCTAAGGCCTTGGAACATAATGCGTTTAAATTGACAATGGCTCCGAATGCAATTCTGCAAGCGTTAAAAACGGCGGCCGGTATTTTGTGACATCCGATGGAAAAACCCTTTTTTGAATCGCCAACACCGGATCTTTCGCTGGACCGCGTGGATGGCCGGGTCAAAGTGACCGGAGCAGCTACCTATTCCGCCGAATACCGGTTTGATAATCTGGTCCATGCGGTTCTGATCACCAGCGAAATCGCCAAAGGACGGATCTCTTCCATCGACGCGAAAACCGCCGGGGCCGCCCCCGGTGTCCGGGCTGTACTCAGCCATTTGAACAGCCCCGGTGTACCCGGTTACGGCCCGGCAAAACAACCGGCCGAACGAGCCCCCCTTGGGACGGCGTTTCGCGTGTTTTACGACAACCTGATTTATTTCAGTGGACAACCGGTGGCCGTGGTGGTGGCGGACACCCTGGAACAGGCCCGGTACGCGGCTGCGCTGGTTCGGGTGCAGTATGAGCAGGAACCGCACCGGACGGACTTTGAAGCCAATCAGGCGAAGGCGGTTTTACCGCTGGGCGTTCAACGGAACAAAACGTCTCCTTTTCAGGACTATCAACGGGGAAACCCGGATGCTGTTCAAACCGCCGAGGTCCGGCTGGAAGCTACCTATACCATCCCCACGCAGCACCACCAGCCACTCGAGCCCCACGCCGTCATTGCGGTTTGGGAGGCCCCGGATAAATTGACGGTGTACGATAAAAACCAGGGCGTGAAGTCGGCGCAGGGAAATCTGGCGCAGGCGTTTCAACTGCCGCGTGAAAAGGTCAGCGTAAAGTCGCCGTTTATCGGAGGGGCTTTTGGTTCAGGCATCCGGGTCTGGCCGCATACGGTGGCGGCTGTGCTGGCGGCCAAACACGTAAACCGACCCGTCAAACTGGTTTTAAGCCGTGAGCAGATGTTTACCTCGGTCGGCTATCGGCCGTATACCGGCCAGAAAATTGCCATCGGGGCGAGCAAGAACGGCCAATTGACCGCGATCACACACGAAGGCATTGGGCAGACGTCTGCCTATGAGGATCATCTCGAACGAACCATTCTGGCCACGCGGGCGCTCTATGCGTGTCCGAACGTGTCGACCGGGTACCGATTGTTGAACCTGGACGTTAATACGCCGACCTGGATGCGCGGACCCGGCGACGCAACGGGTATGTTTGCGCTGGAGTCGGCGCTGGACGAACTGGCGTTTGCCCTGAATAGGGACCCGCTGGAAATCCGGCTGAAGAACCACGCGGATTCGGACCCGGAGCGAAACCTGCCGTGGTCGGCCAAAGCACTGAAGGAATGTTACCGGCTGGGAGCCGATCAGTTTGGCTGGAAAAACCGGGGGCTGGAACCGCGTTCGATGCAGCAGAATGGGATGCTGGTTGGCTACGGCATGGCGTCGAGTTTATACGGTTTTCACCGCCATCCTTCCAAAGCAAAGGCGATTCTGCGGGCGGATGGGTCCGTGATCGTGCAGAGTGCGACGATGGATATCGGTCCGGGAACCGGAACCGCCATGACCCGGATTGCGGCCAATGTGCTGGGTGTCAGTCCGAAGAAAATCCGGTTTGACTGGGGCGATTCGGCCCTGCCCGATGCACCCGGTCAGAATGGCTCGGCGACGATTACCAGCGTAGGGTCGGCGGTTCACGTGGCTTGTGAGTCCTTGAAAAAGAAATTGTCAGAACTGGCGGCCGCGATGCCGGGTTCGGGCTTCACCCCGGCCGGAGCGGATGGGGTGACGGCCAAAAATGGGAAGCTATTTTCCAATGGCGACCTGGGGGGTGGTATTGCGTACACCGATATTTTGGCGTTTCACCGCTTGCCGCAGGTGGAAGTGACGGAGGAAGCCCGATCGGGACCGGAGCGGGATCAGTATTCCATGTATTCGTTCGGCTGTCATTTTGTGGAAGTTCAGGTGCATCCACTGACCGGCGAAGTGCGTGTTTCCCGGGTGACAACCTGCGCCGATGTAGGGCGAATCATCAATTACAAAACCGCCCGCAGCCAGTCCATCGGCGGCATTGTCGGCGGTATCGGAATGGCCTTGATGGAAGAGTCGGTGATGGACCACCGCTATGGGCGCTACGTGACGCAGGATTTTGCCACGTACCATATCCCCACCCAGGCCGATGTGCCGCAGATGGAGGTGTTATACGTCGATCAGCCGGATGAGCGGGTGAACCCGATCGGAGCCAAGGGCCTGGGCGAAATTGCGATCGTGGGGGTGGCGGCTGCCATCGCCAATGCGGTTTTTCACGCTACCGGAAAACGGATTCGGAAGCTGCCCATTACCCCGGATAAACTGGTGTAGCCTCTTTAACGGAGCCGATTTCCTGGAAATACGGGCCGACGATTCCGGTGATGGATTGGCACTACGTTACGGGCCAAAATCGCTCTCGGCCCAGCGTTTATGCTCGAAAGATTTGTCCTGAATGTATAAAATGATCGGGTAAATGGCGATCAGCAGCAGCAGAACAAAAAAGTTGGAATACAGAATCGGATTCTGAATCACCTTCACCTGAAAGCTGACCCGGTTTTTTCCTTCCGACGACGGATAAAAATTGAGGTGGTAATTCCCGGCCGGAATCCGGGAAAGGATGGCTTTGTCGTCCTGCGCACCTTCCGACCAGTTTTCTCCACCTTCGTAACCGTGGTAATATTCGACGATCCGGGTGAAGTCAAACGTCTGCCCGGACTGCTCATTGACCAGGCTGACGGGGAGTTCGAACCAGTTATTGTCGACCGAAACCTTCAGCTCAATGGCCACGGCGCCCGGGTTGTCAAGGGTGAATGAAGCCGAAACGATGGGTTCCGACCGGGTTTGCCGGGTGGAGTCGGGGTCCCAGAAATACGGGTTGGCGAATACGGTTTTGGGCGGTTTTAGAATAAAAAACAGCACCTGGACCACTACCACCGCCAGGGCCAGCCGGGTGGCAAACCAGCCAACGGTTTTTCGTTTCAGGCCCGCGGGTGAGGGCTGAAGGGCACCTACGCCCAAGGGTTGCGGCAGGGCGGTTTCCGGCAAGCCAAAGGCCGCCGTAATTTCTTTCGGTGTTTTATAGGTGGCTTTATACCATTCGGTTTGGGATTCGCCGGTTTCACGGCTTACCAGGTGGGGTGGAGCGATAAATTCCGAGATGGTCAGTTTGGCGTCGTCCAGAATATTCCAGGAAAACTCGCCGACGGCGTTTAAAATCAGGCAGTTGTACTGGTTGTAAAGGGCATATTCCCGGTCGCCTTCCCGCACGGTCTGGGACTTTTCTTCCTTGTACACAGCCTCGGCGGGCCGAATGATCATCCAGTGGCCTCTGAATTCCGACAGCATCAACGGCTCGCTTTGCTTTGTCATCAGGACGTATTCCAGCCAACTGTCTTCGTACTGGATTTCCCGCTTGCGTAGGATTCCGATGATTCGAATCCATTCTCCGTCCAGGTAGCCCTCCTGACCCAGTGTAAGGGCCGGTGGGGTGGGCAGGGGCGGAAAAGCCGTAATAATTTCCATTGGCCCGGTATCGCCATAGTGGAAATACGTCTGGCAGCGGGCGCAGGCAAAATAGCTGCTCTCCGCCAGGTTGTATCCCGGAATGGGTGCCTGGCAGTGCGGACAATCAAACGACGGATCGGGAGTGGGTTGATCGGTGGGCATGGCGGCAAAATCAGCGGATAATTTCCTGGTGGTTTAAAACCGTAGTAGCCGCCAAAAGACGCAGCGAGTCTTCATAAAACCGCCGAACTTTGGCCGTATTATCGTTTTGAAAGTTAGACAGGAAGACATCGAAGGTGGCCAGCCCGCTTTCCGGCCAGGTATGGATGGAGACGTGCGATTCGGTCAGGCACAAAACCGCGGTAAAACCGCCATTGGGAAAGCCATGATAGACTTCCCCCACCTTGACAAGCTCCAATTCCTGAACCAACCGCTCAAAAACCGTACGGCAGCCATCCGCATCCGTCAGCGTTGAAAACGGAGCCTCAAAGGTTGCCAGAATGTGCAGGCCAGGGCGGTAGGGTGTCATCGCCTGCAAGATAGGATTTTGCTACTTGTTTTTGGGAAAGTTCTGGGCCAAAAATACCGCATCCGCTTTCGACCAGCCTTGCCGGGCCAGTTGGCGTTCGCGTTCGGCGGTGGGTTTGTCGCCTTTCAGTTCGGCGATCCGGGCGAGGGCGAAATGCGTACCGGGATAATACGGATCGTGGGCCGCCAGCACTTTGGTTGCTTCTTCGGCAAAGTCGTTCAGCTTCAGTTGATAGGCCACCTGTGCAATCATTTCCAGCTGGAACAGGGCTTCGATCCAGGGGTCGGGGCCGGTTTGGTCGCGGGCGCTGGCCTGAAACTTGCGAATGTCGGCCAGTCCTTTTTCGCGGGAGGCCGGATCGTGCAGCCCAATCAGGGCGGCCAGAAACTTGGGATGGGGGTCGAGCCAGGCATTGAGCCAGTCGGTCTGGGCAATCTTCTTGGCTTCCACCAGTTCCGTCTGGGCAGCTTTGAGCGATGCTTTGGCGGATTCGAGCTGATTCTTTTTCAGGGCGATCATCCCGAGCAGATAATGTCCGATGACGCGTTCACCGGGCGTTTTGCCCCGGGTCATTTCATCGGCAATCGGCAGGGCTTCGGCATCCCGGTTTTGCTGAATGAGCAGGGTCGGATAGCCCATTTTGTTGTAAAAGGTACGTTCCAGGTTGATCGGGCGCTGGATCGCAAACCGTTCTTTCACCAGTTGCTCCGCTTCCTGAATCCGGCCCTGGTACTGGTAACTGAGCGCCAGCAGGGAAATATTGTGGATGTGGTGCCAGTCGTACATGGCGTCGTAGTTCTCACTCGCGTACAGATTTCGTTCGATGGCGTCCGTCCGCTTCATTTCCGCAATGGCCTGATCCACATTACCGGTTTTCATCAGATCATGGGCGTACATGTGGAGGGCGTGGGCCAGATTGGGTGCCAGCCGGGCGTAGGCTTTGCCGTGTTCCAGGGCTTTTACGTAATCCGTCATGCCTTCATACGCATGAATCAGGTAGTGGTGAGCCGCCGGATGGTTGGGCGCAAACTGGAGAATTTTCTCATAAATGGCGATGCTGCCGGTTGTCGAACCCTGTCCGCGGCCGGTGGCAAATTTTTCGTAGGAGTTGCCCGACAACAGCCAGAGTTCGGGATCGGTCGGAAACTTACGAACGGCGGTGTAGACCTTGTTGCGGTAATCGTTCAGCAGCTTCTGGTTGCTGAGTGAATCGACCGCTTTCAGTTGGGCAAACCGGAGTTCAACGTGCGCTTTTTCGCGTTCGGAGGCATAGTCCGATAACGCTTTGGCCTTTTCCGCTGCCTTCAGGGCCGCCGGATGATCTTCCAGTTGCAGATACACGCGGCTCAGGCCGACGTGGGCCATCACCAGCGTTGAATCGTGTTTGAGAGCTTCGTGAAACGAGCGGGCGGCTTCCACCAGGGAGTACCCGTGTAAATACGCCATTCCCTGCTCGAAATACGCCTGTGCCTTCGGGTTTTTGGTGGACGTAGGCGTCGGGAATTGTCCGACATTCGCCCGCAGGGCAACGGGCTGGGCCAGCAACTGGCTGGGAACGCCCCCCACATGCGTAAATCCGCAGATGGGAGCTGCGGGCAATTCCGGCCCCACCAGCACCGCTTCGGTAGCAGGCTGCTTGTCCGACGACGAATATTCACCAACTAGCAGGGCGATCAGCAGGGCTGGGAGGAGGGAGTGAACGTGAAGTCGTTTCATGCAGGTCATGCCCACGGTATGGATTCCGTGCGTTTTAGTTTGAAGATGGCGATCCGGCGGTCGGTTCAATCGGCGAGTGCGTCAACTGCTCCGGCTGCTTTGTGAGTACGTAAAGATAACACTTTGTTTCAAAACCGGTCTACCGTTCACGAAGTGTCCACCGGGATTAAGAATTGATTAACCAGCAACTTTTGTGGTCCGGCCTGGTTAATAAGAAAAAACCACTACTTGTATGGAACGGATGTTTGTAGTACGCGCCGTTGGTGTCGATGACCTGGGGATTGAAACACCCACCACAATCCCAATGAAACTTACGGGTGAACCGGAGATTGAACGTATTGAACAGGAACTGAATACCCAATATCCACACCTGAAACACCGGGTGGTGGAGGTTGAAGAGCTGAAAAAGCCCAGTCAGGTGGAAGACTGGCAGCATTCCTATTTAGGCGCGGTTTTCGGCTCCGAGCATTCCGAAAAGGAATACACCGAGAAAAATTCAGATATCACGCCGTAATACGAGACGATTTCCGTACGGTTTTCAGGAGACGGTTTACCGGTTTCAGTAGACGTTTAAACGGGCGGACGCCACCGTACACTGAAACCGGTAAACCGTCTCCTTGCTCTTATTTTTCCAGCAACTCCCGGCCTTTGGCCAGGGCGCGGTCGAGGCCACTGGCATCGGAACCGCCTGCGGTGGCAAAGAACGGTTGACCACCGCCACCACCCCGGATTTCCTTGGCCAGTTCTTTGACCAGGGTTCCCGCGTGCAGGTTTCTGTCTTTAATCAGCGCTTCCGGCAGCATCACGGCCAGTTGCGGTTTTCCGCCAATGTCGGAGCCGAGGACCAGGGCGAGGTTATCGACCCTGGCTTTCAGGTCGTAGGCGAGTTGTTTCAACGCATCGGCCGAGGGAACAACCACGCGCTCCACAATGACGAAATGGCCGTTGCTGGCGTGAACCTTCGTCAGGAGGTCCGATTTGACCTTCTGCAATTTCTCCGCTTCGAGCACTTCGATTTTCTTCTGCAGCTGATTGCGTTCGTCGATCAGCCCCTGAACCGCTTTCAGGACATCTTTCGGGGCCTTCAGCAATTCTTTTAATTGGTCGATGGTGGCCTGCTGTTCGTTCAGGAGGGCCAGCGCCTTTTCGGCGGTGACGGCCTCAATCCGGCGAACCCCGGTCGAAACCGAGCCTTCCGAGGTGAATTTGAACAGCCCGATCTGCCCGGTGGCCGGTACGTGTGTTCCCCCGCAGAGTTCGACCGAATAGTTCGGATCGAAGGTAATGACGCGGACAAAATCACCGTACTTTTCGCCGAATAAGGCCATCGCGCCGAGTCCTTTGGCTTCCTCGATCGGAACGTTCCGGCGTTCGAGCAGCGGAATATTCTCCCGGATTTTTTCGTTGACGATGCGCTCCACTTCCGCCAGTTCCTCATCGGTCACTTTGCTAAAATGCGAAAAGTCGAACCGCAGGGCATCCGGCCCGACGTACGATCCTTTCTGCGCCACGTGTTTGCCCAGCACATCCCGTAAAGCCGCATGCAGCAGGTGCGTGGCCGAGTGGTTATCGCAAATAGCCGTGCGCCGGTCGGCGTCGATTTTGGCCAGCACGGACGTGTGATTATCCAGCACCGTTTCCAGGTCCCTGTCGTTGGAAATATGGATGATCAGGTCGTTTTCTTTCCGGGTATCCGCAATCCGAACCAGCACTTTATCGTCGCCAACCCGTACTTCCAGGCTACCAGTATCCCCGATCTGCCCACCGGATTCGGCGTAGAACGGTGTCCGGTCGAGCACAATCTGGTATTGCGTGCCCTGTTTGTTCTGGACCTTGCGGTATCTGGCAATGCGGGCTTCGGCTTCGGTCTGGTCGTAGCCGAGAAACTCGACGCTGTCGATATCGTTCAGTTCGGTCCAGTCGCCGGTGGAAGACGAGGCATCTTTCCGCGACCGTTCTTTCTGTTGTTGCAGGGCTTTCTGAAAACCGGCTTCGTCGATCGAAAACCCATTTTCCCGCGCGATCAACGCCGTTAGATCGACCGGGAAACCGAAGGTGTCGTTCAGTTCAAAAACCGTCTCGCCGTCGATTACTTTCTGCCCGTTGGCCGTGAGTTCGGCAGTAATTTTATCGAGCAGTTTCAGGCCGTTTTCCAGCGTCCGCAGAAAAGCCGCTTCTTCTTCCCGAATCACGGTAGCCACAAAATCCCGCTGGGCATTCAGTTCGGGGAACACATCGGCAAACTGCAAGGCCAGCGTCGGCACGAGCTTGGTTAGGAACGGTTCGGTAAATCCGAGGTACGAATACCCGTAGCGAACGGCCCGGCGCAGAATCCGGCGGATCACGTAGCCCGCCCGCGCGTTCGACGGAATCAGGCCGTCGGCAATGGCGAACGAAACCGCCCGGATATGGTCGGCAATCACGCGCATGGCTACGTCCGGATAGTCGCGCTGCGAACCGGTATAGGTTTTGCCCGAAATCTCTTCAATCACCCGGATCGTGTTGGTGAATACGTCGGTATCGTAGTTCGACAGTTTGCCCTGAATCGCCATGCAAAGCCGCTCGAAGCCCATGCCGGTATCGACGTGCCGGGCGGGCAGCGGTTCCAGCGACCCGTCGGCCTTGCGGTTAAACTGCATGAAAACCAGGTTCCAGATTTCGACCACCTGCGGGTGATCGGCGTTCACGAGTTCCTTACCCGGTTTCTGATCGACCTCCGACTGGGGCCGCAGATCCACGTGAATTTCGGAGCAGGGGCCGCATGGGCCCGTATCGCCCATTTCCCAGAAGTTATCTTTTTTATTCCCGAGGATGATGCGGTCTTCCCCGACGATCGGTTTCCATAAATCCCAGGCTTCCTGGTCGAAAGGCACGCCATCTTTTTCATCCCCCTGGAAAACCGAGACGTAGAGCCGGTCTTTTGGCAGCTTGTAAACCTCCGTCAGTAACTCCCATGCCCAGCTAATGGCTTCTTTTTTGAAATAATCGCCGAACGACCAGTTGCCGAGCATTTCGAACATCGTGTGGTGGTAGGTGTCGAAACCGACATCCTCAAGGTCGTTGTGTTTGCCCGAAACCCGCAGGCATTTCTGGGTATCCGCGACGCGTTTGGCGGGCGGTGTTCCGTTGCCCAGAAAAAAATCTTTAAATTGAGCCATTCCTGAATTGTTGAACATCAGCGTCGGGTCGTTTTTGGCAACCAGAGGAGCGGAGGGCACAATCAGGTGGTCTTTGCTGCGAAAGAAGTCTAAAAAATGCTGGCGTATTTCGGACGAAGTCATGCTACGGGTTGGTGTGTCACCGGCAATTGAAGGATGACAGATTAAAAAGTTTCGCAAATTTACGGAAAACTTGTGTTTCTTCCGGGCAGAATGGAAGTTTGTTGTATGGAGGAGTTAACCAAACGGTATTACGGCATTCGGGAAGTGGCCGACATGCTCGGCGTGAATATTTCGAAACTGCGGTTTTACGAAAAGGAATTCCCGTCGCTCAAACCCCGGAAAAACCGGGCGGGCGACCGAATTTATACGAAAGATGATATTGAACACCTGCGCGAGATTCTGGAGCTGGTCGAAGAACGCAAACTAACCCTGGAAGGAGCCCGCCAACACCTGAAAGCCCGCTCCTCGCGGCAGTCCGAAATCAAACAGATGGTCACCCGCCTGCAGGAAATCCGCCAATTTCTGGTCGATACCCGAAACCAGCTGGGGGAGAATTAGAAATTAAAAGTTAAGAGTTAAAAGTTAAAAGTTAGCTCCGCCGGTTTATTGGCTGTTGGGCGGAGCCAACTCATACCTCTTAATTCATAACTCCTCTCCCGGCAAGCCGGTATTTGTAGTAATCCCAGGTTTTGCGGATGCCGGCGTAAAGACCGTTGCTGTTGGGTAACAGCCCGCCCTGGTCGGAAGCCGCCGAGACGGTGACGAGTAAGCCGTTCTGATTCAGGGGAATCCCGAGCTGCAGGTACGAGGAAAGTTGCTCGGTAGTCGTTGGGAACGGCATGTCGTAGGTGCCGTAATTCTGGCTGTAGGAAACCTTGAGGGCAAAAACCGCACTTCGGGCAAAAGCGCCCTGCACCCCCGCGTGATAGACCCGAACCCGGTTGTTATTCGAAAAACCGTAGCGCGGTAAATTCGGCCGGGTTTCGATCATGGGGGTGATAAAGGGCGTACCGATGGTTTGGCCGAAGTAGGACCAGCCATTGCGGTACTGACTGTGATTAAAGTAGTTATCCCTTCCGCGCAGTTTGTCGAGGTCCTCAAAAACCCCACCTCCCTGGCTTTTGGTGTACAACAGTTCCGCCACGGCACCCGTGATGCGGAAATGGCGCGGTCTCGTATTCAGGTTCCGAAACCGGATGCCGTGCAGACCATCTTCCAGATTCGTGCCGTAAAACAGCGATCCGTCCTCGTAAATGCTTTGCCGGTACAGCAGAATGGAAAAGGCTCTGGTACTCACCTCCAACCCAAGATCGATCGAACCCAGGTGGTTGCCAATCCGGTGCTCCCGGTCGAACTGGCTGTAATAGGAGGTATCGACGCTGGTTTTGGCGCCGAGACTTTTCCCGATGGTCATGTAGTAATACGATTCAACGTTGGCGGGCAATCGGCCGTTTTTCGCCAGGCCCTCGGAAAGTTCGCTGGTGGTACCGCCCCATTGCACCTGATGATTGAACCCGGCATACAGTTTGACCGGCCAGGTCGGTTTTCCTAACCGGCCATACAACGCTTTTTGATGCAGGTAGGAGTTTCTGACAAATCCGTTATCGAACCAGCCGTGGGCAAAAAGGCCGCGAATGGCGATCACGTCGCGGGTAAACGGTATCGAGGTGTACTGCGCCAGCGAAATCTGAATTTTAGGCAATGGCAGGGTATTGCCCGACCAGCTGTACGATCCTGAACTGAGCGTCGAATCGACTAAGCCCACAACTTCACGCCGGCGTCCAGCCACCAGATCAAAGGCTCCGATATGCATTTTGGCGTACAGCTCCGGAATCAGCAAGGCGGTTTTGGCACCTGCCGCCGTATTGCCGACCAGTTCGACGCCGTAGCCAAACCCGATGAAATTGCATTTTTTAGGAGTTTTACTGTCGTTCACCGGGTGGTAACGATCATCCTGCCAAACCCCGGCGCGCAGGGTTGCGTAGGGGAGCTGGAGCGGAACAATGCCGTATTGGTTGGCGCGCAGCCAGAACGGGGTTTGGGCAGAAGTGGCGTAAAAACCGCCGGTTTCGACAAATTGCCGAATGGGTTTCACCTCAATCGCGGTTTGGGCCAGACTGGTTAGGGGGCTCAGCAAGAGCAGTAAACTTTTTTTCATAGTCAACTAGGCTTGAAAACGACAATCCCCGTCCGGGCATACGGGGATACCGGAAGACGGTCTTCCGGAGAATTATTCTGCAGGGAATCCAGTCCGGTTTGCCGGTCAGGATTGGGGGGCGTTACGGGGTACTAAAAAGGGCGGCAGCACCAGGATGTGGGCCGATCGTTGCTTAACGGGCCCGCCGGATTCCGGACTGCCATTCAGCGAATGGTGGTACGGGAGTTACGGTTTTACCGCCCGTATTTAACATGAAGGATCGAAATTTGTTTGGGAATCAAGTCCCGCTCTTAAGTAATTTAGAATCAGTATACGTGTAAAAGTTACTGACGAATTCAGATGGATGTCTTATAAACCAGGAGGTTGCTAATCGTATCTTGTTAGCTGTTAATAGTATATTTACTCAAAACCGCCCAATGGGCGATTTCTTTCAGTCGATTATTACGCTGAAGAAGTAAACCGGGGGGTGTCCAATTTGTTAGTAAACGGTTTTGGACGGAGAGGTTGAAAATTACGGTTCCGGTTGGTCTGTCAGGGACTTCATGAAAGCGATCAGGGCGGCTTTTTCTTTTGCTGTCAGGTTCAGCTTTTCGGCGGGTAACGTTTGGTGATCGAGCGGAATGCCCAGCCCTTTGCCACCCCCCTGGTCGTAAAAATCAACGACTTCCTCCAGCGTTTTGAAGGCTCCGTTATGCATGTACGGGCCGGTCAGGGCGATGTTTCGGATGGTGGGCGTTTTGAACGCGTAGCGGAGTGGTGCGAGCGGAACGCGGGCGTAACGACCCGGATCGGGATCGATTTGCCGGGTGTTGGGCCGGACCGGCACGCCGATCACTTCCGATTCGGTTTGCGTAAACCGGGGCGGTACCGTCCCGTTGAAAAGGGGAAGAAAATGGCAGGTGCCACACTTTGCTTTGCCCATGAAGAGGTTAAAACCGGCCCGCTCCTCCGCCGACAAAACCGGCTTTCCGTTTCGCTCCCGAACCCCGCGCATGTAGTGGTCGAACCGGGAATTTAGACTAATCAACGATCGTTCGTAGGCAGCCAGGGCATTCTGAATGTGAATCGGTTGAATCGAATCAGTCATCGCCGGAAAGGCGCGTTTAAAATCATTCCGATACGGCTGGTCCTGCTGAAAAAGGCGGGCAGCCACTTCCAGAGAACCGTGCATTTCGTCCGGACTATGAATGACATCGAACGTCTGATTTTCGAGTGTGGTGGAACGCAGGTCGTAAAACTGGCCGTTTTGCAGGGCGGCATTGAGCAAGGTTGGCGTGTTGCGCCGGATACTACCGGTTACCGACACGCTGCCATTTTTGGGCAAGCCGTCGGTAAAAGCGCGGTCGGGTTGGTGGCAGCTGGCGCAGGACCGTTTTCCGGGAAGGGACTCGCTGCTGGTGGAAAGAATCGGGTCCGAAAAGAGTTTTTTTCCGAGCAGCACTTTTTGCGGATTGCTTCGAAGCATTACGCCGGGGGCATAAAAATCCGGATCGAAAGCGTGGGCATCGAACAGCGTTGCGGCATCAGGCCGGAGCGCCCGGAGCTCTTTAAACGGGTAGATGGCAAGCTCTTTTTGCCAGGCCAGGATTTGCGTTGATAGGGGATTGGCGAACGCCGTAATGAACGTGGCCCGGTCGAACGTGTCGAAATTCGGGTGTTGTCGGCAGTACTGTTCCGCGGTGAGCAGCAGGGTACGCAGGTCGGAGAATTCGGCGGTTCGGTGGTTTGCGTAGAACCCCAGATAGGTTCGCAGGCTTCCAAGTGAAATGGCGGCTTCCGAAATACCCGTCTGATAGCCGGGCGTGTCAAAACCGCTGATTCCGAGGGTGATGATGCGGAAAATTTCCAGTCGGATTCCGTCAAAAACGTGGGCGTCAGTCAGTTCGGTATCGTTCCAGAGGTTTCGGAAACGCCCTAGTTCGCGGTATAGTTTTCGGATTTCACGAACCAGTGGCCGTCGTTGGGTGGGGTTGACCGGGGGGGTAAGCAACTCCTCGATGACCTGAAAACCGCCGGCTTCGAAAAGCTTCTGGTCTTCGGCTTCAATCTCGGCCAAAGCGGGGCCGTTAACGAGTCGGGCCGTAGCCGGGAAGTAGTATTCGGTAAAAAGCGCCAGTTTTTTATACACCCGGCGGCACTGGAGAAAGGCGGTTTTCAGGGAATCGGACGGATTTTCCTTTTCGGCTAACGGCAAAAACCGGTCGTGCACCAGACGGTCGAGTTCGGCTAAATCCCGCAGAAACTGCTGTTTGACTAACTGGACGGGCCGGGCGGGGTGGGACGTTTTACGATCCAGGACCCCATAAACAGACACCGCCAGAAAGCCGGTTCCGAAGAGTAGGAGGATGAGCGGGCCGGTTTTGGACTTATTTCGGAACACCGCGCACAATGACTATTTGCCCCCCTTCGCCCATGTTCCCGATGGCATTGTCATAAATGTTGACGTCTTTCGTGATGGCGCTTCCGTCGGCATTGACGAACCGGGTATCGCGCCAGGTGTGCGGTTGCAGATTGACCAGAAAGGTGTTGGGCACACCGATGAGGTCCGAAATGTCGTGCATGGCCCCGTATTCCCAGGTGCTGATGCCCTGATGGCCAATCGGATTGTATTTTTTCTGGAAGTCCCCTTCGCTCCGGCGGTGGTTCATTTCCAGCATCGGCTTCAACTGTTTGGTGCTGATGGAATACTGCCAGATCCGGCCGTCATGGTCGGGCGTCGAGATTGGCGCGTCGCCATCTTCCTGGATGTAAACGTAGTTCTCCGTCACGCAAATGTTATCCGGGTTGACCAGGCTTTTCCCCGGGTTCGAATACCCTTCGGCCACAAACGACAGACTGCCTTTCAAGGGACTGGCAGGGTCGAGCACCAGCCGGTAAATGCGGCCCCACTGGACCCGCTGCGGATCAAACGAGCCCGTGACGGCGAAGTAGAGTTCCCGCCCGTTGGCGGCATTTCCCTTCCGGTAATCGATATCTTCCACCCGGGCAAACTGGATGGCGTTTTTTTCCAGTTGCTGGGCTGCAATCTGGGCGCCCGTAGCGGTTTTGGCGTTGACGATTTCCACAAATTCCACTTCATACTGCTGGCCGGCCTGCATATTCTTCTCCGCCGGATCCTGGTTGGTTCGGCGGAGGGTGTACAGTTTTCCGTTTTGCAGATCCCCGACCGAATTGGAAACATACATCGTAACCTGTCCGTTGCCTTCGTCCTCCGTCAGCAGGATAACGGTTTGGTTGGGATAAGAATCTTTCGGCAGGGGCAGGGCATTTTCAAACGACGCTTTGCCCAGTGCCGGAAGCGTCCGATTGCCGTTTTTCTTGTCGGCCACCCCCAACGGATCGATGGCGTGTACGCGACCTTCGGAATCGCTCTCACCGGCCGTCAGGAAAAGAGGGCCAAAACCGTGTTCGGCCGGGGTTGCCAGCGTCCCGGAACAGAGACGCCAGAGGCCTCCCTCGGCATCCACGACGTACTCGCCTTTGACCGGTTTGAAGGTTTTATCGAGGTAGATCCGGGAAACCGACCGGATGATTTCGTGATTGGTCAGCAGGACGTACCCATCGCCGGAGGGATTTTTTAAAATGGCGGCCCCGTCGGGCTGCGGTCCGAAAACAAAGCTGGGCGATTGGTCCAGTTTGTCATCGCTGCTGACGAGGGGCAGGATTTCCAGGTTCTCGAAACCCGGCAACGCCTTTACCAACGGAGGGGTAACGGAATGAGCCTTCAGGACAACTGCCGGATTGGGTGGCGTGGAAGGATCTTCTTTTTTTTCTTTCCCGCAACCGGCCAGAATCAGTGCGGAAAAGAGGACGAATGGCGAACAGGAGCGGAATGGGAGGGTCACGCGCAGGATTGGGTAGTTTTTACCAAAAGTAACGATTTTTATTTTTATACCGACCGTTACTCGGGCGTCGGTGCACCGTCTTGATAAAAACCGTTTCCCAATGCTGCAAAAACCGGAATTGTTTTATCAGTCGGCCCTGACCGCGGTCCCCGGGGTGGGCGATATTCTCATTCGTCAGCTAATAAGTTATTGCGGGTCGGCTTCGGAGGTCTTTCGCTCCCCGCTGTCGAAATTAATGAAGACGCCGGGCATCGGCGAAGTGACCGCCCGCGCCATTTTGCACCCTGAAGTCTTGCCGCAAGCCGAACAAACCCAGCAACGGTGCGAGAAGTTGGGCGTTCACCAGTTGTTCTATACCGATAACCGCTATCCGGCTCGTCTGAAATCGTTATACGACTCACCCGCCATGCTGTATTTACAGGGGCGGGCCGATCTGAACGCAGCCCGGACCGTGGGCATTGTCGGAACGCGGCAGGCCACCGATTACGGCCGCCGGGTGACGGAGGAAATTATTGACGCCCTGCGACCGTATCAGCCGTTAATTATCAGCGGATTAGCCTACGGGATTGATATTGCCGCCCACCGCGCCAGTCTGGCCCACGGGTTGCCCACGGTGGCGGTGATGGCGAGCGGAATTGATATTGTGTATCCGTATGTCCATCAGAAAACGGCGCAGGAAATGCAGGTGGCAGGCGGTTTGCTGACGGAAAACCGGCCCGGCGTCAAGCCCGATGCGCGCTTGTTTCCGGCCCGAAACCGGATTATTGCGGGCCTCAGCGACGTGGTGGTCGTGGTGGAAGCGGCCGCCAAAGGGGGCGCGTTGATTACGGCGGAATATGCCAATAACTACCACCGCGATGTGTTTGCCGTACCCGGCCACCTGAACCAAACGTTTTCGCAGGGCTGCAACAAGCTCATTCGGGAGAACAAAGCCCAGATTTATACCCGTCCGGAGGACTTGATCGAAGCGTTGAACTGGGACCAGACGACGGTATCAAAAAAAATGGTGGAAAAACCGGCCTTGGAATTTACGGAAGAAGAAAGCCAGATTCTGGCGCTGTTTCGGCAGCAGCCCGTCTGGCAAATTGATGAACTTGGCTGGCGAACCCAGATGCCCCTTGGCAAGCTGGCCTCGCTGCTCCTGAACCTGGAATTCAAAGGAATTGTCCGGCCGTTGCCGGGGAAGAAATTTCAGGTCAGTTAACGGGTTCTGTTTTCGCAGCCGGGCAACGAAACGGAAGGGTTCCGACTTCACCAGTTTTTTTTAACCGACAGAAAGGCACCGGTTTGCCGGGACAATAGGCCGCCCCGGTCGAGGGCCACGGAAACCCCGATCTGGGTGTTGGCAAGCCGGGGAAGTGAGTGATGAGCAGTCAATAGGGCAGAAAATTGCTCAAACGGGAGGGCGTAGGGCCTGGTGAAATTACCAAAATTCCGGCTGTACGATGCCCGCGCCTGCACCTGAAAACCGTATACGGAACCGTCCAGGCCCAGATACCAGGCATTGACCCGGTTATTGGGAAAAAAACCGCCCCCGGTAGACTGCCGAACGGTTTCTGATAAATCGGCCCTGGGCATAATGAACGGTGTCCCGATCGTTCGGCCAAAGTAGGACCAGCCTTCGCGGTACTGCCCGTGGTTGTAATAATTGTCGGCACCCTGATACTGAGCGGTTTGGTCGAAAATCGGCCCGCTTTGGTTCTTGGTCGGAAGCCATTCCACCAGGGCGGTATGGAGCCGCAAACGCGGGTTGCTCTGACGGGGCCGATTCCGGTACCGGAGTCCCCACAAACCGTCGGGAAAATTGAGCAGGACAACCCCGCTGGCGTCTTCGTACAGATGCTGATAATAGAGCAGAAAACGGGCTCGGTTACCGGTCCATTCCAGGGCGTAGTCGATGGAACCAATGTGGTTGCCGATCCGGTTTTCCCCGTCGAATGAACTTTGCTGGTTGTTGACCCGATCCTTCGGGTAACGGGCCAGAATCAGCGTCAGATAATCCTGAAACGACGAGGGCAACCGGCCGTTCACTGCGTAGATGGTTCCAATCAGGTAGTCGGCATGGCCACCCCACTGAACCTGGTGATTCAGCCCGGTATACAATTTGAATTTCCAGTGCGGTTTTCCGAACCGGCCGTAAATGTACTTCTGATGCAGGTAAGCACCCTGAATGTAGGGGGCGTTGAACCAGCCGTGGGCGTAACCGATCCGAAACGCTACGAGTTTTTTGACAAAACCGCCAATCGGAATATAGTCGGGCGTGTGAAGCTGAACTTTCGGAACGGGGAGCGAATTGCCCGACCAGACGACAAAACCGGAGGAAAAGGTCGTATCGCCAATCCCAACCACCTCGCGCCGACGGCCCGCATAAACCTCAAACTTGCCGTAGCGCACTTTCGCGAATGCTTCAGGCAGGACGAACGAATTCGTTTTTCCCGTATTTACGGCCCCGTAAACGCCCGCGCCCCACTGAAGGCGGTTTTTACGGGTAGCCGTCGTATCGGTCCGGTACTCACGCTGGAGGCTTCCCCGCAGTGTAGCAAATGGCCCTTCCAGCGGAACCATACCGAATTGATTGGTCCGGAGCCAGAACGGGATTTGCCGCGTGGAGGAAACCATACCGCCTAGTTCCAGTTCGGCCCGAACCGGGTGCGAAACCGGTTTCGAAACCAACGATTGCGCCAGGGCAGGGGATGCCAGTAGCCAACCGGTTGCGAACAGGAAAAGACATCTCATGGCCCATCAGGCTAAGGGTTCCATTCGGAAGGGTTTTGCCGCCAGGCCGCCAGCGAATCCAGGGCATCGGCGGCAATGTAATCCAGTTTGCGGGCTTCTTCAACCAGGGTTTCGTAATTGCTCAGGCAAATCAGCTTTACATCCTTATCGGCGAAATTCCGGGCAGCTACCGGAAAACCGTACGTAAAAATCGCAGCCATGCCGAGCACCTCGGCCCCGGACTGACGCAGCACATCGACCACTTTCAGCGAACTGCCACCGGTCGAAATCAGGTCTTCGATCACCACAATGCGTTGCCCCGCTTCCAGTCGCCCTTCGATCTGATTGCCCATCCCGTGTTTTTTCGGTTCCGGGCGGACGTACAGGTACGGCAGGTTCAAGGCATCGGCCACCAGTGCACCCTGCGGAATTCCGGCAGTGGCGACGCCGGCAATTGCCTGAACCGCCGGGAATTCCTGCCGGATGGCATTGGCTAATTCATTCCGGATATAGGAACGGGCTTCGGGGTAGGAGAGCGTAATCCGGTTATCGCAGTAAATGGGTGATTTCCAGCCCGAACTCCAGGTAAACGGTTCATCGGGGCGTAAACGCACCGCTTTTACTTCCAGTAATACTCGCGCAATCTGTTCTGCAACCATGTAATTTTGAACAATGTAAATAATGAATGCGGGGTGATGACGGACTGGCGGATTACCCCGTCCATCGTTCATTCGCCCCCATTTCGCTAAAAGTTATTCTTCTACGCGCTTGGTAACCAGGATTTTGTCGATACGGCTTTTGTCCATATCGACAATTTCAAACTGGTAATCCTGCCAGGTAAAGGTCTCGCCGGTTTTCGGAATGTCCTGGATAATCTGCAAAGCAAAACCGCCCAGCGTATCGAAACCGGTCAGGTCCCGCCGGTTTTGAATTATGATGTCGAAATAATCCAGAAAGTCGTCGAATGGAATCTGGGCGTCGACCAGGTAGCTGCCGTCGCCCCGGTCCGTGATCTCGAACTCAAATTCGTTCGTATCGGAAATGTCGCCGACCAGCGCGTCCACAATGTCGTTGAGCGTTACCATGCCGAGCACCCCGCCGTATTCGTCAACGATAATGCCCACGTACTGCCGACGTTCCCGAAACCGCTCCAGCACCTGGTAGGCCATGTTGCTTTCCGGAATATAGAGAATGTCGCGTTTCAGCTCCTCCAGGCGGGTCAATTGGTCGTTCAGGTCTTTCCCCAGAAAATCCTTGCTGTGAATGAGACCGATCATTTCATCGACGCCCCCTTTGCAAAGCGGGTAGTGGGCGTGACGGTGTTCGATGATGTGCTGGCGGTTTTCTTCGACCGTCGCTTCCAGGTCCAGAAAAACCATTTCCTGCCGGTTGGTCATCAGGGATGTAATCCGGCGGTCGCCAAGCTGGAACACGTTCTGGACAATTTCCTGCTCGATTTCCTCAATGACCCCGCCCGAGGTGCCTTCCTGAATCAGGCTTTTAATTTCTTCTTCCGTTACGGCGCTGGCATTTGGTTTGATGTTCAATATCTTGATAATCAAATCACTGGAAAAGGCCAGCAGACTGATAAACGGGGAGGTTAACCGGGAAAGCATGTTCATGGGCCCGGCAATGAACTTGGCGATACCTTCCGGGTTCGACAGGCCGATCCGTTTGGGGACAAGTTCTCCCAATACCAGAGAAAGATACGTAATCAGAATAACGGTTAACGTAACGGCGACGCTGTTGGCGTAGGGTTGCAAAAACGAAAACCGCGAGACAAAGGTCGAAATCTGGGCGGTCAGGGTGTCACCGCTGAAAATACCAGTCAAAATCCCGATGAGCGTAATGCCGATTTGAACGGTAGCCAGAAAGCGGTTGGGTGATTCGGCCAGTTTGAGGGCTTCTTCGGCCCGGCGGTCGCCGTTGCGGGCATCGGTTTCGAGTCGGGCTTTGCGGGAGGATACGAGTGCAATCTCCGAAAGCGAGAAAACACCGTTTAAAATGACTAGGAAAAGGATTATTGCAAGTTCCACACGGGGAAAAGTTGGCGTTTTGCAAAAATAGTAGTTTTAGTTTCTCTTCAAAGATGAATGGTTTATCTAAATTTGTTTAGTAATTCAAACGTTCCGGTCCGTCGACGAAGCGACGGGTTTATTTCCCATCCGTTTTTTACCTCATGACCATTTTTATTGACGACCGACCGATTCATATCAAAGGGTCTAAAAAGGCAGCGCAATTGCAGGACGTAACCCAGGCAAGCCATGTCGATTATGATCGGATAATCGACGCCCGACTGGACGGGTTGAAGCTGATCACGTTGAAGGGTCATTTGCTGGTGCTGAACGTAACACCGGTTACCGTGGAGAAACTGGTCAATTTGCTGAACAATTACAACGTGAGCGAACTGAATTCCGTGACGCTGGTGGCTGTCGATAAGAAAGCCGTGGAGGAGAAGTTCAAGAGTTTATACCGGATTGTCAAAGCGGCCGGGGGCGTGGTGTTCAAGCAGGATAAAATGCTGCTGATGTTTCGGCGGGGAAAATGGGATCTGCCTAAAGGAAAACTGGATGATGGCGAGTCGTCACGGGTGGCGGCCCTGCGCGAAGTGGAGGAAGAAACCGGGGTGGTGGCTACGCTCGAAAACCGCATTTGTACGACCTGGCACACCTATACGTTAAACGGAAGTCGCATCCTGAAAAAAACGAAATGGTACCGGATGATTTGCCAGAATGATACCAATATGAAACCGCAGTTCGACGAAGACATCCAGCAACTCGAATGGATGGACCAAAAGAAAACCGCGCTGGCACTCACCAATTCCTTCAGTTCCATCCGGTACGTCATTGAAGCCGTCAACGAGACCGCTTTAAAAAACGATGAGTGAGCAGGATGGACTGGATGCTAGATGCTTGATACTGGATGCTTGATACTGGATATCGGATACTAGATATTGGTTACTAAACGAGGGTTGAAATGATAAATTCACTGCCCCATAACACCTCCTGTATCCAGTATCAAGCATCCAGTATCAAGCATCTAGTAGCCAGTCCAGCTTCTACTCCGAAAGGCGGTACGGAAGGAACTCATCCACGTTTTTGTGGTAGCGGTGCAAGTCCCGGATGATGCTTGAACTGATGGGGGCCAGATGCGGTGAGGTAATCAGAAAGACGGTTTCCACGTCGGGGTAAATCGAGCGGTTGACCTGCGAAATCCCATTTTCATACTCGAAATCGGTGGTGTTGCGTAACCCACGCAGTAAAAACCGGGCACCCCGGTCCCGGGCGACGATGGCCGTCAGTCCGTCGTAGGTTTCAACCCGAACCGCCGGGTAGGCCAGAAACGTTTTTTCGATCAGGGTTTTCATGACCTCCAGTGGGAAATACCGCTGTTTATTGGCATTGTGGCCGATGCCGATGATAATTTCATCGAATAGTTTCAACCCACGCAGGACAATATCTTCATGCCCCTTCGTGAATGGGTCGAAGGAGCCGGGGAAAAGCGCAATTCGTTTCATAGATTTCGGGAAGGAAGAAGGATGGCGTAACAAGGAAGCGAAAGAAGGCTGGCTCACCGTCCGTCTCCCTGCCTTCTGGTCGGCGTCGGTCTTTAGTCAATCAGGGTATTGCCGAATAAACTGAAATACCGGTGTTCGGGAACCTCATCGAAAGCCGCTGTCAGTTTCAGGTTCGGTGGCGTCGAGCCAAAGCGAATGTTGGGAAGAAACTGTTCCAGCGAGGTGAAAATATCGGCAAATGGGGTAATCTCCCCCGATAATATGACCTTTAATTCTTTCGGCTCGGTCTTCAGTTCGTTGATGACGTACAGAATGTAGTATACCAGGTCGGTGGCATTCTTATAGGCAAACCGGTTGCAATACATAAACCGCCCGGCCTTCCGAAACACCAGGGTTACGGATTCATCCTCAAAATTCAGGGACAGTTTCTGGGACGAATCCAGCACCAGATCCGATGCCGCCGTTGCCTGAATCAGGGCGCTGGACTGGTGAACAATCGTGAGTTGCTGCAGCGGATAGGTCGCGGCCAGCCAGTCGGTCAGGGCGTTGTCGATGCTGAAAACCGCCTGAAAATCTTCCTTCTGGTGGGTATACGTCAGCGCGTGTTCGGAAAGGGAAAGCGGATTTCCCCGCATTAATTGCAGGTATTGTGCGCGGTATTCTTTCCGGTATAAGCTGGTCGGAATGAGCGTAAACGAGGGCGAATTAACCGACACCTGAATCTTTTTCCAGTAGGAGGATTGCAGGAGCGGATGATTCTGGTAAATGCTGCGTAAGGACGGTAATAACGGATTTTCGGTCAATAAAGTCGGAAACGTATAGTCTTCCAGCCAGAAACATTGACGCTGCTCGGGTTCAACGACACAAAACCGGAAACGCTCGTGACTCATTTCCAGACAAAGCTGATACGAGTCAGTCATTGAAACATCAAAGGAATCTTCCTGAATAGCGACGGTTGGGGACACAGCAGCAAGGGTCTCGATACGCACAGTAAACAAATTAATAGGGTGTACAGTGGGAATGGGTCCGGGTGGAAACCGAATCTTCCAGCTAAAAGTACAAAAATACGCGAATGACTGCTGTTATTGCCTCAAATATCCTTTTAAGCGGAAAACATCATCCATGGACCGACAGAGCCGAAACAGGCGATGAACCTCGTTTTCGGGATAACTTTTAATTTCGTCGAACGACATCAGCCGCACTTCGGTGATAATCTGCTGGTCGGCGCTCATTTCCGGATCAAAACCGTGCCGGAGCTCTCCCCCCACGATCCGGACGTCGAAAAACAGTTCCATCGCGTGCAGGGGCGTTTGCATGAATTCGTTAACGAACTGCAATTCACCGACTTCGATGGCCAGGCCGGTTTCTTCGTGGAATTCCCGGATCAGGGCCTGGTAGGCGGTTTCGCCAAACTGCGGGCCACCGCCCGGCGGGCACCAGAACGTATCGGTTGGTCCGATGCCCCGATGCCGGACCATCAGGAGTTTATTTTCCCAAAGGCATAAGCCACACACCCGCAATCGCAACCGATTGCCGTACAGCCGCTTTACTTCTTCGCGTGCAAGATCCAATTTCAGTTGTTGGTAATTTTAGCAGCGCAAATATACGGAAGAGTGAAGAGTTATGACGTACGCGTGATGAGTTATGAGTTGGCTGAGGCACACTATTTCGTTTAACTCATCACGCGTAACGCTCCAACTCATTTCTCAATACGGGCTTCCTGAGATGTAACTTTCGAGCGAGTTGATGCGGGCTTTCTGGTCGTGGATAATGGCGGATACAACGTCGTTGATGGAAATGATACCGATCAATTCTTCCTCATCGACCACCGGCAGGTGCCGAATGTGTTTGTCGGACATGATCACCATGGCGTCTTCCAGCGGTTGTTCCGGGCTGACGGTGATGAGGTTGGCCGTCATCACTTCCCGAATGAGGGTGTCTTTGGAGGCCCGGCCTTTCAGAATCCCCTTCCGTGCATAATCACGTTCAGAGAAGATTCCGGAGAGCTTTCCATCATCGATAACCAGCACGGCACCGATGTTTCTGTTCGCCATCGCTTCCAGCGCTTCGTAAACCGTTGAGTCGGAGGTGACGGAATAGATGGTGTTGATGGTTTTGCCTTGCAAAATCTGACGGATATTCATGGGCGAGGGGTTTGATTGAACGGATCCGTTCAAAATAGATAATCTATATGACAAAAGCAACTCGTCATTGTGTTTATTGGTAATGTTGTACTTTATTTCTTTGAAAAGTTAAAAATAATATCTCATATCACGGCCAGCCATGTACATTATTGCGGCTGAACACAGGGGATCTACCGGCTCTGTTCATCGGGCGTTAGGGAGCGAATGACCCGACAGGGATTGCCGGCAGCAAAAACGTCCGGCGGAATATCCCGCGTCACAACACTGCCGGCTCCGATGATGGTGCGGTCGCCAATGCTGACCCCGGGGCAAATAATCGCGCTGCCGCCAACCCAAACGTCTTCGCCGATTACGATGGGTTTGGCGGATTCGAGTCCGGATGCGCGGACTTTCCAGTCCGTTGGGTGGGTGGCGGTATAAAGCTGTACATTCGGACCAAAGAGAGTCCGGCGGCCAATGGTCACGGTTGTAACATCGAGAACCACGCAGTTGAAATTAAAAAAAACGTTCTCGCCCGTCACAATATGACTGCCGTAATCGCAATAAAACGGCGGTTGCAGCCACAGACCGGCCCCGGCCCGGGGCATCAACGCCTGCAGAATACGCATCCGGTTTTCCGGCTGATCTTCGCGCGAATCATTCAACTCCTTGATGAGCAAACGGGTGCGGATTCGTTCCTGGGTCAACTGGGGATCCAGAGCGTCGTACAGCTCACCCGCGAGCATTTTCTCCTTTTCGGTTTTCATACACAGAAAATTGGTTTACGAATCAACGCCGAAGGGACAACCCTTGTTGCGGAAAGAAGGGGACTATTTCCGGATCTCTTTCGTACCAGCGTTCCCCAGCCGCGAATTTTGATGAGGGAATGTTTCCGAAATCCGGAAACATTTTGCGGTTTTTACCCGTAGTTTGTAACACCAATTCAACTCATTCCCAACATCTGTATGAAGCCAGGCTTTTGCGCTGTCCTTGTGAACCGATTGACCGGACTGGTTTTCGCCAGCATCCTGCTGGTGGCTTGCCACCGGCCGCCGGTTCGCACCGAACAAAACGAGACGAATGCGTTGGTCGGGGCCTGGCAGAAAGTCAGTCCGATGGAGTGCAGCCGCAGTTACCCGGATGTGATCGAATTCAGTTCCAGCGGTATTTACCAGACCCAGTCGGAAGCCAGCGCGGTGCCGTTGGTATGGGATTCGGGTCCCTATACTGTGGACCGGCAGATTGTAAAAATTTCCAATGCCCGAGACGTTGCGAAGGAATACCGGTTTGTAATCAAAAACGGAATCGTTACGTTTGAGGACGATCAGGGCTGCCGGTTTCCGTATCGTCGGATGTAAGGAAATTCGTTGAAAAACCGGCCATTTTTCCGTATTTTCGTCCAATGAATGAAACTCTCACGCCCGCCCAGTTGCTGGCGAAACGCTTCCCTTTCAAGCCCACATCCGGACAGCAGCAATTCTTTGAACAGATGAATCAGTTCATGAGCCGGCCGGAACATGCCAATTACCGGGACTGCTTTTTGTTGAAAGGGTATGCCGGTACGGGAAAAACAACCCTCATCAGCACGCTGATCAAGGTATTGCCTAAATTTGGGTACAAAGCCGTTTTGCTCGCGCCGACGGGTCGGGCGGCCAAGGTCATGGCGAATTATTCGAAGCGCATGGCCCAGACGATTCACCGGAAAATTTACCGGCAGATTGCCGACGCCAATTCGGGCAACCTGGTTTTTCAGCGGCAGAAAAATTACCACGAGGATACGGTTTTTATCATCGACGAAGCCTCGATGATCAGCGACGATGCGGAAATCGGCATGAACGGTTTGCTGTCGGATCTGGTCGATTTCGTGTTCGAGAATTCCGGAAACCGCCTGATGCTGGTGGGCGACGAAGCCCAGCTGCCGCCGGTAGGGAAGGAGATTAGCCCGGCCCTCGACAAAGGCTACCTGGAACGCCATTTCGACATGGTGGTGACCGAGCAGGAACTGCTTGAAGTCATGCGTCAGGATGAACATTCGGGGATTCTCCTGAATGCGACGGCCTTACGAGACGTTTTGGGAGAGCGCGAACCCCGGATCACTCTGGACGTGCGGAAGTATCGCGATATTTATAAAATGACCGCCGACCGGCTGGAAGACGGTATTCGGTATTGCTACGATAAGTTCGGGCGCGAAAACACGATCATCATCACCCGGTCGAACAAAATGGCGGTTCAGTATAACCAGTACATTCGCCGGGTTATTAACCAGTGCGAGGAAGAACTCGATGCTGGGGATATGCTGATGATTGTCAAAAACAATTATTCGGTGCTGGACGACGATTCACCGGCCGGTTTTCTGGCGAACGGTGATTTTGTGGAGGTGATGAAAATCCGAAAACGGGAAGAGGTCCACGGGCTGAAATTTGCGACCGTAACCCTGCGGTTAGTCGATCTGGACGAACAGCCGGAGTTCGAAAGCAAGATTATTCTCGATACGCTGTATTCCCCGCAGCCCAACCTGGGGCGGGACGAAAACCGTAATTTGTACGAGAGCGTTCAGAAGGACTATTTTTATATTCGAACGAAAAAAGAACGAAACGAAGCCATCCGCCGGGATCCTTACCTGAACGCTCTGCAGGTGAAATTTGCCTATGCGCTGACCTGCCACAAAGCCCAGGGCGGGCAGTGGCCGGCGGTTTTTATCGACCAGGGTTATCTGCCGGATGGGCAGGTGAATCAGGACTTTGTCCGCTGGCTCTATACGGCCATTACGCGAACAACCGACGAGGCTTTTCTGATGAATTTTATGCCGCAATTTTTTCAGTAATATCCTCATGCAACTGAATGAATTTACTGCCAGTCTGGCCAACGCCAAACCGCCCTTTGGCTTACATCCGATAGCCGAAGCCCTCTGGTACGATGCCAAAGGCAATTGGGAACAGGCCCACAACATCGCCCAAAACCGGGAGGGAACCCGCGATTACGACCGGCTGCATGCGTACCTGCACCGCAAGGAAGGCGACGAATGGAACGCCGGTTACTGGTACCGCCGGGCGGGAGCTTCGGTTTACACCGGGCCCCTGGAAGACGAATGGCAGACGCTGGTCGAAACGTTTTTGCAGCGGTAAACCCGTTTTGGGGGCCACTCGCGGAGATCCTGCCGGATACGGCATACGTTGCGAAATACAATCAGAACCGTCCGTTTCCGGGGAGGATTGACGTTTTCCAGCGCCTTCCTGGGCGGGGTGATTTTGGGCGGAATGCTCCGCCAACGGCATGAGAAGGCCATAAAAAAGACACGGCTCAAACTGGCCGTGTCTTAGTCGTTTTTATTCCTAAACCCTTAAAGAAAATTGTTGATGAAGCTCTTAAATTTACTGGTTGATGAAGTGTACTCTTAACTATAAAGGCAAAACAGTCGATAACAGTTATAAATTCATTTCTTCTTCCTGCTGCAATAATTCATTGACATTGCCGAGCGGTAAGCCAAACGCTTCAGCAACGCCATTGTAAACCACCTGGCCGTTTACCACGTTCAAACCGCGTTTCAACTCCTCACTTTCCTGACACGCTTTCTGCCAGCCCTTGTTTGCTAACTGCAACGCATACGTTAAGGTTGCATTCGTCAGCGCCACGGTCGAGGTATAGGGCACGGCCCCCGGCATGTTGGCTACGCAGTAATGAACCACATTATCAATGATATACGTCGGATGCTCGTGCGTGGTGGGCGTACAGGTTTCGATACAACCGCCCTGATCCACCGCAACATCGACCAAAACCGTACCCGGGCGCATCAGCTTCAACATGTCACGGGTGATGAGGTGGGGGGCTTTGGCACCCGGAATCAGTACCGCGCCGATGATCAGATCCGATTGTTTTACGGCTTCCCGAATGTTGTACTCGTTCGACATCATCGTATCGACATTTTCGGGCATGATATCCGACAGGTAGCGCAACCGCGGCAGGCTGATATCCATAATGGTGACGTGGGCGCCCAGACCGGCCGCCATTTTAGCCGCCTGCGTTCCGACAATGCCACCGCCCAGAATCAGAACGTGCGCTGGTTTTACACCCGGAACCCCGCCCAGCAGAATCCCACGACCCTTTTGCGGTTTTTCCAGGTATTTGGCTCCTTCCTGCACCGCCATCCGCCCCGCTACTTCCGACATCGGAATCAGGAGCGGCAGGCTCCGATCGGCTTTTTCAACCGTTTCGTACGCCAGACAAACCGCTTTCCGCTCGATCATGGCGTGGGTCAGTTCCTCCGACGAAGCAAAGTGGAAATAGGTGAACAATAACTGGTTCTCCTTGATCAACTCGTATTCCGAAGCAATTGGCTCCTTCACTTTGATAATCATCTCCGCAATGCCGTATATTTCCTCAATAGTCGGCAACATGACAGCACCCGCATCGATGTATTCTTCATCTTCAAAGCCACTTTCAACACCCGCATTCACCTGAACATACACCGTGTGTCCATGCTTACGGAACTCGGCAACTCCGGCCGGCGTCAGTGCCACCCGGTTTTCGTTGTTTTTGATTTCTTTCGGAACACCGATTACCATAAGAACCTGCGTTTTGTAGAGAGAATAAGAAGGCTACAAAGGTATTATGCCCCAAACTTATTTCTAATATCCTAACTCATTTCAGGAAATACTGTTTAAATTAGCCGGTGCAGAAGGGAAAAAATTTGGTATTCGGGTTTTGTTACTACCTTGTAAAGAAAAAATTCCGTCCGACCTATGGTAGACAAAATTGACCGTCAGATTTTGTCACTCCTCCAGGAGAACGCACAACTGACGATTCAGGAAATTGGGCAACGCATCAATCTCTCGAAATCACCCATTCACGAACGCATCAAACGGCTGGAACGCGACGGAATTATAGAGCGGTATGTGACCTTGCTGAATAAGAAAAAACTGGGCAATCAACTGATGGTTTTCTGCCATGTCACGCTGGATAAACAAACCCGCGAAACCTTCAAAGTGTTTGATCAAACGATTGCCCAGCTAGCCGAGGTGATGGAATGTAACCTGGTGTCGGGCACCTTCGATTACCTGCTGAAGATTGTCGTTCACGATATGGAATCCTACAACCGGTTTTACCAGGAACGGCTTTCGGTCATCCCCGGTATTCTGAACATCAGTAGTTTTTTCGTCATGGCGGAAGTTAAAAATACGACCGTTATTCCCGTGTAGTTTTGAGGAGTTGCCGAAGGGCTGCTCCCCAACCGGATTTTCACCGGCAGGCAAAAAAGAAACCCGGATGCACGCATCCGGGTTCGCAGAGGGATAGTGAGTAGGGAAATGATTCGGAAATAGGACGGTTTTGCCTTATTCCGGACTGCCGCCATCGTACGTAATCTTGGGAATGGCTTTGTCAATCATGTACCGACCAACCCCTTCTTCGCCAATTACGTCGAATAATTCAAGCGCCCGGCGGGCCACATATTCCTCTTCTACCTGCTCTTTGACAAACCATTGCATGAACTGGTCGGTGGCGAAATCATTCAGTTGACGCGCGGTTCCGACAATGCGGTTGATGGAATTTGAGACGGCAATTTCCTGTTGCAGGGCCAGTTCAAACACATCCCGGAAACTGTCGAACTCCTGCGGAACGTTGGTGATTTCGGGCGAGATGGCGTGGCCACCCATATCGGAAACGTATTTGAAAATCTTCAGCATGTGGTTGCGCTCTTCGCCCGACTGCTTGTAAAAGTGTTCGGAGCTAAAGTCAAAACCGTTGCGGTCGCACCAGGCTGCCATGGCCAGGTAAATGGCCGAAGAGTGCGCTTCCATTTTTATCTGTTCGTTGAGAATCCGCTCGATTTCTTCTTTCAGCGAGGTTCTCATTCTAACTAAATCTTTCATCGGTATGTCAGTTTGTTCGTTCTTGTTCGTGTGGGCAGGTTGTGCCGTTTTCTCTTACAAGAATACTGAATTGAACCGGAAAAAGTTTTGAAGTCAGGAAATTTGGAAACAGTCTAATTGCAGTGTTTGAACCGGTTACGGGCGGTTTATCGGAAGATTCGCCCCAAACGATCAGTAGACCAGCGCGCTGTAAATTCGCTCGTTCAGGAGGGTGTTGAGGTCGAGCATAAACCGGGTTCCGGCCAGTAGTTCGCGCAAGGCAATCAAATCGCAGAGATTCAAAACGAAAAGGTGATTCGTGCGTGGAGCGTCGATCACTTCCACGTCGTAGGCATCGTCGGTATTGAAGATCATCGTGTGAATGTCTACCGAATCGACCCGCTTTTTGAAGGTCAGAAAATCAGAAATACGCAACGAAACGCGGGTTTCACCGAACTGAATGATGATACGATTGGTTGTATCGCATTGAAAGGTGGCTCCCTTGGCGTTGGCAAACAATTCGGTTACTTGGTGGGTATTCGACACGGAATTACAAAATAGAAACGGGGTGAAATCGACTTAACTGCTTTTGACTCCGTAAAATTACAATTGGAATTCTGATGTGTCAAGAGTAATTTGAAACTATTCTAAATTAATTTAGATTCCAGCCGAAAAATGAACGGAAAACTGTCCGGACGGTTTTTTGAAAAGACAACCGGCCTTGTTTCCGGTAATTTTCGCGGCTGAAAGGGCCCGATTCGATCACGATTCCTTTACTTTTGTTCGTATTCTGACTGATCCACATGAACCGTAATATTACCGACGGACTGAATTTTTTCTCGAAAGTAACCCCGAAACGCGCCTGGAATGCGTTAAAAGTTTTGTCGAGTTATTACGAATCGAAATGGACCGGAAAAGCCGTTCACCGGGGTTCACCGATTGCCATTTCCTTTGAACCCACCACTTCCTGCAATTTACGCTGTCCCGAATGCCCGAGTGGTTTGCGGTCTTTTACCCGGCCAACCGGCATGTTACCTGCCGACCTGTTCAAGCGGACCATCGACGAAATTGCGGATACGCTCCTGTATCTTACCTTTTATTTTCAGGGTGAACCGTATTTACACCCCGATTTTCTGACGCTGGTGGGGTACGCGTCTAAAAAAGGAATTTATACCGGTACGTCAACCAACGCCCATTACCTGACCGACGCCAACGCCCGGAAAACCGTGGAGTCGGGGCTGGATCGGCTGATTATTTCCATTGATGGCACCACGCAGGAGGTGTACCAGCAATACCGCGTGGGCGGGAAGCTGCATAAGGTGCTGGAAGGCACGAAGAACATCATCAAGTGGAAAAAAGAGCTGAAATCAAAAACGCCCCACGTTATTTTTCAGTTTCTGGTGGTCAAGCCGAATCAGCACCAGATCGACGAGGTGTATAAAATTGCTAGGGAGTTGGGCGTGGACGAGGTGGCGCTGAAAACCGCCCAGATTTACGACTTTGAGCACGGTTCGGACCTGATGCCGACCATCGATAAATACTCGCGCTACGAGAAAACCGCCCACGGGACCTACGCCATCAAGAACGCGCTGGACGGCCATTGCTGGAAAATGTGGCACTCCTGCGTCATCACCTGGGATGGCCTGGTGGTGCCCTGCTGCTTCGACAAAGACGCTCATTACCGGCTGGGCGACCTCAAAGAACAAACCTTCGGACAATTGTGGGCGAGCGAACCCTACCGGCAGTTTCGCCAGACCCTGATCCATTCCCGCTCCGGAATTGAAATGTGTAAAAACTGCACCGAAGGCACCCAGGTCTGGGCCTGAGACAGTTAAAAGTTAAAAGTTAAAAGTTAAAAGTTAAGTGCTCCTCCTATTTTTAATTTTTAACTTTTAACTTTTAACTCCCCGCTGTGGAACATTGAAAAAAAACCGTGAAACGTTCCTTGCATTAGACGAACCATCTGCTGATATTTGGGGCTGCAACGAACAAACCCATGGGTAAAGTTATCGCTATTGCCAACCAAAAGGGGGGCGTCGGAAAGACTACGACAACGATCAATCTGGCAGCCAGCCTGGCGGCCCTCGAATTTCGAACATTGATTGTCGATGCCGACCCGCAAGCCAATTCCACCTCGGGCCTTGGTTATAATCCGAAAGAGATTGAAAACAGCATTTACGAGTGCATGATCGAAGACATCCGGACCCGGGATGCCATTATTCAGACCGATTTTCCGAATCTGGACCTGCTGCCGTCGCATATCGATCTGGTGGGGGCCGAGATTGAAATGATCAATCTCAAAAACCGGGAGGAAAAGATGAAGGAAGCCCTGTACGATGTGAAAGAAGATTATGATTTTGTCATTATCGACTGCTCGCCATCGTTGGGCCTGATTACCATCAACAGCCTGACAGCGGCCGATTCGGTGATCATCCCGGTACAGTGTGAATACTTCGCCCTCGAAGGACTCGGTAAATTACTGAACACGGTCAAGATTATTCAGTCGCGGCTGAACACCTCCCTGGCTATTGAAGGCATTCTGCTCACGATGTATGACCTGCGCGTTCGCTTGTCGAACCAGGTTGTCGGCGAAGTGACAGCGCATTTTCAGCAAATGGTGTTTAACACGATTATTCCCCGCAACATACGGCTGAGCGAGTCGCCAAGTTTTGGGTTGCCGGTTTTGGCACAGGATGCCGACAGCAAAGGGGCGATCAGCTACCTGAATCTCGCCCGGGAAATTCTGGCCAAAAATGGCCGGTTACCCCAGGATCAGACCGTATAAAGACACCAAGAATTTAGTCAGTCATGGATAATACGAACGCAAAAAGTAATCCAAAAAAAATGATAGGGCTGGGCCGAGGATTAGGAGCCTTATTGCACGACAGCGACCAGGTGAACCGGACGTCCAAGCCGTCGCCGTATGAGTCGATTTCGACGATGACTGAAATCAGCGTGAACCATATCGAAACCAATCCGTTCCAGCCTCGGACCCGGTTCGATGAAGATGCTTTGATGGAACTGGCCGAGTCGATTCGGGTGCAGGGAATTATCCAGCCCATCACGGTGCGGCAGCTGGGGCGTGACCAATACCAGTTGATCGCCGGTGAACGTCGTTTGCAGGCTTCGAAACTGATTGGTTTGGTGAACGTGCCGGCCTATGTCCGCCAGGCCAACGACCAGCAGATGCTGGAAATGGCCCTGATCGAAAACATTCAGCGCGAAAATCTCAACTCCATAGAAATTGCCCTGAGTTACCAGCGGCTTATTTCGGAATGCAGTTTGAAGCAGGAAGAACTGGGCGCCCGCGTGGGGAAAAACCGCACGACGGTGAACAACTACATCCGGTTGCTGAAACTTCCGCCCGTGATTCAGGCCGCTTTGCGGGATACCAAAATTTCGATGGGCCACGCCCGGGCCATTATCAACGTCGATAATCCGGAGATCCAGATCAAGCTTTTCAACAAAATTATTGAGGAAGACTGGTCGGTCCGGCGCGTGGAAGAAGCCGTCCGAAACCTCTCCACCGTACCGGAGGCTGAACCGGAACGCCGTTCGACGCCGTTTAAGCAGGAAATCCGGGGGTTGCAGTTTAAGCTCTCGTCCATGTTCGGAACGAAGGTTTCCATTAAAGCCGACGACAAGAACAAGGGGGAGATAAAAATTCCGTTTGGGTCACAGGATGAAATGAACCGCATTCTGGATGTCCTGAATTATAAGGCTTAAAAAATGTTAATTTTTCGGAATGCGGTTTTTTCGGAGGCCTTTGTTCGTTGATAAAGAATGAAGAACCGATGACGCTATGAAAACCGGAGACCGGAAAGGAAAACAAATGGAGTGGCAGCACTACGTATGGATGGGCCTTCTGATGCTGTTGGGCACCGGGGCCTTCGGTCAAAATCCGGCCGCTTCTGTACGGGATACCCTGCCGTATGCAACGTCGACACGGCTTGTTGCCGATTCATTGGGGAAACCGGTTGCCGACACGGTGCTGCTAACGGCCAAACAAAATGCGAAGATCCGCAAAATTGTCCCCAAAAAAGCAACCCGGCTTTCGGCGATTTTGCCCGGTCTGGGCCAGATTCACAACGGTCACTGGTGGAAAGTCCCGATTATCTACGCCGGTTTCGGCACGTTGATTTACTTTTCGAGCTATTACCGGGATCAATACAAAATGTACCGGGAATATGGCATCAAGGCGAATTATAGCCCAAATCAGACGGCCGAGGTCCCGGGGTTTAAAGAACCCATTACGGTGTCCCAACTGGAACGGGCCGCCCGGTTTTCGGCCCGGTACCGGGATTACAATTACCTGGGAATGGCGCTGTTATGGGGGGTGAATGTCATTGAAGCCAACGTGACGGCGCACCTTAAAACCTTTGATGTTTCGGAGGACCTGACGATGCAGGTAAAACCCGATTTGCTGCTGCCGGCTACCGGTGGGCTGCCGGTGCCGGGCGTGCGGGTGGCGTTTCAATTTAAATAAACCGCTCCATAAAGGAGAGGGCAGACCGGGATCAAACGACCAATCGGTGCCGGACCATGCCCCAGAAACGATAAACAAAAAAAGAATGAAAGTACTCTTACTCGGTTACGGGAAGATGGGGAAAACCATCGAGAAAATTGCGCAGGAACGGGGGCACGAAATTGTGGGCCGGATCGATGTGCATAACCGGGCCGATTTGGAAACGCTTGGCCAAACCGATGTCGATGCCGCCATCGAATTTAGCTCGCCGGAATCGGCCGAAGAAAACCTGCGGTATTGCCTGAAACGGGGGTGGCCGGTCGTGTGCGGAACAACGGGCTGGCTCGATCATCGGGCGGAAATCGAAACGATGTGCCGCGAAACGGCCGGCGCGTTTTTCTACGCGTCGAATTACAGCATTGGTGTCAACCTGTTCTTTCGGCTGAATAAAATTCTGGCCCGGTTTATGAAAAGTTATCCGTCATACCATGTTTCCATGACGGAAATTCACCATACGGAAAAGAAGGACGCCCCGAGCGGAACCGCCATTACCCTGGCCGAAGGAATCATTGACCAGCTGCCCGCGAAAAAACGCTGGATTAACGAGGTTGAACCACAGGAGGATGCGGTGCCCATCGAGTCGCTGCGGGAAGGGACGGTTCCCGGAACGCACGTTGTCCGGTACGAATCCGACGTAGACGATATTGAAATTAAACATACCGCTCACAGTCGCCAGGGTTTTGCCCTGGGGGCCGTTGTGGCGGCAGAGTGGCTGGTCGGCAAACAGGGGGTTTTCGGCATGGAAGATTTACTGGGAGAAACCGCAACGGTATAAGTCAAAAACGATCAAAAACCGAATTTTGAAGCGAGAATAGCGACGCTAATGATTATTCCTTGTTCATGATTCATTATTTCTCAAAGTATGTCAATTGTTAAAAATCAGGAATCGACTGCCCCGAAAACCGTAAAGAAAAAATCGCCGTTTCGCGAGTGGGTTGATTCGATTGTGTTTGCGGTGGTGGCGGCAACGCTGATCCGCTGGCTGTTCATGGAAGCCTTTACCATTCCGACACCTTCCATGGAAAAAAGCCTGTTAGTGGGTGATTTTCTGTTTGTTAGCAAACTTCATTACGGCACCCGGACTCCCAAGACTCCGCTCCAGGTACCGCTGACCCACCAGAAAATCTGGGGCACCGACATTCCGTCGTACCTCGATTGGATTCAGCTGCCCCAGTACCGTTTACCCGGTTTTTCGTCGGTCAAGCAGGGGGACGTGGTGGTCTTCAATTACCCGCCCGAAGAGTATCCGACGGACTTGAAAACCAACTACATCAAACGGTGCATCGGTACGCCCGGCGATGTGGTAGAGGTGCGGGATCGCCAGGTGTTCGTGAATGGCAGCGCCTTCCCGGACCCGGTTAAATCAGAAACGGAATACTTCCTCAAAACCAATTCCGTGGTCAGCGCCAAGGTATTTAAACGCTACGATATCACGGATTATGAGCAAAGTACGGAAACCTATAATGACACGATTGCGGCCAATGATGTGTCCGGATACCGTATTCATACCACTCCGGAAACCGCGGCCCTGCTGAAGCAACAGGATTTTGTGCAGGGCATTGAAGCGCTGAATACCCCCAAAGGCTCGGTGAATCCGTTCCAGCCGGTTTATCCGCAATCCTCGCTGTTTCCCTGGAACGTGGACAATTACGGCCCGATCACCATTCCGAAAGAAGGCGTTACGATTCAGCTGGATGAGAAAAATATCGCGCTCTACGGGCCGGTTATTCAGAAATACGAAGACAATGAAAAGGTGGAACTGGCCGAAAAAACCGTTAAAATTGACGGGAAAGCCATTACCTCGTATACGTTTAAACAGGATTATTACTTCATGATGGGGGACAACCGCCATAATTCCGCCGATTCGCGGTACTGGGGTTTTGTACCGGCAGACCATATTGTCGGCAAGGCGGTGTTCATCTGGATGTCCATTGATCCGAATCCGGAAAGTGTCCTCAACAAAATTCGTTGGAACCGCCTGTTCCGGATTATCGAATAAGCGAGCAAACCAGGATTGAACAAAAAGGGAGGCCGGAAAAGCGTACATGATTTTTCCGGCCTCCCTTTTCCGTTCCCCGCCTTACCACTCGATCTCTTTCAGCCCCTTGCTTTTCAGATAAGCGTTGGTCTGGCTGAAATGCCGCGTGCCAAACCAGCCTCCCCACTGGGCGGCCATGGGTGAGGGGTGCTTGGCTTTCAATACCAGGTGTTTTTGCGCATCGATAACCGCTCCTTTCTTTTGGGCGTAAGCGCCCCAAAGGAGAAAAACCAGATTTTCTTTTTCATCCGACAGCCGTCGAATAACCGCATCGGTAAAGGTTTCCCAGCCCTTGTTCTGGTGCGAACCGGCCTGATTGGCCCGAACGGTCAGCGTTGCGTTGAGGAGCAGGACGCCCTGCACCGCCCAGCGTTCCAGATTGCCGGACTTGGGGATTGGCGTTCCCAGGTCTGCTTCAATTTCTTTGAAAATGTTTACCAGCGAAGGCGGTTTGGTCACCCCGTCATTGACCGAAAATGACAGGCCATTGGCCTGCCCTTCGCCATGATAGGGGTCCTGGCCCAGAATAACGACTTTTGTCTGATCGAACGGACATTTGTCAAAGGCATTGAAAATCAATTTGCCCGGCGGGTAACAACGGTAGGCCGCATACTCGGACCGGACAAACTCGGTTAGTTGGGTAAAATACGGTTTTTCAAATTCATCGTGCAGCCGTTGCTGCCAGGAGGGTTCAATAGCAACCTTCATAGGATTGGATGATCAGGTCAAAGCAACCGGTCGATTTCGGGCGACGGCTGCTTATGATTTCGGAACAAAAGTAGAGCATTCGCAAAATAATTGATGGCGGTTTTTGGATTTATAAACTCTTGAATTTAATTTTCGTTTTAAGGTAGTTAAATAATGGCTTTTTAACATGATATCGGCAGTTACCGACGGCGTCAAGGTCAGCGTTATGGCCGAATACCAACCCGAATACTCCAGTCCGATGCAGGCGCATTTTGTATTTACCTATCGGATTGCCATCACGAATGAGGGAAATTCAACGGTTCAGCTTTTGCGTCGCCACTGGATCATTTATGATGCCAATGGGTCGGCCCGTGAAGTGGAAGGCGAGGGCGTGGTGGGCCAGCAACCCATCCTGGAACCGGGCGAAACCCACGAATACGTGTCGGGCTGCAACCTGCGCTCGAGTCTGGGCAAAATGGGCGGAACCTATCTGATGGAACGGATTATTGACGGGAAGCAATTCCGGGTCAATATCCCGGAATTCACGATGGTCGTTCCCTACCGATTGAATTAGTTTTGACCTGTTAACGATCCGCCGTAGCGGTTTTGATTACTTGATTCGTGCTTATTTGAATTTCCTCCTGAAGGCCCGCGGAGCCCATTCCCTGCATTCGCCCTTCATTTTCGATCTCTATTCCCACATCATTCGCGCTGATAATCCGGATGAACCCGCTTTTGGCCCCATCCGTGCCTTGCAGCGGGAGTTGCTGAAAGATACCCGCACCATCCAGATTACGGACTTCGGCGCCGGGTCGCGGATCAACGCATCGCGCGAACGGTCAATCCGGGATATCGCTAAAAATTCGCAGAAACCGGCCCGGTTTGGCCGGTTAATGTATCGGTTGATCCGGCGATTCGGTTCGCATACCATTATCGATCTGGGAACGTCGCTCGGCATCACCACCCTGTATGAATCCGTTGCAGCCCCAACGGCCCGGATTCTGACGTTTGAAGGCTGTCCGCAAACCGCCGAGGTAGCCGCCCGCAACTTTCGAAAACTGAATCGTTCGAATATCGAAATCATTCCGGGCAATCTGGACGAAACGCTGAAGGAGCGGCTGCGAACCGTCGACGCGATCGATTTTGCTTTTTTTGATGCCAATCATCGCTACGAGCCTACCCTGCGATATTTTGAAACCAGTCTGGCGAAAGCCCATAACGATTCCTGTTTTATTTTTGACGATATTCACTGGTCGAAAGAAATGGAACAGGCCTGGAACGCGATCAAGGCTTATCCGGCCGTAACCGTTTCGATCGATCTGTTTTTCATTGGCATGGTCTTTTTTCGAAAGCAGCAACCCCGGCAGGATTTTATCCTGAAATTTTAAATTCGGCGCAGAATAAGCCGGAACCGGGTCGTTAGCCCTGGATTGACAAGCCTATTTTAGTCACCCACTACTGCCTTTCTACTGCATGAAGTATACGTTTTCGATCTTTCAATGGAGCCTTCTGGCCGCCCTGGGTCTTGGCATCGGGGTTTCTTCCTGCCAGAAATCCGATGACGGCCCCGATGCTGAACCGACGCCCGTGGTCAGTACACTCGATCAGTTACAACGCCGGATTCTGACCCCCACCTGTGCGGTTTCGGGCTGTCATTCGTCCGAGAGCGATGGCACGTTCAACCAGCATCGATTGGTGCTGGCTGCTGGTTTGGCGTATAAAAACCTGGTTGGGGTGGCACCCACCAACACCACCGCCAAAGCCAATGGCCTGCTGCGGGTCAAACCGTTTGCGGCCCTGGAAAGTCTGCTGTACCACAAATTGAACGCAGCGGCCAGCCACCATAGCGGGGCTAATTACGGCAATCCGATGCCGCTCGGAAAAGAGCTGCTGACGGTTGGGCAAATCGAATTCGTCCGGCGGTGGATTGAAGCCGGTGCGCCGGAAACGGGCAACGTGGCTGATTCGACCTTGCTGGATGATCAAACACCGAGCACCCTTCCCGACAGTTTTGAAGCGTTGCAACCGCCAGCGGCCAGCCAGGGCCTTCAGATGCGGCTGGAACCGTTTTCGATTAATGGTAATTTTGAACGGGAACTGTTTATCCGCAAATCGGTTGGCAATTCGCAGGATATGTATATCAACCGGTTTGAGGTTAAAATGCGGCCCAACAGTCACCATTTTGTGATCTATAATTTCCGGAACAACCAGAACCTACCGGCCGTGAATCAGATTCGGGATTTACGTAATCCGGATAATTCGTACAATATCCAGACGGCGCTGTCGATGCAGAATCACGTCTATTTTATCGGCGTACAGGCCCCCTATATCGACTACGTTTTTCCGGAAGGAACGGCGCTGATGCTTCCGGCTAACGCAACCGTCGACATGAATTCGCACTATGTCAATAAAACCGCCAGTCCTATTACGGGCGAAGTGTATATAAATCTGTATACGACGGATAAATCCAAGGTGAAAACGGTTGTCAAAACGATGGATTTCAACAATACGGATTTGGACATTCCGGCGAATAAGCGAGTGACACTGACGAAAACGTTTACCATGTCTAAGCCGGTGAAAGTGCTGGTTTTAACGTCGCACACGCACAAGCTGGGGGAAAAGTTTGTGATCCGAATCAAAGGGGGAGCGCGTGACGGGGAGATAATTTATACGTCAACGGATTGGGAACATCCCGAAATTAAAACCTTCACAACACCAATTCAATTAGCCAAAGGAGACGCGTTGGTTTCGGAGATAACCTACAATAATACAACCAATAAAAACGTGAATTTCGGGCTCTCCAGCGAGGACGAAATGGGAATTATCTTCGGTTATTATATCGAAGAATAAGGGTGATAAAACCGGTCATAAAACAATTGCCGGAACCCGGTCAGTGCCTG
The DNA here is from genome assembly GCF_042655385.1 of Larkinella bovis. NCBI lineage: Bacteria > Pseudomonadati > Bacteroidota > Cytophagia > Cytophagales > Spirosomataceae > Larkinella > Larkinella bovis. The sequence continues at coordinate 1,041,052 of NZ_JBHSMA010000001.1, read as the reverse complement.
ATAAACAGGAGTTGTCCCAAAGTTTGATGCCTCTATTTTAACGGCGAAAACCTTCCGAAAGTAGGAGTGCGAACAACTAACCGGAAGGTTTTCTTATGGCCAGGGACTCCGTAAATTCGGCGTCTGTGCCGACGCAATCAAGTCACAAACTCATTATTTTACCGACCAACTGGATGATGAGTTTGTTCACCCCCTCGCTCAGCAGCTTGATGGCCTGTTAGCTCGGCGAGAAGTCTCCACCTTTTACGGCCGCACGCACCTTGCACTAACAGCGGCAGGTTGGCGTCCTGTTGTGGGAGGAGAGTGTGGTCGAAAAGCCCGAGAGTATCCGCAGCCCGGGCCTACGCATCCCGATTCTCCTCAACAAGCTTTATGGGTAGTCGTATCTGGTCTGGGTCGAGGGAAGGAACCTTGGTATTTGCTCACCAATCAAACCTGTCAACCCGCCGATCAACGTTGGGCCGTCGTTTAGGGCAAATTGAGTCTTGTTGGCGGTTGAACACCTGGATCGGCGACAGGCTCTGCTGGGCCGATGGTGCCATTGAACCGGAAAGCGGTGCCAACTTAACGGGCGGTTTTAAACCAATCGTGAAGAAGCGGTTTCGGAAAAATCGACGAGCGGAGACGGTTTTCACGTTGAAACTGGCTGAAAAAACGGGATGAAAACCCTGGGGTTGTTTTACTTTATTCCCCGGGAGTACCTGACGGAGAAGCCCCCAATTGAGTTATTCGGTGAAGCAGCGGTGGCCCGACCGGATTTGAAAAAGCGGTTTTTTGTGCAGGATGGCCTGATCGGGTACGATCATTTTCCGCTGGAACTCCCGGTTTCGTTTGCCGAAGACCGCATCCGGTTCCGGGCAACGGTTCCCGGCACGTTCCTCGTCTTTTTGAATTGAGGGCTGAATGGCTACCCTGAGAAAGACGATGCCGGCCTCTCTGACAACTCCGCTGCTGCGGTTGACACTAATTCTGCCGGCGGAACGCGTACGTACTTTCATGCCGGGCGTGCTTGGTAGAATAGAAAATTACCGGTAACAGATAGATGGCCGCTCCACGGGGATGCAATAAAATCTGCATCCCCGTGGAACGGGTCCGAACGCCATCATTATACGACCAGTGCTTTGCGCAATACCGCCATCGTTTCCCGTTGCCGCTGGTTGACGAACTTTTTGCCTTTCTGGGCCCTGGCTTTAGCGGCTTTGGGATCTTTGGCCATCGCCAAAACGGCGGGGACAATACCGGCCAGATCCTGTTCCTTATCCACATCGAACAGCCAGTCCCCGAGACCAATATCGCGCCACATAAAGCCCTTACTGGTTTGTTCGGCAAACCGGCAGACGATGGCCGGAATGCCGTTGCCAATGCACATGATGGGCGAGTGCATTTCGAGTCCAAACAAACCCGCCGAACGGAGGTAGGTGCTGACGGCTTCGTCGGTGAGCCAGTAGCGATCCCGCCAGACGACTTTTTTCTTTACATCGTCGGGTAACTTGTTGTAGAGAATTTCCTTGCCGGTTTTTACCTGCGTTTCGTCTTCGGGAACGATCAGAATTTTCATCGATGTCTGCCGGACCACGGCGATGATTGCTTCCCGGAGCGGAGCATTGTCATGCTCGATCATGGCTTGATTCCGGGCCTGGCGCTTCCCGTCGAAGGGTGTTTTTTTGCTCGGGATTTCCCAGTAGGGCGTAAACCGTTGCCGGGGAATGACGCATAGAAACTGGCCTTCTTCCAGGTCGTTCTCCTTCAAAAAAGTGGTGGCCGCTGCGTCGTTTCGCAAATCCACTGCAAAGGCCCCATCGGGTGCAAACTCCATCACCGGGCAGGAAACGCCGTTGGCTTTGGCCAGCTCCAGCGAAACCGAGTCTCTGAAAAAGACAAACCGGGCGTTGGTAAGCAGTTCCACGTCCAGCGGAGACGCTTTGGCCGCAGCTTTCGGATCATCGCTGTAGACGCCCGGAAACGTGATGCCGTAAATGCCGTACGGTTTGCCGGTTTCATTCCGCCAGCGTTCTACATCCTTGCGCGCCACCAGCGACGGCCCGGAGCCATGCAGCAAAAAGCTGCATTCCTTGAAAGCGGTGGCGATTTCGTCCGGCGATGTAATGATGGGAACTTTGGGGAACCGGCGTTTTAGCAAGGCTTCGACGCCATTATCGACGCTGGACGGCCATAACCGAACGCTCACGTCGGGCAGGTATTTTTCCAGTAACGTCAGCACACCGGGGGTGTGGCCAATGTCACCGATGTTAACGGTTTGCCACGAGGAGCGGAGAATGATGGATTTTGGAGCGACGCTGTTGCTTTGCGCCAGGGATGGGATGCTCATCAATAAGCCAACCAGCGAGGGCGCCTGTTTCAGAAAATCTCTTCGGTTTTGCATGGAAGTAGGAAAGGTCAATAAGGTGCTGCGTCAAAGTTGGATTTGCCTCCCGACCGGTTGGCGAAACCTGCATAACAAATCCACCCCAGCCGAAACGGATCTACCGGGGTTCATACGAAAGAAGTCCGGATGGAAAACCGCCGGACTTCTTCTAAATATCAGGAATCTCAATTCCTACTCTACCAACTTGGACGTTCAGGCATATTTGTTGCTGAGCGTACCTCAGCGGAGGTAATCCGGCAGTGGCAACGAAACGCTCGATTCGTCGGGAATGGCCGCCCGACGGACGGTTTCGAGGGGGATGACGCCCGACCAGATCGGCAAAGTCTGATCTTCGGGTTCGTCGAGGGGGCCGCCAGTTCGGATTTTGGCGGAGGCTTCTTCCAGCGAAAACGATAAAACCGTCGTTTTGCGAACCTCGCTGGCGGTTTCCGGACGCAGGTCCGCCCAGCGATTCGGAATCAACTGATTCGTAATCAAGGCCAGCGCGTGAACTTTCTGATCATAATCCTCCACTTTTTCGCCCCTGGCAAAAACAATAACGGAACGGTAGTTGACGGAATGGCTGAAACCGGATTTGGCCAGCACCAGGCCGTCGAGCAACGTCACGGAAATGCAAACCGGAATGCCTTTTTCCATTTCCCTGATAAAATGGCTACCGACGGAGCCATGAATCAGCAACCGATTGCCATCGCGGGCGAAAGCCGTGGGCAATGACCAGGGCTGACCGTCGACGGCGTAACTGATCGTGCAAAACAGGGCTGCATCCAGAATGGAATAGATGGTTGCGGGATCGTACTGCATGCGCTTTGATTTGCGGCTGGGGGTAGTTCTGGGGGTCTGCATGTTCGTGCGGTGGTTCGGTTTACGGTATTCGGTTTTTAGTTTACGGTTTTCAGTTTGCGGTTTGCGATCATTTTAACTTGTGAATGAGTTCATCAGGTGTTGTTTCTGTTGACAGGATTCCAAAACTTTTATGGTTGCCGGCCAAACGGAATACCGAATACCGTAAACCGAATCACCGCAAACCCGTCGCTGGTTGCTTTTTCCATTACAAAAGTGCTCCTTTGCCGGACTCTATAAATCATCCGGTTTTTGAAAAAATAGTAGTCCGGTATGCCGCCATTCAAATCGTTAATTACCCTCGATAAAACCGCCGACGTTTCGGTTTTTCTGCAACTGGCCGAACAGATTCGGGGATTGATCGGCGAGAATGCGCTGAAGCCCGGCCAGAAATTGCCCGGCACCCGGCAGTTGGCCGCCTTGCTCGGGGTTCATCGGAAAACCGTCATTGCGGCTTTTGACGAGTTGCTGGCCGAAGGCTGGCTGGAGTCGCGGGCGGGCAGTGGCACCTTTGTCGCCAATCCGTTGCCGCTGGTCCGGCCGGAAGCCTTCGCACAACCGGCCGACTCGCAGTGGTTAAGGAAGGAGCCGGGTTTTGTGTTTGTCTCCAAACCGCACCGGCAGCGCCCATTGCTGCTCATGAACGACGGTTTACGGCTGGACGATGGTTTCCCGGATATTCGTCTGGCACCGATGGACGAACTGGCGCGGGCCTACCGGTCGTATTTCCGATGGGGCAACCCGCAGCAGCATTTTGGCTACGGTGATCCGAGAGGAAACCGCCTGCTGCGGGAAGAACTGTCGGCTCACCTCAACGAAACCCGGGCGCTGCGGACGACGGCCGACAACATCCTGATTGTGCGGGGCAGCATTATGGGGATACATCTGGTGAGTCAGTTGCTGCTGGAGCGGGGCCAGCTGGCGGTGGTGGGCGAAACCAACTGGTCGGGGGCCAACATGAATTTTCTGGAAACCGGCGCGGACTTACAAACCGTCCCGGTCGATCCGTACGGAATCGATGTGGACGCCCTGGCGGATCTGTGTGCGCGTCGCCCGGTTCGGCTGGTGTATGTAACCCCGCATCATCATTACCCCACGACCGTGACAATGCCGTCCGACCGTCGGTTGCGGTTGCTGGAATTGAGTCAGCAGTACGGTTTTGCCATCCTGGAAGATGATTACGACTATGAGTTCCACTACTTTCGCCGACCCATTGTGCCGCTGGCCAGCGCCGACCAGCATGGCATGGTGATCTATATCGGCTCGTTGTCGAAATCGGTAGCGCCGGCGTTTCGGATTGGCTACCTGGTGGCGCCCGAAACCGTGATCGACGAACTCGGCCGTTTACGGCGGATTATCGACCGGCAGGGGGATCCCATGCTGGAGTTTGCGGTGGGGCAGCTTTTCCGAAACGGCGCCATGCGACGGCACCTCAAAAAAGCCCATCAGGTGTATGCCGCCCGGTGTAAATACTTCTGTTCGCTGGTAGACAGTGCGTTAGAGGGCGCGGTTCGCTTTAAGCAGCCGGAGGGTGGTCTGGCCGTCTGGGCTACCTTTGCGGACGGAATCGATCCGAAGACCCTGGCACAGAAAGCGGCCAATCACGGTTTGCTGCTGTCCGACGGACTGGCGCACAATCCGCCCGGTAAACAACTGAACAGCACCCGGTTGGGGTTTGCGTCCAGCACCGAAACCGAACTGGAACAAAGCGTCGGGATTTTGCGGAAACTGATTTTTAACCGCTAACCCTATTCGAACTGGAAGGCGAAGTAGGTACAGGACCCTTTGCCCGAATTAAGAATCCCGTGGGGAACGTTGGATTCCAGAAAAATAATGTCACCGACCTCGGCCGCCAGCATTCGGCCGTCGATGCTCTCCTGGGCGCGGTTTTCGATCAGCAGCAGGATTTCGGCCGCCCGGTGCGTGTGGGGCGGGTGGCTCCAGATGCCTTCGTTCAGCGTGGTTACGTGCATTTCGAAGCGTTTACACATCACCGTCGCCTGGTCGAACAGTTTCCGAATACCGCCTTTGTCGTGCGCTTTAAACGGAACGTCTTTCCAGTCGATCCAGAACGAATGACCGGCCATGCGGGTCAGGTCCAGATCCGGCACTTCCTTGGAGGCATATCGCATGAGATAATACGTTACCGGTTGGGCACTTTTGTTTTCAAACCGGTGCGCATCACCCGGCATCACCAGCACCACGCTGCCCGGCCCCAGGGTTTTCGTCTTTTCGCCCAGCGTGACGGTGAGCTCGCCTTCCTTCACGATGAGCATGATCTCGTCGTCCAGTTTTTGGGATGGGCCGACCGGGTAATTAACGGGCAACGTTATGCCGCGTACACTGAAATCATTAAAATCCCGGGTTGTGCCTTCCAGCAACGTCCGTTCTTCGTACCCGTCTTTGCTGACCACTGCGGCTTTTTGCCAGGAATAAACGCCGGATGGAATCGTTTGGGCGACAGCCGTTTGAAGGATAAAGCCGATCAGAAAAAGCAGGAGAAGCGGTTTCATGGACATAAAGCGTTGAAAAACGATGGGTATTCAGGCTATCCTTAAAAGTCGAAATGTAAACTTTCATACTAATTGCGGGGTTATTCCAGCAACTTTCCCACGTGTCGAAAGGGGTATTTTTTCAGAATTATGGCAGAAACAATCAAAACCGCCCTCATAACCGGCGGATCGAAAGGAATTGGGTACGGCATCGCCGAAGTATTGATCAAGGACGGAATCCGGGTGGCCATCACCAGCCGTTCGCAGGAAAACGCCGAAGAAGCCGCAGCCGCGCTCAATCAAATCAAGAGCGGTTTTGCACTGGGCATTGCCGCCGACGTCCGCGATCTGGTGTCGCAGCAGCGGGCCGTCGATGCCATTTTGCAACAATGGGGTCGGCTGGATTATGTCATCGCCAACGCCGGCGTCGGCCATTTTGCGCCCATTCAGGAACTGACGCCCGAGCAGTGGTCGGAAACCATCGACATCAACCTGACCGGCGTGTTTTATTCCATCAAAGCAACCCTGGATGCGCTGAAGGAAACCGAAGGCTATTTCATTACCATTGCGAGTCTGGCCGGAACGAATTTCTTCGAGAATGGAACCGCCTACAACGCCAGCAAGTTTGGGCTGGTCGGTTTTACCCAGGCCTTGATGCTCGACCTGCGGAGTCTGGGGATTAAAGTATCGACGATCATGCCCGGTTCGGTGGCCTCGTATTTCAACAACCACGAACCCAGCGAAAAAGACGCCTGGAAAATCCAGCCGGAGGACATCGGTCAGCTCGTTGCCGACCTCATCCACATGCCCGCCCGGACGTTGCCCAGTAAAATCGAGGTGCGGCCCACCCGCCCCGGTGGCAAGTAAGGCATATAGTAACAGGGACTAAAAGCAGGGAGCCGGTTTTAAGGAGTATAAAGCCATCAAAACCGCTCCCTGTTCAAGACGGTGGGGATGGTTAGTTCACGGCGACGAAACGTTCCCGTTCAACGGTTGGCGTAGTCGTTTGTATTTTCACGTCTTTGCTCTGTTTGGTGGTGCCGTCGGACACTTCGACCGTGTAGACGCCATCCTTCAACCCGCTTAGGTCAAACCGGATCGCCGACGAGGCATGGCCTTTCCCGACTTGTTCGGAAGCCAGCGTTTCGCCCGCTTCGTTTTTCAGGCTGACGTGTACCCTGGCGGTTTTTTCTTTGGCAATATTCACCCGGATTTTGGTGCTGTTGATCACCGGGTAAACCACGGATTGGTAGGTTGGCCTGGTTTCGGCAATGTCGTTTTGATCAGCTGCCGGACAGATTGTAGCGGTTCCTAGCGTCAAGCCGAGGAAAGCGGAAGCAATGAGAGTTTTCATCGTATTTGTTGTTTGTGTGTGAATAGAATCGGTCAAAGCAGGCAACGAGGGCCGTTTTTGTCCCATTGGCCGTTTGGTGGGTTCAAAGGAAAAACAGAAACGGAAGCCGTGCTATGGATCCTGCGTCGGCGGTTTTTTTGCTCGATGAATGGTTCGTTGGCGGGATGGATAAAAATTGCCGCTGAGTTTTTATCTTTAGACGGTAATCAACCCGTCGGCCATGCAATCACCCCTACGCTTCATCGTTTTTCTGCTCATTCAAACGCTTCTTTTCCGACCGGTTTTTGCCCAGGTCATCACTTCTCCGCAAATCGATCAGTTGGTCGAGCAGACCCTGAAAACCTTTCAGGTGCCGGGGATTGCCGTGGCCGTGGTAAAAGATGGAAAGGTCATTCACGCGAAGGGCTACGGAGTTCGGTCGTTGAATGCACCGCAGAAAGTAGACGGCAATACCTTATTCGGCATTGCCTCCAACACCAAGGCGTTCACGGCGGCCACCCTGGGAATACTGATCGACGAGGGCAAACTGAGCTGGGATTCAAAAGTTATCGATTTCATTCCCGAATTCCGGCTGTACAATCCGTACGTCACCGAGGAGTTTACCGTCCGCGATTTGCTGACGCACCGCAGCGGGCTGGGCCTGGGGGCGGGTGATCTGATGTTTTTCCCCGATTCGAGCGATTTTACGCTGAAGGATGTCATCCACAACCTGCGTTACCTGAAACAGGTTTCCGGTTTCCGGACCAAATACGATTACGACAATTTGCTGTACATGGTGGCCGGGGAGGTGGTCAAACGGGTGTCGGGCCAAAGCTGGGAGGAGTTTGTGGAAACCCGCATCATGCAGCCGCTCCAGATGACCGACAGCCGGGCATCGTTTACGCGATTGCCGAAAAATCAGACCAACCTCATCGACGCCCATGCCGTGCTGGATGGCAAACTGCAACGCATCAAACGGGGGCGGCTCGACGTGGGAAATTCGGCCGGAGGGATTTACAGCAGCCTCAACGACCTGAGTAAGTGGGTGATCATGCAACTCAACGGGGGTACCTACGGCGCGGGCCAAACGCTCTTTAGCCGAACCGTTCAGGATGAGATGTGGACCCCGCAGACGATCATTCCGGTGCGGAATCCGGGGCCGTATAACACCCACTTCAGCGCCTACGGTCTGGGCTGGGGGCTGAGCGACGTGAAGGGTTACAAACAGGTGACGCATACGGGCGGTTTGCCGGGCATGGTGACGCAGGTGACCCTGTTGCCGGAACTGAAACTGGGAATCATCGTGCTGACCAATCAGCAGGCCGGGGCGGCTTTTACGGCGATTACGAACCAGATCAAGGACAGTTATTTCGGCCTGACCGGCACCGATCGGGTCAGGGAATACGCCGACCGGATGCGGGCCAATACCGCAAATGCCGACAAGGTGACCGCCGAGGTCTGGAAAACCGTCGAAGCCGAAAAGCAGAATACCGCCCCCAAACCACCGATCTATTTCTACGCGGGTACTTACCGCGACAACTGGCTGGGCGACGTGTCCATTGTGGCCGACGACCTGAAACTCCGCTTCGTCTCGAAACGCTCCCCGCGTCTGACGGGCGAATTGTTCCACTACAAAGGCAATACGTTCGTCGTTAAATGGAAGGACCGCAGTCTGGAAGCCGACGCCTTCGTAATGTTCGGGCTGGATTACGAAGGAAAACCGGTTTCGATGAAAATGAAGGCCATTTCACCCCTGACCGATTTCAGCTACGATTTCCATGACCTGGATTTTACGAAACAGCCATGAGACCGGGGCGACGATTGATCGTAGTAATGGATGAAAGTCAATCAGCCCTGCCTTCTCCTACCGTGCCAGCTCGATTTTGTACTTTTTCCCTTTCATTTTCTGGTCTTTAACCGATGCCAGCAAAGCGTTGACTTTGGCGGTTCGCACGGCGGCAAAGGAACTGAAATCCCGGACTTCAATTAATCCCAGATCCCCTTTTTCGAGACCACCTTTTTGCGAGAAAAAACCGACAATATCCATCTTACTGAGTTTGTTTTTCTTGCCGCCACTGATATAAATCGTCTGAAATTCAGGCGGTTCTGGTAGGGAATGCGTATCCGGTAAGGTGAGTTCTTCCAGCGCATCCGGGAGGTAGGCCGGTAGGGCTTCTTCCCGGGAAATCAGGATGTATGCCGTCCCGGAAGCGTGCATCCGGGCGGTGCGACCGTTGCGGTGGAGGAATTCGTGTTCGTGCAGCGGTAACTGAAAATGAATGACGTGTTTCATTTCGGGAATATCGAGTCCACGTGCGGCCAGATCCGTCGTAATCAGGTAGCGGACGCTGCCGTTGCGAAACCGGATCAGGGCGCGTTCGCGCTCGTCCTGCTCCAGCCTGCCGTGGTAGAACGCCGTCAGAATCCCGCGTCGGTTCAGGGATTCGCTGAGTTGTTCGGCGGTGTCACGCAGGTTGCAGAAGATCAGTGCGGCTTCGGAATCCAGCGCACCGATCAGCCGGACTAGGGAATCCGTTTTGTCGGGCTTGTCGGAGGGAACCAGTCGGGTGGTTAGGCGGTTCGCCTGATCAGTCTCCGGGATGAAATTGAGCCGGACAGGAGCCTTGACTCCCGTAAATTCCGGAATGGCAATTCCGGCCGTGGCCGACACCAGTACCCGTTTGTCGAGCCCGCGAAGGTGTCCGATAATAAACGCCATCTGCTCGTGAAAACCGAGTTCCAGCGATTTGTCGAATTCATCCAGCACCAGGGTCCGAATCCCGGCCGGATCAACCGTTCCGCGGTCGAGGTGGTCGGCAATGCGGCCCGGGGTACCGATCAGCAGGGCGGGCGGGTTGCTCAGATTCTGGATTTCGGTTTGCATCGGATGCCCGCCGTAACAGACGTTGACTTTATAACCGGTTCCCATTTTTTTCCAGACCTGCTCGATCTGCAGGGCCAGTTCGCGGGTCGGGGCCAGAATCAGGCACTGAACGGTTTTGAGGGCGGGCTGGAGCTGTTGCAAAACCGGGAGCAGGAAGCCGAGGGTTTTGCCGGAACCGGTCGGAGCCAGCAACAAAACCGCCTTTTCGCGTCCGATGGTCGTCAGGGCGGCCTCCTGCATGGGGTTTAAGGATGAAATTCCCAGGTTCGAGAGAAAGGGAGCGAGGTGTTGAGCGGTTTCCATTCACAAAAGTAACGTAATTTCGTCGCCGACTGCCCAAACCGCCAACTCCTAACGAAAGGACTGTGAAGACAAGCTCCCTGCGCTACTACCTCCAGAACTGTTTTCTGCTGACCATCCCGATCCTGATCTGGAATCTGGCGCTGACCGATGACCTGCCGGAACCGTTTCAGCCGGAACGTTTCGGGGCCCGCATTCCGCCGGTTCTGGCGTATGGCGAAACTATTTTCCGAATGGGGGTTTTTGTTCTCGCGTTCCTGATGCCGTTACGCCTGACCACGAATACCCAGAAGAACGGTTTTTACCTGTACCTGTTTGGATTGGCGGTTTATTTTGCCTCCTGGCTGGCCCTGCTCGTCTGGCCTGACTGTCGCTGGAGCAGGAGTTTGGCCGGTTTTGCGGCACCGGCCTACACGCCCGTGTTGTGGCTAGCGGGGATTGCTCTTATGGGCCATTCATTTTATTTCGGTCTGCCATTCCGGCGCTGGGTTTTCGGGCTGGTGTCCCTGCTTTTTCTGGGTTTTCACGTTTCGCACGCGGTTCTGGTGTACAGCCGGTTACCGGAATAAAACCGGAGTTTTCGGTTTTTACCGGACAATCCGGTTACTTCGCGAATCATTCTCCGTAACGAATCCCTTTATGAAAGACCAATCACGCCGGAAATTTGTCAAAAGCAGCCTTGGAGCGAGCCTGGGACTTGGTTTATCGGCCCCTGCTGCGAAAGAATTATTCGTCCATCACGTTTATTTCTACCTGAAAAATCCGGACAGCGCGGCCGACAAGGCAAAACTGATCGAAGGGCTCAATAAACTGGCCAAAGTGCCCACCATCAAATTTGTACACATCGGCGAACCGGCCGCCACCACGCGTTCGGTCATCGAGCGTTCGTACGCGGTTTCGTGGTTGTGCTTCTTCAATAATTTGATGGAAGAAGAGATTTACCAGACACACCCGATTCACCTGAAATTTGTGGAAGACTACTCCGCCTTGTGGGAGAAAGTGGTCGTTTACGATTCGACCGGCCCGAAGCGGTGAAGTTGGGTCATCCGCTGAACCAAACTTAATTCCTAAACCAGATCCGTTTAATTAAGATGAAATGTTACGCAAAGGCCCTACGGGCCAATTGGTTGCTTTATGCACTGACAGTCAGTAGCTTATTCGTGCAGGCTTGTACCTCGCGGCAAACCGGAGCCGCCGACGGGGTGCCATCCGCCAAGTCGGATTTTATGTACCAGTATTCGATCATCGACGCCCTGCTGGGCGGGGTTTTCGACGGCAATCTGACACTCGGGCAACTAAAAACCAAGGGCGATTTCGGGATCGGGACCTTCAATCGGGTCGATGGCGAACTGATTGTAGATCAGGGAAAAGTGTATAAAGTCCGTTACGACGGCAGCATTCAGGAAGTGCCCGACCACGACAGCACGTCGATTGCCTTTGTGAAGTTTTTCAAAGCCGACAGCAGTTTCACCCTTCGGGATTCGACGATTACGCTCGACCAACTGGAGCAGCAACTGATGGCAACCCTGCCCGCCAATGAACTCTACGCGATTCGGATGAAAGGGCGGTTTTCGAAACTGACCGCCCGCGCCCCGGGTGCGGCCCGAAAACCGTATCCGAGTTTGAAAGACCACCTGGCCAAGCATCAATACCTGTTCAATCTCAGCAACACGAGCGGAGTAGTGATCGGGTTTCTGCTGCCGGGCTATCTGGCGAAGGTCAACGTACCCGGTTTTCACTTTCATTACCTGGCGGATGACCATAAATCCGGGGGGCATATTTTCGATTTTACGACGAATGAACTGACGGTCGAGATTGATAAAATCCAGGGGTACACGGTTGAACTAAACACCGTCGCGGATTTCGACAAAGTCGGACTGGACAAAGACCGGCAGGAAGAACTCCGGAAGATCGAATAGCCGTTTTCTGTCAACTTCTTTACAATTTGGGTTTTAAATCTACAATTCGCCATAAAATATATGGCTTTGGTTATAAATTGTAAAATTATATTTTGTGAGGGGTTCGGAGTAATCAGAAAAATAGTTTATTTCGTCTTATTCAACGAACTAAGCCTCTTTCTATGAGAAAACATTTTTTACCTGGGGTACTCTTCTTGTTGTTGATCAGCCTGACCACCGTTCGGGCACAGTCGATTCCGTCGCCAAAGGAGCATTTTGGTTTCAATATCGGCGATGATTACCAGCTCGCTACCTACACCCAAACCGAAGCGTATTTCAAAAAACTGGCGGCTTCGGACCGGACCAAATTGGTCGATATCGGAATGACCGAGGAAGGTCGGCACCAGTACATGATCATCGTTTCCTCGCCCGAGAACCTCAAAAAACTCGATCGCTACAAGGAAATTTCGACCAAAATGGCCCGCGCCGAAGGACTGACGGACGAGCAGGCCCGGGCGTTGGCCGCCGAGGGGAAAGCCGTGGTCTGGATCGACGGCGGTTTGCACGCGACCGAAACCGTCGGGACCATGCAGCTCATCGAAACGGCCTGGCAACTCGTCAGCCGCAAAGACCCCGAAACGCTGCGTATTCTGGATAAGGTCGTCATTCTGCTGACGCACGCCAACCCCGACGGGCAGGAACTGGTTAGTAGCTGGTATATGCGCGAGCCAAAACCGGAGAAGCGCCTGCTCGAAAACCTGCCCCGGCTGTACCAGAAATACGCCGGTCACGACAACAACCGCGACTTTTTTATTATGAATATGAAAGAGTCGCAAAATATTGGACGTCAGTTGTTTGTTGAGTGGATTCCGCAGATTATGTACAACCACCATCAGCGCGGACCGGCGGGTTCGGTGCTGGCAGGGCCGCCCTACCGCGATCCGTTCAACTACGTGTTCGAGCCGCTGATGATTACCGGAATCGACGCCCTGGGGGCGGCCATGGTCAACCGGCTGAATTCGGAAAACAAACCCGGTTTTACACGCCTGGGCGGGTCGGTGTTCTCGACCTGGTACAACGGCGGGTTGCGGACCACGACGCACTTCCACAACATGATCGGTCTGTTGACCGAAATTATCGGAAACCCGACGCCGGAAGACGTGCCGCTGGTACCGAACCGGCTGATTCCGAACGGCAATACACCCTTCCCGGTGACGCCCCAGAAGTGGTATTTCAAGCAGTCGATCGACTATTCGATATCGCTGAACTACGCAACGCTCGACTACGCGGCCCGGCACAGCGACCAGTTGCTGTACAACATTTACCGGATGGGCAAAAACGCCATCGAACACGGCAGCAGCGATTACTGGACTTTATCCCCGAAACGGGTCGATGCGATCAACCAGTTGCACCAGGACGATTTGAAGAAAAATACGCCGGGAACGGCCCGGGCCGCTACGCCGGATCAGTACGGATTGCTGACGCGCGGGGGTGGTATTCCGGTGAAGTATTTCGATGCGGTCTTGAAAGATCCGGCCCTGCGCGATCCGCGCGGCTACATCGTTTCGGCCCATCAGCCGGATTTTGCGACGGCCGTGAAATTTTTGAATGCGCTGATTAAAACCGGTATTCAGGTGCAGGAAGCAACGGCGGATTTTACGGTGGCGGGAAAAAAATACCCGGCGGGTTCGTACATCGTGAAAACCGACCAGGCCTTCCGGCCGCACGTGCTGGACATGTTTGAGCCGCAGGATCATCCCAATGATTTTCAGTATCCCGGTGGTCCGCCGGTGCGGCCCTACGATGCGGCTGGCTGGACGCTGGCCTACCAGATGGGGGTGAAAGTGGATCGGGTGCTCGACGGGTTTGACGGGCCGTTCAGGAAGTTGCCGTACGGCGAATTGCTAACGCCGAAAGGCCGGCTGGAAACCGGCACGGTAGCGGGCTACACGCTGAGTTCGCGGGCGAACAATACGTTCATTGCGGTCAATGATTTGCTGAAAGCCGGCGTGGAGGTGTATCGTATACCGACAGGCGTTAGCGGAAAACCGGAGCTGGCCGCGGGTTCGTTTTTCGTGCCGGCCTCGGCCAAAGCCAAGACCTTGCTGGAAAAATCGGCCCGGGAGCTAAGTCTGGACGTGACCGGTTTGGCCAAACGGCCGACGGGTGCGCTGGTCAAAGTGTCGCCGATGCGGATTGCCCTCTGGGATACCTACGGCGGTTCGATGCCGTCGGGCTGGGTGCGCTGGCTGATGGAGCAGTACCATTTTCCGATGCAGGTGATTTACGCCCAGGACATCGACGCCGGTGATCTGCGGAAAAAATACGATGTCATTGTGTTCGTGACGCGGGCCATTCCGGCGGCAGGAGCCAGTGGTACGGGTGGGGGCGAAGGCGGTTTTGCCAGCCGGGAGCCCAAAACCGAAGAAATTCCATCCGAATTCCGCCCGTGGCTCGGCAAGATCACGGCCGACAAGTCGATCCCGCAACTGAAGAAATTCCTGGAAGCGGGTGGCAACATCGTGACGATCGGCAGCAGCACGAACCTGGCCTATCATTTGGGTCTGCCGGTGAAAAATGCGCTGGTGGAAATGACCAGTGCGGGGAGCGAGCGCCCGTTGCCGAACGAAAAGTACTACATTCCGGGCAGCATTTTGCAGGTCAGCCTGGATTCGACGCAGCAGGCCACCTGGGGGATGCCGCAGCAAACCGATGTGTATTTCGACGCCAGCCCGGTGTTCAAAATTGCACCGGATGCCGTGGCGAAGGGCCTGGTGAAACCGCTGGCCTGGTTCCCCAACCCCAAACCGCTGCGTAGCGGCTGGGCCTGGGGACAGGCGTATTTGCAGGATGGCGTGGCGGCTTTTATGGCCCCGGTTGGTGCTGGTAAACTCTACGCGTTCGGACCCGAAATTACCTTCCGGGCCCAGGCGCATGGTACCTTTAAATTGCTGTTCAATCAGTTGTATTCGACTTCGATGCCGTAAGGGATTTCTGAGATATGCTTCCGCTGGCCGGGGTGAACACGGAGACGTGTTGGTTCCGGCCAGTTTTGTTAAGATGGATACCGGTTACGTTGATGAAGTGAGTTAGCCCCAACTGGCGAAGAGTATTTTGTATCTCGTCGAATGTCCTTTGCATCGTGAATTGGGATAAACCGAACCCTTCGTGCTGACCAAATACGCCTGTTAATCGGCAATATCAGAAGGGTTACTTTCCAACGGTTTTTGCTGAAAAATCTCCTCCAGCCTGGCAAACAGCTCCGGGTGTTTCTCCTGCAATAAATCCGGGCGTTTGAAGAAGTACTCGGAAACTACGGCGAAGAACTCGGCTTCGTTGGTCATGGCGTAGGGGTCGATGTCCGAGCGGTTGGCCTGGATGTCGCGGATGCTGGCGTGGATCAGTTGCAGCCAGGGTTTGAGGTGGCTGTTGTTCAGCAGGTATTCCGGTGCGCCATCGGTGGCGCCGTCGGCTTTGTCGAGCAGGTGGACAAACTCATGAATGCCGGTGTTTTCTTTGCTGCTCTCGTTGGCAAACCCTTCGTGCAGCGCCGGTTTTGACAGCGCCATCGTGCTTTGCAGCGCCCCGCCTTCGCCCACCATGCCCAGAATGTTCCGGTTTTTGCCCGTGGTTTCGAAGTTGGCATTGAAATGGTTGTCGTACAGCAAAACCGTCGTCAGCCGAAAGAACGACCAGGCTTTAAACCCAAAAAGGGTAATCACCGCGCTGCTGGCGACCAGCACCCGGTCGAGGTCGTCAACGGTGGTCCCCACGCCTTCGATGCGGGTGTGGCTTAAAAACTGATGGACCCGGGCTTCAAAAACCGCTTTGTTTTCTGGACTGAGCGACCGGTAATACGCCACGTGCTGTTCCAGTAAGGGACGGTAATCGGCGGTGGAGGGTGGGGTAGCCAGCGGGCGGCTTTGTTTCCGGTACTGCCAGATTAAACCGCCCAGCAGCAAAACCGCCAGACTGAAAACAAGGTAAATCATGTGTCGTGGGTTATTGGCAGAAAACCGCTGCCGGACCAGATTGGTTTCCAGCTTTTTTATCAGGCTTCAACAGCATTCTGTATCGCGTGCAGCACCGGCCCGAAAGCCCGAAGGAAACCAGACGGTTATTATCAGCCACTGTTTTCAGTGAAATTTATAATCGTTCCACCTTGACGGCCACCTTCGACTGGACCCGGATCAGAGCCTGAATGCCGTCCGGCCGGATGGCAATTTTCTGGGGTGTAAACCGGAAATCGTTGATGCCGAGGTCCGTCTTTTTACCCGATTTTCCCTTTTCGAACGATTCGGTAATTTTCTGCGGAATCTGTTCAATTTCCTCCCCCAGCGAAATTGTCAGGAAACTTTCGAGGGCTTTGGATAATCCCTTTTGCACCACCGAATTGGAGATTTTGGATAATTCCCTGACCGTTCCCGGATCAAAGGCTAGATTCCTGACATGCAGGGTGTTGGTGGTGGTATCGAAAGTGGGTCGCCCGCGCAGGTAAACCGTTCCGTTCAATAAGCCGCTCACTTCGGTTTTGACCAGGAGCGCCCGCTGCCCGCCGTATACCGACGCTTTTTCGATGGTTAGCGAACCCAGCAACACCTTCTTTTTTTTCTGACTCAACACCCGGGTGAGCATCCGGTTAATGTCGGCGTACGGAATGAAACTGAGAAGCGAAAGGTCCGAGGTGTGCTGGACGGAATCCCTTTTCTGTAAAAGTGGCAGCGGAACGTTCGACGGCAACGGTTTTTGCGGTTGTAGTTTAGTTTGCGTTGCGAAGGCAATGCGCAGGTGCGTGGTAATCTGTTCCGCGTTTCCACGGATGGGACTGGCTTCCACCGCAATGGGTTGGGGAATGAGCCACAGCCCGTAATTCCGGTCGATGAGCAGCGGTTTTTGAATGTCCCGCCAGATCGGCATCACCAGCTGGTCGAGCCGCAGTTCCTTGTAGACCGCCGAATCGATGGCGGTTTCAATGGCGGCCTGGTGTTTGTCGAGCAGATTCTGCGCAAAGTTGGTCAGCGAAATCTCCCGGCCGAGCAGCCGGATTTCGGGCTCTTCGATCCATTGGTAGTCCATAAACTGCACGTTGCTGCCCAGCCGCCAGTTTGAAGTGACCGTCAGGGGGCTTTGAAAATTGACGTGCAGGGAGCAGAACGGTTTGTTGTCGGGGATTTTCCGGGACCCGAACGGCATTGTCACAAACAGTTGCAAGGGGGCCGAGACCCGAACCTGCTGGTTGGCATATTGGACCTGCACCGGCCCCGACCGAATCACCCGAAACGGAAACAGGCTTCCTTTCTGGCGATTGGAAGCTCCTTTTCCGACCAGAACCGGGTCTAGTTCCTGATTGATTTTCTTCTGTAATTCTTTTAGTCTGAACGAGATCGGGCCCGCCAGATAGGACGTGTCGCGGGGGATTTCCGGATCGAAGTCCGCGGCTTCGGGCGGCTGCGGATTGGTTTTCTGGCATTGAATGAAAAGAAAAACCAGGGCCAGACTAAGGCTAATTCGGAATAAATGCGTTTTGATCATTCAAGGAGGAAGCTGGCTGGAAATGGCCTTCCCTTTAATAACCATTGTGCTATTTCGGTTGTTTGGCCCGGGTTTCAATTTGACAGAACGACTGATCCGACAGAGCCGTCGCAGTGGCTAATTACGCGCCACTGCGATGCCTGAAATTGCCGTTTTATAACGTCACTTTCCCAATATCGGCATTGGTGTTCATTTCGACGTAATAACCCGGAGCGCGATCAATTTCCACCGTAAGTTGCGTGGCCGTGAAATCGTAAACGTGTCCTCCCGATTTGAGATCGTCCGAAACATAATGGAAATGAAAACCGGGGGCGTTCACTTTGTCCATATACGTTGGCACCAGAAAACCGACGGCAACCCCGGTGGTCTGGGTCAGGTTGAAGACCACCTGCGTCCGGGTGAGCTGGTCGTTCAGGGTCGGATACGGTTTTTGGGCCGCTCCGGGCGCGCGGCTCGTCAGTTTCGAAAACTGCCCTTTAAGCCGGATGGCGTAGAGATCGTTGGCCGGCAGGAGGGAAGTCAGTTGGCGCTGCAGCTGGTCCATGCTCAGACCCGCCGACTGGATGGTAAAACTCGTGTCAGCCTTGAAAAATTTCACCATAGCGTATGACGTGCTGTCACGGTCGGCCACTTCGGTAACACTGCCGTTGGCACGGATTCGGTACCGTTTTCCCTGATTGATCACCAGTTCGCCATCCACGCGGTTGAAGGTGCCAACGCCAAAATCGCCCTTTGCTTTCAGTTGCCCAAACGGGAGGTTGCCGTCGAATACCCCGGCCTGTAAAGCGCTGAGAATGGAATACTGGTAGACAAAGTCCGAGTGGACGCTTTCGTCGGACGGTGGATTTTCTTTAAGGGAACACCCTTGCCAGGCCAAGGGCAATACCGTTATAAGGAGATAAAAACGCAGCCATTTCACCCCGCCGTTGGTTCGGCTGGGAGTCGAATAAATAGACATAATCGGGTTAAGAGAGGAAGGATAAACTATGAAACCGTTACGGGCCGACCGGGGTGCCAATCAGGGCAACTTCCGATCCGCCCGTAACGGTTTTAAAACTACGAAACGCCTTTGAAGACTTCCGTTTGAACGAATGGCTGGTTGTATAACCGCTTGCCGGTCGCTTTGAAAATGGCGTTGGCAACGGCAGCCCCGGCGGGTGGGAGCGACGGTTCCCCCAAACCGGTCGGTTCGATTTCGTTCTGGACGAAGTAAACGTCAATTTCCGGAACTTCATTCATGCGAATCAGGTGGTAGTTGTTGAAGTTTTTCTGATCAGGAATGCCGTCTTTGAACGTCAGATTGCCGTACATGGCGTGGCCGATGCCATCGACGATGCAGCCCCGTACCTGTTGCTGCGCCCCGCTCTGGTTGATAACGATCCCACAGTCGGCGGCTGAATACACTTTCTTGAGCACCGGTTTTCCTTTTTCCATCACCACTTCGCCGACCTGCGCGACGTACGATCGGTGCGAGAAATAGACACTGAAACCCAGGGCGACGTTTTTCTTCTTGCCCCAGCCCGATTTTTCGGCCGCCAGCTGGATCACGCCCTTCATCCGGTCGATGTCGTAGGTGATTTTGCCGACCGGTTTTTGCTTGGCTTTATCGAGCAGTTCGAGCCGGAACTGCACGGGGTCTTTCCCCGCAGCCATCGCTACCTCGTCCAGAAACGCTTGCTCGGCAAACGCCAGAAAGTTGGTAATCGGGGCCCGCCAGGGCCCGGTTGTGATCGGCGATTTGTGATCGATGCTGTCGATCAGTAGGTTATCCACGGCGCCGGACGGAAAATTGTCTTCACGGGTGGCATTTCCGGCGTTGATGCTGGCGCCCCGAAGTTTGTATCCGATCAGATTGCCCTGTGCATCCAGCGCGGCTTCAAACCGGTAGCGAACCGCCGGGCGGTAAATGCCGCCGGTCATGTCGTCCTCGCGGGTCCACATGACTTTGACGGGGGCCTTGACGGCCCTGGAAACCTGCGCGGCTTCAATGGCGAAATCGGTATTCAATCGCCGACCAAAACCGCCCCCCATCCGGGTCAATTGGACCGTCACTTTTTCGGGGGGCAAATTCAGTAGTTTGGCGACCTGGTTCCGGGCCGCTTCGGGCGTCTGGCTGGGGCCGACCAGTTCCGCGCTATCTTCCTTGACGTGGGCAAAGAAGTTCATCGGCTCCAGCGGGTTGTGGGGCAGGAACGGGCACTGGTATTCGGCCTTCACCACCTTGGCGGCATTCTTGAAGGCTGTTTCTACATCGCCATCTTTCCGGCGAACGGTGGTGCTGGTGCTGTCGAGCATTTCCCTGAACAAGCGGTTGTGATCTTCCGTACTTTCCAGGTTGTCCGCTTTTTCCCACTCAATCTTGAGTGCATCCTTGGCTTTTTTTACCTGCCAGGTCGATTTGCCAACCACCGCCACGCTGTTGTTGATTGTCACTACATTGACAATGCCCGGAATCGCTTTGGCGGCTGAGGCATCCACCGACTTGAGTTTATAACCAAATGCCGGGCGTTGCAGCATCCCGATCAGCATGCCTTCGCGCTGAAAATCAAGACCAAACAACGGTTTTCCGGTAAGGATACCCGGGTTGTCCACGTTCCGGATCGTCTGGCCGATTAGTTTAAAGTCCTTGATTTCCTTGAGTTTAACGTCGGACGGAACCGGGATTTTGGCGGCATCATTGGCCAGTTCACCATAACTGAGCTTGCGGTTACTCCCCGCGTGCAAGACAAACCCTTTGCTGGTTGAACAGTCGGAAACCGGGACGCTCCAGCGTTTGGCAGCGGCCTCCATCAACATGTTTCGGGCGGTTGCTCCGGCCACGCGCAGCCGTTTCCAGGAGTGCGGAATGGAACCGCTTCCGCCCGCGACTTGGCGCTCAAATTTTACGGTATCGAGTGGAGCCTGTTCGACCACCACGTTTTTCCAGTCGGCATCGAGTTCTTCGGCTACGATGATCGGGAAGGCGGTTTTGATGCCCTGACCCACTTCCGGGTTGGGCGACAAAATCGTGATGATGCCCTGGGGATTGATGGATAAATAACTGTTGAAATCCACGCCGGGGGCGGCTACCCCCTTCAAGGGTATTCCGGCAACGGCGGCTTCGGATTCAGACCAGTTGAAGCCCAGCATCAGGCCCCCGCCGGTTGCTGCGGCAATTTTCAGGAAATTCCGACGGCTATGATTGGGAAGAGAAGTCATAGTAGGGTTGGTTTAACGTTAAAGGTTTAAAGGTCAGCGTGTAAGACCCGTTATCGACTGGTAACGTGAGCCCTTTAAACGTTAGACCTTAGACTTTAAACGACTATTTTTTGGTGGCGGCTACTTTTACGGCTTCACGGATGCGGTGGTACGTGCCGCAGCGGCAAAGGTTGCCCGACATGGTAGCTTCAATTTCTTCGTCCGTCGGTTTGGGTTTCTTCTTCAACAGGGCGGCTGCGGTCATGATCTGACCCGCCTGGCAATAGCCGCACTGGGCGACATCGACTTCATCCCAGGCTTTCTGCACCGGATGGTCGCCGTTTTTCGACAAGCCTTCGATGGTAGTAACTTTGGAGGTGCCGACCGCCGAAACCGGCAGGACGCAGGAACGGGTCGCTTCGCCGTTCAGGTGAACGGTGCAGGCACCACATTGGGCAATACCGCAACCGTATTTGGTGCCGACCAGTCCGAGATTATCGCGAAGTACCCATAACAGCGGGGTATCCGCTTCGGCCTCGGTCTGGTAGCTTTTGCCATTGATTTGCAGTTTGTACAAGGCCATAGTGAAGAAGTGAGTTTGGAATAGGAGCTAAATTATAAAAAAATAACCATTAATAGCGGGAGAGTTCGATACGTTTTCGGCCAACCAGGCCCTGTTTATCTATTGGGTTGAGTATCAGTACCAACCCGGCGAAGGCCGCTTGCGTATTCGGCCAGGCTTTTTAACCCGTAAACCGGCTCGTTTTGCCCGAAATGGACTACTACGAGCCGGTTTTGAGGATGGCGAAACGGGGAGTCCCCTTCAAGACAAGGGGCTACTTACTTTTCAAACGCCTTGTTCTTCTTTTTCAATGTGATTAACGATCCAGGTCACGCTTTCCTCGAACGTTTTAAAATTCTGTTCTTCCGGGATGAGCAACGGAATAATTTCAATTTTTCGGAGGAGGTATTCCGGTTGTTGCTGCAATCCAGTAATTACAATTTCGATGTCATTGTTCTTTAAATCACCAAAGATGTCCTCCAGCGCGTAAAGACCACTTTGATCAATGTAGGGCACTTTTTCCATGCGGATAATAATAAACTTTGAACTACGCGGAACCTCAGAGGCCATGAGTTGCAGTTCATTCGTGTAGCCGAAGAAGATAGGGCCGACCAGGTGTTTGATGAATACATCCTGCTTAAATTCGGCGGGTAAACGTTCCTCGTCCAGCCAGGGCAGATCCTGGGTCGGATCAATCCGGTTGACTGCCGATCGATCCGCGGAGATTTCGCCCATTTTCTTCATGAAGATGAGGGAGGAAATCACCAGGCCAATGCCCACCGCAATCACCAAATCCCAGAAGATGGTAATCAGCATGACGATGAGCATCACCGCAACGTCTCCAATTGGCATTTTGCCGATGGC
Source organism: Larkinella bovis (assembly GCF_042655385.1). NCBI lineage: Bacteria > Pseudomonadati > Bacteroidota > Cytophagia > Cytophagales > Spirosomataceae > Larkinella > Larkinella bovis. Next base: position 1,018,784 of record NZ_JBHSMA010000001.1, on the reverse strand, counting down.
TTTCAGGCCCCGGTAATCCAAAATGCCAATTCCCACGGTAATCAATACGCCCGCCAGGACGGCAGACGGAATCAGGGAGGCAACGGGAGCTAATGCCAACAGGATGAGCAGCAGTAAACCGGCGGCAAAAATGCCGGATAGCCGGGTCGTACCGCCCGATCGCATATTCACCATGGTCCGGATCGTTGCGCTGGCCCCCGGAATGCCCCCGAATAATGCCGACATACTGTTTCCGACACCCTGCGAAATGAGCTCCTGGCTGCTGTTGTGCCTGGTCTTGGTCATATTGTCAACGATGACCGAAGTCAGCAGGGAGTCGATCGAACCCAGCAAGGCCAGGGAAAAGATAGCCATCAGAAAAGGCCGTATCGCACTAAAGCTAAATTCAGTAAAAATTGACAGGTGAAATGAGGGAAACCCTTGGGGGATCTGTTCAATCGACCGCAGCTTAAGACCCAAAGCCACGGCAACCGCCGACACCAGGATCAGGGCGACCAGGGTACTGGGAATGGAAGAGGTAATTTTCTTTAACCCGCCGATAATGGAATTTCGTGTGGGGATGATGGCAATTAGTTTTTGAAACCCATAGATGACCACGATGGTGGATACGACAATCAGGAATTCCAGAACGTTGAATTGTTTGATGGCGCGGCCAATATTCTGAAGGGCTCCCAGTGGACTTTTTACCTGACTTTTACTGATGGCAACCGCTTCCTGCAATACGTCCTCTTGGGTTATTTCTTTGGCCAGCAGTAAGCGGGTTTCCAGGCTGTCGAGGGTACTCAACGAGATGGCCCGGTTTTCGTCTTTCTGGAAAATTTTACTGATTAAATTAGCCTCGGCTTTCGGAATATTTTTCTCGATCAGAGCCGTGTCATTGGCTGGGTCATAGCCCAAGAGCGGAAGAAGCTGACCAATGATGATAATGATTCCGATGCCCGACATGAATCCCGAAATAACGGGATAAGGAACGTACTTGATGTATTTGCCAATGCCGATCAGCCCGAGCGCAACCTGTGTCAAACCGGCCAGAAAAAAAACCATCAGAATCGAGGGCAGTGCTTTTTCAAGCTGTCCGTCAAACGCCTGGACGATGTTGGAGATGACGACCATACTAACGGCTGTCATGGGAGCGGTAGGGCCGCTAATCTGCGGCTGGGTAGAACATAGCAGGGATGCGAAAAAACCAATTGCAATCGCCCCGAATAAACCGGCCGCAGCCCCCATGCCGGATTGTTCACCAAAAGCCATTGCCAGTGGCAACGCAACGATGCCCGAGGTTATGCCACCAAATAAATCCCCTTTTATGTTGTTAAATGTGAAATAATCGCCAAATTTTCTTTGCATGATAAATGATTTACTGTTCAAATCTGGCTATAATACAAATTTTTGTCGTCTATTCCAAAAAAAATGCATCGGAATGATAGAAAAGTAGGATCTTTCAAAGATTTACTGCCCGCCAGTTGCGTAAGACGTGGGACCAGCGCGTTAGCTTAACGTACGGTAAAAATGGGCGGTATTGCGGAGAAACGATTAGGGGTGTTCGGTATGGCTACGTAGCTTTGGGGCGGTTCGAAACGGTAACTACAAAAACAAAAGAGGGTAGGTGAGCTCAAAAAAGTAGCTAAATGATACTTCATTTACTTGTAAGAATTGGAGGGTATTCTCATTTGGACAAGTCTATTAATGACCGATATGACGCCGAAGGTTTATTCCAAAATAGCGGGTCTGTTTCGCAACCCGGCGGTTCGGGGCGAGTTGCAACAGCTTGATCCCGAGCGTGATTATCAGCGCATGGTGCAGCTGCTGGTGGGCTACGAATTTCCGTTCGACGTCACCCGGGCGCTCGAACTGGCGCTGTTTCATACCTATGCTAACCCCCGCACTTCGGCCCTGCTGGTCCGCACCGGCGAGTTTGAACGGCACGGGCAGAAACGCTACGACGATACGGCCATTCTGATTGCCTGGTTCATGCAGTACGGTTTGAATACCGAAACCGGGTTGCGGGCCATCACGCAGATGAACCGGATTCACGGTTTTTACCAGATTCGAAACGATGACTTTCTGATTGTACTGTCTACGTTTATTTTTTATCCGATCAACTGGATTAACCGCTACGGCTGGCGAAAACTCAGTCCGGCGGAAGAACGGGCTTTTTTTCTGTTTTTCCGGGAAGTGGGCCAGCGCATGAACCTGACCGACATTCCGCAGAGTCTGGCCGAATTGCGCAGCTTTACGGACGCCTATGAAGCCGCGCATTTTCGGTACGACGAGGTGAACCGCCGACTGGCCGACGCCACCGTTCGGATTGTGGAAGGCTGGCTGCCGAAACCGCTGCGGTTTGCCGTAAAGCCGGTTTTTGCCGCGCTGATCAACGACAAACTGCGGGAAGCGTTCGGTTACCAGCGGCCACCGGGCTGGTTCTGCGGTTTGCTGGAGGGGGCGTTCTGGCTGCGGAAATGGCCGTTGCGCTGGATCACCTTCAAACCGTATCCGACGCTGGTGGAGAATACATACCACCGTTCGTACCAAACCGGAGTTCCAGCTGTGGAAGAACTGGGGCCTGCCAAACTCCTTCATCGGACGCGTGAGTAGACGCGGGGCGGTTTATTCTTATGCCGGCAGTCAACGTACCACGTCTAGATCTATCAACTATGTTACACAGGGTTTATCAGAGGATATCAGAGGGTATCAGAGAAACTTCGCTTCGCTCTTGTTTTCTCTGCTTAACCGCCGGGCGGAACCGTCCGCGAAACAACCTGTTTCTTCTGCTTTCTTTTCTACTCTTCCACCCGGTTTTCGCCCAGAAGAACAATCCGAAAAAAGAAGAATGGATCAACTTGTTTAATGGCAGGGACCTGAGCGGGTGGGATATCAAGATTGCTGGTAACGACCTGAACGACAACTATAAAAACACGTTCCGGGCGGAAAACGGCATGCTGCGGATCATGTACGACCAGTACCAGACGTTCGACAATAAATACGGTCATATTTACTACAAGGAACCGTTTTCGTATTACATCCTGAAGTTCGACTACCGGTTTCAGGGCGATCAGGTGCCGGGCGGGGCGTCGTGGAATGTGCGGAATAGCGGGGTGATGATTCATTCGCAGTCGGCACAGAGCCTGACCAAGGACCAGGATTTTCCGATCTCGCTGGAAATTCAGACGCTGGGTGGTTTGGGCAAGGGCGTCCGGCACACCGCCAACCTCTGCACACCCGGCACCATCGTGGAGATGAACGGCAAGGTGGTGGACGCCCACTGCATCGACTCGCAATCCAAAACCTACGACGGCGATCAGTGGGTGAGCGTAACGGCGGTCGTACTGGGCGACTCGATCATTCACCACATCATTGAAGGGGATACGGTATTGACCTATGAAAAACCGAAAATTGGTGGCGGTTATATCAGCAAACAAAATGATTTCGCGTCCGGCCACGTCGGCAACCCGGATTACTGGCTGAAGCTGGACAACACGCCCTTGAAAGAAGGGTACATTGCTCTGCAAAGCGAGAGTCACGCGATTGATTTCCGCAACATCGAACTGCTCAACCTGAAAGGCTGCATGGTGAAGAGCGCCCTGAATTACAAATCCTATTACCGCGTGCCGGACAATTCGAAGTGTACGTATAAGAAATAAGGGTTATTACACAGAGTTTATCAGAGCTTACCGGGGACTCCTCTGATAAACCCTGATAACCTCTGATCAACTCTGTGTAACAACTTCACTCACTTTTCAACACCTTCGCCGGGTTGCTCCTCGCGGCTTTCAGCGTCTGCGAACCGATCAGCAGGAACGCCAGCGTCATGACCACCAGCACACTCATCACCAGTTCACTCACCCCGATCGGCTGGTGGTATTCAAATTTGGTCAGAATCACCCGGTCGAAGAATAGATACGTAATCGGCAGGGCAATCAACGTAGCGATGAGAAGGAGCAGCAAAAAGCCTTTGCTTAACTGGAAGATCAGCCCGCTTTCGGAAGCGCCCATCACTTTGCGGATGCTGATTTCCTTGAGCCGGGTTTCGGTCGTAAAAACTACCATGCCGAACAAACCCATCGACGCAATGCAGATGGCGAGGAAGGTAATGAAACCGATCACTTTCACCATGACCTCAAATTGCCTGTAAGCCGCTTCTAGCTGGTCGTCGTAGAATACGGCGTTCAGCGGATGCACTTTGTCGATTTTCCGCCAGGCACTTTCAATGCTGGCCAAAGCCGCCGGATAATCATCCGATTTGATTCCTACGTTCAGATAACCGCCCGGTTCGTCGGCCGAATAACGGAAAACCGTCGGCTCAATTTTTTGCTCCATCGTTCCGTAGTGAAAATCTTTTAAAACGCCCACAATGGTCAGCGGCTTGTTGTCCATAATCACCTGTTTACCGATCGCTTCGATCGGGTGACGGTCAGCCATTCGGAAGCGTTTCAACACCTGTTGGTTCACGATCACCTCCGTTTCATTCCCGTCGGTCGGGCGGTTTTTGAAATTGCTGCCGGCCAGTAATTGATAGTGGTGGAGGGGTAAATAGTGCTCATCGACAAAATTGAGCCATACCATCGCCGAATCCGGCGTATTCTTATCCGTGTATTTCAGCGAATTGCCGTACAGGCTGCCCAGGCTGGGAACCATCCGGGAGGTCGCAAGCTGGCTGACCGCCGGAATTTCGGACAGCTCCTTTTTCAACAGCGTACTTTTGTTTCCCTGCATCCGGATGTTCAGGATGTTTTCGGTGCTAAAACCCAGGTCATACGAGAGAAATCCCCGGTATTGTTTGTGACCAATCAGGGTCGCCGTGATAAACATCAACGAAAATGTGTACTGGATGACAATCAGGGTTTTACGCAGGCTGACGTGCCGGAATACCTTCAGGGTAGAAGCATTTTTCAGTACCTGAATGGCCTGAATCCGGGAGAAAAACAAGGCGGGTAGAAAACCGGCCACAAAGCCGACCACAACGGCCAGCAGCAGGAAATAAAGAATCAGCAGGGGCGACAATTCAAGGGAGGCCATGTCGGCCACCTGGGGGGCCAGGGCCAGAAACTGGCTGCGGAGAAGCAGAAACAGCAGAAACGAAAAGACCAGGGCCATAATCGAAATAATGACCGATTCGGCTAGAAACTGACCCAGGACGTGGTTCTTCAGGGCGCCAACAATTTTCCGGATTCCGACCTCGCGCGACCGGCGCATGGAACGGGCAATCGAAAGGTTGGTATAATTGAAACAGGCCGACACCATGACAACGGTCGCCAGGCCAATCAGAATCCAGACCACCAGTTGGGGAATATGGATACCAATTTCGTTCGACAGCCTTCTTCCTAAAACAATGTCGTCCATTGGCTGGAGCGAGAGGGTGATTTTCTGGCGGTCGAGTTGCCGGTTTTCGGCAATACTCAACTTATCAAGGCCCGTCTGGATGGTTTGGAGGTTGGCGTTTTCGGGAAGCGTGAAATACACATAGTTTTGATAAATATTGTTCCAGTCCATGATCCCCCCGTCGGAATCGGCCTTTTGCCCGAGCATCGACGACAGAGAAACGAGGGCCTCAAACCGGATGTGCGATAACTTGGGAATGTCCTTGAGAACGCCGGTGACGGTGTAGTTCAGCGTATCGAACCGGACGGTTTGACCCATTGCTTCCGCTTCGCCGAATAACTTACGGGCGGTTTTTTCGGTGAGAACCAGCGAATACGGTTCTTTCAGCGCGGTCGCCGGATTGCCTTTGAGCAACGGAAACGTAAACACCTTCAAAAAGGACGGATCCGCCCAGGTAGCTTCGAGCGGGAGGATGGTTTCGTCGCTCACTTTCGCATCGCTGTAAAATCCCCGGCGGAGCAGGGTCACGTCTTCAACGCCCGGAATCGTTTCCCGGAGCTTAAAACCGGCTTTCAGCGAGGTAGACGCAAAATCCATAACGCGTTTGTCGGCCGACTCATGGTGGGTTAGCAGGCGGTAGATGCGCGGCTTTTTTTCATGAAATTGATCGTAGGAAAACAGATCGGTCAGGAACGCGATCACGAGCAGACCGACGGACATGCTGACGGCCAGCCCAATAATATTGATGGACGAGAACAGTTTGTTGCGTACCAGACTGCGCCGGGACGTTTTGACGTAGCTGCCGATCATAAGCCAATGGATGAGAAGGTTGAGGAATTTGGGTTTGCGGACGGTATAGGGCCTGAAAAATTTGAGCGCGTCGAGGATGTAAATCCAACGGGCTCGCCCAAGGCCTTTGGTTTTCAGGTTGCGTTCGAAATACTCATGCAGGTCGCCTTCCAGGTCTTCGAGCAGATCGGGGCGGCAATACCAGCGGAGTAGATTCCGGGCCCAGCGAGGTGGCTGGGGCGGTTTTTGGGGAGCGGTTTTCATACGGACCCTTCCAGATTAAAACCGGGAATGGTGCGCCAGAGCGCTTCCCGGACCTCACGGGCGCGGGTCAGGGCCACTTTCCCGGCCTGCGTGACTTCATAATACCGTTTCCGTTTGCCACCCCGGGCGTTGGTGGCTTCGCCCATCCGGCTTTTTACCAACCCTTTCTCTTCCAGCCGGTTCAAAACCGCATGAACCACGCCGAGCTTGGCGGCCCGTCCGGTATAGTTGGTTAGTTCGTCGCAAATCGCTACACTGTAGGCGTCGCTCACGAGGGCTGCAATGGTCAGTAGCACTAGTTCTTCAAATTCGCCCAGATTGGTTCCTTTCATCCGGTTATTTGCAATGGTTTTTTAATTTACTCATTAAATGTATGTAAAATGATTTTATTAATTCTGTATATGTATGTAAAATATATGATGATCGGAAGCCGAATTCGATGAACGGTTTAGTTCCGTCTGTTCCGCTGTGGTGGATAGGCCGGATGGTTGCGTATGTTCAGCAGCAAAAAACTCCCGATTCTGTCGGGAGTTTTCGGGAAAAGCCGTCAAACCCGTACGAAGTGGCTTAGTTGCTTTCCGTAATTTCCAACACCACGCTGGTCCGGCGGGCATCGACCTGTGGATTAAAACCGACCGTCATCAGGTAGTCTCCTGAATACACCGTCTGGTTTCGGTTGATGGGCGAGTTATTGCCCGGATAAATATTCAGTTCCTGGATGCGGTATTTTTTCGCCGGATTCAGGCCCTTCAGTTGGATTGGAGCCTGGCTGCCTTCGCGGTAGCGGTTTCCGACCAGATAGTTGAACCAGATTGCCTTATCCTGCTTTTCGCTGACATAGACCAGCGACGCCAGATCGTTGGTTTGGGGTGAAACGAGCCGAAACAGATCGCCCTGCCAGATTACATCTTTCACCCGGCTGTACGTTTTAAGGGCTTCCTGACTGAATTGTAGTTCTTCTTCGTCCAGTTTACTCACCACAATATCGTACCCCATCTTGCCCATCATGGCCACGTCCGTCCGGAATTTGATCGGTTGCTTGCCCCAGTCGGTAATGTGGTTGCAGGTAGCAATAGCCGGGAAGAAGTACGAGTAATTCCATTGGATGAAAATCCGTTCCAGGCCATCGGTATTGTCGCTGGGCCAGAACTCGGTAAAGTATTTCAGTGCACCGTAGTCGACCCGGCCACCCCCGCCCGAACAGAGCATCAGCGGCAAGGTCGGGTATTTAGCCCGCAACCGGTCCAGCACTTTATACAGTCCCTGCACATACTCGACAAACAGGTGCGACGGGTTTGGATTGGTGGCCGAAAATGCGTTGTAAATAACGGCGTTGCAATCCCACTTGATGTAACCGAGCGTCGGGTTCTTGGTTAGAATACCGTCGACGACCCCGTAGACAAAATCCTGAACGTTCGGATTGGACAAATCCAGGACGAGTTGATTCCGGAAATAATACTCGGAACGGTTGGGTAATTTGATAACCCAGTCGGGGTGTTTCTCGTACAGCTCGCTTTTCGGGCTAACCATTTCCGGTTCCAGCCAGATACCGAACTTGATGCCTGCGCTTTCGGCCTCCTTCACCAGATAGCCTAAACCGTGCGGCAATTTCTGTTTGTTTTCCTGCCAGTCGCCGAGGCCCGTATGATCGTTGTTGCGGGGGTATTTGTTCGCAAACCAGCCGTCGTCGAGCAGAAACAGATCGACCCCCAGCTTTTTACCGTCTTTGAACAACGTCGTCAATTTCTCCTCATTAAAGTCAAAGTACGTGGCCTCCCAGTTGTTTAACAGTGTTAACCGGTTTCCTTCGCCCTGCGGAATGCGGTGTTTACGGGCCCAGCGGTGGAGGTTCCGGCTGGCCTGGCCTTTGCCGTTAGAGGAATAGGTATACAGAAAAGCGGGCGTGACAAACTCCTTGCCGGGGGCCAGCGTGTATTCCGAAGCATACGGATTAATCCCGGCAATCAGCCGCAGATTTCGCAGCGGATCGACCTCAAACTCGATCTTATAATTTCCCGACCAGGCCAGTGTTCCGGCCAGCACCTCACCGGTTTCTTCCTGGGCGGGTTGGTTGAGCGACAGAAGGAAGGAGGGAGGCTGGAACAGGTCGGCTCGGGTTCCGAGCTTGGTGTCGAGCACCTTCAAACCGGCGGATAATTGGATTTCTTCCGGATTCATTTCCTTCGCCCAGTCGCCATGAAAATGAGTCAGATAATACCGCTGCGCCGGAATGTAGAGGTTGGCCGATGCGTATTTCTGCAACCGGACATTTTTTTTCTCGGTATGCCGAATGCTCGACCATTGTTCAATGACATCCTCTTGCTGGTACGCTTTGTAAAAAAGGCTGACCTCAAACGGGTATTGTGGGTCCTTCAGAAAAACCGTCGTCAGCACGACCCCATCGGCGCCGTTCTGGGTTTGGTGCCGAACATACTTCAAATCGGACGACGGATTGCCATCGGCATGGGCGATCTGAAGGGCGGGTTCCAGCAGATTGCGGCCACCGGCGGGCGTATAGGCAGAATTGTAAAGTTTGGTATAATCTTCCCCGCGCTTGCTATTATCGGGCAACAGTTCGTAGTCGGCCGGACTTTGCAGCCGCCTTCCGAGGTAAACGATGGTCGGATCACCCTCCTGACTGATCCGAATCACCAGCGCCGTCCGCTGGGTTTCAACGGCAATATGTTTGTCGCCGGGGGCAGCGCTGGCCCCGCTCAAAATCGGAAACCAGAAAGCGAACAGGTAGAATAAGCGTTTCATAGACGGGCTCGATTAACCGGACAAAGCTACTAAAAGAAGCCATACCCCGGTTGACCCGAACCTTGTCGAAACCGGATCAGGAGACCGGCGTAACTGCTGTTTCCTCAAAGTGAACCGTTTCAAGTGAGGTGAATACGGTTTTTCCGAACTGCCGGGCCTGGGTAACCATTTCATCGGCACCCGGCGAAGGACCGCCAATGCGCAGAACCGCATCACAATGGGCCAGCAAATCGATAGCAATCGGGTGGAAAAGCTGATTGAAAACCGCATCGCCAATCTCCCGGGAACCGGCGGCTTCAAGGAGCGGTAAAGCAACCCATTCGCCCAGCATGGGCAGGTAGCCTTTTTTCAGCAAGGCAAGCGCTGTATCGGTCATATCCTGTACATTTTGCGCAATTTTGACCGGATCGTCGTTGGTGCCGGATCGGTAAGGACCGGCCACCAGAATCATTTTTTTCATACGCGTTGCCCGGAAAGGCTGTTTGATTCGGGCACAAAAATAAGGAAGAAAATGATCAAATATGATCAATAGTGATCTATTTTGATTGAGTGGTATATTCTTGTCGCATTATGAAACAAAAACCGGTTGGAGTGACCATTCCAACCGGTTTTGAGCTTTACGAGAAAGACCGACCTACTCGATTTCCACAATCATCTCCACTTCGACGGCATAATCGGAGGGTAAGGCGGCAACCCCCACCGCCGACCGGGCGTGTTTTCCTTTATCCCCGAAAATCTTTACCAGCAGGTCGGAACAGCCGTTGACCACTTTGGGATGGTCGATAAAATCGGGCGCGGAATTGACCATGCCCAGCACCTTGACGACGCGTTTCACCTTGTTCAGATTGCCAATCTCGGCCTTCAGCGACGAGAGAAGACCGATGGCGCACAATTTTGCGGCTTCGTATCCCTGTTCCGGCGACAGATCCTTGCCAACCTTCCCTTTAATCCCGGTTCCGTCGGCGCGGTTCGAGACATGGCCGGATAAAAAGATCAGATTCCCAGTGCGGACGGCTTTCACGTAATTGGCTAAGGAAGGCGTGGGCGGAGCGAGTTCAATTCCCTGTTCTTTTAACCTGGCGTCGATGGATTGCCCGAACGCAAAACCGGAAAATACTGAAAAACCAAGGAGTAGCAGGGTGCAGATTTTCTTCACAAAAGTAGAGTTTTAATGTAGTAAATAGATTGTAATTGATTAGTAATTAACGTCTTGCTGTCTCGTTAACCCGATGAATCAGCCGGTGGAGCAGGTGCTACGCCTATGGTTGACGGATCTACTTCAGCAACGCCATGACGGCATCGTCGCCCACGACCGCATTGGTGGGTCGCGGATGGGCTTCCGTAAAAACCTGCAGGTCGGCGGGGGGCAGAACCACGTTGGAACTTTCGTCGATCTGGCCGTTTTTCAGGACCCGATTGAGGTTCAGTTTCAGGTGTTTGGCCAGAAACCGGTAAGCCGCATCCCGTTTGGAAGGGCCATAATCATGTTTTTCGTTAGCCAGGTGAACGGCTTCCAGTTTGTCCTGAGCACCATAAAAACCGTAAATCCGCTGAACATGCGGGTATTCCACATTCGGGGTGTTTTTGGTCCAGTCGCCCCCGTCCGAAATCATGATCATCGGGCGCGGAGCCGCCAGGGCCGCAATCTCGACATTATTCGTTTCGTGGGCCGGCCGTTTGTGGATGGGCATACCGCTTTCACAGACACATCCGCCGAAAAAGTGCGCCGACACCATCACGACCGGTACCGAAACTTTCACGCGTGAATCCAGCGCCGTCAGCAAAAAGGTTTGCGTTCCTCCCCCGGACTCGCCCGTAACCGCCACCCGCTGCGGATCGACCTGGGGCAGGCCGGTCAGGAAATCAAGCGCGCGGATGCTGTTGAGCGTCTGGAGTTTAGCGGCTTCGGGGAGTTTGTGGTCGCACTGTTTCGAGTCGCCGTAACCAAGCATGTCGTAGACAAAAACAACCGCGCCCATTTTGGCCAGCGTGATGCAGCGTTGCTGGGTGTACTCCTTCAGCCGGGCATCCATCGAAGCCATATGGCCGTGCGGACACAAAACCGCAGCGGTTTTCCCGGAAAGACCGGTGGGGGTATACAAGTTGCCAGTGACGTAAAAACCGGGTAAGCTTTCGAAAGCCACGTTTTCAACCGTATAGCCGTCCAGTTTTCGCAGGCTGTGCCGAATTGGTTTCAGGGGGGCAAAAGCGGGTTTGGCGGGCAGTTTCAGTCCGTCGCGAATGCCCTGCCGAATCAGGGCCGCCCGTTTTTCCCACGAAGCCTTATCGGTATACAACGCTCCGCACTGTAGCAGGGCTTTTGCGCCATCGGGTTCACTGAAATACGCCCCCTGGCGCAGATCCGGCCGGTCGGGTTTGGGTTGAGCAAGCCCGGCAAACGGCAGGAGGGACCATAGGCAGGCGGAAAGAAACAAAAGGCGCATTGGAAGAGCGGTTTAGGGATGCGCTAAAGTAACAAAAAAACAGGCTTATTCGCCGGGATCCCGTTTATTTGGAAGGGACAACCCAAATTTCGGAGGCAGAAATCGCAACGGAATTCCGTTGCCTCCGCTCATTTCTGCCGGGCTGCTGTTGCGGGATTCGCCGGTTGAAACCAGCCTGGATTTCCGGTTTTTGGCTTTCCTGACTCATCCAAAACCCATCAAAAAATCGTCTTCACCTATTTCGCATTTCGCAAGGTAAAGCAGTAGGTAATCACCGGAAGACCATTTAAACAAAACCGCTTCGTTCCGGCTTTTACCCATAGTCCTTAAAACCGCATACCCCATGCACTACGGCGATACAGTAAAACACAAGGACGAAACCGTCAACCACGGTCACCCGATGACGGTTTCGAGCATGAGCGAAGACGAAACCCAGGCCCTTTGCCGACTGGACAACGATGCTGAAGCGTGGTTCGAGGTTGCGGATCTAACCGTGATCGAGGATTTCGACCAGAGTTTCATCTAAGCGGTAAAACCGCCTTTACAGGTACGTAAATGGGTTTTTGGAGTCGATGTACGTGATTTTCAGGCCGGGTACTTTGGGTTGCAGCCAGGGAACCAGCCACTGCATACCCGGCGCTTCGCTCATGATGTGCCCCAGAATCCCGAGCGAAAGGGGTTGTCCTTGCTGACGGGCGTCGCGGACGTATTCGGCCGTTTCCCACTCGCTGATTTCCCCGCAGAGAATCAGGTCCGGTTTTTCCTCCTGGATGCCCTGAATGTGGCTGCGGCCGCCCGACGCGCCCGGCATGAGCAGGATTCGCCGGCACGGTTGGGCCGGATCGCCCACAATCCGCATCGTGGCAATTCCCAGCTTTTCCTTCGCGTGGGAAACGATTTGTTTCAGGGAGCTTGGTGCGGGGAGCGTAAGGATCCGCGGGTTTTTCTCATCCATGAATTTCTCCCAGCCGAGCGCCGTCACCACGCCCATTCGAATGCCGTCGGGTCGGTGGGAATGCCAGTAGTCGTGAAACCGCCAGACTGCAATCCCGTGTTTTTCGAGCAGGGCAAATTTCTTCCGAAACACCTCGTCGTTTTTCAGCCAGTCGGTTTCGTCGGCGTGGTTGTAAAAAGTTGGCTCGTGGACGATGATGAAATTGGCCCCCAGTTGGGCTGCTTTTTCAATCACCTCCATCGTGGCAAACATGGTCGACACAATACCGGTCACCTTTTGATCGGCGGTCCCGGATTTGAGCGTATCGACGGTTTTGGGAAAAGGTGCATTCGGAATGGTTTTGAGAATCAGGTCCATCACCTGGCCGACCGTCACCGGCTGAGCGACGGGCGGGCGGTTTTTCTGCGGCTGGAGACCGGGAACCGTTACCAAAAGGGACGCCTTCGTGAGCGTACCGACAAATTCTCTTCTTCCGGTTTTTTCGGGCGTTATCATGGCTTCTGTCGTTTGCTACGGGGACCCGGCAGCCCGCGCCACTCTCCTGGTCATTCTCTGTTCGAGGGTACCTTGTTGCGCCCACCCGAACGGGCTGAGCAGGAAGGCGATGCCAGGAGGAGCAGGGGTTTCATACGGGTTGGGATTCGAAAGAACAAGCTTAACCAATTTTAGGGACATTTGCAGCCAAAACGCCCCAGAGCGCAAAGCCATAAAAAAAGCCCCGCTAAGGAAGCGAGGCATTTCCGATTTTACATGTTAATAAACGTTACTTTACGATGGGCACGAGGGTCATTTGCCAGTCCTGTTCGTCGGCGTTCCTTTTGCAACGGCTTTCATGACCCGAAAGAAATTTTTACTCCCGATTTTTTATAGCTCTTTTGAATGGTCCCGTCGGATGCATTCGATGGTAAAATTGTGTCCTGACTGAAAACAAAACCGCCCTGCCGCGCCCAACCGTTATCGAAATCCGCGACCTTTCCAATGTCGGTTTTGCCCGCCCTGAGCCAACCGGGCAAGCCGCAACGCGCATCAGTTCAATGCGCTTCATGACGGAATAGAAATTGATGAAGTTAACTAAGGTTGTATTATTCTACTATTTTGGCTGCTATATAGCTAAAAAGTTGATCGGATAGACCTATAGTTTAATTGATAAAAAGGGGTAAATGCAAAATTATTATTTTTAGTATTGAAAAATTGCCAAATGATGTATTTAGCAGGTGTGAAAATCGAATTTAAAATATTCAAAGAAGACTTTCAAAATAAAATACCGTGTTATTGAAAAAGTTACAATTATTGTTCTTAAAATTTTAAATTTACTGAAGTAAGGTCGTGCGAAGGGAAAAACCGCCCGCTGGCTAAGCGCTCTGGTAAGCAAGATCCGGTTTGGAAAAGGCTTAATATAATTTTTCGTGGTTTCTGCTTCGAAAAGGGTAAGGCCGCTGGCTGATCCGTCTATTTAGTCGCTTGGCTTGATCGCTGGAGGTACATACGGGTAGATCGGCGCTCTGACGACCTTTCGTTCCTGTTCGGGTACCGGAGATCAGAACGATCGATATGGAAAGAAAAAAGATGCCCGTGGTTGTTTGCAGCCTGATGCTGGCCGTTCGCGGCCTTGCCCAACCGCCCCGGCTGATCGTGCGGGGAGACTGGGGTATGCGCATTCGGGCAATGAAGCCCTCGTCAACGTTTATAGCGGTGGTATCCTATAATAATATTTAGGAACACACGCAACGGGCCGCAGCGTTTTCACGTAACCGGAGTGGAAGATAGATTAACTTATTGGATACACTATTGATGCTCAGTGTATTTTTTGATTTGCAGTATTGAAAAAATAGTAACTTTAAAATGATTTGATTACGCATTAACCCGACTGTTTCTATAGCCAAATTCTACTGTCTGACCCATGCAACCGTTTGTTAACCGAGCACTGCTTTGGCTGATTATGCTGGGCTTTGCCTTTCCGGCTCTGGCCACACACCAAGTCGGCGGACAAATTGAAATGCGCGCTATAGGCGACCTTCCGGGCCATTTTGAAATCCTCGTCACGAACTACCTCGAAGACAACTACCGCGCGGCCCAGACCTTTGGGGGCCCGGTCGGAATTTTCCGCAAACGCGACAACGTCCGGATGCTGGTGTTTACGGTTTCCGAAACCGGCCAGCGGCAGCGCGTCGTTTTTACCAACGAAGCCTGTGCTACCTCGAAAAACCAGCGGATGATCGTGGCCACCTTCAGCGCCGACATCCAGCTTGATCCGTATCTCTACAACGATGTCGGAGGCTACTACATGGCGTACCAGACCCAAAACCGCAACGACGGCATCAACAACATCAACAACCCGGTGCAAACCGGTTTTACGTTTTACCTGGAGTTTCCGGCCCTGCAGAAAAACGGCCAGAACTTTACCAATTCGTCGCCCCGGTTTACGTCGGTCAATGGAGAGTATCTCTGTATCAATGAGGCTTTTACGTTTCCCTATGGCGGAGCCGATCCCGACGGCGACGAACTGCGGTATTCGATGGTGACGCCCCTCAACCGGAGCGGTACCGGACGGAACATGGAAACCACCCCGGGACCGTATCCGGACGTGCAATGGCTGAGCGGGTTCGGAGCGAACAACGCCATTCCCGGCAGCCCGTCGCTGTCGATTGATCCCCAAAGTGGTCAGCTTTCGGTGACGCCGAACCAACTGGGTTTGTACGTTTTTGCGGTGAAAGTAGAAGAGTTTCGGGCGGGCGTCAAAATCGGGGAGGTTCGGCGGGATTTTCAATTTCTGGTGATCGATTGTCCTCCGCTGGCAACGCCAGATCCGCCCATCTGGGCCACCAGCCTGCCCGTGGGCACAGAGTTTACCATTTGTAAGGGTAAATCGCTGGAATTGCAAACGACCTTGAACAAGGACTGGAATTACCAGTGGCGAAAAGACGGCATTAACCTGCCCGACGCCACCGGTACGAAACTGACCGTGCATGAACCCGGTCAGTATTCTGTCTTTGTCTCGCTGAAGACGCTCTGCGGCAAAGCCAGCGGATCGCAGAATGTGCAGGTCAATGTGGTGGATCTCACCTCCGACATTACGTCTGCTGGTCAGTTATGCGCCACCGATGGGTCGGTTACCTTAACGGTTCTGGCCGGCAACGGGATCAGTTACCAGTGGTACCATAACGAAAAAGCCCTGACCGGCAACGCCAACCTCTACCAGGCTACTCAACCGGGGCAATACCGCGCCGTTCTGACCCAGCCGCAGTACGGGTGTTCATACCAGACAGCGGACGTGGCGCTCACTCGCGCGGCTCCGGTAATGGCCGCCATTCAGTCGGCGCAGAACAAATTATGCCCCGGTGGTTCGCTTTCGCTGGAGGGGGCTGGTGGGGTTAGTTTTGCGTGGAGCCGCGATGGGCAAGCCGTCGCCACGGTTTCGGAACCTGCCTTTTCGGTTCAGACCGCCGGAAGTTACGTAGTGGAGGTGACGGCTGCGAACGGTTGCAAGGCGGTTTCGGCCCCTTTTGTCGTGGTCCAGATTCCCGGCGTCGATGTTAAACTGGATGCAGTTCCGTCCGTGTGCGGACCCGATGGGCCGGTTTTTCAGTTAACCGGCTCACCCGCGGGCGGGACATTTGCCGGGCCGGGCGTGAACGGTGCGCAGTACGATGCCAAAGCCGCCGGGATCGGCAATCATGTGTTGACGTATACCGTCAATTTTGCGCCGGAATGTCCGGGGGCGGTGGCCCAGCAAACGGCGGTGGTGGCACCGATTCCGACCCTGCTGTTTCCCGAAGAAATTATTACTTCGCCCGGGAAGTCGTTGACGCTGAACGCAGAAATGACGGGTGATCCGGTGAAATTTGCCTGGAGTCCGCCCACTTACCTGGCCGACCCGACCGAAGCCGGGGCCCGCGTGGAAGGCATTGAAGACGATATGGTGTATACCCTGAGCGTCGAAAACGCGACCGGCTGCCAGGCTGATGCGTCGGTGGTGGTGACGGTTTACGAGCGAATCTGGATCCCTACCGCCTTTTCACCCAATGGCGACGGGCAGAATGACGTCTGGGAACTACGCAGTATTGAAGCGTTTCCGGAAGCGGAGGTGACGGTTTTCAATCGCTGGGGCGAAGTGATTTACCATTCCAAAGACGGTTATGCTCATCCGTTCGACGGGACGCTGAAAGGCGAGCCCGTACCACCGGGTATGTATACGTACCTGATTCGGTACGAGCCCAAAAAACCGGTTTTGCGCGGAACGCTGATGGTGTTGCGGTAAAAAACTCAGTGTCCGATCAGGGCCTTCAGGCCGTCCAGATCGATGTTCTGGCGGAATTGCTCCATCAGGTCCCGTTTGGCCACCAGGTTGGCGGAGGTTTCGTATTTCATCAGCAACTGAATCGACTGAATGGCGTGCCGGGGCAAGGTCGGGTCGTGGTACTGAAGATCGTGCGTCACCAGCGGCCGACCCTTCACGGCCTGGGCTTCAAAGGTTCCTTTGCCGCGATATTGGGTCATCAGGTCGTACGGATTTTCGATGATGGCCTGCGAGGCCCGTTCCTGCGGGCTCATGGCCGCGAGCAGAGCTTCCAGCCGGTCGTAATTTTGCCGGAACTCCTGGGCGGTTTTATCGCGCTTGATCCGGCCGTTCCCGATGCTTCGGCGGTTGTCTTCCTTGTATTTTTCGCGTTCGGCTTCGGTTTTGAATGAACCGGGTTGGTCGGCATAGGCCAGCGTTTCCTTCAACCCGGCTTCGAGCACACGCGTCGTTTCATCGTTTTCTTTGAGGAAGTGCCGGATATGCCGCTGAAGCGACCGCACCAACTCCTCCCGGCTGACGGGCCGCACGGGCAGGCGGTTTCCCGGCACCAGCAGAATCGACTCCTGCCGGTTCTCCCGCCGGGTCGGATGCGGGCTGTAAACGGCATAGCCTTTTAGGTCGCCCACCCGTTCGGGCATGTAAAAAATCGACTGGCCGTTCGGTAACAGATATTCCCGTTCACTGATCGATTCCATGAATTGCCAGAGCGAATTCACGTAGCACTCGATCCAGGTGCCGGTTTCGGCCGACCGTTCCGGTTTTCCCCGGAAACACCAGTAATGCAGATAATAGGTGGTGACGGAATACCGCAAGGGCGCATTCGGCGGCAGGTGTTTATAGTCGTTGGCGGGATCGCTCTTGATGATTCGGTAGGCCCGGGCTTCCAGTCCGCGCGGATTCGGGTAGGCTTTTTGCAGGAGGTTGAGGATTTTTTCCTGCCGTTCGAACACCAGTGGCAGGCTCTTTCGCGGGAAATCCGGCCCGATGGCCCCCAGGGCGTCCGGCTTACGGACCCAGGATGTCTGAATAGCCTGAGCATCTTCGGGTCGGCACCCGGTCGATTGCGCCAGCCCGTTTACCCCCAAAAGAATAGCCAACAGACCCGGCAGAAGGGGCCGGATGTTGATCAATGCGTCCATGCGGATTGGTTGTTCGTTCACCGCAAAGATGGCAGAACGTCCTCTTTTCCGGGACCTGCTTCCTGCTCAATTGAGGATTCGGATTCCTGAACCTCAGAAAAACGCGGGTCAAACGGCAGGGGCCAAACTAAAACCGCACCGGAGCCAGCGGCTCCGGTGCGGTTTGAAAAAAAATCAGCGTTGGCTATTTTACGGGAATTGTCTTGATTACGATTTTTACCCCGTTGGCGGAAGAAAGGTTCAGGGCTTTGCCGTACGTATCGATCAGGTTTTTCCAGTAAACATCGCCGGGAGCGGTCGAATTGCCCGCAATATCCCGACTAATATCCAGATTTTGCTCGGTGATGTTGTCCGCTTTCCACACGTCCGGGGCCGGGAGCGCGGCTGTTGTCAACGTTAGTTTTGTGTCATTATCGGTCAGTGTCCACTTGCCGGTAACTTGTGTCCCATCAATACCGGTTTGCACAAAATCACCGTTGCTTTTGAATTCAAACCGGAACTTACTCATGTCGAGCACCGGGCCGGGATTACCTTTGATATAACCGGTTACAGGAGGTAAGGTGCCGAGGGTAACAATGGCAGTTTGTACCTCCCAGGTACGGACAAGGATTTCAGATTTTGTTTTTACCGCTGGTTGATCGTCATCATCTTTACCACAGCTTACGAACAGAGTAACGCCCACTAAAAGGAGCAGCAATGCTTTTTTCATGAGATAAGGTTTTTCAGGCTAATAAATGTAAGGCCGCAAGTTATTGAATTATTTTCAGATCGCGGGTGAGAAACGCTGTTTTACTCAACGGACGGCCATCCTAATATATTATACGGTTTTCAGTTTATGGTTTACCGTTGGCTGACGCTGCCTGCGTTTTGAGGCCATCAGCCAACGGTAAACCATCCCCTTCGCGCCATCCCCGGAAACAACACCGGATAGCGTGTTTAGCGTAACCAATTGTTGATCACGGAAAAATAGTGTTCCGGTTTTACGTTCTGCTGGAGGTTCAGCGACGCACGTGCCGCTGGCGTTCGCAGGGCATCCGAATAGGCGGTTTTGGCCCTTTCGGTCGTCATTTCCCGGTTGGTGGCATCCACAGGGTTAATAATCAGAAGCTTTTGCGCCGTCAGTGATGCGGCCAAAACCGGGAGGTCATAGAACGGTAAGGCTCCGGCCACGGCGGACAGGATAAAGGCCGGGTTGTAATGCATTTCATCGATGATGGCCTGGTAAGACACCAGCGAATTCAGCAGGATGCAGTGGCTGAAGGCATTGCTCAGGACCGCAGCGTGGAGCAGATCCGGCCCCATCGTTCCCCGTGCGGCCACCGCCAGGGGCTGTGGGGTGCCCAGACTTTTCCGGATAAAACCGGCCAGGATTTCAATTTCCTCCGCCCGAACCGCCACCAGATTTTTGTGCGTCAGCAGGCCCGTAAACCACAAATTCAGGGGCACCCCCCCGATGATGGAATCCCCGTCTTTGGGGTAGCCGGTCCCTAATTCGCCCGTGCCGCTCAGGTCGGGAATGATTATGTCGTGACCTTCCCTGGCGAGTTGATCGGCCCATTCGCCTTTTTGAGCAGCAACGGCTTTTCCCCGGTCATCCAGTAACAGGACGGTTTTTCCGGTTTTTCGGGTCGGTTTTAACCACAAAACCGGTATCGCATACTTGCCCGGCCCCGTGACAAGGTATTTCTCAATCGCGTAGGTATCGCGCTGGAAGCGGCCCGAAAAAACGACCTCGCCACCGGAAGCCGGTTTTTCGTAGCCCGTTATCGATCGGACCGTTTCGCGCAGCCTGGCCGCATCCCCCGGCGGTTCCGACCGGTTTTTCCGGAGGTGCGTTTGCGTCAGCGAAAACAGGGTTTCCCCCTTCAGCGTGGCATACACCTGGCCCCTTGGCGTTACATACAACTCCTCATCTTTGAAAAGCGTCACCTCCAGATCGGCGGAGCTACCGGGATTGGTGAGGTATTGCTGAAAAAACGCGTAGGAGGCTTCCCGGTTTTTGCGCGTAGACATATGCTCGGCGTCGTCTTCCACCATCAGCAACTGGTCCGGTTTTCCCAGGGCCGCATAGGCTTTTTTCGTTTCCTGAAAAAGATCCCGGGTCCCCTGAATGCTGAAAATATCCCGCGTGGTACTGACGATCAGGGCGGGTTTGGGAGCCCGGACTTCGAGATAATCGGCCAGATCAAGGCCATTTTCCAGTCCGTAGAGCAGGTTTTGCTCGGCGTCCTGCGGCCCTCTGGAACGCAGTTGCTTGTCGAACGTGGTGAGATAACATTCCGGGGCAGCGGCCAGAATCCGGTCGTCCATGGCGGCAATGTAGGCACTTTGCGTTCCGCCCCCCGACCGGCCGGCAATTCCGATCCGACCGGCATCAATCTCGGTTCGGCTGAGTAAGTAGTCGACTGCGCGGATACCATCCCAGACAAAATAATTCGCCGGTGAAAGCCCCGCCATGAACGACTGGGCACCGGGGTAGGAATGCTCGTTGACGGCGGATTTTCTGACAACGGATTCGTCGGCATATTGCCGTCGCTCCCCCTGGCCGATCGGGTCAAAAGCCAGCACCGCAAAGCCTTTTTTGACGTAATTCAGGATGATTCGCTGGTAGGCCTCCGACCGAAAACCGTTGATACTGTGGCCGCTGCAGTACAGAATGGCGGGTAGTTTTCCGGGCCGGTTTTTGGGCAGAAACAGAGCCGCCGTTACAAAATAACCCGGCCGTGATTCGAAATAGAGTTTTTCGACCGTAAAATCGTCCCGTTGAATGGTCCCCGTTATAACCGGATTCAGGGGCGTTTTTTCCGGGAAGGGTCCCATCACTTTGCGGAGTTTCGCCCGAACGTCTGCCTGCCGTTTCTGCCAGTCGGCCGGTGTTTTCAGCTTTTCGATGGCCCGCTGCCGTTGCTCCAGCTGATGGAACGCCCGCTGGCACAAATGCCGGTACAGACTGGTTGACGGAGAGCCTTCGTCGTAATGCCAGTAATTAAAAACGTCCAGATTTTCCTGGCCAACAGCAATACGGGCCAGCAACAGGAAGACAAGAATTGCCGAAACCGGTTTGGTCACGGAGGAGATCAATGCGCACATGAATTCTTCGAACGGTGAATATTTTGGGATTTTGCACCCGGGCGGGTGTCGGTCAACTTGGAACCGGAGAAGCGGAAAGAACCTGCTTCTACCTCACGTAAAAGCAGAAAACGCAAAAAAATCTACTTGATAGGCGGGGAACGGACCCGATGCACCGACGGGAGAAGACACGAAAAACCAGGCCATGCCGCAGCGGTAGGGCCATCTTGTTGACCGATCAGGAGAGCGCAGGACCGACGCTTTTGATTACGGTTGAACGGAGCGACTCGCCTGCAGGGTGTCGCGCCCGGGCATTGCGGGCCGACTGGCAGTAGTCGGGCGGATTTTTGTGGTTCCGGCGACCGGTGTTTTGCTGACTGTGAGGTCGTGGCTGGCACCGCCGTTGACAATGATCCAGCAAAGGCCCAGGGCCAGCCCGAGGGCCGAGGGAATGATTTTCAAGTCCTTGTTCATCAGTGTAGTAGTGTTGTCGGATTCGGGCGCGAAAGTAGGGCCGTAGACGGTTTGGAACGAATTAAAATCGGTTAAATGGAAAAAACCGGCCGTCGAGCGGTTGATGGTCCCCTCCAACCCGTAAAATCGCTTCACCGGGCGACGCTGGCACCGGAGTTTCTAAAAAAGGAGTAGTAAAAATGGTCCGGTTTCTTCTTATAGATACCGACAGAAGTGTTTTCATCGAAAAACTTCGTAAACCCCAACCAATCTTATGGAACCGGAAAAAAAATCAGTTCTTTCCCGGAAAAGCGTTACCCGGCGAAAATTTCTTGACCTGACCACGAAAGGAACGCTGGCCACGACGGCGCTGATAAGCGGTTTTCCTGCCATTGTACCAGCTTCGGTATTTGGGAAAAATGCGCCCAGTAACCGCATCAATATCGGCGCGCTGGGGGTTGGACGCATTTCTCGCACCCACGATATGCCGAGTGTGTTGCAGTACGATAATGCCCTGATTATGGCGGTTTGCGATGTGGATAGCAAACGGGCGGAGGATGGAAAACAACTCGTGAACCGTTATTACACGAAAAAAAACGGCAAGGACTACGACGGGGTAAAGGTCTATACCGATTACCGCGAATTGCTGACGAATAAAGATATTGACGCGGTCATTATCAGTACGCCCGACCACTGGCACGCACCGATGGTGGTGCATTCGGTCGAAGCAGGCAAGGATGTTTACATGCAGAAACCGGCTTCGCTGACGATTTCGGAAGGCCGCCTGATGGCTGATGCCGTCAAACGGACGGGCCGGATCATGCAGGTGGGCAGCCAGCAGCGGTCGTCGCACCAGTTCCGGTATGCGGCCGAGCTGGTACGCAACGGGCGCATTGGCCAGCTAAAAACCGTCTATGTCGGGTTGCCGGGCGACCCGTCGGGCGACGAAGAACCGCAGATGCCCGTTCCGAAAAACCTGAATTACGACATGTGGCTCGGCACAACGCCCGAGGTGTATTATACCGAAAAACGCGTCCATCCGCAGGTGGGCTACGATCGGCCGGGCTGGTTGCGCTGCGAACAGTTCGGTGCCGGAATGATCACCGGCTGGGGGTCGCACCATATCGACTGCGCGCACTGGGCCATGAATACCGAATACACCGGACCTGTTGAAATCTGGGGCAAGGCCGATTTCCCGAAAAGCGGGTTGTGGGATGTGCACGGCATTTTCCGGACCGAAGCCCGGTACGAAAACGGCGTCCACATGATCGTAAGCAACGAGCTGCCCAACGGCATCAGATTCGAAGGTACCGAAGGCTGGATTTTTGTGTCGCGGGGGGACGCGTCGGTGACGGCGAGCGATCCGGTCGACAAACAACGGGCGGCAAAGGCCCTCGACGCCAGCGATCCGAAAATTCTTTCGTCTGTCATTGGCCCGAACGAGATCCATTTGACCGTCAGCAAGGAACACCACGGCAACTGGCTTGAGAGCATCGTGAGCCGCAAGGAGCCGATTGCGCCCGCCGAGGTCGGACACCGGTCGTGCTCGGCCTGTCTGCTGCACCATGCCGCCATGAAACTGAACCGGAAGCTGTACTGGGATCCCCAAAAAGAACAATTCAAGAACGACGCCGACGCCAACAAACTGCTGTCGCGTACCCAACGGTCGCCCTACGCCATCAAGGCCGTGGCTTCGACCAAATCCCGTTAATTTGCGCTGTAACTAACCTCATTCGAATGAACGTATCCACCGTTGCCGGCGGCTTGTTGCTGGCGGCTCTATTTATCTCGTGTCAGTCTTCTGATCAAACAAAGGATGAAATGATTCATCTGATTACGCTCGATCCCGGCCACTTTCATGCGGCTCTGGTGCAGAAAAGCATGCTGGAGGGCGTCGATTCTACCGTTCATGTGTATGCACCCGATGGACCGGACGTGCAATTGCACCTGGATAAAATCAAAGGCTACAATACCCGGGCCGATGAGCCAACCCACTGGTACGAGGATGTATACCTCAACGCCGATTTTTTTGACAAAATGCTGGCCGACCGGGCGGCTACCAAATCGAGCAATGTGGTGGTGATGGCCGGCAATAACCGCCTGAAAACCGATTACATCCAGAAAACCGTAGCCGCTGGCTTTAATGTGCTGGCCGACAAACCAATGGCGATCAGTGCGGCCAATTTCGACCAGTTGAAAGAGGCTTTTTCGACCGCCGAAAAAAACAAGGTCTTGCTGTATGATATCATGACCGAGCGGTACGAAATCACGACGATGCTGCAACGGGCGTTTTCGCAACAGGCCGAGGTATTCGGAACGCTCGAAAAAGGAACCCCGGACAACCCGGCGGTGACGAAGGAAAGCGTTCACCATTTTTACAAGAATGTGTCGGGCAGTATTCTGACGCGTCCGGCCTGGTTCATGGATGTCGCGCAGCAGGGCGAAGGCATTGTCGACGTGACGACGCACCTGGTCGATCTGGTTCAGTGGGAGTGTTTTCCCGAACAAACGCTGGATTATCAGAAAGACGTCCGGCTGACGTCGGCCCGGCGGTGGACGACCGATATGACCCTGAGCCAGTTTACCGCCATCACGAAACAGACCGCTTTTCCGGACTACCTGAAGAAAGATGTGGTGAAAGACAGCGTTTTGCGGGTATACAGCAACGGTGAGATCAATTACGAACTGAAGGGCGTTCACGCCAAAGTATCGGTGATCTGGGCGTATAAGGCGCCGGAGGGAACCGGTGACACGCACTATTCGATCATGCGGGGCACGAAGGCGAACCTGATCATCCGGCAGGGGGCCGAGCAACAGTACAAACCGACGCTGTACATCGAATCGGCAGACGGCAAAACGGATTTGACGGCCGCTCTGCAGACGGTTTTACCGGCCATTCAGCAGGAGTTTCCCGGGCTTGAGGTGAAGAAAATCGCCAAAGGCTGGGAGGTGGTCATTCCCGAAAAATTCAAGGAAGGGCACGAAGCGCATTTTGGACGGGTTGCCCGGAAGTATCTGGAGTATCTGAAAACCGGTACGCTACCGGCCTGGGAGGTGCCGAACATGATTACTAAATATTACACAACTACGCAGGCCCTTGAACTGGCGAAAAAATCCGGCGTGAAATAGCGAACGAGTGAACGAGCGGTGGCATCCGCTTATCCTCCTGCTTTTCGCTGGTACGCCGGCCTGGTCTTTCACGCATTTACTCTTTATAGTATGAACGATTCTCAAGCCAATCGACGGCGGTTTCTGAAAGAATCCGTTGTCACGGCCGCCGGTTTAGCCGGTTTGTCAGCGATGCCCGGCGATCTGCTGGCCGCTGCGGACGCGCGGCCTACTGTCCATATTCTGGGAAGCAAAGCGGCCAAAGCAGCCCCGCGCATCCGGTTTTCGGCCATCGGCCTGAACCACGGCCATATTTACGGGCAGGTGGAAGCCGTGATCCGGGGGGGCGGTCAACTGGTGTCCTTTTTCGCCAGGGAGCCTGATCTGGCGGCTGCGTTTGCCAAACGTTATCCCGAAGCGAAACTCGCCAAAAGCGAAAAGGAAATTCTCGACGATCGTTCGATTCAACTGGTCGTCAGCGCCGGAATTCCCGACGAGCGGGCTCCGCTCGGTATCCGTGTGATGAAAGCCGGGAAGGACTACATGGCCGACAAACCGGGAATTACCACGCTGGAGCAACTGGCCGACGTTCGCAAGGTGCAGAAAGAAACGAAGCGGATTTACTCGATCATGTACAGTGAACGCTTTGAAAACAAGGCGACGGTAAAAGCCGGGGAACTGGTCAAGGCCGGTGCCATTGGCAAGGTGATTCAGACGATCGGGCTGGGGCCGCACCGCGTCAATCCCAAAACCAGACCCGAGTGGTTCTGGGACAAACAACGGTTTGGCGGCATTATCTGCGACATTGCGTCCCACCAGTTCGACCAGTTCCTGTTTTTTACGAATTCCACCTCGGCAGAAGTAGTGGCCTCGCAGGTGGGCAACACCAATCACCCGCAGTATCCCAAATTCGAGGATTTTGGCGATGCCATGGTGCGCGGCAACGGCGGCACTGGCTACATCCGGGTGGACTGGTTTACACCCGATGGCCTGAAATCCTGGGGCGATGGCCGACTGACGGTTCTGGGTACGGAAGGCTTTATCGAACTGCGGAAAAACGTGGACATTGGGGGCCGCAACGGTGGCAATCACCTGTTTCTGGTCGATAACAAGGAAACGAAATACATCGATTGCAGCCAGGAAGTGACTCCCTACGGCACCCAGCTCGTCGATGACATTCTGAACCGGACCGAAACCGCCATGACCCAGGCTCACTGTTTTCTGGCCACTGAACTGGCCCTGAAAGCCCAGAAAAATGCCCAGAATGTTAAGTTGCGGGCTTGAGTTGAGAAATTCCAGTGGGTCAAAAACCGCTCACCCGAGCGGTTTTTGACCGTTTTAGTAGATTGTTTTCGTTCGTTACCTCAAAACTATGAATCGCATTACTACTGTTTTTCTGGCCGGGTTATTGAGTTGGTTGCTGAGCGCCGTTACCGTCTCGGGTCAAAATGGCCCTTCCGTCAACTGGAAGAAAGTCAAGGTGCTGGTGTATACCAAAAATGGCAAAGGGTATGTTCATGAAAACATTCCGTATGCGGCCAAAAGTATTCAGAAACTGGGAGAAGAACACGGTTTTAAGGTGGATGTGACGGACCAGCCCGCGGTTTTTACGGAAGACAATCTCAAGCAGTACACCCTGCTCGTTTTTCCCAGTACGAACAACGACGTGTTCGATACGGATGACCAGCGGCTGGCGTTCCGGCGTTACATCGAAGCCGGGGGCGGTTTTGTGGGCGTTCATTCGGTGACCGGAACCGAGCGGAACTGGACGTGGTTCAAACGGATGATCGGTGGCACCTTTGCCTGGCACCCCAAGTTTCAGAAGTTCAAAACCGTCGTGATCGACACCAAACACCCGTCGATGCAGGGCATTCCGAAGGTGTGGGAGAAGGAGGATGAGTTTTATTTCACCAAGGAAATGTCGCCCGGCCCGACGGTGATCATGGCCCACGACCTGACCTCGCTTACGAGCGACGAGCCGGAAAAAGTGAAGATGTTCGGCGGCACGTTCACGCACTTGTACCCGGCTACCTGGTACTACAACTTCGACGGCGGTTATACGTGGTGTACGACGCTCGGACACGACAAGAAGGATTATTCCGAGCCGCTGTTCATGAAACACATCTTCCAGGGCATCCGACACGTGGCCAGTCAGGTGAAAAAAATCGACTTCTCGAAAGCCTATGCCGATTCGCGGGATACCCCCCTGCGGGATAATTAAAACCGCTCAGTCGTCCAGCAGCTTGAGGATATCCTGATAAATCGCATCGGCGGAACTGGGCCGTTTGGCGTTGAGATCCGCCATGTTGCCTTTCTTGTCGATCAGGATATACCGCGGAATGCTGTTGAGGCCAAAATACTGAACAATGCGCGAACGCCAGCCGCCCGGCGACCAACCCTGGTCGCCGGGTAGCTGGTGTTTTTGCAGGGCATTCTTCCAGTTCGTTTCCGAATCGTCGATCGACACGTAGAGGAAAACGACTTTTTCCCGTTGTTTCTTCGAAAACCGCTCGTGAAGTTGTTTCGAATGCGGGATTTCGCCGATGCAGGGGCCGCACCAGCTGGCCCAGATGTCGAGGTAAACCACTTTACCTTTATACTCCTCCAGCGTAACCGCTTCTCCATTTGGGTTGACAAAAGAGAAGATATTCGGATCAATTGGTTTCTTTTTTGCCGAAGCTTCCGGTTTGGGGTCGTCCTTTCGGGCCATCACGGCTCCGCACCGTTCGTTGACCCGCTCCGCATAAGCCGCCGAACCGGGCGTGGCCGTCAGGGTGGCAAACACCTCCCGAACCGAAGAGGGGGCGGATTTGTCGCATTGATCCAGTAAAAGCCGGGCGAGCGCATACTGGTACGGTTTTCCGCTCAGGTGCTGCCGGGTAAAACCGGCCTTTTCCGGCAGAATTTTGTGCGCTTCAGTAGCCGTGTACTTAGCAAAATTCCGGGCTTTGGAATTGAAATAGGTGACGTAGTAAAACAGGAAATTCCGGTAGGGTTCGGCGAGCATCGCGTTCTCGTCGTTGACGTTCAAGGCGTCAAACCCTTCCAGCATGACGGTCGGGAGCGCCGGGACGGTTTGCTGCGTGGCCTGCGCGTTAGTTCGGACGATGGGCCACGCCAGCAGCAGATGCCAGTAATTCCAGCGGATACAGTTTTCAATGTATTGGCGGAAGTTTCCGGAAAACCGGGTGGTTTGCGGGTGATCCCTGTAAAACGCCAGTTGCGCTTGCCGGGCCGTGAACAGACTCATTTCCCACCCATCGACCCCAAGGTTTTTTGCTTTTTCGTATTGCGTCGGTACGTCAAAATCTGCCTGGAACTTGTTGGTGAATTCGGTCAGAAAACCGTGTTCGGTCGTCGTCGTAAACACGGTTTCGGGACGGGGGCCCGGATAAATATCCTGCGCCCGGACAATAGCGCACTGGATTATAAAAAGGAGCAGCGGTACAATCGGTTTCATAGTTCTTTATTGGATTGCCAAGCAAATAGCAGTCCAAAGTAAACCTGAAAGGGGTTGCCTCTCCGGTTTATTTTGTGACAAAATCGTAAATCAGACGCGAAACCGTCGCCATGGCGGAGGTGGCGGTTTTGTCATCTTTCAGGTCTTTTCCCAGCAGCACCAGCACGTATCGGCGACCGTCGGGCAGCATCACAATACCCGAATCGTGGTGTACGCCCACAATTGAGCCGGTTTTGTGGGCGACTTTCACCGTTTGGGGGAGTTGGGCGGGAATGACCGAGTTGAATTGCTGATCGAGCAGAATCCCGATCATGGCCTCGGACGCTTCGGGGCTAACAGCTTTTCCGGTGGCAATCCGGTCAAAAATCAGCATCAGGTCGTAGGCCGTTGTGGTGTTGTTCAGACCCTGCTGAAAGGCCTTTGTATCTTCGACACCTCGCTGGATCTGGATGTTTTTGGCGCCGTAGCCGCGCATGGTCTGCGTCACGTTTCGGGCGTCTACCCGGTCGATGACGAGGTTGGTGGCCAGGTTGCTGCTGACGATAATCATATCGTAAACCAGTGCCGCCAGGGTTCGTTTGGTGCCGATTTTTGTGTAAATCAGTGTATCACTGTCATCGGTTGCTTTCAGGCTGAACGGGCTGCCATCGACGATACTCTTGAACTCGTTTTTGATGAGAATGGAGTCGGAGAGGGAAAGCCGCTTTTCGGCCGCCTGCTTGTACACCTCGATCATGACCGGCGTTTTCATGGTGCTGGCCGCGTGAAAATCTTCGTGTTCGTGAATCAAAAGCTCCCGTCCGGTGGTTAAATCCCGGAAGGCGACCGCAAACCGCCCCGGCTGTTGGCCCAATTCATGCTCAATCTGGTGCCGAAGCTGATCCAGGGAGGGCTTCGTTTGCGCAAAAACGGAAGACGCCAGAATCAATAGAAGAAAGTAGGGAGCGGTGATTTTAGAGTGAAGAAAAACCATAGTGTGATGAAGTATCAATTGTATCCGTGTTGAATCATCCGTTGACAAAATACGCATTTTCCGAAAACCGTTGACCTCTTTTCGATGACCAATCTTGAAATTGTCTTGTTGCTGATGGCCGTGCTGGCCGCTCTGGCTTCGATAACCCAAAAACTGAAAATTCCGTATCCAATTTTGCTGGTGTGTGCGGGGCTGGTGCTGGGCTTCATTCCGAGCCTTCCGGACATTCGCCTGGAATCTGATGTGGTCTTCCTGATCTTTCTCCCGCCCTTACTTTACGAAGCGGCCGGTAACATTTCGTGGCACGAATTCAAGGCCTACCGGCGGCCCATCGGTTTGCTGGCGGTGTGGCTGGTTTTTTTTACGACGGTGGCCGTTGCGGTGGTGGCTCATTACGCCATTCCCGGTTTTACGTGGCCCCTGGCGTTCGTGCTCGGGGCCATCATTTCGCCCCCGGATGCCGTGGCGGCCACCAGCGCCACGCGGGGGCTGGGATTGCCTAACCGGCTGATTACCATTCTGGAAGGCGAGAGTCTCGTTAACGATGCTTCGGCCCTGATTGCCTACCGCTATGCCGTTGCGGCCGTGACCAGTGGTGGTTTTGTCCTCTGGCAGGCCGGTTTGCAGTTTCTGGTCGTGGCCGGAGGGGGCATTGCGCTGGGCATCGCGCTCGGCTACATTTTCAGCCGCATTCACCACCGGCTCGAAAACCCCACCGTGGCTACCACGATAACCTTGTTGTTACCGTTTGTGACCTTCCTGCTGGCCGAACACCTCGCCCTGTCGGGCGTCCTGTCGGTCGTCTCCATGGGGTTATACCTGGCCTGGCATTCCTACGAAATCTACTCGTCGCAAACCCGGATCCAGATCAACGGATTCTGGAATATTCTGATTTTTCTGCTGAATGGGTTTGTCTTTATCCTGATCGGTTCGCAGTTGCCCATTATTCTGAAAACCCTCGGTCGTGAGTCGGTTCCGGTTTTGGTCGGCTACGGTTTTCTGATCAGTTTTGTGGCGATTGCGGCCCGGATCGTCTGGATTTTTCCGCTGGCGTATTTATACACGCTTTGGGGCCGGAAACGCAGCCGAGCCCCCCGGTTTAAACCCAATGAATTGTTTATCACATCGTGGGCGGGTATGCGGGGCGTGGTTTCGCTGGCCACGGCCCTGGCGCTGCCGTTGACGCTGCGCAGCGGAGAAGCGTTCCCACTCCGCAATGAAATTCTGTTTCTGTCGTTCATGGTGATCTTCGTCACGCTGGTGTTGCAGGGCTTGACGCTGCCCTTTTTTGTTCGCTGGCTGAACGTACAGGAACCAATGGAAAAAGCCGTGGCCGAAGAACAGAAAATCCGGCTTGCCATTACGGTCAGTTCAATTACGTACATCGAAGGGGAATTATCGCTGAACCTGCGCGACGAAGTGCTGAGCGAATTAAAAAGCCGGTTTGAACAGCAGACGAACTACCTCAACGGCATGATCCGGATGGACGAAAAAACCAAAAAAGGCGACCCGCTCACGGCGCCGATTTACTTCAAGGAATACGTGGAAAGTGAACTGGCGGTGATCAACCACCAGCGCGAGCTGATCATTCAATGGCATAAGCACGGCACCTACAGCGAAGAAGCCATTCGCCGGATTGAGCAGGAACTGGACATTCGCAGCCTGAGTCTGCAAACTCAATTGCGCCGTCTGAAGCCGGTTGAATACAACGAGCAGCAGGAGCGTGGCTGAAATGCTGGACTGAACCGCAGCAATCAGACGTTGGTCTGTAGCTTCCTGAACGTGCGGGTGCTGGAGTAAACGGCGATCCCCCGAAAAGCACGATCCCCGGCATTCGTCAGAAAACCGGGGATCGTGCATCTAAAAACCGGGAGCTTACGACAGGTATTTCCGGAGCATCCAGGCCATTTTCTCGTGGGCTTCCATGAGCGCGGTCAGGAAGTCGGCCGTTCCCGCGTCGCCCAGTTCTTCACACTTTTCGACGTCCTCGCGCAACTCCCGAATCGACTGCTCATGGTCGTCCAGTAACCGCTTGAACATGTCATCGGTCTTCACTTCGGCGCTTTTGTCTTCCTTCAGGCTGGTCAGTTTAATAAAATCTTCCATGGTCGAAACCGGCCGGCCACCCAGCGTCCGGATTCGCTCGGCTACTTCGTCAATGGCCGCTTCGAGTTGCTTGTACTGTTTTTCAAAGAATTCGTGGTATTCCAGAAAATTCGGCCCGGCTACGTTCCAGTGGTATTTACGGGTTTTGATGTATAACACGTGCTGATCGGCCAGCAGGGCGTTTAGGAGTTCATTCACTTGTTTGAGGGTGTCCTGATCCAGACCAATGTTAACTTTCATGTTGTGTGCTGTCTTAGTGTTTAGACTTTTTTTAGACTTTTTTCAATGCCATATCTCCCATAAAACCAACCAGCCGCAGGTTTGTTTACCTCAAAAAGCCAAACAACGGCCTGTCATTGTAGTTTAGGTCTTATCTAATTCCAAATAAGCGAGGAGGGTTTTCATCAACAAGAATATGGCACAATCCAAACTAAAACGATTCTTTGCCGATGGCTGGACGATGCTAGTGGGGGCTTATAACGGGTTTTCCAACGATCGCGGGCTCAAACTCAGTGCTGCACTGGCTTATTATACGGTTTTTTCACTGGCTCCGTTGCTGGTTTTGCTCATTTCCATTTCCAGCATCTTCTTCGGCGAGGAGGCCATTCGCGGACAGGTGTTTTCGCAGATTAACGGACTGGTGGGCAATCAGGCCGCCAAGCAGGTGCAGGATATGATCAAAAGCGTCGAACTTTCGGGGAAAACGAACATTGCACTCATTTCCGGAATTGTAACCCTGATCATCGGGGCTACCAGTATATTCATTGAAATTCAGGATTCAATCAACCTGATCTGGCGCGTGAAAGCCAAGCCGAAACGCGGCTGGGTTAAGCTGTTGAAAGACCGCCTGTTATCGTCTTCGCTGATTGTCAGTCTGGGTTTTCTCCTGGTGGTGTCGCTGGTCGTCAATGGCTTGGTACTGGCGTTGAGTGATACGCTGAAGCGGTATTTTCCCGATATCGCTGTCATTTTTGCCGAAATTTTCAATTTCATCGTCAGCTTCGGCGTCATCACGGTGTTATTCGGCGTCATTTTCAAGGTGTTGCCCGACGCCAAAATTGCCTGGAAGGATATTCGCTGGGGAGCCATTTTTACGGCCCTGCTGTTTATGCTCGGTCGTTATCTGATCGGACTGTACATCGAAACCACCAGCACGGGATCCACCTACGGAGCCGCCGGGTCGCTGATTGTCATTCTGGTCTGGATTTATTATACGGCCGCCATTCTCTACTTCGGCGCGGAATTTACGCAGGTATACGCCGAACATTACGGGATCAAGATTGAGCCGGCCGATTATGCGGTTTATGTGGAGCAGCAGGAAAAGGAGAAAAATGTGAAGAATTTACCTCCCCAGAAAAATCTCGAAACCGCAAAATAGGGGAGCTATTCCGGCCAGAATTCGGGGGGGGCGGCCTTATTTCAACCCGTGGTACCCATATTCTTTCCGAAGAATCTCCTTGACGACTTCCTGTTCTTCGTCGTTAAGGCCATCGATGGTCAGGCTCTGATGGTCCGGGCTTACCGATACCGTCAGCCGTTCCTTATGCGAAATCGGAAGGCGTTTGTCGATCACTTCGGCAGCGTCTTTCAGTAAAGAATCCGGTTGAAAGGCCATGGCAGGGAGGGGTAGAAGGTATTCGGTTTACGGTAGTCGGTTTTCGGGGCAGCCGCCGACATGCTACGTCCGGCAAGGTACTGAAAACCGACTACCGTAAACCGGTTTTATGATTTTTTTTGCTCTTTTGCCCAGGTATCTTTCAGCGTGACCGTACGATTGAACACCAGCTGGCTGTCCGTCGAATCCGGGTCGATGCAGAAATACCCTTTGCGAATGAACTGAAAACGCTCTCCGGCCCGGGCGGATTTTAAACCGGGTTCGACGTACGCGCGGACGATTTCCAGCGAGTTCGGATTGATAAACTCCTTGAAGTCACGGTCTTCGGCAGCCGGGTCTTCGCTGGTCAGCAAACGGTCGTATAACCGAACTTCGGCTTCGAGGGCATGGGCCACCGACACCCAGTGGATGGTTCCTTTTACATTGATTCCTGACGTATCCGAACCGCTCCGGCTTTCGGGAATGTACGTACACCGGAGTTCGACCACCTCACCCGCATCGTTTTTAACCACTTCTTCGCAGCGGATAATGTACGCACCTTTCAGCCGAACCAGGCCGCCGGGTGATAAGCGGAAGTATTTTTTCGGCGGATTTTCCAGGAAATCATCCCGCTCGATATACAGTTCCCGCGAAAACGGTACCTCACGGTGGCCGCTGCCCGGATCTTCCGGGTTATTTTCGATCGAAACCGTATCGACCTGGTCTTCCGGGTAATTCGTCAGCACCACTTTGATCGGTTTTTCATCGACTACGGCCATCACCCGGGTGGTGGTTTTATTCAGTTCCTCGCGGATGCAGAATTCCAGCAGACCCACATCGATCAGGTTGTCGCGCTTGGCAATTCCGATCCGGTCGGCAAACTCGCGGATGCTCGCCGGAGTGTAACCGCGCCGACGAATGCCGGCGATGGTCGGCATCCGGGGGTCATCCCAACCGCGCACGTGGCCTTCATTGACCAGTTGCAGTAGTTTCCGTTTGCTCATGACGGTATACGTCAGGTTCAGCCGGGCGAATTCAATTTGACGCGACGGGAAAATGTCCAGTTGTTCGATATACCAGTCGTATACGGGCCGGTGTACCTCAAACTCCAGCGTACAGAGCGAGTGCGTAATCTGCTCGATGGAATCCGATTGGCCATGCGCAAAGTCGTACATCGGATAGATGCACCATTTATCACCCGTGCGGTGGTGGTGCGCGTGTTTGATCCGGTACATGATCGGGTCGCGGAAGTGCATGTTCGGCGACGCCATATCAATTTTGGCCCGCAGCACCTTCGCGCCATCCGGAAATTCGCCCGCTTTCATGCGCCGGAAGAGGTCGAGGTTTTCTTCCACCGACCGCGCGCGGTACGGACTTTCTTTGCCGGGTTCGGTAGGCGTCCCTTTCTGAGCGGCAATCTCTTCCGCCGTCGAATCATCGACATAGGCCAGGCCTTTCCGGATCAGCTTTTCGGCAAATTCGTACAGTTGATCGAAGTAGTCCGACGCATAAAATTCATTCTCCCACTCAAAACCCAGCCAGCGGACGTCGGCCTTGATCGAATCCACGTACTCAGTATCTTCCGTCACCGGGTTGGTATCGTCGAAGCGCAGGTTGGTTTTTCCGCCGTATTTGTCGGCCAGGCCGAAATTCAGGCAGATCGACTTGGCATGACCGATGTGCAGGTATCCGTTG
Organism: Larkinella bovis; assembly: GCF_042655385.1. Taxonomy (NCBI): domain Bacteria; kingdom Pseudomonadati; phylum Bacteroidota; class Cytophagia; order Cytophagales; family Spirosomataceae; genus Larkinella; species Larkinella bovis. The sequence continues at coordinate 984,356 of NZ_JBHSMA010000001.1, read as the reverse complement.
GGTTCGGGCGGAAAGCGCGTGTGGACGCGTCCGCCGTTTTTACCGTTGGCCAGATCTTCCTCAACAATTTGCTCAATAAAATTCAGCGAACGTTCCGCCGGGGCATCGTTCCGGCGTTCCGAACTGTCAGGAATATGCATATCAGTGTCTTTAGGTACTCCGGTCATACCGCAGTAACGAATGGTGAAACTACTAACTTACGGCCTTTGACCGGCCTTGGCAAAAGGGGAGCCTAGTTACGACGACTCATTTCGTCCCGGATTTTGGCGGCTTTTTCGTATTCCTCCTTTTTCAGGGCTTCATCCAGCGATTGCTGGAGTTCGTCGTACGTCATGTCTTTCAACTGCTCACTCAACGAACGCGTCGAACGGGAGGTGGTCTGGGGCACGAGTTCTTCCTGCTCCTCGGGTTCGTCGGTGATGCTGGTGGTAATACCGGCTTCGGAAAGAATGGTTTCGTACGTGTAAATCTGCACGTTAAACCGGATACCGATGGCAATGGCATCGGACGGGCGGGCATCGATCACGGTTTCGCGGGTGCCGTCGGTACACACGATCCGGGCAAAGAAAATACCTTCACGCAGGTCCGAAATCACAATTTCACGAACGGTAAAGCCGAATTTATCGGCAAAGGATTTGAAGAGGTCGTGGGTCATCGGGCGGTTGGGCACAATCTTCTCGATCTCGATGGCGATGGCCTGTGCTTCGAACATACCAATGATGATTGGCAACCGGCGGTTACCATATTCTTCCCCCAGTACCAAGGCAAAGGAACCTGACTGCGATTGGCTGGGCGATAATCCTAAGATTTCAAGTCTAATCTTCTCCACGGCGCAAAGTTAATAGAGTTTGGGAGTTTACCGGATTGGGGATTGGTGAGTTTTTTCGCCAGAAACTAAAAAACTCACCAATTTCCGATTCGCAAACGTTTTATTGGCCCAAATTACAACTCCTGCACCGCCTTCGTAAGCCGGGGGAGCACGTCGAACACGTCGCCGACGATGCCGTAATCCGCCGATTTGAAAAACGGTGCTTCGGGGTCTTTGTTGATAACTACAATGACCTTCGATGAGTTCACGCCCGCCAGATGTTGAATAGCGCCCGAGATGCCGCACGCAATGTATAGATTCGGGCTGATCTTGATGCCGGTTTGTCCGACGTGCTCGTGGTGGGGACGCCAGTCGAGGTCCGACACCGGTTTGGAACAGGCCGTGGCCGCGTGGAGCGCTTTGGCCAGGTCTTCCACGATCCCCCAGTTTTCGGGACCTTTCAGGCCGCGACCCGCCGATACCACCCGATCGGCTTCGGGCAACAGGATATCGCCGGAGGCTTTTTCGGTGTTTGTGACTTTCACCGCAAAATCGCTCGCGTTCAACGCCGGGTTGAAGGTTTCCACCGTCGCCGATGCGTCGGTTTCTTCGGGGGTAATCGTGTTTTTCTTGATGGTCAGGATTTTTTGGTCGGCGGTCAATTCCGTGACGGCAAACGCCTTGCCGGTAAAAATGCTCCGCTTGACCCGAAAACCGCTGCTCAGATCCGGTAGTTCGATGACATTGGCCGCCAGACCAGCTTTCAGTTTTCCGGCCAGCCGGGCCGCCAGCGAATCGGCCAGCGACGATTTGGCCAGGACAATGACATCGGCCTTTTCCTGGCTGGCGGCTTCGGCCACCACACTGGCGTAGGCCAGGGCGTTGCCCTCGTTCAGTTGGGCATCGCTGGCGTGCAGCACCCTGGTGGCCCCGAACCGGCCCGCTTTGGCGAGTTCGTCGGCGTTGGCTTCGCCCAGCACCAGAGCGGTGGCCGTGGTACCGGTTTGTTCGGCTACTTTTGAGCCGTAATATATGGCTTCGAGCGACGATTTCTTGATCGCGCCTTCTTCGAGTTCAGCAAAAATTAAAACGGACATTTTATGTTGGGTTTAATGGCACATAAAAGGGTTGTTACTCAGAGATAGAGGGTATCAGAGCGCTCTGATCAACCCTGATATTCTCTGATCATCTCTGTGGGATAATTTTATATCACTTTGGCTTCAGTCCGCAATAACGTAATGAGCGTTTCAGCCTGATCGGCGGGGATCATTTTGCAGGCACCGCGGGCGGGCGGCAGTTCGTAGCTTGCAACCTGCGTGAGTGTGTTGTTGCCCGTCGGTTCCACGACCTTGAGCGGCTTGGTCCGGGCGGTCATGATGCCGCGCATATTCGGGATTTTCCACTCGGCAATCGGTTCCTGACAGCCCAGGACGAGTGGCAGACTGGCTTCCAGATCCTCGTGGCCGCCCTCGATTTCCCGGGTAATTTTGGCGGTAGTGCCTTCGATGGCGAGTTTCATGACCGGCGAAATGGACGGCAGACCGAGCATTTCCCCGACGATGCCGTGGACTTGGCCGCCGTTGTAATCGATGGATTCGCGGCCCATCAGAATCAGGTCATAGGTATTTTCTTTGGCGATGGCGGCAATCTGTTCCGCTACGAAATAAGCGTCGGTGGGTTCGGCATTGACCCGGATGGCATCGTCGGCCCCGATGGCCAGGCATTTGCGGATGACCGGCTCGGCGTCGGCTTCGCCCACATTAAGTACCGTTACCGTACCGCCCAGTTGTTCCTTCAGCTCGACCGCCCGAGACAGCGCGTAGTCGTCGTAGGGGCCGGTGATGAACTGAACCCCCGCTTTATTGAGTTTGGTATTGTTGTCCGTGAGCGTAATTTTGGTGATCGTGTCCGGTACACTCGTGACACACACTAAAATCTTCATGTTGTCTGTGGTTTAGATGTGATACTGGCAAAAATACACATTTGTTTTCAATAACGTATGCGTGCATACTACTATTTGGTAATGTCCCATTTCCGGTTGGTATACGGTTTTTGGTATGCGGTTTTCAGTTTTCGGAAAGGAAACCGGATTTGGACCGGGAAAGATACCGATTATGATGAATCAACTGCCAAAAACCGTACTTTCATGAATCAAAACCGTATCCAGTTGCTGAAGCAATATATAGAGGAACAACCGGACGATCCGTTTAATGTTTACGCCCTGGCGATGGAATACCGGGAGGAACAGCCCGCGTTGGCATTGCAATACCTGGAAACGCTGCTCGATCAGCATCCCGGCTACCTGGCGAGTTATTACCACGCAGCTGCGCTCTACGCCGAGCAGGGAAACCGGGAAGCAGCCGAGCGGATCTACGAGCGGGGCATTGCCCTGGCCAACGCCCAGAAGAACGAAAAGACGCTGCAGGAATTGAAGCGGGCGTACCGCACGTTTCAGGATGACGACGACTGGTGAAATCGCTCCCCGAACAGTAGGCCGCGCCCCTTCCATCCTTATGGAGTAAAACTTTCCCTTTCTATTATGAAACGATTTTTTCTGCTGACTACGGTGGCATTCCTTCTCGCCGAAATGAGCTTTGGTCAACGGTTTAGTAAGAGCCTGAAAGATACGCCGGGCATGGTGTCGTATACCATGCGCAATGAATTTGCGAAAGACATGCCCGGTACCCTCGACAAAATCAAATCAATGGACATTACGAATATCGAATTTTCGAGTCTGTTCGGGAAAACTGCCGCCGAAATCCGGGCTGAACTCGACAAACGCGGTATGCGCTGCACCAGTCACGGGGTGGGATATGATGACCTGATGAAGAAAATGGATAAAGTGGTGGAAAATGCCAAAACGCTGGGGGCCAAATACGTCCGGCTGGCCTGGATTCCGCACGAAGGAACGTTTACGCTCGATGCTGCGAAAAAAACCGTCAGTGAATTCAATCAGATTGGGAAGCAGTTGAAAGACAAAGGGCTGGAGTTTGTGTATCACAACCACGGTTTTGAGTTCGAACCCTACGAAAACGGTACGCTGTTCGACTACATCGTTCAAAACACGGACCCCGAAGCGGTTAGCTTTGAAATGGATGTTTTGTGGGTTTATTTTCCTGGCCAGGACCCGGCGAAGCTGCTCGCCAAATACCCGAAACGGTTCAAACTGATGCACATGAAAGATTTGAAAAAAGGCGTGCAGGGAAACATGTCCGGGGGCACTCCACCGGAGAACGACGTGGCTTTGGGAACGGGACAGATCAACTTGCCGGCGGTTTTGAAAGCCGCCCGGAAATCGTCGATCGAATATTTTTACATCGAGGACGAAAGTCCGGCGGCTCAGCAACAGGTGCCGCAGAGTCTGGCGTATCTGAAAACCATTTAAGAGCTTTACCTATTTCGATTAGCCCCCGTCAGTGCTTACATCGCCTGGCTGGGGCTTTCTTTTTTTCAAGGTAGTTCCGGGTATTGGCCAGGGAAACGGAGGGTTGAATCATCCCTTTTTCGAACGGAACCAGCGCGTCCCCCCGCCTGACTTTAGCCGGAAAATCCGGATTGGCAATGGCGTACCGGCCAATGGCGAACAGGTCGCCCTGGCCTTCCCGTAGCAGGGATTGTGTCAGGGTCAGATTGTGCAGGCCACCGTTGGCAATGATCGGACAATCCAGTAGCTGGCGGGCCATGCCGGTCGAGGATTGACCATCAGGGTATTGGCATTCACGTTGCCAGCCACCCCATTCGGCCGCGATGTGCAGGTAGTCCGGCGCGGCTTTTTTAACTTCCCGAAAAACCGCCCGGGCCATGTCCGGCCCTTCTTCCCAGCGGTAGGCCAGGTTATTGACTTTTCCTTCCGATAACCGCAACCCCACGATAAAACCGGCGGGCACCGCTTCCCGAACCGCCTTGATCAGTTCGGCGATGAACCGGAAGCGGTTTTCGACGGAACCGCCGTAGGCATCGGTTCGCTGGTTGGTATACGCCGTCAAAAACTGATCGGGCAAATACCCGTTGGCACCGTGGATTTCAACGCCGTCGAACCCGGCAGCCACGGCGTTGCGGGCAGCCTGAATGTAACCGGCAATGGTGAGTTGAATATCCGCCAGGGTCATGGCGGCAGGAATTGAAAATTCGGGTTGGCCGCCCGAGGATGTCTACGGTTTGCCAAGCGGCTGAAGGGCGGAAGGAGCCAGGGTGTTGGCAAGGACTTGCGACAACGCCCCGGCGTGCATGAGCTGACAGAGAAAAACCGACGGGTATTTTTTCACCCGTCGCGTGATCGTTTGCCACCCGGCGACCTGTTGCGCGGTCACAATGCCGGGCTGGTTGGGGTTGCAGATCGAAGCGATGGCATCGGTATAAACCCCTTCGGAAATGATGGCGGCAAAACCGCCTTTGGCGAAGGCTTCGTAATAATCGCCCATGGCCGCCGTGGGAATCCCGTCGGCGGTGGCGCTGACGCGGGTCATGGGAGCCACAATAAACCGGTTGGAAAGCCGGTGACCGGCAAGGGGAAGGGAGTCGAAAAACGAAAGCATAGCGTTGGGAGTTTGTGAGCACAAAGCTCCGGTGCCCGGCGCGTTTTTCGCTTAAACCAGGATAAGAAATTGGCTAAAACCAGCTTTAGGGCCGGGCCATTTCCCGGCGTAATTTGCTCAGAAAAACCGGGGTGATGCCCAGGTACGAAGCGATGTCTTTCAGCGGAATGCGGTGAACCAGGTGGGGGTAAGACGCCAGAAACCGCTCGTACCGCTCCCGGGCCGGAATGCTGAGGGTGTTGATGACCCGCTGCGAGGTGGCAATCAGCGCGTTTTCGTTCAGGATGCGGAAGAACGTCTCCATTTTGGGTACGTGCTCGTAGAGTTGCTGGAGCGTCGGTTTGTCGATGACCAGAACCGTAACCGGTTCGATGGCTTCGATGCTGAAGGTGGAAGGGGTAAGGTGCAGAAAACTGGCCAGATCGCCCGCCCACCAGCCTTCAACCGAAAACCGCAGCACATGATCGAAGCCTTTCTCGTCCGTATGGTAGGACTTCAGGCAACCCTTCAGGACGAAACTTTCGTACCGGCAGACATCGCCCTGCTGGTGCAGAAACTGCCGTTTTTTAAGCTGCCGAACCGCGAAAAAGCCGACGGTCTGCGCAAACTCCTCGTCGGTCAGCGGGACTATCCGGGCAATGTGATCGCGCAGGGGTTCAAACATGATGGGAAGAAAGGGAGTTACCCTGAGGGCTGAACGACCAATGGGCGCGGAATGGTTCCGGCGGTTTTTCAACTTTATTTTTCGCCATGAAGGCAAGGCGGCTATGGTTATCTTGCGGCCGTTTCACCCATTCGTTACCTGTACTGACAGTATGACAAAATCGACCTTACCCCAGGCGTATCGCCATCCGTACGAGTTGAATCCCCGCTTTAAAAAATCCGTCGCCTATTTTTCGATGGAATTCGCCATCGACCAGGCCCTGAAAATTTATTCCGGCGGACTGGGTTTTCTGGCCGGCTCCCACATGCGGAGTGCCTACGAACTCAAGCAGAATGTAATCGGCATCGGCATTCTCTGGAAATACGGGTATTATGACCAGACGCGCAAAACCGATAATGCGATGGACGTGCAGTTTCGGGAGAAAATCTACAGTTTTCTGGAAGATACCGGTATTCAATTTAGCATTGACGTGCACCACAAGCCGGTTGGGGTCAAGGCCTATTATCTCAATCCCCGCCACTTTAATACGGTCCCGATGTTTTTTCTGACCACCGACATCGACGGCAACGACTGGCTGGCCCGGTCCATTTCGTTTCGGCTGTACGACAGCATTACATCGGCCAAAATCGCCCAATGCATGCTGCTCGGGCTGGGCGGAGCGCGGCTGCTCGACGAACTGGGTTACGAGCCCGAGGTGTATCACCTCAACGAAGCGCATGCGGTGTCGGCGGCTTTTCATCTCTTTCAGAAGTCTGGAACCGCGGAGGATGTTCGGAAACGACTGGTTTTTACCACCCACACGCCCGAAGAAGCCGGGAACGAGAAACACGATATCAACCAGTTGCAGGTCATGAGTTTCTTTGGGAAAGTGCCGCTGGAAACCGTGCGGGCAATAACTGGAATCGAAGACAATGTGTTCAACCATTCGCTGGCGGCCCTGCGGTTGAGCCACCAGGCCAATGCGGTTTCGAAATTGCACGGCGAAGTGTCGCGGCACATGTGGGGTTCATACCGGGGCATTCCAGAAATTACCCATGTTACCAATGCCCAGAACCACCGTTACTGGGCCGATGCCGAACTGGACGATGCTCGTCAAAAAAGCGATGGAAAAGCGGTTGCCGCCCGCAAAAAAGAACTGAAGCAGGCCTTATTTAAGGTAGTCGCCGATCAGTGCGGCAAACTGTTCGATCCGAATGTACTGACGATTGTCTGGGCGCGCCGGTTTGCCGCCTACAAACGACCGGATTTGCTGGTGCAGGATGCCGAGCGGTTTGACCGGCTCATGAACCAGACCGACTACCCGATTCAGTTTATCTGGGCCGGAAAACCGTATCCGTCCGACGAAGGGGCCACGCACATTTTCAATTCGTTGGTGTACCGGAGTCATCTTTACAAAAACATGGCGGTTTTGACGGGGTACGAACTGGCCTTGTCGAAACGGCTGAAAGACGGCACGGATCTGTGGCTGAACACGCCGATTGTCACCCGCGAGGCTTCCGGGACCAGCGGCATGACGGCGGCTATGAACGCCGGAATTAATTTCTCGACCTTCGACGGCTGGGTTTGTGAGTTCGCCGAACACGGAAAAAATGCGTTCATCGTGCCGATGGCGCCCCCCGGTCTGGCGTCCGCCGAGCGCGACGACCAGGATCGGCATCACTTCTTTACCCAACTGGAAAATGACATTTTGCCCCTGTATTACGACCGGCCGGACGACTGGAATCGATTGACCCTGCAAAGCATGAACGACGTCAACGGTTTTTTCAACTCGAACCGGATGGCGACCGAATACTACGAAAAAGTCTATTGAGCGCTACGCCAGCAGGCTGGGCGGGGTGTAGGCGTGGTATACGTTGGTCAGCCCGCCCAGCCGGGCGCGGCCGTGTCGGTCGTACGCCAGTTGGTCGAGTCCCAGCATGGCAACGTCATCCAGCGTAACCGCCCGTTTATCCGGTTTGAGGGTGCCGCCGAATTCGCCGGGCCGGGCCGATGGATTCCACTGGTACGGGGGATCGACCAGCGTACCCCGCGGATACATAATACCCGGTTGTCCTTTGCCGATCAGGTTGAGGTCCAGCGGGTGGCCGTCGGGCGTGCCGGGAACCAGCCCCCAGCCGTGACCAACTTCGTGGGCTTCGGTGGTCGAACCGTCAAAACCGACGTTGTCGAGCCGGAAAAAACCGGTATTGCTGTTCAGGCCATCCATGTAGGAAATACCGCCGAGAGCATTATCGGTCTGGGTTTCGATGCGGAAAAACATCTTTTTATAATCCCGGTTTTGGCTCAACAGCGGGCGCGGGTCTTCCGCGAGGAAGCCGGTAATGCGAAACCGAATCAGAAACTCGATCTCGTCCAGCGTCAGAATAATTTCGGGGCCGTTCCAGACCCGTTCGATGTTGGCGGCAATCCGGGTTGCCAAATCATCGGTGGCCACCGAACCGTATAGGTAAATCTCCTGAAAAACCGTAATGATTTGCCCGGCTTCGCTTTTGAAAACATTGTGGTTTTCCAGAAAATCCGGAAGGGGTGGCGTTGGCATGATGTTCGAATTTTACAGTCGCGCCACCAGTTCCTTCATCAGTGCGGTCAGCTTCGGTTCGGCCTGAGCGGCCGCGGCCAGAATCTTCGGCAGGCTGGCTTTTTCGAGCGTTTCCGGAATACATAAATCGGTAACTACCGAGCAGGCGAATACCCGAAGCCCCATCTGGTGAGCAACGATCACCTCCGGAACCGTAGACATACCGACCACATCGGCTCCCCATTGCCGCAGCATCCGGTACTCGGCTTTGGTTTCCAGTTGCGGACCGGTCACGCCTACATAAACCCCTTTTTGAAGCGGAAACCCCAGTTCCCGCGCAATCGACTCTGCCTGCCGGATGAGTTCGGGGTGGTAGGGTTCGCTCATGTCGGGAAAACGATCCCCGAAAGCGGTTACGTGCGGGCCGGTCAGCGGATTCTGGGGCAGAAGCAGACTAATGTGGTCCTCGATAATCATCAGGTCGCTAACCCGAAAAGTGGGATTCAGGCCACCGGCGGCATTCGAAATCAGCAGTGTTTCGACGCCCAGCGACTGCATGACCCGCACCGGAAACGTGACCTGCTGCATCGAGTAGCCTTCGTAAAAATGAAACCGCCCCTGCATGACCACCACCGGTTTGCCCGCCAGGGTTCCCAATAACAGCTTGCCCGAATGCGATTCGACCGTGGAAAGCGGGAAATCCGGGATGGTTTGGTACGGAATTTCGACCTCGATGGCCACTTCACTGGCCAGGGCACCCAGTCCGGTGCCGAGAATAATGCCGACGGTGGGCCGGGCGGTATGGAAAGCGCGGATAAAATCGGCGGCTTTTTGGATGGTTTCGAGCATAAAGTAGCCACGGACGCCAGTCTGTGATCCGTAGAATGGTTTCAAAAATAAAAAATACGGACTCAAGTCTGTGGGGAAACACCAATGTTTTTTCCGGCGATAAAACCGGTGGTCCAGGCGTTCTGGAAATTAAAACCACCCGTGATGCCATCGACGTCCAGCACCTCACCGGCGAAAAACAGGCCCGGGTAGGAGCGGCTTTCGAGCGTTTCGGGATGAACGGCCTCCGTCGAAATCCCCCCGCAGGTCACAAATTCTTCCTTGAAGGTACTTTTTCCGGAAACCGCAAAGGTGCTGTTCGACAGCAGGTTGATCAGGCGGTTTTGGGCTTTCGCCGGCAGTTCGGCCCAGCGCTCCGTCGGCGAAATACCGGCTTCGGTGGCTAAGGCGGCCCATAAACGAGTCGGCAAACCGAAAAGCGATTGCGTCACGACCTGCTTTTTGGGATGCTGCTGACGAAACGCCTGAAATTGCTCCCGAATCTGATTTTCGTTGAGAGCGGCCAGCCAGTTGATGCGGATTTCGTGGCGGTAGTCTGCTTCGGCCAGTTCGCGGGCGGCCCAGGCCGAAAGCCGCAAAACCGCCGGACCGCTGAATCCCCAGTGCGTGATCAACACCGGCCCGCGTTGCTCCTGTTTGCTGCCTACAACGCGGATAAGGGCATCGGGCACCGAAACGCCCGCCAGCGACAAGAGCGGGTTGGCGGGCGTATTGAAGGTAAATAAGGAGGGAACCGGTTCCACCAGAACGGTTTGCGAGGAGCCCGATGGGGCAAGCCCCGGAATCCAGCCGTAGGAGGGTGCCTGCGGATAACCGCCTACGGCCAGCAAAACCCGATCGGCCGTGTGTACTTCCCCGGAAAGTGATTCGAGTTGCCAGCGACCGTCGGGTTGGGTCAGGGATTTGACGCCCCAGCTGGTTTTGATGTCAATATTCAACCGGCGGGCTTCCTGGAGTAAACACGTAATAATGGTTTCGGACGAATCCGTAACCGGAAACATACGACCATCCGCTTCGGTTTTCAGGCGAACCCCCCGGTTTTCGAACCAGCGAACCGTTGAAGCGGCATCAAAATGTTTCAGGAGCGGACGCAGAAACGAAGCGCCACGGGGGTAGTTTTTGACCAGAAGCCGGTTGTCGAAACAGGAATGTGTGACATTGCAGCGGCCACCGCCCGAAATCCGGACTTTACTCAGAACGGTTTTGCTTTTTTCAAGCAGGGTAATTTCGGCATCCGGAAAGGTTTCGGCGGCTGTGATGGCCCCAAAAAAACCGGCAGCTCCGCCACCGACAACAACAATTTTCAAGAATGGCATGCGTACCCGGCGATTTGTGGCCTCAAAAAAATAAAATAAATACCAAAATTGGGTATCTGGTAACAAACTTCATCGTTCAACTTTCGATTGTATTCGTAACTTCGCTGCATGTTTTTTCGTTCGCCTTTTCGTGCCAGACGCTATTTCCGGAGTGGTTTTCGGTTGCGTAACAATACGCTGATTCTGCTGTTGATTTTTTTTCTGATCGGTCTTTTTCTGCATTACGGGGGCCGGACCGAGCCCGTTGTGGCCTTCTGGAACGACCTGAAAAGCCTCGTCGGACTCAAATCCGACCGGCGGGCCAGCGAGTCCGCCAATCCGTACCGGGCACCCGAACCCAAACAGGAAGTCGAAGTGGATCATACGGACACGGAAGCGTCGGACGATCGTTCGATGCTGGAAAAAGCCAAATCGAACGGGAAAGCCAACCGGGCGGAACTGCGCGTGGGCGAGGAGAAAAAATTGTTCGATTTTGAAAAACTGGTCGATTTTACGCTCCCGGCTTTCGGGCCAACGGATGCCATTATCCGGCACGATGGCTATACGCTGCGGTACCGGGAGGAATACGAGCAGGCCGACTGGGTATCGTATCCGCTGTTGGAAAACGAGATTTTGGGGGATGCCGAGCGGAAAAACGAACAATTCCAGCCCGACCCGATGATCGAAACCGGTTCTGCCATCTCGTCGGACTATTCCCGCTCGGGCTACGACCGGGGGCACCTGGCGCCGGCGGGTGATTTCAAATTCTCGCAGCAGATGATGCGGCAGACCTTTTACATGAGCAATATCAGTCCGCAAAAACCGGAGTTTAACCGGGGCGTCTGGAAGTCGCTCGAAGAGCAGGTGCGGACCTGGGCCCTGCGCGATAAAGGGCTGTATGTTGTAACCGGCCCGGTTTTGCGTCCCGGTTTGCCGACCATTGGCAAAAAGAACCGGATTGCGGTGCCCGAATACTACTACAAGGTGATTCTGTACTGTAATAACCCGGATATTCGGATGATTGCATTTTTGCTGAAAAATGAAGAATCGACCCGTTCGCTGAAGCAGTTTGTGGTGACGGTCGACGAGGTGGAAAAACGAACCGGAATCGACTTCTTTCCGAAACTTCCGGATCAGTTGGAGCAGCAACTGGAAAGTACCCGACCGTCGATCATGATCGAGAACTGGTTCCGTTTGTAATGACGGTTGAGGAAGTCAAAATAACATTTCAACACGCCATTCCTGCATTCTATAACCCCGACTGTTTCCATCGGCGGCAAAGTTGAATTACTTGTCAGCGATTTCAGTAATTCACTTGTTTTCGCTAATGAACATGTACGCCAAACCGACTCCTTTTTTCTCGTTAAAGAACATTCTGAACGTTGCCCTCAACGGTAACAAAGAGCATGTCGATGCCATTTGCCAGCGGATGGGAATTAATCCCAACGATCTGTACGACTATATGTGTCAGGCGATGGAATACGGAACGGTTTATGAGCAAACGCAACCGCTGGCCGAACAGGCACGAACGATCCTGCTGCGTCGGCTCGACAGCCAGCAGACGGCCCAGATTGAGGAGGTTGCCGACGAGATGGGGTTGTCGGTTCGGTCGCTCCAGCGCCGGTTACAGGCCGAAAATGTGACCTTCCGGGAGATTGTTGACGAGGCTCGCCGGGACATTGCCCTGCGTCTGATTCGCACCAATCAGCATAATATCAACGAAATTGCCTGCGTGATGGGCTACGACGAACCGAGTTCGTTCCGCCGAGCTTTCAAAAAGTGGACCGGCCACAATCCCAAAGCGTATCAACTGGCGACCTGTTAAGGCGGGTGCGGGATTGGTTTTCAGGATACAATTTGAAGCGCACTGAAAAAGGACACCAACCGGAACAAAACACGCTATACGGCGTTTGTACGGCATAACCGAAAACCGTTCTCACCGGAACGGTTTTTACGTTTTAGGTAATTTCCAAAAGAGAAAATTCTGCCTGATAACCGGCAGAATTTTCTGGTTCATAACCTAACGTAATCAATGAAAGCACAAGTCTTTATCGTTTCTTTTCCAGGTCATTCACCCAGTTCTGGGCGAACGCACGAGCCGCCTGCACCGGTTCTTTCCCCATCCGAAACAACAGTTTCCAGTTGCTGGGTTTGTTGCGGTATTCCGGGTTGGCAAACTCCAGTTTAGACCCCCGTTGCATCAGCTGGGCGTTGAAATCCACACTTCCGGCCAGGGCAATAAAAGCGTTGAGACGTTGTTTCAAAACTGTGTTCAGATCCGATGCGGCTTTGTAGTCGGCGAGCCGTTTCTGGTAATCAGCGGCTTCCTGTTTGGAGCGTTCGAGGTCTTCTTCCATCTTACCCATGCTTTGCGCTTTCTGCTGATTGAGCATGCGGTCGAGGCTGGCGATGTACTGTTTTTTGAATTCCTCCGGTTTCGTTTTGGAGAGCGCCTGCAATCGTTTCAACTCCCCCAGTTCTTTGGCTTTGGCCGCTTTTTCGTTGCCTTCGGCTTCGGGAATCTCCTGCTGCAGGGTCTGCATCTGGGTTTGGAGCATCATCACCAGTGTGGCGGGCGGCATCTGACTGTACATATTCTGCATCATGGCCGCCTGTTGATCGTAGGCCGCCTTCAGGTCGTCCATGGTCGTAGCCTGCGTTTGGGTGGTTCCCTGGCTTTGCTCGTCAATGACGCCGTATTTGCTTTTCAGCCACATCTGGTAGCGGTTTTTAAAATCGTCCGAACTGACAAAGGAGCGAATGACGCCACCCATTGACTGAACAGCTGCGGCCCGCGAACCCTCCGGAATGTTTTTGGCCAGTTGCCGGACTCGCGACGAATACGGGGCGACGAGCTCACCGGACGTGAGGTTGTTGAGGGCGGTTTGTTTCACCTGCTCAGGGGTCAGGCCGAGGTCGGTCACAATGTCGCCGGATCGGGCGGCAATCCACCCGCCGGCGACCACTATGAACGCTACTACAAAAAAGTTCTTTTTCATCAGACCCATCGTCTTAGTTGAATCGAGCCGTCAAACCGACGCGGAGCACCGCTACGCCGTAGCCGATTTCACCAAAACCGCCGAATTTTTCCGAAAACATATACCGCGAACCCAGATGGAGTCCCAGAAACAAAGAGTTACCATAAGGACTGTAATAGTCACGCGAAGAACCGTATGAATCGCTGTACGAGGACGTCCGCAGGCCGAGGGAAATCCCCGCGTACGGATCAAATTTGCTGTCACTGACATTCAGGAGCTCACCGAAATGGTAGGTACCCCGGGCCGTGAAAAACAGGAACGTATAGTTCCACCGGTAGCCGCCACTGTTGTAGCCATACCGGGCAAAATCGAACGAACCGCCGACGGATATGTTGTCTTTTACCGTGTATTCGAAGGAGGCTCCAATGGGCAGACCCCGGTAGGTGTAGGTTCCCAGCCCCACTCCGGCATTCAGAAATTTTTCGCCTTTTTCGATGGTTTGTGCCTTGGCAGAAGGCATGAGGGCAATGGCAACCAGCCACGCCAGCAGCGTCAGGAGTGTTAACTTTTTCATGTTTTTGTAGTAGTTGTTGTTTAAACGGATCGGTTTGAAGGCCGATCACGGATACAAAGGTACCGGCAAAAACCGGTCGGGCGTCTGTCATTTTACGCAGAAAACCGGCATTTAACGACAGTTCCCAACCGGTTACTCAGTAAAAAATCCGGAGGGCCGGATCCGGTTACCAGCTCGTGGTTTTAAAGGAGCTTCCTCCGATCATCAGCCACCTGCCGTCTTCCGTGAATTGGTAGGAATAGGTTTTCTGCTGCTGCTTCAGTTCCTCCTGGGTGGCTTTCCGGTTGAAGTTGCGATTGGAAGCGCAGGAGTAAAAACCGCGGTAGGTCCCTTCGGCGGGCGTGATGGTGAAGGTGCTGGCGGCTTCGTCGAAATCCACTTTTCCCTTCAAATACGTCAACGATTCGGTCCGGCAGCCGTAGTCATTGGCAACCCCGATGTAAAACATCTCGAAGTGGCCGCTGGTCATGAAGTTAAAGGCAACGGACTGTTCGAAGGGATTGCCCTGGTAGCTGCCGTCGTAACCCCAGAAGTTGGCCATCGCAAAATTTCCGTGGAGCCATTTACCCGCCAAATCGCCCGGGACAAAACCGCCGGGGCCGGGTTCGGACTCTTTCTTGCAACTGATGGAGCAGATACTCAGGACGAAAAGGGCCAGCAACGGCCAGATCATTTTTTTCATGATGTGTTGGTTGGTCAAAAAGAAACTTAACAGGTAAGAAGGGTCCGTCGCTGACTGGCAATTCGTTGCCCGGCAGCGTGTTGCCCGGTCTGGCGAACCGGTGGCCGCAGGGGTTCGCCCAGCACGTCGGCAATGTATTTTTCGCAGAGTTCGTTCGGGTTATACGTCATGAATTCGTTCCGGAGTTTTACCACGTTCCGGCGGTAGACGGGGTTGTTCAGCAGGTTTTCGACCTGTTTCCGGATTTGGGCGGGCGAGGGGTTTTCCGTTTTCAGATTGACCCCCAACTTAAAGTAACCGATCCGGGCGGTAATCTCGTTTTTGCCCTCGTTAACGCCCGCTGCTACCATTGGCAACCCATGCTGAATGCCCAGCATCACCCCGCCATAGCCCCCATTGGTGACATAGACGTCGCAGTGCGGCATGATTTCGTTAAAGTCGACGAAATCCTCGATAATCAGATTTTCCTGCGGAAAACGGGCGCGTAACGCATCGGTCTGCGAACCGCCCGTAGTCGCAATGACGAGATAAGGAGACTCCTTGAACGCTTCGAGCGTGGGGACAATGATTTTTTCGGTATCACGTTCTACAGTGCCCTGCGTAACCAGAATGACTTTGCGGTATTGTTTTAGGTGAGGATACCGCGTGAATGATCGCCGGATGCCCTGGCTGTAGGGCAGGAGCGGGCCAACAAACCGCACATTGGGGCTCATGTCTTTGCGCGCGTATTCAAAACCGGGTGCCCCACTTTGAAGATACAGATCGGCACTCCGGATGAACGCATCGAAAACAAAATCGGATGTGGGCACCAAACCATGCTGTCGCAGATACCGGTTGTACAGATCGGTGCAGGGTTTAAAAAAAAGATGCTTCGTGAGGTAACGCAGGGCAGCCTGCACGTGTTTCCCCCAAAAACCGCTGGCCGGTTCAAGACCCAGACCAGCCGGTGGCAGGTCGCACGAGCTTTCGGAAAGCGGGACAATGCCAATGGTGACGACCGGTATTTCCAGGACCTGTTTGACGATGGGAGCCGCAGAAAACAGCGTGTCACAAAGGAGCAGTTCAAACGGAAACTCCTGGTAAATAGCAATCAGATCGGCCACAAATTCGGGGGCGCGGTTCAGAAAAACTTCCTCAAAATCAAACCGCAGCCGGGCCAGTTTCCCCTTAATGTACTTCCGTTGCGGATACAAATCCTCAAACGTATCCTGATTAACTACTTTTGCCCTCCGGAAGGGGTAAGTCGGAAAACCGAGTTTTTCAGCCTTGGTCCGGTAGCGCCCGCCCGTATACCAGCGGACATCGTGCCCCAGTTCCTGAAGGTGTTTGGCAATTCCGGTCAGCGGATTGAAATGGCCGTCGGCGGGAATGCAGGCAACTAAAATTTTCTTAGCGTTCATGTGTTGTTGTTTGAAAAGGTAAGGCAATAGGGGATCGCCACCCGGTAAAACCGGGGGTAGGAGAAGGAGGAAGCCGGCCGGTTCAGAAGCCTGCCGGGCCGGTAAAACCGTTAAATCACCGTGGAATAGGTGGGCGTAATGCAGTAGTAATACAGACAGGAGTGCCCCGACTGGTTGCGCAGGGTATGGCGCGTTCCGGCCGGCACCGTCAGGGACTGGCCGGTCGTCAGCCGGATCCAGCGGTCGCCGACAAAAATTTCGAGTTCACCGTATTCAACCGAGAAATATTCCTCTTCTTCGGAATGCGTGTGCAGGGCTGTTCCGGCGGCTCCGGCGGCCAGCCAGACCACGCCGGAATCGATCGTGGAATGTGGAAGCGTGGGAAGAAACCAGTACTTGACCCCGCAGGTGGCTTCCAGATCGATGTCTGCTTCCCGAATGGCGACGTGCGACAGGTTGAGGGTGGCTTGTTGCGTGGCGAAATTGTTCATGGGTGTCTTTAGCGTATGTTGTTTACAAATAGGTCGAAGGTGTTTACCTCACGCTACAAAGGTGACAACGTATCGCTTATTCCTCAAGACCGTCTTCGGTGAACAAGTAACTTTCGGCGGTGAACTGTAAACTTTGTGGGGTGAAATAGGGGAAGGGAGCCTATACGGTTTACGGGGAATGGTTTACGGGATTCGGTTTTTCGCAGGAGCGAAAAAAGCGGTGTTGCGTAACCCAAAACTATACACGGCATACTGAAAACCGTATCCCGAATCCCGTACACCCGTCTTACGTTTTCTGCTTTTTCTTTTTCGCGGCCGGGAAGAGGATGTTGTTGAGAATCAGGCGGTAGCCGGCAGAGTTGGGGTGGAGGTTCAGGTCGGTGGGTTCTTCGTTGATTTCGTGCCGGTAGTCCTCCGGATCGTGTCCCCCGTAGAAGGTAAAGAAGCCTTTGCCGTACGGAGCGTGGATGTAGCGTGCTTCGTTGGCGGCCCGGTTTTCGGCCAGCACCACCACTTCCGGTTTGATCAAGCCTTTCTTAAAAGCCGTGGTCTGCCCCATGAACCCTTTGATGATATTCAGGTGGTTCTGAGTCAGCATGGTCGGAATAGGATCCCATTTGGCCGAAAACTGAAAGAGCGTGAAGTAATCATTCTGTTCGATCAGGCCGCGCTCTTCGGGCTGGTTGTCGATGTTGGAAAACTCGATCTGGTACGGATTGATGTAGACCTGAAAATTGCGGAAAGCCATCGTCTGGCTGTAGTCCAGTTTGCTATTGGCCGCCGGATCAGCCGCGTCGCCGTCGTAGATCGACTCGGCGATGTCGGTATTGTGGGTGGCCAGCGCAATGTCGTAGGTGTCCGTGGCGTTGCACATGGCGAACATATAACCGCCCCCCAGGCAGTAATCCCGGATTTTTTGGGCAACATGGCGTTTCAGGTCGGACACTTTGTTCATGCCGTACTTTTTGGCGATCAGTTCGGCTTCGCGCTTCTGCGCCTGGTACCAGGGCTGGTCGCGAAACTGAAAAAATTTACCATATTGTCCCGTAAAATCTTCGTGGTGAAGGTGCAGCCAGTCGTACTGGGCCAGTTTACCATCCATCACTTCTTCGTCGAAAACCGTTTCGTAAGGAATTTCGGCGTAGGTCATCACCAGCGTAACGGCATCGTCCCAGGGCTGCTTGGTTTTGGGCGAATAGACGGCTACTTTGGGGGCTTTCTGCAATTTAACCGCGTCCATATTGGCATCCGGTGACGATACTTCGGCCAGAATCTGGTTGCTCTGTGCGTCGGAAATCACCTCGTAGCTGACCCCGCGAATCACCATTTCATTGACAAATTTCTGGGTGTGGGGCATCATAAAACTGCCGCCCCGGTAGTTCAGAAGCCAATCGATCTCGGTATCATACTGCCGCAAAACCCAGTAGGCAATGCCGTACGCTTTCAAATGATTCTTTTGACTTTCATCCATTGGAATCAGGATTTTCGACGCCCAGGCCGGGGTCGTTAATGCCAAAATCAGGATGAGCGGTAATAGCAGCCTTTTCATCGGTAATCGTTTATTTGCCGTTTTCAGTAGCTTTGTAACTATACGTATTCAACGAAGATAAGCAATATTTATGCTAATTGTTACAAGAAGTGCGGGATTGAAACCGGCCCATGGACACAATCTGACCGATAGCGATCTATGAATTTAATCGAAAATATCCGTGAAGGGCTGCGGTCGATCATTTCCAATCGGCTGCGCACCATTCTAACGTCGCTGATCATTGCCATTGGCATTACCTCGCTGGTCGGTATTCTGACGGCCATCGACGGCTTGCAAAGCTCGGTGGATAACAGTTTTGCCGGTTTGGGCGCCAACACCTTCGACATACGCGGGCCGCAGATGTTCCGCCGGTTTGGGGGGCGGACGGAAAAGCGCGTGCCGCCGATCGATTATCACCAGGCCATGACGTTCAAACGCCGGTTTCAGAAAGGAGAGAACATTGCCGTATACGCTTCGGTGACGGGGGCGGCCCAGGTAAAATATGCTTCCAAGAAAACCAATCCGAATATTCAGCTTATTGGTGTAGATGATAATTATTTGGGTATCAAGGCCATGAAGCTGCAATCGGGTCGAAACTTTTCCGCTACCGACCTGGATAACTCCCTGAATGTAACCCTGATTGGCAGTGAGGTAGCCAAAACGCTGTTCGAGCAAAACCAGAATCCGCTCAACAAGGAAATCAATATTCTGGGCGGAAAATACAAGGTGATTGGGGTTCTGGATAAAAAAGGCGGTTTTTCGGGTGGGGGTGAAGACCGGGTCGTGCTGGTTCCGCTGGAGAATGCCCGGGCGATGGCCGCCAACCGAACGCTGACATTCGACATCACGGGTTCGGTGCCGAATATGGCCGATGCCGAAACGGCGGTGGGCGAAGCCCGCGGCCTCATGCGCCTGATTCGTCGGGACAAACTGGGGCGGCCGGATTCGTTCGAAATCCAGCGCGCCGATGAGCTGGCGAAAGACTTTGAGAATATTTCCGGTTACCTTCGAATCGGTGGGTTTGGGATCGGTTTTATCACCTTGCTGGGGGCTTCCATTGCGCTGATGAACATTATGCTGGTGTCGGTTACCGAACGGACGCGGGAGATTGGCATTCGGAAGTCGTTGGGCGCGACCCCGAAACGCATCCGGGAGCAATTTCTGATTGAAGCGATTGTGATCTGTATTCTGGGCGGGTTGGGCGGTATTGTTCTGGGAATCGGGATCGGAAACATCATTTCGTCCATTGTGAGTCAGGGAAACGGCAGCTTTGTTGTTCCGTGGCTTTGGATGGGCGTTGGAATTCTGGTGTGTGTGTCAGTTGGTTTATTTTCAGGGATTTATCCGGCCTTCAAGGCGTCCCGGCTTGACCCGATTGAAGCTCTGCGGTATGAGTAATACCGTCCGGCAGGGCGCTAAAACCGCTGTTGTTGAATGGAATCCGGCCTTACCGGGTCTTATGGTCCAAAAAAATATTCCGGATTCATTGTTCAATATTCCGTAAAAAAACTACTTTTGCACCCACGTTCGCTGAGCGGCGCGCCGTGAGTATGCCGGGATGGCGGAATCGGTAGACGCGTTGGTCTCAAACACCAATGTCTGCAAGGGCATGCCGGTTCGAGTCCGGCTCCCGGTACAAGTAACATCTTACAAAGATCTGATTTTCAGTGATTTGTAAGGTGTTTTTGGTTTGTGCCCTCCCGATTTTCCGACTTGATCCGGATCAAGTCGGAAAATCGGGAGGGCGTTGTATTTTTTGGATCAAATCCAAAAATTGTGGAGTGCATTAACAGTCGTTCCAGTATCCGCTTGGCGTAGGCCAAACACAATTTGGGCCTCCGTGAATTTGGTTTTCTTCATGACGATTTGTTTGATTTAAGTTAATCCAAATCGCCCGATTTCTCTACTTTTAAACGGCTCAGTTTTCTGGGAGGACCTCACTATCAAGAAGGATTCCCTTTTTGATAGAACAAATAACCCCTCCTAGCTTCCTGTTTAGTAACCTATTGAGTACAGATGTCTGGTGAAGGACAGTAGATATAAAAAAGAATTTAACGGAAGCGTACCAACAAGCCAATGGAGACGCAGCCCAGCGCAATGCCGACCCATTCGCGCAGGGTAATCTTTTCCTGGAAAACAAACAGACTTAGCACTAAAGTCAGAGCAATGACCCCGAACGAATGAAGCAGTCCAATGGTAAACAACTTGAATGAGCGCATCATGTAAAACCAGCCAATGGCCGTCGTACCATACATCAGACCGCCTGTTAGCAGCCAGGGCCACCCATCCATACCGGCCTGCAAGGAGGCTTTTTTAATTAGGTAATCGGCCAGCAGGGAAAACACTTCCAGACTCACCAGGATCAGCACCCATTTCGTTAGTTCGTTCATAAAGCAGGGGCATACTGGTGGAGCAACTGAAAAAAGGCGTCATTCTCTGCTGATTTAATGCCAAGCAGGTGCTGAGGCTGATTGAGCAGAATAGGTCGAATGTCGGCTAGCCGTAGCCGTAAATCGGCCTGATAGGAGTTTACTTGTGAGATAACCCCCCGACACTTGGGGGCGCCACAACGGCAATCGAACGACTCAAAATGGCCAAAGTAACCGTAGTAATCCTCCACAATCTCTTCGTCGGCTTCAATCGTTCGGTAGGCGATGCTGATGTTGTCGAACTCCAGAATGCCCGTTGAGTTAGGCGCGCAGGAGTGGTTGACATACTTTCCTTCGTCCCAGGGAATGATGACCCGGTTTTGGTAATCGAGATAACTGTAGACGTTTAGCTTCTGCTGCTGAATGGCATCAAGGGCGAGGTAGTCGGAAAGCGGAATCTTGGCGTCGATATCGTCGGCGATCCACAGGATGGCCCCCCGCTCAAAGCGTCGTTTAGCAAATAAGCCCAGTCCTTTGGGTGTAACATTGATGTAGGTATCGGGGTGAATCATGTGAATGATAACTGGTTGGTGATCGATAAAACGTTACTTAAAATCCTTTATAAGCTTAACGTAGTCTACTGAGTAAGCAAGTCCGTTGCCTACTTACCAGACTATGAGTCGGCGTAATTACGTTGTTTTAGGGGAGCACGATTTTGACAACGGTCGCCTGCGGGTCAGCAGTGGGCAACAAACCGCTACGCTGAAGGTGCTCAAGCCCTGAGATGATCAAACGACTTCTGACTGAACTTGTGTAAACGTTCGTGAACCGATAGTCCAGCAAAGTCTTACCGGGCTGTCGGTTTTCTTTTGTCGAAAAGGGAGACAAACGTATAAGGCCCGATTTGCAACCTGTACCTTTCCGAACCTCTCCTTAGTCCATCCCACCATCGCTACCCAGTTGCCAAAAATAGGGTTTAGAAAGTAAGTTCTAAAATAAATAGGTATTTATCTTAGTGATAATGACTTCCTGAACCCATGAACAAAATTTTTGGCTATGCCCGCGTCTTAACGCTCGATCAGAATCTGGATACCCAACTCGATGCCTTACAGAAAGCAGGCTGTGACGAAATTTTCCAGGACAAGATCACAGGCATCAGCACGAGCCGACCGGCTCTGGACACGATGCTGGCCCAACTGCGTTCGGGTGATACGGTAATGGTCGCCCGCTTTTTTCGTTTAGGTCGTAGTCGGGATCACCTAATCAGCATACTGGGAGAGTTCGCCAAAAAGGACATTCACTTCAAGGCACTGGACTTGGGGGTGACAGTAGCACGCCGGCTGGCAAGTTGGGCTTGCAAATCTTTACCGCTCTAGCTGAGTATGATCGGGAGAGAATTCTGGAGAAGACGCGAGCAGGGCAACTACTAACCTAAGTTGTATGATACAAGTTTATTTCGTAACGAAGACTTCACCTACCGCGAATTAATCGAGCAGGGCAAAACATTGCAGAAAAAAGAGCAGCCTAAAAAAACGGACTTCCACGGCATGGTTGAAAACAAAAATGCCCGGTAGCAGCGCTTCCGGACATTCCCACCATCGTAAAGTAAAGATTTTTCCTATAGCCTATTAGAATTTATTCCCCCAAAGATGGCTCCTGAACGGGGTTCCCCCAGCCCTTGGTTTCCTGAACCAATCGGTTTCAGTCTGATAGACCAGAATTGCAGGCAAAGGGTTGCAAACCAGCGGGTGGCATTTAGCTATTGAGAAGACGGCGCCGGTTTGGGCGGTTGCGAAGCGAAAAGCCCCGGTTTGGCCGGGGCTCTCATTTTTAGGACAGAGAAAAAAAAGTACGGTAGGTACGGTAAAAAAAGCGAAAATGGAAAATCAGACGTAAAGCCACCCCATCAGGATAAACGTAGATCAATCAACTCCTGGTCAATCTGCTGTTTCAACTGAACCAGAACCTGACTGTGGTGATGTTTTTTTTGCAATCGCTCCCAGAACTTGGATGGGGCCACGGGCTCGCCATCCACATTCGATTCTGCCAGCAGAAATGTTAATGTATCCAGTACGTGTTGTTGCAAACGGGTGAGTTTATATACCGTTTGCGGATTTGATGAAGGAATTTGTTCCAACTTTTCAATAAGATCAAGCAAATCGTCATGCTGGTGCTGGATCTGGTTTACCATCGTCAACCAGCGGGTTTCAATCACTGTCTGACTGGGTAGGTTGGTATTCATATTTTTAAACATAAAAACAGCGCCGTATTATCAAGTCAAAATAAATTTCGCTGAAATACTGCGTAAAAATACTCATGTATTTTTGTAAACCAAATTTCCCGTGGAGATTTTTTGGATTTTATTTTGAGGGTATCCAATTTGTAATGAGTCGATTGGAAATGGCTAGACGTAGATCATTTTTCGGGAAATTCCACCGTCGACAACGAAGTTCTGACCGGTAATAAATGAGTTGGAATCGTTGATTAGAAAGAGAATCATCCGGGCGATGTCGTCGGCCTGCCCAACGCGTCCGGCGGGATGCTGGCTGTGATCTTCGGGCCGCAGGGTTTCGTTGCGTGCCTTGCCTTTTTTCTTCAACGCCGATACATCGATCCAGCCCGGACTGATGCAGTTGACCCGGACGGCGGGGCCCAGGCTAACCGCCAGGGAGTGCGTCAGCGCAAGAATACCGCCTTTCGATGCGGAATAGGCGAATGTATCCGGTTCGGACTGGAACGCCCGGGTGGAACACAGGTTCACGATGCTGCCCAGTTGCTCGGTCAGGTGAGGGGCGGTATATTTGGAACAGAGAAAGGTGCCGGTCAAATTGGTTCCGATGACGCGATTCCATTCTTCCAGGGTGAAACGATCCAGGGGTTTATCAACCATGATCGCAGCATTATTGATGAGATGGTTAATCTGGCCGAACCGATCCAGGGTGGCCCGAACGGCATTTTTTACCGCCGTTTCGGAGGAAATGTCGCAGTTGATGACGAGCGCTTTGGAATTGGCCGCTTTCATGGCTTCACTAAATTCTTCGAGCGCTTCGGCATCATTCTCCCAGACCGCCACCCGGTAGCCATGGGTCAACAGATACTGTGTCGTTACGCGTCCGATTCCCTGCGCTCCTCCAGTCACAATTACAGTTTGCATAAGCGGATAATAACAGTTTGTTGTCCGCTAACTTACCGACGGATGTTGAAAATTGCTTATAATCCTATCTACCGACACCCGCTGCCCGAAGGCCACCGGTTTCCGATGGCGAAATACGAACTGATTCACGATCAACTCGTATACGAGGGTACCTGCCGACCGGAGAACTTCTTTTCCCCCGCTGAGGTGGACGATCGATGGGTGCTGATGGCGCATACCGCAGCCTATGTTCGTCAGTTAAAAACGCTGACGGTTCCGGCGGTTATGCAGCGCCGAATCGGTTTTCCGGTAACGTCGGGTCTGGTCCGTCGGGAATGGACCATTACGCAGGGCACCATCGATTGCTGTCACTTTGCCCTGACCGATGGGGTCGCTCTGAACATTGCGGGGGGAACGCATCACGCCTTTCCGGATCGGGGAGAAGGTTTTTGCCTGCTAAACGATGTGGCCGTTGCGGCCTTTTATTTACTCGACCGCAAACTCGCCCGAAAAATCCTCATTATTGATCTCGATGTTCACCAGGGAAACGGAACGGCGGTTATTTTCCGGCATGAGCCCCGCGTCTTTACATTCAGCATGCACGGGAAAGAAAATTACCCGTTGCAAAAAGAGTTGTCTGATCGGGATGTTGAAGTACCGACCGGAATCGATGATGGGGCGTATCTAAATCTGCTGTCTTCGACCTTGCCGCAGCTATTAAAAGAACAAAAGCCCGATTTTCTGTTTTATATTTCCGGTGTCGATATACTGAAATCAGACCGGCTTGGCAAACTGAATGTTTCGCGAGAAGGGTGCAGGCTTCGGGATGAATTCGTTTTCAGTCAGGCACTTAACGCCGGTTTGCCCATGGCGGTCTCGATGGGAGGAGGCTATTCGCCCCGCCTGGCCGATATTGTGGAAGCGCATTGTAATACGTTCAGGGTGGCAGAAAAACTTTACTTTTAAGGCCAGAATCTCATTTTTAGTGGTGTACTGGAAAGAATAACCTACAGATCCATGAAAAAACCGTATTTAATGCTCCTAGTCGGAGGGGCGCTGTCCACGTCGGTTTTTGCCCAGCAAACCGCCCCTCCGTCGGAAGAAACGCAACGACGTCTGCGCAAAACGGAAACCCGGACGACCACGACGGCACTCTACCCCGACCGGGATTCGATCCTGGTCCTGCTCAAACGCCGAATGGGTGGTTTGCACCCCGGTGCCGGGGCAGCAGAGAGCCTGAATGCCTGGTTTGTTGACGATGCGAAAATAACCGCTGCCGATGGAAGTACGCAGGCACCGGCCGCCTACCAGGCATCCGCTGGAAAAATCAGGTACCAGAATTACCGGGTTCGGAAGCTGGAGATCAATGAAAAGACCGCGCAAGCCGTTGAAGTATACACGTTTTCTCCTGTTGAGGCTACAACGACAGCTCCCCAAACCGCATCTGTTACCAGCCAACTGCGAAAAGACCCAGACGGCCGGTGGCGGATTACGGCAATGAAAATCACGACGAAGTAAATTAGTACCTGCCTATTCACGGACCATGATGAGTCGTTATCGTTTTAGCATTGATTTGGGGGAAACCTTTACGGATTTTGTAATACTTGACGAAGCCGGACGACTTTCTATTAAAAAGATTCCAACGACCCTTTACGATTCAGTCGGAAATCTCGTCCAGGAGATTGGTCATTTTCTGGCGGAAAAGCAAATTGGGGTAGCGGAAGTGGAAGCGCTGGTGGTGGGAATGAGCGTCCATATGCAGCCGGCAATGGCTATCAACTGCCTGCGTGAGCTGGAATCCTTGCTGCAGGCTGCGGGCTGGCGGACGCCGATGAAACTCGTTACTGGTCACGGAAAAGTGGTAACTATTGATGAGGCCGCTGATGACCCGGAATCCATTCTGTCGCCCCGAATTGGTGGCTTGATGACCGGGCGGTATTTTGGAGAACAACTGGAGCAAAAAAATCTGATTGTGCTGCGAATCGGGGGTTCATCGGCTTTTGTCTCGCTGCAAACCGATTTTTCGCCCCGCTCGCCGAGTTCGCTGGATCAATCGCTTGATTACCAGGTTAAAAGCTTCGATATTGGCGGGAATAGTTACCTTGGGATCGGTGAAAATGGCAACCTGGAATTGTTGCCTGAACACGCCACCCCCGGCCCGGGTCCGGCCTGTTTCGATCGCGGGGGGGAATACCCGACCCTGACGGATGCGGATTTGGTTTTGGGATTTCTGAACAAGAATTATTTTCTCTACGGGGCAATTCCATTAAAGCTGGAGCTGGCTAAAAATGCCATTTTTAAACACCTGGCAGAACCGCTTGGCATTTCGGTCGAAGAAGCAGCCATGCGGGCATCCAACGAAATCGAGGCCACGATTGCAACCCGGATTCGTGCCTTAACCCATAGTACACCGGCCAGGCTGGAAACGTACAGTCTGCTGGCATTTGGGGGCGCGGGGCCGGTGCATGCGTGCGAAATTGCCCGTTTGCTGGGGATAACGCAGGTGGTGGTGCCGGTGGGAGCCGGGGTTTCGTCGGCGCTGGGTTATCTGCTCGTTCTGGCCGAAAACGACCCGGACTGGGCAATTCCGGCTACCTTGCAACGAGCCGGTTATTATAACCCGTCAAACCGGTCCGGTGATTTCCACGCTTTGAAAGGCTACCGCTCAGTCTACTACGAGAAAGACCTGACTCCGTGTGGTTGTCCGATTTATGATCGGGCCGGTATTCGGGCTGATGACACCCTTTCAGGCCCGGCCATTATCGAAGGCCCGGAATCGACCGTCGTGATGCGGGAAAAAAGTTACGCCCGTATGGATCAGTTCCGGAATCTGCGAATTTACCTTCGGTAGAAGGCCGCGAAACGAATAAAGCGCAACCACAGGGCGTTCCTCCCGGGCTGGGCGGGCTTTTTTCTTAGGAATTATAAATCGAAAACGAGGCAATACAATCGAATTTACGGACCCGGGCATTCGTGCGGGAGCGGGCAAAGACATGCAGCGTCGACCAGCCTTTTACCGGGACTTTAAACAGAAGATGATCCTGGTTGCCAAAGCGGGAAACCGCCACGGGCATCTCCACGCCTTTGGATTGCCCAAACCGGCTGACCGTGCAGAGGTATTCCACGGGTTGTTCATTTAGGAGCCGTAGTTCCGCCAGGCCCGACGTTCTAATCTGGCCATTTCGCGGGAAGTCCGGCCCAAAACCCAGTTGAAAATACGGATCGTATAGTTTCGGAAACCGGTCGAATTCCGATTTGCTGAGGGGTTGATTGAGAAGTTGCCAGGCGGTTTCGGCCGGAAAGTGTTGCGATACAAAGAGTTCGGGGGGCGTCAGGAAATAAAAGTCGTTACTGATTTCGCCATCGGCCGCCGTCGTGACCGCCCACGCCAGATCGAGCAAGTACCAGTCATCATCAATTTTGACGGCATTCCATTCGTGATCCACCACGCGCACGGGATGACCGGCTTCCTTATCGTCGGTTCGGGCATATCCCCGGATGGAAACCGACGGTACATTCGCTCGCTTTAGTAAATACTTGAAAAGCAGGGCATAACCAGTACATAAGCCTTTACGCTGCCGGAGAACCCGGTTGGCATACTCCAGTTCTGAATAATATTTCTGGGAACTTCGATTGGCTACGGCCGCCAGATCATACCGGATATGGGACACCATCCAGGCATAAATCACCCGAACTTTGTCCATATCGGTCCGGGCCGGTGCTGTCAGGTAATCCGACAGGCTGGCAATACTCCGGGTATACGACTCGGGGGTATTCCGGGCATAGTAATCAATCCGACTATAATTTTCGGCAGCCGGTGCGACGGACGCGGGGCGGAGTCCGAGGCAAAAAACCAGTACGAGTACGATGGGCAGGAATCGACGACACATATTCTTTCACACTTCGTCGATAAAACAGAAATGCGGGCCGGTTTATTGTTGTCCGTTTCATGATTCATGCCGTGCGTAACAGACCATCGACGGGTGCCGGGTTTCAGTAGCCTCAGTTGCAGGCAAGTAGCCCATAAAACCGCATAAAAAAACCTGAGGACGATGAAACGTCCTCAGGTTTTTTTAGGGTATTGAACGACAATAAGTTAGGAGCGTGCCAGCTTCAGAACCGGGAATTGGCGTTGCAGTAAATAATAGCCACCGAACAAAATCGTGCTGAATGTCAGGTCGCCCAGCACGCCGTTCAGGAAAAAGGATTGACCGTTGTAAAAAGCCAGACCGGCCAGGTAACTGGCCATCAATCCCTGGGGAGTTTGCGGGTAGAACGTGTTGTCGAACCAGTACACGAAGTTCGTCGTCAGGAAAAATAAAACGGAAGCCAGGAAGGAGGCTGTTGCCACCCGACCGACGGTAATTTTCCGGAGCAGCACCAGGCCGAGGCCCCAGATGAGTGTAAAGGACCCGTAGACAACCCACATGCCATCATGGAAACCCAGAAACGGATCGCTCAGGAGCATGGCTGCCAGTGGAACCACCAGGCCCAGCCATTTGCGATCGAACGTTGCCGCTCCAAAAAGGGCCAGAGCCGCAACCGGTGCGAAATTTGGCGGATGAGGAAACAGCCGACTCAGGACGGTCAGTAAGACAATGGTGGCCAAAGACACCGTACGAATGTGAATATGCTTCATGGCGTGAAGTTACACGGAAAATTAAAAACTGTCAAAGCATGAATGCATCGGGATATTCAAACCCCGGTTTTTACCTTATATTTTCCGGGCGTTCCTCCCCTTTGAGGATCCGTAAGCGAAGTGATCACCATGGAAAAAGTTTTTAGTGTAAACTGGCATTCTGTTTTTATTCCGGACACGTCGGTGCTGGAAATGATCGTTCGGGGAACCCTGACGTACTGGTTCGTTTTCCTGTATCTCCGGTTTTTCCGCCGGGGCACCGGTCAGCTCAACCTCAGCGATTTACTGCTGATCACCATGATCTCGGATGCCGCCCAGAATTCAATGGCCGGGCCGTACGAATCGGTTACCGAGGGCCTGGTGCTGGTCGGTACGCTGGTGTTCTGGGATTATCTGCTCGACTGGCTGGGGTACCGTTCGCTATTCTTCAAAAAAATCGCGGAACCCGATCCCATTCTGCTGGTGAAGAACGGGCAGCTGATGCGCCAGAATATGAAACGCGAAATGATTTCCGAGGACGAACTGATGGGTATTTTACGCGAAAACGGAGTGGAGGATTACCGAACCGTCCGGATGTGTTACCTGGAGGGGAGTGGTAACATCAGCGTTATCGGAAAAAAGCATGGGAAATGAGGCCGCAATGCAGTCCTGCTTTGCGGCCCTACCCGGAACTCCATCAGTTGTCAGTAGAACAGCGTAAAGGTTTCGGCCATCAGCGGAGTTGATAAACGATGAGAATATCTTTCACTTTGTCCCGAACGCGTTTTAAACGCATCTTGACCGCACTGTCTTTTACCTGGAGCGTTAAGGCCATTTCGCGGATGTTCATGTTGTCCTGGTACTTCATTCGGAGGTACATCGACTCGCAGGGGGCAATTTTCTCCAGAATCAGATCGATTAGTTGGTACCGTTCCTCCAGATGGATATAATCATTGGTTTCAGCCAGCGTTCGGGCGATTTCATGATCCAGCTCCACCCAGTCGCTGCGCCGGCGATTGAGTTTCATCCGGTCCATGCAGTAGTTGGTTGAAACGGTATAGAGCCAGGTAGAAAAAGTTGATTTTTCCTTAAAGTTGTGCAAGCCAGATAAAACCCTCACGAAGATGTCCTGCATGAAATCCTCCGCATCGACCGGATCTTTCGTGATGGTCAAACAACGGCGGTAGACCTTGTTTGAATAGCGTTTGTAAAGTTGACCAAAATAGTCACTTTTTTGGGTAGCAAGGTAATACCGTACCAGCTCCTCGTCGGTATGACGGCAAGTGTTCATAAGTTGATAGCTACAGAGGATTAATTACTTTGTAGAATTGGTAACTTTTTACTGAACACAAAGAGGAGGCTGACCCTTTGAGTAGTTAAGTCGATCGAATACTCGATGAATCAAAACTATTGATTGTCTATACAAATGTCAAGACTTTTGTCATATTTGTAGAATAATCAATAAAACCATTTTGTCGTCAAAAAAAGCGGAGAGTTGGATTGTTTGGGGTAGGAAGGCGGTTTTTTACCCAAAGGGTAGGATT
This sequence comes from Larkinella bovis, assembly GCF_042655385.1. Lineage (NCBI taxonomy): Bacteria > Pseudomonadati > Bacteroidota > Cytophagia > Cytophagales > Spirosomataceae > Larkinella > Larkinella bovis. The sequence continues at coordinate 954,370 of NZ_JBHSMA010000001.1, read as the reverse complement.
TTGGCCATTCGTCTGCCGGTTTTAATAAAATGAAAGTTCTTTAATAATTTATAACGTCGCCACAGGTAACCGTCCGTGAAGTAACATGATGAAAAATGATCAAACCCTTTTACCTTTGCCGAACTAATAGAAAGCAGGTATATTCCCTCTCGAAAATTGACAATACGTTAAAATGGTACAAAACGACGAGCTAATTCGAATTATTGATTTACTCAATACAACCTACGAAGGAGAGGAAGCATGGCATGGACCGTCGCTGGTGGAGGTATTGAGCGGAGTCTCGCCCGAAATGGCCGGCCATCGGTTGACGCCCAATACGCATTCGATTGCGGAACTGGTTTTTCACATGACCAGCTGGCGGATTTTCTGCGTAAAAAAAATGCAGGGCGATAAGGATTTCGATATCAAAACACCCGAAAAAAACTTCGGTTCCCTGCAGGTAATCGACGATTTCGAGTGGGAAGCCCTGCAAATGGAGCTGAGTCTGAGTCAGGAGGAACTGATCAATGAACTCGATAAACGGGATGATGACGAGTTTCTGGAAGACATCGTGCCCGGTCGCGACTATACCTATTACGACCTTCTGCACGGCGTGATCAATCATGATACCTACCACTCGGGCCAAATTTCACTCATCAAAAAAGGGCTGAAATTCAAAGGACTGGATGAGGATCATTCCCGTGATGAGTACGGTTCCGGCTATGGGGATGATTTTGATGACTATTGACACCCGGTTTTCGTCCATGGATTCATTTCGCCACCTTTAGCTTTCCATCCCTTGAATTACTGGCTTGTCAAATCCGAACCGGATGCCTATTCGTGGAACGACTTTGTGAAGCAGGGTAAAGCCGTCTGGGACGGTGTCCGGAATTACCAGGCACGCAACAACCTGGCTTCCATGCGCCTGGGCGACCAGGTGCTGTTTTACCACAGTGTAACCGGCAAAGAAATTGTCGGTCTGGCGAAGGTCAGCCGGGAGTCGTATCCCGATCCGACGATTCCTGAAGATCCCCGGTGGGTAGCGGTCGAGCTTGAGCCGGTTTCCGAATTTCCGAAAACCGTTACCTTGCAGCAAATGAAAGCTGACCCATCCTTGCAGAACCTGCCGCTGTTCCGACTTTCGCGGCTTTCGGTGGTGCCAATTACCCCCGTTGATTTTGCGTATATTTTAAAACTTTCGAATGCATCCGAATAATCTGGACCTGCTTTCTCCCGAAAACTGGCCTTCCTACGAACTGATCGATTCCGGCGGTTTTGAGAAACTGGAGCGGTTTGGTCCCTTTACCCTCAGTCGCCCGGAGCCCCAGGCCATCTGGCCCAAATCACTGCCCGAATCGGAATGGCAACAGCTGGCCACGGCGGTTTTCAAACGGGATAAAGGTTCGCAGGAAAAAGGAGAATGGTTGCTGCGTCCTAAAATGGTGGAAAAATGGTTCATTCCCTACCAGCAATCGTCGCTGAACCTGACCTTTAAATTGTCGTTATCGTCGTTTAAGCACGTCGGTATCTTTCCCGAACAGGCCGTCAACTGGACGTATATTCAGCAGAAAGTTTCGGCTTTGCCGGTTGAAAAACCGCGGGTTCTGAATCTGTTCGCCTATACCGGAGCCGCTTCGCTGGCGGCCCGGCAGGCCGGGGCCGACGTGACGCATGTGGATGCCGTCCGGCAGGTGATTTCGTGGTCGCGGGAGAACATGGAAGCGAGCGGTCTGGATAACATCCGCTGGGTCGTGGAAGATGTCCTGAAATTTGTCCGGCGGGAAGTGCGTCGGGGAAATACCTATCATGGGTTGATCCTGGATCCACCCGCCTACGGTCGGGGACCGGAAGGCGAGAAGTGGCTCCTGGAAGAGCACCTGCCGGAATTGCTACACGCCTGTTCGGACCTGCTGGATCGCGAAAACTACTTTTTGATTAGTAATCTGTACTCCCTCGGTTTTTCAGCCCTCATTCTTGATAATCTGATGACGGCCTATTTCAAAAACCGCCCGAACGCCGAACTCGGGGAACTTTATTTGACCGACCGCTTTGCCAAGCGTTTGCCACTCGGCGTTTTTTATCGGTTTTCCTCTCATTAATCGGCTATATTTGCAACAGAAAATACGGTATTGATCTTGATTGGCGGTTTCTGATCGGAAAGAATGGGCAAGTTCTGGAGCCTTTGTTGGTTGATTGGGTTGAGTTTGTTGGTGGCTTGTACGGAGGATGACCAGCAGCAGACCCGCATTCCGGCAGTGCCCGAAAATTCGGCGGATACCCGGAATCAGGCCGCCCTGGAAGCACTGACCCGGGCGATCAACCAGAGCAGTCCGGCTTCCGCCTACGCCAAGCGGGCTGCGGTTTACCGCGATCTGGGAAAAAGCGAAGAAGCCCTGGCCGACATCAATGAAGCGCTGGAAAAGGAAAATAATGAAGGCCGGTACCACCTGATTAAGGCCCAGATTTTACGCCAGCGGGACCAATATGCCGATGGCCTGGAAAGTGCCCTGCGAGCGGAAGGGCTGGGCGTAAACACCCCCGAATTATACATCGTTATCGGGGATTTGCTGCAGCAGGAAAAGCAACTTGATCGCGCCCGGTTTTACCTGCTGAAAGCCCTGCAAATGGCGCCGTTCGAAGGAGAAGCCTTTTATTTCAACGGCCTGGTTGCGGCCAAATCCGGCGACACGGCCCGGGCCATTACCTATTATAACCGGGCCCTGAGTCTGAAACCCCGGTTTTTAAAACCGTATGTGCAGCTCTCCATTATTTATTCGGTGCGGGGCGATTTTGCATCGGCTATTGCCTTTAACAAACGCGGAACGGCCTATTTCCCGAATGATCCGGGGTTGCTGTATGCGCTGGGCCATATTTTCCAGCAAACGTCGGTGGAAGACAGCGCCTATTTTTTTTACCAGAAAGCCCTGCGGCTGGACCCGTCAATGATTCAGGCCCAGGTGCAATCCGGTCTGGTGATGATGAAACGGCGTAACCTGGAACGCGCCCTCTGGCATTTCGACCAGGTGCTGAAACTGGACCCGAAATACCCCCGAATTACCTATTTTCGGGCCCTATGTTACGAACAAATGCGGCAGTGGGAACAAGCGGTTAGTCTTTACGCGTTAGCCATGCAGGACAATCCGGCCGACCAGCAGGCTTACTATGGCTACTGGCGGGTTCAAAAGCGAAAAACCGGTGGTGAAGAAACGGATCTGTCGTACGACGACCACGCAAACGTATCTCCCCGTTCGGGTCCGGTACTGGACACGACGCGGGTTCGCATCATGATGATCCAGCCCCGAACGCGGTTTCCGCGCGATTCATCGAGAAATTAAATCCAATCTGTTGCTTTCCCTGTTCTTTTGTGGAAACTTGCCACTTGAAAAATACGGCTTAAACTTGATAATATATGAGTGACCAAATTCGCATTACGCTGCCCGACGGCAGTGTCCGGGAGTATCCCAATGGAGTAACCAGTCTGGAAATTGCAGCGAGCATCAGCGAAGGACTGGCTCGCAATGTTTTGGCGGCCAAAGTTAACGGTACGGTTCAGGATGCCACCCGCCCCATCACGACAGATGCCACGGTTACACTGTTGACATGGAACGATACCGAAGGCAAGGCGACATTCTGGCACTCATCCGCTCACTTGCTGGCGGAAGCGCTTGAGGAATTATATCCGGGCATTCAGTTTGGCATCGGACCGCCCATTGAGAAAGGCTTCTATTACGATGTCGATTTAAACGGGCACCACTTTTCGCAGGAAGACTTTAAAAAAGTAGAGGACAAAATGCTCGAACTGGCGCGCCAGAAACAGGCGTTTGTCCGCCAGCCGATCAGCAAAGCGGAAGCCATTGCCTACTTCGAGAAAAAAGGCGACCCGTATAAGCTCGATTTGCTTGAAAAACTCGACGATGGTACCATTACCTTTTATACGCAGGGCCATTTTACGGACCTGTGCCGCGGGCCACACATTCCGAATACCGGTTTTATCAAAGCCGCCAAAATCATGAGTGTGGCCGGTGCCTACTGGCGCGGTGACGAAAAAAACAAGATGCTGACCCGCGTGTATGCCGTTACGTTCCCCAAACAGAAAGAACTGGACGATTACCTGCACGTGCTGGAGGAAGCCAAAAAACGCGATCACCGCAAATTGGGCAAGGAACTGGAACTGTTTGCGTTCTCGGAAAAAGTCGGTGCCGGCCTGCCGCTCTGGTTGCCGAAAGGAACCATGCTGCGGGAGCGGCTGGAAAACTTCCTGCGCAAAGCCCAGGTCCGGGCGGGGTATTCACCGGTCGTGACTCCGCACATTGGAGCCAAACAACTGTACGTAACGTCGGGCCATTGGGATAAGTACGGTGAGGATTCGTTCAAGCCGATTCTGACACCGGAAGCGGGCGAGGAGTTTTTGCTCAAACCCATGAACTGCCCGCACCACTGCGAAATTTACAAAACCAAGCCCCGTTCGTACCGGGATTTGCCGTTGCGACTCGCCGAATTCGGTACGGTTTACCGGTATGAGCAGAGTGGCGAATTACACGGTTTAACCCGCGTTCGCGGTTTTACGCAGGACGATGCGCATATTTTCTGCCGGCCGGATCAGGTAAAAGACGAGTTCATGAAAGTGATTGATCTGGTGCTGTATGTTTTCCGGTCGCTCGGATTCGATGACTATATGGCGCAGGTTTCGCTCCGTGATCCGGAGAATAAACAAAAGTACATCGGTTCGGATGAAAACTGGGAAAAAGCCGAAGCCGCCATTGTGGAAGCGGCCGCCGAAAAAGGGCTTCGCACGGTAACCGAACTGGGTGAAGCGGCCTTCTACGGTCCGAAACTCGATTTTATGGTGAAAGATGCGCTGGGCCGGAAATGGCAGCTTGGTACGGTGCAGGTTGATTATAATTTGCCGGAACGCTTTGAACTGGAATATACCGGTTCTGACAATCAGAAATACCGGCCGGTGATGATTCACCGGGCACCGTTCGGGTCGATGGAGCGGTTTATTGCCATCCTGATCGAGAATACGGCGGGGCATTTCCCGCTCTGGCTTTCACCCGACCAGATTGCGGTTTTGCCGATTTCGGAGAAATACGAAGACTACGCCAATGACGTTTTTCTGGCGTTGCAGGAACACGATATTCGGGGCTATGTCGATCACCGCGACGAAAAAATTGGCCGTAAAATCCGTGATTCCGAACTTAATAAAGTACCTTTCATGCTAATTCTGGGCGAAAAGGAACAAGCCGAGGGCCGCGTTTCGGTTCGTCGGAAAGGCGAAGGCGACATCGGATCAATGGCAATTTCCGAATTCGTGGCGTTTTTCCAGAACGAAATCAAACCAGTCAGTGTACCGGCGGTTTCCTGATCAACCAGGAATCAGTAACCCTGATTTGGGGACGCAGAAACGGGTTTCTGGTGGTGTATCCCGTCATTGCGGGGCGCCGGAACCGTTCCTTTGGCAGGGTTACTGATTCATTCTTGTCAAAAATTTGTTCCGAATAAGCAAAATCCTTATTTTACCGGAAACTTTATAAATCACATTACGTTATAGGCACGTAAAGACTGCACCAGCAGCTTATTTTTCAACTCTAAACACACTCTATGGCATTACAGCGCAGACCCATGCGCCCCCCGCGTGTGGTCGAAGAACCTTATCGGATCAACGGCCGTATTTTAGCCCGCCAGGTTCGGGTAGTTGGTGAAAATGTCGAACAGGGCGTTTATGACATTCAGCAGGCGCTGGCTTTGGCCCAGGCGCAAAATTTAGACCTTGTCGAGATTTCTCCGAATGCTGTACCGCCCGTTTGCCGCATTGTCGACTATTCGAAGTTCAAATACGAACAGAAGAAGAAACAAAAGGAAATCAAGGCGAAGGCACAGAAAGTCGTAATTAAGGAGATCCGGTTCGGCCCTAATACCGACGACCACGATTTCGAATTTAAACTAAAACACGCCATTAACTTTCTGAAAGAAGGCTCCAAAGTGAAAGCCTACGTTCAGTTTGTCGGGCGTTCCATTGTCTTCAAAGAACGCGGAGTGGAATTGCTTCAGCGGTTTGCCAAAGGGCTGGAGGAATTCGGGAAAGTTGAAGCCGAACCCAAGCTCGAAGGTAAGCGTATGAGTATGTTCCTGGCTCCAAAAGTCGTTCAGGTGAAAAAATAAGCCGGTTAGCCGGGTCTCCGGTGCGGTATAAAGGTAAGGGTTTAACGAGCTGATTCGGGTAACGTTAAACCTTTAACTTTATACCTTAAACTTTTTTCACTATCTTTGCGGCCTGTTTCACAATCAGCAACATTTTCTGTTTACAACAATGCCAAAAGTTAAAACCAATTCGGGCGCCAAGAAGCGGTTCAAGCTGACGGGTACCGGTAAAATCAAACGGAAGCACGCCTTCCACAGCCACATCCTGACTAAAAAGTCGACCAAACGCAAGCGTAATCTCGTTCATGATGCGCTGGTGTTCAAAGGCGACGAGCGTCGGATTCAGGTTATGCTCGGTCTGGCGTAAGCCACACCAGCCCCCTTGCGGATTTTCCGCCCGGTTTCATGTTCCACCCGATTACAGGCCCCTTTAAAGAATAGTTAAAAGTTAAAAGTTGAAAATTAAAAGCAAAGACGGTGTTGGCGTAAGCCAGAAATCATTTTTAACTTTTAATTCTTAATTTTTAATTGATTTCTGTCGCCTGTCGTCAAAAACAAACAATTAAAAAATGCCACGTTCAGTGAACCACGTTGCCTCAAGGGCACGTCGCAAAAAAGTTTTAAAGCTGGCTAAAGGATACTTTGGCCGTCGTAAGAATGTTTGGACGGTAGCGAAAAATGCGGTCGAAAAAGGCCTCGTTTATTCGTTCCGCGACCGTCGCCAGAAGAAGCGGGATTTCCGCGCCCTCTGGATTCAGCGGATTAATGCCGGAGCCCGGCTTAACGGCCTTTCCTACTCGGTGTTGATGGGTAAAATCAATGCCGCCGGTATTGAATTAAACAGAAAGGTACTGGCTGATCTGGCCATGAACCACCCAGAGGCTTTCAAAGCCGTTGTTGAAACTGTGAAATAAAGTCCGCAGGCAGTTCGAAAGAGCTGCCTGCTTTTTTTACGTCTCCACCACCCGCGTTTTCAGGCCCGCCCAGTGGCCGTCTTTTTTCCGCCCGAGCAGATAGACATCCACTTCGGTTTCGCCCACCCGAAAGACCTGGCGGTTTTTCACTAGTTTCCGGAGCAGGTGGCGGACTTGCCTAAAGCGCTTCGTTCGCTGTTTTTCTTCATCTTCGTACCAGTCCTGGTCGACGACGACCGGTTTCCAGAATTCGGCTTCCGGAATCTCTTCAACGTAAACGTCCGGTTTGATCCCTAATAAATCCCGAAGCTGGCTGGGGGTTAACGGCGAATCCAGGGCGATGGGATACGCCACACTTTCAAGGGGTTCGTCGGACTCGCTGGGATACAACAAATCCCGCAGCAATTCGGTGAGCGCGGCTTCCGGTTGCGATTCTTCGGTAGGCATGGGTTACAAACCGTAAATTATTGCGTCTTAATGTAAACTCATTCGGTTGTGGTGAGTTATTCACAAAGAAACAGTATGTTGGGTTGTAAAGCCTAAAATTTGTCGTTTTTCTCAGGCCTTTTTTCAAATCAAACTACGTTCAATCATGATGGAAACCCTTATGACGCTCATTCGCCAACAGTCTGGCGAAGCGATCAATAACAACCCCGCAATCCCTAATCACCAAAACGATGAAGCCCTTCAGGCGATTTCAAGCGGTATTCTGGGCGGTTTACAACAGCAGGCCCAGGGCGGGAATTTAATGGATCTGCTCAGTATGGTAACCGGTCAGGGCAGCGGTACTTCTATTCAGACCAGCCCGGTTACACAGGGTGTGCAGCAAAATGTGCAGCAAAGCCTGATGGAACGTCTGGGGATTTCGCCCCAAATCGCCATGTCGATTGCCACGGTGGTGGTACCGATGGTGCTGAGCAAACTCATGAATAAAGCCCGGGACACGAACGATCCGAGCGTGGATGGCAATGAAATTCTGTCATCGGTAACCGGAAAACAGGGTGTTGACTGGATGGGAATGGCCAACTCGGCGATGGCCGACGGCAAGCTCGATATGAGTGACCTGATGCGGGTAGCGGGCGGTTTTATGGGAGGAGGCAATGCCTCGAAAGAGAAACCGTCGGATAGTGGCGGGCTGGGCGGTATGCTCGGCGGACTGTTCGGCAATTGATGAAAAGGCGGATTGAAAAATCCGCCTTCTTTTTTCAAACCTGACGAAAAGGATTTCAGCGTTACCCACAGCTGCTTTGGCAACGTGCCGGTTTACATAGTGGCAGAAATCGCCGGTTCGAGCGGACCGGGAGAGGCCATTCAGTCAGCTTAAACTGTCAATCTGTCACATTCTGGCGCGTTTTCAGGCGCTGGCACCGAACTTGTTCACTAGGCATTTGAAGTTTGTCAAACGACTAAAAGCAAGACATTCGTAATTAGTATCATGGGAAAGATTATAGGAATTGACTTAGGAACAACCAACTCGTGTGTGGCCGTTATGGAAGGCAATGAACCGGTGGTCATTGCCAACAGCGAAGGCCGTCGGACCACACCCTCCGTTGTGGCCTTCATGGACAACGGCAACGGCGAACGTAAGGTCGGTGATCCGGCCAAGCGCCAGGCCATCACGAATCCCAAGAACACGATCTCTTCGATCAAGCGGTTCATGGGAAAACGGTTTAACGAAGTTCAGAATGAAATTAAAACGGTTGCCTACTCCGTAGAACGGGGGCCAAATGATACCCCTCGTGTGCGGATTGGTGATCGGCAATATACTCCCCAGGAGATTTCGGCGCTGATTTTGCAAAAGATGAAGCAAACCGCCGAAGATTATCTGGGACAAACCATTACGGAAGCCGTGATCACCGTTCCGGCTTATTTTAACGATGCCGAGCGGCAGGCGACGAAAGAAGCCGGACAAATTGCCGGGCTGGACGTGAAGCGGATTATCAACGAGCCAACGGCAGCGGCCCTGGCCTACGGTCTGGATAAGAAGCACCATGACATGAAAATCGCCGTATTTGACCTTGGTGGCGGTACGTTCGATATTTCTATTCTGGAATTGGGTGATGGCGTGTTCGAAGTAAAATCAACCGATGGAGATACGCACCTGGGGGGAGATGACTTCGATCAGGTGATCATCGACTGGCTGGCGCAGGAATTCAAGAACGATGAAAACATTGACCTGCGGCAGGACCCGATGGCTCTGCAACGGTTGAAAGAAGCCGCTGAAAAAGCCAAAGTGGAACTCTCCAGCTCCAGTTCAACGGAAATCAACCTGCCGTATATCATGCCGGTAAACGGGATTCCGAAGCACCTGGTTCGGTCGCTGAGCCGGGCAAAATTTGAACAACTGGCCGACTCGCTGATTCAACGGAGTCTGGAACCCTGCCGCCGGGCGTTGAAAAATGCCGGTCTGTCGGCGAGCCAGATCGACGAAGTGATTCTGGTCGGGGGCTCAACCCGGATTCCGAAAGTGCAGGAAGAAGTGGAGAAGCTGTTTGGCAAAAAACCGTCCAAGAGCGTGAACCCCGACGAAGCGGTTGCGGTTGGGGCGGCCATTCAGGGTGGGGTCTTGACGGGTGAAGTGAAAGACGTCTTGCTGCTCGATGTGATCCCGCTTTCGCTGGGTATCGAAACGATGGGGGGCGTATTGACCCGCCTGATCGACGCCAACACGACGATTCCGACCAAGAAATCCGAAACCTTCTCGACGGCATCGGACAACCAGCCGAGTGTGGAAATCCACATTTTGCAGGGCGAACGGCCGATGGCGGCCCAAAACCGGTCACTCGGACGTTTCCACCTCGATGGGATTCCGCCCGCACCGCGTGGGATTCCGCAAATTGAAGTGACCTTCGATATCGATGCCAACGGTATTCTGCACGTTACGGCCCGCGATAAGGGAACCGGTAAAGAGCAAAAAATCCGGATTGAAGCCTCCAGCGGTCTGAGCGACGAAGAAATCAACCGGATGCGCGAAGAAGCGAAAGCCAACGAAGCGGCCGACAAAGCCGAACGGGAAACGATTGAGAAGGTCAATCAGGCCGATTCGCTGATTTTCCAAACCGAAAAACAGTTGAAAGAATACGGCGAAAAACTTTCTGAAGGCAACAAGTCTTCTATCGAAGGGGCGCTGAGTGAACTCCGGTCGGCTCATGCCAGCCGCGATATCACCGCCATCGACGCGGGTGTTGAAAAACTGAATGCCGCCTGGGCTGCCGCTTCGCAGGAATTATACAATGCAACGGGTGGTCAGCAAGGCCCGAATCCGGCCGACGGTTTTGCCGGTGGTCCGACCAATGGCCAAAATGGCGGCCAAACGAGCGGTCAGCAGGATAACGTTTCGGATGTGCCGTTTGAAGAAGTGAAGTAATTGAATGATAGAAAGTTTGAAAGCCAGCGCCATCATCCGCGCTGGCTTTTTTGTTTTATGACGGACTCGTTGGAATCTCTTCAGCGCCCTTCTTCTGCCAGTAACCACTGCCGATCATTCCCCCGTAAAAACGGGCCAATGGCCCCGGCTGAAGGGAAGAGAAGCCGGTAAGGAGCGAAACCCAATCGGGCAAGCGGGTCGCTTCAATGCCGCTCAGGAACCCGAAAAACCGGTACTGACTCCAGAGCAGGGCGTGTTGCCACCACTGAACCGGTTCCAGAAAATCGCTGCCAAACCAGATCCCATCCGGTCGGAGACAGCGGACCAAAACCGGCAGGAGGTGCTTTTCAAGCCGTTCGTTCGAAAACAAGTCCAGAATGAAGGGCGTAAAAACCGCATCAACCCGCTCGTTGGGCCGGATGGATTGCTCGGTTCCAATCCGGAAATCGACCCGCTCATCGCGGTTTACTTTCTGTTGCGCAAGTGCAATCATTTTCGGTGATGCGTCGATATAAATCACGTTGCGGGGTTGACAAACTGTCAGAATCCGGGACAACAGCCAGCCGGAACCACCCCCCAGGACCAACACATCGGCATTGGGAGGAACCATAGGAAGCCAGTGAACCTGTGCCTTCCGCAAGGAGTTCCCAAACACCAGTCGGGAAAGAAAATCGTAAACCGGGGCTATGAAATCAAAGCCGTTGTCCGTAGCTGGTTTTTCCGGTTTTTGCATCAGGGGATAAGGGTCAAAAGTGGGGCGGAGTGACTTTTTACCGGGCGCTTCGTCTAAGGGTAAATCGCCCCCACCGCTCATGAAAAGAACGTTACGCCTGGCCATTGCATTCCTTTTCATCACTCTTCTTCCTGTACGGGTGTTGGCTCAACAGCCTAAAACAATGGCGGGCCGCGCGGATTCACACCCTGCGAGTTTTGCCATCCGCTTAGGCTTTACGCAACTGTATGGCGATCTGAAAGAACAATCCTTTTCGCCCTTTGGAGGAGTAACCCTGATGGTGCCAGTCACGAACACCATTTCGGTCGAAATACCGGCTGATTTTGGATTGCTCCGCGCTCAGCAGGAAGAGTTTTATCATTCATCGGCCAAAACCCGGTTTAAACAGGTGGCGGCCGCGGCTTCGGTCAATGTCCTTGAATGGTTTAAACAGGATCAAAAAAGGTATGAGCTGCGGCCGTATGCAGGGGCCGGTTTACTCTTTTTCCAGGCCGAAGCCTTTGATCTGATCACCGGCAAGTTGCAGCGTCAGACCAACAACCAAAACAGCCACCGCTCGCGCGACGGCATCGAAGCGCGCGGCAAACCGGGCATTAAAAATACCCACGAACTGGTCTGGGTCACCGGTCTGCGTGGCTCAACGGCCCTGTCGCGCCGGATGAGCGTTTTTGCGGATGTCCGGTTTAACCTGGTCCGAACGGATAAACTGGACGCCACACTCGATAACAACAACCAGGTCATGCAGGCCAGCGGCCCGGCTTTTACCGAAGGAAATCATTACCGAACCAATAATCACGATAAATGGGGCTATGTGGCCGGCGGCATCAATTTTTACTTTGGCGAACGCTTTAAAAAATGAGAACCCCCAAACCGTTCTATTTTCCGGCCACGAAATCCGCATAGGTGGCACATTCCCGAACGGCCTCCGCGTGGAAGCGCGTTTGAGCATATTGATTCGATAGTCTGGTCATATTTTCGCTAAACGCCCTGCGCCGGAGGGTATTCATTTCCGCCGTAAACCGGTTCAAGTCGGTGGTGTAGTTTCGCTGGAACCATTCCATCTCCTGTCGGGTACGGAACGCGTTCTGCTCACAGCGGGCGGCCATAAATGTAGATCTGGCGGCCAGTTCCGGATTTTTGGCTGCGTCCCGGGCTTTCTCAAAATAGCTTTTAGCCACCGAAGTGGTGTAATAATCGAGCTTGCCGACCTGTTCGATATCCCGGTTTTTGTCCGGGTTCTGGACGTGGCGGTACGTAAACGGATTAAAAACCGGTTCGGCTCCGCTCCACCGCGCTCTTGCCAGAATCCAGGCGTTGCCAAACCACGTCAGGTTATAGGTGCCGCAACCCAGTTGATAATACAGTTCCGCAGCCTGGTCCCCCGATGCGGTTTTGGCCTGCATTTCCAGGTCAACCAGCTTTTTCAGATAAGTGACGGGTGTATACGGATTGGTTGTTTTGGTTCCCCGCTGTTTCCCCATTAGGTTGACGGCAAAGGGATCTTCGGTGAGAAATTGGTTAAATGGCTCTGTCTGCCAGGTTTTTGCCGAAACGTTGGCATAGGCGTCGGCGGCTTCGGCGTAGCGGTTTTCGGCCAGAAGCCGCCGGCCCAGGAGAATATGAAGATCGTCGTTCGTAAAACCGGTCAGCTTGATCAGTCGTTTATCGAACTCGGTGGCCGCCGGATTGGTGGCAAACGCCACCACTTGCTGGATGGTAGCCGCTGAGGTCGTATCCTCAATGGCGTACAAGTCCGAGTGGCTGTTAAAATAGGCTTCACCGTTCAGTTCCCCCGAGGTTAAGGCCGCAAACAGAAAGGCTTTTGCCGTATTCGGATCGGTTTGATTTTTTGTCGAGCGAAAACAGCCGCCAAGCCAGCTTCCGGTTTTTTTTTCGGCGGATTCGCCATACCCATATTTGGCCGCCCACAGTTTACACGTTTCCACCAAGGCGTTGGTCATGTAAAAATTGAGCGAATGCCCGAATTGTTCAAGGTAGCCGATCAACTGATTTTCGGCTTCCGGGGTAACGGTTTCGGTCTGGGCGGTTAACAAAAGCATGTGTTGCAGTGCAATCTGTTTTTTCAGAACCGGATTCGAGGTTGTCTGCTGACCGGCCAATTCTAAATGGGATTTAGCCTCGGGATAGTCTTTGGCCAAATAATCGAGGTAAGCCGTTGCCGCATACCAGAAGGCCGGATTGCCCAGTGCCTTGTTTTCCGCCGATTGCCGGGCGAAGGTCCGGAGTTGCTGAAAATAATCGGGGGCTTCGGCCTGGCGAGCCACAAACCGGGTTGAATCGGCCCGGCTTTTCGCGTCGTAGGCGTAGATCGGTGAGCGGTCCTGAAAGAAAAAATATTCGTTCCGGTTGATTTCCCGCGCCATCACCAGTTCGATCAGCGGATTTTTAGGACTGAGCTTAACCATTTCTTGCAGGAATGGCAGGGCATCCTGTTTCGGCTGAATGGCACACAGAGCGTATACAGCGGCTTTTTCGTGGTCGTTTACACAGTAATCCAGCGCTTTTTTCCGAAAGCGGATGCCATAAATCCGCAGACTCGTTTCGGCCTCCCGCCGTCGCGACTGACACCGGTCGAACACCTGTGCAAACTCATACATCGCGCGGGCCGTGTCGCCCAGGGCCATGGTTGCGCCGGCATGACGGCAAAGGGCCCAGTCGCTCATAAACGTCTTGCGCGCCAAAGGACGAATGAGGTCCTCATACAGCTTCCGGCTCTGTTCGTACCGTTTTGCCATTGCAGCCAGCTTCACGGCCTGAAAACCGTATCGTTCTTTCAAAAAAGGATCGGAGGTGTTGGCATAACCGGACCGGGCTTCGTCCAGGAGCATGACCACGGCGGTGGTGGAGGTGTCCAGCCGGGCGGAATCGACTTCCCAGGTATTGACCGGACGAGGGGCGACTGCTTCGGCGCGCCAGGCCAGTTGCAGGTAGGACAAGGCCGCCGGATTGGACGCCGATGCCCAGCGCACCAGACCGTTGCTGGCCGAACTCTCCCGATTATACAGGGCCCCACCGATATCCTCCCGCTTCACGTTTCGTTTGGTGTAGGCGAGCCAGGCCAGGACATTCTCATCGGTTTCTACCGTGTCTTCGTCGGTATCGTAATACTCGTCGTAACGGTACAACTGGGGCGTAAAATGATAAATCTGATCCCGTAGCGACGCATTACTGCTCTCCGGCATGAAGAAACTCATAAACTCGTTGATGTCGTACGAACTGGGGCCGCAGGCAAAACCGATGAAAATGGCCAGCGAAAGCAACAGGCTACGGAGCCGTCTGGAAAAGGGAGTGGAGAAACGCATCGGAATAAAACGATGTTACGGTAGAGTCGAGATGATAGAGCGCAAATGTAAGTTTTTGATTTTGAATTTTTAACAATAGCTCCTCTTTGCCAGCCATCAACTCCTCAGGCCGACATTCCTCCGCCCGAAACACATCGCCCCGGCGGATGGAGAAGCCCAGGGCCGTCGTGTCCAGCTGGGCCACGAACCGGTTTTCGCCCTGCGGTTTTAGAAAGGCCAAAGCCCGAAGCTGACTCCGATCGACGGCGTTAAGGAGGGTTAAAAACCGCTTATTCCGGTAAACCACTGTCCACCGAAACAACGGAAGAACCACGTCCAGCGGCAGTGAATAGCGCTCCAGATAATGGGTGTATTGGCGGGCCACCCCCAGGTCATAAATCGAGTTGTGGGTGTCCGGGCGTTTCCAGTCGGCCATGTTGTAAAACATCAGCATCCCGCGATCGACGGGCGGGACGCCGGTTTGTTCGGGATATTTGATCTGGTGCAGACGGATGGTGGCCGATAGGGGGACCTGACTCCGGTTTTTCACTTCCTGCAACAACTGGAAGTAGGTGGCCCGGCTTGAAGCACTCCAGTCGCAATCCAGTTGAATTTCCCGAAAAGCAATCCCGTGTTGTTGGCTAATCTGCCGGATTTTCCCCACCAGCTTTTCGGCTAAACCCGGAATTGCTGAAACCGGGCAGCGGATGAGCGTCTGATTCGTGATGAAAACCACCGGAATGATGGCGAGCCCGCTGGGTTTCTTCGCAAACCGGATCACGGCTTTGGGCTGGGGCGATTGCGTGGCGGGGTCCCAGTCGATGTCGAAATACCGGACGTAAAGTTTTTGAACGTGGAGCTGCTCCAGCAACTGCCGGTCAGCAGCCGTCGGCTCAAACGTCGTTTGCCAGTAATAAAACGCCGGGAGGAGCTGTTTTTCATCCGGTTTTTCACAGGCAAAAAGCAGGAGCATGACGAGCGGCCCGTAGTGGATAAAAAACTTACAACTTTTTGGCGCCGAAAGGGTCATTATCAATAAATGATACAAGCCATGAAGACCTTTGTGAGTTGCGTCAGTCTGGCGGTCATTCTCGGCTGCCAGGAAAAGGAGCCGGCGCCGGTTGCCATTCCGGACTGCATTCAGAACGTGATGGCCGCGATCCGGAAGGAACCGCCGTTTAACCCACCGGCCAAAGTCTATCGCTACGAATTCAGGGGGGAGCCGGTCTATTATATTCCGGCCCGGTGCTGCGACATTCCCAGTGTTGTCATTGCCCGGTGCGACACCGTATGCGCGCCCGATGGCGGGTTCAGTGGGAAGGGCGATGGCCGTTGTCCGGAATTCGCCAAAGAAGCGAAGAACCCGGTTCTCGTTTGGGAAGATACCCGCTCGAAGTAAGACCCCCGCATCCGGCAAAGTCGGTCCCGTTTTAGGCCGGATCGGGGGCCACGGAATCGGTTTTTCGATTCACGGTTTTTCGCGACTTTCCGGCCAGTGTCAACGGTTGGCCAAACAGCACAATGGGGGCGCTTTGGTCCGAGAAATTCTGAAGGGTGACTTCCGATTGCGTCACTTTTACTTCCAGCAGGGCGTTCCGGAATCGAATCTTGAAGGCCAGCGACGCCCAGTTTTTGGGGCAGCTCGGGTTCAAAATCACCTGGTCGTCCCTGATCCGAAAACCGCCAAAGCCCTTGACTACCGCCAGCCAGGTGCCGGCCATCGATGTAATATGGCACCCGTCTTCCGTATCGTTGTTGTAATCATCAAGGTCTAGTCGGGCCGTCCGCAGATACATTTCGTAGGCCTTTTCCTCCAGGCCCAGTTTCGACGCCAGCACGGCGTGAACGCAGGGCGAGAGGGACGATTCGTGGACGGTCATGGGTTCGTAGAAATCGAAATTCCGGCGGATGGTGTCCTGATCGAAATCGTCCTCAAAAAAGTAAATGCCCTGCAAGACATCGGCCTGCTTGATGAAACACGACCGCAGAATCCGGTCCCACGACCAGTGCTGATTCAGCGGACGCTGCCCTTTCGGAATCTCGCTTGCGGGCATCAGTTCCTTGTCGAGGAACGATTCCTGCTGCAGAAACACCCGCCGGTTTTCGTCGTAGGGGAGGTAAATGTGTTCCACAATGTGCCGGGCCGTGGCGATTTCTTTTTCCTCCCGGAAATGAATCCGGTCACATAATTCATTGAATTTGTCCGGGTTAAGCTGTTTGACCCTGCCTACGGCTTCGACCGTATAGCGCAAGGTCCAGGCGGCCAGGTAGCTCGTATACCAGTTGTTGTTGACGTTGTTTTCGTACTCATTGGGTCCGGTCACACCCAGCATCACGTATTGTTGCCGGGCTTCCGACCAGTTGACGCGCTGGCTCCAGAACCGGCTGATGGCAATCAGGACCTCCAAACCGTAATCGACCAGGTAGCTTTCGTCGCCCGTGTACCGCACGTAGTCGTAAATGGCGTAGGCGATAGCGCCGTTCCGGTGAATTTCCTCAAAGGTGATTTCCCACTCGTTATGACATTCCTCGCCGTTCATGGTCACCATCGGGTAGAGCGCAGCTCCGGCTTTAAAGCCGAGTTTCCGGGCGTTTTCGATGGCTTTTTCGAGGTGTCGGTAGCGATACAGCAACAAATTCCGGCTGACTTTCGGATCGGCGGTAGCCAGGTAAAAGGGGAGGCAATAGGCTTCGGTATCCCAATACGTAGAGCCGCCGTACTTCTCGCCGGTAAAACCTTTCGGGCCGATGTTCAGTCGTTCGTCCTCGCCGGAGTAGGTCTGGTTTAGCTGAAAAATACAAAACCGGATGCCCTGTTGGGCGGCTGCATCCCCTTCAATCGTAATATCGTTTGTTTTCCACTGATCCGCCCAGGCCTGCCGTTGCTCCATCAGCATCCGGTCAAAACCTTTTCCGGTAATTCGCTGGATGTATTTACGCGCTTCCGCCATGAGATGATCCCGGTCGTAATTGAGCGACGACAGGTTGACCGCGTATTTATACAGCACCGTTTCCTGTCCTTCCCGGCAATCGAGCGTCATGCGGTTGGCGACGTATTTTTCTTGCCGGATGGGTTGCGACTGAAAATCGATCCGAATGCCATCCTGTTCGATCTCGACGCCCATGCCGGTGCAAACATGAAAGCCGGTTTTGCGGGTGCGAAGTTCGATGTAGGCTTCGCCGTAGGCGGTTTCTTTCCGCACCTCGTCCCAGAAGGTTTCGTCGTAATTGGAGTCGCGGTTGCGGATCGTTCCGTCGATGTACGGTTCCAGCGTGATTTTAGCGTCGAAATTAAGCGGAGTAAGGCTATACCGAATGGCCCCGGCTTCGTCGTCGACAAGAGAGCAAAACCGTTTGGCATTGACCCGGAGCTGCTTGCCGCTTTTCAGGATGGCCACAAACGAGCGTTCGAGATACCCTTCCTGCATGTTGAGCACGCGCCGAAAATCCCGCACTTCGCAGGTTTGAAGGTCGAGCGTTTCGTACTCGATGAAGACCTGGATGCCGATCCAGTTGGCCGCATTCAGCACCTTGGCAAAGTATTCGGGATAACCATTTTTCCACCAGCCAACGCGGGTTTTGTCGGGGTAATAGACCCCGGCAACGTAGTTCCCCTGCAGGGTTTTGCCCGAAAAGTTTTCTTCAAAATTGCCGCGCTGGCCCATGCGTCCGTTGCCCAGACTCATGACGCTTTCGGTAATTTCGTTGTAATTCCGGTGGAAATCTTCTTCAATAATCAGCCAGGGGTCGTGCTTCAAATACTGTTTCATCGGGGTTGCGGTTACGCCGATTCCGGAATCGGATCCAGAATTCCGGGGGTGATTATGGGATAATTTTTCTTATTTCGCAAGAAAACCGTTCGCTTCCTGTTTAACGCGCAGTGCCTGCTGGATATGCCGTTCGGTATGCGCCACCAGCATCAGGAACGCGTCGCCTACGTTGATTTTCATCCAGTTGCCAAACAAAGTCATGAGTTGGGTCTGGTTCCAGTCGAGGTAGGGAGCTTTGTTGAGAATTTCGTCCAGGAGTTGCTGTAATTCAACGAACTGCTGCAGGACGTCCCGGGCGTTCAGGTCGTTGCGGGGCTTCATGAAGGAAACCGTCGGCATTTTTAGCGTTGTATTCGGATCGATGAGGTACCGCAGCGTACGGCCCACCAAACCGGATTTTAGCGTTTGGTCGGTCGGGTGGGTCTGCATCAGGCCCAGGTCGTCCACTTTCTTTTGCAGGTTCCGGATGTAAAACCGTTCGGCCAGATTGAGGTGTTGCAAACACTGCGTAATGCTCCACCGACGGGTGTCTGGTTTCCAGGTCAATTGTTCGTCGGATAACGGCCGAAATTCCCGTTCCACCGTTTCCAGAACCGTCCGGATTCGTTGTTGTAACTGCTGAGCCGTTTCGAGTTTCTGCATACATTGTAAACGTTAGTAAAGTCAAAGTAACGCCGGCTGGCAGCGGTCAAAAGATTAGCACTTCGTCCAGGGAAAGTTCGGCCAGCGACGCGACCACCCGGTCGGCTTTGGTCAACACTGCGGGATCGCCGATGCCCACCACCCGCATACCGCCCCGTTTCGCAGCTTCGATACCAGCTACCGCGTCTTCAAAAACCACGCTTTCGGCGGGTTGTACACCGAGTTCGGCGGCTCCTTTCAGAAAGACTTCCGGGTCGGGTTTGCCGCGTGCGATTTTTGTGCCGTCGATAATGGCATCAAAATCGTCGAGCATGCCGATCCGTTCCAGAATCAGCCGGGCATTTTTGCTGACCGATCCGAGGGCGGTTTTTAGCCTGGCAGCTTTCACCTGCCCGAAAAAATCGGTGACGCCGGGCAGGATGTCGGCGGGCGTCATTTGCGACACCAGTTCCAGGTACCAGCCATTTTTCCGGGCCGCCAGGTCGGCTTTTTGCTCGTCGGACAGTGTAAGGCCGCCCTGGGCCAGAATAAGATCCAGCGATTCGGTGCGGCTGATGCCTTTCAATTGTTCGTTGAATTCTTCCGAAATGTCAAATCCGAGCGAGTTGGCCATGCGTCGCCAGGCCTGGTAGTGAAAAATCGCCGTATCGACAATGACGCCATCGAGGTCAAACAGCAAGGCTTTTATGGGCATTTCTCAGTCAATTACGCAGGTTGTAAGCTGCAAGAACGTGATAAATAAACACTTTTAGGAGCGTTTCGTTTGTTTTATCGCAATCGGATCAGCGGACTAATTCGAGGACAACCGCCGTTTTGGCTGGCAGTTTGACAGCCTGGAGGCCGGAGATCGCTTCGTCCGTCAGCACATTGCGGGCTTTGCTGAAACCGTGGGTTCGTTCCGAAAACCGGCTCATATCCAGTTCAATTTCGTTCTCCGTTGAATTGGTGGCGACCATGACGGTTTTGGAGGCATCATACCGAAAATAGACATAGGTCCCCAGTTCAGGAACGTATTGCATCAATTTGCCGGATTGCAGAACCGGGTTGTTTTTGCGGTAATTGGCCAGTTTCTTCACAAAATTAAAGGCGTCATTTTCTCGGCTACTGCGGCCTTGGGCGGTAAATTTATTCTCCCGGTCACCGGGGAAACCGCCCGGAAAATCCCGGCGGACTTCCGCATCCGACGGATTCTTGGTGTTTTTCATGAGCACCTCCGTGCCGTAATACCAGGACGGAATGCCCCGCGTCGTCAGCAGCCAGGTTACGCCCATTTTAAACTTCGCCAGATCCTCCCCAATGACCGACAAAAAGCGGTCGGTGTCGTGATTATCCAGAAACGTCACCAGCTTTTGCGGATCGGTATACAAACCGTCGGCGGTAAGGGATTGGTACAGCCGGTTGACGCCCGTATCCCAGCCGAAATCCTCCCGCAGGGAAGCATTCATGGCGTCGTATAACACAAAATCCAGTCCCCCCGGCTGGTTGGATTTGAACGGTTGATCGATTTTGTTTTTAACGAAAAAGGCCTGCGCCACCGGATTTCCGACCCAGGACTCGCCGAAAATATGGATGTTCGGAAATTCCGTTAGCAAAGCCTGGTTGCAGCGATTCAGAAAGCTCAGGTCGTTGTATTTGTAGGTATCGACCCGCCAGGCATCCAGGGCAAACAGTTCGGTGCACCAGATTGCGTGCTGAATCAGGTAGGTGGCCAGAAACGGATTGAGGAGGTTCAAATCGGGCAGAAACGGCGTGAACCAGCCGTCGAGCAGCCGTTTCCGATCCGCGGCCGACGCGTACGGATCATACAGCGGCTGCTCCTTATGCGAACTGCCCGTGTAGGTCGGCCATTGGTTGAACCAATCCTTAAACGGCTGATTTTTATACAGCCAGTGATCGTCACTAACGTGATTGTACACCGCATCCTGCACCAGTTTCAGCCCTCTTTGGTGAAGAAGCCGGGCGAAGGTCCGGTACCCGTCGTTGCCGCCAAACCGCCGGTCGACCTGGTAATGATCCGTAAAATGATAGCCGTGGTACCCCGCCTGCAGCCGGTCCGGGGCTTCCTGCTTCCGGGTTTCGTCGTTGACCAGAACCGGGGTCATCCAGAGGGCCGTTACGCCGAGTTCCTGCAGGTAGTCGAGGTGGTTGGCAATGCCCTGTAAATCGCCCCCGTGTCGTAAAAATGGAACCGAACGGTCGGCTTTCGGATCGAGCAGGTCGGGAAAGGCGTCATTGCCCGGATCGCCGTTGGCAAACCGGTCGGGCATCAGCAGGTAGATGAAGTCGGCGGACGAAACGCCCTGCGCTTTCGGCCCACGGGTTCGGGCTTTCAGTTCGTACGGATGGCTGACAGTTTGGCGGCCAGTCCGGCCCGTGATGGTAAACCGGCCGGGTTTGGTCGTTGCCGAAATCGTCAGGTCCAGAAAGACAAAATCGGGGTTCTCGGCTTTTTGTGTTCTGACTAGTTTAACCCCGGGGTAATGGATCGAATAGGTCATCGAACCGGCCTGAGGACCATACACCAGCAATTGTAGGTTCGGGTTTTTCATCCCAACCCACCAGTTCGTCGGATCGACGCGCTGGATGGATGCGGTTTGGGCCCAAACACTGGAAACGGCAAAAAGAGAAAGCAGGAGAGCGTAGAAAACCGGCCGGTTTTTCATGGTCAGCGTCGATTTGAAAGCAAGGGTTATTGTTTCAAAATAAAGAAAATGTTTTCATTTTGCCAGTAGTTTCGGAATTTGCACCCGAAACCGGACGGATGGGGCGGACGGACGCAGGCAAATTTGTATCTTGGACATGACGATCAACCGGATGACGTCCGAATCGGCTGCGATGAACCGCCGAACTTTTACCGGCGGGCTGGTGGCGGCCGGTTTGCTGAAAACCGTTGCGGCCCGGGCTCACGAACCCTTTTCATTATTCATGAATACAGCAGTACCCCACGAAGAAAAATCGGACAAATTAGTCGTTTATCAAATCTTTACCCGGCTCTTTGGCAACCAGCGGACGACCAACAAGCCTTGGGGAAGCCGGGACGAAAACGGCGTCGGAAAATTCAACGACATTACGGCCAAAGCATTACAGGAGTTGAAGAAGTTCGGTGTTTCGCATGTCTGGTATACGGGCATTGTCGAGCACGCGCTGATGACGGATTATTCGGCGTTTGGGATTCGGAAAGATCACCCGGCCGTGGTGAAAGGGCGGGCGGGTTCGCCGTATGCCATCAAGGATTATTACGACGTCAACCCCGATCTGGCCGTGGATGTCCAAAACCGGATGCAGGAATTTGAAGACCTGCTGAAACGAACCCACGCCAACCAGTTGAAAGTCCTGATCGATTTCATTCCCAACCACGTAGCCCGGCAGTATTTTTCCGATGCCAAACCGGCCGGAGTTCGGGATTTGGGCGAGGATGATGATCAGACCAGAGCCTTCGATCCGCAGAACAATTTTTATTACCTGCCAGGCCAGGCGTTTCAGGTGCCGCCGGGCGTCTTTGTACCCGAAAAAACCGACGCGCCGTATACCGAATTCCCGGCCAAAGCGACGGGCAACGACGTGTTTAAAGCCCAGCCGGATGGCAACGACTGGTTCGAAACGATCAAACTGAATTACGGCGTCGATTACCAGCATAACCGGCAATCGCATTTCGATCCCATCCCCTCCACCTGGACCAAAATGCGGGATATCCTGCTGTTCTGGGCGGCCAAAGGCGTCGACGGTTTTCGCTGCGATATGGCCGAAATGGTGCCAGTCGAGTTCTGGGGGTGGGCCATTCCGCAGGTTAAGGCGGCTCATCCGGGCACTATTTTTATCGCCGAGATCTACAATCCGCAGCAATACCACAATTACATTTTTACCGGCCAATTCGATTATT
Organism: Larkinella bovis; assembly: GCF_042655385.1. NCBI lineage: Bacteria > Pseudomonadati > Bacteroidota > Cytophagia > Cytophagales > Spirosomataceae > Larkinella > Larkinella bovis. Next base: position 931,642 of record NZ_JBHSMA010000001.1, on the reverse strand, counting down.
TGTACGATAAAGTCGGTCTGTACGACGCGCTTCGGCGGCTGATGGAAGGCCAAGGCTCCACGGAAGATATTACACGCGTCTGGCAACAGGAGTCGGGCGATTTTGCCAACCACATGCTCCGGTTTCTGGAAAACCACGACGAGCAGCGCATTGCTTCCCGGTTTTTTGCGCAGAATCCGTGGACGGCGGTGCCGGCCATGACGGTTTCGGCCACGCTGCATACGGGACCGCTGATGATTTACTTCGGGCAGGAAGTGGGCGTAAACCCGACGCAGGCCGAAGGCTTTCAGGGGGAGGACGGTCGAACCACTATTTTCGATTACTGGGGCGTCCCCGAATTTCAGGCCTGGACCAACGGGGCCGTTGGGGAGCCGGGAGCATTCGATGGCGGGAAACTAACGGCGGACCAAAAGAACCTCCGGCAATTTTACCAGCAGTTGAATCACTTGGTGAATTCGAGCAGCGCCATCCGAACGGGCGGTTTTTACGATTTGCAGTACGTCAATAACAACGGCCAGAGTGCGGGGTACGATCAGCACCGGTTGTATAGTTATCTGCGTCATTCGGATCGTCAGAAGTTATTGATTATCTGCAATTTCGACCGGGAGAAAACCGCCCGTACGACCGTCCGGATTCCGGCCGAAGCCTGGAAGGCGATGAATCTGGACCCGACTCAAACCTATTCGTTGGCGGATATTTTCCGGACCAAAACCCGGCTGAAAGCGGCCGGGCAGGCGGGTGTTCCGGTCGAAGTACCGCCCCTTGGGGTGTTGGTCCTGGAAATTAAATAATCGCGGTTTTTACTGGCGCTATGGCCGGATTTTTGCTATTTTCACGCTAAACCGTACCGTGTTTTCTTAGCCATCGTAATTGAATGAAGAAATTGTTTACCGTTTTGGTAGCTTTTCTACCTCATGTTTATTCATTTGCTCAGGAAATAACTTCTCCGGCAGCCCTTCGGGAAGTTGCCGTAACGCCTGGGCCAACGCCAGCAGAAACGGTCGTTGCCATTAGTAAGTCGTTTCAGGGGCGGCCATACGTGGCCCACACCCTGGATGGTAACGAAACCGAAAAGCTGGTGGTCAATTTCCGGGCGTTCGACTGCACCACTTTTTTAGAAACCACCCTGGCCCTGTCGCTGGCTCGCCATCAACTGCTGAACCTTCGGGATTCGGTACAATTCGAGCGGCTTTTCCGCACCACGCTGACCAGAATCCGGTACCGGCACGGAGCGATCAACGGGTATGCCAGCCGGCTGCATTACTTCTCGGAATGGCTGTTTGATAACGAGCAGAAAGGGATTCTGCAGGATGTTACGCGGCAAATCGGGGGTATGCAGGTTTCCAAACCGGTTTCGTACATGACGAAAGCAACCTGGAAATACCCGCAGCTCGCCGACCCCAAAAACCGGCAGCAAATTGCGCAGATTGAATCAGCGATTAGCCAGCAGAGTTTCTGGTTCATACCCAAAAAGCAGATCAGAGACATCGAAGGCAGTCTGAAAGAGGGCGATATCATCATGCTGACGGCCTCGCGGCCCGGGCTGGACATGAAACACGTCGGTTATGTTGTCTGGCAAAACGATGCCGATGGCAAACCGCGCCCGCATCTGCTGCATGCGTCCTCACAATACGGCCAGGTGGTTATTTCGGAGGAACCGCTGGCCGAGTACGTGCAATGGAACCGGCAGTTTTCGGGCATTCGGGTGGCTCGCCTGAACGAAACCGCTCCGCAGAGCCTCTCTTACAAAGAAGCCCGGCGGATCAACTGAAACGGATTTTTTACCTTTTCCTGCCGTTTTTCCAAAATTAAACGGGCTGCGGTTTCGCCCATTTTTTCGTGATCGGTCGAAATGACCGCAATGCCGTCGGCCAGCACTTCTTTCAGGGGTGTTTCGTTAAACGCCAGCACCCCAATGTCCTGACCCAATCGCAACCCGCGTTGTTTGGCCTGCCGTACCAATTCCACCAGATCGCCGTCTTCCAGCACGATGTAGGCGGTTCCCGGCTGGAGTTCACGACCCGTAAGCGTGTCGAGCAATTCAAATTCCTTGTGATAATGCACGCAGAAATTCCGGAATCCCCGGACAATTTCACGGGGGTAGTACACTTCCCTGGGAAACACCAGTGTCAGTTGGCGGTATTTCGCCAGAACATCCAGGCCCGATTCCAGTGCTTCGTAAATATCCCGATCGAACAGTTGGTAAATCGCTGAGTGCGAGCTGTGTAGTTCCGGAATGTCCCGGTCTAGAATGATCAGTTCGTTGGCCGGAATCTGTTCCAGCAATTTCACCACGTTGACCTGTTCCGTTTCCTCGTAAAAGTGGGGCATGACCACGTAGTAATGGTATTGCCCGAGATTCTCTTCCAGCAGTTTCTTGAATCGCTGGGCGCTGTGGTGATGAATGCGTAAATCGACCACGGCATTGTGGCCCAGCGCGTTCACAAGCGAATAATAAATGATTTTTTTATAAGCGCTGAACTTGTTGATCAACAGCAATACCCGCAGTTGGCCCGGTCCTTCCCGCCGAATGAAAAACCCTTTGCCCTGGACGGCCTGGATAATGCCCTCTTTCTTCAAATAGTTGTAGGCTTTCTCGACGGTATCGCGCGCCAGATAATATTCTTCACTCAACTCGTTGATCGATGGCAACTGCTGGTCCTTTTTGAGGGTGCCAATCTCGATGCCATTGATCACCGCGTTGACGATCTGACGGTATTTGGGTACGCTCGACTGCGTTTCAATATGCAGGTCAATCATGGGAAAAGGTTAGGGAAATTTAGGAAACTTGCTGAAATCGGGCGTGCGTTTTTCCATAAACGCATTTTTGCCTTCTTTCGCTTCATCCGATAAATAATAAAGCAGGGTAGCATCCCCGGCCAGTTGCTGAATACCAGCCTGACCATCCAGCTCCGCGTTGAAAGCCGCCTTCAGCATCCGCAGGGCAATCGGGCTTTTCTCCAGCATTTTACGACACCATTCCAGCGTCGTTTCTTCCAGTTGTTCCAGCGGAACAACCTTGTTGACCAACCCCATTTGCAGGGCTTCCTGCGCATCGTACTGGTCGCACAAATACCAGATTTCACGGGCCTTTTTCTGTCCGACAATCCGGGCCAGATACGACGCCCCGAAACCGCCGTCAAAACTGCCGACTTTCGGACCGGTTTGCCCGAAGCGGGCGTTTTCGGCCGCAATCGTCAGATCACAAATGACATGCAGCACGTGCCCTCCGCCAATGGCCCAGCCGGCCACCATGGCAACCACCGGTTTCGGAATGCGCCTGATCTGCATCTGCAAATCGAGTACATTCAGGCGCGGAACCTGATCCTCACCCACGTAACCACCGTGTCCCCGGATGGATTGATCGCCCCCGCTGCAGAAGGCCTTGCCGCCTTCGCCGGTCAGAATAACGACCCCAACCCGTTCATCCTGGCGGGCCAGTTCCATCGCTTCGCTCATTTCCCGGACGGTCAGGGGCGTAAATGCATTGTGTTTCTCCGGTCGATTGATGCTGATTTTGGCAACCCCGTTATAGAACTGAAATAAAATCTCGCGGTATTCTTTGATGGTTTCCCAGGGATATTGGCTCTGCATTGCTAAACGGTTAATGGTTAAAGTAGGCAGCCAAACCGGTCGGATCGTAAAACCGGCCGGTTTTATTCTGCTGAAAATTCGCTATCATGGTAAAAAACGTCCCAGGTGTGGTCGGCCATCATTTTGACGGTGGCTACGCACCGCCGGAACGGAAAAACCCGGCCCCATTCCGTGGGAGCGATCATCGACAGAACATCCGTCCCGTCCTTTCGCTCATAAAAGAAATATGTGTGTCCGACAATCGGCTCAAAGCCCATCTGGGCACGGTAAATTCGTTCCGATACTTCGACCCGGTTTCGAATCGCCGTCGCCTGCTCGGCCAGCAACTGCATCTGGCGGTACAACTGCGCCAACTGGAGGTCGGTTTGTTCGCGCATGGCCGACACCGCCCGGCCTTTTATTTTGCCCTTGTCCTCGGGCTTGATCAGGGCGCCACCAACCGAATGGGCGTATTCGAGTAAACCGGGCCGGTCGGTTGTTTTGTCAACGGAAATCGGATTTTCAAAGGGTTCATTTGTCATGGGTATGGTGTGTTTCGGTCCAGCCTAAGACCACTTCCGGGCGAACTCGGGTACTCCCTGTTGCTTAAATCTTACTCCGGACGTATTGTTCGGTTTTCTCGGCCCTCCCATTTGATGGGAAGAACAAAATTTGGGGCAAAAGTAGCGTATTTTTGCGATTCATTCCGTACAAGCCATGCGAATCACCCCCGGTTATTTACCCGACCCCCAAACCGATTATGAGGCAAAAGCCGTTGCGTTTTGTAAAGCGTGGCTTTTGGGTCAGGAATTCTTTACCTTACAGACGTCCGGTTCGACCGGAACGCCCAAGCCCATTGTGCTGAGTCGTCGTCAGATGGCCGCCAGCGCCCATCTAACGGGGCAAACGTTTCATTTACGGCCGGGTGACCGGGCCCTGGCCTGCCTGTCTGTGGATTACATTGCCGGTGTCATGATGCTGGTTCGCGGGCTGGAACTGGGACTGGACCTGACAGTAGTGGAGCCGGTTTCCAATCCGTTGCGGTCGTTTGATTCGCAAACCGACTCGTTCGCCTTGGCGGCTTTTGTGCCCTTGCAGGTACACACACTACTCGATCATCCGGAGCATTCCCTTCCGCTTCTGAATACGATGCGAACCATTCTGGTGGGCGGGGCGGCCGTTGATCCGCTGCTGGCAAGCCGGTTACAAATCCTTCAAGCGCCGGTTTTCAGTACGTACGGCATGACCGAAACCGTTTCTCATGTTGCCATTCGGCGCATCAATGGACCGGAGCAAACGGAGGTTTTTCGGACGCTGGCTGGTGTCGAGATAGGCGTCGATGACCGGAGTTGTCTGCACATCCGGGCGGCCGCCACCGATTTTGCCAGAGTCCAGACCAATGACGTGGTCGATTTAGTTGATGCGTCCCACTTCCGGCTGCTCGGTCGGGCCGATTCGATGATCAACACGGGCGGTGTGAAAATTCAGCCCGAACGGGTGGAAACCATCATCGCGGAACTGGTGGCCCGCGAAATGCCGCCCGCTCGGTTTTTTATTGCTGGCCTGCCCGACGAGCGGCTCGGTCAGCAAGTAGTTCTGTTCGTTGAACAAGCGACGTGGCCGACCTCATTCATCGAAATCATAAAGCAAACGATTCCCGAAAAACTGGGTACGTATGCGTCCCCGAAAAAAATAATTACGGTTCCGGTTTTCCGGGAAACGCCCACCGGAAAAATCGACCGGAAGGCCACGGTGCACGAATTTCTGGTCCAACCCATCTAGCATTACATTTGTGTGTTTTTCGGCAATTATTTATTGAAAAATAATAAATAATAATTGTTTATTAGAGCTTCGGTCTTTATGTTTGCTCCCGAATTTTAGAGCCAGTCGTATGAAACCGAACGTCATTTTTTCATTTCTCAGAATTGCAACCAGCATTCTGTACTACCTCATGATTGTGCTGACCGTCATGTTGATTGGCAAAGGGATTATGAGCATTTCCGGCAACCTGAAAGGACGGACTGATGCGCAATTCAGCCACGAAGTGATGGCGTTCAGCAGGGATCAGAAGAAGCCCGATTCCTTCACATTTGACGGAAATGGACCGCTGGATTTTGAAATTGGCCCCAATGGCCGCCCGGCTGGTACCAAGGCCTCAACAGATAGTCTGATTCGGTATATCCCCATTGTAAACCGGTACCGGCTGGAGGTGAGGGCGGATTCGGTTCTGGGCTATTATTCCTTTTCGGTTGCGGTATTAAATTTCCTGCTGGTGATTGCCATTATGGGGCTTTTCAGACGTATTTTTAGTGAAGTCAGCGTAGCTGAGCCCTTTAAACCCAGCATTTTTAAGCACCTGATCCGGCTGGCCATTCTGTTTGTGGTATCGGATGTGCTGAAAATTGGACACTATCTGATCTTCAATCAATTGATTAACCGGAACATTCCACAGGCTGATTTCGATCTGGTCATTCAGATTGGCAACGGTTTCATCACCGGTCTGATCATTTACGCCATTGCCGTCATTTACCAGCGTGGACTTTCCATTCAGGAGGAGAACACTTTAACCGTTTAGGTATGCCCTTCTTATGAATCGGATGTGATGCTGGCGCGTTGTAAATGGCATTATCCGAACTGCCGAGTTCTGGCTTGCCAACCCGTCTACCGGCTGGAATAGCGTAACGAGTGATGGGGGGCGGTTTTACGACCCGCTCTGAGAACTGTCGGCGGGTGAAGAACGGGTCCGGTCGCCCGGCTTGTTTCGCCTGATTCTGAAAAACGTTTTCGGTTGCGTTACGCATTCGCCCTTATCTTTGTCGGATTGTTCGTTTTCCTGACAACTCGATATTCGATGGCTGAGTATAGCTTTAAAAACCTGGAAATCCGGTACCAGACGGCCTTGGTCGTTCCTCCTCCGTTTGCGCATTTTTTTACAATAGAACTGCGAATCGACCCCGAAAACCGGCTTGGCATCCGGGTGGCGATCACCTATGCCGAGCGGGATGAACTGGAGGAGGATGAAATCATTGCCGAGGGGTTTACGATTCACGACGACTACCAGTGGTCCGGGGTGTTGCCGGCGGTCTGGCTGCAAACCGTGGATTCGCTGGTTCGAAAAACGCAGCTGAAACCTTTTGATGAGGAAAAATTAACCGACAATCAGGAGTATTTTCAGGTACGGATTGAAAAGGACAGTTTACGAACGGGCATGCCATCGCAACGTGTCGAGTGGCAATTTATCAGTCAGGAACTGATTCAGGCCGTTTATGAGGTCTCGGGAAAGGAAAAGCCGTTCGAAATTACGTACCTGGAAATCGAAGGCGGAAACCGGATCGAAGCCCAGCTAACCGCATCGTTCGGTCGGCGGGAGGCAAAGCTGGAAAACCGACGGAACACTCAGAATCGGACTACGGTTCTTCCGTGGAAAGAAGTCAAAGCCATGATGGAAATCGTGTACGGCGTTGATTACGACCCGGAAACCGCCCTTTCGGCCCTGCCCCGGAAGCCCGGACGCTACCTCAACCTGGGTACTTCGGAGTGGTTTGACCTGACCACCGCCGTGGTTGGTGAAAACGACGCGATCAGTAAACTGAATCGGTTGCTGGCGCGCCTGGTTCAAGCCTGAGTTAAGGGGTGGCGATCGAAACGGTCTGGTCGGTCATGACCAGCTCCATCGACTGATCCGCGCGGGTAAGCAGACTGCCTAGCCGATACGTCCCGGCTTTAACGGCCTGTAACGGAACGGTCGTTGAAAAGCCGTTGCCAAAATACGTGGCCGTTTTCAGGAACTGACGCCAGCCCGCTACTTTCGGTAGGGTGCCTGCCAGATAGGTAACCTTCTGATCTTCGTCATGAAGGACGATAAAAAGATTATCCCGGAGTTTTTGCCGCCGAAGCTCACCGTCTTCCATTTCCACAACGAGCTGCGGTAAATTACCGGAGTCCTGCAAAAAGCGATGGGAGAGGGACGGAGCCGGCCGGAAGGCCTTTTGTTGCACCAGGGTAGTCAGCCGATGCTCAAAGCCCCCGAAGGTACGCGGTACCTGCCAGTATCCTTCCCGGTAAGCAGGTAGCAGAAAATCGAGACTACTGGCAATGGAACTTGTGTTGCACAATTCGGTTTGCTGATTCGGCCAGTTATAGGTGTCCGCCGTCAGACGGCTGTGTTTGTTGGCAACTTCCGGGGTATAGATATAATAAGAATTGATATAAACCAATCCGGCAAAAATTGTAAAGCCGGTTAAAAACAGATTCCGCCATCTGGGAAACAAAGAGATCAGAGCCAGATAGAAAAAAACCGCGCTAAATGCAGCGTAAATTTTAAAGCGGTTTTCAAGGACGATTTCGGAAGCCGAACGAAAAATCGTAATCAGACCGACGGTTAAAAAAATAAAGCAAAAATAAGCCAGTAATGCATGACTTATTCGGGCGGGGGTGGCAGCTGGTTTGAAGGAGTTAAAGACCGAAAGAACTAAAAAAGGAAAGACGGTTAAACAGATAATAGCCCCCCAAAGGATGGAGCCAGGGATCGAAATGGACGGCCAGACCGAGATAAGGGCACCAATTTTACCCGCATAGGTAGCGGGTAAATATAGCCAGTTGATCTGGCTTTTAACCCCACTGCCGGGGGTATAGCCTGACAGGTAAAAGCCCAGCCCCAGGAGCATAAACAAAATCCAGATGGCCAGAAGTTTATATTCCTTTTCCAGGAGGAGCAGAAAGCCTCCGGTGGCGAAAACCAGAATGCCGTTTCCGTGGGTGAACGTAGCCAGAAGGGCTAAAACAACACCTACGGCTAGTTTTGCCGGGGACGGTTTTTGGAGTAACACGATACAGATACTCAGCATAAGCATCAAACTGATATGCTGTAGGCCGGTTAATGCCCAGAGACTTACTTCGTGGTATTGTGGTTGAAAAATAAAGAGCGGAATCGGCAGAAAATAAACAAAGGGGAGTCGGCTGTGTCGAAATAAACGGTAGATAAATCCGAGCACAAGTACCAGATTAAAAAAACTAATCAGAATATAACTTTTAAAATTCAAGGAACCCGACAGGAGATAATTGATATAGCCAACGAGTCGTGGAAAAAAAATACGGTGGTCGTTTTCGGCCCGAAACAAGGTATGTAAATTGTGCTGCCAGCCCAGATCTTTGTTTAACTGATAAATAGTAAGGAGAAAACTATTGTCGTCCTGGAAGGGGAAGTTTACCGAAAAGATGGTGATATAATATCCAAAAAACAGGATAACCAAACCGCATACAAAAGCGGAAATCCAGTTTAAAATAGGCTTCAGTGACGGTATTTTCCTAAGAGATGGGTTAATAACCAACGTATTCACAACGGGGAAAGGATTGTGGTATGGACGTGTATTTGTTGTTCTAAAAAGCCAAAAGCCGGTCTTGTTCGATTACTTTTTCTGAATCCGGTCCAGTTCATACCGTAGATCTTCGACCAGCGTTCGGATGCCATCGAGCGATGGCGTGGCTTCGGGCATTTGCTGACTGATAAAGGCGGCCACTTCCCAAACCTCCAGCACGTCACGGATCGGTACCTCCCGGGTGCTGATTGATGCGATGTCCGACGATAGGAGTAGCGTACCTTTCAGTTTAACCTGATTGAAAACACGCCGGCAAATAATGCCCTGTCCATGCACCAGCAGGACGAACAGTTTTCCATCGGCGATTTCGTACCAGTTCCGAATGAATTTTCCAATGAGCAATGCCCCCGGAAACGTGAACTCATCGCCCGAGTCAAATGCCCGATAATGGTCGGGTGGTAACAAAGGTAATTGTAAAACCGCTAACCGGTTGAGAAAATCGGGTTGCTGGTACCGCTGCTGGTATTCAGGGAATTGCCGCTTGCGAACCCAGGGAATCTGATGGGTTGATTCCTGAACGGTCGCGGAGCGGTTTTCGGGCGTTGCGGTCGTCCGGACATTTTCGTGCACATTATTGAACGACAACGGCTGCGGTTTTGGCGGGGCGGTCGGTACCGGAAAGGGCGAAAAACCGTCCCGTTGGGAAACTGGGCGAGGAACAATACGCTGCGCCACCAGCTTGATGGATGGCGGGGCCGGAATCGGTTTGGGAAAAACCGCTGGCTGCGTTACAACCGGTTGCTGGTAATATTTTTCGAGAACCGTTGCCAGGGGTTTCGGGGCAACCGTATGATCCGGTTCCGACAAGTCTTTCGGAAGGGGAGAAGGCGGAAAGCTTGCGGAGGAATGGGTGTGGGCCAGCGGCAGCGAAAGGTCGGGTGTTTCCCGGATTTTTCGCAAATCACTCTTTAACAGATTGTCGACGGTCGTATTAAAAGCCCGGGCGATGGACATCAGGTTGTCCAGATTGGGGTTGGCACGGGCTTCTTCGTATGCACCCAATAGCGATCGTTTGATGCCAATCCGGCGGGCAAATTGCTCCTGGGTCAACCCATTCAGTCGGCGGAGGTACTTAATATTGTTGCTGACGATACTCATGGGGTCATGTTTTGACAAAAATATTAGTATTTCTGTATTATTACTTGTTTTTTCATGAAAATGTAATCATTCAAAGACGATGGCCGCTTCAGAACTCGAAAATACGGTACGAATTCGGGATGTATTCGATGCACAACGGGCGTTTGCTTCGATTACCGCGCTGACATCTGCCGGGGAGCGCATTGAAAAACTAAAAAAAATCCAGCACTATCTGCTGAAAAACCGGGATCGACTGGCTGCGGCCTTACAGACTGATTTTCGAAAACCGGTTGCTGAAACGGCATTAACCGAAATTTTTTCCACCCATAACGAACTAAAGACCGCCCTTTCGAACCTGAAGCACTGGATGAAACCCCATCCGGTAGCGACACCCTTGCCGTTGCTGGGCACCAGCAGTTATGTTCGGTATGAACCCAAAGGGGTTACCTTGATTATTTCGCCCTGGAATTATCCTTTTTATCTGACCATCAAGCCCCTAATTTCCGCCCTTGCGGCCGGAAATACCGCTATTCTGAAACCCTCGGAGCTTTCACCTGCTTCCTCGGCTTTTCTTCGGGAAATGGTGAAAACGTTGTTTGCCGAAGAAGAAGTAGCCCTTTTTGAAGGGAATGCAACGGTTGCTCAAAAGCTCTTGGAACTCCCGTTCGACCATATTTTCTTTACCGGCAGTTCGGTGGTGGGCAAAGAAGTGATGATGGCGGCTGCCCGAAATTTAAGCTCCGTTACGCTGGAGCTAGGAGGGAAATCGCCCTGTCTGGTCGACGAAACGGCCGACATCGACGCTGCGGCCCGCCGGATTGCCTGGGGGAAATGGGTGAACAATGGCCAGACCTGCGTCGCCCCGGACTTTGTGATGGTCCAGCGATCGGTGAAAGACCGCCTGAAAAAGGCCATTCAGGAAGCCGTTCGGGGTATGTACGATCCGGAAGGGAAGGGCATTGCGGTTTCGGAAAGTTACGCCCGGATCATCAATGATCATCACTTCGGTCGCGTCAAAGCGTTGTTGGACGATGCCCTCGAAAAAGGCGCAACCGTCACCATGGGTGGCCAGACCGTGGCTGGCGATCGGTTCATCGAACCGACGCTGCTGGAAAATGTGACGAGTAAAATGAAGCTGATGCAGGACGAAATCTTTGGACCGTTGCTGCCCCTGATTCCCTACGATACCCGTGAGGAAGTAATCCGGTTTCTGGCTTCCCGGTCCAAACCGCTGGCGCTCTATATTTTCAGCCGCAACGACTCGGCTACGCAATACTGGCTGGACCGGACGACGGCGGGTAATACGGTGATCAACGACACGATGATTCATTTCGCCCATACCGAATTACCGGTTGGTGGCGTCAATCAGAGTGGGATCGGGAAATCCAATGGGTTTTACGGTTTTCAGGAGTTTTCCAATGCGCGCGGGGTGGTCAAGCGGCAGTTTGGCATTACGGAATATCTTTATCCGCCTTATTCAGACAAGGTAAAGCGAATAATTCAATTCCTTTTAAAGTACGTTTAAACCTTTTAGGAAATTATTGGATCAAGTAATTACAATAGTTATCTTAGGGCCTTCTCATACCACACTACTCAACAATTGATATGGTTACAATGTCGCCAAAAGCCTCAGAATCTGTAAGGACTGTTTCCGCCACTATTGACAGCCAACAGATAGACGCCGGGAATCATTCTGGTATTCCCATCGTTTTTATTCATAAAAATTACAGTCCATACCTGGAATTTACCCTTCGTCAGGCGGCTTTTTCCAATCCAAACAGTCCGATTTATCTCCTTGGAGACGACCAGAATAACCGCTTCCCGTTCTTGATTCATCGCCAAATCGATGCGTATGAAAATCCGGATTCCGACTATTTTAAAAAGGTGTATGAGCACTATTCGCCAAATCATTATGACTATGAATTATTCTGCTTTATTCGGTGGTATCTGGTCAGGGAATTGATGAAACGGGAAGGTTTTTCCGAAGTTTTCGTGGCCGATTCCGACGTTATGATTTATGCGAATATAACGGAATATATCAGTCAGACCGGTTTGAGGAATACCATCGCGGCCTTTAACATAGGTTCTGATTATCAGTGGGTTAGGTCAGCGTCTGGACACTCTTCCTACTGGACGTGGGAAGGGATTGAGTTGTTCTGCAAGCTGGCTGCTGATTTGTATACCGAACCACGCTTACGGACCTTCATGGAACAGATCCGTTCGGAAAAAATCATTAAGAATGACCGCGCCGGGATTTCAGATATGACGGCACTTTACGTGTTTTACGAACAGGAAAAGGCACGGATTCGTAATTTATCGGAGTGTCGGGATGATACGGCTTTTGACCATAACATTTGTATGGCTACCAATTTTAACCTCGATGAGTATGAATTTGGTTTAGGCCAGAAAAAGGTTGTTATAAAAAAGGGATATCCGGTTGCCTATAACCGCCTGTTAAAGAAAGAAATCCGCCTGCATACCCTGCATTTTCAGGGCAATAGCAAGAAGCTTATTCATCGCTATTTCACGGCGAATGGCCTGTTGGCCCGTAAATTATTCCGGGAATTTCGATTTCTGGCTTCCGTACTGTATCACATGGTTCGATCGTGATCAATACTCATTATAAGGAAGATTGACGGTATCCCGCCAGTAGGTTGTAACGTCACCGACCATCTGAATCAATTTCGTAAATTGAATGGGCTTTACCAGATAGGAATTGGCTCCCATTCGGTAGGCTTTTTCCACTTCCTGCCGCGACGAAGTCATGATCAGCACCGGAATGTTTTTCAACTGGTTGTCGGACCGAATGGCGTGCAGCGTTTCCAGGCCGTTGCGTAACGGCATATTAATGTCCATGATAATCAGGGAGGGCAATGGATTGGCGGGATTGGAGCCGAGGCAGTTTTGCAGGTATTCAATCACTTGGTCACCGTCTTCGACAAATCGGCCGCAATCGAACAATCCATTCTGCGTAAGCGCTTCGTCGAGCAATAAGCGGTCTTCTTCGTCGTCTTCGGCAACTAATATCGTAAAGGGGCGGCTAGGCAACATAAAGGAATCAAGGGTGCTGGACAGATGACCCAGTATTGATGATTGAAGGTAGGAGTTTTCCGGTTTATTGACAACTTGTTCCGGTATTTTTTGGACAAAACCGATTGTTTCCCGCGTTTACGGTCCTTACCTTACCGCGATTTTGCCCGTTTTTTCTGACTTATGCGTTACTGGTTGCCGTTTTTCTGGTTGGCCTCCCTGTCTGCTTTCGGGCAGACCTTGCCCATCCTCGATCAAAATCCGCCTTCATTACGCTGGTATCAACTCCAAACCCCTCACTTTCGGGTGCTGTTCCCGGAAGGGCTTGACCAAACCGCCCAGCAAACCGCCCGGCGCCTGGAACAGGTCTATGAACCCGTGAGTGCCACGCTTCAAAAACCGCCCCGCCGGTTATCGGTTGTTATGCAGAACCAGACGATGGTTAGCAACGGATTTGTGACGATGGTGCCGCGTCGATCCGAATTTTTTGCCGTGCCCCCGCAGGACCCGTTCCTGGCCGGAACGCTGGGCTGGCTGGATTTGCTGGCGGTGCACGAGTTCCGGCATGTCGTTCAATATGATAAAGCCCTGCAGGGATTTACGCGGGCGGCCTATACGCTTTTTGGCAATAATGCATTGTCTGCTCTGACCCTGGGTGTTCCGGACTGGTTTTTTGAGGGTGATGCCGTCGGGACCGAATCAGCCTTGACAGCGTTCGGGCGGGGCCGAATTCCGAATTTCGATCTGGGGCTGCGGGCTAATTTGCTGGCGGGTCGTCGGTTCAATTATCCGAAGGCCGTTGGCGGATCGTACCGTGACAATGTTCCCAATCATTACGTTCTGGGCTACTTTATGTCTACTTACCTAAAACGGACGTACGATGCCGACGCCTGGAGCGATGTATTGAATCGGTATTATCGGTTTCCCCTGTATCCGTTTTCCTTCTCCCATGGTGTCAGGAAAACGACAAACTTCCGCATCGAGGAATTGTATCGGAAGACAATGGCTGATATCGAAGATACCTGGCGAGCTGAGCAGAGCAAACTGCGGCTGACGAATGCCAGCGTCTTTCCGGTAAAAGCACCGAAAACCGTGTTTACCAATTACCAGTATCCGCAATATCTCTCTGACAATGAAGTTATTGCTCTGAAATCCGGCTTGGGCGATATCGCCCGGTTTGTGCGTCTGAATCGGACGGGGCAGGAGACAAACGTGGTTGTGCCGGGGCTATTTAATAATCCGGAGATGCTGTCGGTTGCCGCCGGGAAAATTTGCTGGACTGAATACCGGTACGATATCCGGTATGGTCAGCGAATTTATTCGGAAATCAAGGTGTTTGACCTGAAAACCAGGCAACTGCGTCGCCTGAGTACGAAAAGCCGCTATGCCGTAGCCGCCCTGTCGCCGGATGGAGCAAAGCTGGTGGCGGTTCGGAACGATGAAACCTACCAGACCCGTCTGGTCGTCCTGGATGCCGAAACCGGGCGTGAACTGCGGGTGCTGGATAATCCGGATGCGGATTTTTATGTTCAACCGCGCTGGCAGGATGATAACCGAACGCTAATCAGTGTGGTTCGCAGGCGAAACGGAACGAAGACGATCCAGTCGATTGATTCGGAAACGGAGAAGCGGGTGGATTTGTTGCCGGTTTCGGACCAGAACCTCAGCCACGCCCAGCCCTGGAGAAAGTATATTCTCTACAATTCGCCCCAGTCGGGAATCGATAATATTTACGCACTTCAGATCGAAACCGGTCAGCGTTATCAGGTGACCTCGCGGCCGCTGGGGGCTTATCACGCCACGATTTCTCCCGATGGTACCCGGATGAGTTTTCATGATTTTCAGGCAAACGGGTATCGCGTGGCCGAAATGCCGCTCAATCCGGAAAGCTGGACGCCGGTGGATGAGGTTCGGGATGGTTCGGTCCGGTATTTTGGTCCGCTGGTCAGTCAGGAGCCAGGCAGTCGGACCGTATTGGCAGCACTGGCCGACACGGTGCCCCCCCAGGCCGGTTTTCCCAAAACCCGGTTCAACCGGTTAACCCACGCGCTCAATATTTATAGCTGGGGACCGGTGGTTAGTTCAGACGGGCAGGGCGGAACCGTTGGCCTGCAATCGCAGGATTTACTCAGCACGACCCAACTCGAAGCCGGAATTGGCTACGACCAGACCGAACGAACGGTTCATTATTACGGAAACCTCAGTTATCAGGGCTGGTTTCCGATTCTTGATGTCGGTTTTGAGCGGGGAAAACGGTCAACGTCGCTGTACGTCGATCAGCGCGCGCCCCTGGATTCGCTCCGGAAAGACAGCTGGAATTACAATCAGCTAACGGCCGGTTTGCGGATTCCGCTCCAGCTTACCACCTCGAAATATCTGCAAAGTGCCTTTTTGTCAGCGTATTATGGCCTCCTGCAGGTGAGCGGATATGATCTGCCGGTACGCCCCGTTACGGAAGTCGGGTTTAGTAAACTATTGCAAACGGTTTCGTATTCGGCTTCCTATTCCCGCACGTTAAAGCAGAGCAAACGCGATGTGGCCCCCCGCTGGGGGCAGAGCGTTTCGGCGGTTTGGCGCACGACTCCCTTTGGCGGGCGGTTGAGCGCCGAAATCTGGGGGGTAACGGGAAATCTCTATGTTCCCGGTTTGGGAAAACACCACTCGATTCGGCTGCGGGCGGGGTATCAACAGCAAATGCAGGGTTCATACCGGTTTGCCGCAGCGGTTTTCTACCCCCGCGGGCAATCCTATGTGAGCTATAATCAGCTAAAAGTGGGGAGTGCCGAGTACCGGTTTCCGCTCTTAAACCCGCACTGGACCATCGGCCGCTGGCTCTACATTCAGCGGGTGAAAGCCAGCGGTTTTTACGATGTCGCCCAGGGAGAAAGCCAGATTCGGATCAATGGCCAGCCGCGAACGATCTCCGATTCATACGCGACCACGGGCCTTGACGTATCGTTCGTTTTTAATTTCATGCGGCTTCGAACCCCCTTTGAAGCGGGTGTCCGCACGATTTATAACGTCAAATCCGGGCAGTACCTCGTCCAGCCGCTGGTGATCGGACTGGGGTTTTAGGAAGGCATAAGGGCATCGGATAGATACCCTTACGCAACGTCATTTATGGATAAATCTCTTTTCGGGCGGCTTTCAGCGTGTTCTGCATCAGCGAACAAATGGTCATCAGTCCGACCCCCCCCGGTACGGGTGTTATAAAGCTGGTTTTGGGAGCAACCTCGTCGAATTTTACGTCGCCTTTGAGCGAAAAACCGCTTTTCTTGGTGGCATCGGGAACGCGTTCGAGTCCAACGTCAATCACCACCGCGCCTTCTTTTACCATGTCGGCGGTGATGAATTCCGGACGGCCGAGGGCGGCAATCAGGATATCGGCGGACCGGCAGATTTCGGGTAGATTTTGGGTCCGGCTGTGCGTTAGGGTTACGGTGCAATTCCCCGGATCGGTATTGCGCTGCATCAGGATACTCATCGGCAAACCGACGATCTGACTACGGCCAACCACCACACAATGTTTCCCCGCCGTTTCGATGTCATAGCGTTTCAGCATTTCCAGAATGCCCTGCGGTGTGGCCGAAATATACGCCGGTAAGCCTTTCGCCATGCGACCAATGTTGATCGGGTGAAAACCGTCGACGTCCTTGGCGGGGTCGATGGTCTCCATCACTTTGTCGGCGGAGATATGCGCCGGTAGGGGCAGTTGAACAATCAGGCCGTCCATATCCGGATTGTGGTTCACCCGCCGAACGGCGTCGATCAGTTCGTCCTCCGAAACCGACTCATCAAATCGAATCAGCGTGGAAACCATGCCGATTTCTTCGCAGCTTTTCATTTTACTGGCCACATAGGTTTCGCTCCGGCCGGCCGTACCGACCAGAATGGCGACCAGGTGCGGAATTTTGCCACCCGTTGATTTGATGGCAGCGACTTCGGCCGCCAGTTCCTGTTTAATTTGCTGGGAGAGGAGTTTCCCGTCGAGGAGTTGCATGCGTCAATGTTGATAAAATGCAAAGGTAGTGGTTTTGATTGGACGAAAAATTGGTTTTCACGGGCTTTATTTGAAACGACGCTGGTTTTTGCGCCCAAAAATTACTAAACTTGTAAAAACCGGATTGTTGCCTGTCTGCCCAGGTGCGTCAAACCGTCTCGTTGATGAAGTTTTATCGATTGATCCTGCAACTGATTTGTCTCCTCCTGCTGGGTGGGGCGATCGGGCTTTGGGCCCGGTCGTTCGACACCCCGACGACGGGACAGCAGTTGAAAGTGGTAACGATCAAAGCTTCGTCGGAGCGGGAAATGACCGATCATTTGACCGACGGCCTGGTCCGTATTACCGTTCATGAGGCCACGGTAGCGCCGACGCTTTCCCACCAGACTCCGCTGCCGTTTTTCGCCATCATTCCGATCGGCTGGGTGTTAATCAACGCGAAGCGGCTGGTGCTTCAACCCGGTATTCCGTACTACTATTTTGCCTATTTTCGGCGGCTTTTCGGAAATCTGATCGCGATTAACGCTCCTTAATCAGCGCGCCAATAAAACCTTTCCTTTGTTTACCGGTCCAGTCCGGTACGGATCCGAATGGACCTTTTCCACCATTTTGTGAGTTACTGAAAAGAACCGCTAGCGGTGAATAGCCCGTTTTGACGGGTAAAGACATTTTTTAATAAATTGATAACCAACTATTTATCCACAAACCAGCCTAATCATATGGTCAAGAAACGTCTGCAACGAGCCACCAGCACGGCCCTATTTCGTGAAATAAAAGAAGCTGCCTTTATCGTCCTCGGTGTTCTGAGCGCCGGCATGGGCTTAAAAGGGTTTTTGCTCCCCAATGATTTTCTCGACGGGGGTGTTATCGGTATTTCCCTGCTTCTGCAAATCAAAACCGGCATCGATTTAGCCATTTTGGTCGTAGTGGTTAATATTCCATTCATCTGGATGGGCTTCCGGCAAGTCTCCTGGACGTTTGCGCTCAAAACGGCCGTTGGTATTAGCCTGCTGGCCTTGTGTCTGGCCTTTATCCCGTATCCGATTGTCACGACGGATAAATTGCTGATTGCCGTCTTTGGCGGGTTTTTCCTTGGTGCGGGCATTGGTCTGGCCATGCGGGGTGGGGGCGTTCTGGACGGTACGGAAGTGCTCGCGATTTATATCAGCCGCCGATCGTTTATGTCGGTCGGGGATGTGATCATGGTGATCAACGTCCTGATTTTCGGGTCCGCTGCGGTTTTTATTAATGTAGAAACCGCCCTGTACGCCATGTTAACGTACCTGTCAGCGTCTAAAACCGTGGATTTCATCATTCACGGTATTGAAGAATACATCGCCGTCATGATTGTCTCGGACCGGCACGAGGAGGTTCGTCAATTGATTACCGAAGAACTGGAACGGGGGGTTACGATTTTGAAGGGCGAAAAGGGATTCGGAAAACGCGGTTTTCGGGAAAATGATATCAATATTCTTTACGCGGTTGTTACCCGTCTGGAAATCACCCGCTTAAAGGATAAAATTAGTGAGGTCGATGAAAAAGCTTTCCTGATTGAACACAGTATTGCCGACGTTAAAGGCGGCATGATCAAACCTCGTCCGCTGCATTAGCCACTAATTGTTCCGCCAGCCGCGCCAACCCGGTCGTGGCTGGTTCCGGAATAAACGTCGTGTTTTTACGCCGACGGATAGCAGGCAGATTCGGATCAACGACGTAAACGGGGACGCCCGGTCGGACAGAATCAATCAAACCGGCAGCCGGATACACCACCATCGAGGTGCCGACGATGATCAGAATATCGGCGGCATTGACCCGTTCAACGGCCACGTCCATCAGCGGAACGGGTTCGCCAAACCAGACAATATGGGGTCGCAGTTGCGACCCTTTTTCGCAGCAGTCTCCCCGCTTCAACTCCCAGCCCGGAACATCATAAACAAGGGTTTCGTCCCGGGTACTCCGGGATTTAAAGAGTTCCCCGTGCAAATGAATGACGGTGGACGAACCGGCTTTTTCGTGAAGATTATCGACATTTTGGGTGATGATCATTACCTCAAAATGTTGTTCCAGTCTTTTCAGGGCCAGGTGGCCGGCGTTGGGCCGGGCATCGAGCGCCTGTTTGCGTCGCTGGTTGTAGAATTCAAGCACCAGATCCGGATCCCGGTCCCAGGCCTGGGGCGTTGCAACGTCTTCCACCCGGTGATTTTCCCACAGTCCGTTGGCGTCACGAAACGTCCGTAAACCGCTTTCGGCGCTGATTCCGGCACCGGAAAGCACCACAATTTTTTTCCGTTCAGGCATGATGGTAAGCTGTCAATAGCGGGATATTGCTGAAACGAAAAAGCGACGACTCCCGGGAGTCATCGCTTTTTCGGACTGTTGAATCCACCCGGTTCAGGGGCAGACCCGGTCAGGAAGCGTTACTTTTTCCGGGCAACGGTTTTCTTCGCTGTTGTCGTCGCGGCCGCAGCCGGTTTGGCCGGTGCTTTGGCCGCTTTTTTAGCCTTTGGCTTTTCCTCCGTGCCGGTATCTCCGGCCAGTTTCAGACAGTCTTCCAGGGTCAGCGAAGCCGGTTCGACATCCTTTGGAATTTTAACATTCCGCTTTCCGATGGAAATATAAGGGCCGTACATACCATTGACGACTTTAACCGCCGGATTTTCCGGAAATTCCTTAATGTATTTATTGCTTTCGGTTTGCCGCTTTTGCAGGATGAGTTCAATCGCCCGTTCCAGCGTTAAACCGGCGGGGGACTCGCCCCGGGGCAGCGATATGTATTTATCGTCATGCTTGACGTAGGGTCCGAAGCGCCCTTTGCCGGTAGTGATCAGCTTACCCTCGAATTCGCCGATTGATTCACTGATGTTTTCGGCCCGTTTCTGCTGAATAAGTTCGATGGCGCGATCGGCGGTTATGGTGTACGGATCATCATCCTTCGCCAGCGAAACGTATTTGTCGTCGTGCTTGACATACGGTCCAAACTTTCCAATGCCGATAATCATCGGTTTATCCTCGAAGAAACCCACTTCGCGGGGCAGGGAAAACAGCCCCAGTGCATCCTCCAGCGAAATGGTTTCGATCAACTGGTCTTTTTTCAGGTTGGCAAACACGGGTTTGTCGTCGTCCGTCGCTTCACCAATCTGAACGTACGCTCCGTATTTGCCGAGCCGGGCCGAAACTTTTTTGCCGGTTTGCGGGTCGATGCCCAGTTCGCGGCTTCCCGGTTTGGCGCCGGTCGGGGCGGCTCCCTGTACCGTTTCGACCGTTTGGTGAAAACCACCGTAGAAATTCTGAATCATCTGCTGCCAGCTCATTTTGCCACTGGCAATTTCATCGAATTCCTTTTCAACGTTGGCCGTAAACTTGAAATCGACAATTTCCTCGAAATACTCGACCAGAAAATCATTAACGACCAGGCCCATGTTGGTGGGAAACAGCTTGGCTTTCTCCGTGCCGTAATTTTCCTTGCCGGTTTTTTCCTGGATCTGTTGCTGGCGCAGAATCAACTCCTTGAACTCGCGTTCCTTGCCGGGCCGGTCTTCCTTGACCACATATTGCCGCTTGATGAT
The DNA here is from genome assembly GCF_042655385.1 of Larkinella bovis. Taxonomy (NCBI): domain Bacteria; kingdom Pseudomonadati; phylum Bacteroidota; class Cytophagia; order Cytophagales; family Spirosomataceae; genus Larkinella; species Larkinella bovis. The sequence goes on along the minus strand of NZ_JBHSMA010000001.1, from coordinate 911,018 downwards.
GGTCGATATGGTGGGTGCGTACGTCGATGGGCGGCCGATGCCCATTTCTTCCAGTTTCTTAACCAGACTGGCTTCCGTATAGCGCGGGGCCGGGCGGCTGAATTTCTGGGTGGCTTTCATCTGGTCCAGGTTCAGCGTCTGACCGATCGATAAAGGAGGCAGCATTCCCTTGCTTTCCTCATCTTCGTCGTCCGACGATTCCATGTATACTTTCAGAAAACCGTCGAATTTGATGACTTCCCCCTGGGCAATCAGTTCTTCCGGGGTGGTCGAAATTCCAATGGTCGCGGTGGTCCGTTCCAGCTGAGCGTCGGCCATTTGCGAGGCAATCGACCGTTTCCAGATCAGATCGTAGAGCCGTTGCTCGTTGCGGTCCGACCCGGCGGTTTTCACCGAGAAGTCGGTCGGGCGGATGGCTTCGTGAGCTTCCTGCGCCGATTCGGACTTGGTTTTATACTGACGCGTATGCACGTATTTTTCGCCAAACTCGGTTGTGATGGCCTGTTTCGCCTTGTCAATGGCTTCCTGGGACAAATTGGTCGAGTCGGTCCGCATGTACGAAATCTTACCACTTTCGTACAGCTTTTGCGCCAGCGTCATGGTTTGCAAGACCGAAAACGACAATTTCCGCGAGGCTTCCTGTTGAAGCGTTGACGTCGTAAACGGGGGGGCGGGGGATTTCTTGGCCGGTTTGGTTTCCAGATTTTTAATCGTGAAAATGGCCTCCCGGCATTTTTCCAGAAACGCCCGGGCTTCTTCCAGCGTGGCAAAGTTCCTGGGTAGTTCGGCGTTCAATACTTTGCCGCCGTCGACGATAAACTGCGCCGTAACCTTGTAATTGGATTTGGTATTGTGGCTGTCGATTTCGCGTTCCCGCTCCACAATCAGCCGAACCGCCACCGACTGCACGCGCCCGGCCGAAAGCGCCATTGAACTTCCGGATTTGATTTTTTTCCATAAAACCGGTGACAGCTCAAAACCGACCAGCCGATCGAGCACGCGCCGGGCCTGCTGGGCATTCACCAGATCAATATCGATCCGCCGGGGCGACGAAATGGCGTTTTGAATCGCCTTTTTCGTGATTTCGTGGAATACAATTCGTTTGGTATCGTCCCGTAACCCCAGGGCTTCTTTCAGGTGCCAGGAAATGGCTTCGCCCTCGCGGTCGTCGTCCGTTGCCAGCCAAACTTCATCCGCTTCCTTGGCCAGTTTTTTTAATTCGCTGATAACCTGCCTTTTATCTGGAGAAACTTCGTAGATTGGTCGAAAGCCATTCGGGATGTCAATAGCCATATCATCCTTGGGCAAATCGCGAACGTGACCAAAACTGGATTTCACTACGAAATCTTTACCCAGATACCCTTCAATGGTCCTCGCCTTCGCGGGTGATTCCACGATAACCAGGTTTTTTGACATATGAATTCAGGTTGAAAGTTTATGTTGTGCCGACAATCAATTCCCACGTCTCGTGCCAAATATAGAAGCAAAAGACGTAATACTTACAAATCGCGGGATGGGAAAGACGGCCGGGCGGGTAATAATGGTGTTTTGATAACGATTTTTCAGGGCTAATCGTTCAGAAAAAATAGGTAATAATGATCAGACCATAATCTCTTGATTCCGAGTTTCCAACCGGTTTCCTGGCCCGCCCAACTCCGGGCCAGGAAACCGGTTGCTGGGGGCCGAAATTAAAATCAACTATTTTTATTCGTAAACCACCGTGACAAAATCATAATATTGAAGGCCGAAAACCGGAAACCTTGGGGGCGACGGTTTCTGCCGCACGATTGATTACTATTAATGGTCACATGATTCTTCTGGTACTGTGGGCGGTTTTAGCGTCCGGTTGTGTAGGATATGGGTTCGTTTTCTACTCCTTTTTCCGCCGATGGGGATTGATTGATCCCGCCGACCCGGTCCGGGGCACGGATCTGATGTTACTGGGGCTGTGCAGCCTGGTCGTATGGGTTCAGCTAGCCTCCATTTTTTGGCCCGCCAATCAGTACCTGGCATTGCTCTGGGTGGGCGGGGCGGCCCTGATCGCCATCCGGTTTTCGGAATCGATTCGGCCGTATATCCGGCGGTTTGTCCGGCAGCAAAAGCAGATTTCGGTTTTCTGGCTGATCGTTGCGGTTGTGCTGCTTTATTCGACGCTGGAACCCACTAATGCCGACAGCGGGATGTATCACCTGCCGTCCATTCGCTGGTACGAGCGGTTTCGGGTGATTCCCGGACTGGGCAACCTGCACGGACGGCTGGCGTTCAATTCGAGCTTTTTCGTAACGTCGGCCGCTTTTGGGTTCACCGACTGGGCCGGGCAAACGCTGTTTCCGCTCAACGGTTTTTTGTTTCTGCTGGTCTGCTGGCGGTTGTTGGGCCTGATCCGGTCCGCGCATTCGATCCGGTTTCTGGCGCTGATCATTCTGGTATTGCTGTTGTTTTACCTGATCCGGCAGGTTTTTTCTCCCACCCCGGATGTGTGGGCGACGCTGCTGCCCATCACCATTTTCCTGATCTGGCTGGAACTGCGGCCCGGGCTCACGGTCTCGCACCTGCTGGTAGGGGTGCTGGTTTGCCTTTGCGTTACGGTCAAACTGGCTACGCTTCCGGTGGCCTTCTGCCTGCTGCCGATCGGCTGGTCGGTTCGGCGGCAGCTATCGGTCCGGCACATAGGCGTATTCCTTGCCCTGGGCTTGTTTATGGTGGTGCCCTGGCTGATTCGAACGACCATTCTGTCGGGCTATCTGTTTTATCCCTATCCGGATCTGGACCTGTTTTCGTTCGACTGGAAGATTCCGGCCAAACGGGTTCGTTTCGAGAAAGAGTTCGTGACCTTCTGGGCCCGGTTCCGGATTCTGGAGCCGTATTTTGATCGAAGTCTGTTAAAAGTTCCGGCCGACCAGTGGATTCCGGGTTGGTGGAATCACCGGGAATATTATTTCCTGAACAAGCCGACCTGGGTCCTGGCCGTCGTTTCGCCGTTGATTGCCATCAGCCACTTTTTTTTCCGCGATCGCTGGCTGCGGTTTCGTCCGTTGGTCTTGCCGTACGGGGTGGCCTTCGGCGGATTTCTGTTCTGGTTTATATCGGCCCCGGAATTTCGGTTCGGTTATCCGTATATCTGGCTGACCGCCTTGCTGCCGTGGCTGCCCTTTATCCCGAAGTCCCTCCGTTTCTGGAACCTGGTTCCGTGGAGCAACGCCATCCTGGCGACCGTATTGATTGCGTTAGGAGGGTATTTCATTTTCCACTATCTTGTGAAAGCACAGTTTCCGGTTCATCGCTATGCGATTTTGCCACAACCGCTTACCTACCGGAACCGGGGGGCGGAAGCTGCGTATTTCCTGCCACACCAAACCGATAGCGGCCTGGAAGTGCTGACGCCAAGGCACGGCCCCTTGCAACAAAGTTGCTACGATCAGGAAAAGCCGTGCTCGCCGTACTTCTATCCGGACCTTGAATTACGGGGACAGTCCGTGGTTGAGGGTTTCCGCAGTCGGCTGAACGATGAAAAAAATATCTACGGCACCCCTTTTTAAATCGTATGAATACCGGTTTATTTCGAAAAAAAAGTTTAGACGGTTTGTCTATATGACATTATCAATCCTTATTCCTGCATACAATGAATCAAAGACCATTGGAATTGTCCTGGAGCGCGTTAATGAAGTAGCCCTTCCAATGCCGTTGAGCCGCGAAATTGTGGTCATCGATGATGGTTCTACGGACTCGACGGAAGAGATCGTACGCCAGTTTATGGCCGAAAACCCGACCGCCCGTATTCAATATATCAGACATGAGGTCAATCAGGGGAAAGGGGCTGCGCTGCATACCGGAATCCGCCAGGCGCACGGGCAGTTTATCCTCATTCAGGACGCAGATCTGGAATATGATCCGGAAGAATACAGCCGGCTGCTGCAACCGTTGCTCGCCGGTCGGGCGGATGTCGTGTACGGTTCCCGGTTTATGAGTGGAGGACCGCGCCAGGTCCTGTATTTTTGGCATACAGTCGGGAATCGGTTTTTGACCCTATTCTCCAACATGATGACCAATCTGAACCTGACCGATATGGAAACCTGCTTTAAGGTGTTTCGGACGGAGGTCATCAAAAATGTAACGCTGAAAGAAAGGCGGTTTGGGTTTGAACCCGAGGTGACGGCTCAAATTGCCCGGATTCCGGGAATCCGGATTTTTGAGGTAGGTATTTCGTATGCCGGTCGAACCTACCGGGAGGGAAAGAAAATCGGTTGGAAAGACGGTTTTCGCGCTATATTTTGCATTCTCAAATACAATCTCTGGGTTTCGAAAGAGAATATCGTTTCACGCCCGACGCAGGAAATGCCTTCAGCCTGGCCCAGCAGGAGCCGGGTGTGATTTGGGGATTCGGGTCAAACCCGTACAAAATCTTTTCCAATGTGTTGATAACGTTTCCAAATTATCGGGAAAATACCGGTTGGTTTTATTTTAGCATGAAAATCATCTAATTTTGGCACGCTCAATCGGAAACTCATTTTCCGCTCGTTGGTGTTGTCTAATTAGATACATTTCTGTTAACTGCTTAAATTCCTCCTTCTATGGCTTTTGATTTTGACATGATTCAGCGCGTGTACGACGGTTTCGGCGAACGGGTCGAAGCTGCCCGGCAAGTGGTGGGTCATCCCCTCACGTTGTCGGAAAAAATACTATACGCCCACCTCAGCAATGGAATTGCCCAGAAGGCATTCAATCGGGGCAAGGACTACGTTGATTTTGCGCCCGACCGCGTGGCCATGCAGGATGCAACGGCTCAGATGGCCCTGTTGCAGTTCATGCAGGCGGGTCGGCCCAAAGTGGCTGTTCCGTCGACCGTTCATTGCGATCACCTGATTCAGGCCGAGGTTGGTGCTACGCAGGATCTGGAAAATGCCAACAATAAAAACCGGGAAGTCTACGCTTTCCTGGCGTCTATCTCCGATAAATACGGCATTGGTTTCTGGAAACCGGGTGCCGGGATCATTCACCAGGTCGTGCTCGAAAACTACGCGTTTCCGGGTGGCTTGATGATCGGTACGGACTCGCACACTCCGAACGCGGGTGGGTTGGGCATGATCGCCATCGGGGTCGGTGGAGCCGATGCCTGCGACGTGATGGCCGGACTGCCCTGGGAGCTGAAAATGCCCAAACTGATCGGTATCAAACTGACCGGCAAACTGTCGGGCTGGGCTTCCGCCAAAGACATTATTCTGCGGGTGGCCGGTATCCTGACCGTAAAAGGGGGAACGGGTTGTATTGTCGAATACTTCGGTGAAGGAGCCGATAGCCTATCGGCAACGGGTAAGGCGACCATCTGTAACATGGGGGCCGAAATCGGAGCCACGACTTCGATTTTTGCCTACGACGAAAAAATGGCAGACTATCTGCGTTCTACCGAGCGGGCGGATGTAGCCGATGCGGCTAATGCCGTTCGTCAGCATCTGCGCTCGGACGACGAAGTATACGCTGATCCGGCTACGTATTACGATCAGGTGATCGAAATCAACCTGTCGGAGCTGGAACCGCACATCAACGGTCCTTACACGCCGGATCTGGCGTGGCCGCTGTCGAAGTTTGCGCAGGCCGTCAAAGAAAACGGCTGGCCCGAAAAACTGGATGTGGGTCTGATCGGTTCCTGTACGAACTCCTCGTATGAAGACCTGACCCGGGCCGCTTCCGTAGCGCAACAGGCAATTTCTAAGAATCTGAAAACCCATTCGGAATATACCGTAACGCCCGGTTCGGAACTGGTGCGGTTTACGACCGAACGCGACGGGTTGCTGGATACGTTCGAAAAAATCGGTGGAGTCGTGCTGGCGAATGCCTGCGGGCCCTGTATCGGTCAGTGGGCGCGGCATATCGACGATCCGAACCGCAAAAACTCCATCATTACCTCGTTCAACCGGAACTTTGCGAAACGCAACGACGGTCTGGCCACCACGCACGCTTTTGTGGCTTCACCGGAACTGGTGACCGCCATGGCCATTGCGGGAAGTCTGACGTTTAACCCGATGACGGATAAACTGACCAGCGAAACAGGCGAAGAAGTGATGCTGGACGAACCGGCCGGAATCGAGCTGCCCATCAACGGGTTTGCCGTGGAAGACGCCGGGTATCAGGCACCCGCCGAAGACGGCAGCGGTGTTCAGGTGGTGGTTAGCCCCACCTCGGATCGTTTGCAACTGCTCGAGTCGTTCCCGGCCTGGGAAGGTACGGATTTGACGGGGCTGAAGCTGCTGATCAAGGCGAAAGGCAAGTGTACGACCGACCACATCTCGATGGCCGGACCGTGGTTGAAATACCGGGGCCACCTGGATAATATTTCCAACAACATGCTGATCGGGGCGGTCAACTACTTCAATGAGAAGACCAATACCGTGAAAAACCAGCTGACGGGTGAGTTTGGCGAAGTGCCAGCCACGCAACGGGCCTACAAAGCCGCCGGCATCGGTTCGGTTGTGGTGGGTGACGAAAACTACGGTGAAGGCTCCTCCCGCGAACACGCGGCCATGGAACCCCGCTTCCTGGGTGTTCGGGCTATCCTGGTGAAATCGTTCGCCCGGATTCACGAAACGAACCTGAAAAAGCAGGGGATGCTGGCGCTGACGTTTGCGGACCCGGACGATTACGAAGACATCCGCGAGGACGATACCATCGACATTCTGGGCCTGACGGAATTCAGCCCGAACGGCCAACTGACCGTTCGTCTGAACCACAGCGACGGAACAAGCGAGGAATTCCAGGTGAATCATACCTACAACGAAACGCAGATCGAGTGGTTCAAAGCCGGTTCGGCCCTGAACCTGATCAAGCAGCGGCAAAACGCGTAACGAAGATTTTTCGTTGCCAGCCCCCGGAACTTCGAGTTTCGGGGGCTTTTTTGTTTCCTCAACCTGGGCGTTATCGCGGCCCTATTCCGGTGAAAACCGGATGGATAACCTACTGTCCAATTCTGCCTTTTCATGGATCATTTCTTCCGGTTCATCCGAATCGGGATTGCCGGATCTGTGGATTGCTTCAATCTTTAAAGGCCTGCGGAGCGCCGGTTTTTCATTTGGATTCGGCTCCGTACCTTTAGGGCATCAATCCCGGCCTATCCAATCCTATGACTTTTGCAGTCTGGCAACCAATGTTCACCGGAATGGTGATTTCCATTCTGCTGCTGAATGTCGTCCAGTGGGTGATCTACCGGGAGCGGATTTATGGATTATACACGCTGTATATGCTGGCCTGGCTCGTCTATTTCGGGATTCGGGTGCGGGAAGTGCGGGAGTTGATTTCAATTTCGGGAAGTACCTGGTATTTTATAAAGGCCGGGATGCCCCTGATCGCCTACTACATTTACACCAGTTTCGCCGACGCGTTTATCGGCCTGCCCAAACGGCTTCCGGACCTGTCCCGGTTATTTCAGTATGCGAAAGCCTGTATTCTTCTGTATCTGGCGTTTCAGTTCACTCTTTGTTATCTGATAAACGACTGGTATCCTGCTGTTTACAATAGCGTGCATACTGCCATACGGCTCGCCATGGTGGTTTTTGCCTCCTATAGCGTGTATCGGATTCTGAAGCTGAAGGATGTGGTGGCCCGGTATTTTATCGTGGGTTCCGCACTCCTGATGATCGGAGCGGTAACCTCGATGATTTTATCCTTTACCCAGGAAAAAACCGTCCCATCGACGTATTTCTGGCAGGCACCCCTCACGGCCATCCAGGTTGGTATTATTCTCGAATTAATCTGTTTTTCGCTGGGTCTGGGCTATCGCCAGCGCCAGGCCGCCATTCGGTCGGCGGTATTGGAACAGCGTTTTGAACGGCAGCAGGAAAAACACCAGCGAAAACAACTCGAAGCCGAGCTTTCGATGCAACAGCTTCGGCAGGAAATGTCGGAAGTGCAGATGCGGGCCTTGCAGTCGCAGCTCAATCCGCATTTTCTCTTCAATTCGCTCAATTCACTCTCCTCCCTGATTACCGACGAACCGGTCAAAGCCGAGCAGTTTGTCGACGAAATGGCCAGTGTGTACCGGTATATTTTGCAAAACAACGATTATGAATTAACCACCCTTAGCCGCGAATTGCAGTTTATTCATTCGTATTTCCATTTGCTGGAAACCCGCTACGGTCGCGGGATTCACCTGGAAATTGCGGTCGAGGAGGCATATCTGTCCTGGCAACTGCCACCGTTAACGCTGCAATTGTTGATTGAAAATGCCGTAAAACACAACATTGTTTCCGCCGATCAACCGCTGGCAATTCGGCTTTCGACGGGGAACGGTCACTGGCTCTCGATTTGCAACAACCTCCAGCGGAAACCGGTCGATCGGGTGAAATCAACCAAGAAAGGCTTGCTGAATATCCTGACCAAATACCAGATGCTGGGACAGGCAACACCGACCGTTGAAGAAACCGACACGGAGTTCGTCGTCCGGCTTCCCTTGATCCCCTAAGAAAATCGGTTCAAAGGGGGCTTTTTCCGTTTCAATGAACATCCCATAGTGTAGAAAAGCGGGTCGGCCCACCTTTGGGGAAAAAACAACATCTACTATGCTATCACGAACCTGTTCAATGGCCAGTGCGCTTATGCTCGGTCTGCTCCTGACCGACTGCCCATTACTTCGCCGGACCCACAAAGGACAAAAATGAAAAATCGACACCGTTTTACCATCATTGGCGGAGGCATTGCCGGACTCACGACGGCCATCGCCCTGCGGAAAGCCGGCATCCGGGCCACCCTGTTTGAAGGAGCCCCCGCCCTTAAAACCGCGGGGGCCGGTTTGGCCCTGGCGGCCAATGCCGTCAAGGCCTTTCAGAAACTCGGAATCGCTGATCAAATTCTGTCCGCTGGCCGCGTCCTCGACGCATTTGTAATTCGGGATGAGAAAGGGCGCGAAATTACCCGCACCGATAGCCGAGCGGTCAGCCGGAAATATGGCCTGGATAATTTCACGATTCACCGGGCGGCTTTGCACCAGGCGCTGCTCGACCAGCTCATTGGCACCCCGATTTTGCTGGGCAAACGCGCCATCTCCATCGATCAGGGGGCTGATGGCACCGTTGTGCGGTTTGATGATGGCAGCCTCCACCAGACCGATTACCTGATCGTGGCGGATGGCATTCACTCGGCCATTCGCCGGCAATTGCTTCCCGATTCGAAACCGCGATACGCCGGTTACACGGCCTGGCGTTCCGTGGTGGATAGTAACGGACTGGATGGGCAGGAAGCCACCGAAACCTGGGGAAGGCGGGGGCGGTTTGGCATTGTACCGCTGGCAGACCGTAAAATTTATTGGTTTGCCACCGTTAATGCTCCCGCCAACGACCCGAAGTTTCGGTCGATGACGGTTCAGGATTTGATGGACCACTTTGGCAATTATCACCAGCCCATTCCGGAAATTCTGGCCCGAACCCGGAACGAACAGCTCCTCTGGAACGATATTATTGACCTGAAACCGTTGCCCCGGTTTGCCTTTGAAAAGGTCGTTCTGCTGGGCGATGCGGCCCATGCAACCACCCCGAACCTGGGGCAGGGGGCCTGTCAGGCCATTGAAGATGCCGTTGTGCTGGCCGATGAACTGGTGGCGACCGACGATGTTTCTCTGGCGTTCCGCCGGTTTGAACAACGCCGACTCAAACGAACCCGGTACATTGTGGATACCTCCCGTCGGATCGGCGAATTGGCGCAAACGCAAAATACGCTGCTGGCCTGGCTGCGAAACGGGCTCTTCCGGATGCTGCCCTCGAGCCTAAACGAGCGGCAGCTGGAAACCTTGTATAACGTGGATTTTTAGGTATATTACTGCCCAATTCCCTTTCAATATGCAGCGAGTCCTCTTCAACATTGAACGCATTGTTCGACCTACCAGCGAAGAAAAAACCGCTTTTGAGCACATCATTCACCCCCGGGTTCTGGCCGCCAACGAACGGTACGTGCAGGCTGGGGATCGTTGCACCACCATTGCTTTTATTGAAAAGGGCTGTGGCCGGTTGTTTTACGAAATCGATGGCTGGGAAGTTTCGAAGGAGTTTGTGTTTGAAAACTCGCTGCTGGGTTCGTTTGTGGGATTTTTTACGCAAAAACCGTCGAATGTGAACGTGGCGACGCTGGAAGAAACCCACATTCTGGAGCTGAATTACGAGGACGTGATGCAGTTGTGCCGAACCTATCCGACCTGGCAGCGGTTTGCCACGCTGCTGTTGCAGGACCAGCTGATGCGGGTGGAACGACGGGAAGCGTCATTACTCAAAGACTCGCCGGAAGACCGGTATCGCCGGTTGCTGGAAGAACATCCGAAAGTGCTCAACCGGATTCCGGCGGATTTTGTCGCCAGTTATTTGGGAATTACCCCCGAAACCCTGAGCCGATACCGGTCGGGAATCGGGGTTTGAAGTATATTTGCATGGAAAAATGGTCACATGGATGGGTAAAGCGTTTATTTGTCCTGGTGAATTTCCGATACCTAAGGAAGATCTGCCGTGAATGAAATAACCAGCATCAAGAACGAGAGCGGGGACGTATACGCCATTTTGAGTTACGAACCCCTGCTGAATTACCTGTTAATGAAATGGATTGGCTTTTGTTCGGATGATGAACTGATGCGCGCTACCCTGTCTATGCTGGAATGGCAGCGGGCCACAGGACAGGAAAACAACTGCCGGTTTCATGTCCATGACACTAAGGAACTGAACGTAGCCTGGGTCGGCGCGGTCGACTGGATTGTGAACGACTACTTTCCCAAAGCGTACGCCATGGGCGTCCGGTACAATATCAGTATTTTGTCACCGGATTTGTTTTCCAAACTGTCGTCGGAAGCGCTGTTTGAAAAAAGCAACCCGGTTTTGCCGACGTTTCTGTTCGAAACGTTGCCGGAGGCCGAGCGATTTATCGCCGGGGAAAGCACCGTCGCCGAAAAGGTCTAAAGGCGAACGTGCTGATCGTTTATCCTGCTTCCCGGCCCCCATCTTCCTGTTCTCCTTTAACTGAATCCGATTCATGATCACCGTTCGACATTCCGAACTCATTCGATTGCCGGTAACGGATGTCTACGGATTATTGGGATGTTACGAATACGATCTGCTCTGGCGCAGCAACCTCTTTCGGCTGAAACAGAATGCACCCGGTTTGGCCCGGACGGGCATGAAACTCGAGCAGGTTGTTCGGCTATTTGATCAGGAAATGACCATTTTTGCGGAAGTTACTGCGGCCGCGCCCAACCGCCGGCTGGCCCACGAAACCGTTGACAGCCCGGTTGAACTCTGGGAGCAGCGGTTATTTGAACGGGTCGAGAAGGAAACCCGGGTCACCTACGAAATGAGCCTGGAATTGAAAGGCTGGCAGCGGTTGATGGCGCCCCTGCTGATTCACCAGCTACAACGGCAGTTTCGAACCGACTTGCAGCGGGCAAAGCAACTCCTGGAGGAAACCCCCAACCCGCTGATGGAACTGCCCAGACGGTTAGGGTGAAGCGCGGGCCTATTTTCCCATCCACTTTTTAAATTCCGTGGCCCGTTCGCGGCTCACCAGTACTTCTTCCTCAGGCGACGGTTTTAGCGTTAGTTTCAGCTTGTTATTGAAATAGGGGTGAATCTGCTGAACACTGTTGATGTCCACAATAAACTGCCGGTTGGCCCGGAAAAACTGCACCGGATCGAGCATGGCTTCGAGTTCGTCCAGCGTATAATCGACTGAAAACTTCTGGTTACTGCGCGTCCGGAACAGACTGACCCCTTCTTCGGAATAGAAATAAGCGATATCGGCCACTTCGATGGGCATCCATTGCGAGAGGTGTTTCACTAAAAACCGCTTCCGGTATTCGGTCGGTTGAATCTGCTGCCGAAGTTGCTGAACGAGGGCATCGATGGCCATTTTGCCGCCCGTTTCGTTTTCGGCCGGGTTGCGGAGCTTCCGGTGTTTTTCCAGACTGGCTTCCAGTTCGTGGCGTTTGATGGGCTTCAGCAGATAATCAATGCTATTGACCTTGAACGCCCGCAGGGCATATTCGTCGTAGGACGTCGTGAAGATCACCGGCGATTCCACCGGCGTTTGTTCAAAGATTTCAAAACTCTGGCCATCGGCCAGCTCAATGTCCATCAAAATCAGATCCGGCGTCGCGTTGGATTTTAACCACTGGACCGACGCGCGAACGCTGGCTGCCGTTCCCACAATGCGTATGGTATTGTCGACGTCCTGTAACAACTTGGTTAATTTTCGGACAGCCAGTTCTTCATCTTCTATGACCAGTACATCCATACGATGAGTGTCGGTTGCGGGGTGATTGGGTTTTCGTTTGCTGATTTTAATCGCTTTACAAGTAGCAGCGAAGCGGGGTTTTTTCCAAATTTTGTGTCCTTGAAACCGCAAATAAAACCGCCGAACCGGAATAGCGTGGGGGTGAACCGTGCAAGGGCGTCCGGATGCCGACCGGGGTCTGAAGGAGCAGTCCTTGAACCCCGAAAAACCGCCTTTTTATCCTGAATGGGGAATGGTTAAACGCGTTCATCCGTTCCGGTCTACTCCGTGGGTTAACCGGCATGACCCATCAAAGGCAGTGTGACCCGGAAACTGGTTTCGGTGTTCTGGATTTCTAGGCCATCGCGTCCTAATAACTGGTATTTTGTGGCAATATTTGCCAGCCCGACCCCGTTTGAAGCGGCCCGGACATTCTTCAACTGAACGTTATTCGACACCACCAACTGGCCAGCCGGTGTGGTTTCAATCCGAATCTGAAGGGGTTGGTCGGCCATGATAATGTTGTGCTTCACGGCATTTTCGACCAGCATCTGGAGCGTTAGGGGAGGGAGCTGCGCTTCCCGGTGCTGGTCGGCCACCTGGACTTGCAGGGTAATGCCGGTGCCGTACCGGGTTTTCAACAGATGAAAGTAGGAATCGATAAACCGTAACTCGTCCCGCAGGCTTGTTAACGCGTTTTCGTTGGTCTGGAGCAAATACCGGTAAACGCTGGACAATTCATCAATAAAGGTTTCCGCCTTTTCGGTATCCTCGTCAATCAGCGAGGAGAGGGTGTTGAGGCTATTAAACAGAAAGTGCGGATTGACCTGCTGTTTCAGGCTATCCAGCTGACTTTGCAGGTTCGCTTTCTTGAGTTTCTCGGTTTCCCGAATGGTTTGTGACCATTTCTCAAATGTGTAGACACTTTCATGAACGATATTGGCGACCACATTTCCCATATAGCCGAGAAGAAGGGCCATGCCAAGCCGGCTGGATTCGAAGGTATAGGACGGAAAATCGATCCAGTGGTAGAAATAAAACAAAAAGGTGATCACCACCGTTGACATGGCCATGTGGGTCACCAAAGCGAGCGTCATTCGCGTCCAGGTTTGACGGATGTGGGGAAAGCGCTTGCGGAAATAGACGGCCGGCAAAGCGTGGAGAAAAAAAGCAGGGGTCCAGATCAGGAAAATAATCAGCGAGCCCAGCAAAAAGACATCCCACCGCTGCACGTAGGCTTTTCCGAGCATGAGGTAATTCAGCAGGAAATAGTAAAAGGGCAAGAGGCCCAGGGCAATCCAGGTGTCTCGTTGGGTATAGCGGTTTAGATTCAGGCCCACATCGGTACGGATAATCAGGGTAAATTTACCAAAAAATCGGCACCTTTGACGACCAGCGGCACCCGAACACTAAAATGCTGGCCGTCGTCGGTGATGATGGGACGCGGTAGCCGTAGCAGGAGAAAGCGTTCCGTCAGGCTTCGTAAACCGCCCGGTAACTTATTGATTTGCAGACTTTTTCGCTGGATATTATTGGTGACGTACAGGCATACGGCTTCTTCACCGGGTTCCAGAGCCGCCCGGATCGAAATGATCAGGGGGCGGTCGGCAAGAATGACATTGTGCCGAATGGCATTTTCAATCAGGATTTGCAGGCTAAACGGGGGCAGGTAGCAATCCTGCAGGCAGGCATCGATCTGGGAATGCAATTCGATGGCCCGGCCGTAGCGGGCTTTTAGTAAATAAAAAAAGGAACGGATAAACTCAATTTCGGTCTGCAAGGTCACCAGTTTTCGCTCGTTGGACTGGAGCAGGTAGCGGTAGACACTTGATAATTCTTCCAGGAATTTGTTGGCCTGCTGCCGGTCCTCCGAAATCAGGGCCGACAGGGAGTTGAGGCTATTGAACAGAAAATGCGGATTTACCTGGCTTTTCAGGCTATCGAACTGCCCCTGAATCCGGGCTTTTTGAACGGCTTCCGCTTCCGCAACGGCCTGCCGGTATTGCTGGAGGTAATAGATGATTTCATAGGTTGTGCCCAGCACCAGCGAATTGAAAATGCCAATTCCGATATACGCCTGATAAACCTGGCGGTTAATGGGAATAATTGCCATTTCGCTGAGGTCGGTCAGGAAAACGAAGAGCGACTGGCAAACAATCGCTAGTAAAAAATAACCGGTAAAAGTCGTGACAATTCGCCGGAACGTGTGGCGGGCATCGGGGAAATGGCGACGAACATACTGGACCCAGATAACGGAACCTTCCCAGGCCAGGGTCACGTAGGCCATACTGATAAAGACCCATCCGAAATACAAAACCGGGTGATACGGATAATCCCGCAAATAAATCAGATTGGCCAACAGCACAATCAGCGGAATTCCCAGCCAGCGGAGCCATCGGTCGTTCGGTCTTTCCAACGTAGTAACTAACTTTAGGAGTCGTATTGAATTTTTTGTAAAAATAAGGCGTCAAAAACCGGGAGCTCAATACCGATATGCTTGAAACGCCCACTTTCCGGGTTGAATTGATGTTAGTCGGTGCTAAAGAGGATAATATCCTTTTGTCCGATTAGCTTTACGAAAAATTGCAGAAACAGCCTGATAAATCATGATGAAATACGGTTACGTCCTTTCCCTGCTTTCGGTTTCGGTATTCGCCCAACAACCCGAATCCGGCCGTCTGGAAAAAGATACCATCCAGCTGAACGAGGTGACAGTGCGCGGTTACGAAACGAATCGGCCGCTGGTCGAAACGGCGGCCTCGGTCAATGTGTTGTCTGGTAAAGAATTAACCCAACGGTTCGGTACGCCGGCGCTGGTGCCCGCGCTCAACACCCTGCCGGGCGTCCGGATGGATGAGCGTTCGCCGGGGAGTTACCGGCTTTCGATTCGCGGAAGCCTGATTCGCTCGCCGTTTGGGGTCCGCAATGTCAAAATATACTGGAACGAACTGCCCCTCACCGATGCCGGGGGAACGACCTACCTGAACGCCCTGGATGTCCGGGCGATTGGCCGGGTCGAAGTAATCAAGGGACCGGCCGGCAGTTTGTACGGGGCCGGAACCGGCGGAACGGTTTTGCTGAGCGGGCCGGGTTCGGGAACAACGGCAAGAGAGTACTCCAATCAGGCCGAAATCAGCGCGCTGGTTGGTTCGTACGGTTTGCAGGGTCAGAACTATTCGATCCAAACCGGGAAAAATAATGCCGCCCTGTCGCTGAATTACGGCCATTTGCAGTCCGATGGCTACCGCCAGCAAAGCCGGATGTACCGGGATAACCTGAGCCTGAACGGTACGTTTGCGGTCAATTCGAAACAAACGATTTCGGTGATGGGGCTGTATTCCGACCTGGCCTACCAAACGCCCGGAGGCTTGAACGCGACGCAGTTTCGGGCGAATCCCCGGCAGGCCCGCCCGTCAACGCCCGCCGTTCCGGGAAGTGTAGCCCAGGGAGCCGCCATTTACCAGCGAACCGGTTATCTGGGATTCTCCCACCAATACCGCTGGAACGACCGGATTCAGAATACGACGGTAGTTTATACTTCCCTGACCGATTTTGCGAATCCGTTTATCACCAATTACGAAAAACGAACCGATCAGGGCGTAGGAGGGCGGACGGTTACGCGCTGGCAGGTGGTGGAAGAAGGCGTTCCGACGCAACTGGTTTTCGGGGGCGAATGGCAACAGAATTTTACGGTGGACCGCAATTATGGAAACCGGGCCGGTCAGCCCGATACGTTGCAGGCCGATGACGAACTGCGGGCGTCGCAATCGGTACTGTTTGCGCAACTGGAAGCTACGCTGCCACTGGGCATCATTGCCACGGCTGGCCTGAGCCGCAATGAAGTCGCCTATCGGTTTACCCGGTTTTCGGTACAGCCTGTCATTGGGCAACTGCGTGGTTTCGAGCCGGTTTGGTTGCCCCGTGTGGCGTTGTTGAAAAAGCTGGGGGAATTCATTTCGGTGTTTGCCAGCGTGAGCACCGGATATTCGGCCCCGACCATTCAGGAAGTTCGACCGTCAGAAGGTACGTTTAATCCGGCGCTGGAGCCGGAGCGGGGTACCAACCTGGAAGCCGCCGTGCGTGGCCAGTTGAGCCGGTTTCAGTTTGATGTAGCCGTCTACCAGTTCAAATTGCGGCAAACGATTGTCCGCCGGTCGGTGGAAAGCGGGGCCGAATACTTTATTAACGCCGGTGCCACGGACCAAAAAGGGGTGGAAACCCAACTGGCTTATCGGCTGGTGGTACCGAAAGCGTCCAATTTCTGGCAGACCGTCCGTCTGTGGAACAGCACCACCGTGACGAATTACCGGTTTCGGAATTACCAGCAGGGAACCGCTGATGTGTCGGGCAACCGGGTGACCGGTGTGCCCCCCCTGGTGACGGTGAGCGGGCTGGATGCTGAAACCCGGGTGGGTTTGTACGCGCACCTGACGCATCAATTTATTGACAAGTTTCCACTCGATGACGCCAATACCGTCAAGTCCGACATAATCCGCTTGCTGAACGCGACCGTCGGATACCGGAAAACCTTTGCAAAACGCTGGGTGGTTGAGGCCTATGTGAGCGGAGATAATTTGTTGGATCAAACTTATAGCCTCGGGTACGACCTGAATGCCTTTGGGGGGCGTTATTACAATGCCGCCCCTCGCCGGAACTTCACCGGGGGGCTGAAATTGGGCGTGAGATGGTGAGTCCGCCGGTGGGAGTCTGACGGCCGGAAACCGTAAACAGAATACCGTAAACGTGATGAATATGGCGCGAGGAAGTTTTAACCGCAGTACGAATTCACTGGCTTTGCTGGTTTTGCGGGTGGGATTAGGAGTCGATCTGGGAATGCACGGTTTGGTACGGATTCCGAAACTGGTCAAGTTTGCCGACAAAATGGTCAGCGATTTTTCGGCAACCTTTCTCCCGGATTTTCTGGTACGGGGTTTTGCGTTTGCGCTTCCGTTTGTTGAACTGGTCATCGGGGTGATGCTTTTACTGGGTGGGCGGTTTTTGGTATGGGGTGGGTTGGTGGGGGGCTTCACCATGGCGGTGCTGATCTTTGGCACCGGTTTGCGTGAGGAATGGAGTACCGTGAGCATCCAGCTCATCCATTTGCTGGCCTTCTACTTTCTGCTCCGCGAAACGGAAAAAAGGGCCTGATTTTATTTTTTCGACGTTACCTTTTGGGAAGAAATCGTCTCAATACTAAACAGTCTGCTCCTACCCAAACGGGTTGGAAAGGCTTTTGTCAACGAGTTTACTATTCCTAAAAACGAACGGAAAAATGAGCTTACCCATTCAGGAATTAAAAGGAATTACGAGTACGGTGGTCGAAGCCTTAAAAGCACAAGGGGTTACCAACAGTGAAGCCCTGCTGTATGCCGCAAAAACCGCATCGGCCCGTAAACAACTGGCGGCACAAGCGGGCGTTGAAACCAGCGTCATTCTGGATCTGGCCAATCGGGCGGATCTGAACCGTATTTCGGGCATTGGGGGTGTTTACAGCGATCTGCTGGAAGAAGCCGGCGTCGATACGGTCCGGGAACTGGCACACCGCAACCCGGAAAACCTGCACGTCAAAATCATCGAAATCAATCAGGTTCGCAACCTGACACAACGCCCACCGACCCTTGAGCAACTTACGGATTTTATCAACCAGGCGAAAAGCCTTCCGGCGGGTCTGGAATATTAAGAAGCGAAGCCCCGCCATCGGCCGATGGCGGGGCGCTCATTGCAGGCCTTATAAGGCGACCGTTTCGTCCTGTTCTTCGTAGAAGAGGTAATTCAGGTAATCACAGTACGGTTTTATCAACTGACAGCCTTTCACCAGTTCGTCCGCAAAATCCGGTTTCACTACTTCCTGATCCGAATACCGGTGAATGAAAAATAACTCTTTCCGGCGGAGCAGCGCGATTTCAGGATGGTCGGCCGAATAGCCTTTCGGCGAGGTCTTCATACTTTCCCCCGAAATTTCCGGAAAATACGCCTTGAATTCCGGCGCTTCAATGATTCCTCTTAGTTCATCGACATTGTAATCGATTTCCTGCCGGAATTTAGCCAGGTGCGCCGGCGTCGGCTGCCACATGCCGGCACCGAGGAACGTTTCGCCATCGGGCTGTACATGAAAATAATAATCGACGCGCCCCGAATGCCGCCCGCCCGGTCCCACCGCTGCGGCAAAATGTTTCTTGTAGGGGGCTTTATCCTTTGAAAACCGGATATCCCGGTTGATCCGGAAAATACAGTCTTTTACGTTGGTGTTTGGTAAGGGCTGAAACCGCTCAATTCCGTTGAGGAGCCGACCCACCAATCCTTCGAATTCGGATTTGGCGGCCTCGTAGCGGCTCCGGTTCGCGTGAAACCACTCCCGGTTGTTGTTTTGGCCCAAATCCCGCAGAAAGTCGAGTGTTTGAACGGTTAGTTGCGAATTTGCCGTGTTTTTCGTCTTCATACAGTTCCAAAGCTAATCAGAAATAGCGAAGTTTGCACGAAGATTAATTGCGAAAGAATGAAAGCGTGAAAGCGTGGATACCTTCGCCAATTCGCTAACTTCCGCGGAGCGATTCGCTTTTCACCCGTTCATACGTTCACTCATTTACCACAATCGATGTCACGCATTCTTACCGGTATTCAAAGCAGCGGACGGCCACATTTGGGAAATATTCTCGGGGCCATCAAGCCCGCCATCCACCTTTCCGAGCAACCTGATAATGAGTCCTTTCTGTTTATTGCCGATCTGCACTCGCTCACCACCATCAAGGATGGGGAGCGACGCCGGGAATACATCCGGGCGGTGGCCTCGGCCTGGCTGGCATTCGGACTCGACACGAACAAGAATACCTTCTGGCGCCAGTCGCACGTGCCCGAACATACCGAACTGGCGTGGTACCTCAACTGCTTCACGCCCTATCCGATGCTGGCCAATGCGCACTCGTTCAAGGATAAGGCCGAACGGCTATCGGATGTCAATGCCGGGTTGTTTACCTATCCGTGTCTGATGGCAGCCGACATCTTGCTGTACGATGCCGATATTGTGCCGGTGGGAAAAGACCAGAAACAGCACGTGGAAATGACGCGCGATATGGCCAGTGCGGTGAATACGCAGGTGGGGGAGGCCGTTTTTGTCCTGCCGGAATCACGGATTGACGAACGAATCATGACGATTCCGGGAATCGACGGGCAGAAAATGAGTAAGTCCTACAACAATTACATCGATATTTTTCTCCCGGCCAACGAGCTCTATAAGGTAATCAAGAAAATTGTATCGGATTCAACGCCCTTGGAGGAACCCAAAAATCCGGACAGTGACATTACCTTCAGGCTTTATTCGCTGCTGGCGGACGACAACCAGGTAGCGACCATGCGTCAGAATTACGAGAAGGGCGGTTATGGGTATGGTCATGCAAAAAAGGAATTGTATGAACTGATTATTGACCAGTTTGCCGACGCCCGCGAACGGTTTACGTATTACATGGAAAATAATGATGCGCTTGAAAAAGAGCTGCGGGCGGGCGAAGAAAAAGCCCGCGCCGTGGCATCGAAAACCCTGGAGCGCGTTCGGAGAAAATTAGGCTATACTTAAATGCGAAAGCGTGAAGAGCTTTGCCAATCCGTTCGATACGCGGTTAGGCAAGCCTTCACGTTTTCACGCTTTCAAAATTGGAGACCCTTAAGCAACTCGATACGGACTTATTTCTCTGGCTCAACGGCATGTATGCCTCGTGGCTTGACCCGGTGATGGTGGCGGTGACGCTGCGTAATACGTGGTTCCCGTTCTACATCGTGTTATTGGGCTGGCTGGGCTTTCAGTACCAGAAACGGGCGGTCGGCATGGTGTTGACCTTGATTCTGACCGTGGTCTTGAGCGACCAACTGGCTTCTTCGGTGCTGAAACCGCTCACCTTACGGTTGCGCCCCTGCCACGAACCCAGCTTGCAGCCGCTGATCCACCCGGTTTTGGAATGCGGAGGGGCCTACGGCTTTGCCTCTTCCCACGCGGCAAACACGTTTGCGCTGGCGATGGTCTTGTGGCTGCTGATTGGGAAACAGTTTCCCGTGGTTAAATGGCTGTTTGTGTGGGCGGGGGTGATCTCCTACAGCCGGATTTACGTCGGTGCCCATTATCCACTGGATGTGCTGACGGGGGCCGGCATTGGGGTGCTGATGGCGTTCCTTTGCACGTCCCTTTACCGGCGCATCACGGAACGGTATTTTCCGGTTAGCGAGTAGGTTTGTTTGGGGGCAGTGTTCAATAAAATATGGCAATAGTCTTATTGCCAGTTCGATAGAAGAAATCTTTTAGGTTCTTCTCCGAAGCATCCAACATTATTCGTATTTTTGCGGAAATTTTCGGCACTGAATGGCATCCCTTAATACGGTTAAAATTTTTTCAGGTAGTCAATCGAACTACTTAGCGGAGAAGATTGCCCGTCAATACGGCAAAGATTTGGGCGGTTATACCCTGCGTCGATTCAGTGATGGCGAATTGTCGCCCAGTTACGAGGAATCGATTCGGGGATGTGACGTTTTTTTGATTCATTCGACGAATCCGCCCGCCGATAACCTGATGGAGCTGTTGCTGATGGTCGATGCAGCCCGTCGTGCTTCGGCGCACTACGTAACGGTGGTAATTCCGTATTTTGGCTACGCTCGCCAGGACCGGAAGGATAAACCGCGTGTGGCGATTGCGGCTAAACTGGTGGCCAACATGCTGGCTGCGGCTGGTGCGGATCGTCTGATGACGATTGACCTGCACGCCGGCCAGATTCAGGGGTTCTTCGATTTTCCGGTCGACCATCTGGAAGGGGCATCGGTTTTTGTGCCGTATATCCGGAGTCTGAATCTGGACAATCTGCTGATTGCCTCGCCCGATGTAGGCGGAGCCGCCCGGGCGCGGGCGTTTGCGAAACATTTCAATGCCGATATCGTCCTGTGTGATAAACACCGCAAGCGGGCCAACGAAATTGCTTCCATGCAGGTCATTGGGGATGTGGAAGGGGCCAATGTCGTGTTGATCGATGACCTGGTCGATACGGGCGGAACCTTGTGCAAGGCGGCCGAAATCATTCTGGAGAAAGGCGCGAAATCGGTTCGGGCAATTTGTACGCACCCGGTCATGTCGGGCAACGCCTTCGAGAATATCTCGAATTCCGTCCTGGAAGAACTGGTGGTATCCGATACGCTGCCGTTGAAAGGACATAGCCCGAAAGTACGGATCCTGACGGTGGCGGATTTATTCGCCAAAGCCATCGGCCGCATCCGTGATCATGAATCTATTAGTTCACTGTTTATAAATTATTGAGCAAGAGCCACGAGAAGCGACAATCGAACACCGATCGGTGGGTCCCTTGTTCCCTTCTGGTCTCTCTTGTCTAACTTCTAAAATCTAAAAAAATGAAAAAACACGAGATTGTAGGGTATAACAGAGCGAATCTCGGTAAGACAGAGTCGAAGGCTCTTCGTGCCGAAGGCTATGTACCCGGAGTCATTTACGGCGGTAAAAAACAAGTTCATTTTTACGCCCCGGCGATTTTGTTCCGTCAACTGCTGACCTCCCCCGAAGCGTACGAAGTGACGCTGAACATCGAAGGGGATGAGTATGTTGCCATTTTGCAGGATACGCAATTTCACCCGGTTAATGACCAGTTGATCCACGCGGATTTCCTGGAAATTATCGAAGGAAAAGATATCAAAGTGGAAGTGCCCATCCGGTTTGTTGGTACGGCTCCCGGTGTACAAAAAGGGGGGAAACTGATTCAGAAACTCCGTAAACTGAAACTGCGGGGTGCGGCTGATCGCATTCCGGATTACGTGGATGTGGACGTAAAAGAACTGGATCTGGGCAAAACCATCAAAGTAGGTGCCGTTCAGCTGGAAGGCGTCGAGATTCTGGATGGTCCGCTGCTGCCGATCGCGAGCATCGAAATCCCGCGCGCTATGCGGGGTAAAACCGCTGCCTAACCCCAGCGAACGACTAATAGATATTACAAAGCCAACCCGAATTCGGGTTGGCTTTGTGTTTTTACTACGAATATTTTCAAGCAGACCATCAGTGAGCGACCCGTGAAACGCCCGAATTTGGCGTGAAGGCCATCGTCGCGTCAGCAGTGGCTTTTTCCGATTTAACCGGTTCGGCCACCGTGGTAGACCGGACGTTGCCCGCTGTTCCGTGGGAGTTTACGGCAATGTATGGAGCAATTACCAGCGAAACGATGGACATGAGTTTGATCAGAATGTTCATCGATGGCCCGGACGTATCTTTGAACGGATCCCCGACGGTATCACCCGTAACCGACGCCTTGTGGGGTTCGGATTTTTTGTAATAAATCTGCCCGTTGATTTCGACGCCTTTCTCGAACGATTTTTTCGCGTTGTCCCAGGCTCCTCCGGCATTGCTCTGGAAAATTCCCATCAAAACCCCGGAAACGGTCACACCCGCCAGAAAACCGCCCAATACCTCCGGGCCAAAGCCAAAACCAACGAGAACCGGAGAAATCAACGCAATGGCACCCGGCAAAAGCATTTCCCGAATGGAAGCCTGCGTCGAAATGGCGACGCATTTTTCGTATTCCGGTTTGCCGGTGCCTTCCAGAATTCCCGGAATTTCCCGGAACTGACGCCGAACTTCTTCCACCATTTTCATGGCCGCCCGCCCGACGGCCGCAATGGCGAGTGAGGAGAAAATGAACGGAATCATTCCCCCAACGAATAAACCGGACAGGACATCCGCTTTGTAAATGTCGATGCCCGTAATGCCCGAAACACCGACGAAAGCCGCCAGCAGCGCCAGCGAGGTCAGGGCGGCTGAAGCAATGGCGAAGCCTTTCCCGGTAGCCGCCGTAGTGTTCCCAACGGCATCCAGAATGTCCGTCCGACCGCGTACTTCTTCGGGCAAATCGCTCATTTCGGCAATTCCACCGGCATTATCGGCAATCGGACCGAAAGCATCGATCGCCAGCTGCATGGCCGTCGTCGCCATCATCCCGGCGGCAGAGATGGCCACCCCGTAGAGTCCGGCAAACTTGTAGGAAATGAAAATCCCGGCGGCCAGCGTCAGAATCGGTAAAACCGTTGACTCCATTCCGACCGACAAACCGCCAATGATGTTGGTGGCATGACCGGTTGACGACTGCCGGACAATGGTCATCACCGGCCGGCGACCCATAGCCGTGTAGTATTCGGTAATGATCGACATCAGGGCACCGACGATTAAACCGGTGAATATGGCGTAGAAGACATCCAGTCGTGTGAATTCAACCCCCCGGATTTCCAGGGTTCCGCTGGGAAGAACGGCATTGACGAGGAAGTACGAAGCAATAACCGTCAGAATAATGGAAGCCCAGTTACCAAGGTTCAGTGCGTTCTGCACGTTTCCATTGTCATTTTTCACGCGCACGAAAAAGGTGGAAATTATCGAAAAGATCAGGCCCAGGCCGGCAATCAGCATCGGTAAAACGATGGGCGCGTGTCCCAGGATGTTGCTGGCCTCCGGGATGCGGATTTCGCGGCCCAGAACCATGGTGGCCAGAATCGTCGCCACGTACGAACCAAAGAGGTCGGCGCCCATCCCGGCGACGTCACCGACGTTATCACCGACGTTATCGGCAATTGTGGCCGGGTTGCGCGGGTCATCTTCCGGAATACCGGCTTCCACTTTCCCCACCAGGTCGGCCCCCACGTCGGCCGCTTTGGTGTAAATACCGCCCCCAACGCGGGCGAATAAGGCAATCGATTCGGCACCCAATGAAAAACCGGCCAGGACCTCCAGGGTTTTTTCCATCGGAATGCCGTTCACATCACCGGTTGCCCCCACATAAATGGTATGAAACAGAATAAAAAGTAAACTCAGGCCAATAACGGCGAGACTGGCTACCCCGATGCCCATGACCGACCCCCCCGTAAACGAAACATCCAGGGCGCGGGTGAGGCTGGTCCGGGCAGCCTGGGCGGTCCGGACGTTGGCTTTCGTGGCGATTTTCATGCCAATGTAACCCGCCAGGGCCGACGTGAAGGCACCAATGGCAAACGCAATACCGATGGGCCAGTCGGAATTTTCAACCAGCGTTCCCGCAAAACTGAGCAGGATCGCAACCACAATACCAAAAACAATCAGAATTTTCCACTCAGCTTTGAGAAAAGCGATGGCCCCGTCGGCGATGTAGGATGCAATCTCCTGCATCCGGTCGTTGCCAGCGTCCTGGCGCGAAACCCACATAAATTTGGTGTACATCACCACCAGGCCGATGAGGCCTAATATGGGAACTAGGTAAATACTTGAATTCATGAAGATTAATAAGGGTTAAATATGGAAAGGCGCAAATATAATTGGATTGCCAGCATTCCAAAATCTGCGCACTAGTTTTACTAGATTTTTAAAGGAAAAACTGTGGCTTTTTCGATGGGGGAGAAAAACTTGGGATTTAATTCAAAATGCAGTTGTTTACGTAGCAATTGGTTAGTCTGACCTGACTATTTTTGTGTTACCCTCGAACTCTTCCCGTTGATGAATAACCGATTTCTGTTCCGAATCCTTTTGAGTATGATTGTAGGAGCCAGCCTGTTGCCTGCCTTCGGGCAAGGTAAACCCGCGGCTTCCGGTACGATTCTACAAGGCCTGAAAAAGCTGAATGTTGTCGGAACCGTGCTGTATATCGCGGCTCACCCCGACGACGAAAATACCCAGTTGCTAACCTACCTCGCCAATGAGCGATTGCTGCGGACGGGCTACCTGGCGCTGACCCGGGGCGACGGTGGGCAGAATCTGATCGGGTCGGAGCAGGGCGAATACATTGGCATCATTCGCACGCAGGAACTGCTGGCGGCCCGGCGCATCGATGGTCCGGAACAGTTTTTCAGCCGCGCGTACGACTTTGGCTTTTCCAAAACGACGGATGAGGCCGTGAAAACCTGGGGCAAGGAACAGGTGTTGGGCGATGTGGTCTGGATGATTCGGAAATACCGGCCCGACGTGATCATCACCCGGTTTCCGCCGGATAGCCGGGCGGGGCATGGCCATCACAGTGCGTCGGCTTATCTGGCGGAAGAAGCCTTCCGGATTGCCAATGATCCGGCTCACTATCCCGAACAGCTCAAGTGGGTAAAACCGTGGCGACCCAAACGAATTTTCTGGAATGTGTTCATTCCCGGGGCCTTTCTGAGCAACAAAAAACCGGATGAACCGGGTGTCATTACCGTAGAAACCGGTCTGTATAATCCACTGCTGGGGAAATCGTACGGCGAAATTGCCGCCGAAAGCCGTAGCCAGCACAAAAGCCAGGGTTTTGGTGTTCCGGCCAGCCGGGGTGTCAAGCTGGATTACCTGGCGTTGACAGGCGGAGAGGCCGCGCCGAATGACCCGTTTGATGGAATCGACCTGAGCTGGAAGCGAATCGCCGGGAGTGGTAAAGTGCAACAGTTGATCAATCAGTTACTGATAAATTTCAAACCGGAAAACCCCTCGGCGTCGGTACCGGTTTTAGTGCAGACCTATCAGGCACTGGCGCAGCTCGATACGTCCAATGTTTACGTCAAAGCGAAACGGCAGGAAGTCGAGACGCTCATTCAGCAATGCCTCGGCCTGTGGTTTGAAACCAACCCCGATGCGTATGCGGCCGCGCCCGGCGAGCCGATTCGGGTGACGAGCAATGTCGTCAATCGTACGGGTTTGTCGGT
Organism: Larkinella bovis; assembly: GCF_042655385.1. Taxonomy (NCBI): domain Bacteria; kingdom Pseudomonadati; phylum Bacteroidota; class Cytophagia; order Cytophagales; family Spirosomataceae; genus Larkinella; species Larkinella bovis. The sequence continues at coordinate 885,128 of NZ_JBHSMA010000001.1, read as the reverse complement.
TAGGCTGGTCAGGGTCCAGATGCCTGCCGTTGGGAAAGATTCGACCCTTAATCTGCCGTTGAAATCCAACGATGTAGCCGCTTTTCCAACAACGGTAACGATTCCGGCTAGCCAACCAATTTCGCAACCATACTGGCTGGAAAAACCGGTCAACAAAGGTCTTTTTCAGGTCACGGATCAGCGCCTGATCGGGTTGCCCGAAAATCCGCCCGCTTTCGTGACGCGCTTTACCTTTGATGTGGAGGGGCAGTCGTTTACGTTTAGCAGTCCGTGGAGTTATAAATTTACGGATCCCGTGGAGGGAGAAATCTACCGTCCGTTTGTTATCCAGCCGGCAGTAACGGCCAATCTGGCCGAACGCGTTTATGTGTTTGCCGACAATACGCCCAAGACCGTGGAGGTGGTGCTCAGATCCGGGCGCACCGGAGTCGCCGGTTCGCTGCAACTGGAGGTGCCTGCCGGCTGGCGTGTAGAACCGGCGCAATTGCCGTTTGACCTGAAGGAGAAAGCGCAGGAAGTCCGGGTTTCCTTTCGGGTGTTTCCGACCGCTGCGAACAGCGAAGCCCGGCTGCGGGCGGTGGTGACTACTCAATCGTCGGTGAAACCTGCCTTTGCCAGCAGCCTGCGGATCGTAGCCTACAAACACATTCCTACCCAAACCGTATTTCCGGCGGCAGAGGCCAAACTGGTGAAACTGGACATCAAGGTTAAGAGCAAAAACATTGGCTATATTGCCGGGGCGGGTGATGAAGTTCCGGCAGCCTTGCGGCAGATCGGTTGTCTGGTAATACCGCTGACGGCCCGTGAGTTAAATGGAGACTTAAGCGGATTCGATGCCGTTGTCGTGGGGGTTCGGGCTTATAATACGGAGGAGTGGTTGAGGTATTTCCAGCCGAAATTGATGGATTACGTTAAAACCGGCGGCACCCTGGTTGTGCAGTACGTTACGCCGGGTGGTTCGTTTATCCAGAATGGGTTGAAAGTGAACCAGATTGGACCCTATCCGTTTACCGTTGGTCGGGACCGGGTGACGGAAGAAGATGCCAAAATGACGTTTTTAAAGCCGCAGCACCCGTTGCTGAATACGCCCAATAAAATTACCGACCAGGATTTCACGGGCTGGATTCAGGAACGGGGGCTCTATTTTGCGCAGGATTGGGATAAGGCGTATTACCCTATTTTCTCGGCCCACGACACCAACGAAGCGGCCAAAGACGGAAGCCTGATTTATTGCCAGCACGGAAAAGGTCACTTTATGTATACCGGACTGGCGTTTTTCCGGGAATTGCCCGCGGGCGTACCGGGGGCGTACCGGTTATTTGCCAACCTGATTTCTGTCGGTAAGTAAGCCGTGTTCGGTTTTTGGCCTGCGCACGTTCAGGCCCAGATTTTCAGGAATACGATGCCATAAAATGAAATTTAAAATCATATTGGACGACTAACGACTTTTGGGAGTTAATGTGGCAAATCTGGATTGATACGGGTGGAACGTTTACGGACGGTATGGCGATTGATCCGGACGGTAAGCTGCATCGAACCAAAGTGCTCAGCAGCAGTTGTCTTCGGGGTATAATTCGGTCTGGTAATGGGCTTTATCTGGAAGCCAAATGGCTCACGGCTCCTATTTTTAACGGCTATCGGTTAAAGGTTCTCGAAACTGGAGAGTATGCAACGGTTTTAGAGCTGGGCGTTGACGGTAAATTGCTTACCGACAGTCCGATAAACGTCGAAACTCAAGCAACGGTCGAGCTGTCAGCGGGCGAAGAAGCGCCGGTTTTGGCGGCCCGCTTGCTTACCCTAACACCGTTAGATGGCTCCTTTCCGACCCTGGAAATGCGACTGGGCACGACGCGGGGTACCAATGCGCTGCTGGAGCGGAAAGGGGGCCGGGTTGCGCTGGTTGTTACCAAAGGATTTAAGGATTTACTCCGGATTGGAACCCAGCAGCGACCCCATCTCTTTCAGGTAGCGATTCCCCCCGCCGAGGTTGTTTACGATTCGGTGTGGGAACTAGACGAGCGGCTCGCTGCCGATGGAAAAACCGTACTCCCCCTAACGCCGGACTCCGTCGGGCAACTCATCGACCACCTGACAAAGACGCAGCCGCAGACGGTGGCGGTTTCGCTGCTCAATGCCTATCGGAATCCGGCGCATGAACAGCAACTCGGCAAAGCGATTCGGGAAGCCGGTTTTGCCGTCACGTTATCAACCGATATTTCTTCCGGCATTCACTACCTGCCCCGGACGCAGACAACCCTGGTGGATGCCTACCTGAAGCCGGTTTTACAATCCTATCTGGCTAATCTCACGCGGCAACTGGGCGGAAATCCCATTCGGGTGATGACCAGTGGCGGAGGCCTGGTGCAATCCCATTTATTCCAGCCGAAAGACAGCCTGTTGAGCGGCCCGGCCGGTGGCGTAATCGGGGCAGGCAAAATTACGCAGGGCGTGGGCGTTCCTCGCACGTTGACACTGGATATGGGCGGGACCAGCACCGACGTGGCCCGGTTTGAGGACCGGGTTGATTACCAGTTTATGACCAAAGTGGGTACCTTCGAATTGCAATCGCCTTCCCTGGCGGTCGAAACCGTTGCCGCCGGTGGCGGGTCGGTTTGCTGGTTCGACGGCCACCAGTTGCGGGTTGGACCGCAAAGCGCCGGGGCCTCACCCGGCCCGGCTTGTTACGGAGCGGGCGGCCCATTGACCATTACGGACGTAAATTTTCTGTTAGGCAGGCTGCATCCGGCTTTGTTTGGCCTTCCGGTCGATGCTGAAAAAGCGAAACAGGCATTGCAGGTTGTGGGGGCGCAAATTGAAAAACAAACCGGACAACCGGTTGAAGCCGAAGAACTGCTGCTCGGTTTTGAGCGAATCGCCAACGAAACAATGTCGGGTGCCATTCGCAAAATTTCGGTGGCGCGGGGCTTCGATCCCAGGGATTACGCCCTGCTGGTGTTTGGTGGGGCCGGCGGTTTGCACGGTTGCGCCGTGGCCGGACTCTTGGGAATCCGGACGCTGTTGCTGCCGTTTGATGGCGGATTACTTAGCGCGTACGGCATCGGCAGGGCCCGCATCGAGCGAATGTCCACCCGACAGGTGCTGCAATCCTTATCCGATTTTGCGCCGTTTCTGCGGGAAACGATGGCGTCCGCCGTTGTCAGCGCCCTGGAAAGTTTGCAGCTCGAGATCGGAAAAACCGCTGCGATCGAAGTGCGAAACCGACTGATTTTCATGCGCCTGAATGGGCAGGAAAGTACGCTGGAAATTCCCGTTTCGCTGCCGGACGCTCCAACGGGTCCGGCAGCGACGGATTCGAAAGCCGTTGAAACCCGGCTGGAAACCCTGTTCCGCGAACGGTATGGGCAGCTTTATGGCCATTTTCCGAGCAACCGGCGCATCGAGGTGGAAAGCATTCGGGTTTTTGTGAGCCAGAAAGAACCGGAGCGTCCGGTCCATTCGGAAACGCCTTCTCCCCAACGGGCGCGTCCCGCTTTTTATAGCGACTCGATTCCGGTATACGAATGGATGAATTTGCAGGAAGGGGATTTTTTCGCCGGCCCGGCCTTGCTCCTGAACACGACTTCTTCCGCCTATCTGGAAGCCGGTTGGGCGGTTTCGATCGCATCCAACCACGATGCGATTGCTCGTTTCGTGGGAAAAACCGAAACGGAGGAGGCCCCTTTGCTGGAAGCGGCCCAAACGGAGTTGTTTGCCCGGCGGTTTGTGGCCATTGCGGAAGAAATGGGGGCTCAATTACAGCGGACGGCTTTCTCCGTCAACGTGAAAGAACGGCTGGATTTTTCCTGTGCGCTCCTCAATGAAAAGGCCGAACTGCTGGTCAATGCTCCGCACATCCCGGTGCACCTCGGGAGTTTGGGCATTTGTGCCCGCCTGATCCTCGAAAAACTGCCGCTGAAGCCGGGGGATGTCATCATTACGAATCATCCCAAATATGGTGGGTCGCATTTGCCCGACGTCACCCTGTTAGCCGGAGTTTTCAGCGATGACAACGCATTGATCGGTTACGTCATCAACCGGGCGCACCATGCTGAAATCGGGGGCAGTGTGCCCGGTTCGATGCCACCGGACGCTACCCGTCTGATCGAGGAAGGCGTGGTGCTGGAACCGCAGTATATCGTCAAAGAGGGGCAGTTTTTGTGGGAAACGGTGCAGCAGCGGTTTACCAGGGCGCCGTACCCTACGCGGGCTTTGGCCGAAAACCGGGCCGATATTGAAGCTGCTCTGGCGTCTCTGCGGGCGGGCGAAACCGCTTTGCAGGCCTTGGTCCGGCAACACGGTTTGCCGACCGTCCGGGGCTATATGCAGCGCCTTCAGCAATCGGCCAGCGAAGCGTTGCAGGCGGTTTTAACGGCGCACGACGGACAGACTTTTTCGGCGCAGGAGTCCCTCGATGATGGCTTCCAGATCTGTGTGGCTATTTTTATTGAAAACCAGGGTATTACTTTTGATTTAAGCGGTACGTCACCCGTTCATCCGAATAACCTGAACGCTAACATCTCGATTCTGTACAGTGCGGTTTTATACGTTTTGCGGCTCTGGTGCCAGCAGGATATTCCGCTGAACGAAGGGCTGATGAAACCGGTTGCTCTCCGGTTGCCCGAATGCTTCCTGAATCCGGTTTTTTCCGATGATCCGGCAGAATGCCCGGCGGTGGTTGGCGGCAATACGGAGGTGAGCCAGCGGCTGGTCGATACGCTCTTGAAAGCGTTGGGGTTAGCGGCCTGCAGCCAGGGAACCATGAACAATTTTTTGTTTGGAAAACCGGCGGAATCTGACAAACCTTTTGGCTATTACGAAACGATCGGCGGAGGAGCGGGTGCTGGCCCCGGTTTCGATGGCCGTTCGGCGGTTCATCAGCACATGACCAACACCAAATTGACGGACCCGGAAGAACTAGAACGGCGGTATCCGGTTCGGTTGCACCGGTTTGCGATTCGGGAGGGTTCGGGGGGAGCGGGTCAATGGCGGGGTGGCGATGGCATCATTCGGGAAATGGAGTTCCTGGAACCGGTTCAGGCGACCCTGCTCAGTCAGCACCGGGTGGCAGCACCGTATGGGCTTGCGGGTGGCGAACCCGGAAAAACCGGCACCCAATTCCTGATTCTCCCGGATGGTTCCGAAATGATTTTACCCGGAATCTTCACGCGTCAAATGCGGGCGGGTGAGCGCATTCGGCTGGAAACGCCGGGCGGGGGCGGTTTTGGAAAACCGGTCCCAGAACCGGATGTCTGAGTGTTTTTGGGTTGATTGTGAGGAAGTTGTCGTCAGTTTGGGATTAAAATTCGTTGGTACGGTTTTATGAAACTAATCGATCTCAGTCATCCGATCGAGAACGGCATGATTACCTATAAGGGCTTGCCGGTACCCATCATCTGTGATTTTTTGAGTCGTGAAGACTCCCGGTGCACTCGGTTTTATTGAAAAATGACATCCTGATCGTCGAACATCTGTGCAATCTGGCCCAACTGCCGGCCGACGGTTTTTTATTTACAGCGGCTCCGCCCAAGTTCAAAGGCGTGGGGACGTTTCCGGTTCGGGCCTACGCAAAACTCCCGGTTCAGGACTGACTTTATGCAATTTTTGACAGAAACAGGACCGGGCGGACAGGCTACCTCATCACTCTTAACTCTTAACTCATCACTCAAAACTCCCTTCCCTGTGCCCAAATCGCTCTCGCTTCGTTCCGGTCTCGGCAGTATTCTGTTCTGGTCGGTTATTTCAGCGGCTTTCATCGGCCCCGGTTCCGTAACGGCCTGCACAATGGCCGGGGCTCAATACGGTTTACATCTGCTCTGGGTGTTGACATTCGCCACCTTCGGCACGGTCTGGTTGCAGGAAGCGGCTTCGCGGATCACCATTGCCACCGGGCGGGATCTGGGGCAGACGATTGCGCTGGCAAACCGGCAACGCGGAAAAACCGTCCCGGTGCTCTTGTTTCTGGCGGTTTGGCTGGGCTGCGCAGCGTATCAGGCGGGTAACATCCTGGGGGCGGTTTCGGGACTGGTTCTGTTAACCGGCTGGTCGGCCAAGTGGTTAACGCTGCTTGTTGGGCTGATTTGTTTGATACTGCTGGCCATAGGCTCAACCCAGTGGATTGCGAACTTTCTCGGCATCATCGTGTTTGCGATGGGTGGCGCTTTCGCTTACGTGGCTTTTGGCGCTTCGCCCCCGGCCGGTGAGGTGCTAAAAGCCCTGGTCGTTCCCGCCGTTCCGGCTGGTTCGTTGTTGCTCATCAACAGCCTGATCGGGACCACCATTGTGCCCTACAATCTGTTTTTTGGCTCCGGCATCACGCAGGGGCAAACCCTGTCCGAAATGCGGTTGGGCATCTGGATCGCGGTGTTGCTGGGCGGTTTTATTTCGGTGGTTCTGCTGATCGCGGGCTTGCTGGTGACGGGCGGTTTTTCGTTTGTCAACATGGCCACTGTGCTGAACGACCGGCTTGGGGAGTGGGGCGGTTTTCTTTTCGCGTTCGGCCTGTTTGCGGCTGGTTTTGCGTCCTCGCTGACCGCTCCGCTGGCGGCTGCCGTAACGGCCCGGAGCTTGCTGGGCTGGTCGGCCCATTCCTGGCAATACCGGCTGGTGCTGGTGGGGGTGATTGCCGTGGGCCTGGCTTTCGGGCTGTCGGAGTATAACCCGGTGACCATCATTGTGGTCGTTCAGGCCATTAACGGCATTCTGCTGCCGGCGGTGACCCTCTTTCTGTTTCTGGCCGTCAATGATCGAAACCTGATTCCGGCAGAATACCGCAACTCCTGGGCGCAAAATGTGGCGATGGTATCGGTGGTCGTCATTTCGCTGCTTTTGGGCGGGTGGAACGTCTGGCTGGCCATTCAAAAACTGCTGATTTAAACGGTTCGTACCGGCTTGGGGTCGTTGATCACAAACCCATTGACTTTGGGGGTGAAGTAGCGTATCTTTCCTTCAACAAGCAAATACGGTATGAAAACGAGCGGAATTCTACGGATCGGGTGGCTTTGTCTGGTGGTGCTGACGGGCTTGAGCAGTTGTGCCCCTAAAATATACCAGTTAAACCCGGTTTCGGGCGATATGGCCCGGATTGAGGGCCGACCCACCACCAAGGCAGAAAAAGACGGCATCACGGTTGTCGCTTCCTTCGAGCGGCTGGACTTGCAATATGTGGCCCTCGATATCGAGGTGAAAAATAAAACGGAGCATCCGTTCGAGGTAAATCCGGCCCGGTTTGAATACACGGCGCTGGACGAAGAACAACGAACGGTTTTCCTGAACAATCAGGCTTCGCAGAAACCGCTGATGTTTTCGGCCGCCGACCCGATTCGGGAAGCCGACGAAACGGAGTACAAACAGGATCGCGAAGTAAAACGGTTAAAAACCGCGAAAGTCATCAATACGGTTTTGCTGGCGGCTGCTATCGTCGGCGATGTAGCCAGCACCTCCAGCCGCAACAACCAGCGCCCCGAACGCTGGGTGCAAAACCGCATGACGTACAACAATATTTATACGGCGATTCAGGCCAAACGCATGATTGATCACGGTCTGTTTGCCGACCGGATGCAGCGCTATGAGTACGAAGTCTACCGCTGGAAAGAACTTTCGATGAAACCAACGACCCTGCAACCCGGCGAATCGGTGCGGGGGCTGGTCTACCTGCCGATGAGTCGTGACGCCAAACACATGCTCGTCAATTTCCCGGTTTCGGAGTATGAATCGGTGATGATTACGTTTCGGCAGGAGTGGGAAAAAGCGAAGAAGCGTAAATAGTGCGCACGGACTTTTCCGGCCAGCGGATGATATGGCACCCGGTACGGTGGGTGAGGTTTTTTGCTTGGAATGAGCAGGCGCGTAAGCCCCTGACGCTCAATTTTTGGGTGTTTTTTTGCTGCAACTTCCTGTTTTGCTCGTCGGAAAGCCGTATTTTTAGCTTGGTAATTCTTTCCGAAAATAAAGACTAATGCAATTTTCCCACCTCCATTGCCATACCCAGTACTCCCTGCTCGACGGGCAGGCTGAGATCAAGAAGCTGATTAAGAAGGCCAAAGCCGATAATATGCCCGCCGTGGCCATTACCGACCACGGTAATATGTTCGGCGTGTTTGAGTTTGTGGCCGAAGCCGCCAAGCAGGGCATCAAACCGGTCGTCGGCTGCGAGTTTTACGTGGTGGAAGATCACACCAAAAAGCAGTTTACCAAGGAACAAAAGGATATCCGCTACCACCAGTTGCTGCTGGCGAAGAACCCGCAGGGCTACAAGAACCTGATCAAGCTCTGCTCGCTGGGCTACATGGAGGGGTTGTACGGGAAATACCCCCGCATTACGAAAGCACTGATTGATCAGTACAAGGAAGGCTTGATTGCTTCGACCTGCTGCATCGGGGCGTCGGTACCGAAAACCATTCTGAAGAAAGGGGAGGAAGCCGGGGAGAAAGAGTTTCAGTGGTGGCTGGAGCGGTTTGGCGAAGACTATTACGTTGAGTTACAGCGTCACGACATCCCCGACCAGATCAAGGTCAACGAGGTGCTGGTGCGGCTGGCCCGGAAATACAATGTGAAGATTATTGCGTCCAACGATTCGCATTACGTGGATCGGGAAGACTGGGTGGCCCACGATATTCTGCTGTGTGTCAACACGAACGAAAAACTCAGTACGCCTTCCGAAAAGGAATTTAACGATGAGGAAGGGTTTAAGAAAGGCACCCGGTTTGCGTTTTTTAACGACCAGTTTTATTTCAAGAACACCCAGGAAATGTCGACGCTTTTCAGCGATTTGCCGGAAGCGATCGACAATACCAATGAGATTGTCGATAAGGTCGAGACACTGAAGCTCAAGCGCGATATTCTGCTGCCGAACTTCGTGATTCCCGACGGTTTTGCCTCGCAGGACGATTACCTTGAATTTCTGACCTTTGAAGGTGCCAAACAGCGTTACAAGATTCTGACGCCGGAAGCCGATGAACGCTTGCGGTTTGAACTGGGGGTCATTCGGCAAATGGGTTTTGCGGGGTACTTCCTGATCGTTTCGGATTTCATCAAAGCCGGGCGCGATCTGGGCGTGATGGTGGGCCCGGGCCGGGGCTCGGCGGCTGGCTCGGCGGTGGCCTACTGCATCGGGATCACCAACATCGATCCCATCAAATACAACCTGCTGTTCGAGCGGTTTCTGAACCCCGACCGGAAGTCGATGCCCGATATTGATACGGACTTTGACGACGAAGGCCGTCAGAAGGTGATCGATTACGTGGTGAAAAAATACGGCAAGCAGCAGGTGGCCCAGATTGTGACCTACGGTACGATGGCGGCCAAATCGGCCATCAAGGACGTCGCCCGGGTGATGGAATTGCCGCTGCCCGACTCGAACGCGCTGGCGAAACTCGTGCCCGATAAGCCGACCTACAACATGACCCTCAAAAAGATTTTTGAGGAGCCGATTGATTCGCTGGGCCAGCTGATTCAGCCCGAAGAGGTCGAAAACGTGAAGCGGATGCGGGCCATCGAATCGGGGAACGATCTACAGGCCAAGGTGCTGAAGCAGGCCCGAAAACTCGAAGGAAACATTCGGAATACCGGGATTCACGCAGCCGGGATCATTATTGCGCCGGAAGACCTCTCGAACATCGTGCCGGTTTCGACCTCGAAAGAATCGGATCTGATTATCACCCAGTACGAAGGGCGGGTCATTGAGGACGCGGGTGTAATCAAGATGGACTTTCTGGGGTTGCGAAACCTGACCATCATCAAAGAATGTCTGCGGCTGATTCGGCAGAATTACGGCGGTTTTTACATCAATGGCGTTGAAACCGATATCGACGACATTCCGCTGGACGACAAAGCGACGTACGAACTCTTTCAGCGCGGGGAAACGAACGCGATTTTCCAGTTCGAATCCGACGGGATGAAGAAGTACATGAAGGACCTCAAACCCGACCGCTTTGAGGACCTGATTGCCATGAATGCTCTCTACCGCCCCGGCCCAATTGCTTATATTCCGACGTTTATCAACCGGAAACACGGCCGCGAGGAGGTGAAGTATGACCTGCCCGAAATGGAGGAGTACCTGGCCGACACCTACGGGATTAACGTCTACCAGGAGCAGATCATGCTCTTGTCGCAGAAGCTGGCCGGTTTTACCAAAGGGGATGCCGACGTTTTGCGGAAGGCGATGGGGAAAAAAGACCGCGCCACGCTCGACAAGATGAAGGGCAAGTTTATGGACGGATGCGCGGCCAATAACCTGAACCTGAAAACCTGCGAGAAAGTCTGGACCGACTGGGAAGCCTTTGCGTCCTACGCCTTCAACAAATCGCACTCGACCTGTTACGCGTTTGTGGCCTACCAGACGGCTTTCCTCAAAACGCATTACAAAGCCGAATACATGGCGGCCGTTTTGACGAGCTGTTTGGGGAACATTGAAAAGATTACCTTCTTTCTGGAAGAATGTAAGGCCATCGGCATTCCGGTTTTGGGGCCGGATGTGAATGAATCGGAGCGGTTTTTTGGGGTGAACAAGAAAGGTGAAATCCGGTTTGGACTGGGCGCCATCAAGGGAACCGGTGATGCCGCCGTGGAATCCATCATCGAGGAGCGCAAAAAAGGGGGGCCGTTCAAGGATATTTTTGATTTTGTGATCCGGGTTAACCTGCGGACGGTGAACAAGAAAACGCTCGAATCGCTGGCCTACGCCGGGTCATTCGACAACCTGGGGGACATGCACCGGGCACAATATTTCGACATTCCGGCGGGCGAAACGGCGACATTCATCGAGAAACTGACCCGGTACGCCAACAACTACCACGCCGAGAAATCGGCGGCGCAGCAGTCGCTGTTCGGCGGAATTGGGGGCGAACCCGACATTCCGCTGCCGAAAGCGCCCAATGTGCAACCCTGGGGTGAAATCGAGCGCCTGAAATTTGAAAAAGAGGTAGTCGGTTTCTACATTTCCGGTCACCCGCTGGATGAATTTCGGGTGGAGCTGGAAAGCTTCTGTACCTGTACGCTGGATCATCTGTTCGACGAAGAAAACCAGGGCCGGGAGATTACGGTCGGTGGAATTGTGACGAGCAAGCAACTCCGGCAATCGAAAAACGGCAACCCGTTCGTAATCTTTAAACTGGAAGATTACAATGGTTCGGTCGAAATGAGTCTGTTTGGGGAGGACTTTGTGCGGATGGGCAACTACATTGAAGAAGGCTTGTTTCTGCACGTTAAGGGCAAAATGCAGAACCGCTGGAACTCCGATACGTTCGAGTTTCGCCCGAATTTTATTCAGCTCTTAACCGAAGTCCGGGCCAAGTACAGCAAGGAATTGTGCGTTCAATTGAATTTGCGGCAGATCAACAACGAATTCGTGGCGAAAATTACCGATCTGGTGAAGGCCTATCCGGGTTCCTGTAACCTGGTTTTGCAGGTGACCGACGAGGAAGATCGTGTGAATGTCAGTATGTTATCCCGACCCTTCAAAATTTCGCCCGTGAATGAATTGCTGAAAGCACTCAAAGCCATGGAGGGGGTCGATTGCCGATTGAATTAAGGTGAACTTTTTTTTGCTGCAAAACATTGTACGTACAGACGAGTTAAAACGTACAAAAATCGAGATATAATATCATGGCAAAAGCAATCGAAATAACCGACGCCAACTTCGCAGAAGTTATTAATTCAGATAAACCGGTTTTAGTGGATTTCTGGGCCGAATGGTGTGGCCCCTGTAAAATGATCGGCCCGGTTGTTGAACAACTGGCCGGCGAATACGAAGGCAAAGCAGTGGTCGCTAAAATGGATGTGGATATGAACGCGCAGGTTCCGGCCCAGTTTGGTATCCGCAGCATCCCAACCCTGATGGTCTTCAAGAACGGGAAAATGGTTGATAAAGTGATTGGCGCTGTTCCGAAAGCTATTCTGGAGCAAAAGTTAGTGGCGCAATTGTAAGATAAGTGGCGGATTTGATGGGGTATGGTTTACCGTTTCGGTCCTTTCGACGAAACGGGCTTTAAGCCGTGACATGAACCGCACAAGAAGTGAAAACCGGGCGATTACGTCCGGTTTTTTGTTTTTGAAACCGTGGCATGCGCCGGTTTTCAGTTGCCCCGTATTGCCTTTTCGGTTATCTTTCCGAATCCGGATACGGCCTCGCCAATGAAACATCTTTCCTTCCTGCTTGCTTTTTTTTGTGCCCTTTCGGCCGTGGGCCAGACGTTTTCGCCGGATGAAAGGGCCCGGTGGCAGAAACGCGCCCAAAACATTACGATTACGCGAGACACCTGGGACATTCCGCATATTTACGGAAAAACCGATGCCGATGTGGTTTTTGGCCTGTTGTATACCCAGTGTGAAGACGATTTTGCGCGTGTCGAAGCGAATTACCTGGACGCCATTGGTCGGCTGGCGGAAGTGGAAGGTGAATCGGCTCTGTACCACGATCTGCGCGCCCGGCTTTTTATGGACAGTACGCAGGCCATCGCACTGTATAAAAAATGCCCGGCCTGGATGAAGGATTTACTGAACGCCTTTGCCGACGGAGCCAACTATTTCCTGCATACGCACCCCACCGTCAAACCCCGGTTGCTGACCCGGTTTCAGCCCTGGATGCCGCTGATGTTCAGCGAAGGAAGCATCGGAGGCAATATTAGCGTGGTAAATACCGAGCGGATTAAAGCGTTTTACACCCATACGAAATGGTCGTCGCTTCAACTCGAAATCGATAAACTTGAGCGGGAACCTACCGGGTCAAACGGTTTTGCTATTGCCCCGTCGAAAAGCGCCACCCAAAATGCCCTGTTACTGATCAATCCGCATACCTCCTTTTATTTTCGCTCGGAAGTGCACCTGGTCAGTCAGAAAGGATTGAACGCCTACGGGGCCGTAACCTGGGGTCAATTCTTTGTTTACCAGGGTTTTAATGAGAATTGTGGCTGGATGCACACCTCCGGTGATGCCGACTCGGTGGACGAATATCTGGAAACCGTCGAGAAACGAAACGGCACGTATTACTACCAATACGGGAACGAATGGAAACCGGTGCAGACGCAGCGGGTTTCGTTGCCTTACAAAACCGCCAGCGGGATTCAGTACCGGGAATTTACGATTTACCGGACGCACCACGGCCCCGTAGCCGGTCAGCAGGGCGATCAATGGATAACGATCCGGATGATGAATGATCCCATAAACGCCCTGGCTCAGTCATATCTGCGAACGAAGGCGACGGACTACCAGAGTTACAAAAAGGTCATGAAGCTGAACGGGAACGCGACCAACAATACGGTTTATGCCGATCGGAAGGGGACCATTGCCTACTGGCACGGAAATTTTATTCCCAAACGAAATCCAAAATTTGACTGGAATCGTCCGGTGGACGGCAGCAATCCGGAAACCGATTGGCAGGGATTACACGGCATCGACGAAATTGTCCACATCAAGAATCCGACGACCGGCTGGATTCAGAATTGCAATTCGACGCCGTTTACGGTTTCCGGTGATGACAGTCCCCGGCAGGACCAGTTTCCGGCTTACATGGCTCCCGATGGCGAAAATTACCGGGGGATCAATGCGGTTCGTACCCTTACCCGGAAGACCCTGTTTACACTGGATACCCTGATTGCCGCGGCCAATGACCCGCATTTACCCGGTTTTGATGACCTTATCCCCGCTTTGGTGAAGGCCTACGAAACCGTCGGTCCGCAAAAAGGCAACCAACCCCTGGCGGAAGCGATTGGCGTTTTGCGGACCTGGGATAAAACCTACGGCATTCATTCCGTCGCCACCACGCTGGCCGTTCATTGGGGGGAGAAAATTCAGCGCCTGGCGCGTAGCCGGTTTCCCGATGACCAGCGATTCGATTATTTAACTTTCACCACGTTTGTCATTGAGAAGACCAGTCCGAAAGAAAAAGTTACGGCTCTGGCGGAAGTCCTGGAGGAACTGACCCAAAATTTCGGCACCTGGAAAACCGCCTGGGGCGACATCAACCGGTTTCAGCGCCTGACCGGCAAAATCCAGGAAACATACGACGATGGCAAGCCGAGCTTTCCGGTCGGATTCACCCCGTCGGCCTGGGGCTCACTGGCCGCGTTCGGGGCGCGGACGTATCCCAATAGGAAAAAACGGTATGGTTATGTGGGAAATAGTTTCGTGGCGGTGGTGGAATTTGGCGACCGGGTAAAAGCCCGAACGGTGGTCAATGGGGGGCATAGCAGCAACCCGGCTTCTCCGCATTTCAACGACCAGTCGGCGCTGTTCACAACCGGACAATTCAAGGAGATCTGGTTTTATCCCGAAGACGTGAAGCAGCATGCCGCGAAATCGTACCATCCGGGTGAAAAGTAGAGTTAATCATCCGTATTTCCGGATCAGTCCAAGAATTTCTTCCCCAACCTGCCGGACTTTGGTTTTGTTGAACCCTTTGATTTTCAGGAGTTCTTCCGGACTTGACGGCTTGACCGCGATTAATTCAGCCAGTGTTTTGCGGGATAAAACGGCCGGTGCTACCGTGTCGTGCGTGGTAGCCATTTCGTGCCGCCATTTGACCAGCGCATCGTAAAGCGTTTGCGGTTTTCCGATTTCCGGCCCTGACCGGTTTTCCTGGTGATCTTTTGCCACCCGCGAACTGGGCTGATAGGCCAGTTCGGCCTGATGGCGGTTTTTCAAATAGGAGAGGGCTTCAAAACCGCCCTGGCTGCTTTCAAAGCAACGGAGTTTAATAAATAATTCCAGCCCTAATTCATCGATGGTTTCCCGCAGGAGTGCCTGGACTTGCTGGTTCCGGCTTTTTCGGGGCGTGTTCTCCAGCAGGGGGATCAACTCCTGGCTGATTACCTCCTTGAAATAGGAGCTCGCTTTCTGAATCCGGTCCTGCAACAAGGGGTTTTCTTCGGGTAACTGGATCTCCGAAAAATAGGATTGCAACTGGCGCTGAAACCGGACGGCAACGCCCCGGACTTTGTCTGAAAACAAGCTTGCGAACGAATTGAAGCCTGATTCAAAGGCGTCTTCCAGAGCCCCTTTATGCTCACCAATAACCTTTTGGCACTTGGTGGTCAGGAAGTCGGAGCGGTCAAACGAAAACAGATCGAGCAGCAACTGCTCCTGATGCATTCTTCTGGATTGCCATAATTCATGCTCGTCCGGCGTTTGTGTCTGAACCTGTTCGTGAAACTCATCCAGCAGCAGTTCGCTTTTAATGCTGTGCGACGGAATGGGTTCCCGCAACACCAGACCATCCAGTGTTTTGCACCGACTCAGCGCCACGTAAACCTGTCCGTGGGCAAATGCCGAAGCCGCGTCGATAATCGCCTTATCAAAGGTCAGGCCCTGGCTTTTATGAATCGTAATCGCCCAGGCGAGTTTCAGGGGGTGCTGCACGAAACGGCCAATGGGTTCTTCGCGGATTTCGTGCGTTTCGGGATCCATCGAATACCGGATATTGAGCCATTCCAGGGGGCTGACTGCCAGCGGTGCGGGGTCGGTCGGACATTTTACATAAACGATCTCCGCGTCCATGTCGGTGATCTGTCCGATCTTGCCATTATAGAATTGTTTTTCTCGCGACAAATCATTTTTGACAAACATGACCTGAGCGCCCACTTTCAGTTCCAGATTGGCGTCGGTCGGAAAGGCATTTTCCGGAAATTCGCCTTCGATTGTTGCCGAAAGGATGTGGGAGGGAGTGGGCAACGACAGAAGTTTGGCGGAGTTGATTTGATGCGCACTCCTGGTGTGGGTCGTCAGCGTAATGAATCCTTCGTGATCGGGTGGCGAAAAAGTAGCCACGTAACGTTGATTCAGTTCGGCGAGTTGCGATGCGGTAATTCGTTTTTCACGGATGCTATTCAGAATGTCAATAAACCGCTGGTCGGCTTGCCGGTAAATATGCTCCAGTTCAATCGAAACATAGGGTGTTTTCTGCAAGGCCAGGCTCCCAAAAAAGTAGGCGGTTTCGTAATACGGTTTTAACAGGGTCCAATCGGCCTCTCTGACAACCGGAGGCAATTGCTGCATATCGCCAATTAACAGAAGCTGAACCCCACCGAAAGGCTCCGACCGGTGCCGGAATCGCCGGAGAATCGCATCGATTCCATCGAGTACATCCGCCCGGACCATGCTGATTTCGTCGATGACCAGCAAATCGAGCGTGCGAAACAGCCGGATTTTCTCCCGGGTGAATTTCCGGGTTTCCGGCCTGAGCGCCCCGGGCGGCAGGGCGCCGAAGGGCAGCTGGAACAGGGAGTGAATGGTGACGCCACCCGCATTGATGGCCGCCACGCCCGTCGGGGCCACAACCACCAGGCGCTTGGATGTCAGCTGTCGAAGCTGCCGCAGGAACGTCGTTTTACCCGTTCCGGCCTTGCCCGTCAGAAAAACATTCCGGTGGGTATGAAGGACAAAATTACGGGCAAGCTCAAGCTTTTCATTCAACAGGGTGGACATAGTGGCATAACAATTTCTGGCAAACCGGTGGGGAGGGCAGGAGTGACTCCGGAACTCACCCCTCAAATTTAATAGTTAGAGTTGAACTCTTCGCAGGGAAGGGATACTAGTTCTTTCAGGCACTGGTTTTAGGCAACAGAACGGGGACGTTCGTTTGCTAGTTTTAGCATCGTAGCCTGATAAAATACAACTTTTTCCTCCGCAAATTCCCAGTGAATCGAATTGAAGTTAAAAAAAGTTTAAAATTTTCGGCTGCTTTCCAAATGCCGGGAATGTGTTGTACTTTTACTCATCAGATGATATGATGACTACAGAACCGATTCCCATAAAACGTGAAAGTCTGGCGGAAGCAGTGGTCAATAAACTGCAGCAGCAGATCACATCGGGCCAGTACAAAATTGGCGAAAAACTTCCCTCTGAACCCGAATTCATGCAGCAATTTGGAGTCGGCCGGTCGACAATTCGGGAAGCAATTCGCATTCTGGCGAACAAAGGGCTGATCCGCGTTCAACAGGGGCTTGGTACCTTCGTAGAATTGCGGCAAAACAACGTCGATCCCTTTCAGCAAAGTTTGCAACGGGCCGAAGGCGCGGAGGTCAACGAAGTCCGTCAGTTGCTCGAATTGAAAATTGCCGAAAAAGCCGCCCTGAACCGGACCCAGGAAG
Organism: Larkinella bovis; assembly: GCF_042655385.1. Taxonomy (NCBI): domain Bacteria; kingdom Pseudomonadati; phylum Bacteroidota; class Cytophagia; order Cytophagales; family Spirosomataceae; genus Larkinella; species Larkinella bovis. Next base: position 868,047 of record NZ_JBHSMA010000001.1, on the reverse strand, counting down.
ACATCGAACTCATGGCAATTTGTTTGCAGAAACGCCATGAAGCCGCCTTGCAAAATTTGCCCGAGGTATGTATCGAGGCCGATATCCAGTTTCATATCCGGCTGGCCATTGCTTCCAAAAATGAAGTGCTGTCGGATTTGTACAAGATTATTGCCGAGAAAATGAAGAAATCCTTCATGGAGGTTTTCATCACCACGGAGGTGCTGTTGAGCAAACAGGCGATGCATACGTCGCTGCTGCAAAGTGTCGCCGATCGAGATCCTAAAAAAGCCTGGTATTGGGCGGCAAAAATTACAGGGCAGATCCAGTAAATTACTGAAAAACAGCCTTTTACTAACCCACTTAAACCGGAATGACGTTATGGATTTAATCCGCTCAGCCCTACGAAAACCGATTACCGTACTGGTTCTGGTGGCCGGGCTTTTTTATTTTGGTGTCGGTGCCGTTCGCACGATCAAAATCGATATTTTTCCGAACCTGGACTTGCCGGTTATTTACATCTCGCACCCCTATGGCGGTTTTACCCCGAACCAGATGGAGTCGTTTTTTGGCAAGCAGTACGTCAACCTGTTGCTGTATGTATCCGGGGTGAAGAGTATTGAAACGCGTAACATTCAGGGGCTTACGTTGATTAAATTGTCCTTTTACGAAGGGACTAACATGGCCCAGGCGGCCGCCGAGGTGTCGTCCTATACCAACCGGGCGCAGGCCATCTTCCCGCCCGGTTCCCAACCTCCCTTCATTCTGCGCTTCGATGCGTCCACCCTGCCGGTCGGGCAACTGGTGTTGAGCAGCCCGATTCGGACCAACAATGAGTTGCAGGACATGGCGAACGTTTACGTTCGGGCCGGTTTTAGCTCGATCCCGGGGTTGGTCGCGCCCGCGCCGTTTGGCGGGAACTCCCGGACCATTGTGATCAAGGCCGATCCCGAATTGCTGCGTTCGCACAATCTGACGCCCGATCAGTTGGTGGCTGCTCTTCGCATCAATAACCAGGCGACGCCGGCCGGAAACGTGCGGGTGGGCGATCTGAATTATTTTACACCGGCCAATACCACGATTCGGAATGTCAAGGATTTTGAAAACATTCCGATTTTCACCGGATCGGTGCAGAATATCTACCTGAAAGATGTCGCGAAAGTGGAAGATGGGGCCGATATTACGTCCGGTTATGTGCTGGTCAATGGCCGTCGTTCCGTTTATCTGCCGATCACCAAATCCGCGGATGCCTCCACCTGGGAAGTGGTCCAAAATTTGAAAAAAGAACTGCCCCGGTTTCAGTCGTTACTGCCCGAAGATGTCAAATTATCCTACGAGTTTGACCAGTCCGTTTACGTCATCAATTCGGTCGAAAGTTTGATCGAAGAAGGGATTATCGGCGCAATCCTGACCGGTTTAATGGTTCTGCTCTTTTTAGGGGATCCGCGTGGCGCCTTAATTGTCATCATTACGATTCCGATCTGTATCATTTCGGGGGTTTTATTCCTGTCGTTATTCGGGCAAACGATCAACATTATGACGTTGAGCGGTTTGTCGCTGGCTATCGGGATTCTGGTCGATGAGTCGACGGTGACCATCGAAAATATTCACCAGCATTTTGATATGGGGAAGCCCAAGGCCCTGGCGATCTGGGATGCCTGTAAAGAAATTGCCTTCTCCAAACTGCTCATTCTCTTCTGTATTCTGGCGGTTTTTGCGCCGGCTTTTACGATGAAAGGGATCCCCGGGGCCTTGTTTCTGCCGCTTTCACTGGCCATTGCGTTTTCCATGGTAACGTCGTACGTGATGGCCCAGACGCTGGTGCCGGTTCTGGCCAACTGGTTGATGAAAGGGCATGAACATAAAACTAACGGAAAAGCCCAAAAACCGGATGTTTCTGTTGCCAGGGAGTTGATTCCCAGTGAAAATGGGGTGCTGGTGGAGGGGCAGCCGCTGAACGGGAAGCAGCAGCTTGCGCACCGGGCCGACCTGAACAGGGACGGCAAAATCTCGCTGTTTGAACGGCTGCGTCTCTATTTTATCCGGTTTATTGAGTGGACCATTCCGTATAAACGGGCAATTACGCTGGGCTATTTTGTCGTAGCGCTGGGATGTACGGCCCTGTTTTTGTCGATGATCGGGCGGGATGTGTTACCCCGGGTCAATGCGGGCCAGTTCCAGGTTCGATTGCGGGCACCGGACGGAACCCGGCTGGAAAAAACCGAGACCACCATGCTAAAAGCCGTCGACGTTTTACACGGCATGGTGGGAAAAGAAAACGTAGAAATTACGTCGGCCATGGTGGGGATGCACGGTTCTCAATTCTCGACCAGCCCGATTTATCTCTTCATGGCCGGACCGCAGGAAGGGGTCTTGCAGGTGAGTTTAAAACACGGTTTTGATGCCGATCTCGATCAGTTAAAAGATGAGTTTCGGGCTAAAATGAAAGCGGCCTTGCCGGATATTAGGCTCTCGTTCGAACCGATTGAATTAACGGATAAAATCTTGAGCCAGGGGTCACCGACACCGATTGAAGTCAAGGTGATGGGGAAAAATAAACCGCAGAACGAAGAGTACGCCAACAAGGTGATTGCCGAGTTGAAAAAGATTCCGTATCTCCGGGATGTGCAGATTGGCCAGGCCATCAAATACCCGGCTATTTCGATCGATATCGACCGGACACGGGCCGCGCAGCTGGGAACGGATATTTCTTCCATCTCCCGTTCGCTGATTGCTTCCACCTCGTCCTCGCGGATGACGGAAAAAAGCGTCTGGATCGATCCGAAAAGCAGCCAGATGTACAGTGTACAGGTTCAGGTGCCGGAAAATCAGATGACCAGTATCGATGATATCGGCGAAATTCCGGTGCTGCCGAACGCCAACCGGCCGGTTTTGAGCGATGTGGCAACGATCAAAAAAGAGGTGACCTACGGCGAGAACGACAACATCGGGGCCATTCCGGTGTTGTCTGTGACGGCGAATTTGAACGATATGGACCTGGGAACAGCCACCACTGACGTCAAAAAGGCGATTGCGAACCTGGGGGAATTGCCCCGCGGCCTGTCCATTGAATTGCGGGGTCTTTCGCAGGTGCTGACCGAGACGCTGGATAGCCTGGAAACCGGTTTGTTAACCGCCATTATTGTCATTTTTCTGATGCTGGCGGCTAATTTTCAATCGTTCAAGGTATCGCTGGTTGTTCTGTGTACGGTTCCGGCCGTGTTGGCGGGTTCGCTGGCCCTGCTGCTGCTGACCGGTTCGACGCTGAATCTGCAATCGTATATGGGCATGATCATGTCGGTCGGCGTATCCATCTCCAATGCGGTTTTACTCGTAACGAACGCCGAGCAACTGCGGCTGAAAAATAACAATGCGTTGCTGGCGGCCAAAGAAGCGGCTGCTTTGCGGATGCGGCCCATCATCATGACCAGTGTGGCGATGGTGGTCGGAATGCTGCCGATGGCCACCGGTTTGGGCGAAGGAGGCTCGCAGACGGCGCCCCTGGGCCGCGCGGTCATTGGCGGTCTGATTGCGTCCACGTTTGCGGCTCTGCATATCCTGCCGATGGTGTTTGCATGGGTACAGGGCAAGTCGTCCATTCAGTCGGTATCCCTCGATCCTGAAGATAAAGAAAGTAAACATTATATTCCCGGCGTTTATGAATCGACTCATTAGTAGTGTAGCGTACCCATTGGTAACGGTTTTCGGTGGTTTGCTGGTGGTTAGTTTCCTGAATAGCTGTCACTCCTCGGAGAGCAAGGCCGATAAGGTGGCGGTGGCAGAGGAACCCGAGCCTACCGAAGTGTTTGCCCTCCAGAAGGGTAAACTGTCGTCGAATCTGCGAATTCCGGGCGAATTGATGGCTTTTCGGGATGTAGACTTATACGCCCGCGTTACCGGTTTTATCAAATCCATCCATGCGGATGTGGGCACTGAAGTGAAGGAAGGGCAATTGCTCGCGCTGGTGGAAGCACCGGAACTGAATGCCCAACTGGCCGCGGCTGAATCGCGGCTGAAGTCCCAGGAAGCCTTGTACATCGCCAGCAAGTCGAATTATGACCGGTATGTGGATGCCGCGAAAACCCCGGGAACCGTGGCGCAATCGATGCTTGAACAGACGCTGGCAAAAAAAGAATCGGATTACGCCCAGCTGGAAGCGGCCAAAGCGGCCTACCGCGAAGTGGCCGACATGCGGAAATACCTGGAAATCCGGGCCCCGTTTAGCGGCATTATCAGCCTGCGGAATACGAATACCGGCGCGTATGTGGGGCCGGCGGGGAAAGGCTCCGATCTGCCCCTGTTTGTGCTGACAGAGCAAAAGCGACTGCGTCTGGTGGTCTCGGTTCCGGAAGCCTATACCGGTTATATCGATCAGGAAGATGAGGTGAGTTTCACGGTGAAAGCGTTCCCGGATAAGAAGTTTAACGGTAAGGTAAAACGCCTGGCGGGTGCGCTGGACAAGAAGTTGCGTTCCGAACGAACCGAGGTGGACGTGATCAATAACGACCGGAAACTGCTTCCGGGGATGATTGCCGAAGTAACCATTCCGCTCCCGACCAAAAACACCACGTTTATCGTACCGAAATCGGCGATTATCAATTCGTCAACGGGGGTATTTATCGTTAAAGTAACCAATCAGAAAGCGGAATGGGTACCGGTTCAGAAAGGGCTGGACGATGGCGACCAGGTTGAGATTTTCGGGGAAGTCCGGGAAGGCGATCAGATTATGACCACCGCAACCGAGGAAATCAGGAACGGTTCGACAGTTCGCTCGGTGAAACAAAAGTCGTAACCACCGGCCGGTCCGCTAACGTTAGCGGACCGGCCGGTGCGGAACTTTATATCAGATGGCCGCCAAAATCGATGTGCAGGCTTCCCGAATCTGATCGTCCGTAATGATCAATGGCGGAGCAATGCGCATGGCGTTATCGCAGAACAGAAACCAGTCGGTGATGACGCCATGACCGTCTGGTGTTAAAATGGCCCTGTCGATCACCGGTTTTAAAGCATCGAAGGATTCGAATTCAGCCGCCAGCATCAGGCCTTTTCCGCGGATTTCCCGGATGGCCGGATGCTTCAGCAATTGCCGGAAAAGCTGCCCTTTTGCTTCGGCCTGCTCAACTAGGCGTTCCTCCCGGATCGTGTGGAGGGTGGCCAGAGACGCTGCGGCACAAACCGGGTGTCCGCCAAACGTGGTGATATGGCCCAAAATGGGATTGGTTTTAAAGACGCCCATGATTTCAGCCGAGCTGATGAAAGCCCCGATGGGCATCCCGCCCCCCATGCCTTTTGCGCATACCACCACATCCGGTACGACCCCAAAATCTTCGAAAGCCCAGAACGTGCCGGTTCGGCCAAAACCGGTCTGGATCTCGTCGAACACCAGCAGAGCGCCCACCTGCGAACAGCGCTCCCGCACGGCTTTCAGGTACGCCTTTTCCGCCACCCGCACCCCGGCTTCTCCCTGAACTACCTCGATAATCACCGCGGCCGTCCGTTGGCTAATCTTTTCCAGATCGTTCCAGTTACCGTGCTGAATGTGCCGGATGCCCGGTAGCAGAGGGCGGAAACTGCGTTTGAACGATTCACTGCCGGCCAGGGAGAGCGCCCCCTGGGTAGCGCCGTGGTAGGCGTTGAAACACGAAATAATTTCGCGCCGTCCGGTATACCGTTTGGCGAGTTTCATGCTTCCTTCGATCGCTTCGGTGCCCGAATTGGTAAAGTAGACATTGTCCAGCGGTTCCGGTACCGTCTGAACAAGCGCGTGCGCCAGTTCCACCTGAGGAGATTGCACGTATTCGCCGTACACCATCAAATGAAGGTATTTGTCCAGTTGTTCCTGAATGGCGGTCAGCACGCGCGGGTGCCGGTGTCCGACATTGCTCACGCCAATTCCCGAAATCAGGTCGATATACCGGTTTTGGGCGTCATAGAGATAAATGCCTTCCGCGCGCTCGATTTCGAGTGCCAGCGGGAAGTCGGAAGTCTGGGCAACGTGCTGGAAAAAGAGTTGCCGTTGCGTAAGTGAGTTGGTCGTCAAGTAAATAGTTATTAGCCGGCACAAAAATACACGGTTTAAACGCTTGGGCGAAACACTTCTGTTTATTAACTTTCGTAGCTACTCAACTCCGGGGCCTATGAAGCTATTCTACCTGTCTGTCATTCTGGGAATTCTGATAGTTTCAAGAGCAAGGGCGCAGGAGGTATACTACGAACCGGGCCAGACGCACATTCCCGGAACCTACGATTTTGTGCTGAAAGATGGCACCCTCATCCGTGGGCAATTTGTCCGCCGGGATAGTCTGTCCTACCTGATCCGGACCCAAAAAGAAGGCGACCGGTTATTAAAAGCCAGTGAGATCGTCCGGGCGGATCTGGTGGGCGGAACCCTCCGAAGTGGGCCCGACTACCCGAACGGTTTTCCATTTCGGCTGTTTTTCATGCCAACGGCCTATATGCCGGAAAAACGGAGTCTTTATTTTCAGAACAGCTACGTGTTGTTCAGTCGCCTGGAGGTGGGGATTACGAAAAACTGGAGTGTAGGAACCACCTTTCAAACCTTGAATCCCGGTAATTTTCACACGGTTTCGACTAAATACGGCACCCGGCTCTCGTCGCGGATGCAGGTTGCCCTGCACGTTCAGTATATCGGCATCCAGCTGAACGAACATTTGCTGACCAGAATCGGTCTGGCACAGGGGATTGTAACGGTTGGGGATGCTGAACGCAACATTACGGTGGGGGCCGGAACGACCTTTTCGCGGCAGGGACTGGCGTCTTCGGGAGTCGTTACCATCGGTTTTGTTCGAAAAATGACACCGGACCTAACCTTTATCAGTCAGAATAATATTCTGGTCGGGGAAGCCATCGAACCGGCGTATACCTACCTGACGGGCCTGTCTTCCTTTGGTTTTCGTTTCAACCGCCGTCGCCATGCGTTCGATACGGCGCTGTTACTGCCTGTTTTTAGCCATAACGGACTGGTCCGGACCAGCCCGCTACCGTATTTAAGCTACCAGATTCGGATCGGGAAATAGGGGAGAGTGGCCGATTGACACGCTGCCGATCGGCCTTTACCCTTCCTCAAAAAAACATATCGTTCCGCCGACCCAGTCGAAATCCTTGTTGAAGCGGACGCCGATCATTTCGCCCCGGCTTAGCCGCGCCAGGTTGGTCAGGAGCGTTGGGCGCGGGTCTTTGTCGTGCCAGATATACAGCATCCGGATTTCGCACTTGACCAGACCATCGGGCGACTGAATAACCGGCACATAGTGTACCTTCCGTTGCAGCAGATAATTCTCCTTATCCGGGATCGCATCGAGGGCGGCTTTCGAGACCGAGAGCTTTACGCCACTGCCCGCGAAGGAAAAAAGGGGTTTCAGGACGTAATTTTCGAGGTCGTCGGGGTACGTCTCCAGCGTGTTCAGGTAATGACTTTCCGGCACATACGGACTCTTCAGCAACGGGAGCGTGTGTTTGCTAATCCGGAAAAACCAGTTGGGGTGGCCGATCCATTCCACCTCCACGTCATCCGTCAGCGAAAAGGCGGTTTTTAAGTCCGGCAAATTCTCCAGTTCGTCGAAAATCAGCCGGTTATAGATCCGCTTGATGTGATACCGCTGCCCTGCTTTCTCGTAAAACAGCGTACGGCCTTCCTTCTGAATTTTCGTCAGGCAAACGGCCTCGATGCCCAGCATCTTCTCCGTAATGGCAAAGTCGATGCGGGTTTTTTGCTTTTCGGGATAAATCTCCAGCAGGATCACCTGCTCGGGCGGCTCCAGTCCGACAATCAGCCGGTGTAAATGCTGGCGGTAGGTTTCGTCCGAATCCACATCGAATAAATGACTGAAGCCCTCGGGGATCGGAAAGTGCTTGCGGAAATTGGCCGACAGGTAGGACTGGAATCCATAGAGGGAAGGAAAGCCCTGTAACTCAATCAGCTGGGGCGACAGTTCGTCCTTTTCGTCTTGACAGATCGCAAAATCAATGGCCAGAAAGGACGTATGCTCATTTTCGTTCGGAACGCGCTGGCCGGGCGGGATAGCGGCTTCGGAAAGCCGCTTGAAATCTTCGCGCGTCAGGGTATCAATGATCGAATCGCAGGCTTCCAGCAGGCGGTTTTTCAAGGCTTTCGGCACAAAAACCGGCGTTTCGGCCACCCGGAAATCCAGCTGCCCGGGGTAGTCGCGGTGAATCTGATCCAGAAATGCCTGGTATCGTTCCGGGCTAAAAGCCTGGTTGTAAGCCTGACGAATGGAATGAATCATAGGCGGTTGGTAACGAGCCAGTCTGCGAAAAACCGGCCGGTTAGGGTTAATAGTTTACCAAACTGCTCTGGTGCAGAAATTCGGGAATCACCACCGATTCGGTCAGCGTGATTTTTTGCGGGTCCTGCAACGAGGCTACCATTTCGGAGTATTTGGCCTCGCCGTAATTGTCGAGAATCTGCTGTTTCTTTTCCTCCTTCATGAAATACCGCAGCATACCTTCACCATCGGCTTCGGGATGAAACTGGGTTCCGAACACCTCGTCCGTAAATCGCACGGCCATCATGGCCCGCTCGAGGGGCACGTGCGGCCGTTCTTTTTCCAGGCATACTACTTTGGCATTCAATTCATTGATCCGTTCCCAGTTGGGTTCGGTGAGCTGATAATCCCGGGAATCGACCGCGTAAAACGGATCCGGCAGGTGCTGAAACAGGGGTTCCTGCCGGCCGTCCTCGGTTTTGTGCATTGGAAAAATGCCAAATGAGGTCGATTTCCGTTTGCTGATTGTGCCAATACCGAGGTGCCGCGAAACCAGCTGAAAGGAGTGACAAATCAGAAACAGGTATTTTTTCTGTTCGCTGGTTCGATTGTGCGCAAAAATCGCGTCGATCAGCTGAAAATAAGCCGCTTCCCAGGGCTCCTCGCTGGGCATCGGACTCCCGGGCCCCCCGCTCGAAATGTACATGTCAAACTCCAGGCCCGGCAGTTCGTTTTTACCCCGCACATTAAAAACCGCGTGGGTAAATTCTACCTGGTCCTGATTACTTGAATTGCGAATCAGTTGCAAAATACACCGCATTCCTTCGTTCGGAACATTGTTATTCATGTCCAGAACGGCCACTTTCATTGAATCCATTCGGTTAATTTCAAAGCTACAGTTCGGGTCAGCCGGGCTGCGAAGAACCTTTCAACGCCTGCGTATTCTTACGACAAGCCGGGCTGCCTATTTAATGTAACTACAACAATCCGTGAGAAGTTTCCTCCACAATGTAATCCACAACCCGCTTTAAGTCATTGGTTTGTCGAAAAACCGCCAGTTGCCGATCCGCACCGGTACCCATTTCCAGGATGGTTTTGACGTATTCGATTTCTTTCCGGCTACCGAGTTCGTCCACCACATCGTCAATAAAATCAAGCAATTCCTGGGCCAGGGTGTGGTACGGAACTTCCTGTTGTTTGCCAAAATCGATGAGCTTGCCCTCGATGCCGTAGCGGGCCGCCCGCCATTTGTTTTCGTTGATCAAAATCCGCCGGTAGGGTCGGAAATTCAGGTTCTGGCTGTGCAGCTTGTGAATTTTGGCTACCAGCGCCTGCATCACCGCGGCCAGGCAAATGGTTTCATCGACGCGCATCGGAACGTCACAAATCCGGAACTCAATGGTATTGAAAAACGGATGCAGCCGAATGTCCCACCAGATCTTCTTGCCGTTGTCGATGCAGTTGGTCTTGACGAGCAGGTTAATGTAATCGTCGTATTCGGCCGCCGACGAAAAGTAGTCGGGAATGCCGGTGCGCGGAAACTTGTCGAATACCTTGGAGCGGTACGACTTAAAACCGGTATTGCGGCCACACCAGAACGGCGAATTGGTCGAAAGCGCGTAAATATGGGGCAGGAAATACCGCACCGCATTCATGATTTGCAGGCCGTCGTTCCGGTTTTCGATGCCCACGTGGACATGAAGCCCAAAGATCAGGTTCGAGCGGGCCACGTCGCGCATCTCGTCGATCAGCTTGTCGTAGCGTTCGTTGTCGGTTATGAGCTGATCCTGCCAGTCGGAAATCGGGTGGGTTCCGGCAGCCGCAATTTTCAGATTCTGTTTGTCGGCCAGATCCAGCACCATCTTTCGCAGGTAGGTCACCTCCTCGCGGGCTTCGTGAATGTTGGTACAGATGTTGGTACCCACTTCCACAACCGCCTGGTGCATCTCGGCTTTCACCCGTTCCTGCAGTGTAATCTGGCCGCCCTCCACAATTTTCGACATGTGCGACCGCAATTCCCGGGTCACGGGGTCGATCGTCTGAAACTCTTCTTCGATTCCTAACGTGAATACTGGCATGAAACAGAGGAACTTTAAGGCTCGAATTACTTGCTTTTTTTGTCTTTTTTGGCGCTTTTCTTGTCATCCTCCGCCTTTTTCTTGGGCTTGTCGGCCGCTTTGGCTGCGGTTTTCTTCGCCTTTTTCGTTTCGACGGGTGCTTCAACGCGTTCGTCCGGCGTCGTTTCCGGAACAAAAAGCCGGCCGCGCGACGAGCTTTGGATGTAGGAACCCCAGGTCAGGTTGTCGCCACCCGGTTTTTGGGCTTTGGCGCGGGCGATGGCCATGTTGGCGGCCGCTTCGACAACCCATTCAAAATTGTCCTGGCCGACCGAATAAATATCGGCATCGGGAGCCGGGTTGCAGAAGTCGATGGCGTAGGGAATCCCGTCGCGGACGGCAAATTCCACGGTATTGAAATCGTAGCCCAGTGCCCGGTTGAGGGCAATGACGTAATTTTTTACCGTCGTCATCAGTTTTTGGTAAGCCTCACCGGTGGTTTTGGGTTCGGCGGCATAGCGCAGGTGGTGCGGATTGCGCGGCTCGTACGGCATGATCCGGACATCGGTGCCCCCGATGCAGTAGCAGCGGAAATAATCGTCGAAAACGATTTCTTCCTGCAACATCATCACCAGCTGGCCGGTTTCGCCAAATTTCTCCCACAGATCATCCGGGTTATACACTTTGTAAACGCTTTTCCAGCCGCCACCCGAATGCGGTTTCATGTAGGCCGGAAAACCGATGTACTGGAAAATATACTCCCAGTCCATCATTTTCAGGTTGCGAAAGGAGTTTTCGTTGGTATCGTCCGGCCGTTCTTTGGACGGTAGCAGGACGGTTTTCGGAACCGGAACATTCAGCTGGGTAGCCAGGCAGTTGTTGAAAAACTTCTCGTCGGCGCTCCACCAGAACGGGTTGTTGATGACGGCCGTACCGGTCAGCGCGGCATTTTTCAGGTAGGCGCGGTAGAACGGCACATCCTGGGAAATCCGGTCAATAATGACGGCGTATTCGGTGGGTTCGCCCTGCACCACCTTGTCGATCGTGACAAACTCGGCCATGATGCCGGTTTCTTTTTTGCTGTTGACCCGGTCGACAAAAGCCTGGGGAAATGAATTTTCCTGTCCGAAAAGAATGCCAATTTTCTTCATATAAGTCACAAAAGATTACCGCCAGTAGGGTCGTTTGATGGATGAAATTACTCGATTATTTAAACTCAAATTGGTTGAAATGATGGGCCATATGGGCCACATAGTCAATAATTAACCACGATAAGGGCACTGTTTCGGCAGCGTCCGGCGGCAAAACCGGCATTTGTAAAACCGCCTTTGGGATATTCTCGGTAACATAAACGATCTGCCGGTTTAACACCTGCCAGTAACTTACCAAGTGATCGATGGGTAACTCCTGATACCGGTTGTACACGACGGATTGATTCTGGCTGTAGCGCTGCACCAGGTAGGGCGACGGCATAAACTGGGCGTCCGTAAACCGCTTGAGGTTATTCAGGCCCGAATCGATCAGGTGCCCCAGAATTTCCTTGCGCGACCAGCCACCCGGGTTTCGGGCGGTCAATTCTTCTTCCGAAAACAACCGCAACCGCTCCGGCAATTCGTCAAGATACGCCCGAAGCTGTTGAATGGATGCCTCGTAGGGCTGATGCAAATCCTCGTAGCCGTATTTCAAAGCGGTTCGTTGGTTAGGGGTTTACGGTATACGGTTTTCAGTATTCGGTATACGGTTTTCACGAGTTGGTATCTGGTTTACGGTATTCCGGTTAGGGTTTATCCTGAAGGTTTGAGCCTATCATACGACCTTCAGTGAAAACCGCATACTGAAAACCGAAAACCGTATACCGTCACACCATGGAAAGGTAATGCGGAAACATCTCGCGCCAGACGGGCCAGTCGTGGGAACCCCAGGGCCGCACGTCGAGCCAGTGGTGGATGCCCTTTTGGTTGAGAATCTCCGACATCCGGTAGTTGTCCGGTTTGCAGAAATCGTGTTCCGACGTGCCCAGGACGATTTTCATCTGGTAAAAATGGTCGTTATGCGCGTTCGGCAGGTAATCCGGCGGGTTGTTGAAATACACGTTGTCGTCGTAATACCCGTCCAGAAAAGACCGGATATCAAATTTGGCGCCCATCGACCAGAGGTACGCAACGCGTTCCGGGTGACGAAAGGCGAAGTTGAGAGCCTGAAAACCGCCAAAACTACAGCCACCGACCGCAATCTTATCGACGCTGCACTCCCGCTGAATCGAAGGAACAAGTTCTTCGTTGATCATCCGGTCGTACCAGTTGTGATTCTGAACCCGGACCGACGGATGAAGGTGTTTGGCATACCAGCTATCGCGGTCGATGCTATCGATGCAGTAGATCTTGATTTTCCGGTTTTCGATGAACCAGCGCACCGATTCGATCAGCTGGAAGTCTTTCGCTTCGTAATACCGCCCCATCGTGGTCGGAAACAGCAAAACCGGGTATCCCCAATCCCCAAACACAAGCATTTCGATGTCGCGGCCCAGGTGGTGCGAATACCATTTTCTGTACTCTTCGTGCAAAATTATGTTTGTTTTTTTGTTGATGATTCGGCAGGAAAGATAACCATATTTACGAATTTACCAGAAAACTGTGCGTAATTTTGGGCCCGCCATTCAGTAAAATTCTGGCATTATTTTTTCTCTATTAACCGCTGAGTGTTTTGTAACGATTAAGTCCTGCGTATTTTGAGTGTAACTTCTTCCTCCCATGCCGGTGTTTTGCGCCGGACCGATACGGGCCTGTTCTCGGTTTACCTGAACCGCACGGTTCGGCTGGAACTACTTTTTCCGAGCGAGTATGCCGTTTCCAGCGAGCGGTTTCCGGTTTTATACCTCAACGATGGCCAGGATCTGGAAAAACTCCGGATGTCGGCTGTTTTGGATGCAGTTTTTGCCCGGGAGGCTGTTCCGCCGTTTGTGCTGGTTGCCATCCACGCGGGGGATCGGATTCAGGAATACGGCGTGGCGGCCCAGGCCGATTACCTGCATCGCGGAGCCAAAGCCGGCGCCTACGCCGATTTTGTAATTCACGAATTGCTGCCCTATGTGCACAAACACTATAAAGTTGCGAACGATCCGTCGCAGGCGGTTTTTGCCGGTTTTTCGCTCGGTGGTCTGTCGGCGTTCGATCTGGTCTGGAACCATCCGGCGCATTTCCGGAAAGCGGGTGTTTTCTCCGGGTCGTTCTGGTGGCGGCAACGGGGGTTGAACGACGGCTATTCCGATGCCGACCGGATCATGCACGCCCAGGTTCGCAAAACCGAGGCTCCCGGGCGGACCCAATTCTGGCTGCAAACCGGAACGCTGGACGAAACTGACGACCGCGACCACGATGGCGTTATTGATGCCATCGACGATACGCTCGACCTGATTGCCGAACTGGAGCGCAAAGGATTTCGCTGGGGAAAAGACGTCCGGTACGTGGAAGTGGCCGGCGGGCGACACGATCAGGAAACCTGGAGCCAGGTGATGCCGCAGTTTTTACACTGGGCGTTTCGTCAATAAAACGCCCGCCGTTTAGTCCGGGACCCTGATGCGATTAAAAGACTTACTTCGGATTCTGCTGATTAACAGCCTGTTTGCCAATGGTGTCAATTTGCTTTTTCTGACAGACTGGACCCAGCGAATCTGGCAAACCTGGCAGTACGGCATTGGGTTGGGACTCGTTGTGTATGGCCTCCAGGCCGTGATGCTCTATTTCCTTTGCAAACCGTATCAAAAAAATCTTCCGTTTCGCAAAGGCCTTTCGCTCCCATCGTTCGCCATGGGGTTTTCGGTGGCGGTGGCCATTTGGGTGGTTGCCCAGGCGGCTGCGGTTATCCTGAACGGGGCTCCCGTCGTGTATCCCACCTCCGAAAAACTGCTGCGTTTTCTGGCGGTTTTTGGCCTCAATACGATCATTGGTGCTTTTCTGGAAGAACTGGTTTTTCGCTTTCTGCCGGTTGAGTACGGAAGACAGGCCGGTTTACGGAAGGTTCAGCTGGGGGTACTGGATCTGGGCACGACCGGTTTGTTTGCGATCACGCACCTCTCGGCGTATCTGTTTCGGCTCCAGGTTCAGTGGGATCATCTTTTGGGCTCCTTGCTGAATCCCTTTGTTACGGGTCTGGTGATGGTGTTGATGTACCGGGCGACCCGAAATCTGTATTTCATCGCTTTTTTGCACGCTTTTACCAATAACGATCTGTACCTTGTAGAAACGCCGTATTCATTCTTGACATGTCTTACGGTGGTTGCGCTCTGGTTCGCCGTCCGATACATGAAAAACCGTACTACTCGTCGTCTCACCACATGACCCGTTACCGAAGATGAACTTCATTCTAATCCTTTCCGGCCTGGCCCTGGCGCTCTCGGGCCGGTTTGCAGCCCCCGAAAAACCGTCGGCCGACCGAAAACTGGTTTGGGCCGACGAATTTGACAAAACCGGTTTGCCCGATCCCGCCAAATGGAAATACGATGTGGGCGGACACGGTTTTGGGAATAACGAGCTGCAGTATTACCTCGGACCCCGTCGGGAAAATGCCCGCGTGGAAAATGGGTTGCTGATCATCGAAGCCCGGAAAGAAAAACACGAAAACCGGGACTATACCTCGGCCAAACTCATTACCAAAGGGTTGGGGGAATGGAAATATGGCCGGATCGACGTGCGGGCGAAGTTGCCGAAAGGGCGCGGAACCTGGCCGGCAATCTGGATGCTGAGTGCAAAAACACCCCTGAAATGGCCGCTCGACGGCGAAATCGACATCATGGAGCATGTCGGTTTTAACGAAGACCAGATTCACGGGACCATTCATACCCAGGCGTATAACCATACGAAGCATACCGAAAAAACCGGGATCAGAAAAGTGCCGGGTGCGACGCAGGGTTTTCACGTCTATTCCATCGACTGGAACGCCGAAAAGATTGATTTCCTGATCGATAACGAAACATATTTTACCATTACGAAGCAGGAAACCGGCAGCCGCTACGAACAGTGGCCGCTCGACCAGCCCTTTTACCTGATCCTGAACGTGGCCGTGGGCGGGAACTGGGGCGGTCAGAAAGGCATCGATGACGCCATCTGGCCGCAGCGCCTGGAGGTGGATTACGTCCGGGTTTTTGAATAAATCCGGTTCTGGCCCGCTTTCCGGCGCAGGAGCCACCAACCCAGAAAACCGCCCAGCAAGAGTGCTAAACCACCCGCCCAAAGGGGCGTGTTCGAACGGAAAGCCGGGAGCGGATCCGGATTGCCCACCAGAATCAGGCCCGCCCAGCGGTACGGAAGCTGGGCGGTGCGGGAAGCGGAATGCAGCCCGTCCAGCTTCGCTTTTTGAAGCGCGATGTCTTTCGGCAGGCCGGTACTCAGGTGGTGATAGAAACGCCCGGTTAATTGGTACGTCGCCTGATCTTCCACGCTCCAGAGCGTCGTCAGGACGCTGGGAATGCCGAGGGACGCAAAGCCCCGCGCCAGGCTTAAAATGCCTTCTCCCTGCTGATTGACCCCGATCCCCGTTTTACAGGCCGATAGCACAATCATTTGCGTTTGATACGACAACTCGTCGTTTAGCTCCGACAAGTGCAGGGTGGAATCCGCAAAATAGAGGAGCGGTTCGCGGCCCAGGCTATCGGCGTCGGCATGGGTGAACAACTGAACAATCTGATAGTCATACGCCTTAGATTGGAAAGCCTGCCGGGTAGCGGCCTGTTCCGTTAACAGCGTCGGTTGGGAAAATAGGTTTCCAATGTCCGACAAAACCTGATCGGAACCCGGTAAGACGGCCTGCCGGAGCCGGGGGTTGAATCGGACCGGTGCCATTCCCAGAAAATCGGACGTGCCCGCGGCTGAAGGGGCCTTTTCTTTTAGTAAAACCGTGGCCGAATAGCCGTAACTAAAGGCGTGGTAATGAATCAGGAAATCCGGTTTTGTAGCCGACCGACTCAGCGTTTCAACGGGAATAAAATGCAAATCCGGGGAAACGATCACGCTTTCCGTGGAAAGGTTAAGCGGCTGAATGAGTTGCCGATACAGCGCATGACTCAGGGTAAGAAAACGTCCAAACTGCCGGTTTTGCTGATGACTGGCACAGAGGGGCAGAAAGGCCTGCACGGTTTCGCGGTAGGGTTCGACCGCCCGTTGCAGCAGGTGGGAGCGGGTTCCGTCGGCCGAAAAAATGTACAGCGCCCGGTCGCCGACAAAAAATGAAACCAGCGAAGCCCTCCGCCGGTTGAGCCATTGGTGCAACGTGGCCAGCGACGGAATGGAAGTATCGTACTTGTACCGAAAATACGAAGGGTTTTCCTGTTCGGTTTTCGTCAGAAAAGCATCCAGTTTTTCCTGCTCCATCAGCAACCGGGTGTTGGTCGAATCGTAGGCACGACTGCCCGGTTTGTGATCGGCCAGCATAAGTTGCAGGCTCTGGATGGCCTGCCGAATGACCTGCTCCTGCCGGGCTTTCCGGGGAGGAAGCTGCTGGCGGGCACCCAGTTCGTTGAGTTTGTCACTGAGCAAAACCGCCCGGCTTTTTTCAAAAAAGTGAAAGCCCGCATCGTGGTCTTTCAATAAATAGGCGGTTTCGATGGCGTGTTCATACAGGCTATGGGTTTTTTCCCGCCAGTAGAGCTTGGATTGCAGGCCCGTTTGCTCAAACCGCATAATATCGACGGTCTGGTCGGCCAGCTGGTAGGCGTTCAGGGCCTCCTGAAGCGGTTTCTGATTCTGTTTTGCCAGACTTTTGGCATAATCGAGCCAGGTGTCCGCCAGGTTTTGAACCACACTCAGGAGATACTCTTTGTACGGGGTTTGCCGGATCGTCCGGGTGAGCGAAGCCGGTTTTTGCCCGGCATCGATTCGAAGGCTGTCGAGCGCCCGCCGAAAATAGCGCAGGGCCGTTGGGAAGTCCTGTTTTTGCCAGAAGATTTCGCCAATATTGCTGATGATTCGGATTTGACCGTACCGGTCATCCGTCTTGATGGCCAGGGCTTTCTGGTACTGTCCCAGCGCCCGGTCGGCCTGATGCAGGAAATTGTCGTACAAAAAACCGATGTTGGAGATCACTTCTGCCTGCCCCGGCGGATTCCCGATCTGGGTATGCACCAGGTAGGCCCGGTCGTAGGTGTTGCGTGCTTCCGAAAACCGGTGTAAACGCAGCAGCACACTCGCCCGGGAGGAATACGCATTGGCCAGCTCAATCGACGGTTCCGGCGTCTTTCCAAACAAACGAATGAGTTGATTGACCAGGGATAGCGCCCGTTCGTAGTCGCCAAGTTCTTTCAAACTGTTCGCTTTCTCCGTCAGGTTGGCGGCCAGCAGGTTGGTGTGATTGATCCGTTCGGCAAAGGCGATTCCCAGGTCGGCCTGACGAATCGCTTTCTGGTAGTCGGATTCCTTGAAAAACAGATTGGCCAGATGCCAGTAGGCCATCGCCACCTGCTCGTAGCGTTCCGGAAACTGGCTGCCGAAGTCGACAAACTGCTGAAAGACCTGCCGAGCCCGTCGTTCGTCCTGGAGGTCCAGGTATATTTTTGCCAGATTGAAATAACTTTTCGCCAGGAAGGAGGGACTGCTGGCCGGTTGTTGCCGGGCGTTGATGGCAATGGCTTTTTCCGTGTAGTGCAACGCCCTGGAAAAGTCTTTTTGAAAATAGGACAGAGCGCCCAGGCGGTGCCAGATTTTGGCGTAGGACGAATCCCGGTTTTGGCCGCAGCGGTCGCAGAGCCGCAGGAGCTGCCAGAAACCGGTTGCCTGCTGCTCGTTCGGGAGCCGCATTAAGCTATCGTACCGAAACGGAATAACCGCTGCCGGAGGGCATTGGGCCGACACGAAAACCGTCGGCCCAATGACGCTTATCAACAGCGCCATCCATACCGTTATTCGCCCGCCCGCCGATCGGGTGCGCAGGTGAGCCAGGGAGCCGGTTTGAGGTGGGATTCCCATGCGTTAGGGTTCAACGCGTTTGATGTAACGGCCCGCATTAATTTGACTGGTCAGGGTCGGGTGACTTCGCAGCGTTGGAAGTTGGGGCGTTCCGGCCGGTATTGTGGCCGACTGGTTTTCCAGCCTCGCAAACAACACGTCCCGTTTCCCCGTAGTCCAGGTCTCGCCCAGCCGGGCTGCCAGCCTGCCGGTGACGACCGGCGCGGCAAATGAACTGCCGGACGCCATCGCTCCCTGGTTCGGGGCCGTGATATTCAGGACGCTACAGTAGGGGTTCGGGCGGTTTCGGTTATTGTACACCCCGACGTTGACGAATGGGTCGGAATAATTCTGGTCGGCGCATACCGAATAGGCCAGGAAGTCATCGCTGGTGTGTTTGCTAGCCAGGGCCTTGGTGGTTGGATGGATCGTGGTAGCGGTAATGACATGTTGGTAGGCACCGCTGTAGCGGGCCGGCCAGAACGGGTTGGTTTCCAAATTGCGGTAATAGGAGGATGGGACCAGGCCGAACGGGGACCTTTCGAGATCCCCGTTCGCATTGCCAGCCGCTACAACCAATACCCTGTTTGTTGCACTCAGTTCCTTAATAAAATAACCCAGCAGCAGGCTTTCCTTCGGACTGTAAAAGCCCCAACTGGCGTTGATGAGTTGGGCTCCCTTCTGCCGGGCGTACGATAACGCACAAAGGTTGTTGAACAAGGTGCCTTTTCCGTTCAGACTGTAGGTTTTGAGGTACATAAACCGAACGTTTTTGGAAGCCCATTCATTGGTTCTCAATTGCTCATGAATCAACGAGGTGACCAGCGTGCCGTGCCCGTTGCTGTCGTAGGGCAGGTTGGTATTGGTTACAAAATCCCAGCCGGTCATGTCGCCCACCAGACCGTTTTGGTCCCGATCGGAAGTGGTTGATTCGCCGGGATTTACCCAGAATTGGCCGTTTGCGGCCGGATACAAACCGGGTTGGAAACCGGTATCGGTGATGGCGATAATAAACGGTTTTGTGGTCGAATCGGTGGGGAGGATAAACGGTCGGAGCGGGACTTTGACGATGGCATCCTTGGGCTGGTGATAAAAAGGCAGGGAGAGTATATAATTTAATGAACCCTCTCCGACGAGTTCCGGCCATTTCAATTCGTTCGCGGTGGGGTTGTAGGTAATATCGGCAAACGGCGGATTTCCGCTCACGCCCCCGCTGGGCCGGGTACTGGAGGCCATTTCTCGTCCGTTGATCAGCAAATCGTCGAGTTGGTGGCCTTCCAGCAACACGAGCGAGCTATCGCAGGGGCACCAGCGGCTAATGCGCAACGTGTCTTTTCCGGCATTTTTAAGCGATTCATTGGCCGCCTGCACCATGGCGTGTTGCATCGCGATCGGCATGGGTTGCGAACCGGTGGCCGTCAGTTGCGGCCGGAACAGGATGATGTTCTGATCCGGAAGATGTGGGGCCTGCGGATGGCTTCTGAGGAGAGGAATGAGCCAGTCGCAGGATTGGAGTCCTAAAGCCAGCAGGCCGAGCAGAAAAACGGTCGTAACGATACGCATAATGGATGGCGTTAATGAGGTATATCGATTTGTTTTACCAATTGCTCTGCCGCGTACTTCCCTTCCAAATTGTCCTGAATAACAGTGCGTAACAACTTTTTAGCCCGGATTTTATCCATCGGTTGTCCCCGCTTCAAATAGCTGAGAGCTTCCAGGAAAAAACCGGGGTTGCCGTAGAGGGCAGTCTGCCGGCCGAGCCGGTGAAAATGCGTAATGGCTTGGTCGTATTTCTTTGCGTGCAGGGCAACAACCCCGGCATATTCCAGAAGTTGGAGCTGGGTCGGTTCCCGCTGAAGAAGTGTTTCAAAAACCGCCCCGGCCTCGGCCCAGCGTCCCTGGTTATAAGCGTCTATGCCGATTGTCAGGCTATCGGCGGGGCCTCCCATCTGGACGGGGAGCCGGTCGTAGTGTTCCGTCAGATAAAGGTCCGCGAGTTCGCTTCCCGACGGATGGCCAGGCCAGAACCGGAAAGCCAGACTGATGCCCAGCACAAGCAGGCAGACCGCTGCCGCGCGGAACACCCAGACGCGCCAACTTTGCCCCGTCGGTAACGGCTGAATCCGGCTTTGCGCTTCCCGGTGAGCCGCTTCCCGCACCAGCAGGTAGAACGCCACCGTTTCGGCAAACCGGCGATTGTTTTGAAGTTCGATTTCAAAACGCACGCGATCACGGGCCGAAAGTAAGCCGCTAAAATAGTTGTCGATGAATTTCAGCTCCTGCATAACCATTCCCTTTCCTACGAAATGAGGGATGCTCCGAATCAATGGAGCCATCCGTTTTTCTCTTAGTCGTCGGATTGGGGACGGGCACCAACATCAGTCTGAAAATTGTGAGTGAACGGGGGCAACTCCTTTGTTTCCGCCGGGCGTTTTTTTTCGACTAACCACCGACCACCCCAGGCAATGGCAAAATGGATGTTCGTATTCTGGTTTATGAAAAGGAGGCCCGGTTTCGGCAGGCGCTCACGACTCAGCTGGCGTCAACGGCCGGGTATGCGGTTTTGGGAGCCTATGAGTCTACCAAGGAACTGGAGGCCCAGGTACAAGGGCTTCAGCCCCATCTGGTTCTACTGGATATCGAATTGCTGACCGAACGGGCGGCAGCCCGACCCCGTCCATTTTTATGGAAGGACCTGCCGCTCGAACGATTCATAGTGCTAAGCGACGATCTGGATGAACGGGTGATAGACGCTATCGGCGCGGGTATGTCCGGGTATCTACTGAAGAAAATGCCACCCCCGCGGATTCTGGGGGCGATTCGGGAAATTTATGGCGGAGCGGATGAGTGGTGAGAAACGGTCGGTTACCAAAGACGGTTAGAAAGCCTCGATGAGTTTTTCCGCTTCGGCCTTGCCCTGGAGGTTCTGAGCAACGACGGTTTTGAGCAACGTCTTGGCCTGCTCCCGGTCGCCGGTCTGATTTCGTTTCAAGCGCGCGAGGGCTTCCAGGAAAAGACCGGGATTTGCATACAGGTCGGTGCGTTTGCCCAGTTCTTGAAACCGTTCGATCGCCCGGTCGTAATTCCCCGTCCGAAGCGCCGAGAGGCCGGCGTATTCCTGGATGCGATCGTTATGCGGTTGGGCCATCAGAAGTTCGTCAAAAACCGCCCCCGCTTCGGCAAATTTCCCCTGATTGTAATAGCCAATTCCGGTTTGCAGACGATCCCCCGGCCCCCCCATTGTACTGGATAACTGCCGGTAATGGGCCTGAACATACTGATCGGCCAGTTCCACCGGCGATGCGGTTTTTTGCTGAAACAGCCAATAGCCCCCTAAGCCCAGCAGCAAGACCACCGAGGCCGCCATGGCCAGGGCAAAGCCGGTCGGGAAAGCACGAACCGGCACCGCTGATTGTCGCAAGGCGTCAAATTCCGCCTTGCGCCGGTCGTGGGCCGCCCGTTTGGCCGCTTCCCGGGTCGACAAATAAAACGCAACCGATTCGGCCAGGCGGTTGTCGGCTTCCAGTGACGTTTCGAACCGCATCCGTTCCGCCGGCGATAGACGGCCGGAAAAATAATCGTCGATGAATTCCAGTTCGTTCATTTGTAAAGATTCTTCAAGCGTTCCATGCACCGTAACCGGCTGGTTTTGGCGACAGCCGCCGAATTATACTGCATTTGCCGGGCGATTTCCTCATCCGAATAGCCTTCGCCCATCGCCAGCAGTATATCGCGGCATTTGTCACCCAGCGTGTTGAGCAGACTGCGCAATCGAACAATTTCACTTTCATCGGTCAGCTGTTGAATAATCGACCGGGCCGAATCCGGTAATTGTAATAACAAATCATCGAGCGAAAGGGCTTGGTGCACCTGCCCCCGCTGGCTTGATTTTTTCCGGATCAGGTCAATACACTTGTTCGAAAAAATCTGATAAATATACGTGGACAGCCCGGACTTCCCTTCAAACCGTCCACCCCGGATATTCTCGATGACCGAAATGACTGTGTCAGAATAGGCACTGGCGCAATCGTCTTCATCCAGCCGGTGCTTTCGCTGCCCATCGGCAATCAGATACTGGTACTTCAGATACAGTTCATCCTCGGCTTTCCGGCGTTGCAAACCGTCGGCCTTTAGTCCGGCAATGAGGTCGGAATCGGCAGGGGAACGAGAAAAAAAACGCATTGGGGCAGAGTTACGCTTCCATCAAATATGCCGAAAAATCATTGGTTTTCAATTTTTTAGAAACAATCTGTTACCAATATTTTCGATTCATGCGACTAAAAGTTCATACTAAACTTTCTGTCACACCATGAAAACTTGCATTCGTATTTCGGCACTTTGCCTGCTTTGGGCATCATCCGTTCAGGCACAAACCACTGCGTATTTGGACCGTACAAAAACCAGTAGCCAGCCTTACTGGCAGATGAACACGGATTACAAAACGAACGGTACGACGATTCGGTATTATAATGCCGACCAGCACCTGATGCATCAGGAAGTTTTACCCAATCGCCTGGTAAAACTGACCAGAGGCAACGTCCGCCGGTTGAACGAAACCCTGCTTAGAATTGCTCAGAATCAACCAAAAGGGTCGTCCGTACAATCGGTAACGCTGCCACCCAATGCCGAAAACGCCCGAATGGTTCGCGCCCGAAACCGGAATCTGAGGAACGAACGGTTAGCCTCCCAGGTTGATGTGTTTGCTCGTATTGTTCCCTCTGCCAACGAGAACGGAGCGGGGGTGAAGGTGTACTTCTACAATCCGCACGAAGAAAATTTGCGGATTGACATTCTGAATCAGCAGGGCCGCGTGGTTTGTACCCAGTATGAATCACGCTTTCAGGGGGGCTACCGCTTCAACATGGCGATGATGCCGGAAGGGGATTACCGGGTTCAGATCGTTAAAATCCGGCAACAGACCCCCTGCGCCAGTAGCCTGTTCACCCTGAGCCGGAAACCATCCCAAACGCTGATCACCAGCAAATCGGAGGCTACGCCGGATTCCAGTGCGCTGGTTGCGAAATGAGACGGATTATCCACACCATCGTGCTTCATACAATAGGTGAAGTTGTTGAGCTTCCGGGAGGTCTTCTTGGCCTCCCGGAACTTTTTGTGGGCATTAAAGCCCCTGCAGGAAGGCCATGGTATCAATCCCATCGGCGTAGTCGGTCAAACCGGGGCGCTGGGTATGGCCGAAACGAACACTGTTCGGATAAAAACCGTCTTTGGACGCAAGGCACTGAATCGTTTCAGAAAGGGCCCCGATTTTACGTTCCAACTCGTTCAGGTCGGTGTAGTATTGGAGATAAAGCACGGAAATCGGGGAAACCAGCCCTTCGTTTTCGGTCAGCAATAAAAAACCGTTGTCGTAGTGCGGCACGCCGTTGACGAGGTAAATCGATTTGTTGTAGTCGTAGTTGTTGTTGTACTTGTGGTGACTGGTAAATTCAAACGCCCGGGGTTCAAGCGTGTGCAGCAACGGAACCACGTCATAATACGCCGGAACAAAAACGGTGGACACGTTCCGGCACCCCAGCCCGAAGTAATCCAGGACATCATTGCCCAGGGCCTGAAGCTCGCCTGCGGTTTCGCGACCGGTCAGAATGGCAGCCGACGAGCGGTTTCGGCGGATGATGTTTGGTTTTTTCGAAAAGTAGTACTCAAAATACCGGGCGGAGTTTGAACTGCCGGTGGCAATAAAGGCATCGGCCTGGTTCAGGCGCTCACTAATTTGAATGAAATCCGAAAAACCGGGGTTAAATTCAATGATTTTTTGTATTAAATATTTAATTAATACAAAATCTGGGGTGCTGAGCTTGGCCAGTAAGCGGTGACCGCTGATCAGGACACATAATAAATCGTGAAAACCGACGGCCGGAATATTGCCCGCCATAACAACGCCCACATTTTTAGCCGCTTTGCCGGTGACGTTATAACCTTTTATCCATGCCGATAACTTTTCTTCATCAAGGTACTCATGGGCAATGGCCGCCAGGGATTTTGCGACGTTTTCGGGCGTAAACCAAGGGTTGGAGGAATAGGCTTTCTGGGCAATTTCCTCCAATTCTGCTGCGTTTTCGGGGTTTTTGAGATAATTTCCCAGTTCGACAAAAGCCGCAGCTCGTTCCGTTATAGACATAAAAATAAGGAAGACATTTATTACTATTGAACCGGCAAAAATAAATTATAGTTTGCTGTCAACCTTTAAATAATTATATTTGTTGTTCAATTAGCGTTTAAAACTAACAAGCAACTGTTTCGTGGGTGGACGATGCTCACGAACCATTAAAATTCTACCTGCAAATGGCAATCATAATCACAGACGAGTGCATCAATTGCGGTGCCTGCGAACCAGAATGCCCGAACACGGCCATTTATGAAGGCGGTGTGGAATGGACCTGGGGGGGAGGAACCGAGTTGGATGTTGTCGATTTTGGTGATGGTACGGTAGTCAACGGTAAAGATCCGCAAACCCCGGTATCCGACGAGTTTTATTACATTGTTTCTGATAAATGTACGGAATGCGTTGGTTTTCATGAAGAACCGCAATGTGCCGCCGTTTGTCCGGTCGACTGTTGTGTGCCTGATCCGGATGTCGTGGAAGATGAAGAAACACTGCTGGCTAAAAAAGCCTGGCTCCACGCTGAGGCTGTCTAATTGACGTTCCAACATACATCAAAAAAAATCCCGGACCGACCGTCCGGGATTTTTTTTGCCCTGTGAAAATTCAGTCACCCATGAAAATGGTATTATTCCAGTAAATAATTGACAATAGTTAGAAGGCTGGACTTGTATAATATTTTAAAAAAAATCAATATAGCAGAATTTGATTGTGATAGTCAAAAAGTGTAAAAACATGAAAAATTGGTTTTGTTTATAGGTAAATGCTGAGACAAAGGCACAATTTTGGTGTAAACTGCATTAAATTTTGTCAAATACTTGCAAATATTATATACACTACTCATATTTGTGTCGAAGTTATATTCTTTCCTTATTCCTCGAGCAAACCAAAGAAAATTATGAAGAAAACATTTTTACTTGTATGTTGTTCGTTTTCGTTTTTATTGTCTAAAGCACAGGATAGTACTGAGACAATACCAGAAAACAAAGGCAAATTCAGTTTCTCCGGGTATATCGACACATACTATAGCGGTAACTTCAACAATCCCCTGTCAAGAAAGAATTTAGGAGCCGCCGGCACGGCCCGCGTATTCGACCAGCGTTCGGGTCAGATTTCGTTAGGGCTTGTCCAAACGAAAATTGGATACAGTACGGATAAGGTTGATGCCGTTTTCGATCTGACGTTTGGTCCCAATGCCGATCTTGGTAACTACGCCAACGCCATTGGTCCGCTGGGAACCGCGTCTTCGGCTTTAGCCATCAAACAAGCATACATCAACTGGCGAACCTCGGATAAATTCTCCATCATGGCGGGGCAGTTTGGTACCCACATCGGTTATGAAGTTATCGATGCGCCGGTTAACTATAACTACTCCCTCTCGAATCTCTTCAACAACGGGCCGTTCTACCATACGGGGGTTAAAGGAACCTACGCATTCAGTGACAAGGCTTCGTTGATGCTCGGGATTGTCAACAACGTCGATGGCTGGCAGGATAATAACAAAGCAAAAGGGATTATCGGGCAACTCTTCTTCGCTCCGGCTTCCGGCTGGAACGTCTACCTGAATGGGATTGTGAGCAACGAAGCGAATCCGGATTCGACCGGAAAAGCCGTGAAGGGGATGTATTCCGTGTTCGATCTGGCGACAACCTACCAGATTACCGAGAAGTTTTTCATGGGTCTGAACGCGGCCATCGGTTCGCAGAAAGAAGATTTCCAGGGCTATGCCCCGGTGAAAGCCGGAACTTCGAAATGGAGTGGTGTGGCGCTGTATACGAACTATGCGTTCACCGGCAAGTTTGGTCTGGGTGCCCGCTATGAGTATTTCGAAAACAAAGATGGCGCCCGCGCCCTGCGCAACTTCAATCAGATTGGCACGAGTGTAAACTCAATTACCGTTACGGCTAATATTACAGCGGCTGATGGCAATCTGCTGATCAAACCGGAATTCCGGCTCGATAGCTACGCGAAACCGGGCGGTGCCAATACGGCTGAACAACAGCAGTTTGAAGATAGCGATGGCAAGTTCACCAAATCATCGCAGGCCACGCTTGGACTCGCCCTTATTTACAAATTTTAATACGCAACCCCACACTGGTCGTCTGTGACCTTTCTCACCCTAATGTACAACTAAACCGTTTTTCGTATCATGCAAAAACCGTCTTACTTGCCGATTGCAATCCTGCTAATTCTCAGCGTACTAGGCGTCGTTATGCCGGCTGTTCCAACCACGATTGTGACAGAAGGGCTCGACACGGGCGACACCGCCTGGATGCTTGTATCGGCTGCCCTCGTTCTGTTGATGACGCCCGGCCTGGCTTATTTTTACGGCGGGATGGTCAACAACAAAAACGTCATCTCCACGATGTTGCAGAGCTTCATCGCCATGGGAGTGATCAGTATTCTTTGGGTTGTTATGGGCTTCAGCCTGGCGTTCGGAGAGAGCATCGGCGGTTTTATCGGAAACCCCTCGACGTTCTTCATGTTCAATGGGGTGTTGGATGGCAAACCCTGGGCGGCTGCGGCTACGGTTCCGCTGGTTGTTTTTGCCTTCTTCCAGTTGAAATTCGCCATGATTACGCCGGCGCTCGTTACGGGTTCCATGGCCGAGCGGATCAATTTCAAGTCCTACGTGCTGTTCATGATCCTGTTTAGCCTGTTCGTATACAGCCCGCTGGCGCATATGACCTGGCACCCGGATGGTTTCCTGGCCAAGTTAGGCGTACTCGATTTTGCGGGTGGAACGGTTGTTCACATGTCGGCGGGCTGGGCTGCCCTGGCCGGTGCCCTTTATCTGAAACGTCGGAAATCACAAGTCGAATCGAATTATTTCCCACCGGCCAACATTCCGTTCGTTCTTCTGGGAACCGGTTTGCTGTGGTTTGGCTGGTTCGGTTTCAACGCCGGTTCGGCGGTTGGAGCTTCTCCGCTGGCGGCTTCCGCTTTTGCAACGACCAACACGGCGGCTGCAGCGGCCGGTTTGAGCTGGGTGCTGTTTGATGCCGCTAAAGGCAAGAAAGTCTCGGCACTGGGTTTTGCGATTGGTGCAGTAGTAGGTCTGGTTGCCATTACCCCGGCTGCCGGTTTCGTAACGGTTCCGTCGTCCATCTTCATCGGTACGGTTTCGGCCATGATCTCCAACATAGTAGCGCACCTGCGTACCAAATCAACCTTGGATGATACGCTGGACGTGTTCCCCTGCCACGGCGTAGGTGGGATGGTCGGTATGGTGATGACCGGTATTTTCGCTTCAAAAGGCATTAACTCTGCGGTGGGTTCTGAAGGACTGGCCTTCGGTGAGACCAAACTGTTCTTTACCCATATAATGGCCCTGGTGGTTGTATCGGTTTTCGCCTTCGGTATGTCATACCTGATGCTGATCGTAACCAATGCCATTCTGCCGCTGCGCGTTAGCGAGGAAGACGAAAAAGTGGGTCTGGACGTAAGCCAGCACGACGAATTCCTGGTAGACGCTTAGTCAAGATATTATGACAGAGCCACAGGGGTTGCCTGTGGTTTTGTTGTACTCGATGAAGGTATCTGTCTTTGACGGATACCTTCTTTTTTTTCGGAAAAAACAACACCCCGACAAGGGTTTGCCGGGGTGTTTCAGGGTCAGTCAAAACCGTCTTCATGCGGTCGAACCGGCGCTGGTTCGAACGATAGCATTAATGGAAATGGACGGGTTGTAAGTCGCTTTCGGTCACTTCCATCAGACCCGCAGCATTGAGGCCGGTCATTGCAACCCGCTTGGTTTCGTTGATCAGCAGGGGGTCGTAAACCGCCGTTACCCGCACGTAATTCTCCGTAAAACCGAGCATCTGGCCATTTTCCACATCTTCTTCGAACAAAACCGTGGCCTCCCGGCCAACCTGCTGTTCGTAGAAAAACCGCTTTTTCTTGTCCGAGAGGATGTGCAGCATTTTTGATCGTTCGGCCCGTTTGGACGACGCGACCACCGGTTTGATGGCGAGGGCGTGGGTGTTGGGCCGTTCCGAGTACGTAAAAACGTGCAGGTACGAAACCGGCAGTTCGTTCAGAAACTGGTAGGTTTCCAGAAAAGCATCATCCGTTTCGCCGGGATGCCCCACAATGACATCGACGCCAATGCAGGCATGCGGCATCAATTCCTTGATTTTGGCAACACGCTCGGCGTAGAGTTCGCGCTTGTACCGCCGGCGCATCAAGCCTAAAACCGTATTGGAACCAGACTGCAACGGAACGTGAAAATGGGGCGCAAAGCGTTTCGACCGTGCGACAAAGGCAATGATCTCATCGGTCAGTAAATTCGGTTCGATGGATGAAATCCGGAACCGCTCAATGCCATCCTCCTCATCCAGAGCCTGGATCAGTTGATAGAACGTTTCCTGCCGCGACCCCGCCGGTCCGGTATGGGGATGCAGACCAAAATCGCCGATATTGACCCCCGTCAACACGATTTCTTTCACGCCCCGTTCGGCAATTTCGCGGGCCGCCCGGACCACGTTGGCGATGGTATCACTCCGGCTGCTGCCCCGTGCGAGCGGAATGGTACAGTAGGCACAGGGGTAATCGCAGCCATCCTGAACTTTCAGAAACGTCCGGGTGCGGTCATTGAGCGAGTAGGATGCGTGGTAATCAACGGCTTCCTGAATCGGGGAGTTATAAACGACCGCTTTTCCGTGGGGCGCTTTTACAAAACCGTCCAGTAATTCGGCCAGCCGGAATTTCTCGGCCGCTCCCAAAACCGCATCGACCCCCGGAATGGTGGCAATCTCCTCGGGTTTGAGCTGGGCGTAGCAGCCCAGAATGGCCACGTAGCCATCGGCGTTGATGTGCTGCGCTTCCCGGACAATCTTCCGGCATTTCTTGTCGGCATTGTCCGTCACGGAACAGGTATTGATAATAAAAACGTCCGGTTTCTGATTAAATTCCACCCGTTCATACCCCTTTTGCTCCAGCATTCGGGCCAGCGTGGAAGTTTCGGAGAAGTTCAGTTTACAACCGAGTGTATAAAAGGCAATTTTTTTCATTGCTGCAAAAATACAACGTACCAGCGGACTTTAGTCCGTAATTTTCAGGAATGTAGCGTCAAGGTATTTAAAGGTACGATTTCGGGGCCGGGAAAGTTCAGAAACGCAGCCCAACCTCCCGGCATTCCTTATTTATCCAGAAAATCCTGGTACGATTCTTCTTCATAGGCTTCACCGAGTTCAAGGTCCTTTTGGTCGATCGTTCCGCTCGAAGAAATTAGCTGGCGGCTGATGTTATCGAAAATCAGGTGGCGATTGGGCTGGACAACGCCAAAACCGTTGTTGAAGGCGAAGTAGGCAAACGGGCGGTTGTGGGGATGGAGCAAATCGCGACTCCATCGGAATTCGGAAGCGTTCAGTTTCAACTGGTTCAGAAGCGTTGCGGCCAGGTCGGTCTGCGAGCCGATCCGGTCGATCAATTGCGGTTTGGCTTTCAGGGCACCCCCGGTCCAGAGCATCGGAATGTGAAAATCCTGCTTTCGATCCGCGGACAATTTGGGGAGCCGGTGCCCGTGATCGGCCGTGATGATAATCAGGGTGTTCGACCACCAGGGCTGTTTTTTGGCCTGCGCCACGAATTCTCCCAGGCTCCGGTCGGCATAATATAAGGAATTCAGAAACAGTGATTCTTCGTCATCGCCGGGAAAGACCGCTGGCATGGGCACCTCAAACGGTTCGTGGCTGCTCAGGGTAAAGAAGGTCACGAAGAAGGGTTGCGACGACGATCCCAGATCCGACAGGATCCGGTTGTAGACCACATGGTCGTGAGCCCCCCATTTCGAATTCCACTGATTCCGCGGAAAGTCGGTTTTGGAAATAATCCGGTCGAACCGATTGTGATACAAATACGATTTGATATTGGCGAATTCGGTTTCTCCGCCGTAATAGAACGAGGTCTGGTAACCCGCAGTTTTTAGTTTCTGGCCCAGCGTAGGCAGTTTTGCGGCTTTCGTTGGCAAGGTCATGATCGACGCGGTGGCCTGCGCCGGAAAACCGCTCAGCAGGGCAATCAGCCCTTTTTCACTCCGGTCGCCACTCGCATAGAGCTGGCTGAAAAACAAGCCTTCCTGCGACAGCTTTTCAAAGTGAGGAGTAATGCCTGACCGTCCCCCCAGTGCGGCTACGGATTTGGCGGTAAAACTTTCCCAAACGATGAAAAGGATGTTGGGCGTATCGGTGGTAAGCAGGGATGCCGAGTTGCCGGCCGGTTGGTAAAGGGCCTGCAACGTACGGTTGGCTTCGCCCTTCGGAAAGAAAATGTACGGATTGGTGCCGTATTTATTCTGCTCCAGACAGGAGTGAATAAAATTCCACTGGGGCGTGACGGCTGCGTAATTCGCAAAGGCAACCGGCGAAAAGTATACTGTGCTGACATTCATGGGGGCCAGCTGACTGCCCCCTCGGATGGGGATAATAAGGGCTGCGGTGGCTACCAGCAGAACCGGACTTGCAATCCACCACCGGACCGGTTTGAACTGCTTGAGAAAGCCAACCAGCAGTTGATTGAACACGGAATACCCCCCCACCATCAGACTAATAAAAACCGTACCTAACAAAAGCAGGGGCGAGGACGCCACGGATGCGGCTGCTTCGCGCGGGGATTTCAAAAAATGCAGGGGGGTACTATCCAGGTGAAACCCCCAGGTTCGGAAAACCTCCAGATCGGCCACCGCAATAAACGAAACGAGAAATAGCTCCGCACTGAGCAGGGACCGCAGAAGAAGGGCCAGCTTCGTTGGTAACAGGTTCGGCATAACCGTCAGCACCAGGGCAGGCAGGAGAGTCAGGTAGCCGGCTGTGGAAAGATCCATGCGAAATCCGTGGACAAAAACGCCCAGTAACGTAGAAGAGTCCAACAGTTCGGTCTGTGGCTGATAGCTCAGAAATAGCACGCGATTGATTGATAGCCAGCAGGTCCAGGCGGCCAGTAACGTGAGTATAAGAAGTAATCGACCCTTCATTTAATCCAGTTAATTTCGATCTTTGGACAACAAAGATATTCCGCTTTTTATCCCAAAAGGGTAGAAATTATATGAACGGTTTTACGTGCAGCCAGGTCTTCATCTTGGGCAGGTGCAATTTGATCTAGTGTAGGTGCAATAATGTTCGAAAATAGTTATTTTTCTAGAAAGTGTTACCGAAAGAGGGT
This sequence comes from Larkinella bovis, assembly GCF_042655385.1. Lineage (NCBI taxonomy): Bacteria > Pseudomonadati > Bacteroidota > Cytophagia > Cytophagales > Spirosomataceae > Larkinella > Larkinella bovis. The sequence goes on along the minus strand of NZ_JBHSMA010000001.1, from coordinate 836,549 downwards.
GAAGCCAGTTTTTGTGATTTCTGATAAAATTTCATGAAAAATGGGTTAAATAGGAGGTTATTTTTTGGAAATAATAATAAAATGTCAGTATTTTTGAGCGTTTTTAATCCAAAAACCACCTCGAACCTAATATGTCTAACTTTCGGTTTAAAGCCCTCGAAATTGCACAAAGTCGGCAAGCACTGTCTGTAGCTCCTCCCGCCGAGAAGGTGTCGGAATTCTATGGTTCCTACACTTTTAATAATGAAGTGATGCGTTCCCTGCTGTCGCCGGAAGCGTATCTCAAAATTACCCAGGCGATTGAAACCGGCGGTAAAATCGACCGCGATATTGCCGACGAAGTGGCCAATGCCATGAAGTCGTGGGCGCTGGCCAAAGGAGCTACCCACTACACGCACTGGTTTCAGCCGCTGACGGGTGATACGGCCGAAAAACACGATGCATTCTTTGACGTAACGATGGAAGGCAAAGCCATCGAGAAGTTTAAAGGAAGCGCCCTGGTTCAACAGGAGCCCGATGCGTCCTCATTCCCCAACGGAGGGCTGCGGAATACATTTGAAGCCCGCGGCTATACGGGCTGGGACCCCAGTTCGCCGGCGTTTTTGATGGACAACGGTGCGGGTGGTAAAACGCTTTGTATTCCTTCGGTATTCATTTCCTATACCGGTGAAGCCCTTGACTACAAGACCCCGTTGCTGAAAGCCCTGTCGGCAGTTGATAAGGCTGCTACGGCGGTTTGCCAATATTTTGACCGGAATGTCACGAAAGTAACCCCGACGCTCGGGCCCGAGCAGGAGTACTTCGTGGTCGACAAAGCCCTGTTCTACGCCCGCCCGGATCTGGTTATGGCCGGACGCACGGTATTCGGTCACTCACCGGCCCGTGGGCAGCAATTGGAAGATCACTACTTTGGCTCGATTCCCCCGCGCGTCAATGCATTCATGGTGGATTTCGAATTCGAAGCCATGAAACTGGGTATGCCGGTTCGGACCCGTCACAATGAGGTGGCTCCGGGCCAGTTTGAAGTGGCCCCGACGTTTGAAGAAGTGAACCTGGCCATTGACCACAACGCCCTGTTGATGGACTTGATGGAAAAAGTGGCCGAGCGTCATAACTTCAAAGTATTGTTCCACGAAAAACCGTTCGCCGGCATTAACGGTAGCGGGAAACACAACAACTGGTCGCTGGGTACGAATACCGGCGTTAACCTGCTGGCTCCCAGCTCAAAACCGAAAGAAAGCCTGCGCTTCCTGACGTTCCTGGTAAACGTAATCAAGGCCGTTCACGATCATGCTGATCTGCTGCGCGCCAGCATTGCCTCCGCCGGTAACGAATACCGTCTGGGTGCTAATGAAGCGCCCCCGGCGATCGTGTCTGTCTTCCTGGGTGAGTCGCTGACGAAAGCACTGGAAGACCTCGAAACGAAGTCGGAAGTGATTGTCAACAAAGGCGATAACGTTTATTACAAACTGGGCATCAACCGGATTCCGTCGCTGTTGCGTGACAATACCGACCGGAACCGTACTTCACCGTTTGCATTTACGGGTAACAAATTCGAATTCCGGGCCGTTGGGGGTGGCGCGAACTCCGCGTCGACCATGACGGTTCTGAATGCGATCGTGGCGGATCAGCTGACTAAATTCAAAGCGGATCTGGATGCCCGTCTGGCCGCCGGCGAAAAGAAAGAACTCGCGATTGTCGATATTCTGAAAGCCTACTATGCCGACTCCAAACGTATTCTGTTCGAAGGCAACGGTTATTCCGACGAGTGGGTGGAAGAAGCTGCTCAACGCGGTTTGTCGAACATCAAATCGTCGCCGGAAGCCCTGGGTGTCTACCTGAGACCTGAATCGCTGGAACTGTTCGAGCGGACGGGTGTTCTGAATCACTCCGAAGTCGAATCCCGGTACGAAATCGAACTGGAAAAATACATCAAGAAAGTACAGATCGAGTCGCGCGTGATCGGAGATCTGGCCATGAACCACGTGGTGTCAACGGCCTTGAAATACCTGAACAAGCTGGCTGAAACCGCCAAGGCGCTGGTGGATCTGGGCATGACTTCGGAAGCTGAACCCATCAAAGGCATTATTGCCGAGGTATCAGCCCGCGTACTGGCCATTAAGAAAGGCGTGGAGGCAATGACCGAAACCCGGAAGAAAGCCAATGCGCTGTCGGATACCGCCGAAATGGCAAAACTCTACGCAACGGAAGTGAAGGATTTCTTCGATGTGATCCGGTACGAAGTCGATAAGCTCGAATTGATTATCGATGATGAAGATTGGCCGCTGGTTAAATACCGGGAACTGCTGTTCGTAAAATAAGTTATTTTTTTCCAACCATATCGTTACATAAAGCTTGCGCCGGCTGGTGCAGGCTTTTGTTTTTGGGCTTGATTTCTTAAGTTTCCGACCGCTGTTGTATCTTTACTTACCGATTAGAAAGATACGCTAGTTGGTACACGGCATCATCAATTCGTCCCTAACTCAAAGAAAGAATGCCCTTTTCCATTGAATCGTTGATGCGCGATTTGTGCCGTTTTCCGCACCGCGGAGCGGCAACCGACCAGGAAGCGGCCGTCATCCAGTTACTCACCGGCACCTTACGCGAGCTTCAGGCGATGGTGACCGTGGAGCCTTTTCGCACCCCGCGCACGTATGTGTCGATTATTTACTGGCTCGTCGGAGGAATTTGCGTTGGGTTGTTAACGTGGCCCTGGCTGGGTTGGCTGGCCATTTTCTGGACCTGGGGATGGATCGTTCTTTCCTGGTTGTTCTTTAACTGGCGGTTTTCGCCCGTAATCCGCCTGCCCCCCTTAGTCACCTCCCATAACGTCATCGGTCGGTGGCGCGAAGAGACCTTTGCCTATGCTGGCGATCAGGAGTCGCCGGTTATGAAGGTTATTCTCATGGCGCATTACGATTCGGCACCCATTTCATTGCTGTACCGGACCACCCGGGTCCGAACGTTTCATGCCTCTCTGGTTGTAACCCTGATCCTGACGCTGGTGGCGGGCCTGTTGGTCGTGATTGAGCAGCTCGGGTTCGGCAATCCGTGGTTTCCCTGGATTCGCTACGGACTCATTGCGTACCTGGTTCTGCAGGCCCTGCTGAGTACCCTGGGCTATTGGCTTTATGGCTATTCAAACGGTGCCAGCGACAATGCAACGGGCGTGGTCACGGCGGTTGCGACCGCCGATCGGTTGCGTCAGCTGTATTTGCCCGGTCTGGAAATCGAACTGGTGCTGACTGGGGCGAAAGAAACCGGCCTGGTGGGCTCGCGGGCCTACCTTGAAAAACATTACCCGGAATGGCCGAAAGGGCGAACCATAGCGGTCAATTTTGATACCCTGGGGAATGGTTCGCCCCGGTTGATCAAACATACGGGAACGGTTGAAGTTATAGAATATACGAATGCCTTGATGAAGGCCGCGGAATACCTGCTGAATGAAAAACCGTTCCGGGGCGTGGTTCGACCGGCGCGGTGGCATACGGCCGATTTTGATAGTGTCTGGTTCGTGCGCCGGAACGTGCCGGTGATGGCCTTGACGGCAATGGATAAGCAGGGGCAGATGCCGAATATTCACCGGCCGGAAGACCAGTTGCTGGTGACGGGTTTATCGGCGATTCCGACGACGGTTGATTTTGCGATTCAAACCATTGTTCGGTATTACCAGACCTTTGAACTGTCGGCCGAACGGTTTTGATAAAAAATGCCGTCGGGTCGGAGGTGTTAAAAATCGCCGGGTATTCATAGCTTTGCTGGAAAATATCGCACAACTTAACGAATATTGAAATGGCAGCGTACAAAAACGAGGGCTACGATCCGGCAGTAATTCAGGCCTTGAAAGAAGAGTGCCAAAAGGAGGGTAGCTCGTTCGTCTATGTGGAGGATGATGACGATGATCTGGAAGTCCTGAACTCCGGAGAATGTGTTCACATTCAGTTTGTTGGTAAACATAATGAAAAGGAGGTCATCTACGACGCCATTATTTACACCCTGCGTTTACACCACAGTAGCCTGGTGTATGAGATGGCGATTGAAAAAGTAAAAAAATCGTTTCCGGAGTACGTGCCGGTGGAAGATCGCAAACCCAATTACCGCATCGAACCGGAACTGGAGGAAGAGATTGAACTGTTTCTGACGGAACTGATTGAGGAAATTGAAGAAACCGAAGCGGTTAAAGTAAAGGAGCACCTGGATGTCGACGCTGATTTTGAGTATGGCATCAGCCTGGATGTTTGCCTGAATGTCGAGGAAATCACCGAAGACGTCATCGAGGATTTTATTCGGAAGTTCAACGGCAATTCCCTGAAACTGGATACGACGTTGTATTCCTTCACGAATGACGAGCCCGAAGCGTAAGGTCCTGTAAGATAGGTTATTGAAGTTTACAGGTTCATGCATTTATTTTATCAGCCCGACGCAGAAATTCATCCATTTCTGAGTGAAGACGAGTCCCGGCACTGTGTTAAAACCCTGCGGTTGGCAAAAGGAGCCGGCATCGATGTGACCGATGGGCGTGGCAAGCGTCATCATTGCCTCATCGAAACCGCTGATGCGCGCCGGTGCACGTTTCGAATTGTGGAGACGGATGCGGAGCCGGCCCGCCCGTTTCGGATTCACCTGGCCGTTGCCCCTACCAAAAATACGGACCGGATAGAGTGGCTGGTCGAAAAGGCGGTTGAACTGGGAGTTGATCGGTTTTCTTTTTTTGTTAGCAACCATTCGGAGCGACGATCCCTGAAAACCGACCGGCTGGAGAAAATTGCCGTTGCTGCCATGAAGCAGTCGCTGCAGTTGTTTCTGCCGGAAATCGAGGCCCTAACAGATTTTAAACGCCTGCTCACCACGGCCGCCGATCAGCGGTATATTGCTCATTTGCCAGACAACCAACCAGTTCTTGATCTGTTCCATACCGCCCGTCCGGGGGGTACCGTTCTGGTCCTGGTTGGCCCGGAGGGCGACTTTTCGGCAGCCGAACTCGATCAGGCGCTGGAAAATGGCTTTAAAATGGTTACCTTAGGCAAAACGCGACTCCGGACCGAAACAGCCGCCCTGATGGCCTGTCATACCATTCATCTGGTAAATGCGGCAAGGTAGTTGCTCTTTTTTCGTTAGTCTTATATATTGTTGGTAAATAAACGCATTGCACCCAACCTGAATGAGAAGCGGTTTCAGATTCTTACTGGCGATAGTTGTTTTCACGGTTTGCGGCAGTTCGGCGGTTTGGGCCCAATATTCCTACAAAGTAGCCAAGCTGAAGTACAATGGCGGGGGCGACTGGTATGCCAATAAAACATCGCTCCCGAACCTGATCAAGTTTTGCAATTCGAATCTTCGGATGAATATTTTCCCGGAGGAGGATATTGTGGAGGTGGGAAGCCCAGAATTGTTTTCGTACCCGTTCGTGCACATGACCGGCCACGGTAATGTGGTTTTTTCGGACGCGGAGGCCCAGAACTTGCGCCGGTATCTGATGTCGGGCGGTTTTCTGCACGTGGACGATAATTACGGCCTGGATAAGTTCATTCGCCGGGAGATGAAAAAAGTGTTTCCCGAACTATCGTTCATCGAATTGCCCTATAATCACCCGGTTTATCACCAGAAATTTAATTTTACAAATGGCCTGCCGAAAGTGCATGAACACGATGGGAAGGCACCGCAGGGATTTGGATTAATCTGGGAAGGCCGGTTGGTGTGTTTTTACAGTTACGAGTGCGATTTGGGGAACGGTTGGGAGGACCAATCTGTTTATAATGACCCGGAAGAGTCGCGTCAGCAGGCTTTACGCATGGGTGCCAACCTGCTGCAATATGCCACAACGGCATTTTAGATTTAAATAAATAATTTGACTTATTCGGTTAACTATTGGCTTTATTGTTGTAGATTTGTAGAATCCAATTGTACTGAAGTTGGTTGTTAGCCATTCACCTTTAACAAAATTACGCCTGTGGTTATAGTCCTTGTTGCCTTTGTAGCGCACTGGTATGTATCTCTCTTCTGCCAGACCTTCTTTCTGCACCGGTATTCGGCTCACAAGATGTTCACAATGAGCAAAGTTTGGGAACGCTTTTTCTATTTACTGACCTACGTCTCTCAAGGATCGTCTTACCTGAGCCCGCGGGCCTATGCGATCCTGCACCGGATGCACCACGCGTTCAGTGATACGCCCAAAGATCCGCACTCTCCACATAACTCCAAGAACGTCTTCACGATGATGTGGAAAACGAAAGACATATACAACGCGGTTCTGAACCGCGTTCGTCCGATTGAAGCCAAATTTGACCGGAATTACCCGGTTTGGGAAACCATCGAAAAAATCGGCGATTCCTGGATTTCGCGGGTTGGCTGGGGAACGGCTTATTCGCTGTTCTACATTTTCGCCTACGTTTACCTGGATATGCACTGGGCGTTCTTCTTCCTGCTGCCGATCCACTTCCTGATGGGGCCGATTCACGGTGCCATCGTAAACTGGAGTGGCCACAAATACGGGTACGCCAACTTCGATAACCACGATAAGTCAAAGAATTCGCTGTTTTTTGATTGGTTGATGATGGGCGAGCTGTTCCAGAACAATCACCACAAACGCCCGAATGCGGCCAATTTTGGTGCTAAATGGTGGGAAATCGATCCGACCTATCCGGTGATTAAACTGTTGTCGGTACTTGGCATTATCAAGATGCGCCCCGCGAAAGCAACGGCGGAATTCGAGGTAGGCCACGATCGCCTGGTTGAGAAAAACGATAAAATCTCGGTTTAACAAACCGTTAGCCGTCCGTTTAACAGAAAAGTCCCAGCCGCCAACGGCTGGGACTTTTCTGTTAAACGGACTTGATTTCGCGGTCGCTGGTTAAATCGCCGGTTTTTTGCTTACAGCAAAATCGTTGCAATCTGCTCCCACGAATGAACCCGTTGAAACAAGGTGTTATCGCGGTTGTGCGGGGCATCGAACAGCAGCCCTTTCCCCTGAAAACTGACCAGGTTGTACGGCATGTCGTCGATCATGATGTCGGCCCGAATGATGCTTTTGTCACCGCAGAAAACCCGGTTTTGCCAGGGAATGTGCGGGAAATACCGGTCGAGCCAGTCGTATTTCTCCGCCAGTGAATTCCGGAACTCCATGGCGGCAGAGGTAACAAAAAGATCGTATTTTTTGGATAATTCGCGGGTGATTTCGGGAGCACCGGGCATGACAGCAATGTCGGCGAAAAAACCGGGTTCATGAACGTAGTCCGACAGGCGTTGCGAGATGTCTTTTTCCAGCAATTCGTGAAAGGAATTTTCCCGAAAAACGTCGGGGAGGGCCGTCGTGTCGAAGTCACGCCGGTAAATGTCGATGAACGTGCCGACGGTGTCCGCCAGCACATCATCCATGTCAATGGCAATACGAGGTTTCATCCTTTAAATTTTACGCCAATCGCCCGTTTTCCGCTGGAGTATACCACCGCATCAATGGACTTTTTGGCTTCCTGTGCTTCTTTTTTTACGCGTCGAACGAATTGTTCGATATCTTCTTCAATGGAATTGTTGACGATTCCGCCCGTAAAGTACGATTTGGCTTTAACGCCCCCCGACGCATCGACTACCGTTTCGTAGTCTTTTACGGGTTCGTTCATGACATATACCGCCAGGCCGTCAATTTTCCGGACTTTCGCCAGCCCTTTCTCCGACCCGCCGTTTCCCGTAAACTTAATGGCAACGGCGGTTTTCGAGCCTGAGATCAAGACCGCATCGAATGCTTTATTCTCTTTTTTGCCGTCTTTCACCGCCCGACGCACAAACTGCGACGCTTTGTCGGACACGCCTTCGTTGACCACCCCACCGGTCAGCAGCGAAGCCGCTTTGGCTCCCGTTTCAATTTCGAAAACGGTTTCGTACGGTCGCAATGGCTCGCACATGATGTACGTTTCAACGCCCTGAATTTTGTCTACCCGGGCATTCGATTGGGCCAATGCACCGGAGAGCGACAGAATACCGGCCAAAATACTGGAAAGAATTAAGCTGAATTTCATGGTTTTCGAGGTTGTTTACGTAAAACGAACCCAAACTACGCGACAAAAAACGCACTCTACAGCGTATTTCGTGCCGACTGATTTTTTGAATCGTTGAAGTGGCGAAAAACCGGACTGAATTGTCCGCCCGTTCGGCTAAACCAGGTTTCGTTCCGGATCAAATTGTTCCAGGTAATCGGAGACCCGTTTGACAAACTGTCCCCCCAGCGAACCATCGACCACCCGGTGATCGTAGCTGTGCGAAATGAACATTTTCTGCCGGATTCCAATCAGATCGCCCTGGGGCGTTTCGATGACCGCCGGTTTTTTCTCAATCACCCCAAACGCCATGATAGCCACCTGCGGTTGCACAATGATGGGCGTTCCCATGACATTGCCGAACATTCCGATGTTCGAAACCGTGTAGGTGCCGTTGGCCAGGTCATCGGCCGTGAGTTTGTTTTCGCGGGCCCGCCGGCTCAGATCGTTCACTTTCTTGGTCAAACCGACCAGGTTATACTGATCGGCCTGGTGAATCACCGGCACAATGAGGTTGCCGTTGGGCAATGCCACCGCCATGCCGACATTAATGGCTTTCTTGACAATGATGGTATCGCCCTCGACGGAGACGTTAATCATCGGAAAATCCCGAATCGCCTTGACAACGGCTTCGATCAAAATCGGGGTATAGGTGATGTTTTCGCCGTATTGCTGCTGAAAGGCTTTTTTGTTCCGCTCCCGCCATTGAGCCACCACGGTCATATCGGTTTCGACAAAGGAGGAAACGTGGGGCGCAATCCGTTTCGATTCCACCATTCGTTCGGCAATCAGTTTCCGCATCCGGTCCATCTGAACGATGTCGTTCTGGCCATTGATCGATGTGGCTTTCGGGAAGGCCGGCGCTGGCGTGGTGACGGCCGCCGGTTTTGCCCGGCGTTTTTCCAGATAGGCCAGAATGTCGTTTTTGGTAACCCGATGCTCCGCCCCGGTACCCGGAATGGCGGCCAATTCCGCTTCCGAGATGTTTTCGGCTTTCACCATGCTCAGAACCAGGGGCGAGTAAAACCGGTTGGAGGGGGCGGCAACCGGGGGCGAGGGGGCCGGAAAGTCCGGATTCCGGTTTGATAGTTTGGACATGTCGGCTTCCAGTTGGGCCGCAACGCTGGCCACATCCTGCTCCGGCGTTTCGGCCAGCGGCTGCGGATCGGTATCCGGGACGGTTTCCGGGACCTCCTGCTCGGTTTCAATGCGGGCCACGGGACTGCCAATGGCCACCACATCGCCGTCGCTGACCAGCAATTCTTTCAAAATCCCGCCATGCGACGCGGGCACTTCCGTATCCACTTTATCCGTGGCGACTTCCAGAATCGAGTCGTCGGCTTCAATGCGGTCGCCGGGTTTTTTGAGCCAGGTGATAACCGTACATTCGATAATACTTTCGCCCATTTTGGGCATGACCATGTCAACGAGTGCCATTGAGAGGTGATTTTATTGTTCGTCCAGCAATACTTGCCGGAGTAAGTTTAAGACATGAACGGCAGTATGCTGAATGTTCTGTTCGCGATAGGGGCCCAGTTTCAGCAAACGCGCCACCGTTTGTTTTTCCGTCGAACAGGCAATCCAGATGGTCCCGACCGGTTTTTCGGGTGTTCCGCCATCCGGGCCGGCAATACCGCTGGTGGCAATGCCGACATTTGCGCCCAGTTTTAGGCGAACGCCTTCCGCCATTTGCCGCACGGTTTCTTCACTGACAGCGCCAACCTGGCCCAGGGTTTCCGGTTTTACACCCAATTGATTGACCTTCACAGTATTGCTGTAGCTAACCACGCCACCGACAAAATACTGCGACGAGCCCGCATACTTCGTAATCTGACTGGCTACAAAACCGCCCGTACAACTTTCGGCCGTGGCCAGCATCCAGCTTTTTTCGGAAAGCAGTCGAGCGACCACCATTTCAATTTCATCCTCGTCAAAACCGTATACGTACGGTTGAATCAGGGGGAGAACGGCGGCTACCTGTTCATCAATTTCCGCGCGGAGTTGTAAAAGGTCGGTGCCGGTGCCGGTCAGTCGCAACCGAACCTGGCTAAATTGGGGCAGATACGCCAGTTTAAGGTGTTCCGGCAGATTGTCTTCCCAATTCGCAATGGTTTCGGCCAGAAAGGACTCGCCGATGCCCACCGTCCGAATGATTTTATGAACGATAACAGGCGTTTCAAAATGTTGCTGCAATTTCGGGATGATCCGGTATTGCATGAGGTTCTTCATTTCAAAAGGCACCCCCGGAAGCGAAATGTACACCGTCTCGTTTTCGTGAAACCACATGCCCGGTGCGGTGCCCCAATCGTTCGGAATGTAGGTGCAATTCTGCGGCAGATCGGCCTGTCGGGCATTGATTTCGGTGAGCTGGCGCCCCCGGCTTTCAAAGAACTTCGTCACGAACCCCAGCGCTTCGGGGTTCCGTTCGAGTTGCGTGTTGAAAAATTCGCAAAGCGTAACTTTGGTAATATCGTCTTTCGTGGGACCCAGACCCCCGGTAAGGATCACGACATCAGCCCGTTGGGTGGCTTCGTTCAATACGTCAAGAATGGATTGCCGCTGGTCGCCGACCGACGATTTGCGGATGGTACGGATGCCGAGTTTGGTTAATTCGGCCCCAATCCACTGCGTATTGGTGTCGGTAATTTGTCCGAACAGAATTTCGTCGCCAATCGTGATAACTTCGGTCAGAATGGGTTTCATGAAAAAGAATCTACAATTTTTAAGGCCAGGTCTAATACTTTTGACCAGATTTTTTGTCTTAATGGTACGAACGCAGTCCAGTCTACCAACAAACAACCCATCGCATTTGCGCCAAAAGTACGTAAAAAAACGCGTTTTCGTTTGTTCATAGTGGGCTTGCCAACGTTTCACCATTGATATCAACCTGAAATTATCATGAAAAAAACTGTAATGCTGGGTTTAGTGATGACGGTAACCGCCGGCGCGGCAATGGCCCAGGCCGACTCGACCCAGCCTAAAAAGAAAACCGTTTTCGGTCAGATTCTGGAAAAGGTCGGCGGAGTAGCCACGGGCGGTTCGTTATCGAACGATGAAATTGCCAGTGGCCTAAAAGAAGCGTTGCGCATTGGGATCAGCAAGGGGTCGGACCAGGCGTCGGCCACCGACGGTTATTTCAAGAACGCCCTCATCAAGATTCTGATGCCGCCGGAAGCGCAGAAAGTAGAATCCGCCCTGCGGAAAGTCGGGCTGGGCAAGCAGGTTGATCAGTTTATTCTGTCGCTCAATCGCTCGGCGGAAGACGCGGCCAAAAAGGCCAAGCCGATTTTTTTAAACGCCCTGACCTCCATGACCATTCAGGACGCGGTTGGCATTCTGAAAGGAGAGAAGAATGCGGCAACCCAATACCTGAAACGGACGACATCGGACCAGCTCATGACTGCGTTTACCCCGGTGATTGACAGTACCCTGAAGAAAAACAACGCCACGCGGTATTACGGCGATCTGGTTAAAACCTACAACAAGCTCCCCATTGCGACGCAGAAAGTGGACCCGGATCTCACGCGCTATGCCGCAACCAAAGCCGTTGACGGGATTTTTGTGCTGGTCGAACAGGAAGAAAAACGGATTCGGGAAAACCCGGCGGCCCGGGTGAATGATTTGTTGAAAAAAGTTTTTAGTCAGCAATAAGTAAAAAAGACACCCGGTTTTTGCCGGCGATCGAAGGGCGAAAATTGCAATTCGGTTGCCCTTAATTACCTTTGGGGACGTAAAACTCCGCGCCTGTTGAGCCGTCTTTCCGGCGGTTTCGATTTTCATGGGCGGAGTTTTGAATGAGCAGGTAGAAAAACGATGAAAAAATCAGAGATCAATTTTACGGTTGAGTTAGATAACCAGAATATCCCGGAAAAAATTTTCTGGAACGCAACCGACAATCCCAACGAAGGGTTAAGTGACACGAAAGCCGTCGTTGTTTCCGTTTGGGATCATTATAATCAGGGTACGCTTCGGTTAAATTTATGGACCAAAGATATGGCCGTAACCGATATGAAGCGGTTTTGCATTGAAGTTCTGGGGAGTCTGGCCGATACAATTGTTACGGCGACGGGCGACCAACCCATGGCTGATCAAATCGATAACCTTTGCCGCGCACTCAGTAAAAAAGTCGAGGAAGAATATCGCGAACAGCAGCAGTCCTAATGGTTGATTCAGCACGGTTCCGGGTTTACCATTTACGGTAGCTTACGCGGTAAACCCGGAACCGTATACCTCAAGCCTTCCTTTTGATCATGAGAGTTTTCAGCACGCTAGCTATTGTTGTTTGGCTGACGATCGGTTCGGCGTTGGGCCAGGGAGTTCAATTCCGACCGGGGGCTCTATCGACCCTTTTCGCCACGGCGAAGAAGGCCAAAAAGCCGGTTTTTATCGAAGTGTATTCGGCCACCTGCCATGTGTGCCAGAGTTTTATCCCAACCCTGGCTCAACCCAAAGTCGGCAAGTTCTATAACAGCAAGTTCGTCAGCGCGAAAGTGGACATCGGTTCGAAGGAAACCGTCGCCTTTCTGGATAAAAACCACCTGTTTGTGCCTTCTTTGCCGCTGTTTCTGTATTTTAATGCGCAGGGGGAGTTGATCCACATGGCTATGAGCAACAATTCCGCCGACGAAGTAATCCGGCACGGGGCCACGGCGCTGAACCCGGGCACTCGCACTTCGGCCATGCGGGAGCGGTACGAAGCGGGCGAGCGGTCAGCGAACTTCCTGATCGATTACGGTATGTACGCCCGGGTGACGCGGGATACCGTCACGAATATCCGCGTCATGAACGAGTATGCCGCGCTCCAGGCCGCCGGAACCTACGCTAATCAGACCAACTGGCTCGTGCTGCAGAAGCTGATTCTGGATGTCGATAACCCGCTGTTTCAGTACATGATCAGTCATCTGGACCAGTACATCAAACCGTATACGGCGGAGCAGGTCAAGACCGTGGCCGAAAACATTCTGATGTCATCGCTGTACAGTAGTCGGGGTAATCAATATCCCGCTCCGAAAATCATTAGCATCCGAAACCAGCTCCAACAGATCGGGATCGAGGGGCGGGTGGCGAATAACCGGACACTTCTACCCGAAGTCAATGCCTATTTCCGCGCCGGGCAGGCAACCCGGGCCGCATCCCGGATGGATGATCACATCAATCAGAACCAGTTTTCAACGCCGGAATACCTCTACGTAATTCGGTTGTTCAACCGGAAAAGTCCCGATGCCAGTGATGCGCCAACGGTTGCCCGGTGGGCCAACAAAGCCCTTTCTCACGCGAAAAATACGACCGAGCAGGCGGATTTATATTACGAACTGGCGGAGGTGTACCGGCGGGGTGGCAAAACCGCCGAGGGCTTAAAAGCCGCTCAGAAATCGCTGGAACTGGCTAAAGCCGCTAAATTGGATACCAAACGAAATACGGACCAGTTGGGAAAAATGAAATAGAATCCCGGTTTCAGGAATAAATGACATTCGAGAAGGGCGGTTGCTTCAGCAAATACGCCGAATTTTCGTCGCCCAGTTCAAGGGCCCGGATCAAATCCTGCTCGGCCATTTTGAATTGCTCCAGTTGCATGCGGCTCAAGGCTCGCCAGCGGATGGCGTCGGCTTGCTGTCCCCGAAAATACCAGACGGCTTTATCGAATTCCTTGAACGCTTCGGCGTAGTCCTTTAATTGATACAGCGCAATTCCCCGGTCGAGATACGAGTCCGGAATCGTATTGTCCAGACTCAGGGCCTGCGTTAAATCGTACAGGGCGGAGTGAATATTCTGGTTGCGAAGATGGCATTTTCCCCGGTACGCAAACGCCAGGGACGATTTGGGAAACTGAGCGACGGCCTGATCGAAAAAGCGGAATGCCTCGTCGTAGCGATGGAACTGAATAAGCCGAATTCCTTCCGAAAACCGCAGACGATCTTTGTCGGCCGCCGTGTCGTGGTCAATCAGGAAATACCGGATGAACAGGTATAAAATAAAGAAGAGTCCGATCAGCGCAACTTCCATAACCTGAAACGTTCACAAAACAGTGTAAAATAGCGCAAAAAACCGGGTTGTGCAATCGAAATCTTATTTTTCGAGTGCTGGCCGGGCGGCTTTCGGTAACCTGTTTACAATCAATTCATACGAATGATCGATCCAGCTTTTGAGGTCACTTTCCCGGATCGAGCCATTGATCAGAACCGTGTTCCAATGGGTTTTATTCATGTGGTAGCCCGGGCGCACGGCATCGTACTGTTCCCGCAGGTCAACGGCTTTTTCCGGATCGCACTTTAAATTGATGCTCAGCGGATTAGAGTCCAGGGAGGTAAGTGCAAAGATTTTTCCGCCGACTTTAAAAACCAGCGTTTCCTCCCCAAACGGAAACGATTCCGTCGCGCCGGGTTTGCCCAGGCAATACGTCCGGAGGGATTCGATATTCATCGGGTTAACGCTCGGACAATCATGACAATAAGACAGATCACGAACATGATGATCGAAATCCGGTTGATGCCGTGCATCATGCGGATGTTGGCGTTGGTGGGCCGGCTGGGATCGGGTTTCTGAAAGACCCGGTAAAAATACCGGAATACTTCCCCCAACTTGAAATAATCGCTAATTCGGGACATGACGGAGGTAAGAGTTATGAGTTATGAATGAAGGGTTAAGAGTGATGAGTTAAGTGAATCGATTCACCTTTTAACTCTAATTCTTAACTCTTCACTCATAACTCTGATTCGGGTTCATTCCAGCGGCCATCTTCTTTGATGAGTTCGATGAGTTCATCGACGGCCTGGTCGGCATGAACGGATTTTTTAATGACTTGCTGACCCCGGTACAACGAAATTTTGTCCTTCCCGATGCCAACGTAACCGTAATCGGCATCGGCCATTTCGCCGGGGCCGTTGACGATACAACCCATGATCCCAATCTTGACGCCTTTCAAATGATCGGTTCGTTTGCGAATCATGGCGGTTGTCTCCTGTAAATCGAAGAGTGTCCGACCGCATGACGGGCAGGAAATATATTCCGTTTTGGACATGCGGGTGCGGGCCGCCTGCAGAATTCCGAAGGCAATGGAATTATACCGGTTGGCAGTTTGCAGCCGGTCTGCCAACGGCAATTCCGGCAACTGATCGGTGGCCAGCCAAACGCCGTCGCCCAGGCCATCTACCAGCAAACCGCCTATATCGGTAGCCGCATACAATTGCAGAGAATCGCCTTCCTGGTCGGGAAAACTTCGCAGGGTAATCACCGGGCAGGTGAGGTGCCGGTTAATCAATTCCACGTACAGGCGACGCAGGTCGGCCATCGCGTGCTCATTGGTCGTCCGAGCCACCAGAACCACCGTCCGGTCATCGGCTAAAGCGCTGGCTAATTCCGCCGACCAGTCGTTCAGCGTTACCGCCACGAAATTTAAAACCGCATGCACCCCATCCGGTTTTTGCCGGTTTTGTAAATAATGGGCCACGGACAGAAGCGGAAATTTATGCAGCGGGTCGCCGGCCGAAAGCCAGGCCGAATAATCCAGAATTTCCTTCAATCCGTTCGGCAGCATAAACGAAGCGGGTTGCGAACCGGTATAGAGATAGTCCGCGCCGAGATCGTTCATCCGCCATTTATCCGGAACCGGCAGGTAGAAATGGCCAATCGGGCGCAGTTGTTCGTGCTCCGTAACCGGGATCTGCGAATAATCGGCAATCACGCGGGGGACATTAATCCCGCCCAGATTGGCAACCTCGTGCGTTTGCCGGCGGCTGTATTGAAAAGGATCGAGGGGGTAGTGTTTTACCGGAGGAATGGGCGCATGGCCCGGACGTTTTGTGTACCGGTCGATTAACGCCCGCGCCACCGGCGCTTCCCGTTCGGGATCTTCCGTCAACGAAACGCGAACCGTATCGCCCAGGCCATCTTCCAGCAAGGTGCCAATTCCGACCGCCGATTTGATCCGGCCATCTTCGGCTTCCCCGGCTTCGGTCACGCCCAGGTGCAGCGGATACGGTTTTAAGCCTTCCGCATCCAGCCGGTGGACGAGCAGCCGATAGGCTTCGACCATGACCTGCGGGTTGCTGGACTTCATCGACAGGACGATGCGGTAGTACTTTTCGTCTTCGCAAATGCGGAGAAATTCCAGGGCCGACTCCACCATGCCGAGGGGCGTATCCCCGTACCGGCTCAAAATCCGGTCGGACAGCGAACCGTGGTTGGTGCCGATCCGCATGGCCGTACCGTATTCCTTACAGATTTTCACCAGCGGCAGAAACTTGGCCCGAATCCGCTCCAGTTCGGCGGCATAGGAGGCCTCCGTATAATCGATGACCTCGAACCGTTTCCGATCGGCGTAATTTCCGGGATTGATCCGGACCTTTTCGACAATCCGGGCCGCTAACTCAGCCGCATTGGGCGTGAAGTGAATATCGGCAACCAGGGGGGTATGATAGCCCCGCGCCCGTAATTCCTTGCGGATATTTTCGAGGTTCTGGGCTTCCTTGACGCTGGGTGCGGTAATCCGAACGTATTCGCAACCGGCTTCAATCATGCGGATCGATTGCTCGACCGAACCCAGGGTGTCGAGGGTATCAATCGTGGTCATTGATTGAACCCGAATCGGGAAATCCGATCCGAGCGGAACCTCGCCGATGGGAACCGTGATGGTTTTACGACGGGCGTATTCGGTCAGCGAATTACAGTAGAGCGCCGGTTCTGCGGCTGTGGGTGCGGGTAACGGGGTTGCGAAATCAAGCATAGCTAAACAGCGAGTGCGGAAGAGTTTACAAAGGTACAAAACCGCCTTGTTTTCCCCGCAAAAGCTATTCATAGAACCCGCAATTCAGCAAAATTGTTCATTTTGCTGAATGCGGAATCTTGTATTTATATAACTGAAAATCAGTGAATTAGTATTATTCCTCTACCTTGGTTCCCTCATCGACCCGAATGATATATGCCGTTCCGCCTTCGCGCTCGATGGCTTCGGCCACGGCGCCTGCGTGGCCCGGGGCATAGGCAAACATGCAGCCCCCCCCGCCGGAGCCGTTGATTTTGCCGCCCAGCGCCCCGGCGTTCAAAGCCGCTTCGAGCATGCGATCGATTTTGGGCGTGGAAATTCGTTGGGCGTCGCGCAGATTCGTGTGGTGCCGGTTCAGCAGATTACCGAGGTGAATATGGTCCAGATCGGCGGCTTCCAGAACCTGCCGGGCTTCCCGCAGAATATCCCGGTTGGAAAGGGTGCCTTCCAGGAGCGTGTTTTCGCCACCGGACAAATAGGAACGATAATCGGCCAGTTCGAGCCGGTCGGCGGTATGCAGCGAAAATTCCGGGTTGTATTCCTGGATTTTTTTTACAATACCGTTGACCCCGCTGCGTAAGCGTCCCAAAATCGTAAGGGTGTCTTTGGCTTCGAGCGAGTCGCCAAGTACAAACGCCCCGAGTTTGGGCCGAAGTTCTTCAATTTCAATTTCCGGTTCCGACTCCAGGTAAATAACGTCACCAATGGCCGTGGAGTAATGATCCATCATGCCACCCGGTTCGCCGAACTCCCGGGTTTCGGCTTCGTTGGCCAGATTCCCGATTTCCTGCCGGCTCAGCAAACGTGGTCGGTCGCTCATGCGCATCAGAAAATGGAGCCAGGAAGCTACCAGCGCCGACGAACTCGAAGTGCCGGAGTTGATCGGAATCGTACCGTGAACCTCGCATTCGACGCCCCGTGAAAACCGGTAACCGTGCCGCACCAATACATTGTAGCTGCTGCGGAAATAATCGCGCTCTTTGGTATAGGGCAAATGCGATCCTGAAAGCTCGAACTCTTCCCGTTCGTTGATGTCGGGGAGGTTGATCATCACCTTGCGGTCAGGCCGGTGCGTACCGGTAATTCGGATGCGCCGGTTGATGGCGGCAGCAATAACCGGCAGTCCCAGATAATCGAGGTGTTCGCCAAACAGACAGATTCGGCCGGGGGTGGAAACGCTTAGTGGAATCATTACCAGTTCGTTTTATTGCTTCCGATGGCTGCGTAATACAGGATATAACTCAACAACGGCAGAATTAATGCATACGCCATTTTGGGACTCACCATGTCGGTCAGGTAGCCGTGCAGCAGCGGCAGCAGCGCCCCCCCCGAAATTCCCATAATCAGCAGGGCGGAACCCAGTTTGGTGAACCGGCCCAGGCGGTTGAGCGCCAGCGGCCACATGGCAGGCCAGATGGGGGCAATGGCAAAACCCAGCAGGGCAATGCAGAGCACCGACGTAAAACCGTCTGTCACCAGGGAACCAACCGTTAACACGAGGCCCAGGATGGTACCATACAGCAGAGACTTTTGCTGCGACAGAAAACGGGGGATCAGGACGATGCCCAGAATGTAACCGGCCAGCATGCCGTAGAGTGTGTAGGCCGTAAAATACTTGGCTTCATCGTTGGAGAAACCCAGGGCCGTTCCGTAGTTGATGATCGTATCGCCCGAAATAACTTCGACGCCCACGTAGCAGAAAATGGCAATGACGCCCAGAACCAGGTTGGCGTGCTGCCAGATGCTATCGGTATGGCCGGTTTTCGGGGCTGCGGTTTGGTCCTCTTCCTGTTCTTCTGAAACCTCCGGCAGCGTCGAAAACCGCACCAGCATAGCCAGCACGACGAGGACGCCGGTAAGAATTAAATAGGGCGTTACCACTTTCTCCAGTGAAGCGGCCCCGGAAATGGCGTTGCCACCAGTCAGCAGCAGGCCGCCAAAAATAAACTGGCTGATGATCCCGGCCAGTTTGTTGGCCACACCCATGAAGCTAATCCGCTGGGCGGCACTTTCGCGGGGGCCCAGGATGGTCACATACGGGTTCGACGCGGTTTGGAGCACCGTCAGACCGATCCCGATCAGGAACAACCCCACGAGAAATAACGGATACGAAACGGCATTGGCCGCCGGCACGAAGATGACCGTACCAATGGCCATGACGATCAGGCCGACGGACATCCCGTTCTTAAACCCGGTTTTTTTCAGGAGCCACGACGACGGGATGGCCATCACTGTATAGGAAATAAAGAAGGCAAAAGCGACCAGGTTGGACCCGACCGTACTGAGTTGAAACGCTTGTTTGAAGAACGCAATTAGCACCCCGTTGACCCAGGTCACAAAGCCAAAGATGAAAAATAACATGCCGACAATCAGGAGCGGCCCGAGGTAACTTCTAGTTGAATTCTGCGTTGCAGTTGGGGTCATTGTTTTGGGTGTTGAAAGCGTGAAAGGAGGTAGCCGACTTGCTAACCAATGTCCAATATATTTTAAATTTTTTTATTAAGTGGGTATTTTATTTCGGCTTCTGAAAACTTTTCCCGCTAATAATCGTCATTCAGGGCAAAAATCGGTTGGTTGGTTTTCCATTTGCCGCGCGTAAAATCCGGGATTTCAACCGGTTTGCTGCCTTTGGCAATGGATTCTTCCGACAGCGGGCTAATGGCGCTCCAGACGGCGGCATCGTACACATCGATCGGCGGGGCCACCTTTCGTTTCACCGATTCAATGAAGGCGCGGAGGACGAAAAAGTCAATGCCACCGTGGCCCGCATTTTCGGCGGTCTGGGCGTGGCGTTTCCAGATCGGATGGTCGTATTTTTCCTGGTATTCCTTAAAGGGTTCCCACTGGTGGGGTTTGGCGCTTACGCCTTCCAGGTAAATCATTTTTCCGTCGTCCATCCAGATGCCTCTGGTTCCCTGGGCCCGGAAACCCAGTGAATAGGGGCGGGGCAAATTCGTATCGTGCATAATGACGATGTTTTCGCCGTTGGCACACTGAATCACCGTCGTCACCACATCGCCCAGCTTGAAATTGACCTTGGCATTCGGATGGTTGGCCCCCCCTTTATCAACCACGTAATTGTGTAAGCCGCGGGATTTGGTGGCCGTGGAGGTCAGGTGCAGAAACCGGTTGCCGCGATTGATGTTGAGCCAGTGGGCCACCGGGCCTAAACCGTGCGTCGGGTACAGATCGCCGTTGCGGTCCACGGAATGCTGCGTTCGCCAGCGGGCTTCGGAATAGCCTTTCGCCCCAAATTCGGCCCCAACACCCTGTTTGACCGTTCCGTCGTTGAACTTAACGTTTCGCAGATCGTGCTGATACCCACAGTGCGCATACAGCATTTCGCCGAACATACCCTGGCGGATCATGTTCAGAACCGCCATCACGTCCCGCCGGTAGCACACGTTTTCCAGAATCATGCAGGGCATGCCACTCTTTTCCGAGGCTTCAATCAAATCCCAGGATTCTTTCAGGGTTACGGTGGCCGAAACCTCCACGCCTGCGTATTTGCCGGATTTCATGGTAGCGACCGCCATCGGCACGTGCCATTCCCAGGGCGTGGCAATCACGACGCCGTCGATGTCGTCGCGTTTGAGCATGTTCAGAAAATCCTCGTCGTTTTTGCCAAAAACCGCCGGCTCCCCCCGCCCGGCTTTGCGAATCATCGCTTTGGTTAGGTTAATCGCTTCGGGATCGATATCGCAAAGGGCCGTGATGGTCACGTCGGGCCGGTAAAGTGCCTGCTCTACGTGGCTGCGTCCCCGGCCGCCGACGCCGATAAAAGCCAGGCGAACGATGGGGGTCTGCTCCGGAGCGCCGGTTAACAGAGTCGGAAACAGGTGGGCGGAAGAAACCGTTGCAGCTGCCGAACGCAGAAAATAGCGTCGATTCGTTTTCAAAGGCGTTGGTGTCTGGGTTTATAAACGACTATCCTGTAAAAAAAAAAGAAAATATCGGCAGGGCCAAAAAAAGGCCGGATTATTAGCGGTTTATCCGCGTACCTTGCGTTAATCATATACTGATTTTAGCCAATTCAGGCTATTGGAACGCGGGGGTTGAACCAAAACCGGGAACGCCCTGTTATGCAATCGATACTCACTGAAATTTCTCCTGAAGGCGGATCATCCCACCGCTTGACGGCTTAAATGTGTTGCAGACAACCTTTCTGACGACATTTTGGTCGAGATTTTTTTCAATCGTAATAACCGGGTTGACCGGTTTTGACAGATGGATAAAAAACGGGTAGCGGTGTTCCGCAAAGAACACTTCAACGCGGCTCATCGTCTCCATAATCCAGCATGGTCCGATGAAGAGAACCAGCGGGTTTTTGGCAAGTGTAATAATCCATCCTTTCACGGCCACAACTACGAGTTGTTTGTTCAGGTAACCGGAGAAGTCGATCCGGTTACGGGTTATGTGATGGATATGAAAGTGCTCAGCGACCTGATTAAAAACCGGGTGACGGATCGATTTGATCATAAAAATCTGAATCTGGACACCGAAGAGTTCCGGACGCTGAACCCCACGGCCGAACACATTGCCATTGTTATTTACGATTCGCTGCGCAGCCAGCTGGATGCTTCTTTGGATTTGAAAATCAGACTCTATGAAACCGAACGGAACTTCGTTGAATACCCCGTCTAATGGCCAATCGCTTGATTTTGACCTGCTGAATGATTTGACAGTTGATGAAATGGGCGATGAGCACGTAGCCACTTCAATGGAAACGCCGTTGCGGGACGATGCTTTTGAGCTGAATGATGACACGAAAACCGCCCTTATTGAGGAGCATTTTCGGGAAATCATGAACATCCTCGGGCTGGATCTGACCGACGATAGCCTGAAAGGAACACCACGTCGTGTCGCCAAAATGTACGTGAAGGAAATTTTCAGCGGCTTAAATCCGGCTAAAAAACCGAAGGTGGCGCTTTTTGAGAATAAATACCACTACAACGAGATGTTGGTGGAAAAGAATATCACCGTCCAGTCCCACTGCGAACACCATTTTGTGCCCATCCTTGGGCGGGCTCACGTGGCCTATATTTCCAGCGGGAAAGTGATTGGCTTATCGAAATTGAACCGGATTGTCCAGTATTTCGCCAAACGCCCGCAAGTGCAGGAACGATTGACGGTGCAGATCGCCAGCGAGTTAAAGAAGGTCCTGCAGACCGACGATGTCGCCGTGGTGATCGACGCCCGCCACCTGTGTGTGTCGATGCGCGGGGTGCAGGATGTGAACAGTTCGACCGTTACCGTTCATTATAGTGGCAAATTCAAGGAGGATGATGCCACCCGCCAGGAATTCCTGCGCCACGTCAGCGAACCCACCGCAGCACTTTGAGTGAAGAGTAAAGAGTTATGAATTAAGAGTGAAGAGTTATGAGTTAATGCGTTAGCCAACTCATAACTCTTCACTCTTAATTCATAACTCTTCCTTCTAAACCAGTGTTCCTACGCGGTCGAGGAGGGCTTTGGTTTTTTTGATGCCTTCGAATTCGCTCAGCGTAGCGCCTTCGTATTCGATACCGACAATACCTTTGAAGCCGCTATCTTTCACGATTTTCATCATTCGCATGTAGTCCGTATCGGTGCAATTGCCGTTGGCATCGAAGTCGTGTGATTTGGCGCTAACCCCTTTGGCAAACGGCATCATTTCGGCAACGCCCTTGTAGCGGTCGTACTCTTCGACGCATTGGCCGCCCCATTCCGTACCGTCGCTTCGCTTGATACAGAAATTGCCGAAATCAGGCAGAATACCGACATTTTTCATGTTGACCTGCTTCATCACCCCCGTGAGCCACTGACCATTGGACGAATAACTGCCGTGGTTTTCCACGATGACGTTGATGTTCATGGTTTTGGCAAACTCGCCGAGTTTGCCCAGCCCGTCGACGGCGGCTTTGGCAACTTCCTCCGCGGTGCCTTTCCCGAACGCATTGACCCGGATGGTCTTACAACCCAGCGTTTTGGCGCACTCCACCCATTTTTTGTGTTTCTCAACGGCTTCGTTCCGTTTGGCGGCATCGGTTTCACCCAGAAAACCCTCGCCATCGATCATGATCAGGTGGTTCCGGACACCATTATCCTTGCACCGCATCATCAATTCTTTCAGATACGTGGCATCCTGCGCTTTGTCTTTGAAAAACTGGTTGACGTATTCGACAATGTCGATGCCAAATTCCTTTTTAGCCAGGGCGGGAAAATCGAGGTTCGTAATTTTTTTCTCGTTAAAGAGTGCTTTGTGCAACGACCATTCGGCCAGCGAAATTTCGAAGAACGGTTTTTTTGCTGCGGTTTCGGCCAAAACCGGCAGGGAGGCCGAAACGGCCGTTAGGGCACCCAATTGTTTTAAAAATGTCCGACGTGAAGTCATAGTGATACGGATTCAGTTCATGAGTTGTAGAAACGGGATCTGGAGGCAAGATAATGAAAAAGGTTGGCTTGACGAGTTTACGCTCTACCCAAGAGCGCCCCACCCGTCCGCCAACGATCAGAAGCGACAACCGCGAAAGAAAAATGGAAGCCTTGAAGGGTGCAGGAAGAAACTCCAGCGTGAGCGGCCGCCCGGTTTTGGCCGCCGGTCCGTGTTGGGGTGCGGAAATACGGTTTTGTTAGACCCGAAAAGCAATAGCCGGAATCAACTGTTTCCGGCTATTGCACAAACCACTCGTGCCATTCTATTGCACACCCTAATCAACGGCCAGCCGTTGTGCCGGTTGAAAGAAGTGAGGTTTCGGACCGGGCGGCCGGTCCCGCACAAAAGCGACCGGCAAGGCCGCCATTCGTTCGTAAATCTGAATGGCGGGACCAAAATTTTCGGTTCTGATGAATTGATAAGGGGTATGCGTCGAAATGCGACTCCTGCCCGAATCTTCTTTTGGGGAAGTGTGGTAGCCCAATACCGCATTCGCCGGGCGGCAACCGGAGCCGAGGGGGTAAAACTGGCCCGGAAAAAATGCCCAAACGGCTCACTTTCGACGTGCTGATGCCGGTGATGGAAGGTTAGGCAAAAAACAAACCCGGCCGGAAACCAGCCGGGTTGTGACTTTTCTCTGTCCTTTTGCTAAACATCTCTGCTTAGAAAAAGCGAATTTCCGCAAATCGCAGCAGGCGGCTTTTTATTTGCAATTAGAAATTTATTAGATTTCGTTCACCCACGTCTTTAAAAACAAAACCCGGCAGATTCTGCCGGGAATGTCCCTTATTCGTTTTGTTTTAAGCCGCAAAAGAACATTCCTTTTTTCCTGAAAGGAAATCAAAGTGGCTGATTAGGGGTATTTACGGGTTGAATGGACAAATTTTGACCCTAAATACCATTTTGGGATCACCCAGCCTGGTCCTAAAACGGCTGCTATCATGCCAAACCCACGGTCGGCATCCGTTCCGGCTGAGTATTTTTCGGCTATTTACCCCGCATTGCAACGAGCTCCCTCCGGCACGTAACGGGTCTGCCTGGCAACCGTTGCCTGATAGACCGAATCCTCACTATTTCATTAAATCCCGGGCCATTTGGTGTGAAGACCTGTTAAATGGTACGTTTAAACCAGCTCGTATTATGATTTTAAAGATGGATCGGCTGCCGATTGAGCTGCCAACCCCCAAAAACCCCTCACCCAATAGTGCCGCTGCCGTGCAGGAACTGCTCGGGGGCAAGTTCGGGGAAATGTCAACCCTGATGAATTACACCTACCAGTCGTTTAACTTCCGGGGGCGTAAAAAACTCCGGCCGTTCTATGACCTGATTTGCAGCATCGCCGGGGAGGAGTATGGGCATATTGAAGTGGTTTCCTATACCGTCAACCTGCTGCTGACCGGGGTGAGCAAACGCGGTTTCGATCCTACTACCACGCCGTTGGCGAATGGCGTCGATGCCCGCAATACGCACCATTTTATCGCCAGCGGTCAGTCGGCATTGGCGATGGATTCGATGGGCCATTTCTGGTCGGGCGACAACGTGTTCAGCAGCGGAAACCTGAAACTGGATTTGCTGCACAATTTCTTCCTGGAATGCGGAGCACGGGCCAACAAAATGCGGGTCTATGAAATGGTTGACGATCCCACAGCCCGCGAAATGGTGGGGTACCTGCTGGTGCGCGGGGGATTGCACGTGGTGGCCTATGCCAAGGCGCTGGAAAAACTGACAGGGGTAGCGGTGACCAAACTCCTGCCAATTCCGGACCTGAGCAATGACGCGTTTCCGGAAACGAAGAAATTTATGGCGAATAAGGAGCACCTGAAATTATACACCTTCAGCCAGGAAGACTACCGGCAGGCCGGACTGATCTGGAACGGTCCGCATCCCGAAGACGGGCAGGAAGTGGAAGTCGTCTTTGGTCATCCGGAAGGTTTCCCGGCGCCCGATCTGGACGAAGAACCGCAACTGAATGCGCCGGGTGCCGACGATATCGACCCCGAAATGTTCGCCGATATCGCCAAAAAGTTGGGTATCAAGTTATAAATCAGTGTCTTTACTGAAAGATCAGGCCCGGTTTTTCGCTAAAACCGGGCCTGATCGCTTGGTAGGGAATCCAATCCCCGGATTCGGCGGCAACGGGGCGTTGGTGTTGATTCCAGTTTTCGGAAACGGATTCGCAGGTAGGCTACGGCACCGAAAACCGGGTTGTCTGGAGAGAATTCTGAACGGCGGACACGTGTTGCTGGGCGATGCGTAATGCGTCGGCATAGGGTTGGTACAATATCCGGCGGGGCGGAAAGCCGGTGGGAGCCCCGTTGGCTCCCAGCTCGACATCCCATAAGCCGGCCCGGTGCCAGGGTGTCAGGTGATCCCAGTCGGGTCGGTCGATGATGGGGTAGAGGCAAATTCCGAAAAGGGAAATGCCCTGTTGCAGCGCTTCCGCAGCTTCGTCGGCTATAAATCGAATCCAGTGGGGGCGGTCCTCACCGGGATGGCTGGTTTCAGACAGAACGATGGGGCGCTGGTAACGCCGGTAAACCTGCCCCAGTAAGGTTCGAAGGGGCTTCCAGCGCTGATCGTTCTCCTCATTCAGCCAGGGGAGAAACGCGCCGGAGCCGCAGATCCACTGGTTATTATAATAAAAATTAAGGCCAACCAGATCGAGGAAGTCAGGCTGACCGCCCAGTTCCGGGCACAGGCGACCACAGAGTATGTCCGTCGCCTGAAACTGATGCTCGTGGGCCAGTGCAGCCCCGGCCAATTGTTCGTCGGTGGCATGCAGGGGAGGAACCATATTGACCAGCGGTTCGGTCGTAAGAATGCGAATGCTCGGGTCGACTTCGCGCAGGGCGGCAATGCCTTCAATATAGGCCCGCATCAGACTGTACTTGACCTCCCAGCCCTGCCCGGTGCAATACGGCGAGGTTCCCCGGACCTCACCCCCGAGCCACGACAGGAAACTGACTTCATTGATTGGGGTAACAATTAGCAGACTGTCGGGATCGATCGACCGGTAAAAGGTGGCAAAATGGCGGCATAAGGCCGCAAAACGGCGGGCAAACATCGGATGCAGTGGTGTCAGGTCGTCCGGAAAACCGAAATGACACAGATCCCAACACTGTTGCACCCCGGCCGCCCGGCCCCGTTCGATGCAATACGCCAGCGTCTGAAAGTCGTAGTGGTAAGGACGGGTTTCGACCTGGCTCCACCGAATTCCTTCCCGGACCGTGCGGATACCGAACGGTTCCAGGGCGTGGTAGTCTTCGTCAAGGCGTTCCAGATGCCCCGTGAGCCGGAGAAAATCGACCCGGTTGCCCCAGGCGTTGAGCTTATCGGTGCATTCGTAGCCGGCCATCCAGAACGACCGAAAGGGATTGGAAACCGGGTGTGCCGGCGATGGTTTGTCCGGCAGCGGCAATGGATTCATCGGATGAGTGCTAGGTTTCGGGGCGGAAAACGTTCAGCGTTGCGTATCGTTGCCATCATCCCGATTGTCGTCCTCGTTTTCACCCTTCCCAATGTTATCCTGGGCGTTATTTTCGTGGGTATTTTTCTCCATGCGGTGCTGTTGCTCCCGACAGAATTCGAGGGTTAAGGCGATAACAATGACCAGCAGGACACCGGCCGCGATGGTTGCCCAGCGCCGGGTGGTTGCCCGGGGACCCTTAAAATCGTCGGCCTGGAGCCGACGCCGACCCTTGAAGGCCACCCGGTAGATCAGGTACGCTCCGACCACCAGCAGTCCCAGAAAAAATATCATTTCAAGACCTACTCCCATAACGTTCTCCGTTTGCTTACCTCTTCAACTGATTCGGTCAAAAGAGGGGCTGAACAACCGGCCCCTAATGAGCATTCGGCCCTGCGGGGTCAACTGGCAATTGGTAAACAGGTGCCAATCTACGAGCACTAAGGAGGCTGATCTGGTGCCGATCTACTCGCGGTGCGTCTTATGATTGGTTTGGAGAAATCGCTAATGAGGTTTCAGCTTTCCGTTTTTAGTTCGACTTCTTTCATATCGTTCAGGGCGGGGCCATTGATTACCTGCCCCGTTCCGGTAAACCGGGATCCGTGGCACGGGCAATCGAACGATTTTTCATCGGCGTTCCAGTGGACGACGCAGCCCAGGTGCGGGCAAATGGCCGAATGCGCGTGGAGGTGGCCCTGCTCATCCCGGTAAGCCGCTATTTTCCGCAATCCAACGGCCAAAATCGCCCCCTGCCCGTTGCTCAGTTGACGCGCTTCGGTGCCATCGCTCCCGGTAAAATAGTCGGCCAGCTGGGCCGCAAAGTTGCCGGTTTCCTTCAAATAGTCGCCCGCGACCCGCAGGGTGATGCGGGCCGGATCGTATAACCCTGCCCAGTTGTTTTCCCGGCCCAGGATCAAATCCGTGAGCAGTGGGCCGGCAATCGTGCCGTGTGTCATGCCGTTGCCCGAATCGCCGGTGACGATGTACACGTGCTCATTGCCCGGATTTTTGCCGATATAGGCCATCGCGTCGAGCGGTTCCATCACCTGACCAGACCAGCGGTAGACTACCTCCGTGGCCACCGGGAAATGCCGCTTCACCCAATCAATCAGGGCCTGGTACCGGTTTTCCTCGTCGATGCCTTCCTCCGCGGCCTGTCCGGTTTTGTGGTCATGTCCGCCAGCCAGCACCAGATCATGCTGCTCATCCAGGGATTGTAAACGGACGTAGGTATAGGGCTGGCTCACCCACCTGGACTTTAGGTCGCCCGTGTCCCACCACAAAGCAGCCCGCACGCTGCCTTTCGGAATTTTCAGGCCCACCACGTAGCTCCGGTAGGGCCACTGTTTGGTATGTATGGTAAATAGATCATTGATGGGGGTATTGGTCGCCACGACCACATCCGTCGCCCTGACGGTATAGGCGGCAGTTTTTACGGACCCTTCCTGAACGGTAGTAACCCGGGTTTCCGTGTAGATTTCACCCCCAAGCCGCAGGACCGCTTCCGCCAGCCCTTTCAGGTATTTCAGGGGATGGAACTGCGCCTGGTTGGGAAACTGGAGGCACTGGCCCACATTGACGGCCAGGCCGGGGACCTGCGCCAGCCGATGGAGGGTCAAACCGGCTTTTCGACAGGCGGCAAACTCCTGGTTCAGGGTTTCCGGCTGATCGGTCGGATGCAGAAACAAATAGCCATCCAGCCGCTCAAAATCGCAGGCAATGCCTTCTTTCCGAATCGTTCGTTCGATAAAGTCAATGGCGGCCGTGTGGCTTTCGGCGGCTATTCGGGCCCCCTCGGCGCCGTGATAGCGTTCAATCTCGGAATAGCGGTCGTCCAGCGCGTTGGACAAATGGGCCGTTGTCCGCCCGGTTTCTCCGCTTCCCACCCAGCCGTCTTCCAGCACTACCACCTTCTTGCCGGCTTTGAGGAGGGTATAGGCGACGGTCAAACCGGCAATACCGGCTCCCACAATGACGACATCCGTTTGCCGATCCCCATCCAGCGGAGTATAGACAATGGGTGCTACGGAATCGCTCCAAAAACTGAGGTGATATCCGGATGTCTGGTTACCCGGATGATGCGTTGTGTTCATAATTGCTTGTCGGGATCGATTGAAATGTTTTCTGGAACAGCCGGAGTGCGTTGAATCAGGCGATGGGTCGGCCACCCGTTGCTCCGTAAATCATCCCCGTAATGTAGCTGGCCTCCTGCGAAGCCAGTAGCACATAAATGGGCGCGAGTTCAACCGGTTGAGCCGCTCTCCCCAGCAGTGAATCCGCCCCGAATTCCTGCGTTTTTTCGGGAGGCAGGGTCGAGGGGATCAGGGGTGTCCAGACGGGACCGGGGGCGACGGCATTGACCCGGATCCCCTTTTCGATGGCTTCTTTCGCCAGGGCTTTGGTGAAGTTGGCAATGGCGGCCTTGGTGGCAGCATACGCCAGCAGGGAGGGGTCGGGCATGTAGGCCTGAATCGACGTCGTATTGATAATTGATCCGCCCGGTTTCATCACCGGCAAAGCAGCTTTACAGAGGTAAAAAAGCGCGTAAACATTGGTGCGAAACGTCTGGTCGAACTCGGCCGAAGAAAGCTCCTGAATGGACGAATGGTTCATTTGAAAAGCCGCGTTATTCACGAGAATATCCAGCTGGCCCCATTCGTCGACGGCGCGCCGGACCAGGGCCTGGCAGTGCGCTTCCTCCTGGACATCGCCCCGCACGGCAATGGCCTGGCGACCCGCGTCCTCCACCAGGCGAACGGTTTCGCGGGCGTCCTGATCTTCACTCAGGTAGGCAATCAGAACGTCGGCTCCTTCGCGGGCAAACGCCAGCGCGACGGCCCGCCCAATGCCGCTGTCGGCTCCGGTAATCAGGGCCTTTCGGCCGGTCAGACGACCGCTTCCCCGGTACGACTGTTCTCCGTGGTCGGCCGTCGGGTTCATGCGTTGTTCCTGACCGGGATGATCCTGGGGTTGCTGTGGATAGGGGGGAGCTGGGTATTGTTGGCGAGGGTCCTGTAACGTCTGCATGGGAACGGATCTGTTGGTTACCAGGGCAACTACCCGGTTTTGTGTTTGTTTGCAACCCGGCCCGCCCAGTGAGGCAATGGCACGGGGCCAGTGGCTTCGAGGGCCGTTCGCTTATTTAAACCGGCTAATCGAAACCATCGTCCGTCTTCCCTTTTATCCAGACAGCGTTGGGGCGTCATTGAAAAATCGACAAGCCTGCCCGGTGGAATGTCCGGCGTCGGTCGCCCTCGACCACTTTTACACCTGAATTGGGAATCGTTAGGGGCTAAACTCACTCCGAAAAATGTTTAAACGACCAAAAATTTCCGTTCTTGGGGGCATCGCCCTGTTGCTGGTTTCGAGCTGCGGGGGCAAAAATACCTCGTCGAATGTTGAATCGCCGGGTGGGGATAAAACCGCCAAGACCAAGGTACTTGAAACTGGGGCGGAGGTGTTGCAAAGCAAGGCTCCGCTGCGCGCCATGAGCATGTATCTGGACGGTTTTCATTTTTACAACGGGAACCTGAACGGCCAGATGGAAGCGCATCATTACTGTACCCAGTTGAACGAAGACCTGGTGCAGTGCATGATTTTCGACGGCAATGGCCCGGATGCCAAAATAATGGGAGTGGAATACATTGTTTCGGAACGCCTGTTCAAGACCCTGCCCGACGAAGAGAGAAAGCTCTGGCACAGTCACCACCACGAGGTTAAAGCCGGTAGCCTGATTGCGCCGGGTCTGCCGCTGGTAGCCGAGCACGAACTGATGGAAAAACTGGTGTCAACCTACGGCAAGACGTTTCATACCTGGCATACCGACCGGGATCTGAAGCTGCCACTGGGGCACCCGATGATCATGATGGGCTTCACCAAAGACGGCCAGCTGGCCGATAGTCTGGTGGCCCGGCGGGACCAGCGGTTTCGGACTTCCACGGCCGAGAAACGCAAAAACCGGGCCGACATTCCGGTGCCGGCCATCCAACCCGGTGCCAATGCCTGGGAGCAGGGCGAGATTCGCCAGCTAACCATCACGGACGACAAACAGCCCATTCCGGGCCATAGCCACTGAGCCTACGACAGGCCGAAGGCGGTTTTGGGAATATGCGTGATCCGGCACGCCAGGTCATCCTCGCCCGAGGCCACAATGTAGTGATCGCCAGCATCGACAATCCCGGTGGTGAAAACTACTTCCGACAGGTAGAGTTGATCCTTGATCGGTTCAACCAGGGTAGGCGACGCTTCCAGCAGGGGTCTCGTGTCCTCCAGTTTCAGGATTTTTGCGGGATCGTTTGCGTCCAGCAGCGCCCAGAAGGTGCGGTAAATGCCGACCAGCCCGCGTAATTCGACGCCGTGGTAGAGCAGCAGCCACCCCTGATCAGTCAGGATGGGCTGGGTTCCACCGCCAATTTTCATGGTTGACGCCGATCCTTTGCGGGCGCGGATCAACGGGGTGTCCGCCGGTTTCCAGTGCCGGGCATCGGGCGAGGAGGCCAGGTTAATGGACGGGCCGGGAAAATGGTCACTACCGGGTCGGGCGGCAAAATACAGATCACCGAGTGGGCGGGTCAGGGCGTAAAACTGACCGTCGATTTTGCCTTCAAACAACACCATGTCCTTGTTCTGGTGATCCAGAATGATGCCCTGCAAGGTGTAATTCAGCCCATCGGTGGACGTATACAGGGTGGTCGAATGGCGCTCCGAACTGACCGAGCAGGTGGTCATGTAATACGTATCCTCAATTTTCGTAATCCGGGCATCTTCCACCCCGTATTCCTGGTAACTCCGCTGGGGCGCAATGAGTTTATCGTAGTGAATCGTGACGACCTGGGTGCCATCCGGCGTCAGTTCGACCGGCAGCAACCAGGAGAGCGACGTCAGCGCCATTACCTTATACGGATACCCCAACACCTGAAACTTGCGCGGATCGGCCGCGTTGACACCCGATAACGGGTAGGCATCCAGCACATACCCCTGGTTTTCATCCCAGCGGATGGTGTGGATCTGTTCGCCGATAATGGGTTGGTTAAGCGCTTCCGCTACCCGGATCATGAGCAGCAGGTTGCCGTTGGGTAAACGCGTCAGACCGGGATTGAAAGCCCCCAGGACGTACGTTTCAGCCTGAATCGAGGTCCGGAGGGGGGAATGCGAAAGATCGAGGTCGTTGGGTGAAAAAATGAGCAAATCCGTTGGAAAGGCCATACGTCCGGTTAGATGAGTTGCAAATGGGGACGAATCTGAACCGATACCACGTCGCAGCGCAGCGGCTGGGTCAGAATATAATGAACGCAGACGGCGATGTCCTCCGCCCGCAGCATTTCACCCGTTTCCTGTTTCTGGCGTTCCTCCTCCGGGGTGGTTGGCTGCATGTCCGAGCCCACGGCTCCGGGTTCGACCAGGCTCACTTTGATCCCCTGCGGATTGACTTCCTTGCGCAGGCTTTCGGCCAGTCCCTGAATGGCGGCTTTGGTGGCTACGTATACCGAACTGCCTTCCTCCCGGACGTCGGCGCTCATGGACCCTATCAGGACAATGTGGCCCCTTTTCTGCGACTGCATCCGGCTAAGGGCCTCTTTGGTAGCCGCCAGGTACCCGTTCAGGTTGGTTTCGATGACATACCGCCAATCAGCATCGTCCATTTCGCCGAGCGAACCCGCCCCCAATGCTGCGCAGTTGATGAGGATGTCGAGGCCCCCCAGTTTGTCGTCCGCTGCCTGAAAAACCCGCCGGATGTCGTCCGCTTTGGAACTGTCGGCCCTGATGCCGTCGGCCTGCCCTCCGGCGGCCCGAATAACGGCCAGGGTGTCGGCCAGGGGTTCCTGTTCCCGCCCGAAGAGGAAAATCCGGGCGCCATACGACGCCAGCAGGCGGGCGATGGCCCGGCCAATACCGGTGGTGCCGCCGGTTACGACGATCCGTTTGCCATCAAGTGACTCGAAAGGGGTGTGCAGGTTGTTTGTTTCCATAACGTTGCGATTCGGTTTAAATGGGAAAAAGTTCAGGTTTTCGAAGCGGAGTTCCATTCGGCCCGCAGCCGCTGGTTGCCCCGCACCCGGAATTCGAGAAAGCTTTTCGTTTGCTCGACCGGTTTTAGGGGAGGACTGCCGGGTTCATCTTCATCGTACAGCTGAACCGCCGGGAGCGTGCGGTTTTTGGCCATTAACCGCACCCGGCAAACGGAATCGGACGTGCCGGCCAGTCGGATAACCAGGTATCCCTGTCGCTGGTTGATCAACTCGTATTCGGAATGATAGATTGGGTATTCGCTAAACAGCATGACCGGAATCTTCTCGAATCGTTTGTAGGCGTAGGTCGTCAGGATGGCCGCCAGAGCCCCCCCGTATACTTCCTGACCCACTTCCCCGGCCTGCGTCCAGCCCGTCGGAATGTCTTCCAGCGGGATTGGCAACTCGCGGATGATCCGGCCTTCCCGGGGCTGCTCACAGATCGTATCGGTCGGCAGTTCCTCCGGGAAATAGTATTTAGCCCGGTGCAATAGGTATTTCATGTATTCGGCAAACAGCAACCGAATCGGGGCCGGCACATCGGGCCCGACTTCTTTCAGGTAATTCAGCTGGGTGGCAACAATTTCGGCTTCTTCGTAGGCCGCCAGATACGGGGCGTTTTTCAGTGGAGCCATTCCCAGAAATGTACTTCGGGTCGCTCCCGCGCCGAAACGGCATTCCCATATCCACATTTTCGCCAGCACATTGGCAATGCTGAGCCGGCTCTGGTCGAAATACAGCCGGTTTCCGGTTATTTTCCAGAGTTTGGCCAGCGTCAGGGCGCTCATGATGGTAATATTGCTCTGGTAGAGCAGTTCGAAGCCCTTCCCCCGCAGCCGTTCGGCCGACGCAACGGCTTCTTTCAGATAACGCGGTTCTTTGGTCAGGTCATAGGCCTGCACCATGACGTGGGTGTACAGACCGGCTACGTCCAGTTCACCACCTTTTCCCTGTTCGGTTTCGGCTTTCACCACCGCCAGTGTTCGCACATCGTAGAAGACCGGCCAGTCGTAGTTGAATTCGTGGGCCGCTTTGATGACAAATTCCAGCGAACGGAACAGCAGCTCTTTGGCTTCCGTATCGCCCTTATCGGCCAGCCGCCCCAGGTTCATGAGCGTATGCAACAGGTACCAGGAGTCGATTTTGTTCGGGTCCTGTTCTTCGTTGCGGTCTTCCTTTTTCTCTTTAAATGTACCCCCTGGTAACCACCGCATGATGGTTTCGTAGGTGTCGTCGTAAAAGGAGGAGAGGTTTTTATGCATCTGACCCACCAGGTCCAGCGGTTTTGCGA
The DNA here is from genome assembly GCF_042655385.1 of Larkinella bovis. NCBI lineage: Bacteria > Pseudomonadati > Bacteroidota > Cytophagia > Cytophagales > Spirosomataceae > Larkinella > Larkinella bovis. The sequence goes on along the minus strand of NZ_JBHSMA010000001.1, from coordinate 802,578 downwards.
GCCATTCCTGATACTCCCAGAGCGGTACCAGAATGGCCAGCTGCACCATGCTTTCGGGCGGTTTCTGGGACGCATCGACATACGCATTCAGGTAATATTTCCGGTTCAGGGTCCGGCCACAGTGCGTCGAGGTGCTTAAGGCTTCAACCGTGCGTTCGGCCATTTTCGGCCAATCGAAATAGGCGGTTTGGGGTTTTGGCAGGTTTTGGTACACGCAGGCCAGTGCTTCCAGGAACTGATCGGCCGCTTCAAACTCAGTCCGGGGGACCTGATCGCTTAGGTACAGATAGGCGTCCGACAACACAATGGCCTTGCCCGCCGGCAGGGCCTGCTCCGAGGGCGGGAGCGCAAAACCGGCTTCCGGCCACTGGACGCCAACCGTATCGGCCAGATCGGTCTGGGTAGCCTCGCAATAGTCATTGAGGGCCGTAAGATTCTGAAAATAAAACAGCGTTCCCGGCTGCGGCTGGTTGACGGAAAGGTACAGCAACCCGGCGGTGGGCCCACTTTGGGTAACGTAAACCATGCCTTTAGGCGTTTCCGGATTGTGATGTTTATCCAGCAGATACACATCCCTCGGAAACGCCTGGACGCTGAACGGTTTTTCCGGTTTCAGCGAGGTGGTATAATGCAGCAGAGAATCCGTTCCCTGGGGGCGTTCAATCCGGACCTGGTACAAGCCCAGCGCTCCCTGGATCTCGTATTCGACGGCGTTTTTTTGTTTCCGGACCAGCCAGACTTTTTCGATAAACTGGGGGTCAAAACAGGTGCGTATCGCCAGTTTACAACCGGTATCGAATTGGTAAATAAGCCAGAAAGAGTTTGCGGTCCGGTTGCTTTGCAACGTGCCGTGCGAAAGTTGCAGGGGAGCTTCAGCACGCTCAGTGGTCTGTTTAAGTTGCTCATCGAGGCCCGTCACCCATTGTGAAATTTCTTTAAGCTGGGTGGAATCCTGCCAGTACGTAGGGCTATTATAGGAGGTGTCTGACATAATCAACTATTTTTCGAACTGACAATACAACCTCGGGTGCCGGTCTGCGGACCGGTTTTGGGCGCAAAAGTAAGGCAACGGCACCGACGCGTTCACACCGTCCTCAGTCCGGCGAATAGGTCAGTTGCAACACCAGAGCCTGCTCACCGTCCTGGTTGGACCGGCGCCAGCCCAAGGCAAGCGGCAGGTGTTTGCCCAGGTAGACTTCTGCCCCCACCATCAACTGACCGTAATCGTGCGTGCCGGATGCCCAGTCGGCCAGGACGTGCACCTTCTCATACCAGATACCCGCATCGATGCCCAGGTGAATGCCTACCGTAGGACCATCGGCGAGGTACCGGTGATTCCCGCCATACACACCCGCGACGGTTTTATAGTGTTTGTCTGCAACGTCATACGCCAGGTTACCGTAGGCCCAGCCTACCCAGGCGGTTTTGTGCTGAGCCGGCACGTTGATCCCGGTTTGGCCGCCCAGCCCCAGATGCAGGTTTTCGGTCAGGTCAAAGGCTTTCTGGGCGTTCAGGAGCAGTTGGGGGGCATAGGGAATTTGGGTGGTCGTATCATTGCGCAGCCAGTGGTGTTCCGCGGGCTGGTAACCGAAGTGGTAGAGATTCAGACCGATTTCCCACTGGTGGTTTAATCCGTAATCCAGCGTAGACATGGACCGCACCTGCTCCCGGTTGAAATCGACCTGGACCTGGGCCATGATGCGGTTCGCGGGTGTGATGTCCGATGACGGAACGTTGAAAATCGTCTGCTGGGCCTCAACCGTGAGGCTAATGGCCAGACAAGCTGCCAGAATTGAAAAGTTCTTCATCGGAGAAACAGGATAGAGCGGGGGCGCTATTCCCCGGTTTGCGAGTCGGGCGCATCGACCGGTTTGGACTCGGGCGAACCTTTTTGACGCAGAAAAATGGACAACACCACAATGGACAAAACCGACAGAAATTCGCTTTGCCAGTTTTGCAGCGACTGAAACCAGAACTCACTGGTTCCCATAAACTCCCCCAGGGTCAATGGGTTGCGTTCTCCTTTGAGCAGTTGTTCGGTATTATATTGCTTTACGCCACCGATGGCGTGCAGCAAAAATGAAATGCCAAACAGAAGAAAAAAGCCGAGGCTGAGCGAGTTCTGGTAGATCCGGAGCCACCAGCCACCCCGTCGGACCGGCCAGGGAGCACCGGGGCGGCTGGGCGATGGTTCCCGGTCCACCTCTTCTTCCTGCTCGGGATCTTTGGATTCGGACGAACCTTTCTGGTAGAGAAAAACCGTAAAAAGTACGTACAGAGCCATTTGCAGAAACTCGCTTTCCCAGTTTTCGAAAACCGACTCGATGCAATGACCGCTCGTCAGGTACGGACCGAAACCGATAGCCGCATGGTGGTATTCTTCCAATTCCTTGTTGAAATCGTGCCAGCCTGTCCATAAGTTGCCCGCCAGGGTCAGGAGGGTAATCAGGAGCAGCGTGATCGATAAACCGTTGTTTCGCCAAATTTTTTTCATGACAGACGTCCTCCCGATCGATTGCGTGGGATAAAAGTTAAGACTCTACCACCACGCGGCACAGATCCTGGAGGTTCAGCTGTTCCGAAGGGGTGGTGTCGGCACTTAAAACGCGCCGGACGTAGGCCAGGGCCGTTTGGGTGTGTGTCGGCGTATCCGTAGCGACACAGTCGGCCGGCACGTGAAGATCGTATTCGCGCATGTAGGCGTCGCTGGCCGATAACAGCACACAGACATCGGCACTGATGCCGGTCAGGATGAGTCGCCGGGCTTTCAGGTGTTCCAGCAGCGTATCGAGCGTTGTCATGTAAAACGCGGAATGCTTGGGTTTGAGCACGAAATAATCGTCCGGATCGGGGCGCAGCAACTCGGCCAGCGGTTGGCCCCGGACGCCATCGTGAAGGCAGTGGTCAACCACTTCGTTGAAGTCCGATCGCCAGCGGCCAAAGTTATCGTTGACGTAAACCACCGGGATGTTGAGTTGGCGGGCCTGTTGTTTGAGGGTGGCAATGTTTTGGGCCGCCGTCAGGGCCGCCGGCAGCAGCTTATCCCCATCGGGGAACTCCAGGTCATTAATCATGTCGATGATTAACAGGGCCACCGGAAACGTGTCGGGGACGTTTCCATGCAGATTTTCACTCATTGTTGTATCGTTTCGGTCAGTGTCAGGATGTTATTCACCCGGTTCAGATAAACCCCGGCGGATACCACGCGCCAGACGGCTGGCTTCCGGCGATGGCTTGTAGGAGGCCGCCGGGAACGAACCTGACAGGAGAGTAAACTAAAAAAAAGGAAAGTGGTTGGATTTTCGATCGGGGAATTAGCACCAGGCAGCATTCTCAGGTGCCCCTGTTCTCCAGCTGGTTTTCAATCAGAAATGAGGAGACGGTTTTGCGGTTGCTGAATCCGAAATGGATCGCTTCGCAGGATGTTCACCTGTGAAGGATTGAGATAGTTTACCATATTGAGAGTCAGATTCTTACATCGGGTTACATTCTTCGCTACTGCTTCCGTAACCCACTCGATTTATGGGGCTCCTGCCAGAATTCAAGTTCTGTCAGGGATAAATATTTATTGAAAAGCAATAAATATTTATTTATATTTGCTACATGGTTTTAACTTTTAGGAATTATGTCAAAAACAAACAACTTCATTTTTAACGGCTTACATATTGTGGCTTGGGTCATCTTCGTTGGCTTGTGTATTGAAGCCGGAGGTTTTATTTTAAGTCTATACAAACCTGAATTTATTCAAAATCTTTACAATAAACTGGACTTAAACGAGATGTATAACCGTAATAAATGGGCTTTTTTCAGTATGTACAGTTTTATGCTTGTCATAGCGGTTTTGAAAGCTGTCCTGTTTTATGTAGTCATCAGACTCGTGAGCAATATTGATTTGGGAAAACCGTTCAACCGCTTTGTTTCGCGGCAATTTTTACAAATCAGTTACTATACTTTTGCCATTGTACTTTTAAGTTACATCGCTAGACAGTCAGCTAAATTTTTAGTGCATCGTGGCTTTGTGGCCGACAGCTTAAATCAGTTTTGGGCAGACAGTCAAGCCTTTATTTTGATGGCAGCGGTACTCTATGTTATTGCCGTTATCTTCAAAAAAGGAATCGAAATTCAGAACGAAAACGATTTAACGGTTTAAGCTATGCCAATCATTGTAAACCTGGACGTGATGATGGCAAAGCGGAAAATTTCCCTGAATGAACTTTCTGAACGAGTTGATTTGACCTTATCGAATCTGTCCATCTTAAAGACGGGAAAGGCCAAAGCAATCCGCTTTAGCACGTTAGAGGCAATTTGTAAGGCCCTGGATTGTCAGCCGGGGGATCTTCTGGAATACGTAGGGGATGAAAAAAGAACAACGAATCGCTAAGATCCGATGTGGAAAAGCGACGTGAAGACCTATTTGTATATCTGTGTCAGGAATCTGAAAAGTACAACTCAAATTGGTAGGATGAGCCAGAAGTTTCCGTTCCATCTCAAACCCTACGAAACCAGCCTGTTGGAATGGTATTCAGCCAGCCAGCAGGACCCTGAGTTCGGACGATTGGAAGGTATTCAGTCCTACATTCAGGAGCGATGCCTGGAGCTGGCTGCCTAGTGACAAACAACCCCGGGTCGTTCACCCGGCCCGGGGAGTCTAGCAATCCCGGTACAACAACACCCGATTGTTAGCCTTTGATTGTTGTACCGGGTTTCTTTCCGACTATGCTTCGGATCCTGGGTTTTCAAGTTGTTGATCTTTTAAACCCTCGATTTAAGGACACTTTGCGAATATTCTGCAAAAATGAAAAAGCCCAATGTAAGCTTCCCGATAATTAGGACAGTGTAGGATTAGACTCGAAAAGGTCTAATTTTAACTGTCACATGAAAAAGAAAAACTTCACCGAGACCCAGCGGGGTGGCCCGTGCCATTGTAGCCATCCTCAAGCAGTACGAAGGAGGCCGAGAAGCCATGGATGTTTGCCGTGAGTACAGCATTTCCAAAGCCACATTGTATAATTGGCGCAAGAAGTACAGTGGAATGGAATCAACTCACTTAAAGGAGCTTAAAGCCGTTCAGGATGAAAATCGACGCTTAAAGAAAATGTATGCTGAGTTAAGTCTGGATTCCAAATTGGCGAAGGAGATCATTGAAAAAAAGCTATAGAGCCCTGTCAACAGAAAGAGTTAGTGGAGTGGGCGGTGGAAAAAAATATATCTGTAGATAGGGCTTTTCGTGTGGTAGGCATGCTCGTTCAAAGTGGTACTACCAAAGTAAAAAAGATGATCAGTCAGTCATTGATAAACTGCGTGCGTATGCTGAGGCTTATCCCACTCTCGGGTTCGACGATTACTACGGTAAGATTCGCAATGAAGGGCTGAAGTGGAATCATAAGCGGGTCTTATGGGTGTATCGGTTGCTAAATTTAAAGCATCGAAGACGGCATAAACGAAGACTGCCTGCTCGCGTGAAACAGCCTTTACAGGTTCCTGTGCAAGTTAATCACTGCTGGAACGGTCCGCCGTAGCGGTATGGACTTTGTCTCGGATGCACTGGTGAGTAAACGCAAGATTCGAGTTTTGACAATCATAGACGACTGTAGTCGAGAAGTTTTGGCTGCTCACGCTGATTTCTCGTTATCGGCCCTGAAAGTGTTTGATATTTTAAAGACGATTTCCTTGGAGCGTCCTTTACCCAAGCAGATCCGGCCGGGCCGCCGGTGAGGTAGACAATGGATCCGAATTTATTGCGGGTAAATTCCAGGAATGGTGTCAAGATAACCACATTACAATTCAATACATTCAACCGGGCAAACCAATGCAAAAAGGCTATATTGAACGCCTTAACCGCACGTATCGGGAGGACGTATTGGATGCTAATCTATTCGAGTCGTTGGAACAAGTTTGGATTCTATCAGATGAGTGGGTTGAACAATACAATCGTTTTCATCCACATCAGTCACTGGGTGGCCTGGCTCCAGTAACCTATGCTAAGCAAGTGAAAAGCACAGAGCTCTAAAAATGCAATGTCCTAATTTGGGTAAGGCTACAAACAGACCTCTGTTTTCCATATGAGGGCTAGCAACGTCCATACGGAAAAGTATAAAGCCTGTTACCCGCCAAATTAGACCCGCATGCGTATTAGAATAAAGCGTTTGCAAAAAAGGTTTTAGTTTAATGTCTGATAAATGATACATTAGGCGCATAGTTTTTAATCTAACTACTCAACGTTTATGCATTATCCAACTACTTTGGGAGTGCTCGCTGAACTGTGTCAGCAGGATTTTACTCGAAGCGGTGGAATTGAATACGCTCCTCAAAGATAATGCTGAACTGATTAATGATCTCTTTCCAGTTATAAGTCGTCGTCTCCCACTTAATCTGCAAATTCTGGATAACCAGATAAACCAACTTTTGTAAAGCGATATCCGACGAAAAAGCTCCTTTTGTTTTTGTCACTTTGCGCAGCTGGCGGTGATAGCCTTCGACTGTATTGGTCGTATACATTACCTTGCGGATGGCAGGTGGATAGTCGAAGAAGGGAGATAGCAGCTCCCATTTTTCCATCCAGGGTTGGATTGCTTTGGGATAGGCTGAACCCCATTTTTCTTGCACTGTCAACAAATTTTCTAAGCCTTGCTCGCGGTTAGAAGCCTGATAAACCGTCTTCAGATCGTTAGCCAAGCCTTTCAAGTACTTCTCAGGAACGAACCGAAAACTGTTGCGGAGTTGGTGCACAATACAAAGCTGAACAGTGGTGGCCGGAAAAACACTGGCAATAGCCGTATCAAACCCTTTCAAGCCATCCACACAGGTAATCAGCAAGTCTTCGACTCCGCGTTGTTTTAGATCGGTGAGTACGCTCAACCAGAACTTAGCCGATTCACTCTCAGCCGTGTAAATGCCAAGTACCTGCTTTTTACCGGATAGGCTCAATCCGATCACACTATAAAGCACACGAGTCAGTACTTTACCATCCTGACGCACTTTGTAGTAGATACCATCCAGCCAAACCAAGGTGTATAGACTTTCCAATGGCCGGTTCTGCCATTCTCTCATAGCCGGAATAACTTTGTCCGTAATAGCCGTTAACTCGCTGTCTGATAGGCTATAGCCATACATCTCAGACAGATGCTGGCTAATGTCAGCGTAACTATTGCCCATGCTGTAGAGTGACAACACTTTCTGTTCGAGTTGGGGCGTAAGGACAACCTGTCTCTTGGGGACAATCTGGGGCTGGTAGCTGCCGGTACGATCACGCGGAGTCTGTAGCTCCAGCGGACCAGCGCTGCTCTTAACCTGCTTGGTGGTTTTGCCGTTTCGACGGTTCTGCTCAATGAGCCGGGTCTGGTTAAGGTGGTCATCCATCTCCCCTTCCAAAGCGGACTCTAAAAAGTGTTTAAGTAAAGGGGCGAACAGGCCGTTTTCGCCCGTTAGGGGTTTGCCTTCGTAAAGGCCTTTAATAGCCGCTTGTTTGAAGGCTTCAAAGTCGAACTCGTTCTCGTTGGTCATAATGGTGAAAGTTAGAGGTTTTATTCCCTTTATTCACCTGTGACACAGTTTAGCGAGCAGTCTCACTACTTTCCGGAAGGCTATAATTGCCATGTTTACTTTCGTAAATATTTGCCTGCTTATTCATGGTACAGGTATTACAAATGTAGCTCAAGCCCAATTTCTGTATGTAGTCAATGTGGCTCCTAATGTCTCTGTAGTCGATGTTGCTACCAATCAAATAGTTGCTACCCTTCCTGTTGGCATCACCCCTCTCGATGTGGCAATTTCTCCAGACGGAAAAAAAATTTATGTAGGTAATCTCAGGCCAAATGTCATTTCGGTTATCAATGCCCAAACCAATCAGATTGAAGCCCTTCTTCCAACCTATGAAAGTCCCCGAAAGGTCTTGGTTAACCCCAATGGAAAATACTTATACACAGTCAATGCTCTTTCGAATAATGTTCTTGTATTTAATACCGCTACGAATCTTCCAGTTGCGACAATTACGATAGGTGAGAATGCGCGAAGTTTATCAAGTGCTCATGATGGTAGCTATATTTACATAGGTGTAGGAGAAGGATCACCACGGGTCCACATTATTAATACGATAAATAATACCATTGAAACAACAATCCCAATGGGAGGGAAAATTTCTGACTTAGTTTTAAGTCCAGATGGTAGGAGCCTCTATGTTACTCACGATGACTCACGCTTTACTAATGTTTCAGTAATAAATTTAGCTACCAACAAGCCTGAAAAAATTATCCCGATTAACGATTTATCAACCAGTGCAACTCCTAGTTTGGACGGTAGTCGTTTGTACTTACTAATGTCAAATTCCAAACAAGTTGGAATTATGAACACAAATACTTTCCAAATAGAGAAGACAATACCTGTAGGAAACGATCCAGTAGCTATTTCTCTTACTTCAGATGGTAGCCGTTTATATGTTGCTAACAAACTTTCTGATAACATTTCTGTAATTAACACTTTGACTGAGGCAGTTGAAACAACCATAACAACAGGACGACCTGTTGCTATGGATCTGCTTAAAGGTTCTAGTCCTAGCCAACCCAGCTATGAAGGCTTTTTAGATAAAGTTGAATGTGGTTCAATCCGAGGCTGGGTCTGGGATAAGAAACGGCCAAACACGCCCTTGACAGTAGAATTTACGGCTGATGGCAAGGTGATCGGAACTGCTTTGGCCAATATTTATCGTCAGGATATTAAAGAAGCCGGTAAAGGCAATGGGGAACACGTTTATAACTTTACAACCCCTGATGTTATTAAGGATGGCAAGCCACATTCGATTAGTGCCCGGGTGCAAGGAACAAATTATACGCTAAAATGGACGCCCAAGCCATTAACTTGTCCTGCCCCTAACCGGTTAGCAACCTATAACTCTCCATCAAGCGCAGCCTGGAGTGCAGTGCTGCTCGGTAACCCGGTAGAAACTGGCGTAGTAGAGGTAGAGGTAAAAGGGGCACAGGGTCAACCCATAACACTTTCGTTAGTTGACTCAAAGGGGCAAATACTGAAACAAGTTCAGGTTAAAATCACCGACAGGGTCGAGCGCCACCATTTATCGATCGGATCAAAGGCGTCAGATCTTTTATTGCTACAGGTGAGTTCCCCTACTTATTCTAGAACCTTAAAGGTAGTAAGTGAAAATTGAAACTCATTTGGATGTCAAACAGACCTCCATTTGCCGGAAGAAGGATACCCGAATTCCTGGTGGGCTCCGGTGCTGGCCGTCGGCCTGGATCAACTCCAGCTCCCGGTCGAGGAAGGAGAAGGCACCCGCTTTCTGCAGCAATTGGTCAAGGCCGGTGGACACTGCTTGGCCGAAGCTTTCTTCGACGAGGAGCTGGGGATATCCGAGGGTCTGTTCATCGATGCCTCTAAACCGGTTGTTATCTCACTCAACCCCCATCCTGATTCCCCATGTCTACTCTACAAGTCAACCTCCCCCAGGAGCTGATCGATGCCCTGCTGCGGGTCCCCGAAGAAATTGCCGGACTCAAAAAACATCTCAACGAGGTCCTGGAGGAAAACCAAAATCTGAAGTTAGGCCTGCAGCATTATACCGTTGAGGAAACCGGAAAGTTATCGAAGGTTTCTAAAACCACCCTGGAAAACTGGGAGCAACGGGAGATGTTTGTACCTATCCGAATTGGAGGTAAAAAACTTTATTCAGACAGAGCAATTTTAGATCTCAGTCGCTACCAGAGTTTACAAATTTCAACCCCAGAGGAAGATTGGAGACCAAGTTTGGTAAGAAAATTACATCGGGAGAATCAAGATCAAATTGCCGCTTGATAACATTCCTTTTTTTATAGCAATTTTCCCCATAAAGGAAAAAGGCCCTCTCCGTTGGTAGGAAGGGCCTTTTTAACCGGGATATGAATACAACCTGAATTAAGTATCTCATTTGAGCACTAAATTCTCTCCGAAAATTACAAAAAAGTTAATAAATGCCAACTTTCCCAATGGAATTTTATATTTTTTTTTGCGAATTCGGAAGGGATTTGGCTAGGAATCGATGCTGACAAAATGTTTCTGGTTGGTCGAAATGTTGGCGATGGTCCATTCAACATCACCCGTGAACGGATGGGCCCGAACCGGGCAATCATCGATCCGGCAATAATGACAGCATTCGGGCAGGCAGGGATCGGCATGGATAAAAATTTCAACTTCATTGCTGATTTCCCGTTTCAGAGCTTCCTCAAACTCGTGTACTTCCTGATGAACCTGCGCCAGTTTCCAGTAATACGGCAACGTCAGGTGGCAGTCAATGTGGAGATCGGCGCCATAGCGCTGCACCCGCAGGTTGTGAATGTCGATCCAGTTGTTGCTTTTATGCTGATTCAGGATGTTCAGAATCCGCTGGAGCAATACCAGATCCGTTTCATCCATCAGGCCGGCAATCGACTGGCGAACCAGCCCCATGCCGTTCCAGATGATGACCCCCGACAGGATGAGCGAGAGGACACCATCAAACCAGGTTAAACCGGTTACCATGATGACAAAAATACCGGCAACGACCAGGAGACTGCTTAAACTATCGGTCAATAAATGGCGACCGTCGGCCATAAGGGTGATTGAATTGGTCAATCGCCCGTTCCGAATTAATAACCAGCCAACCAGCGTGTTAGCGACGGTCGTCAGGGCGATCAGCAAAACACCCCAGCCCAGGTGCGTGTACGGTTGGGGGTCGATAAACGACTGGATGGCCTGGAAAATGACAAAAATTCCGGCAGACAGGATCAACGCCCCTTCAAAACCGGACGAGAAAAACTCGATTTTACCGTGGCCGTACGGGTGGTTTCGGTCGCGGGGCAGACCGGAAAGATAAATACTGTACAGGGCAAAACCACTGGCAATCACATTGATGATGGATTCCAACGCGTCTGTCAGAATAGCCGTGGAAGACGTTAACCACCAGGCCGTAAACTTCAGAAACATCAGAACCACACTCAATCCCAGTGAGATCGACATCCATTTGTATTTAATTCGCTGACTCGATTGCATGAAGCCATGGGTGGGTTGTGGCCCCCAAAGGTAGCAAACTGTTAAGGATTTCTCTTTACCTTTGCGGGTATGGAGTTTACCGAAAATCCCTGGAAGACGCTTACTTCGACCATTGCTTATGAAAATAATTGGTTGAAAATCAGGCATGAGGAGGTGATAACCCCCTCGAGTACGCCCGGCATCTACGGTGTCGTGAGTTTCAAGAACAAAGCCGTTGTTGTGGTTCCCATCGACGAGGAAGGATACACGTATCTCGTGGGGCAATACCGCTATCCGCTCGACGAATATTCCTGGGAAGTGCCGGAGGGCGGGGCTCCGTTGGGGACCGACCTGCTGGTGTCCGCGCAGCGGGAACTGAAGGAAGAAACCGGTCTTGAAGCCGCGAAATGGACCAAGATCGGGCGGATTCATACCTCCAATTCGGCGACCGACGAAGAAGGATTTCTCTATATAGCGGAAGACCTGTCGCAGGGGGAACACGCCCCGGAAGAAACTGAACAATTGCAGGTCCGGCGGGTTTTACTGAGTGATGCTGTTCAAATGGTGATGGAGAGCCAGATTACCGATGCTCTCAGTGTCTGCGCCCTGTTAAAAGTGGCGCGGTTGAAACAGATATAATTGCGCATGATTGAAGCTATTCTCTACGGTTTAATTGCCGGTATTCTGCTTTGCCTGACTTTTGGAACTGTTTTCTTTTCGCTGTTGCAAAACAGTGTCGACAATGGGTATCGTTCCGGCATCAAAATCGCCTTCGGCGTGGTAGTTTGCGATGCCATATTTGTGGTTTGCGCCCTGTTTGGTACCGCGTTTCTGCCCGAAATCAATCACTTTGAATTTTACCTGACCCTGTTCGGCGTTTTGCTTTTGCTGACGATGGGGGTGGCCAATCTCTTCAAAGGAACCCCCCGGCTGGCCTATCCCAAAACCCGGTTTGGTAATTTCCTCTACTATTTTTCGACCGGTTTTGTCCTCAACGCGATTAACCCGATCAATTTCATCACCTGGGTTACCCTGGCAGCCTATTTAACCAATTCGCTGCATTACAGCAATCAGGAGCGTATTGTGTTCATGATCATGAGTTTAATCGGCATTTTCGGGACGGAATCGGCGCTGGCAATTTTTGCCCACAAACTGAAGCGGTTTTTTACGCCGAAAGTTGTCCTGGCTTTCAACCGGACCACGGGCGTCGTTTTCATATTCATTGCCCTCCAACTGGCGTGGACCCGGCTTTACGACCCCCTGTTAGCCATGCTGAAATAAAAAATAACCCGCACCGGGCAGGAGCCCGGGCGGGTTATCTGACAGGTTTTCTTGATGCGAACCCCCGAGGGATCAGCTGCGAAGGCCGCTGACCGGATCGCGAATCGTCGCTACGTCAAATCCCTGCGTCTTGAGAAACCCGTCCCAGTCGGCGATCAGATTTTTCTTCAGAACCCGGGGGAATTTATGCTGCCCGCCGAGTTTTCCTTTGGCCTCCATCCACCGGTAGAACGTCGCTGTGGGTAAAACCGTAACGAAAATCTCCTTGAGGGCATGCCGGCGTTCGACGGCATAGTCATCATTCAGTTCATTGAGCCTGCTGTCGATCAGATTTTTTAAAACCGTCTCGTCCACTTTATCGTCCGTACCAATGAACCAGTGGTGGGCGAAAAGCGTATCGTGTGAAATCCCGGCAACGGTAAATTCGCGGATATTGATTTTTAGTTCGTTGGAGGCCAGCTCGACGGCTTTGTTCATGTTATCGACCGAGAGGTGCTCACCGCAAAGACTCAGGAAGTGTTTCGTCCGGCCGGTAATTACAATTTCCGCCCGTTTTTTGGAAACAAACCGGATCGTATCCCCGATCAAATACCGCCAGGCACCCGCACAGGTGGAAATCAGCAAGGCATATTCCTTGCCTTCTTCCACGTCGTCGATCATCAGGGTGTGCGGTTTTTCCACCACGTCCCCGTCGGCGTTGAAATTTTCGTCGTTGAACGGGATGAATTCGAAGAAAATCCCGTTGTCGAGCACCAGTTGCATACCCACCGCATCGGGATGGGTCTGGTAGGCAATGAACCCTTCGGAGGCCAGGTAGGTTTCAATGTAGGTGATGGGATGCGCCAGCAGGTGCTCAAAGCCCTGGCGGTAGGGTTCAAACGAAACGCCACCGTGGCAAAAAACCATCAGGTTCGGCCAGATGTCGTGAATGGTTTTGACCTTGTAGTGGGCGATGATTTTTTCCATCAACAACTGGATCCAGGCCGGAACGCCCACCACAAAACCGATATCCCACTGGTCGGCCTGTTCGGTAATTTCGTCCAGTTTCAGCGCCCAATCCTGTTCCTGGGCAATCTCTTTTCCCGGTTTATAAAACTTCTGAAACCAGTACGGAATCTGTTTGGCCTGAATACCGCTCAGATCCCCTTCAAAATGATTGCCCCGGTAATTGAGCCGGGTGCTGCCCCCCAGCATGAGCATACCTTTTTCGTAGAGTTGCGAGGGAAGGTGCTGGTATCGACTCAGGCTCAGAATTTGCCGGATGCTGGTTTTCTGAATGGCCTTCGTCATGGTTTTAGTCACCGGAATGTATTTGGTGGAGGCATCGGAGGTGCCCGAACTCAGGGCGAAATATTTGACCCGGCCCGGCCAGCAAACGTTTTTTTCACCATTGACCGAACGGTGCCACCATTCCTTATACAATTTATTGTAGTCGTAAATCGGGACTAACTCTTTAAACTTCTGGTAAAACTCTTTCTCATCTTCGAAGAAAGCCGCATTTTCGATTTCTTCAAACTGGTAAGCCTGTCCGAACTGCGTATAGCGGGCCTTGCCGATTAACTTGACAAAGGTTTTCTTCTGCAATTTGAGCGCATTCAACTTCTTCCGCCGGACCACACTGGTCAGCGAAATGCCACGTTTCAATAGACTTCCCAATAAAGCCATGGTGCAATGGTTTTGAGTTAGTGTCTAACTGTTTTCAATCGGAGGACGAGCGGGAACCGGCGCTGAAACCGCGGGAATCGTACCGGTTCGTTCATTGATCTTCCAGGTTTTCATGTCGGCCAGAATGGCGTAATCCGTCAGATCGAGCTGACACGGAACCACCGACGTACAATTTTGCTGCAAAGCGTACTCATCCGTGTCCTCGCCCGTGTCGTCGTTGACAAATTTTCCCGACATCCAGAAATACCGGCGGCCGTAGGGATCTTTGCGTTCGTCAAATTCTTCCTGCCAGCGGGCATCCGCCTGCCGGCAAATCCGGATTTCCCGCAGGGGCTGGTCCGATTTGGCCGGAAAGTTCACATTCAGGGTAACGCCTTTCGGAATGCCGTGTTCCAGCACGTGTCCGGCAATTTTTAAAAGATGATCGTAGGTGTGGGAAAAATCGGCCTCGTGTGCGAAATCGCAGAGGGAAAAACCGATCGCCGGAATGCCCTCGATGGCCGCTTCAATGGCGGCCGACATGGTCCCCGAATACAACACACTGATCGAGGTATTGCTGCCGTGGTTAATGCCGCTGACGACCAGATCCGGGTTCCGGTCTTTTAAAACGTAATGTTTCGCCAGTTTGACACAGTCGGCGGGGGTTCCGGAGCATTCGTAGGCGGGAATTCCCGGAAAAATATCGACTTCATGCAACCGAAGGGGCGATGCAATCGTGATCGCGTGGCCCATGCCCGACTGCGGACTGCTGGGCGCAACCACCACAACCTCACCCAATTGTTTCATTAATACTACCAAATTCCGAATGCCGGGCGCATTAATGCCATCGTCATTCGTGACCAAAATCAACGGTTTTTGTTCCGACATCGTAATTCCGTTTACGTTATTACTGCTTGTCAAAGGTAAAAAATTATGCTAAGGGAAGGAGACCTCCTCCAAAGATTACGGTTTTAGAAGGGCGGAAAAACGGTATCTTAGCCCCTGATTTTGGATTTTTAACCCGGTGCCCTATGCCCATAGAATTTAAAACCGCCCACCCGTCGGATATCGATTCCATTATTACGTTGCAGGAGAAAATTTGGGAACCTACCTACCGGGCCATCCTGGACCAGGACCAGATCAACTACATGTTTCAGACCATCTATTCCAAAGAAGCCCTGGCCGACCAGATGATTCGGGAGCAGCACGTGTTTGTTCTGGCATATGTGAATCAGACCTTATGCGGTTTTGCGTCCTATTCCCGGAATGAATCGGAACCCGATCGGTTCAAATTGCATAAAATTTATGTGCTACCCGATGAACAGGGGAAAGGAACCGGCCGACAACTGCTGGACGAAGTCATCCGGCGGTGCGTAGCCGAAGGCGGTAACCGGCTCTATCTCAATGTCAACCGATACAACAAAGCCCGGCAATTCTACGAACGGCTGGGCTTTGCGCTGGTGCGGGAAGAAGATATTCCGATCGGACCGTACTGGATGAATGATTTTGTGCTGGAAAAATCGCTAGTGAGTCACTGAACTCCGCTGACTCCGGTAGCCGAGTAACGGCGAATACCCCCGGGTTTCCTTGGCGTAATACCCCGTTCCGTCGTACGGACGCAGGGCCGGGTCCTGCTTGCACTCGTTGCGGCAGGTGCCCTGGTGCTCGTTGCCGCAATTTTCGCATAAGGTTACGTGGTTGTTGCAGGCCGGACTGGCGCAGTTGATCATCCGGTCGGTCGGCGAGCCGCAGCGGTAGCAGCTGGAAATCACGACCGGGTTCACCTGATTGACATCGACGGCCACCCGGTTATCGAAAACGTAGCATTTGCCCTCAAAGTCTTCCCCGCCGGCTTCGATTCCGTATTTGATGATCCCGCCATGAAGCTGGTAAACATTCTCGAATCCCTGATCCAGCAGGTAGGCGCTGGCTTTTTCGCACTTGATTCCACCCGTACAATAGGTGATGACTTTCTTGTTTTTCAAATGCCTGATTTCGTCCAGATGCTGCGGCAGTTCCCGCAAATTCTCCATATCGAACGTAATCGCCCCTTTGAATTTTCCGACGGAATGCTCGTAATTGGACCGCATGTCGATCAGCACCACATCCTCGTCGTTCTTCATCCTTTTAAATTCTTCCGGTTCGAGGTAAATGCCCGTGCGTTCGAGCGGATTGACGGGCAGGTCGGAATGGACGATTTCGGATTTCAGCCGCACGTTCAGTTTCTGAAAAGCATGCTCGTCGGACTGGTCAACCTTGAACTCCAGGCTGGCGAAGCGGGGATCCGCTTTGACCGTTCGCATGTAGGTTTCGCAGTCGGCGGGCGAACCCGAAACCGTACCGTTCAGCCCTTCGGCCGATACGATAATACGCCCCAGCAAATTTAACCGAAGACACAGTTGGTGGTGTTCATCGCGAAACTGCTCCGGATTTTCAAGGGTTGTATAACAATAGTATAATAAAACGTGATAGGGCTTCATAACAAAACAATACCTTTCAACGGTTAACACACAAAGATACAAAATGTATCCCTGTTGATCACGTCGGGCTTAAAACGGACTATTATGCATCTGGCAATAACCGGAAATATTGGCGCTGGTAAAACCACGCTGGCCACGCTGCTGGCGGCTCATTATGGCTGGGAGATTCTGAAAGAAGCCGTTGATAACAATCCGTACCTGGCTGATTTTTACGCCGATATGCCGCGCTGGTCGTTTAATCTGCAAATCTTTTTTCTGAACAGCCGCTTCGAGCAGATGCTCCGGATCAATCTGGGGAGGGACTCGGTGGTGCAGGATCGGACGATCTACGAAGATGCCTATATTTTCGCCCGAAACCTGCACGAAAGTGGTTTGATGAGCCAGCGGGATTACCAGACCTACCGCCGGGTTTTTGAAAATATGCTCACGCTGGTGCGGCCACCGGACCTGATGATCTACCTCCGGGCCGGGCTTCCGAAGCTGCAGGAACGCATCCGGTTGCGCGGGCGCGATTACGAAAAATCAATCAGTGCCCAGTACCTGGAAAACCTCAACCAGTATTACGAAGCCTTCGTGGGCGAGTATACCGCCAGCAAGCTGTTGGTCATCGATGTCAACGACCTGGATTATGTGCACAATCCGGCGGATCTGAAGGCCGTGATGGCGGAGGTGGACCGGGTCTTGATGTGAGACTCAGGCCACCACGTCGGCTTTCATTTCGCTTTCGTCCAGCGGCTGCATCAACTGCCTGATGGCGGGTTTTGTCAGTTCGGGGTCGATCCAGCGCCGTTCTTCCTCCCGGGTGAGAATCAGGGGCATCCGTTTTTTGGTGTTGTGAATGAAGGCCATCAGGGGATTGGCTTCCGTGGTGACAATCGAAAAAGTAGGTTGTCCCTTCCAGACGGCGTAAATGGCGCCCAGCGAAAACGGCTGTTCGGTTTTCAGCCGGATGAAATACGGGATTTTCTGTTTGCCCTCGTGGCGCCATTCATAAAAACCGTCAACCAGCAAAAGACACCGCTGCGACAGAATGCTGTCCCGGAAGGATGGTTTTTCAAAAATGGTATCTTCCCGGGCGTTCAGGGTCATTTTGGCCAGCTCGGCCGCCTTGTCTTCTTTCACCCAGGCCGGAACCAACCCCCATTTAAAGAGCTGGATGTCAGCCGGATTTTCCTGGGTCACCACCGGGAGCCAGGGATGCGAATACCCCGAGATTTTCGGGCCCGGTTGAT
This sequence comes from Larkinella bovis, assembly GCF_042655385.1. NCBI lineage: Bacteria > Pseudomonadati > Bacteroidota > Cytophagia > Cytophagales > Spirosomataceae > Larkinella > Larkinella bovis. The sequence goes on along the minus strand of NZ_JBHSMA010000001.1, from coordinate 784,946 downwards.
ACGCTTCCGGTTCCACGGGTACGTTTGCTTTTATTTTTTCGGCCAGCTCTTTTAATTCAGAGATTGCCTTAACGGAATAACACATGAAAGGAGTTGGGTTGTTGAACGTCTAATATACAAAATTATTCGGACATTTCCCTGCGGGATTCGGGCGCGGTCCTTGCCATTATTTTGAGGAATTATTACTACCTGACGCATCAATAATCCAAAAAAATGGTTTAAAATTAGGTTCAGTTTTTGTGAGTTATACTCAATTACCGGACATTTACCTAAATTATTCTGTTCTATTAATAATAGCTATACCGTAGGCCATTCATGAAACCAACTATTGCCGCGTTACTGGCCTTTTTATTCTCGATCCATCTAGCCGAAGCGCAACCGGTTTCCGTCCGGTTTAAGCATATAACTACTCAGGAAGGTCTTTCGCAAAGTAATGTTACCAGTATCCTCCAGGACAAACAGGGCTTTATGTGGTTCGGAACCCAGGACGGGCTGAATTTATACGATGGCTATTCCTTTACGGTGTTTCGGAATGACCCCCATGTGCCGGCGAGTCTGAGTGATAATTACGTCCGGGTGTTGTACGAAGACCGGCAGGGAAAACTCTGGGTCGGCACCGACGACGGGGGGCTCTGTTCGATGGATCGGAAAACCGGTGTTTTTAAAAATTATCAGTATTCGAAAACCAAAGCTAAGAGCCTCAGTAATAACCGGGTGACGTCCATTGCGGAAGATCAGCGGGGTAACCTCTGGATTGGTACCGAAGGCGGACTGAACCGATTTGATCCCGTTAAACAAACCTTTTTTCGCTATACCCATAAACCCGGTATAGCGTCCAGCCTGAGCAGCGATTTGGTTCGGGATGTGCTGATCGACCGCAGCGGAACGATCTGGGTCGCCACTTTCGGGGGCGGTTTGAATCGGCTGGATCCGGCCACCGACACGTTTCACCATTTTGCCCATAATCCGGCGGATAAAACCTCGTTGAGCCACAACGCCCTCAAACGGCTCCTGCAGGATGCGCAGGGACGCATCTGGGTGGCCACCGAAGGGGGAGGGTTAAATTTGCTGAATACGGACCAGAAAACGTTCACCCGGTTTTTGCACCATCCCGCCGTTCCAACCTCCATCGGGCATAATGACCTGAATTCACTGGAGGAAGATGGGGAAGGCAATCTGTGGGTCGGGACCGAAAACGGCGGAGTCAGTATTCTGAATAAAAACCGGACCGCTTTCACCCGGTATCTGTACGACGAAAACAACACCAGCGGCCTCAACAGCGCATCCGTCGATGCGATTTACCGGGACCGTAGCGGAAATATGTGGCTGGGGACCTATAGCGGGGGTATTAACTTTTATGACCATCAGCCCGTCAAGTTTCGGCTTTACCGGAAAGAACCGTATGTCGCCAATACCCTGAATAACAATAATGTATCCTCGATTTTACAGGATCATCTCGGAAATCTCTGGATCGGGACCGACGGCGGGGGCCTGAATGTGCTGAAGAAGGCAACCGGGCAATTCACGCACTTTAAAAACAAACCGGGGGATCCCGCCAGCGTGGGGAGTAACTACATCATGAGCCTTTTCCAGGACAGCGATCAGGATATCTGGGTGGGGAGTTACAAGGGCGGCCTGAGTTTGTGGAAAAAGGGGGCCGGCGGTTTTGTCAATTTTAAACCAGGCAGGAGCACAACCGAACTGAGTCACGAAACCGTCTGTGCGATTACGGAAGGGAAAAAAGGCGAAATCTGGCTTGGTACGCTCGGCGCAGGCATCAGTCGATACGATAAAAAAACGGGAACCTTTACGCACTTCCGGCCCGATCCCGCCAAACCGGGAACCATTACCCAGGGGTACATCAGCGCGCTGGTTTTCGATCATAACGGTATTCTCTGGGTTGGAACCGAAGGTGGTGGCCTGAACCGCTTCAATGAGCAAACCGGCACCTTTACGGCCTACCAGCATAACCGGGCGGTTTCGGGCAGCCTAAGCCATAATTTCATCAACAGCCTGTACGAAACCCCGAAGGGCGACTTATGGATCGGGACCAAAGGGGGGCTGAATTACTTTAATCCGAAAAACCAGTCCTTTCTGGCCTTTCGACAGAAACAGGGGTTGCCCAATGAGGTCATCCAGGCCATCAACAGCGATCGGTCGGGCAATCTCTGGGTCAGTACGAACAAAGGGCTGTCGAAAGTGAATCCGCGCACCCGGGTCATTCAGAATTTCAATACGGTGGATGGCTTGCAGAAAAGCTCGTTCAACCGGATGGCGGTTTTTAAAAGCCCGGAAGGAGAATTATTCTTCGGCGGTATTTCGGGCATGAACTCGTTTTTCCCGGACAGTCTTCGGAATAATCCGTTTGTTCCGCCGGTGTTCATTACCAATTTTCTGGTGTATGACAAACCCGTGCAGACGGAGGAAAACCGGGTGACCTTATCCTACGAAGAGTCGTCGATTACCTTTGAGTTTGCCGCCTTGAATTATTCGCTGCCCGAAAAAAATCAGTATGCGTACATGCTGGAGGGCTTTGATAAGGATTGGAAAATCAGCAACACCAAACGCGTAGTCAGCTACACCAACCTGGACCCCGGTTTGTATACGTTCCGGGTGATGGCCTCTAACAACGATGGCGTCTGGAACCGGCACGGTGATTCGTTTCGGGTGATTATAAAACCGCCTTTCTGGCAAACCTGGTGGTTTGGGGCGTTGCTGGCCATTGCCTTTCTTGCCAGTCCGAACGTGATCTACCGCTGGCGAACGCGTGCCCTGAAAGCCCAGAACGAAAAACTGGAGAAACTGGTCAACGAACGGACGGCGCAGGTGAAATACCAGAAGGAGGAGTTGCAAACGCAGTCGGAACATTTGCAGACCCTCGTCGATGAAATTCACGCGCAACGGTTGCAGGAACAGCAGGCCCGGGAAGAAGCCGAAAAAGCCAATCAGGCCAAAAGCGTGTTTCTGGCCACGATGAGCCACGAAATCCGGACGCCGATGAATGGGGTCCTGGGCATGACGTATCTGTTGCAGGAAACCGAACTGTCGGAAGAGCAGCAGGAATACGTCGATACCATCTACCAGTGCGGCACCAATCTACTCGGCGTCATCAACGACATTCTGGACTTCTCAAAGATCGAGTCGGGGAGTCTGGAACTGGAAATGGGCGACATCGATTTGCTCCATTGTGTGGAGGACGTCCTGGATCTGTTTGCCGGTAAAGCCGCCGAAAGTGGCCTTGATCTGGTGTATCAGTTTGAACATCAGGTTCCGTTGCACATTATTAGCGACGGGTTGCGGTTGCGGCAGATTCTGATCAACCTCGTGGGAAACGCCGTTAAGTTTACCCATAAAGGGGAAGTGTTTGTGCAGGTGGACGTCCATCGGCTGGAAAACGATCCGGAGCTGGAACTCGAGTTTCAGGTACGGGACACGGGAATTGGCATTTCAGAAGATAAATTACAGCGGCTTTTCAGAGCTTTTTCGCAGGGCGATTCGTCGATGACCCGGCGGTATGGCGGAACGGGGCTGGGATTGGCGATCAGTGAGCGGCTGGTCAAACTGCTGGGCGGCACGATTTGGGTCGAAAGTGTGGAAGGGCAGGGCACTACGTTTACGTTTACGATTCGCTGTCGGGTGAGCCAACAGGCCAAACGGCACTATGTTTTATTCAATACGAGCGAAAACGCCGGGAAACGGATTCTGGTGGTCGATGACAACCAGACCAATCTGACCATTTTGCGGACGCAGTTCGAACAATGGAAACTGGTTCCGTTTACGGCCTTATCGGGGAGTCAGGCCCTGGCAACCCTGAGCGAAAATATGCCCATCCATCTGGTGGTTACCGACATGCAGATGCCCGGAATGAATGGCGTGGAACTGGCCCGGCAGATCCGGCTGCAATACCCCCGGCTGCCCATTATCCTGTTGAGTTCAGTTGGTGAAGAAACCCGGAAAACCTACCCGGAGCTTTTTTCGGCCATCCTGACCAAACCCATCCGGCAGCAACAGTTGTTTGATCTGGTTCAGCGGCAACTGAAACAGATCGACGAAATGCCCATTCCGGTGACCCGCCCCACGCAGCAGGCTCTGTCGGACGCGTTTGCCAAAGAACACCCGCTCGAGATTTTAATTGCGGAGGACTACATTGCCAATCAGAAACTGATTTTAAATATTCTCCAGAAACTGGGGTATCAGCCCGAACTGGCCCAGAACGGGATCGAGGTGTTAGCGATGATGCACAATCGGGCGTTTGATGCGATTCTGATGGATGTGCAGATGCCCGAAATGAATGGCCTGGAAGCGACCCGCCTGATTCGGCGGCAGCCGGGCCCGCAGCCGATCATCATTGCGATGACGGCCAATGCGATGAAAGAAGACCAGGAAGAGTGTCTGGCCGCGGGCATGGATGATTACATTTCCAAGCCCATTCTGCTGGATGTGTTGAAAAATGCCCTCGTGCGGGCCTCGACGCAACGCCAGCGGCAGGTTTCCGGAGGATCCCTGAATGGATAGCCAAGGGGCTCCCAAACCGTTGACCTCCATTCGTTTTTTTTCGCTGCATCCGGCAACCGAAAGGATTTTCTCAAAATTTCAGGAAAACCCGGGCGCCTTAAACGGAAAATGGGCAAGAAATTTTCTACAGTATCCCGGTGTATGCTTTTTAGCCAACCCGGACGATGCGTCTTCGATCCCTAAATTTTGCAAATATGCCTGGAGCGGATCGGGAATGAACGCCAATAAAAAAGTGCTGTAAGGTTTTAATTTACAGCACTTTGCAGGTATTTTGAAGTGTCCACGGAGGGATTCGAACCCTCACACCATAACGGCACCACCCCCTCAAGATGGCGTGTCTACCAATTCCACCACATGGACAGACACCTCGATTTTGTGGATGCAAAAGTAGAGATTGGGCCTTTAAAAACCAAGAGCCGTTTCAATATCCCTAAAAAATCATCCGTCGGTGAGTATGTCCCGAAACCGCTTCCCTTTAGTAGAATAGAACGTATATAGGGAATCGGCCCGGCAACGCAGTCCGGCAGGACTTCATGGGCGGACTATTTCGTTCATCATAGGTTAGCACTGAACCTGGCTCTTCTCCCGACAGAGGAGCCAGTGTTTTTTGGAACCCCAGGCCCGCCCGGTTTACGCGTTTTCCTCCCGTAACAGGTCCACCAGCGCATCGATCGCGGCCCGAATGTTTTCCCGCACGTCCAGAATGGAGGCCTCCATCATGTAACAGGGAGCGGTAATGATCCGGTTTTCCCGATCGACGGCGATTTCCCGGACCGTTTTCATTTCGACCTGCTGCCCCAGGGACTGGATTCCGGCGGCAATGCCACTGATTTCGTACGGGCTGTCTTCCTGGTCGCTGCCCACCGTCAGGTGAGCCGAAACGCCACTGCCTTCCAACGCCTTGGCGATGGTCGTTGGACTCATGCACAAACCGACGATCGGTTTTTTCTGGGACACCAGATCGACAATGAGTTTCCTGACGGGTTCCAGAATGGCCCCCTGCGGGCCCTCGAAGGCCCATTTGGTAATGTTCTTAGCCGTCCCAAAACCGCCCGGCATAACGAGTGCATCCAGCTCATCGGCGGTCAGCGACGCCAGATTCCGGATGTTGCCGCGCGCAATCCGTGCCGACTCGACCAGCACATTGCGGTTTTCGGGCATTTCTTCGCCAGTCAGGTGATTGACAACGTGGTACTGCGGTACATCCGGTGCCAGGCAAATGGTTTCAGCTCCCACCTCGGCCAGGGCCAGCAACGTCAGTACGGCTTCGTGAATTTCAGTGCCATCATAAACACCGTTTCCGTGCAACAAAACGCCAATTTTCATGGATCAGAAGATCGTAGTAATGGATTTTTTTCGGGGAAATTAACCCAAAAAGTTGTAACTTCAACGTTTCATTTCAACCTTCACCGGGCGAAACACGATTCTTTATTTTACGTAAACTAACAGACATTAATCAAGCAAGTATGGCACTGGAATTAACGGGCAAGCTGGTCAAAGTGTTACCCGAGCAGTCGGGACAGGGACGCAACGGAACCTGGACGAAACAACAATTTGTGATTGAAACGATCGACCAGTTTCCCAAACAAGTCTGCCTGATGGCCTGGGGAGACAAAACCGGGGATCTGGCCCAGTTTGCCCCGGGGGATACGATGCGGGTCGCCATCAGCATCGAATCCCGGGAGTACAACGATCGCTGGTATACGGACGTACGGGCCTGGCGGATCGAACCGGCCGATGGGGCTGAACAACAACCCGTGGCGGCAGCCGCTCCGCGCCGGCAGGAGTCGCGCCCGGCTGCGGATCGCCCGCTGACGACCTTTGAAGACGAAGATAACGCACTGCCCTTTTAAGGCCTGACAACCGGTAATCGGGTGAGTGATCCGGCCTGGGCCAATCATCCGATTACAGGGTTGCAAATAGTTTCTCCATACTTTCGTCAATCTGCTTCTGAAGCCGGGCCGGTTTTTTCGGCACAATTCCTTCCACCATTCCCCGCCAGACCATCTCATTTTTCTTCGGATCGATCAGGTGAATATCGATGGTGCCCTGCCGGTAGGTCCCCACCGGAATTTCCTGACTACGCCAGGTGTAGCGCCGTTGGCCGATATAATACGGCGGATCGGTGCGAAAGTTGGTTTGCCGGGTTTGCGTTTTTTCATCCACGGCGATGCCGATATTCATCAGCAGATCGGGGGAAGCCGGCACCCGGCTTAGTCCCCTGGCCAGTAATTGCCTTTCGATGGCGTTTTTGAGCGCTTCAACCTGAGAACGATAAAAACCGCTCTGCGGAATATCCCCCGTCGATTCAATGTCTGAGAAGGCAAAGGTGCGGTAATGGGATAAAGCAAAGTTGTCGGCGGGTTCGGTTTTTACCACCCGGATTGAGCTACAGGCAACAAAAACCGTTGGCAGAAGAACCAGGATGACAAATGGTTTGATTTTCATGGGTGGATAGAGTATTTCGGGGCAAAGCCGCCTGAGGGGTCTGTTTTTCTAGAAACGAGCAGGAGGGCAGATTGTTAACCGAAAACGGGATAAAATGAGAATCCCGCTTCGGACTGCAAAGCGGGATTTCAGGAGGATCGTTGAACGATCGAAGGGAAGTGATCCGGCTGGGATTCGAACCCAGGACCCATACATTAAAAGTGTATTGCTCTACCAGCTGAGCTACCAGATCGGGATATGAAATGAACCACGCGGGTGACCCCAATCAACAGCGATGTACTAATTTTCTGTTACTATTCATGATTCACTGAGGCTTTTGGTGATCCGGCTGGGATTCGAACCCAGGACCCATACATTAAAAGTGTATTGCTCTACCAGCTGAGCTACCAGATCGAAAAAGGAGAAGAGGAAAAGAAATGATATGAACCGTAACCTTTCTACTTTTACCTTTTGTAATTTTGAGTGGCTTCCCAAAATTGCGATGCAAAAGTACCTTTTTTGAGATGAAAATGCAAGGTCCCCGTTTGAAATTGGTTTATTTTTTTTCGCTGCTATGGGCCGTATGGCCCGGAAATGCCCCCGCCAGCAAGGTCTCGGCGTCCCTCTATCAGGCTGATTCTCTGTTTGCTGCCGGTGCCTATCCGGCGGCAAATGAAGCCTATGAACACCACTTAAATTTAGGCTTCCGTCCCACGGATCCGATGCTCTTAAAACTCGCTTTTGGCTGGGAAAAACAGGGTGACGTGGCTAAAATGCTCTACTACCTGCAAGTTTATTTTGACCGCCGGCCCGACGAAGCGGTGTTGAAAAAGATGAACGATGTCGCCAATCAGTATAACCTGCGGGGCTACGAGACCGACGACCTGAACTACTTTTATCTGTTCTATAAGCAGTACGGTTTGTACATCATCCTGGCGCTCGTTCTACTCGGCACGTATGCCTTCGGAATTTTCTGGATGAAATACCGCCAGCGGGAACCGTCGCGCCGTCGGCATAAACTGATTGTGCTGGCGTATCTGACCGGTTTGCTGTTGCTGGTCAACCTGCCGGAACGCTACCAGTCCGGGATCATCAACCGGGACCAGGTTTTGCTCCGGCGGGATCCGTCGGCTGCTTCGCCGGTTGAGGACGTTATCAACCGGGGCCACAAAGTCAATATTCTGGGCAGCCAGGATGTCTGGCTCCACGTCTTCTGGAACGATGGCCTGTATTACGTCCGAAAAGATAATGTCTGGCTGATTTAAGGAGTTGGGGGCGGGGTTACGAGGGCTGACGCCTTCACAACCCGCCCGAATCCTGACCTGCGAACGGAAAACCGGCAACGCCTACCCCTTTTTCAGGGGCGAATCTTTCTCCCTGGCGAGCGTGTTGTAAACCATGCGGTCCATTAGTCCGGGGATAAATTTGTTGAGAAAGATCGTCAGCTTGCCCTGCGTCGTCAGAATCAGGTCGCGTTTTCGACGTTTCACGGCCTTCAGAATGTGGTTGGCGACCTCTTCGGAACTCATCATTTTGCTTTCGTCCCGCACGGTTTCTCCCGCCACCTCGCCCGCCTGATTCAGGGCGGAGTAGCGAATATTGGAGGACGTAAAACCGGGGCAGGCGACCAGCACATGGACCCCCGTGTCCAGCAATTCCGTTCGGAGGGCTTCCAGAAAACCGTTCATCGCAAACTTGGAGGCCGAATACCCGCTGCGAACCGGCAGGCCACGGTAGCCGGCGATGGACGAAATACCGACAATTGACCCTTTGCTTTCCAGCAGATAGGGCAGGGCATAGCGGGTGGCATACACCGTTCCCATGAAGTTAATGTCCATGACTTTACGGATCACGTTCGGATCCATGCCCAGCAGCATCGACCGCATCGTAATGCCGGCGTTGTTGATCAGAATATCGATCCGGCCGAATTCCTGGACGGTTTTTTCGATCAGGTTCCGGACGTCCGCTTCGCGGCTGACATCGGCCTGAATCCAGCGGTTTTGAATAGCCTGCTGATCTAGTTCGGCACTGACAGTTTCGAGAGCCTCCGCCTTTCGGCCACAAATGACGATGATGGCCTGTTCACGGCCAAAGGCAAACGCCAAGGCTTTTCCGATTCCGGAAGAAGCCCCTGTAATGACAACCACTTTGTCTTTCATGAAAGTCTGGAAATTCGGGAACGTATGGGGTGAACAAACGATTATTTTCAACTTTTTAATAAGAAACTTCCCTAAATAAAAAGTTATATGGGTATTGCCCGCCCCTGTTTGTAGAGAATTACGGCAAAGTTAGTATTATTGCGGTGCAATCTGGACCATTCAATATTCACGATCTATGAAAAGAACATTTGCGTATTTGATGACTGCCTTTGTGGCAACTGCCCTTACGGTATCATCCTGCTCACCGATTAAAGACGCTCCTGACAAGAAAGATACGGTTGATTTTGAGGGAACATTGAACGGAAGCCAGGAAGTGCCGGGAAACTCGTCAGCCGCCACCGGCACCATGACCGCCACGTACAATAAAACAACCAAGGAGCTGAGTTATACGGTTAATTATACCGGTATTACCCCGAATGCGGGTCACATTCACCTGGCACCGGGTGGCCCGGGTACGAACGGGGGCGTTATCATTCCCTTCGCTTCCCTGACCTCGCCCATTAGCGGAAAAAGTACGCTGAAGCAGGATCAGGAAAATGCGTTGATGGAAGGTCGCCTTTACGTGAATCTTCATACGACCCAGTATCCCGGGGGCGAAATTCGCGCCAATATTATGCGGGTGAAATTCGATAACTAACCCGTTTCAACCTGCTCGGGCCGTTATAGCCGATGGCTCTGCAAGAAAAAAGCTACCGCGTCGCGGTAGCTTTTTTCTTGCTTATCGAAGTAAGGTGACATTTCCCTTGTACGACCGGTTCGTGTACTGAATGAGGTAGTAATACAAACCGGGGGGCAGATCGTCGCCGGTCCACTGGAAATGGCGATTGGTGGATGAGAAAACCGCCTTTCCCCAGCGATTCGTAATATCGACCCGGCGGAACTGGTCGGAGCAATTGTCCTGCGGCAAATCCGGAACGCTGAACACATCATTTTTCCCGTCGGCATTGGGCGTAATGACGTTCGTGATCGTGATGTTGTAATCGACCGGCACATCTTTGACCCGGAACGTTACGCGGGTCGTGTCGTAATTATTCGGGCAACTGTTATCCTGTGAAATAAAATCCAGCTCGTACGTGGCTTCGCTCTTTCCCTGCAAAACCGGGCAACCGGGCTGCCAGACGAACGGAGAAACCAGGGGACTCGGGCCGGTCTTGCTTTCGAATTGCATCCCCAGGCTTTTATAATCGAAATTGTGGCCAACGGCCGTTAATTTCAACGGATCGGGGTCCGGGTCTTCGGCAATGACGTCGAACCGAATGGCGGCCGGTATCGAATCGCTATGGGTGACGGTTAAGTCTACCACCGGATTCGCGAGCGTCGTCCGGACCGTGGGCGGGCGACTGGTTTCGGGCGTGGCTTTCAGCCGAACCGTCACCGTATCGCGCTGGTTTCGGTTGCAGCGGGTATCGGTCACAATGAAATCAATGACATACTCCGCCGTTCGAACCTGGGCGCATTGGGGCGTCCAGTTGAATTGCTGGCTGACCGTTCCCGGCCCCGAAACGGCGGCAAAACTCATCCCCACCTGCGCCAGATTGAAGCCCCGGCCTACGGCGGTGAGGGTGATCATGTCCTGATCGGCATCCGTTCCGGTTACTTTGAACGTTAGCGTTTTCCCGGCCTGTACGGTGGTCGTGTTGCCGGGCAATGTTGTTTCGACCACCGGTTTTCGGTTCAGTTCCGGGGCCAGTTCCAGCGTCACCACGAGCGTGTCTTTCAGGCCCTGTGGACAGCCTTCATCCGTCGCCAGCAGGGCCAGCCGAAGCGGTTTTCCCTCGGCCAGACAGCGATCGAAACAGACCTGCGTTTTAACCGTATCGCCCGGAAACCGGATCAGCACTTCATTCGGCGAAAAGGAAATTCCCTGTGCCGGGCCATCCAGAACCGACATCTGGACGCGCTGATTGGGGTCGAGGTCGGTAATGAACAAGTCGAGGCAGTTGGATTCTTTGTCCGTAATTTTCAGCACCGTTCCTTCTTTGTAAAAGGCCGATTGGCCCGCCGGGCGCATCGCCACCGAAGGGGGATTATTTTTCTGACAATCAATCACTTTCAACTGAAAATCGCGCCGGACCAGCCCGATTTGCTGCCAGGCGCCGGAAGCATTTTTGCGGTATTCCGTCACCTGCACACAAAAGACAAACAAACCGACCTGGCCCGCTGTCACGGTTAGCAGACCGGTTTGGGCATTGACCCGGAGCGGAGCCGGTCCCGGAATGGCCCGATCCTGGTTGAGACCGCTGCTCCAGCGGACTTCGGGATAGGCCGAACTGGGCTGGGCGACCTGTGGGCGGGGGTTGGCGGCCGTACTAAACCCATTGTAGGGCGTTACCAGTTTGTAGGCCAGACTGTCGCCGTCGGAATCGGTTGCACCAAAATCAAACGAAAAGGGCTGATTGATACAGATATAATCGCCCCGAACCGGCCGGAACGTGGGGGAGGAGTTGATAACGCTGGTGCCATTACTGGTCCGCTGCGCCGGAAATTCCAGGTAAAACGTCGATCCGGCTGCGCCCGGGTTCTGGATGTTGTTGATCGAATTATTGCGGCAACACCGTTCCCAGATCATGTAATAGCCGCGCGGATCATTGAATGCATTTAAATTAAAAACCACATTGCCGCTGTAGCGCAACAACCGGGTGCGAAGGCTCGGCAGGGCGCACTGCGGTTTGGTATAATCGACGAGTTGCGAGCTGACCTGTGGCAGGTCAACGGCACCGATAAAAGCATTATCGCCTTTGCGGTAAATAAAAATGCTGACGGTGGGGTCTTCGGCCTGCGGGTTACCGTTCAGCTCATCGAAGTACAGGTTCAGGTTAATTTGGTGGGTATACTGACTTTGATTCGTCACGCGTTTTAACTCCAGTTCGCCCCCGACGATATGCGTCGCCGAGGCCGTTAACGTCAGCCCCAGCCAACTCCCGATCAACCAATACCACCAGGCAGTAATCCGATAAAACTGTTTCATTCCAATACAGAAGGGTTGTCGAAACCAAAATACGGTGCTTAATTTACAGAATTTATCACAGTAAATGATGTCAGGAAAGACCCAAAAGATGGCGAATCGGTTGCAAGCCGTTCGGATAGATGATGTGGCCGCGGAAGGAAAATGCCTGATCCGGACCGAAGAAGGGGTGATCTTTGTGGAAAGCCGGTCGGGCGGCCCCGTTGCTGCGCCCGGCGATGTGGTGGATATCCGGATTGTGAACCGGAAAAAGCAATACCGGGAAGCCGTTGTCGAAAAGATTCATTCCTTCGGCCCCAGCCGGGCCGAACCGTTCTGTCCGCATTTTGGTACCTGTGGAGGCTGCAAATGGCAGCACATTCGGTATGACGAACAGCTCCGCTTCAAAGGCCAGCAGGCCGTCGATCACCTCACCCGGATCGGTAAAGTCCAGCTGCCGACGGTCTTGCCAACGCTGCCCTCACAGCAAACCACCTATTACCGGAATAAACTCGAATTTACGACGGCGGAAGGTCGCTGGATGACGGATGAAGAGGTCCGTTCGGGCATTAAAATGGACAAACGGGCCGTAGGGTTTCATATTCCGAAGCGGTTTGATAAAATTCTGCCGATTGCCCATTGTTACCTGCAACCCGATCCTTCCAACGCCATTCGGCTGGCCGTGGGCGAGTATGCGTTCCGGAACGGCTTGACGATGTACAACCTGAATACGCACGTCGGTTTTTTGCGAACCATCATCATCCGCACGGCTTCGACTGGGCAGGTCATGGTGACGGTTCAGGTCGCTGAAGACCGTCCGGCGGAACTCGCAGGGCTGCTGGACATGCTGAAAGCTTCGTTTCCGCAGATCACCTCGCTGAATTACATTCTGAATAGAAAACTAAACGATTCGTATCAGGATCAGGACGTCATTTCGTATTGGGGAAAACCGTATATCGAGGAGCAGATGGATGACGAAAGTGGTCAGCCGCTGACGTTTCGGGTGGGTCCCAAATCGTTTTACCAGACCAATGCCGGGCAGGCCTTCGAGTTGTACAAGATCACCCGGGACTGGGCCGGGCTGACCGGTTCCGAGCGCGTGTATGATCTATACACCGGAACCGGAACCATTGCCCTCTTTGTGGCGCGCCGGGCCAAGCAGGTAATCGGCATTGAATACGTGGTATCGGCGGTCGAGGACGCAAAGATGAACGCGGCTGTCAACGGGATTCAGAACACGGAATTTCTGGCGGGTGATATGGCGGCCCTCCTGACCCCGGACCTGTTCCAGAAATACGGAAAACCGGATGTGGTCATTACGGACCCACCGCGCGCCGGCATGGACGAAGCCGTTACCCGAAACCTGTTGCTGGCGGCTCCCCGGCGAATAGTATACGTTAGTTGCAATACCGCCACCCAGGCCCGCGATCTGGCGATTCTGGATGAACTGTACGAGGTAAAAGCCGTCCAGCCGGTCGATATGTTTCCGCACACCCACCACGTGGAGAACGTCGTGAAGCTGGAAAAAAGGAGTTAGGAGGGAAGAGTTAAGAGGTAAGAATGAAGAGTTAGGAGTTAGCTCCGCAGGAATAGCATGCGTCAGCCAACTCATAACTCATACCTCTTCATTCTTACCTCAAAACGGTGTTTCCTGTTGATTGGGGTCGACGTGGCCGAAGTTGGAGAAGCCGGTATTCGGCGAATTCAGATTGTTGGCTTTGCTTTTGACAATACCGCCCTGGCTTTCAAAGGAAGATGCGCCCGACAGCTTGGGGTCGAAGCCCGCCGATGGGCCGCTAAACGGCGCCGGGGTCTGCGGCATGAAGAACGCATCCAGGTCGGAGAATTTGGTGTACTTGCCGACGAACCGCAGTTGGACGGTATCCAGGGAACCACTCCGGTTTTTGGCAATGATGACTTCTCCGACTCCCGAAACCGAATTGCCGTTTTCGTCGGTGGTAATGCCGTAGTATTCAGGCCGGTAGAGGAAGATGACCATATCGGCATCCTGCTCAATGGAACCGGATTCACGAAGGTCGGAGAGTTGCGGTTTTTTGTCGCCCCCCCGGGTTTCCACGGCCCGGCTCAACTGCGACAGGGCAATGACCGGCACGTTGAGTTCTTTGGCGAGGTTTTTCAGGGCGCGGGAAATCGAGGCAATTTCCTGCTCCCGGTTGCCGCCCGCTTTGCCCGACGTATCGCCCGACATCAACTGCAAATAGTCAATGACGACCATCTGAATATCGTGCTGGGCCTTTAACCGGCGACATTTCGCCCGCAGTTCGAGAATGGAAAGGGCGGGGGTATCGTCGATGAAAATGGGCGCTTCGGTCAGGCGCTGAATTTTATGGTGAAGCTGTGCCCATTCGTGCGGGGCCAGATTTCCTTTCTTGATTTTTTCGCTGTCAATTTCGGCTTCCGCCGAAATCAGCCGGTTGACCAGCTGAACGGACGACATTTCCAGGGAGAAAATGGCCACCGCCTGCCCAAAATCAACCGCGGCATTGCGGAGCGAACTGACGACGAAGGCGGTTTTTCCCATACCGGGCCGGGCCGCCAGAATGATCAGTTCAGAGCGTTGCCAGCCGGACGTTAGCCGGTCGAGGGCACTGAACCCCGACGGAACACCCGTCAGGCCGTCTTTCATATTTTTCTTCTGCTCGAGTTCGTCCAGCGCCTGCCGCATGATGGTGCTCATATCGGCGTAATTTTTCCGGATATTCGATTCCGAAATCCGGAACATCGACTGTTCGATGCGGTCGAGGAGGTTGAAAACGTCGGTGGTATCTTCGTAGGCATCCCGCTGGATTTCGTTGGAAACCGTAATCAGGGCGCGCTTGATGGCGGCCTCGGCAATGACGCGGGAGTGGTATTCGATATTGGCTGCGGACGTAACGCGGGTGGTTAATTCGGTAATATAACCGCCCCCGCCAACGACTTCAATTTCGCCGGTTTTCCGCAATTGCTGCGTGACGGTCAGCATGTCCACCGGTTCGGCATTTCCGAACAGGGTAACGATGGCGTTGTAAATCCGCTGGTTGGCTTCTTTATAAAAGCTTTCCGGTTTCAGGATATCGACCACCGCCGACAGGGCGTCCTTTTCGATCATCAAAGCACCCAGTACGGCTTCTTCCAGGTCGATGGCCTGCGGAGGTAATTTGCCCAGCCCGGTCGGTGTCAACATGTGATTAACCCCGTCGGACATACTGCGCCGACCACCCATATAGGGAGTCTTCCGAAAGTTTGAGTTGGTGGTTCGATCGTTTTCCATTGCTATGCAAGTATAGCCAATCGTTGGAAGATTGAAAAGCTTTCGGATGGCTGCCGGGCCAGGCGGCCAACCGGAACGGCGGCACTAAGTTCTTGTCTCTAAAGTACATATTCTACGGTACCCGGCTGAAAAAAAAAGTAAAAAAAATAACCAATTTACCTTACGGTAGAGGAGCCGGATGGACGCGGAATGATCCCTTGTTTGCGCATAAACAGCCGCCGGTCGGTTCAAAACCGCAACTGATTAATCGTGAAGGAATTGCGTAAAATCCGTACGGTAGTGGGATAATAATTGCCTATTTTTGTTGTTTAGTACGTACGAACTTCTATATTTAGAAGGGAAATTGAATGGTCACACTGAAACTATGAATCCAGATTTGGTAGAAAAAGTAATCACCCTTGACAATGTATCGCTCATCGACTTTCTGGGTGTTGAAAACAACAACATCAAAGAGGTCGCAGCGGCCTTCCCGATGAGCAAAATTATTTCGCGTGGCAACGAAATCCGGATTAAAGGAACCACGCCGGAAATTTCCCGCATTACCGACATTCTGGATTCGCTCCTTGAGCATTATCAGCGGTACGGTAAACTCACCCACGAAAATGTTCGGAGTTTCCTGCAAAATAATGAAAGAGACACCTTGACAGCTTTGCAGCCGGATGATAACGTGCTGGTTTACGGGACCAAAGGCGTGATCGTGCGGGCCCGGACGGCCAATCAGCAACGGCTGGTCGATGTGTCGGAAAAGTTTGATCTGGTGTTTGCGGTCGGTCCGGCCGGTACCGGAAAAACCTATACGGCGGTCGCCATTGCGGTGCGGGCGCTGAAAAACAAGGAAGTAAAAAAAATCATCATCACGCGCCCGGCCGTGGAAGCTGGCGAAAACCTCGGTTTTCTGCCCGGGGATCTGAAAGAAAAAATTGATCCTTATCTCCGGCCGATTTACGATGCGCTGGACGATATGATTCCGGCCGAAAAGCTAAAGACCTACATCGAAAACCGGACGATTGAAATCGCCCCGCTGGCGTATATGCGGGGCCGGACGCTCAATAACGCGTTTATTCTGCTCGATGAAGCCCAGAATACGACGCCCATGCAGATGAAAATGTTCCTGACCCGGATGGGACCCAATTCCAAAGCGATTATTACGGGCGACCGGTCTCAGATCGATTTACCGAAAAATCAGCGTTCCGGCCTGATCGAAGCGGTTGATCTGCTGAAAAACATCAAGGGCATTGCGTTCGTTGAACTGGATGGGAGTGACGTGGTACGGCACCGGCTGGTTAAGGAAATTATTACCGCATATGAACGGGCTGAAAAATAGACGGATACTGGCCGTTTGGTTGGGTTTACTCTGCCCTGGGCTTGCGCAAGCCCAGGGCGTTTCGGTCCCCCAGCGGTGCGGCATCGAATTCCGGGAGCAGGTTTTGCAAAAACGCGATCCCGGGCGACTGGCGAAGCGGTTGCAGTTGAACGATAAAATTGAACAACTCGTCCGCCAACATGCGACGGAACGGAGCCCGTCGCGGATCGGGGAAGTCGTTTATCGCATTCCGGTGGTGGTGCATGTGGTCCACAACAACGCGTCGGGTTTTGTCGGGGGAGCCAACAACTCCAATATATCCGACGAGCAGATTGCATCCCAGCTTCAGGTGCTGAACGAGGATTACCGGCGTTTGCCCAACACGCGCGGTTTTAATACAAACCCGATCGGGGCCGATACGGGCATCGAATTTTTTCTGGCCCGTACCGATCCCGACGGCAAGGCGACCAGCGGTATTACCCGTCACTATTCCTCGAAAACAAGTTTTGATGTGTACGATGGGTCCAGTGGCGATGACGTTCAATTGTCGCAACTGGCCTACTGGCCCAGCGACCAATACCTGAATATCTGGGTAACGACCTTACGAAATGATTACCTGGGGTATGCCCAATTCCCGGAAGCGGAGGGCATCCCCGGTTTGTCTTCGCTGGAAAATGAAAAAACAGATGGGGTGATCATCGATTACCGTTATTTTGGCAGTGATATAGGGGCCGTGACCAGTTCGACCTACCGGTACGGTCGGACCACGACCCACGAAGTTGGCCACTGGCTGGGCTTGATTCATACCTGGGGGGATGCGGTTTGCGGGGACGATTTCTGCAACGATACCCCGCCGACCGAAAGCGCCAACCAGACAACGGCCTGCGCGGATCGGTTTTCAACCTGCAGCGGGGTTCGGACGCGCAACCAGATTGAGAACTACCTGGATTATACGCCGGATGCCTGTATGAACCTCTTTACGCAGGACCAGCGGGCGCGGATGAGGGCCGTTATCGAAGCCAGTCCCCGGCGGAAGCGGGTGGTGCGGTCTGCCGATCCACTACCACAGACGGAGACGCTAACGGTGAATGTCTATCCGAATCCGACCCAGAAACAATCCACCCTGGAAGTCCTGTTTACCGGTTTTCAATCGTTTCAGGTTGATTTGATTGATCTGACGGGCCGCGTCATCCGGTCGCAGCAATTTAAGGATTACCCCAGTTCATCGATTACGTTACCGCTGGATGCGCTGAGACCCGGCCCGTATTTTGTGAAGGTACATACTGATAAAGAATCGGCTTCCCAGCGTCTGCTGATTCATTGAATGGTAATGGACAGTTTTTGGTAAACAGAGCGCGGTCGTTGGCTGCCTGTAAACTATGGGTATACCAGTAGCGCATTGGCAACCGTATATTGTAACCCGAAAACTGTAACCCGAAAACGCCCCGTCGTATGATAGAAGTGGTTCAGGTAAACCGTCCGGACGAAATGAAAAAAGTCTTTGCGATTCGCGAAGAAGTTTTCGTGAAAGAACAACACGTTCCAAAGGAGGATGAATATGATGAATTTGAAACGCTCAGCCGCCATTTTCTGGCCAAGTGGGATGGCATTCCGTGCGGAACCGCTCGCTGGCGCCGGACCTCGAACGGGATCAAACTGGAGCGGTTTGCGGTTTTGGCTCGTTATCGGGGAAAAGGCGTTGGGCAGGCCCTGGTCCGGACCGTTCTGGAGGATGTGTTTAGTCAGCAACCGGAGCCAATCGAATCCGTTTACCTGAATGCGCAGCTCTCCGCCATGCCGTTGTATGCCAAATTCGGTTTTGTGGCAGTAGGCCCCCAGTTCGAGGAATGCGGGATTCAGCACTATAAGATGGTTTTACCGGCCTCTTCGTTTCCGGCCTGATGGTACGCTGGAATGCTTTTCCGTTTGTGCGGTATACGCTCGCGCTGATGGGTGGAATTGTGGCGTATCTGTTTTTGCCAAACCATCCCTTTTTTGTAGTTTTATTATTGCTTGTCAGTGCAATTGTTGGACTCCTGACGTTGGGAGTAGCCCGCAAAGCGTATCCCATCCGGCAGGGAATTTGTGGTTTACTGACGTTGGGTTGCCTAGGCTGGGGGATTAGCTGGCTTAACACTTCGTCAAACGATCCGTTTCATGTTGTGCACCTTCCGCAACCCATTCGCGCTTATCGGGCCGTGGTCAGTTCACAGGCAGAAAACCGGACCAAAACCTACCGAGTTGAGCTGGACATCAACCGGGTTTTAACGCAGGATCGCTGGCAGGCCGCTACGGGGCGTCTGATTGTCTACCTCGATAAAGCCGATGCCGAAAAACCACGCTACGGCGATGTCTGGCTCGTCGCGGGCGGACCCCGACCGATTGACCCGCCCTTGAATCCAGGAGAGTTTAATTATAAGCGGTTTTTAGCCAACCGGGGCATTTATCACCAGCAGTATGTAAAACCGGCGAACCGACACATCCTGGGCCATGCGCCCCCAAACGGGTTTCGGGCCGTGGCCTATTCCCTGAATGAGTGGGCCGATAGCGTTTATACGGATCACCTTGGTCAGACTCAGGAGTTTGCCATCGTGAAAGCCATGATTCTGGGCATCCGGGACGAGATAGATCCCGATTTGCAGCAGGCCTATTCGGCCGCCGGGGCCGTTCATATCCTGTCGGTTTCGGGCCTTCATGTCGGGGTTTTGTTTGGCGCAGTCAGTTTGTTACTGGGCTTTTTGAAACGGCTGAAAGGCGGCCGCTACCTATTTGCCGTCCTTATGCTGGCGCTTCTCTGGTTCTATGCCCTGATGACCGGTTTTTCGGCCCCGGTTTTACGATCGGCTTTCATGTTTTCCCTCATGCTGATCGGCCAGACCATCAACCGCGCCCATAATCCCCTCAATACCTTGGCCGCTTCGGCTTTCCTGATCCTCCTCATTGATCCATACGCGCTGACCTCCGCCGGTTTTCAGTTATCCTATCTGGCTGTCGGCGGGTTGATTCTCTTGTATCAGCCTTTGTACCAGTCTATTACGTTTCGGACCTGGATGGGGGATCAGGTCTGGAAACTGACGGTTCTGGCGCTGGTGGCCCAACTGGCCACGTTTCCACTGGCGGTTTTCTATTTTCACCAGTTCCCGACGTATTTCTGGCTGGCCAATCCGCTGGTGGTTCCCTTATCGTCTTTGGTGCTGGTTCTGGCCATGGGGTTGCTGGTGGTGGGCTGGATTCCGTTTCTTGGCTTTTGGGCCGGCAAAATCCTCTTTGGGGTGATGTGGCTGGTAAACCAATGCATCCTATGGACGGAACAGCTTCCGGCCTCCATTTTAAAACCACTTGTTTTAACCCCCTGGGAACTGGTATGGACGTATGGCATTATCGTTTCGGCGCTGGCAATGTGGATGAACCGCAACCGGCACCTGGTCTGGGTGCTGACTGGCTGTGCGTTTTGGGTATCGGTTTCGGTCGGATGGACAACGTTGCACCGAAAAAAACAACGGTTATTGATCGTCCATTTTGTGCCGCACCAGTCGGCCATCAGTTTGGTGGCCGGGACTGCCTCGACTTTTCTGACCCGGACGGCCATGACGGAGCGGAGCCGGGAGGTGACGTTCTACGTTCGAAATACCTGGGATAGCCTGGGCGTGAAGCGGGTAACATTTGGGCAAACCGATCGGGCCCAGCAAGCCATATCCCAGTACCAGGATCGTTTTGTAACGCTGTTGTGCTGGCAGGGAAAACGGATTTTGCTGGTCGATCGACTGCCCCGGCAACCCGGCTGGCAGTTTCCGATTCCGGTCGACTATGCCATCTTTCGTCGCAATTCGGTACCGTCGTGGACGGCGCTGAAAGGTCGGGTGGCCGCGCGTTTCCTGATTTTCGATGATTCCAATCGTACCCCATTGACCGACCGGTTACTGACAGAGGCCCGTCAGCAGGGAATCCGGTGCCATTCGGTTCGGCAGCAGGGGGCTTATGTGGCGCGATGGTGAGACGGTCGGCTGCTGCGCGCGATCTTTATCCCGTATGAGCGTCTACTTTTGGGGTCAGTTATTCTTTTTAATCGAAGTAATCCGAATGGGCCCTCCCGGTGCGGGCAAGACCAATTCAGGATGAGGACCCAGGCACCGCTTTTTTACATCACCCGAAAGGGTGTAATTCCAGTTTTTTTCATCGTAACTTACTTCCCAGGCAGGATCCACCGCACAAGCCGATACGCTAAAAAAGCCGCCATTGGTATCGGCAATCATAAAAGCCCCGTCGCCCGCATACCGGGCTGGCAGGTTTTCAATAGTACGGTTGGTCGAACCGTCACACCCACAGTCTTCCTCCCGCCTGGTGCAGGACGTTGACAAAAGGAGCAGAATACCAACGTAAAACGGAGTCCTGATGAAGAAACGCATGGGGAAAATGGTCTGGCGGTTTTCACTAAAGACTCCGTACGATGGAAAAGGTTGGAAACCGGGAATAGATAAACAAAAAAAGTTACCGGCTTGTCCGCCTTCATTAAGGTGAATCAGTTGTGTTTTGCGATTTTGCGGATATAGTACTGATTGCCCAGTCGAATGGTAAGCAGGTATTCACCGGTTGGCAGTTGCCGCATCGAGAGCGTCCGGGCAAAGCTTTTTTCGATTTTTAAATCGCTCTGACTCAACCAATGTTTTCCATTCATATCCAGGAGTTCGAGATCGATAATGCCGGTTTCGGCGGTTTCCAGACTTATCCCCAAATGGTCGATCACCGGATTTGGATACAGCTTCAAAACCAGATCCGCGTTGTTCAGGTGGATCCCAATTACCTTTGAATACGTAACCTGTCCATCGGTGTCGATCTGTTTCAGCCGGTAGTAGTAGACGTCCGCCGGTACAGTTCGATCCAGGAACTGGTACGTTTTATTCCCGTTTTTCACCCTGAACGGATCGATCACGGGGCCGCTGATGGGAAGAAATGCCGTAACGTCTTCGGAGCGTTCTACGACGAAATGGCTGTGCCTAAGGTCGTTGCTGGTTTGCCATTCCAGAGCCACTCCTTTTTCGTGTGGCTGCGCCCGAAAATAGGTGTAAGTCACCGGCAGGGCGCTTGAACAGCCGACACAGTTTGTGGAAACGGTGGCTGATCCCAGATTCGATGGCGTGAACGTTCCGGGCAGGCAAACCAGAACGTTGGCGGAGGAGGTCAGGGAATTGTTCAGAAAGGTTTGTCCATTCTGGGGCTGGGCAACCGAGATACAACCCTTTGTCGATTGGGCGGTTGTACCATTGGAGGCATTGTTTTGCAAGGATTGCGTATGGATCATCCCCATGTTCGCCATACAGACGCTGCCACCCCCGTTTATGCTGAACAGATTGGTGACGTTAATCGTGCCGCCATCCACGACCAGGCTTCCGTTAACCGTCAGATTGGTCATGTTCAGAATTCCACCATTTTCTACGATGAGCCGGGCACCATTGAAGCTGGTATTCACTGGATTGGAGAGAGCGCCGTGAACCCGGAAATCACCGGAGTTCGCGTTAAAATTGGTCACCGTGCCGCCGTTGTAAATCAGGGTGCCGCCGTTCAGGTTGGCGTTGGCCAGCGAACCCGGTGCACTGATGCAAACAACGGCACCGGGCTGAATAGTAAGGTTACTGATTGCCGTGGTGATACACCAGGTACCGGCTGAGAGATTCTGGTTGCTGCTGGTCAGGGCGGAGCAACCGGAACAGGAGGGAGAGGCTGGTACACACTGGCTCCAGGCCGGTTGGGAAACTAGTGTCAGCAGGAAAAATAACAGGTAGATCGTTTGTTTCATAAATCGGAAGACAGAGTACAGAACAAAACTATTTGAATGTATGCACAAATTACAATTATTCTTGAAATTTGTTTTAGGATCGATAAAACCGGTGATTTGCGGCAATGCGTCCGGGAATCCTTGTGGTCTGCATGCTTCCGTTTACTTTTGCAGCTGCATCTTGACGCACTACACTAAATCGCTAGACTCGCATGGCCTCATTCGATATTGTCAGTAAGGTAGACCTCCAGACGCTGGACAATGCCATCAATGTGGCAATCAAGGAGATTGCCAACCGCTACGATTTGCGCAACAGCAAAACGAAGGTGGAACTGAACAAAAAAGCCCTGACGGTTCAGATCGATACCGATAACGACATGAGCCTGAAGTCGGTGGAAGATATTCTCCTGAGCCGCCTGGTGAAGCAGGGAGTGGATGGCCGGAGTCTGGACTTTTCGGCCGAACCGCAGCAATCGGGAAACCGGTTGAAACACGAACTGAAAGTCCGGCAGGGGCTGGACAAGGACCAGCAGCGCAAAATGCTGAAATTGATTAAAGACCATCATCCCAAAGTAACCGCCCAGGCCATGGATGATCAGGTTCGGGTGACCAGTAAAAAAATTGACGAATTGCAGGCCGTTATTGCCCTGTTGCGCCGGGCGGAGCTGGAGGTTTCGCTGCAATTTGTAAACATGAAAAGCTAAACTTTTTTGTCGACGGCTTCGTTTGCGAGGTATGGAAAAACAGGAAAAAATCCGGAAAGCCTACACCGACTATGTGCTGGAAAACGGAACCCCACCCCCGAGCGTTTTTCAATTCGCTAAAAAACTGAAACTGACCGAAGCGGATTTTTATCAGGAATATACAGCCTTCGAGTCGATCGAAGCTGATATCTGGCTCGCATTTTTTACCCAAACGGTCCTGTCGATCGAGGCCGACCCGGTTTACCAGACCTATTCCGTCCGGGAAAAACTGCTGGCATTTTATTATACCTGGATCGAAGCCCTGAAAGCCCAGCGTAGTTTTGTGATCTACAGTTACCGCCGGATAAGCGACGCTCCCGTGGCGGCAATGCCCATCGCAAAGGTTCGCCCATCGCAAACGTCCTCCCGGATTTTGCAACCTTTCAAAGAGGCCTTTCTCGATTACGTCCGGGAGTTGCTGGCCGAAGGGCGCGAAAGCAAAGAGGTGGAGCCACGGCCCTTCCTGTCCGATCGCTACGCCAGCGGTTTATGGACGCAGACCCTTTTTATTCTCCATTTCTGGGTGCATGACATCAGCCGGAATTTTGAAAAAACCGATACGGCCATCGAAAAATCCGTCAACACGGCCTTCGACCTCCTGGGGCGTTCTCCGCTGGATTCGCTGTTCGACCTGGCTAAATTCCTCTACCAAAATAAATAACGACTGATACCGGAGAAACGACGAAGACCCCCGCCAGTCCCTTCATCGTTTCTCCGGTATCGGGCTTTAGGCCGCGTTTCATGAAGACACAAAACCATATTCCAACGTCGAAAGTCGCCCGGGCGAGTCAATTTGTGAAAGCCGGGGTGAAGGTGGGCGGGAATTATTTAAAGCATTACGGAAAAAAACTCCTGGACCCGGAGCTGACGAAAGAAGAACTTCATCAGGATAATGCCACCGATATTTACAAGGCCCTCAGTGAGTTGAAGGGCAGCGCGCTGAAAATGGCCCAGATGCTGAGCATGGACCGAACGATATTGCCCCGGGCGTATGTCGATCAGTTTGCCATGTCCCAGTATTCGGCGCCCCCCTTGTCGGGGCCACTGGTCGTCAAGCTATTCCGGACGTATTTCGGGAAAACACCGCAGCAGATTTACGACCGGTTTGACATGAATGCGGTCAATGCCGCGTCGATTGGTCAGGTGCATCTGGCCTGGAAGGACGACAAAAAACTGGCCGTTAAGGTGCAGTATCCGGGCGTGGCTGATAGCGTCAGTTCCGACTTGAAGATTGCTAAACCGCTGGCGATCCGGTTGTTGAACCTGAACGAAAAGGAAATAAACCGGTATATGGGCGAAGTAGAGTCGAAGCTGCTCGAAGAAACCGACTACGAACTGGAACTGAAACGGTCCATCTATATATCCGAACAGTGCGCCCACATTCCGAATCTGGTTTTTCCGACGTATTACCCGGAATTTTCGAGCCAGCGGATTCTGACGATGGACTGGCTCGACGGGCTTCACCTGAAAGATTTTCTGAAAACGAATCCGTCGCAGGCCATCCGGAACCAGATCGGGCAGGCCTTATGGGATTTTTATAATTTCCAGATTCACGACCTCAAGCAGGTGCATGCCGATCCGCATCCCGGTAACTTCCTGATGCGCACCGATGGTACGATGGGGGTCATCGATTTTGGCTGTGTGAAAGTCATACCGGAATTTTTTTACGAAAACTATTTCCGCCTGATCAACTTCGATACGCTGGATGACGACCGGACAACTATGGAAATTTTCCGGAATCTGGAGTTCATCGTTCCCGAAGATGCGCCGAAAGAACAACGCTTTTTTGCCGATCTGTTCAAGAAAATGATTGTGCTGCTCGGAAAACCGTTTGCCACCCGGACGTTTGATTTTGGCGATAACGACTATTTCGATACGGTTTACGCCTTTGCCGAAGAACTGGGCAAGGTGCAGGAATTGAAAGACTCCAAAGTGGCGCGCGGATCGCAGCACGGGTTGTATATCAACCGGACGTATTTCGGCCTGTATTCCATGCTGAACGAACTGAAAGCCAGCGTGATCACCCATAAACCGGACTGGCTGATCTCGAAACGATTGCGCCGGGAAATGCAGGATGCCGCTTGAGAAGCCATTAAATAGTTTTAAGTTTACGGCACATGGCATACGGTTTTTGGTGTTCGGTATACGGTTTTTCACGGCCCGGAAACCAGGCACGGTATGCCGGAAACCATACACTGAAATCCGATTTTAATGAGCAAGCCGCGTTTTGACGATATCTTTATGGAACTGGCCGTTAACCTTTCGAAGCGGTCGCACTGCATTAAGGCGCAGGTTGGGGCGGTTTTGGCGAAAGAGACCCGGATTATTTCAATCGGGTATAACGGCCCCCCTTCGGGCACGCACAATTGCGACGAAGAGTTTCCGGCGGTGGGTTGTCCCCGGGATTCGAAAGGGAGCTGTTCGCTGGCCTTGCACGCTGAGCAGAACGCCATTTTGTACGCAGCGAAAAACGGAGCCAGCATCGAAGGCGCCACCATTTATGTGACCCTTTCGCCCTGTATCGCCTGCGCCCGGATTATTTTTAGTATGAAAGTAGCCAAGGTGGTCTTTCTGCATTCCTACGCGAAATACAAAGGCATTCCGAGTGACGAAGGCGTCGAATTTTTGCGTAAATTCGGTGTAGAAACCGTCCAGTACCAGCCGACGGAAGGTTTCGAATCGACTTTCGTGCAGGGGGATCCGCATCTGTAGGCGGTTTTTTTTGAATGAATATATTAGCGCACGCTTTCCTGTCGGGCAATGACGAGGGGTTGATCATCGGAAATTTTATCGCGGATTTCATCAAAGGAAACCCCGGACACCCCCGGCATGGCCTGTCGGCCCGCGTGCAGCGCGGGATCTGGCTGCATCGGCAAATTGATTCCTTTACCGATCAGCATCCGCTGGTTGAGGCCATGCGCGTGATGGTTCGACCGCGCTGCCACAAGTATGCGGGGGCGGCTATCGATATTTTCCTGGATCATTTTCTGGCCCGGCATTTTACCGAGATTGCCCACCAGCCGCTGGCTGATTTCGTTACCCGGTTTTACCGTTTTTTGCAACACCACCGTTCCGAGCTCCCGGAAGAAGCCCGCCGAATGAGTGGGTACATGATCCAGCACGACTGGCTGACGAATTATCAGTTTCTGGACGGCATCGACCGGAGCCTGAAGGGGGTGGCGCGTCGCACGGCTTTTCCGTCGCATCTGGACACGGTAATCGAGGATTTAAAAAGCGATTACCGTAGTTTTGAGGAGTACTTCCGGCGGTTCTTCCCCGACTTACAGGCCCACGTTCGCTCCTTCCTGGACGCCAATCCGTTGACCCAATGATTGTTACTTAATCCCATCTACGTATATTCTTAAGCGTTATGTCTCCTGCGATCGATCAGTTGTTAAAAGATATTCGGAAGAAAAACGTTGCTCCGGTTTATTTTTTACACGGGGAAGAAACTTATTTCGTTGACCTGATTGCGGATGAAATTGAAAAAACCGTGGTTCCGGAGCACGAGAAGGGCTTTAATCAATTCGTCGTTTTCGGAAAGGATGCCCAGGTCGGGACCATTTTGAATATGGCCCGGCGGTATCCGTTTATGGCCGACCGGCAGCTGGTGCTGGTTCGGGAAGCCCAGCAACTAAACGGTCTGGGCGAAAAAGCCAATCAGGCGTTACTCGAAGACTATGCCAAAGCGCCGTTATCGTCCACGGTGCTGGTCTTGTGTCATACCGGCGCATTTGACGAACGAAAGGCACTGGCCAAAGCCTTCGCTCAAAAAGGCGTTTTGCTCAATTCCAAAAAGCTGTACGACAACAAAGTGCCCGACTGGATCGGTGATTATTGCCGGCAACAGGGGGTGAAAATCAGCCTGAAGGCGATTCAGATGCTGTTTGACTACATCGGAAATGATTTAAAGCGACTGGCTGGGGAAATTGATAAAATTACGATCAACCTGAAAGCCGGGGAGGAGATCAGCGCCGAAACCGTGGAGCGCCTGGTGGGCATTAGCAAAGAATACAATGTGTTCGAATTGCAGAAAGCGCTCACGTTGCGGGATGTGGTGAAAGCCAACCGCATCGTCGATTATTTCAGCCGGAATCCAAAGGATAATCCTTTGCCCCCCATGTTAATCATTCTGTATCAGTTCTTTACCAAAGTTCTGATGGTGCAGGCCTCCCGCGATCAGTCGGAAAAGAGTCTGGCTACGCTGCTGGGAGTTCACACCTTTTTTGTCAAGGATTACCTCCAGACCGCCCGGGCGTATCCGGTCTGGAAAGTGGCCGGCATTCTTCACGCCATTCGGCAGGCCGACGCGCATTCGAAAGGCGTCGATGCGCCTTCGCTCACCGAAGGCGACATTCTCAAGCAACTGGTTTTCGCCATTCTCCACTAGGTTAGGCGGTCAAAAACCGCCCCCGCCCGGTGCCGGGGAAGGGGGCGGTTTTAAATGCAAAAAACCGTCGGGAGAGACGGTTTCGCGGTTGGCCTGCCTGTTGCAGCCTTTAAAGTAGCGGGGACGAGAGTTGAACTCGTGACCTCAGGGTTATGAATCCTGTGCTCTAACCAACTGAGCTACCCCGCCAGATTTCGTGCCACAAAAGTAATAAAAAAAACTAAGACTCCAAATCACCTTTTTGATCACCGTGTTAAAATTCTGCTAACTTTGCCACGTTACCCATTAAAATTCACTGATATGGAAAAATATAAATTTATTGCAGAATACGAGCTACGGGCCTCTCCCAAGGTCCTTTTTCCCTATATCAGCACCGCTTCCGGTCTTTCACAGTGGTTCGCCAATAAGGTAAATATTCGCCCCGACCATCAGTTCGATTTTTACTGGGATAACGAAAGTCACCTGGCGCGGCAGGTGTCCATCCGGCAGAATAAAAGCGTGCGGTTCGAGTTTCTGAACGGAAATGGTACCGTGTCCGACGAACATAACTACATTGATTTCCGCGTCGACGTCAGTGAGTTAACCCAGTCCACGTTTTTGCGCATTACCGATTACTCGTCCAACTCGGATGTCGACGAACTTAAATCGCTCTGGAACAGTTTAATCGATAAGTTGAAAGAAATTGTGGGTAGTTGATTGCCAATGAAAAGAATTGACAAGCTCGTACTGAAGTCGTTTTGGGGACCATTCGTATTGACGCTTTGTGTAGTCGTGTTTATCTTTCTGATGCGGCTGATGATGTTTTACATCGATCAGTTTGTCTCGAAAGATATTGAGTTAGCGGTTTTTGGTAAAATCCTCATTTATTTTAGCCTGATTACCATTCCGATTGCCCTGCCGCTGGCGGTTTTGCTGTCTTCCCTGATGACCTACGGCAACCTTGGCGAATTCTTCGAACTGACCGCGATGAAAAGCGCCGGGATTTCGCTGACCCGTGCCATGCGTCCGTTGCTGATCGTGGCGACGGGGATTGCTATTTTCTCATTCTGGTTTAATAATAAGGTAGCGCCCTGGGCCAACCTGAAGGGCTACAGCCTGTTGTGGGATATAAAATCCTCGAAAGCCACCCTGAGTATAAAAGAAGGTATTTTTTACAACGACTTGCCCGGTTACAGCATCAAAGCCGACCGCAAGGAAGGTGATTTGCTGCGGGGCATGGTGATCTACAAGCACCAGGAAAACGGCGTTGAAACCGGAAACCGCGAAATCATTCTGGCGGATTCGGGCCGGATGTTTACGACCCCCGACAAGCAATACCTGATTTTTGAGCTGTACAACGGCAACGACTATACCGAATACTCCGATAATTCCAGTATGTCGTATGCGAGTAGTGGCCCACAAAACCAGTTGGCCAAATTCCTGCGCAACGGGTTTCAGCATTACAAATTGCGGATCAGCCTGGATTCGTACGGCCTGAAACGGACCGATGAGCAGCAGTTCGAGTACCACGAGTACATGAAAAACCTGAAGGAACTGGCCACGTTGACCGATTCGCTGAAAAAGGACCTGAAGTCGACCCTGGCGAGCACCTCCACGACCTCCCGGCAGTATTACAGTTACCAGTTTAAGCAGCCCCAGCCGCCGATTCTGACGAATCCGACGGTGAGTACGACGGCCGTTGCCGGGCCACCCGCCATTCGGGAAGGGAAGTGGATCGATTCGCTGCTGCGGAAGCCGGTCGACAGCCGCCTGCGGGGCGAAACCACCGAATTGGCCCTGTCGCAGGCCCGTAACATGCTGTCCTACGCGGAATCCAACCAGACCTATCTGAAAGAAAAGGCCAAAACGGTGAACCGGTATGAGCTGGAGAGTCACCACAAATTCACGCAGGCGATTTCGTGTTTCATCATGTTTTTGATCGGGGCACCCCTGGGAGCGATTATTAAAAAAGGCGGTTTTGGAATTCCGGTGCTGGTTTCGATTATATTCTTTATTCTGTTGTATGTGCTGACACTGACCGGCGACAAATACGCGAAAGACGGTTTGGTCTGGGTTCCGGCGGGGGCCTGGATGGCCAACGTGGTGCTGCTGCCGGTTGGGCTTTACCTGATGAAACAGGCCCGGAATGATTCGCGCCTGTTCGATAAGGACGTATACACGATCTGGTGGGAACGGTTGAAAAAACGCTATACGGCCTGGCGGGCGGGGCGGTTGCAAACCAAGGTTGCCTGAAATATTCTGGGGCGGTTCGTCATTTTTTATTCAAAAAAACCGTACCTTCGCGTTTCATTCACTTTATTCATTAGTATTAGCTGTCTGACGATGTATTTAAACACCGAAAAAAAGCAAGAAATTTTTGCTGCCCAGGGGTTCAAAAGAACCACGGAAGATTCTGGGTCGGCTGAATCTCAGATCGCTCTGTTTACGTTCCGGATTAACCACCTGACAGAGCATCTGAAAAAACACAAGCATGATTACGGTACCCGGCTGGGCCTGTTAAAGCTGGTCGGAAAGCGCCGTCGGTTGCTCGATTATCTGTATAAGAAAGACATTAGCCGTTACCGGGCCATTATTGCCGAGTTAGGGCTTCGGAAGTAAAAACTTCAAACCGGATCAGGGAATCTTTCAAACAGGTTCCCTGATTTCATGTTTACGATATAAGTAGATTTTATTTTAAGAATTCTTTCCGTTCGGATGGTCCGAACGAGCGGTCGGTAAGTAGTATTATACATTGCGGTCTTTCAAGAGGAAGCAATCGGTTCAAAAAGCGGCTGTCGCGGGTATTACTCTCTAGTTTATGTCACAAATCATCACACAATCCATTAACCTTCCTGACGGACGTACGATCACCATCGAGACGGGCAAGCTGGCCCGCCAGGCCGATGGGGCTGTTGTCGTGCGCCTGGGCGATACGATGCTGCTGGCTACGGTCGTATCGAACAAAGAAGGAAAAGAAGGAGCGGACTTTTTGCCGCTGTCTGTCGATTATCAGGAAAAATTTGCCTCCGCCGGTCGGATCCCGGGTAGCTTCCAGCGCCGGGAAGGTCGATTGAGCGATCACGAAGTATTGATCAGCCGGTTGGTTGACCGCGCGCTGCGGCCCATTTTTCCGGAGGACTACCATGCCGATACGCAGGTCATGATTACCCTGATTTCGGCGGATACGGAAGTCTTGCCCGACGCGCTGGCGGCCCTGGCGGCCTCGTCGGCGCTGGCGGTTTCCGATATTCCGTTCAATGGCCCTATCTCCGAAGTTCGGGTGGCGAAAATTGACGGTGAATACCAGATTAACCCCAAAACCTCGGATCTGGAACGGGCAACGCTCGATCTGATTGTGGCGGCAACGGCCAAGGACATCTGTATGGTGGAAGGCCATATGAATGAATGCTCGGAAGAGGAAGTGGTCGAAGCGCTGAAAGCCGCGCACGAAGTGATCAAACTGCAGTGTGCAGCCCAGAAAGAACTGGAAGCTGCCGTTGGGAAGCAGGAAAAGCGGATCTACAGCCACGAAACGCACGACGAAGAGTTGCGGCAACTGGTCAAACAGCAGTGCTACGATAAAGTATATGCCGTTGCCTTGCAGGCCAATAAAAAC
Source organism: Larkinella bovis (assembly GCF_042655385.1). NCBI lineage: Bacteria > Pseudomonadati > Bacteroidota > Cytophagia > Cytophagales > Spirosomataceae > Larkinella > Larkinella bovis. The sequence continues at coordinate 753,826 of NZ_JBHSMA010000001.1, read as the reverse complement.
AAGAAAGTTCGCAGCGAATCGTTCAAGGCGGTTTTTGAGGAATTCAAAACGCAACTGTTCCCGGACGGGGAGGTTGATCCGCTGAAACTGACGCTGGCTAAACAATATTTCCACGATGTGCAGTGGGAAGCCTCCCGGCGGCTGGTTCTCGACGAACGCTACCGGCTGGACGGCCGGAAACTGGACGAGATCCGTCAGATCACCACGGACGTCGACTATTTGCCGTCGGCGCATGGTTCGGCGGTTTTCACCCGGGGCGAAACCCAGTCGCTGACGACGGTGACGCTCGGTACGAAAATGGACGAGCAGATTGTCGACCAGGCGATGTACCAGGGCTATGCCAAATTCCTGCTGCACTACAACTTCCCCGGTTTTTCAACGGGTGAAGTAAAGCCCAACCGCGGGGCGGGTCGCCGGGAAATCGGCCACGGAAACCTCGCTCACCGGGCGCTGAAGAAAGTGATGCCGCCGGATGCCGACAACCCGTATACAATCCGGGTCGTTTCCGACATTCTGGAATCGAACGGCTCGTCGTCGATGGCTACCGTTTGCGCCGGAACCCTGGCGCTGATGGATGCCGGCGTGAAAATCAAAGCGCCGGTGGCCGGGATTGCCATGGGATTGATTACGGACGAAAACGGTAAATATGCCGTTCTGTCCGATATCCTGGGGGATGAAGATCACCTGGGCGACATGGACTTTAAAGTAACCGGAACCGAAGCGGGCATCACGGCCTGCCAGATGGACATTAAAGTCGATGGCCTGTCGTACGATGTGTTGACGGAAGCCCTGCAACAAGCCCGGGCGGGCCGGCTGCACATTCTGGGCGAAATGAACAAGTCGCTGTCGGCACCGCGGCCGGACCTGAAACCCCACGCTCCGCGCGCCGTGACGATCAAAATCGACCGCGAATTCATCGGGGCCGTTATTGGACCAGGTGGAAAAGTGGTTCAGGAAATCCAGAAAGAATCGGGTACGACGATTGTCATTGAAGAAAAAGACAATGCCGGATTCGTCAATATTTTTGCCACGAACCAGATCAGCATGGATAAAGCGGTTTCGCGGATCAAAGGCATCGCAACGGTACCGGAAGTGGGCGAAATCTACGACGGAAAAGTGAAGACGATCATGCCGTTCGGAGCCTTTGTCGAGTTCCTGCCGGGCAAAGATGGTTTATTGCACATTTCCGAGATCAAGTGGGACCGCCTGGAAACTATGGATGGGGTTCTGGAAGTCGGGGAGGAAGTCCGCGTGAAGCTGATCGATATCGACAAGAAAACCGGGAAATACCGTCTTTCACGGAAAGTTTTACTGCCCAAGCCCGTGAACAAAAATCCGGCCTGATTTGTTACTTTTTAGTGTATCGAATCAGTCAACGATTTCGTTAATAATTGGACTTGCATTGGCATACAGCCTGATGAAGTAGTAATAAAACCGGACTGCCGGAAGGCAGTATTCCGTACATGAGACAGCTAAAGATTTCCAAACAGATTACCAACCGCGAGAGCCAGTCTCTTGACAAGTACTTGCAGGAGATTGGTAAAGTGGACCTGCTTACCCCCGACGAAGAAGTTCAGTTGGCCCAGAAAATCCGGGAAGGCGACCAGTTGTCGCTGGAACGTCTTACCAAGGCAAACTTGCGGTTTGTCGTTTCCGTAGCAAAACAGTACCAGAACCAGGGGTTATCGCTGGGAGACCTGATCAACGAGGGAAACCTCGGTCTGATCAAGGCCGCCCAACGGTTTGACGAAACCCGGGGGTTTAAATTTATTTCCTATGCCGTTTGGTGGATTCGCCAATCGATTCTGCAGGCACTGGCCGAACAGTCACGGATTGTTCGTCTGCCGCTCAACCGGGTGGGTTCTCTGAACAAGATTTCCAAAACGTTCTCCGACCTGGAGCAAAAGTTCGAACGCGAGCCATCGCCGGAAGAACTGGCGGCCGTGCTGGAGATTTCGGCCGCCGAGGTGGTCGATACCCTGAAAATTTCGGGTCGGCACGTTTCAATGGACGCTCCGTTTGTGCAGGGTGAAGAAAACAGCCTGCTCGACGTTCTCGAAAACGATGGGGAAGATAAACCGGATTCGGGCCTGATTAACGATTCGCTCCGGAAGGAAGTACAACGTGCTTTGTCGACGCTCACCCAGCGGGAAGCCGATGTGATCACGTTATACTTCGGACTGAACGGCGAACACGCAATGACACTGGAAGAAATCGGGGAGAAATTCAACCTTACCCGTGAACGCGTTCGGCAGATCAAAGAAAAAGCGATCCGCCGGTTGCGCCATACCTCCCGGTCCAAAGCGTTAAAGACGTATTTGGGTTAGTGGTTTATGGGGATACGTTGTTTCAACGGTACCGCGTGAACAAAAAACCATAAACGGTATCCCTACCGATAGCGTAACGAAAAAGCCGGGCATGCAAACCTATTTTGCAGACTCGGCTTTTTTATTGCAGTCCGATCACTCTACTACCGAATTTTTGTGGCGATTCATCAGCAGGTTCTCAATTTAGTGGAAGTATGTGTCCGGAAAGGAATTCGGGAGGCCGTGATTTCTCCTGGCTCACGAAGCGCTCCCATTACCCTGGCCCTTGCCCGGCATCCGGGCCTCACCACCCGGGTCGTGGCCGACGAGCGATCCGCCGGTTTCATAGCGATGGGTCTTGCGCAGCAGATCGGCCAGCCCGTCATCGTCGTCTGTACATCGGGTAGTGCGGTATACAACCTGGCACCCGCCGTGGCCGAAGCGTATTTTCAGGAAATTCCGTTGCTGATTCTGACCGCCGACCGCCCCAAGGACTGGACCCACCAGCAGGACGGGCAGACCATTTACCAGACCGAAATTTTTGGGAAACACGTGAAGCGGTCGTTCGAGTTTCCCGCCGACGTTGTCCATCCCGACGCGCGCTGGTTTGCCGACCGCGTGGCGAACGAAGCCGTTGAGCTGACCCGCGCCGAACCGTGCGGACCCGTTCACATCAACCTTCCGCTCCGGGAACCGCTGTATCCCACCGCCGACGAAACGTTTCAGTATGGACCGGTGAAACTAATCGAGCCATTGAAACCGGTTCTGGGGCTGTCGGCGGAAACCTGGCATCGATTGCAGGAGGAGTGGGATTCGGCGGAGCGGAAACTCATTGCCGTGGGACAAGGCCCGCACGATCCGGCCCTGCTGGCGATTCTGAAAAAACTCAGCGAAGAATGGCACATTCCGATCGTCGGCGATGTGATCGCCAACATCGGCCGGAATGACGAGTTCATTTCGCGGCAGGATGTCTTTCTGCAAACCCCCGACACGGAATTTAAAAACCGCCTTCGGCCGGATTTGTTGATTACGTGTGGTCAATCGTTTCTTTCGAAGCCATTCAAACTGTTTTTGCGGTCGAACCCACCCGCCCGGCACTGGCAGATTCAACCGCACGACCGGCTGGCCGATCCCTTTCAGTCGCTGACACGGCTGATTCCGTACGAACCGGCGGCCTTTTTTGAGAAACTCTTCTCGGATATTGATTATCAACGGTTTGTAAGCAACGATGAGGATGACGAAGCCGATGACCAATTTCAGGCCACCTGGCAAACCGTCGATCGGAAGGCGGCCCGGATGGTGAACCAGTTTCTGAAAGACGAAGCGGTTTTTCACGAATGGGCGGTCGTTCAGCGAGTTCTGGAGGCCTTACCGGTTGATAGTCAGTTGCATGTGGCCAACAGCATGCCCGTTCGCTACGTAAACCTGTGCGGCCTGGACGAAAAACAGCAGGTGGCGGTTTTTGCGAATCGCGGTACCAGCGGCATCGACGGTTGCCTGAGTACGGCGGTGGGGGCAGCCTTGACAACTCCCAAAACCGTAACGGCCCTGATTGGCGACGTGGCGTTTTTTTACGACCGCAATGCGCTCTGGAACAACCTCGTGCCCCCGAATCTGCGGATTATTGTGCTCAACAACCACGGGGGAAATATTTTCCGCATCATCGACGGCCCCGCGAAACAGCCGGAACTGGAACCCTATTTTGAAACCAGTCAACCGCTTACGGCGGCCAATACAGCCAGGGATGCCGGATTGCAGTATACTCAGGTCAGCTCGTATGCCGCGCTGAAAACCGCCCTGGCTGATTTTTTCGCGCCAGGTGATGGCGGGAAACTGCTCGAGATCGAAACCAGCCGCCCAACAAACGCGGACCAGTTCCAGCGGTACAGGCAGTTGGTGCAGGAAACCTTTGGCGGGCGTTAACGGCAAAAGCGAATCCGGTTTTCCTTCGCCAGTTCGTCGCCGATCTGTTCGCCTTTTTTCCAGACCTGACACGCCTGCGCGGGGTCACCGCTTTGCTGGTACGCCTGACCCAGATACGCGTAGACGTTTTCGATCGACGGATCGAGCCGTTCCGCTTCCTGCAACGAGGCAATGGCCTGATCGGGTTGCTGTTTGGTTAGAAAGTACAGGCCCAGGTTGCGGTGCGCCCAGCCATTCTGCTCGTCGAGTTTGAGCGATTGCTGAATCAAAGGCAGGGCTTCGTCGGGGCGGTTGGACTGGAGCAGCAGGTAGCCTTTGTTGTTGAGGTAATACGGTTGGGCCGGTTGCAGCGCCAGCGCTTTGTCGGTCAGTTGCAGCGCTTCGGCGTATTTTTTCTCCCGACCCAGAATCAGGCCGAGGTTATTGAAGGCAAAATGCTGTTTGGGGTTGAATTCGGTCGCCCGCTGAAAATCCGTTTTCGCCCGATCGAACTGCTTCTGATTGAAATAGAGGACACCCCGATTCGTCAGCGCTTCGGCATTTTTCGAATCAAGCGCCAGCGCCTTTTCGTATGACGCCTGGGCGGCCGAAACCGCATCCTGCCGAACCTGAAGGTTGCCAAGTCGGACGTAATAATACGAGGAATCTTTGTAAACCGGCTGGATTTTGGAGAGATCGTCGGCACTGCCTTTCAAATCGTTCAGTTCCGCCCGCACGTCGGCCCGGTTGAAATAAGCTTCCCAGAATTCCCCGTCTTTTTCGATGGCCCGGTTGTAATCCTCCAGCGCTTCGGGTAAATCCCCAATCCGGTATTTCGCCAGGCCCCGGTTGTTATAGGCATCGGCGAAGTCCGGTTTTTTTTCAATCGCTTCGTTGTAAAACTTGATGGCCTGCCGGTATTCCCCGGTTTTGAACGCTACATTTGCCCGTTGAAAAAACACGATCGCTTCGCTGTTGTTCGAGTCGGAACAGGCCGACAGGAACAGACCGATTACTATGAACAGGGAAAAAAAAGGACACGTTCGCGGGGGAAAGAAGTTCATTGTATTGCTGAATTAGTAAAATAATTGTAACCTAACACTGTTAAATGGTAACAAAATGCGCTATCTAAAAGAAATTTCGCATCCGGCTTTCCGCATTGGCTTGTATGTCTGGAACAACAAATACCTGATCAAGATTGAAGCGGGCTCCTATGAGCAGACCTATAAAATCAGTGAAATGGATGTTAGCTCGGAGGAAGACGTCATCGGGCTGGTCGACGAACTGTTCCTGCAACGGGTGAACGAACGCTTCGGACAGATGCACGAAGATTTCATGAACGCCCTCGAACGGCACGGGCTGTAATCAGCTCTTTTCGATGCCGAGCCATTTCCTGTACAGGGCCCGTTGCTCCGTGGTCGGACTAGCGAGGGGCTGGATTCGAAAAGCCGCCAGCGGATTTCCGGTGAGCGAAACCGCCAGCGTTTTCAACTGGCCCGTCCGATTCACCAGGACCGAAATCGTGGCGCCCGGCTGGTACGCTTCCAGCACCCTTTCCAGATCATTGCCGACGCGCACGTTATCGATGGCCAGAATTTCATCGTTGACATTCAGGCCGTTGATCCAGGCGGGTGAGTCGCGCCGGACCGACGAAACCGTCAATTTGCCGTCGGCGAATTTGGTCAGGGTCCCGAGGTACGCATCCTGCTTGCTGGCGCTGGCATCCACCAGTTGCAGACCGACCGGATTCAGGAAGGAGTTATAATCGATTTTTTCAGTTCCAAAAACGTATTTCTGAAAGAAGTCATCGAGTTTCCGGCCGGCGATTTTTTCCACCGCTTCCTGAAACTCGGTATCCGTAAAACCGCGTTTCTCTTTCTTATAATACGTCGTATATAACAGCCGCAGCACATCGTCGAGGTTTTTCTGGCCGTTGGTGCTGTTGACAATCGCCAGATTCAGCAAACCGCCGAGTACGCTTCCCTTGCTGTAATACGAAACCGTGCTGTTCACCGAGTTTTCGTTCGGGCGGTAGTACTTGATCCAGGCATCCAGGCTCGATTCGGCGACGGATTGCACCGCGTTGCCGGGCAAATTCTCGATCCCCGAAATTTCGCCGGCGAAGGAGCGCAGGTAGGCTTCCGACGATAGGATGCCGCAGCGTTGCAGAATGGCGGTTTGGTAAAAACTGGTAATTCCTTCGGCCACCCAGAGCAGGTGCGTGTAGTTTTCGTTTTCGTAGTCGAACGGCCCGAGAGCTTTCGGCCGGATCCGTTTCACGTTCCAGAGGTGAAAATATTCGTGGGCCACCAGACTCAGAAAATCCTGGTACAACTTGCTGTTAACGAACGCGTTGCGGGTGACTTGCAGCGTCGTGGAGTTGGCGTGTTCCAGGCCGCCCCCGCCCGTGGGGGTCTGGTGAATAATGAAGGTGTAGTCCTGGCAGGGGTGTTCGCCGATGACGCGGAACGTTTCCTCGCAAACCCGCTGCATATCGTTGGCCAGTTTGGCATCGTCGTAGTGTTTCTCGCCGTACATCGCCACCGTATGCGGAACGCCGGCGGCCGTAAACGTAAACGTATGATGGTTGCCGATTTCGACGGGACTGTCCACCAGCACGTCATAGTCGGCGGCCTGGTAGGTATTGACTTGTCCGGGAACCGCCGGCAAGCCGGTCGAGATTTTTTTCCAGTCGGCATAGGGCTGAATGATCAGGCGATGGGGCTGGCTGCGGAGGTGATCAACGTAGAGAAACAGGCTGGCTCCGTTGAAATACCCGTGCGAAGCATCGATAAAACTGGTCCGTACGCTAAGTTCGTAGGCGTATACTTTATACCGGATGGTCAGTGGTGTGGCTGTGGAATAAACCCGCCAGGTATTTTTTCGGATTTTCTCCGACCGGACGGGCTGATTTCCCGCCGACGCCCGGAATCCTTCCACGTTACGGGCATACTCCCGAATCAGGTACGAACCGGGTGTCCAGACCGGCATTTTGACGTCCAGATAGCCATTAGTGGCGGTTTTGGAACCGGCAGCCGCGCCCGCTATTCGCATTTCCACTTCGAAATAATGGGTTTGCGGTTCGGGCATCGAAACCGTATAGGTAATGGGAGGAAGCGCGCCCTCGGTCCCGGAAAGCGCGGGAATTGTTCCGGCGATCCAGAGGGGGAGACTGAGTAAAAAGAAAAGCCAATGATTTTTTTTCATACGGAAAATGCGTGTACTTTCGTTTTCAGATGGTGAAAACCCCGTTCTTACGACTCACAAAAGTAATAACGTAACTCCGTTAAAGAAAAATCTGTTTAACCCCAACGTATGCGTCCGACCCTGTTTGGAAAGGCATTTACCTTATCGGTTTTCGTAAGTTGTTCGGTGCTGTCGACCACGGTATCCGCCCAGCGAACCCTCAGTTACACCGAGCCCGACGTACTGTTCCGCAATGGCCTGGAATGGTTCGAGAAAAATAACTACGCGGCTGCGCGCCAGGAGTTTCTGCAATACCTCGATCGCAAAAAGCCGATCACCAACATCAGTGATCAGAATGCGGTTTCGGCGGAATACTACATCGCGCTGACCGGTTTGTACCTCGATATTCCGGAAGCGGAAGTGCAGGTGGATCGGTTCGTGAAAACCCACCGCGAACACCCGAAAGCCGGTTTATTATACGGCGATCTCGGGAAATACTATTTCGACAAAGGCGATTACGACCGGGCCATCACGTTTCTGGAGAAAGCCATCCGGCAAAACCAGAACGCCTACGGGCAGGCCGAAAGCAAATATTTGCTGGCAATGGCCTATTATTCGAAGCAGGATTTGCGTAACGCCCTGCCGCTGCTGAACCAGATCAAGTCCGATCCGGGTCTGGCGCAGGCACCGTCGGCCTCGTACTATGCCGGGGTGATCAATTTCCGGCAGGGCAATTACCGGGAAGCCGTCGCCGATTTCAAACGAATCGAGCAGAATCCGACTTACCAGAATGAGGTACCCAACTGGATTGTGCAATCGATGTATAAAGCCGGCCAGTATGACCAGTTGCTGGCGTACGCGCAGCCGCTGTTGCAGCGAAACCGGGGAAATGCCGCCCAGCTCGCCGACGTAGCCCTCTTTACCGCCGAGGTTTTGTATAAAAAAGGCGATTACGGCAAGGCAATTCCTTTCTATAAACAATATAGTAATGTCAAAGGACGCGGAGTGGCGCCGGCGGTGCAGTTCCGGTACGGCGATGCCCTGTTCAAAACCGGTGATTACCAGGGGGCCATTGCTGCCTTGAAGAACGTATCCGCCGGTAAAGACACCATTGCGCAGTATTCGGCCTATCGCCTTGGCATCAGCTACCTGCAGACGGCGAACCCCAGCTTTGCCCTGAATGCGTTTGATCAGTCGGCGAGGCTGAATTTTAACCGGGAAATCCAGGAAGAGTCGGTGTTTAATCACGCCAAGCTGCAACTGGATCTGAATAATGGTGGCGAGGCCGTGAAGGAGTTTACGGATTTTCTGAAACGCTACCCGAACAGTAAATTCGAAAACGAATCGAACGAACTGCTCAGCGAAGCATATTTTTCGTCCAACAATTACACGACGGCGATCGCGTACATTGAAGGCCTGAAACGCCGGACGCCCCGTATCAATGCCTCCTACCAGCGGATTACGTACAACCAGGCGGTTAACGATTTCAATGCGGAGCGGTATGATCAGGCCATTGCGAATTTTGACAAATCCCTGAAAAATCCGGTGGATACCGAGTTGCGGAACAGCGCGCTGTTCTGGAAAGCCGAAACCTATTCCGCCCAGCGCAAATACGACGAGGCCATTCCGCTGTACCAGCAGGCGCTCCGTGGGAGCAATGTCAGTGCCGAGTTGCAGGGCAAAAGCTTGTATGCCCTCGGTTACGCAGCGTATAACAAGAAAAATTATTCGCAGGCCGTTACCTACTTCCGGGATTTCATCGCCAAGTCCGGGTCGTCGGATAAGCAGGCGCTGGAAGATGCAACGGTTCGCGTGGCCGATAGCTACTTTGCCACCAAGAATTACAACGAAGCCATGCGGTATTACGACAATGCCATTGCGCAGGGTCGGATCGACCGGGATTATGCGGCTTACCAGAAAGGGGTCATTCTGGCGTTCATGGAGCGCGATACGGAAGCGAAGGCGCAGTTTGAAGCCGTGCTGAAGCAGTTTCCGAATTCTCGATACAGCGATGATGCCCTGTTTCAGATGGCGAACGTCGATTTTGAAAAAGGGGCCTACCAGGCTTCAATTCGTGGTTTTAGCCGGTTAATCAACGATAAACCGAAAAGTTACCTGATTCCGGCGGCTTTGCTGAAGCGGGCCACGGCCAGCACAAACCTCCAGTTGTACGAACCGGCTATTCAGGATTACCGGCGGATTCTGGATCAGTACGGGGGCAGCCCATCGGCTTCGGGGGCGTTGCTGGGCCTGCAGAATGCCCTGAGTGATGCCGGTCGTTCCGAGGAGTTCAGCAGTACGTTATCGACATACAAGAGAAATAATCCGGGAAATACGGATCTACAAAAGGTTGAGTTTGAGAACGCTAAAGGCTTATATTTCAATGAGAAGTACACGCAGGCTGTTCCAACTTTACAGGCCTTTATTGATGATAATCCCAACAGCCCGCTGGCGTACGAAGCCCGGTATTACCTGGCTGATTCGTACTACCGTTCGGGGGATTTACCGAATGCCCTGAAAAATTATTACGCCGTTATGGCCGAGAATAAGTCCGATTTTGTGACCCGCGCAGCGGCCCGGGCCGCCGATGTCGAACGGCAGCAGAAGAATTATCCGCGCGCCATCCGCAATTACCGGACGGTGCTGGCGCAGTCGAAAAGCAAGAACGAGCAGTCGCAGGCGGTGCTGGGGCTGATGGAGACCTATTACGCAACGGGAAACAATGATTCGACGCAGGTGCTGGCGCGGGAAGTGTTGTTGATGGGCAATGTGGTGCCAGGGGCGCAAAACCGGGCGCAGCTGATGCTGGGCAAAGTGGCCTATGCCAAAGGCGATTACAAACAGGCCACCACCGAGTTCGAGAAAACGATTGCGCTGGCCAAAGACGAGCAGGGGGCCGAGGCCAATTTCTGGCTGGCGGATATGCTCTACCGAACCAAAAAATACAAGGAGTCGATTGATGTGCTGCTGCGGTTTAACTCCGATTTTGCGCAGTACGACTATTGGAAAGGCAAAGGCTTTATTCTGGTCGCCGAAAATAACGTTGCGCAGAACGAAATCGCCCAGGCCAAGGCCGTGCTGAATTCGATTATCGAAAATGCGGAGAACCAGGAGATTATTGCCGAGGCAAAACAGAAACTGGTCGCCATCGAATCGAAAAACTGATCCCGAACCGGCTTCAGAAGCCGATTTTGCCATCCCATTCTAACCATTTAGCCGAACCAGCTGGTTCAAACCGTATCAATTCATGTCGTCACCCAAATCTTCCTTCGATCACCTGGCCCTGCTTTTGATTGTTTCGGGCAGCTTGCTGCTCACGACGGTTGATGCCTGGGCGCAACAGCCCCAGCGACCAACCCCCCCGCCCGTGCGGGAGGGTGAGGTGGATGATCAGGAAATTACCATCGAGAAAAACCGGAAAATAGAAATGCCGCCCGCCAACCGGCTTTTCAACAAAATACCGTCCATCAAACCGTCGACCGAGCAGCGCAAACTGACCTACGAGTTCAACGACCGTGCGTTGTCGGTGGGTGATCCCAGGCTGTCGCCCAATGCACTGCCGATTCCGGCGGCCCAGGCCGAGCAGCAGGACCTGTTTAATAATTACGTCAAAGCGGGGGCCGGGAATTATGGTTCGTTTTACGGGGAAGCGTTCGGCAGCGGACAGGTGATGGAAAACATCAGTGTCGACGGATCATTCAAACATCTGTCATCGTCGATGGGGCCGGTGGATGGCAAGAATTCCGCGACGAGCGAAAACCGGATCAAACTGAATGGTTATTACCAGACCGATGCGATCAAACTGACGGCCAACCTGGGGTACGACCGGGAAGCGTTTTATTTTTACGGCTATCGTCGTCCGCAGGAAATCGACCGGCAAACGATCCGACAGGTCCTGAAAACGTCACAGTTCAGTATCGGCATTGAGAATGTAGATCCGGACAAAAATATTGACTACTCGCTGAAAACCGGTATTACCAACCTTTCGGATCACTACGAAGCCACCGAACTGGACTGGGGAACCAACCTGAAGGGCTCGGTAGGCATCTCCGATAACTTTGTGGCGCTCTTTGCCGCCGATGCTTTCATCACGCAGCGGACGGATGGCCCGGTCGATAACCGGAATTTGTTCCGGGTGAAGCCCACCTTTAAATATTCTAATTCCCTGCTGACGGCAACCTTCGGGGTTAACGCTGTTAACGAATCCGATAAGCGGCTGTCCATCAACCGGACGCGGGCTTTTCCGGTTATTGACATTGATGTGGTTCCGGCTGGGAATATTCACTTTTTTACGGGCGTAGATGGCGACATTAACCGGAATACCCTGCGGAGTTTACTGAGCGAAAACCGCTGGCTGGCGCCGAAAGTGGTGTTGGCCAATACCGAAAAAACCTGGGATATCTACGGCGGAAGCAAGGGCGAACTCGGTGGGGGTATTTCCTACGAAGGCAAGGTGTCGTACGCCCGTTACCGGAACTTCTACGGCTTTAACAATACCTGGCCGGATACGGCGCAGTTCTTCGCCGTCTACGACGGAAACCGGACGCACGTGCTAACGGTTTCGGGGCAGGTGGGCTATACGTACAAAGAAATTTTCCGCTCGACCCTGCGGGCCGACTTTTACGACTACACCCTGAGCCGGATGGAAGAAGCCTGGCACCGGCCAACCGTGTCGGGTTCGTGGTCCAACTCGTTTATCGTTGATAAAAAATTATTTATCACGATGGATTTGTACCATTATCAGGGCATGAAGGGCAAAAACTTTGTTACCAATCAGATTGTCACCCTGAAACCGATCTGGGATTTGAACCTGAAAATTGACTATTTCTTAGGAAAACAGGTTTCAGCTTTTGTTTCGTTAAATAACATTATAGGCGGTAATTATCAGCGGTATTTGTATTATCCGCAACAAGGGCTTAACTTTCTCGGAGGATTGTCGTACAGCTTCTGATACGCCTAAACCACAAAGCCCATGGTTCTTGTCCCGGATTACCTGAAAAAACTGCTGTTCCAGTACGATTGCATCGTTGTTCCCGAGTTGGGAGGGTTCATTTTACATTACATTCCGGCCACGTTTGTGGAAAGTACCGGGCTGTATATGCCGCCCCGCAAGAAAATTGCGTTCAACGAGGCCCTCAAACTGGACGACGGTTTGCTGATCAATTACCTGATGCTGCACGAAAGCTGTACGCGGGACGAAGCGTACCAGGCCATCCGGCAGTTTGTGGAAGGATTGAAGCAGGACATGCGGCAACAGCGAATCGTTACGATAGAAGGCCTGGGGTTATTCTCGGAAAATGAGGAAGGTAAGCTTCAGTTCGATCCCGAAATCCGGCACAACTTTCAGGGCGAATCGTACGGTTTTCAGCCCGTCGAAGCCCGGTTGCTCCAGGCAGTATCGGAAGAAGACGTAAAACCGGCACCGGTTGTCAAACTCCCGAACGAATCGCCGATTGCGGTGGAAGCGGAGGAAATTCCGGCCAAAATCCTGCCCATTCCGACGGAAACTTCGTACGGCCGGCGGCAGTATCTGGCCTGGGCCGCGGCCGTTCTGCTGATTTGCTCCCTCGGTTTTCTGACCGTGGGCCAATCGCCTTCGCTATCCCTGAGCAGCCTGAATCCGTTCCAGTCGTTTATGCCGGAAAAATCGGATCGGCTACCGGAAGCGGTAAAAACGGAAACAGTAACATCCGTCGAGCCGGTGGCTATTCCGGAATCGAAACCCGAGGTGGTAACGGAGCCTATGCCGGTGATTGATCCGGTCGTTACAACGGAAGCCGAAACGGTAAAACCGCCCGTAGTTGAAGCGGTAGCGGTTGATGCCAAAAAAGCCGAGGTTTATTACGTGGCGATTGCGGGGAGTTTTTCGAATAAAACCAATGCCCGCCGGCTGATGCGGAAGTTGCGGAAAAACGGTTTTGAAACCGCTTATGTGCTCCCGCAGTCGAAAACGAACGAACTGGTTAAAGTGGCGGCCGTTGGGTCGCCGGATAAACACGAAATTCTGGCGTCACTCGAAGTCGTTAGTAAATTGTCGGGTGCCCGGGCCTGGGTTCATAAAATCGGACAATGAGGGTGGTGATGTGAGTGATTTGCGGATAGAACTGTTGAAAAGGCAGCCTTTGGGTTGCCTTTTTGCGTTGATGAACCGAAGTATTCCGGAAATCGTTTTATTTTTGCCCGTGTTGGACAATACCGTCCACCGGTTATTCCGTTAATGGGCTAAACACTGTTTCCATGAATCGCCTTACGCTGGACAATGAGAATGAATACCGGGTAACGGCTTTTGCCGGGTCGTTCGCTATTTGTGCCCTCTTGTTTTTTCTGCTGCTGTACATTCGGCTCTGGCAGTCGGTGCCTGATCCTCCGCCGATTCAGCTGGTGGAAGTGAACTTTGGAACGGATTTGATCGGCAGCGGTTCGATACAGACGTATAACAAAGCCAGTGATTCGAAGAATACGGAGGACGTGAAAAAGGAGGAGGAGAAGCCGAATCCGAAAATCACGACCACGCCCCGGGTGGAAAAAACGCCCACGGCACCCGTTCCGAAAATTGAAAATGCCAAGCCGAGTAAGGTGATTACCGAAAAACCGGATATCGCCAGCAAGATTGAAAGCCCGGTGACGGTGCCGGAAAAGGCAGAACCCAAAAAAGTGGAAGCCACCACGCCAAAACCGACGCCCGCTCCGCCCAAAGCCGAGCCGGTTGCTGAGCCCAAAAAGGTGGATGCCAATGCATTATACAAGAAATCGAACTCAGGTGGATCGAACGGAACCGTCGGCAAAGCTTCGGGCGTAGGAGGGAACAACAACGGAGATGATGCGTCGGGCGTTGGCGATAAAGGAAATCCCGATGGCAATATCAATGCGAAACAATTCTACGGGACTCCCGGCGGCACCGGTTCGGGCGTTTCCCTGAACATGGCGGGCTGGCGACTGTCGAGTACCCGCATTGCGCAGGATAATTCGGGGGAAAGCGGCAAAATCGTTTTCGAAATCAAGGTGGATGACAAGGGGGATGTTACCTTCGTGCGGGTCAAAGAAACGCGCCTGAGCCCGACGGTTACGGAATTCTACAAACAACAGGTGTATAAATTGCAACTGGTTCCCAAAGGCTCGTCGGCTCCGCCGATTTCAACCGGTACGTACACCATCAATATTCGATCAAATTAGTACCGAATGACGTATTCGGAAGCGATTGCTTATTTATACGCGCAATTACCGGTTTTTCACCGCGTAGGAGCGAAGGCCCTCAAACCGGGTCTGGATAATATTCTTCAACTCTGTGCGTATCTCGGAAATCCGCACGAAAAATTCCGGAGCATTCACGTTGGCGGCACCAACGGTAAAGGCAGCTCGTCGCATCTGCTGGCGGCTGTCCTGCAGTCGGCCGGTTTTAAAACCGGGTTGTATACATCACCCCATCTGAAAAACTTTACCGAGCGAATCCGGATCGACGGCCTGCCGATGCCCGAAGCGGAGGTGGCCGCGTTCGTGTTCCAGCACCGGGCGTTTATCGAGGATTTAAAGCCTTCTTTCTTTGAAGTGACCGTTGGGATGGCTTTTGACTATTTCGCGCGTCAGAACGTCGATATGGCCGTTATCGAGGTTGGTTTGGGGGGGCGTCTGGATTCGACGAACATCATTACCCCGCTGGTCTCCCTAATTACGAACATTGGCTGGGATCATAGCGATATTCTGGGCGACAGTCTTCAAAAAATTGCAGCCGAAAAAGCCGGCATTATCAAACCCGGTGTGCCGGTGGTGATCAGCGAATACGATCCGGAAACGTATCCTGTTTTTGAAAACCGCGCCCGGGCATGCGGAAGTGCCCTGCTGGTGGGCGCGGAGCGGTATGCCATTACCGACCTTGGCATCGATGCCGAGGGGCGTCATTTCGTTCTGGAGCCCCGGCTTGGCGGTGAGGGTCCCCTGTCGTTGGAATTGCTGGGAACCTATCAATTGAAAAATGTAGCCGGTGTGGCCACTGTTCTGGAGGTACTGGCTACCCCGAATTTTGGTCTGGACCCGGTTTTTGCGGCAGAGGTTAAGGAAAAACTCGCCGATTCGGTGGTTCGGACCGGTTTTGCCCAGGTGGTTAAATTGACGGGGTTGAAAGGCCGCTGGCAGATTCTGCAGCGAAATCCGACGGTTATCTGCGATACGGGGCATAATGAACCCGGTATTCGGAGCGTATTTGAATCGCTGCAAACGGTTTCGTACCGGACGCTGCACCTGGTGATCGGGTTTGTGAAAGACAAGGACCTGTCGCACGTCCTCGGGTTGTTTCCTAAGGATGCGCAGTATTATTTTTGTGAGCCGGATATTCCGAGGGCACTCGATGCCCAATCGCTGGCGGAGGAATGTAAAGCCTACGGTTTGGTGGGAGAGGTCTTCCGGGATGTCAATCAGGCGTTGAAAACAGCCCTGGATCGGGCCGATCCGGGGGATTGTATTTTAGTGACCGGCAGTACCTACGTGGTTGCCGAATTAAATCAGTTGTAAAAGTGAGCAGAAATAAATTGGCTCGTTTTGAGCACAATCGACTCAGTTCAAATGTGTTAGAGCCGGGTAAAGAAATTTTCGATACCATTAAAGGCAATTGGCGCGGGCACTATTTCCAGAATGAAAACCCGATTGTGATTGAGGTCGGATGCGGGCGGGGTGAATATACCGTTGGGTTGGCCGAGCACTATCCCCATCTGAACTTTATCGGAATTGACCGGAAAGGCGACCGGATCGCGCAGGGGAGTCAGCGGGCGCTGGCGGCTGGTCTCACGAATGTGGCCTTTTTGCGGACGGATGTGTTTCGGCTGCTGGATTTCTTCGGGAAGAAGGAAGTCAATGAACTCTGGATCACCTTCCCGGACCCCCAACCGCGGATTAGCCAGAGCAAAAACCGCCTGACGGATCCGCGCTTTCTGGAATTGTACCGGGAAATTCTGGTTGAGGACGGGGTGCTACACCTCAAAACCGACCATGACGATTTCTTCGATTTTAGTTTGAAGACGTTACCCGCTAACGGTTTTCAGGATTTAGTGGCTACGCGGGATTTATACGCGTCGGCCATGAACAACCTTCACCTGGGTATAAAGACAAAATACGAAGAAATCTTCTACAGGAAAGGCTTTTCCATAAAATACTTAAAATGCAAAAAGGCGGGATGATTTCCCGCCTTTTTTTGCGCCTTATCCTGTAATATTACAATTTTGCAATCAGGTCAGCGATGCGGCTGGAGTAGCCAAACTCATTATCGTACCAGCCGACGATTTTCGCCAGGGTGCCATTGGCGGAAGTCAGCTTCGAGTCAAAAATGCAGGAGCTGGTGTTCCCGACGATATCGGTTGAAACGATTTCATCCTCGCAGTATTCCAGAATGCCTTTCAGCGGACCTTCGGCCGCGGCTTTCATGGCTGCGTTGATTTCATCCTTCGTGGCTTCGCGCTTGAGAATGACCGTCAAATCCGTTACCGACCCATCCGGAATGGGGACGCGAAGCGCATAACCGTCGAGCTTGCCTTTTAGTTGTGGCAACACCAAACCAACAGCTTTAGCAGCACCCGTCGACGTCGGAACGATTGACAAAGCCGCAGCCCGGGCCCGACGCAGGTCGGAGTGGGGGGCATCCTGCAGGTTTTGGTCGGCGGTATAAGCGTGTACGGTTGTCATATACCCTTTTTCAATCCCAAATACATCGTCGAGAACCTTTGCCATCGGAGCAAGGCAGTTCGTCGTACAGGAGGCATTGGAGAGAATGGTTTCGGTGCCCGTCAGGGTATCTTCGTTTACGCCCAGCACAACCGTCGGAATGTTGCCTTTAGCAGGAGCCGAGATAACCACTTTTTTCGCTCCGGCGGTCAGGTGCTGGCCAGCGCCCGCTTCGTCAACGAACCGGCCCGTCGATTCCAGGACAATATCAACGCCCAGGGCAGCCCAGGGCAACGCTTTGGGATCGCGTTCGGCGTATGCGTGGATACGAACACCGTTGATGGTTAAACTTTCGCTGTCAGAGGTGATATCGCCCTGGAATTTACCATGAACGGAGTCATATTTCAATAAATGCGCGAGCGTTGCATTATCTGTTAAGTCATTAATGGCAACGATTTCAACATTTTCTTTTTCAAGGAGTCTTCGGAAAGACAGGCGGCCAATCCGGCCAAACCCATTGATAGCGACTTTAATTTTGCTCATTTTATGTTTTTATTAGTTAGCATGAACGCTGCAAAGATAGTATTCCAAATCGAAACGTATTCGGGAATGGGGAAATTGTTGACAAGCCAGGGTAGGAGAAGGCAATAAAGCCGGTGAATACGGGAGTGCTCAGTAAGCCTGGCGAACCGCTATCACTACCATTAGTATTTAGCTAACATGATGGGGGGGGTACTAAAATACATAGATAGATTTAGTTAATTTAATTAGTAAAATACTAAATTATGGGTAGTAAATTACTAATTTCAATAGTATATCATTTACGTTTTATTAGCTGCTTTTAGTATTTGTTCATTAAGTCGCTCCCTACCATTTCGTATTCTTCCAGGAAATCAGTATTTTTATCAGTGTATTCTATTACCAACCCAGCGGCTCACAAAAGCTCTTCCAAACACTTGAAATTTATCCATCATCGCAATCTTTGTAAACTCACTCATATCTTATCCGTTAAAGCTGACAGCGATGGGCCGAATACGCGACGATATGCGTTTTATAATCGTTTCCTGATGGTTTGTACCGTAGCCATTTTTCCAAGCATCCGATCGGCATCAGGGTTAAAGTTTGTCCCTTCCGGAACGACCCCCAACCCCAGTTACCAAATTTTCTTTTCAGCAACAATGTCCTATACCAAATCATTTTTTTTCGACACTACCTGTATGCACTGGCGGAAAGCGCTGATGCACCTGGTTTCTGGAATAATTATTTCTACCAGACGTAATTTATGAACACCCTCAGGATCCGAAACGATATATTTTATTTATATTATATTTATGAGATTATATACCGCTCTTTGTCCCTACAGCCACTGCTGATTAGCGGCATCGACGTCAAAAAGGCCAGCTATTTTTTGGGCAGTTCCATTAGAGAGAATTAGGTCAATTAATAGTGATAATCAAATAAGAATTTTTTTTATAAAACTATATAAATTCCTATCAATGAGATATTTATATAAAGTAAAATAAATAAATAGTACCGTTAATTTCTTGTATTATGGAGTGTCAAACAATTATTGAGAATTGCTGGTCAGATCGAAGCTTGCTAAGTGATCCGACCGTTATCCAGGCCATCAAATCAATCATCGATGACTTGGATGGCGGCCGGATCCGGGTCGCCGAGCCAGCCGCTGCAGGGGAGAAGTGGACAGTCAATGAATGGGTCAAAAAAGCCATTCTGCTGTACTTTGTTTCGCAGTCGATGCAAACCGAGGAAGTCGGGATTTTTGAATACCACGACAAAATTCCGCTGAAGAAAAATTACAAAAGCAGGGGAGTGCGGGTAGTACCACCGGCAGTTGCACGCTACGGCTCTTTCATTGCACCGGGTGTTATCCTGATGCCTTCCTATGTCAACGTGGGTGCGTATGTAGATGAGCGTACCATGGTCGATACCTGGGCCACGGTTGGCAGCTGCGCACAGATCGGAAAGGACGTTCACCTGAGTGGGGGAGTAGGCATTGGCGGGGTGCTGGAACCGCCCCAGGCTTCCCCGGTTATTGTCGAAGATGGTGCGTTTATTGGTTCACGGTGTATCGTGGTGGAAGGGGCTCATATCGGAAAACGAGCAGTGCTGGGTGCTGGTGTTACCATTACCGGAAGTTCAAAAGTAATCGATGTAACGGGTTCTTCGCCCGTCGAGCACCGGGGGTTTGTCCCTGCTAATTCCGTGGTAATTCCCGGCAGCATTGCTAAAGAGTTTGCGGCCGGTACGTTTCAGGTTCCCTGCGCCCTCATCATTGGCCAGCGAAAAGAATCAACGGATTTGAAGACGTCTCTTAATGATGCATTACGCGAGAATAATGTAACCGTTTAACGTTTCCGTCTAATCCACAATTTACAAAGGCCAATTTTACATCTGTAATCTTGGCCTTTTCTTTTGTTCACATAAGTTAATTTATACAATTTACAAATCGCAATTAATTAGTTTGTTTATTCTTGTAAACTATTTAATTTTGTAAAAAATTATTGATTATGAATGTAAATGACAAAATTAAACAGTTTCTGAAGGACCGTAATTTAACCCCTTCATACTTCGCGGACGAAATTGGCGTTCAGCGCTCTAGCATTTCCCACATTCTCTCGGGGCGTAACCGGCCCAGCTTCGACATTATTCAGAAAATCATTCGGCGTTTCCCCGAGTTGGGGTATGACTGGATTCTGGAGGATGAATCTCAACCGTTTACAACGGTGAATCCCCGTACACCAGAAACCGCCCAGCCAATCACCCGGAAACCGGCCCAGCAACCCGAAATCCTGGCCGAAAAACCACTCCAGGGTTCGGCCGTACAATCGGCTGTAGCAAAAAATAAAGAAGAAAAAACCATAGAGCGAATTCTCATCTTCTATACCGATGGTACGTTCCGGGAGTATTCTCCGGCCTGAAAGCCGGTATCTTTCTACGCCACCGACCTTCTTACGGTTTCTGAAACGGAACGCATCCGCGTACCAAATTGATCGCTCACAGCTTATTTCCTTTCCGGGCAGCCACTACCGCTGGCGGTTGTCCGGAAAAGACGGCTCGCCCGAAAAAGGTTCTATAAAATAGAAATACGAGTTTTCGATATACCAATTCTACGTCACACGCCCCAAAATCGTCGGCCGGAAATCCAATGTGTCTCTTCCCGTTGGACAATCCGGGAGAACCTATTACCTTTACACCCGGAAGGTGCCGCCTGAGTCTCTGACTCGGTGATGGCTTAATAGGGAAACCGGTGCAAAACCGGTGCTGTCCCCGCAACTGTAAATCCGTAGCAACCAATTTCCTCTTCATGCCACTGTCCTCAAATACCAGGACGGGAAGGCCGAAATCGGTGGATGAGCCAGGAGACCTGCCTTACCAATTTCCTGATCGCTGCATTTCTTTCGGGTGAAAAGAAACCGGTGAATAGTCTCACTACGAAATACGAGTGGGCCAACCTTTTTTCTGATCTGATCGATGATACGGTGTAAAGACGGGATTTTCCTGTCCTTCCTGATTGGTTCGTTTTCAATGGGGTATGGACAAACCAGCGGTCCTGACCAGACGTTGCCAGCGGTAACGGTCCGGGGCACTACGCCCGAACGGTTTTCGGCCGGCCTGAAAATCCAGCCGGTCGATTCACTGACCCTGCAACAATTCCGGTTTCAGACCCTAACTGACGTTCTGACGTACACCACACCCATTGCATTTAAAGTCTACGGGGCCGGTCAGGCGACCAGCGCATCGTTTCGGGGCACCTCGGCGAATCATACTGCGGTCCTCTGGAACGGCATCAACATCAACCAGCCCTCCCTCGGCCAGACTGATTTCTCCACCTTGCCCGTCGCCGGTTTTGACCGTTTGGCCGTTCAGTACGGCTCCTCCGCAAGTGCCGTTGGCTCCGACGCCGTCGGAGGCAGTATCCTCCTGGTGGGAAATCCCCAGTGGCAACAACCCGGACTGACGGTTTCGGTTGGGCAACAGCTCGGCAGTTTCCGGAATTTTGGCACCCAGACCGGACTCCGGTATGTAACGCCCCTCCGAAACAACTGGCAACTCGCTGGCAAAACCTTTTTGTATGTCACCCCGCTCAACAACGACTATCCCTACCGCGAACGGGGTCATTATTTTGTCGAGCAGTCGACTACCAGGCAGAAAGGATTCATTCAGGATCTGTATTTCAAAAACCGGAAAAACCAGCAAATTTCGGCCAATATCTGGCTATCAGACAACGATCTGATCATTACACCACTTGATACGGTGGTTCGGGAGCAAACCCGAACCCAGGCGTACCGGTTTTTGAGCACTTACGAATCCGACCAACTAACGATTCGGCTCGGGTTCTTCCGGGATAAACTGGATTATGCCCGGGGCAATTTCAGGAATCCCAGTCGTTCTGAAACCGATCGACTAATCAGTCGAATTGAGAAAGAATGGGATTTTGGGGTGCGCACCGGCACGCTGAGTTTTCGGGTGGGGGCAGAGTGGTCGCACTACTGGATGCGGGTCGATGGGTATACCCGGCCGCTCATGGAGGAAAACCGGGCGGACTTTTACGCCCTGCTGCGCCTTCAACTCGCCCGCTGGTTACTCTCCGCCAACCTTCGGCAGGCGTTTGTCAGTCGCTTCGATCCGCCCATAACGCCCTCGGTGGGTGCCGAGTATACGGTCACTCAAACGACAAAAAGCAAACTAACGGCCAAAGGATCCGTTGGGCGCAGCTACCGCGTCCCGACACTGAACGAGCGGTACTGGAAAGACCTGGGAAATCCGAACCTGCGACCCGAAGACGGTTTTAATCTGGAAGCGGGTGTTTCGGGGCGCTGGGAACCCGACCCCGCCATTCGGCTAACCTCCGAAGCAACGGTTTTCCGAAACCGGATCGACAACTGGTCTTACTGGAATCCGGAGTATGGATACCGCGTTGAAAACCTTCAGCTCGTGATTGCCCGCGGACTCGAATGGGCCGGAACCCTGCAGTATACAACCTCCGGCTGGCAAACGGGCCTCACCCTTGGTTACGCCCTCACGCGCTCGAGCCAGCAAAAAGCCTATAATGTATACGCCCAGGATATAATCGGTAAGCAACTTGTTTACGTTCCCGTACATACGGGGCGCCTTTCGGCTTACCTCGCCCGGGGCAAAAGCCGGTTGACGGTTCTGTCGCAGATCAACTCCCGGCGCTATATAACATTTGATAATAGTCAGTATCTGCGGGGATTCGTCGTCACGACTATACTGCTCGAAACCCAGGTCAAATTCGGTCCGGTCGAATCCCGTTTGCAGGGGCAGGTTAACAACCTGTTTGATACGGTCTACTTAAACGTCAAGCGAAACGCCATGCCGGGACGCCATTTTGCTCTTCAATTAATCTGTAATCTGAATACCCCAAAACAATGAAAAAAACAAAAACCGCATCAGGGGTTCGCCTGAAACTGGCCCTGGGACTTCTGGTAGCGCTGAACTGGTCCTGTGATTCCGAAAAAAATGAGCCTTCGCCCGTTGTTCCTTTCGGCACATCGGGGGTTCTTGTTCTCAATTCCGGGAATTTCTCCGATAATAACGGGACAATCACGTATTATCCCTCAACGGGTTCGCCATTTTCCTACGATTTCTTCAACCGGGTCAACCAGCGTTCGCTGACCGGTAGCGTGCAGGGCTACACCGAATCCGACGGCAAGGGCATCATCCTGGTCGATAATACGACGGGCGGACAGGATAAGGTTGAAATTGTAGATGCGAACACGTTTAAGTCACTGGCGACCCTTAAATCACCGGACATCGAAAATCCACGCTCGGCAGTGCGGGTCGGAGCCAACAAAGTCTACGTAAGCTGCTGGGATGTATCCGGTGACTTTTCCAATGGAACGTTTTACAAAGATCCGGGCTACGTGGCGGTTGTCGATTTAACCACAAATAAAGTCACCAAAAAAATCCCGGCGGTGAAAGGAGTGGAGACCCTGCTGCTGGTTGGCACCGAGGTATTCGCCGGTTCGAGCGGAGACGCAACCCGGCTGACCGTCATCGACACGGCTACGGATCAGGTAAAAACCGGCATCGAAGTAGGGGCCAACCCGAATCCGGTAGCTTTCGATGCGAACGGGAAGCTCTGGGTACTTTCGGGCCATGAGCTGGTGCGCATCAATCCCCAAAGTAAAACGGTTGAAAACCGCCTGACGATTGGCACGGACAAATCCCGATCTCTTTCTCACTTTGTGCTCAGCGCCGACAAACAGTCCATTTATTTTATCAGCAGTTTCTACGATGCCGCCGATAATTACCGGGAGAAAGGCGAATTACATCGTTTCGCCCTGACCGATACCAGCATTCCGGCTACCACACCCTTTATTAGTAAACTCTTCAGCGGTTTAGCCGTCGACCCCCAATCTGGCATTTTATACGGTGGTTTCACGCCCTCGTACAAACAGGCCGGTTATGTGTTCCGCTACCAGCCCAACGGCACCCTGATCGATTCCGTCAAGGCAGAAATCGCCCCGACCGGTTTTTTCTTTAAGTAGGCTTCTGACGATCGACCATGGTCCACTGGCGATGGTCGATCGTCAATGGTCAGCCAACCTTTAATCCATCTCATGAAAAAAGCCATTATCAGCTGGAGCGGGGGCAAGGATTCGGCTCTCGCTCTCTTTTTTTGTCGCCAGGCCGGCGAATACGATGTCGTGGGCTTACTCACGAATGTCAACACCGAATGGAATCGGGTCAGTATGCATGGCGTCCGGGCGGAACTCATCGAAGCCCAGGCCTGGGCCATCGGGCTTCCATTGTTCAGGCTGAACCTGCCGGGTGACGTTTCCATGGATGCATACAATTCCTTAACCAAAAACCGGTTGTCCGAACTGAAAGCCCACGGAATCACGCACGTTATTTACGGCGACATTTTTCTGGAAGACTTACGGCGCTACCGGGAGCAGCAGCTCCGCGAAATCGGCCTGGAGGCTGTCTTTCCGTTATGGCACCAACCTACAAACGACGTACTGCAAACGTTTACGGCTGCCGGTTTCAAGGCCGTGATCGTATGTGTGAACGAAAACCGCCTGCCAGCTGCCTGGGCGGGGCGTGAACTGGACGCAACAATTGTATTGGAACTGCCGCCGACGGTCGATGCCTGCGGAGAAAACGGCGAGTATCATTCGTTTGTTTACGACGGGCCGATTTTCAAAAAACCGGTTGCCTTCCGGAAAGGCGACCATGTTTCGCGTTCGTATGATTCATCGGAACACTGGGACACCCGGTTTATCTTT
The DNA here is from genome assembly GCF_042655385.1 of Larkinella bovis. Lineage (NCBI taxonomy): Bacteria > Pseudomonadati > Bacteroidota > Cytophagia > Cytophagales > Spirosomataceae > Larkinella > Larkinella bovis. Next base: position 729,510 of record NZ_JBHSMA010000001.1, on the reverse strand, counting down.
CAGGATTTATGGTCTCCGGCATAACGACTAATCGCCGGAACAAGCCCCCAGAGCGCTAATACACCCTGGATTGTTCCACGTGAATCCATAAATCATTGATCTACCCACTCTTACATAATCCATTAGCTATCAAACCCTTATATATGGTTTTTCAGTCCATTTCTCCTACAATAAATTTGTTGTATAATTTATATTATGTTAACTAGAGTTTCACAAAAAGAGAGCGATCGTTACCAACCGCTCTCTTTTTGTTATTTACTTTCGATACAAGGCACTTTCTTCTCTTCGAACTGCTTCAGGATATTCTGCAGGTTCGTCAGGTTGTCGTTCAGATCCTGATCGGAATCTTTCACTGATTTTGCTTTCTCGAAATACGGCAACGCCTGTTTGAACTTCCCACAAACCTGGCCTTCGATTTCTTTCCCGCGAGCCTGGTATTCCTTCATGTCCATGGTCTCGAGCCGCTCCCGAATCTGGATGGCTTCGTTGAAGTAAACCGCACCCAGGTTAAAGTTGGCATCGAAGTTATTCGGATCCACCTGCAGGGCTTTGCTGTAATATTCTTTCACGCTGGCCCGATCGGTCTCCACGGTCTTGGTCAGGTCGGCCAGTTTCTGCTCCTGATTGCCGGCGGCCTGGCTAGCCTGCGCCTGTTCCGCCACCTCTTTCTCCAGGGTCGTGATCTTTGTTTTCGACTCCGTAATCATCTGGTTAACCCGCGTGATCTGATTTTTGATGTCGGCGGTTTTGGGCCGGGCCGACAGTCGCTTCAATTCCGCCTGGGATTCTTTCAGAATGGCTTTTTCGTCTTCCAGTTGCTTGCTCGCATTCGGCCCTTTTTTGGCACTCGACTTCAGTTTTTTCAGTTCTTCCGAGCTATCCCGCAATTTGCCGTCATAAATGTTGGCCAGCGTCAGCAGGTTGTTGACATTATTGGGGTCTTTCGCCAGTTGCTCCTTAATGTTGGCAATCGCGTCATCCATTTTCCCGGACGTTACCAGAATACTGACTTTCTGGGTCGCCAGGTCCTTGCTGTTCGGCAGGTTCGCAATCCCCTTGTCGATCGTGGCCAGCGCCTTCTCAATTTCCTTGTCCTGGTAGTACAGACTCACCAGCGTGGTATACACCGACTGATCTTTTCCGCCATTCGCAATATACCGCTCAAAATGCGCTTTGGCATCGCTCGGCTTTGCCGTATTCTGGGTAAAGATTCCGGCATACAGCGCGGCTGTCGTGTCTTTCGGATTGATTTCACCCGCTTTTGACATCAGTGAGGCCGCATCCGTAAAGTTTTTGGCCTGGTACTTGTAGATGCCCGAGTTCATGAACGCCTGGAACAGCGTCTGCCCTTTCAGGGCTTCTTCCGCTTCCTTGGCCATTTTACCCGGACCACCGGTTTTCTTATCCTTGTCTAATTCGATTACTTTCTTGTAAGCATCGTAAGCAACATTGGCCGCATTTGAATCCAGTTTAATCGCCTGGGTTGCAATGTTTTCGTACGTCTTGGCACGATCAAGCCAGGTTTTAGGCTTTACGGATGATTTTTCGTCGGTAATGGCCTTGTCGCTTTTTTCTTTCTCGCTCTGGAAAGCTTTTTCGGTAAGAGCATCAAGGCCTTGTTGGGCGTAGGCTCCTACGGATAAAAATCCCGCCAGCAGAAGAAACGAGAATCGTTTCATATGAAAAAAATTTGGGGTTGAACGTTGGTTTCTGAATTAATGATGGAAAGTACTGAATAAAATATGGGAATATCAAGCCATTGGCTCAGAGGATGCCTCTTCCGGCCCGTTTGACGGCCCTTCCAGGTCACCGCTGTTCCCCTCCTCTACCTCTTCATCTTCCTCGCGCGGAATGCGGGTCACCGATGAGATTTCGTCGCCGTCGCGCAGGTTAATCAACCGGACCCCCTGCGTGTTCCGACCAATCACCCGCACCTGATCCACGTGCATCCGAATCGCCGTTCCCGACCGGGTAATGATCATCAGATCCTCCGAATCGGTCACTTCCAGAATGCCCACCAGGTAGCCGACCTTATCCGTTACTTTCAAGGTACCGACCCCTTTGGCTCCCCGGTTCGTAACCCGGTATTCGTCCAGCGGAGACCGCTTCCCGAACCCTTTTTCCGACACCACCAGCAACTGGGCATCGTCGCGACCAATACACACCATCCCGACCGCTTTTACGCCCGGTTCCAGGTCAATCCCGCGTACTCCGGCAGCCGTCCGGCCCATAGGACGCACGCGGCTTTCGTTAAAACGGACCGCTTTCCCTTCACTCGACGCAATCACAATGTCGTTCTGACCATTGGTCATACACACATTCAACAACCGGTCTCCCTCCTCTTCATTGATCGTGATCGCAATGATCCCGTTCTGACGCGGCCGCGAGTACGCTTCCAGCAGGGTTTTCTTGATCGTCCCCTGCTCGGTACACATCACTATATAGTTATTATTGATATAGTCGGTATTTTTCAGATCCTTCACATTGATCACCGCCCGCACCTTATCGTCCGTCTCGATGTTGATGAAGTTGGCCAGCGGACGTCCTTTCGAATCGCGTCCCCCTTCGGGCAGTTCATAAACCGGCAGCCAGTACAACCTTCCTTTCTGGGTAAAGATCAGCAGCGTATTGTGCATGGTGGCCATGAACAGGTGTTCCGTGAAATCGTCCTCCTTGGTCTTGGCCGCCCGCGAGCCCACTCCGCCCCGACTCTGCGCCCGGTATTCGGTCAGCGGAGTCCGTTTGATGTAGCTTTCGTGCGAAATCGTGATCAGCATTTCCTCGTCGGCAATCAACGACAGATCGCTGATATTACCGTCACCCAGCCGGTTGATTTCCGTCCGGCGCACATCGCCAAAACGGGCTTTCAGTTCCAGCAGTTCTTCCTTAATAATCTCGAGTTTCCGTTCTTCGCTGGCCAGAATGGCTTTCAGGTCCGCAATCAAGCGGGAAAGTTCCTCGTATTCGGCGATGATCTTGTCGCGCTCGAGGCCGGTCAGTCGTTGCAACCGCAGTTCCAGAATCGCCTTGGCCTGCACTTCCGACAACTGGAAGCGTTCGATCAAGCCGGTTTTGGCAATTTCGGGATCGCGCGAACTCCGGATCAGTTCGATCACCGCATCCAGGTTGTCCAGGGCAATCAGCAACCCTTCCAGGATATGCGCCCGTTTTTCGGCTTCCCGCAGTTCGTACTGCGTCCGGCGGGTGATCACCTCCTGGCGGTGTTCTACGTAATACCGGATCATGTCTTTCAGATTCAGCAACACCGGCCGGCCTTTCACCAGGGCGACGTTATTGATATTGAAAGCCGACTGCAATTGCGTATGCTTGTACAGGTTATTCAGGACGACATTCGGCACCGCGTCGCGTTTCAGATCAAACACCACCCGCAAACCGTCCCGGTCCGATTCATCCCGGAAAGCCGAAATACCTTCTATCTTCTTGTCATTGATGAGCTCGGCGGTTTTTTCAAGCATCACCGCCTTATTAACCATATAAGGAACATCGGTCACAATGATCTGGGTCTTGCCGCGGTTCTCTTCAATGGTCGCATGGGCGCGCAGCACCACCCGGCCCTGGCCGGTCCGGAACGCATTGCGAACCCCTTCCATGCCGTAGATGGTGGCGCCGGTCGGAAAATCCGGTGCCGTAATATGCTCCATCAACTCATCGATGGTGATATCGTGGTTGTCAATGTAAGCGACAATCCCGTTGACCACTTCCGTCAGGTTGTGGGGCGCCATGTTGGTGGCCATACCAACCGCAATGCCCGACGAACCGTTCAGCAACAGGTTCGGCAGTTTGGCCGGCATGACGCTTGGTTCTTCCAGCGAATCGTCGAAGTTGGGCTGGAAATCAACGGTTTCCTTGTAAATATCCGTTAACAATTCTTCGGCAATCCGCTTCAACCGGGCTTCGGTATACCGCATAGCCGCCGGGGCATCGCCGTCGATGGAACCAAAATTCCCCTGTCCGTCGACCAGAGGATACCGCAGCGACCAGTCCTGAGCCATCCGCACCATCGTGCTGTAGACCGACGAGTCACCGTGTGGGTGATATTTCCCCAACACCTCCCCGACAATCCGGGCCGATTTCTTAAACGGTTTATTGTAATTCACACCCAGTTCAGCCATTCCGAACAGCACCCGGCGGTGGACGGGCTTCAGACCGTCGCGAACATCGGGCAGCGCGCGCGAGATAATAACCGACATCGAATAATCGATGTACGCTCCGCGCATTTCGTCTTCAATGTTGATGGGGATAATGTTGGTGGAATTGTTTTTTTCTTCCGTTTCTTCTGCCATAAGAAGTCAATTCTCTGTCCGATAATCCGAACAAAGTGATGGTTAAAAAGTGGAACCGCCCTCAGGAAATCTCTCCGGCGGCTGATGGCCCCATTTGCCAGGTGCCAATCATACAAATATGCAAAAAAACCGCCACAAATAAAAGTATTTACCGCATGAAGTGCAATTTCCGGCCACCCCCCAAATCAAATCCCGCCGATTCTTCCAAACCGGCCTTTTTCGAGAAAAACCGGAACTCGCTGATTGGCACCGCTGGCGAATGATAAAACCACCTTTCAAAAGCAAGGTGGCCTCAAAACACGGTGCCCGGCCAACCCTCCAAATCTTACCAAAACGTAGGTTATTACCCCCCTAAAAGGCCCGTTGCGAGGTTAAACCGCATGATGATGACCGGCAGAATGGCCACGATTTACCCGCCCCGATTTTTTATGCCCCGGATGGCCGGTTTTACGCCCCTCTCTGCACTGCGCGCCCGACCCGCCTTTCGTGCCCTTCCGATCATTATTTTCACGACCTCCCCCTACCCGACCCCATCAAGCGCTGCTACGAACCCGGCACAAACTCCTGCCTGGCCAAACCGGCAGAGTATCAAAAATTTACCCAGCCCATTGATCTAGTCCGGTCGTTCGGACTGAACATCGCCCACATCCTGACGAATCCCTAACCCGTCGGCCAGGTTTGCTCGTCTCCCCTTTCGGCCGGTAGGGAGTACCTATACCATTCGTCACTATATTTGCACATATTTACACCACTATTTTTCAAAACTCTCGGTAAACCTTCCTACGTTTGGAGTAAAATTTGTTAAGTATTAATTACCGGAAAAAAAGCCGTGCGCTTGTCTGGTAATTTTAGATTCTTTTACTCAACGCAGGGAGACGTTTATTTTTCATGAAAAGTCATTTTCCTTCGGGCAGCACCAATCGACAACTTTTCCGCGGCTTCCTCGGTCTGATGGCATTTCTTTTGGTAGTCTGTTCGAACAGCCAGGGCCAATCGCTCCCTGCATCGCCGTTGGCGGTGCAGGGAGTCATCGACCTCCGTACGATTGATTTCGAACACCAGACCATTAACCTGGACGGAACCTGGAAATGGTACTGGCAATCCTTGCGAAAACCCGGTGATCCGGAAAGCCGCTTCGAATACACGCCATTACCCGGCCTCTGGAGCAAACAGACCTGGAACGGAAAACCGCTTCCGACCCATGGCTACGCAACCTACGCCCTGACGGTTTTACTGCCGCCGAATGCCCCCCCGCTCGCGCTGAAAATACGTGATGCCTATACGTCCTACCGCGTCTACCTGAACGGGCAGGAACTGGCCCATAGCGGTATTCCCGGCACGTCGGCGGAAACCACGACTCCCTTCTGGCTGACCCAGGTGAAGCAGATTCCTAAAACCGACACGCTGCAACTGCTCATTCAGGTGGCTAATTTTCACCATTCCAAAGGCGGGATTTATAAACAGCTTACCCTGGGCAAAGCCGATCATCTGCGGTTCCAGTTCAATCGGATCAACGCGCTCGATTTTTTTCTGACCGGTTGCCTGTTCATGGGCGGACTGTTTTTTCTCGGACTGTTTCTGTTTGGGCGACACGATGTTTCTATTCTGTATTTTTCCCTGTTTTGCCTGCTGTATAGTTACCGAATCGTGGGAAGCGATCATTACTCGCTGCATTCGGCGCTGCCAACCAGCACCAGCTGGTCGTTGCTGATTCACCTCGAATACCTGACGCTGTTCCTGGGCGTAACGGTTTTCGTCCTTTATACCTATTCGCTGTATCCACAAGACGTTAGCAAGTGGTTTGTCACCGGGCTCGGCTCCATCAGCCTGGCTTTTGCCTTGACGACGGTTTTCTTTCCGCCCACCATTTTTTCGCAGCTCATTACCCCGTTTCTCGGGCTGATGTTCGTCTACATCGGCTATGCTTTTTACATCTACTGGCTGGCAGCCCGGCGCGGTCGGCCCGGTGCTCCCTATTCGCTGATGAGCACGGCCGTGCTCCTGCTGGTCTTTTTGATCATTATTCTCAAATATTTCCAGATTGCCTTCCCCGAGGATTTGATTTTGTTCTTCGGCTATATCGGTTTCTTCTTTCTGCAATCGCTCGTTCTCTCCTTCCGGTTTGCGTTCATGCTCCGGCAGGCCAAGGAGCAGGCCGAAGAAGGACTGCGGGCCAAGAGCGAATTCCTCAGCACGATGAGCCACGAGATCCGGACTCCACTGAATGCGGTCATCGGTATGACGCATCTGTTGTTGCAGGACAATCCCCGCTCCGACCAGAAAGAGCACCTCGACGTCATGCTTTTCTCGGCCCGCAACCTGCTGCATATCGTCAACGATATCCTGGATTTCAACCGGATCGAAGCCGGAAAAATTACCTTCGAAAACCTTCCCATGGACCCGGTGGATATCCTGCAAAACGTTGTTTCGGCCTTCCAGACTTCCGCCCGGGAGAAAACGCTCGATTTACGCCTGTCGATCGACCCCACTTTTCGGACGCGGGTTTCCGGCGATCCCACCCGGCTGGCGCAGGTCATTTCCAATCTGGTGCATAACGCCATCAAGTTTACGGAAAAAGGCCGCGTACTGGTCAGCCTGAAGGTCGTGAGCCAGACCGAACAGGAGATTACGGTTACGATCGCCATTGACGATACCGGGATTGGCATTGCGCCCGACAAACAGGAGCTTATCTTTAACCGCTTCACGCAGGCCGACTCGTCGCTGACGCGCAGTTACGGTGGCACCGGTTTGGGGCTGAGTATCTGTCGGCGCATTCTGGAGTTGCAAAATGTGGAATTATGCATGGAAAGTCAACCCGGAACAGGTTCCCGGTTTTTCTTTACGCAGACCTTCCCGAAGGCCGCTCCGCTGCCCGAAAAACCGCCGGTTGACGAGCTTGTCGTTGAAAACCGGCCGGTTTCCAACGACAAGCCCCTGCAGGGCATTTCGATCCTGCTGGTGGACGACAACGTCATGAACGTGCTGCTGGCCCGGAGTGTTCTCGACCGGCTGGGGGCAACCGTCGATGTGGCCACCAACGGCCAGGAAGCGGTGGACATGCTCGATTCGTCGAAACACCGGATCGTGCTGATGGACCTGCAAATGCCCGTCATGGACGGGTACGAAGCTACCCGCATCATGCGCGAACGCCACGAAACCCTGCCCATTATCGCCATTACGGCCAGCCTGGCGCAGGAAGTCGGGGATCGGGCGCAACTCGCAGGCCTGGACGAAATCCTGGTCAAGCCGTATAACCCCGGCCGCCTGACGCAGATCATACTCAAACACCTGAACCTTCCGACCTAGGGCACCGGCATTTTGCCGGTGCCATGCTGCGCGCTTGCCGTTTAATAAGTCGCCCTCCGTTGCTTCTGAGCAATTCTTTATCTTACTTTCCAGTCTACCGTTTGCTCAGCAAGGTACCATGGAAAAGCCGGTTGTTTTTATTGCCAGTGCCAATCCGTCATCGGTGATCGATGCGCCTTATCTGAGCGAGGTAAAGGACGAAATCAGGTACATCGATGAGTTGTTCTCGGAACTGGAGTTCGCCAACAAGATCATGTATCCCAGCCCGTCGCTGGAGACCGACGCCGATACCATCCACAAGGCGTTTGTCAAGTTCAGCCAGGAACTGGCCATTTTTCACTACAGCGGGCACGCCAGTCAGTCCAATTTTACGCTGACCGACGGCCAGTACAACCGGGACCAACTCCTGAAACTTCTCAGCGGGAAAAAGCCAAAGCTGGTTTTTCTGAACGGTTGCTCCACCTATGGGTACGTCAACGCCCTGCTCGAACACGGGGTCGAAGCGGTAATTGCCACCTCGACGGCCGTGAACGACGGTCGGGCGAGTGAATTTGCCAAAAAGTTTTACTTCTCCTTCACCCGGTCGCGGAAAACCCTGCGGCAGGCGTTCGACGAAGCGGTTTCGTCCTCCAGTACCTTATCGGCCAAACAATCGCTTTTTCTGCGGGGCGGTTTTTCGACCCAGATTCCCGACCAGCCCTGCGCCTGGGGTCTCTACTACGCCAACCCCGACATTCTCAACTGGGATTTGCTCAACGAGTTGGCAACAGCTGTCCGACCGTCGGCCATCGACCGGCAAAAGGCCTATTTATGCGACCGCGACGGTTACCTCAGCCGGTTTTACCCGAGTTTTGATCTGGATTACCGCCCCGACAACCTGCGTCGGTCCGTACAGCACTTTCTGCTGGTGGGCGAAGACAGCCAGTCGCCCCTGGGGCTGGCCCGGAAACTGGTGTACGAGAAAATCACGAAAGCGCCGGAACGTCGATATACCTACCCGTTCAACCCCAACAACCGCCAGCGGGTGACCGACGACATGATTGCCAAGCTGAACCGGGTGCATTGCGAACCCCTCCGCATCGCCCGCGAGGTTTACAAAGTGGTGAAAGGCGAAAATGCCGACACGGATCTTTCGTTCGATAGTTTTCTGGCTCTGCCGGACGTTCGGCGGAGCGACTACACGATTGTCGCCCTGCAAATCCATTCCGACGATCTGGACGAAAAAGTCGTTCGGTCGATCAAGCAGTTTATCAGCACGTTTCGCCCGGCCCAAACCGCCCCCCCCGCCGAGCCGCCGTACCTGCTCTTTTTCTGGAACATTATTTATGCGCCGAAGAAAGCGCGGCTCTGGGATTTCTTCGGCGGCAACCCCGTTCGGAAACTGCTGGAACCGTTCAAAGCCCCCGGTTTTTTCGATCCCGACGACCTCGAAAACAGCCCGCTTGTGATTCTCAACCGGGGCGATGAGTTGCTAACCGTTCCGGATGGCGAAAAAGATATCCGCAACTGGTTTCAGAACTACCTGAGTGTCAACAGCTACTCGGACAACGATTTCCAGGACGTAAAACAGGTGGTTCCGGTCGACAAAAACGAAAAACTGGATGTCCCGACGCTGGAAACCCGCCTGCTGCGCCTGATTGAACGCATTAATAATCAACCCGACTGACGCTATGTCGATGATCGAAAAGTTTACGTTTGATAAGCCGACCGAACTGGATGCCCCCCGGCTGGAAAAGAATCCGTCCGACTACATCCTCGACTCGGCGCTTTACAATGCCGTCCGGGTGGCGATTCTGCTGAAACAACCCCTGCTGTTAACGGGCGAACCCGGAACCGGCAAAACGCGGCTGGCCGAAAAGCTGGCGGCTGATCTCTACCAGGAGTTTCCCGACGAGTACCTCAGCAAACCGCTGGTCTTTAACACCAAGACCGTTTCAACATCGACGGACCTTTTCTACTTATACGATGCGCTGGGACACTTTCACGCGACCCATTTTGACGCGGCCAAACCGGCGGAAGAAAAATCCGGAACCGCCCCCGCGACCGTGCTGGCGGTTCCGGAAAAACCGCCGGTTCCGGAAGTTGCCAGACACATCCGGCTCCAGGCGCTGGGGCAGGCCATCGTTCTGAGCAACCCGGAGATGCTCGAAAAATGCCCGTATCTCCCCATGCTCGACACCGACGTGTCCCAACCGCGCAGTTCGGTGGTGCTGATCGACGAAGTGGACAAGGCACCCCGCGATTTCACGAACGACCTCCTCAACGAACTCGACCGGTTCCGGTTTCAGGTTCGGGAAGACGGAAACGCCGAATACCGCATCGGCTCCCGGAATATCTTCGTCATCCTGACCAGTAATTCGGAGAAAAACCTGCCGGATGCGTTTCTGCGTCGCTGCATCTTTTACCATATCGAGTTTCCCGGGGAAGAACAACTGAAGAAAATCGTGCTCAGCCAGCTCTTCGGCAAGCTCCCCGACAACGGCTTAAAACCGGCCGAACTCGAAAACCTGATTGAGAAATACATTACCTTTTTCGTCAATTTCAAGAACGAGAACCTGAAGAAAAAACCGGCCACCGCCGAGCTGATCAGCTGGATGTATTTTCTGCGAAACGATATTCTGCGCGGCAAATCCCTGGCCGACGTGGAAGAAACGAAGCGACTGGCCAGCTACAGCATTCTGGCCAAACATGCCGAAGACCTGGCGTTTGCCAGTTCCCGAAACGTCTGATTTGTCCGCCTGACGGCCTATGACACCCGCCCCGGTTTACCGCCCCTTGCCCCTGGGCGAACTGCTCGAGCAGCTTCGGCTGGAGGGTTTTGCCGTAACGCCGGAGGTCTACGCCCGCTGTTTTACCATCGCCAGTGTCTATTTTCTCAACGGTTTAGCCCGGCCGTCGGAGTCCGGTCGATCGCTTCAGGCCCTGAAGGAAATGCTGGGGCCGGTGGTGTCGCGTTCCGATCTGGAACAGGAAAAATTCGGGGCGGTTTTCGACCGGGTGATGCTCGATTCGGCGGTAAACGCCCCGTCCGCTGGCGATCCTGCTGCTCCCCCCAAAAAACCGATACATCCGGCGTTTCTCCGCTGGGGCATCGTGGCCGCAGCCATCCTCCTGCTGGGTATCGTACTTCTTTATTATTCGAAACCAGACTCTCTCCCACCCCCACCACCCGATCGTACCATAACCCAACCGGCCCGGCTGGCCGACCCACGATGCGTCCTGACGATTAAAGTCCAGTCGATAGAAGGCAGCACGATTACCTTCCTGAACGCGAGTCCGGGCCGCAACCAATCCATCCGGTACCGGTGGCAGTTCAGCGACGGTCGGACGTTGACTACGCAGACGGATTCGAGCGTCGTCCATACGTTTCAATCCCTGGATTCTCCGTCCAGCGTGACCATTACGGCTTCCGGCGGAACGTGCAATCAATCCGTTCGCCTGAGTAATTTCTACCGGAATGATAGCCCAAAGACCCCCGATTTTCCGCTGATCGAAGCACCAGCGGTTTTTCAGGCGGTGAACAGCCTGAACCCCTGGGCGCTGGCCCTGGTAGTTTTCCTAAGTATCGGGCTGATCGGCCTGGTAGTGTTCCGGTATTTTTTTACCCGGCGAACCCTTCCGCCCGCCGACGGCCCGCCGTATTTTCTGACCTTCCCCGACCAGGAAAAAGGCATCAAAGTCGCGGATTCGATGGATGTCTGGGCCCGGCAACTGAACCAGCGCGACGAAAGCCAGCGCCTGATGATTCACCTGAGCCGGAGCATCCGGGCCACGGTCCGGGCGGGCGGTTACCCGGTTCTTTTTTACCACGCCATCAAAAGCCGCCCCCGCTACCTGGTCCTGATTGACAACCGTTCGACCTTTCACCAGCAGGCCCGGCTGTATGCCTACCTCAGCAATATCCTGACAGACAGTGATGTGGAACTGGAAACCCTGTTTTTTAACGCTGATCCGCGCACCTGCTGGGGCGAAAAATACCCCCGGGGAATTGCCATCGAAGAGTTGTACCGGCGGCACCGCAGTTCGTACCTCGTTCTGATCACGGAAGGAATCCGGCTGATCGATCACGACCGGAACACGGTTGCCGCCTGGGCAATCAAGCTGTTCGAGGATTGGGAAAAGCGCGCGCTGCTGACGCCGGTTTATCCCGAAAACTGGACCTACGTCGAGAAACTGCTCAGCCGGTTTTTCATTGTCCTGCCCGCCACACCCGACGGGCAGTTGCTGCTGCGCGCGTATTTTCAGGCCGACGAGCGGCCCACCTTTCAGGAACTGCGCCGACGGTTTTCGGTCCCGCCCGGTCAAAAACCGGATCGCGGTTTCTTCGACATTCCGCCCGATGCCCTGACGATCCGCGACATCGATGCCTTTCTGGAGACTGCTTTTGAAAACGAAAACCCGGAGGAATCAACCAAAACGCTCCTGAAACAATGGGCCTACGCAACGGCGGTGTATCCCACCCCTACCTGGGAAATGACGCTGGCCATCGGCAAGGCGATTGAGTCGTCTTACAAAACCGCAACGCTCGTCACGACAACGAACCTGCTGAAACTAACCGCCTTGCCCTGGCTCCAGCAACGCACCCTGCCGGGCCGGTTGCGCCAGGATTTACTGGAACAGTTTGCGCAGTTTCCGCCCCAGCTAAAGTCCCGGATTCAGACCGCTGTGCTGAGCCTGCTGGATGCCACCCGAACCCGCCCCGGCAGTCTGGCCGACGAAGAACGGGAAATGCACACCTACGAAGTCTGGCTGACCGACGAAAACCGAAAACCGGAAGCGCTGCGAAAACTGGCTCCCTATCAGCAGGCGGGTTTGCTAACCGACCCGGCCCTGACGCAGGAAATTCGGCGGACCCGGGTTCAGAAGCAACGGATTACGGTTTTGACTCTGGCCGTCCTGGCGATTTTGCTGTTTTTGGCCGGTTCCTGGGGATTGCCGCAGCAAACCGGGCGTGCCCTGCCCAGGCCGGTTTCGCTGCTGTATACAACCCGCCCGACCCTCGACAGTGCCGCGCGGTTTAATAATGTGGCGGCTACCGCCACCCTTAAAAATCTGGACGATTCTTCGTTTAGGGCGGAAACCGAACGGCTGGCCCGGGCGATTGGCTATTTTCCCGGCACGATTCCGTATCTGGACTATAAAGAAACCGCCAGTTCGACTGGGAAAACGGATTTGGCCAACCGGGAAAAAGAGCGGTACGTTCTCCGGCTAGCGTTTCTAATGGCCTCGCTTCGGCACCGGGTCACGTTCGAAGCCCTGTATAACCTGCACGCCCTGCGGTATGAGTACGGAAAACACCTTCAATTCATAGCCTCGCGCGATCCACTCGATCTGCACGTGTTAAGTCCACGCGGGGAAGTACCCCGGATGGTCACCCCTGTCTCCTGGTTTAACTTCCTGGACGACATCCCTGATGATTCGGTACTGGTTCGTTACATCAAACTACTTAACCAGCCCATACCGGCGGATTCGTCCATCCGGCAAGTGCGTCTGCTGGATAAAAAAACTAATGCGACGGGGGTACGCCTAACACGGCAGACGATTCAAGCCGCCCAACTGGCTGGACAATTCAACCGCGTGAATTTGTATTTGCCCCACGTGCCAGGTCCGAAAAACATCCTCCGGGTCCGGGTTCCCAGCGTCACGCTTTCGCCAGACCGCCAGGACGCTCTGGCCCGAATCGAGGCTGCCCGCATCAAAATGTACTATAGCTTTCTTCCGACGGCCCAAGCCACGCCCGACCCAGCCGTTACTACGCCGAAAAAGCAACCACCAACCGCGGTCAAACCACCAGCGGGTAAACAGCCCATTCGCCGGACACCGCCCAAAAACCGGCCCAGTTCCGCGCCCACTCAGACGCCGGTGCAATCAAAACCGGATTATCCGGATACGGCAGCAAAATCAGCGCAACCGTCACAGAGTTTGCCTTCCACCACCTACCCGGCTACCAGGGAGCAAGCCGCCCAAACGCAGCCGCAAACCCAGGCTCCCGTCGAAAAACGCGGCATTCCGGGTGAATACGGGGTTTTGGTCGGGACACTGGCCCAATCGCGGGTGGTCAATGGTGACCTTTACCTGCTGATCCGGGCCAACAAGGAGGAATACCGGGTCCGTATTGATCATCAGCCGACGAATGCCCCCTCCGATCAGGCGGTCATTGCCATTGCAGAAGGGAGTCTGGTGCAGAAAATTCCCGGTTTTCAACAGTTCCGAACGGCGAACGAAGGCTTTTACCCGCTCGCGAAAAACCGGGCCGCCGGCGCCCTCGATTACCTGCGGACGGACGACTCGTACAAAGACTTTAAGGTTGTCAACAAAATGACGGTTTCGGAACTGACGAAACTGATGCTGTTGGTCGGGCCGCTCAACCTGACCGAAACCCGGCTCGTTGCGGCAATCAAAGAGCTCATTGCCGGCATCTGGAACTCGGCCCGCAGTTATTTCGCGGTTCCGGCTCCGCACGAAACCCGTCCGATCTCCCCCGAAAATTTAATGCAGCAGCTTCGGATACCCGAAAAATCGCAGCCCCGGGTCTATGTCTGGGGATCCCGCTGGCAACCCGGAACCGACGATACGGTTTTTAGACTCCGAAACGGTTTCAACGAAATTCGCTACGTTCACATGAACCAGGGCTCGTCTCCACCCAACCAATCGTACAATGCCCCCTGGCAGGACGGCGGTTTTATTGTTGACGGCAGTACGCCTAAAGCCGTGGCCATCCGGTTTTCTTCCCAATCGACCACCGTGGACGAGAACGGCGATCCGGTCCGGCCCGCCACCGCCAAGTAGGAATTTACGGCCATCGGATCTTACCTTTGTGACCAATTTTCCGGTTTTACCCAACATTTCTCTATGCGAAAGCTTTTCCGCCTGCTTCTTTTCGGGCTGCTCCTTGCCGAACCCCTCCGCGCCCAGACCGTCGGCCAGATTACCGATCCGGTCGAGTATGTGAACGTGCTGATGGGAACGGATTCGAAACCGAGTCTGTCGAACGGCAACACGTATCCGGCCATTGCGCTCCCCTGGGGCATGAATTTCTGGATGCCACAAACCGGAAAAATGGGCGACGGCTGGGCCTATACCTACGCAGCCGACAAAATCCGGGGCTTCAAACAGACGCATCAGCCCTCCCCCTGGATGAACGACTACGGCCAGTTTGCCATCATGCCCGTGACCGGAAAAACCCGTTTCGACGAGAACGAACGGGCGAGCTGGTTTTCGCACAAAGCCGAAATTGCCAAACCGTATTACTACAAGGTGTATCTGGCCGATCATAACGTCACCACCGAAATTGCACCCACCGAGCGGGCCGCCCGCTTCCGGTTTACCTTCCCGCAGACCGACAGTGCCTCGGTGGTGATCGACGCACTGGACAAGGGTTCCTTCATCAAAATCGTTCCCGGCGAAAACAAGATCGTCGGATACACGACCAAAAACAGCGGGGGCGTTCCCAAAAATTTCAAAAACTACTTCGTCCTGATTTTCGACAAGCCGTTTGCGCACCGCACAGTTTTTCGCGGCAAACGACCGGAAAACCAGCTTCTTGAATTGCAGGCCGATCATGTCGGCGCGGTAGTGGGTTTTAAAACCCGCAAAGGCGAGGTGGTCAACGTCCGGGTGGCGTCCTCGTTCATCAGCCCCGAACAGGCCGAATTAAACCTGAACGAAATCGGTTCGGACTCGTTCGAAACGGTGGCCCAGAAAGCCAAAGCCACCTGGAACAAGGAACTGGGTCGGATCAGGGTCGAGGGCGGCACGGTCGACCAGACCCGAACGTTTTATTCCTGTCTGTACCGCTCGCTGCTGTTTCCGCGTAAATTCTACGAAATCGACGCCAGCAAAAAAGTGGTCCATTACAGCCCGTACAACGGCCAGGTGTTACCCGGTTATCTGTTTACGGATACCGGTTTCTGGGATACTTTCCGCTCGCTCTTTCCGTTTCTGAACCTGATGTACCCCACGCTCAACGCCCAGATGCAGGAAGGGCTGGTCAACGCCTACAAGGAAGGTGGCTGGCTACCCGAGTGGGCGAGTCCGGGGCTGCGGAACACGATGATCGGTTCCAACTCGGCTTCGATTGTGGCCGATGCATACCTGAAAGGGCTGCGCGGCTACGACATCAACACGCTGTACGAAGCGGTTTTGAAAAATTCCGAAAATGAAGGACCGCTGGATGCCGTAGGCCGGCGCGGGGTGAAGTACTACAACGAACTGGGTTACGTGCCGTACGACGTGAAGATCAACGAAAATGCCGCCCGGACGCTCGAATATGCCTACGCCGACTTCACAATTTATCAACTGGCCAAAGCCCTGAAACGTCCGCAGGCCGAAATTGACCGGTTTGCCAAACGGAGCCAGAATTACCGCAACCTGTTCGACCCGGCCACGGGTCTGATGCGCGGGAAAAACCGGGACGGTTCGTTTCAGAAACCGTTCAACCCGTTCAAATGGGGCGATGCGTTTACGGAAGGCAACAGCTGGCATTACACCTGGTCGGTTTTTCACGACGTGGAAGGCCTGATCGGGCTGATGGGCGGACGGCAGAAGTTTATCGCCAAGCTCGACTCGGTGTTTACCCTGCCGCCGGTTTTCGACGAAAGTTATTACGGCAGCGTGATCCACGAAATCCGGGAAATGCAGATTGCCGACATGGGCAATTACGCCCACGGCAACCAGCCGATCCAGCACATGATTTACCTGTATAATTACGCTGGAGCGCCCTGGAAAACCCAGTACTGGGTCCGCGAAACCATGAACCGGCTGTACCTGCCCACGCCCGACGGCTACTGTGGCGACGAAGACAACGGCCAGACCTCGGCCTGGTACGTCTTCTCGGCGCTCGGTTTTTACCCGGTTTGCCCCGGAACGGATCAATATGTGCTGGGTGCTCCCCTGTTTAAAAAAGCCACGCTGCAACTCGAAAACGGCAAACAACTGGTGATCAATTCGCCAACCAACAGTGAGAAAAATCGCTACGTCGATGCCGTCAAGGTGAACGGAAAACCGTACGCCAACAACTGGCTGAGTCACCAGGCATTGCTACAGGGCGGAACCATTGATTTCACGATGCGCCCCACGCCCAACCCGCAGCGCGGCACCCAGCCCTCGGCGTTTCCGTATTCCTTCTCGAACGAGAAACGTTGACCGATCACCTTTTTAAACCGCCTGTAGTTCCTGCGCTAGACGCCTGGTCCGCAGGCGGTTTACGATTTGATCTATCAATCGAATTTCATATATTGGTCCGCAGTTTCCTGCGCTTTCACCCACCGATTCGATTGTTTCGTTCTGTCAACCGCTAATGCCCTTTCGCCGGTTTTTCCACCATCCCCTGCTACGCTTTTCCAGGCGACGCGTCTGGATTTTTGTGGCCCTGGTCTCCTGGTCGGTTCCCCTTGGCCTGTACAACTGGTTCGGTTCGCGTTTCTGGTCCGACTGGCGGATCTGGCTTCCGACCATGCTTTTTGTGTACGGGCTTTGCATCCTCCTGCTGATCATCCAGGACACGGTAATTTTTCGTATTCTGAAACGGTTTCCGGACATCCGGCAGACGTTCATTCGCATCGGGCTGGAATTTCTGGTTTTCCTGAGCACAATTGCCGCGTCGTTGCTGGTTCCGTATTACACGTTCCAGCTGATTCCCTACCTGAATTTTCAGCCAGCGGGTCTTGACGTCACCAACCTCTGGCTGGCTACCTGCACCGTCATTCTGTATATCGGATTATACGAGGGATTGTATTCGCTGACCAAGTGGAAGGAAAATAGTCTGCAGGCCGAAGCTTACAAGCGGGAGGTACTGCTCAACCAGCTGGATGTCCTGAAGAATCAGATTAATCCGCATTTTTTATTCAATAGCCTGAATGCACTTTCGTCGCTGATCAGTGAAGCGCCCGAGCAGGCCGAACAGTATGTGGATGAGATGGCCCGGGTCTACCGGTATCTGCTTCAGACCAACGAAAACACGCTGACGACCCTCGACAAAGAACTGGATTTTATTCGATCGTATTACCACCTGCTGAAAATGCGGTATCAGGCCGGGGTTTCCCTCTCGATTGCCGTCTCCGAGACCTACCAGACGCATCAGTTACCACCCCTCACCCTGCAACTGCTGGTTGAAAATACGGTGAAGCACAACCGGGTGCAGAGCGGAAAACCGCTACGGATTCAGATTGAAACGACCCCGGACGGCTGGCTGCGGGTTCGCAACAACCTCCAGCGCAAAACCATCCGGGTGGCGTCCAATCGGGTAGGCTTAACCAACATCACGGCGAAATACCGCCTGCTGGGTGCCGCCGAACCGGTTATTGAGGAAACTGACGGTTATTTTACCGTCACGCTTCCGCTGTTGACCCAACTGCCGGTTCAATCGGTTTCGACGTAATTCAAATCTTTTTTGAAGGTTTCTTCCATGAAATACAGCGCAATAAACGCCAGGGCCGCCGTCAGCAGGCCCACACCGAGGGCGCTGTTCAGGGTACCGAACTGGGCTTTGCCGTAAACGAACAGGGACGTCAGCGGAATGACCGCGCCCCGCACAAAATTCGGCACCGTCGTGGCCACGGTGGCCCGCAGGTTGGTACCGAACAATTCGGCCGCGATTGTGACGAACAGCGCCCAGTAACCGTTGGCGACGCCCAGAAGAATACAAACCAGGTAGAAGGCATTCAGGTCTTTCAGCCCGGCGAGCAGGTAGATCAGCACAAAAACCAGCGAGATGGCAATGAAACTGCCGATGACTTTCTTCCGGCTTTTGAAATACTGACTCAGCAAACCGCTGGCAATGTCGCCAAACACCTGCCCCGTGAACGCCAGCATGACGGCTTTTCCGGCCACCACCGGTTCCGACAACCCCATGGCCTGGCCAAATTCCGGCGAAAACGTAATCAGAATTCCGACCACAAACCAGATGGGCAGCCCCACCAGAATACACTGCATGTACTTCCAGAACCGCCGGCGATTGGTAAAGAGCATAATCAGATCGCCCCGTTTCACCTGCCGCTCCTTCACGGCTTCAAACACCTTCGACTCGAAAATATTGACCCGCAGCACCAGCAGCAGCAAGCCCAAACCGCCCCCGACGAAATACGATACCCGCCATTCGAACAGGTCGGCGACAAAATACGCCATGATAGCTCCGAGTACACCCATCGTGGCGACGATGGTGGTGCCGTACCCGCGAATCTGCTTCGGCAATACCTCGGTCACCAGCGTCACCCCGGCGCCCAGCTCACCGGCCAAACCGACGCCCGCCACAAACCGCAGGGCTGCATACATGGGCAAGCTCGTCACCAGGCCGTTGGCCAGGTTAGCCAGCGAATAAATCAGAATGGAACCGAACAAAACCGACAACCGTCCCCGTTTGTCACCCATGATGCCCCAGAAAATGCCCCCAAGCAGCATCCCGGCCATTTGCCAGTTCAGCAGCATGATGCCGTCGGGCAGCAGCCGGTCCGACCCCACCCCAATGGCTTTCAGGCTCGGAACGCGCACGACACTGAACAGAAATAAATCGTACATATCCACCAAATAGCCCAGCGCGGCCACAATGACCGGCAACTGAAGCAATTGGCTACTCACGCTCTTCTCGGTTTTCGGTTGCTCAATCATTTTATCGTTTAAGGTTTATAGATTTACGGTTTACTGGATTCGGTTTACGGTTATCGCCGGGCCATCGCTATGGTGGCTAAGGCATTTTTATTAGCATCAAACAACTGTCGTTAAATTTAACATCTTATGCGTCAGCACCTGAAAACCGAAAACTGTAAACCGCAAATCCAATACAGGTTCTATACTTGCTTGGGCAGCGCGTAGGGCGCGCGGTATTGGCGCGTCAGCTGGGCGTTGGCTTCGGAGTCGCTGATGAACTCTTCTTTCTTCGGATCAAATTTCAACTGGCGACCCAATCGGTAGGCGATATTCCCCAGGTGGGCCAGCCCCGACGCCAAATGGGCGGTTTCCACCGGTCCGTTCTGTTTCGATTTGTCGCGCGACCGCACCGCTTCGATAAAGTTCAGGTAGTGATCACCGCCCGCGTGCCCGGCTGGTCCCGGGGTGCGTTCCTTACCCAGAAATGTCTTGTAATCGTTGTAGCCGTTGATGACCATATACCCTTTGTCGCCGTAAAACAGGTTGCCGACTTCCACCCCATCTTCCTTGTTGGTCATCCAGGGTCGCACCTCAAACTGAATCACCTTGCCTTCCCTGGGGTAATTGTAGGTAGAGGTCAGCACTTCCGGCGTTTCCTTGCAGTCTTTCCAGAGGTATTTGCCCCCCGCCGAACTGATTTCTTCCGGGAAGCCAACATCCAGCCCCCACATCGCCAGGTCGGTTTCGTGAATGCCCTGGTTGCCGATGTCACCGTTGCCGTAATCCCAGAACCAGTGCCAGTTGTAGTGAACGTAGTTTTTGCTGAACGCCCGCGCTTTGGCCGGTCCCTGCCAGAGATCCCAGTTCAGGCCCTCCGGAACGGCGCTATTTCCCTGATTGCCGATATCGGGCCGCCATTTATAAACCAGCCCCCGGGCCATATAGACCTTCCCGATCAGCCCGTCGCGCAGGTGCTTGATGGCTTCCTGAATGGCCGTCGAACTCCGCAATTGCACCCCGTGCTGCACGATCCGGTTGTATTTCGAAGCCGCTTCGATCAGCTTCCGGCCTTCTTTCAGGTTGTGCGTACCCGGTTTTTCGACGTACACATCCTTCCCGGCCTGACACGCCCAGATGGCCGCTAGCGCGTGCCAGTGGTTGGGCGTCGCAATGCTCACGGCGTCAATATTTTTATCGTCGTAGACCTTGCGCAGGTCCTGCTCGGTTTTCACCTTGCGGCTGTACTTCTGCTCAAATTCGGCAGCCCGCTGGGCCGAAACAACGTTATCGACATCGCAGAGAGTGGCCACCTCGACGTTTGGCAGTTTGGCGAAATTGGCGATGTGATCTTTCCCCCGCCCGTTAACGCCGATGACGGCCACGCGGATACGGTCGTTGGCGCCAAAAGCATGCGCCGGAATGATGGTGGGCAACCCCAGCACCGCCAGGGAACCGGTAGCTGCGGTTTTCAGGAAGGTTCTTCGGGAATCGTTTTGCATAAGTTATAAGAGGTTTAGGAAGTTTAAAGGGGTTGTTTCGCGGAGGTAAGCGGAGCCTCTGATAAACTCTGCTCTCCTCCGCTTAACTCTGCGAAACAACTATCTCATAATCTTGGAATCGTCATCCCGCCGTCGACCATAATGACTTGCCCCGTCGAGTACGGGAAGTCGCCCCGCGCCAGGGCGGCCACCGCCCGGCCTACATCGTCGGGAAAGCCCCAGCGTTTCTGGACGGTCAGCCCCTCCCCGATCAGTTTATCGTATTTCCCGACCACCCCCGCCGTCATGTCGGTGCGGATGATACCGGGACGCACTTCAAAAACCGGGATATCAAACTCCCCCAGCCGAGCCGCAAACAACTGCGTTGCCATGCTCAATCCGGCTTTGGCGATACAGTATTCCCCACGGTTTACCGACGCTACCGTCGCCGAAATGGAGGAAACGTTGATGATACTACCCGTAAAACCGGCATTTTCAGCCTGTTGCTGAATCATCCAGTTGGCCACGGTCTGCGTCAGAAAGTACGCTCCCTGCAAGTTCGTCGAGACAACATACTCAAAGCTCTCTTCGGTTGCCTCCAGAATATCCCGACGCTCTTTTGGCGCAACGCCTGCGTTGTTTACCAACACGTGCAACCGGCCAAAATGATTTTTCAGCTGGTCGATCATTCTCGCTCGATCTTCCCGGGAGGCAATATTGCCCTGGCAATAGATCACGTCAGCGCCCAATTCCCGCAAACCGGCCAGAGCCTCCCCGACCGATTCTTCGGCGCGAACACCATTGATGGCCAGATCAAAACCCGCTTTCGCGAGGTGTTCCGCAATTCCGTATCCAATTCCCCGGCTTCCGCCCGTAACAAATGCTACTCTTTTCATCGAGATGGATTAATCTACTTCCGGAATATCGACCCAACAGCGTTTTTCCCAGCTTTCAATGCCCTTTTCGGCCAGCTGCACCCCTTTGGCCCCTTCGCGCAAATCCCAGGGAAACGGCTCGTCCTTCACAACGTGTTTCAGGAACAATTCCCACTGCACCTTGAAGGCGTTGTCGTACGGTTCCTGCTCGGGCACCTTCGACCAGCCTTCAAAAAACTTGATCGGCTGCTCGATGTCGGGGTTCCAGACCGGTTTCGGGGTGTTGCCGTAGTGCTGGATATAACACTCCCGCAAGCCAGCCACCGCCGATCCTTTGGTGCCGTCCACGTGCAGCGTCAGCAGATCGTCGCGCCGGACGCGCGTGGTCCAGGAGGAGTTGAACTGCGCAATAACGCCCCCTTCCAGTTCAAACGTCGCATAGGCCGCATCGTCGGCCGTGGCCACATACGGTTTTCCCTGCTCGTCGATCCGTTCGGGAATGTGCGTGGCCCCCAGACAAGACACTGATTTTACTTTACCAAACACATTATCAAGCACATACCGCCAGTGACACAGCATATCCACGATAATCCCGCCATCGTCTTCCTTGCGGTAATTCCACGAAGGACGCTGGGCCGGAATGGAGTGTCCTTCAAATACCCAGTAGCCAAATTCACCCCGAACGGACAGGATTTCTCCAAAGAAACCGTTCTGAATCAGGCGCTTGAGCTTCAGCAAACCGGGCAGCCAGAGTTTATCCTGAACCACCCCATTTTTAAGTCCGGCTTCTTTGCAAAGATTATACAACTCCAGGGCCACCTCCGTGCTTACGGCCGTCGGTTTTTCGCAGTACACGTGCTTGCCCGCTTCAACGGCTTTCCGAACGCCTTCGGCCCGGCGGCCCGTGGTCTGGGCGTCGAAATAGATGATATTGTTCGGATCGGCGAGGGCTTCGTCAAGGTTGGTGGTCATTTTCTGCACCCCCGACTGCTGGCACAATTTTTCGAGTTTATTCACATTGCGGCCTACCAGAATCGGGTCGGGCATAATGACCTCGTCCGCGCCGACTTTTACACCACCTTGTTGCATAATAGCGGCAATGGAACGCAGCAGGTGTTGATTGGTACCCATGCGGCCCGTGACGCCGTTCATGATAATTCCGACTTTGTGTTCTTTCACGTTTACTAAATAGTTAGATGGTTTTAGTGTAAAAAAGGCTGGCTGTTTTTATGAATGGTAGCGATAACCGTGTTTGATCTTCTCCAGGAATTCGGTTTGGTCTTCTGCCCAATAGCGATTTGAGAAAATCTCGACTTCGTTGAAGCCCTTAAAACCGGCGGCTTCGACCCAGGAGCGAATCTGGCGAATGTTGATGCAGCCTTCGCCCATCAGCCCGCGGTCGTTGAGCAAATCCAGTGTCGGGGTTTTCCAGTCACAAATGTGAAAAGCGAACAGATGGCCGTTTTGACCACACCGGGCGATTTCCTGCTCCAGCGTCGGGTCCCACCAGAGGTGATACACATCGACGGCCACGCCGACATAGGGCGAGTTCAACTCCTCGGCCATATCGTTGGCCTGCCCTAACGTATTGATAGCCGAGCGGTTATCGGCGTACATCGGGTGCAATGGTTCGATGGCCAGTTTAACCCCACACGCTTCGGCATGGGGCAACAGGGCGGCAATACCGTCCCGAATCTGTTGGCGGGATTCGGTCAGCGGCTGCCCCGGTACGGCCCCGCAGACAAGCACCACGTGGGGGGCGCCCAGTTCGGCGGCTTCGTCGATGGCCCGGCGGTTGTCGTCGATGGCAGCTTGCCGACTACTGGCTTCGGTATGCGGAAAAAAACCGCCCCGGCAGAGCGAAACGATGGTCAGGTTATGATCGCGCAGCAACTGACCGGTTTGCTGAATCGAGCGATTGGCGAGCGCATCGCGCCAAACGGTTATACCGCCGATGCCGTTCCGGGCAAACTGCTCGGCGGCTTCTTCCACCGACCACGGTTTGGTCGTAATGGTGTGAACACACAATTTTGAAAAGTCCCGGAATGGAGATTCCGTGAACGATGGTTCCCGGCTTTCAGCTTGCGGATTTTCGTTCATGACAGAGCCCCGTAGAACGTGTAATATTTTTCGTTGTTCAGCATACGCTGCAGGTACAGCGCCACCTCGCGGGCGTGGTAATCGCCCCACATGCTCGACTCGCCGTACGGAATTTTGCTGCCTTCCGGTACATAATCCCAGCCGTTGGGCCGGTGATAAATCGAATGCAGAATCAGGCCCTGGTGGTTCGGGTCGGTGCTCAGGTACGGTTCAGAAAACAGCGAATCTAACACCGTTAAACCCGCCTGCCAGTAACGTACGCCATTTTCCACGTCTCCTTTTTCGGACAGATACTTACCCAACCGAAGTAGCCCCTGCGCCCCGATAGCGGCCGCCGAACTGTCAACCGGCTCGTAATCGTTGTACGGATCGGCCTCCCGGCTGAGGTAATCGCCCATTCTGGCCAGACCCGGTGCGCCCGTATCCCAGTACGGAATGCCGTTGACGGGCGTATGTTCAATGTAAAAATCGCAGGTAGCCCGGGCGGCTTTCAGCAGATACGGTTCAATGACATCCCAGCCGCCGAACGGTTCCAGGTCGGCTTTATCGAAGGTATCCAGGTATTCAAGTTGTTCGGCAAAACCGCACATGGCCCACGCCAGGCCGCGCGTCCAGGTGGTAAAACCGGTATACCCCTGCTGCGAGTTGGGGCAGCGAAAATTACCGTCTTTGGTGTTGAACACGCTTTCGTGCGCCGTGCGACCCCACAAATCATACGTATCGCGGCCTTCGCCGTAAAATACCGAATACTCGGCGGTAGCTTTCATGTGTTGCAGCGCCCGGTCGAGCAGATTGATCACCACATCCCCTTCGCCCTGAAAAACGTGGCCGAGACTATGGCTCAACACCACGGCCCGGCACGACCGGATCGTATCGACAAACAGCGAGTGCGGACCGTTGAAGGAGTGAATAAACCCTCCGGTTTTCATGGTCGTCCAGCGGCTAGCCTGCACCGCACCCGAAATTTTGAGCGCCAGTTCGTAGAAGTTCTTTTCCCACTCGTTGAATTCAATCCGGCCTTCCCGCATGAGCCGCAGGAGATTACCGTAGGTACTCACGTTGTTAAACCCGTGGTCGTGAACGCCAATGTGGCTGATGTGCGGAGCCATGACCGTGAGCGTCTTCTGCCGACCGGCTTCCAGGAAATGCGAATCGCCCGTGGCATCGAATTGCAGAATGGACGACCCGAACTGAAAACCCTGGGTCCACTCGGTCCAGCCGCGAGTCGTATACTGGCCCTGCACCGTAAAGACCGGGGAACCTTTGGCGGCATCGTACTGAGTATCAATTAGATTAATTTTTTGGGCGGATAAATCCCAGAACTGCTGGAGACGGGTAGCAAAGTCAGCTGGTTGAAGGCCGTTGTTGATTTGAATCATTGGTCAGGAAATCGGGAAACGAAAGAAAATCCAGTTAATTTCCAGCAAAAGACAAAACCGGCCCTGACTTACCGGTTTTGCGGAAAAATAAGTTGAAGCCCGTGGAATGAGGTCCTCCGCCCGCTTCTACTCGCTTCCCCCCGGGGTGGATGCCCCCCGGGGGTCGGGCTTTACGGGCAGCTTTTCCAGGCACCGGGCTTCGAGGCTGGGAAAACCGAACTCTACCACCACTTTCCCTTCGATCCGGTACATCCCCGGTCCCCGGAAAGGATATTGTTCAAACACGGCGGGAAAATGCGTCGTATCGAAATAGTGCCCTTCCACATCCATGAAATACCCAAACGCCATCGGTTTGCCATTCCGGGCGGTAATGCGTTTGTACGTAATCAGATAGCCCGTGAGGCAAACGGTGCGGCCCTCGTACTGAAACAGCTCACGGGCCCGGATGCCCCGCACTTCACCGGCTAGTAATTCGAAGGGGGAACGCAGCGGAAAACCGAGCAGTTCGATTTCATCGTACGCATCTTCCAGTTCGTCCTGCCAGAGCGCAGGCAGCGTCCAGCGCACGTCGGGCCATTCGAAGAGATCCATCACCGCTTCGTGCTGCCCGTACCGATTGACCAGCGCGTGCGCCATCCATAATAACTCCTTCTTCGTCGCCCCAAACGACCGGAACGCCCCCACCCGAATCAGGATAATCAGTTGCTCCAGCCCAGCCGGAACCCGGCGCGTAAAATCCTCCAGATCGGTAAACGGCTGCTGGCTGCGCTGCCGGAGTAACTCCTGCGCTACGTTTTTTTCCAGCCCTTTCACGTGCACCAGTCCGAGCCAGATGGTTGTTCCCTCGATCCGCGTCCGATACCGGCTGTGGTGAATATCGGGGGCTTCGATGCGGGCACCCCACCGGCGGGCTTCGTGGACGTAAAACTCCGTCCGGTAAAAACCGCCGAAATTGTTGATGACCGCCACGGCAAACTCCAGGGGGAAATACGTTTTGAGAAACAGACTCTGGTAACTTTCCACGGCGTACGAAGCCGAATGGGCTTTGGAAAACGAATAACCGGCGAAACTCACCATCTGCCGCCAGACCTCATCCGTTACGTTCTGGGCGTATCCCAACGCTTTGCAATTCCGAAAAAAAGACTCGACAATCCGTGCAAACTCATCCTTCGAACGGGATTTCCCGGACATGGCCCGGCGGAGCAAATCCGCATCGGCCATGGGCAGGCCCGCAAACTGGTGGGCTACTTTCAGCACATCTTCCTGATAAATCATCAACCCATAAGTATCCTGCATCAATTCCTGCATCTTCGGGTGAACCGGCACGTAGTTGTCCGGATTGTGATGCCGCCGGATGTATTCCGACATCATGCCCGAGGACGCCACGCCCGGCCGGATGATCGACGAAGCGGCCACCAGCGTCGGGTAATCCGCACAACCCAGTTTCCAGATCAGTTGCCGCATGGCCGGTGATTCGATGTAAAAACAGCCCATCGTTTCGTGCGACTGCAATTGCCGCCGGATCTTTTCGTCCTGCTTGAACGCCTGAATGCAGTGAATATCGATGGTCATCTGCCGGTTTTCGCGCACCAGTTCAACGGCCTCCTTGATATGGCCCAGCCCCCGCTGCGACAGAATATCCCATTTGGCAAATCCAATATCCTCGGCCACGTACATGTCGAACTGGCCTAACGGAAAGCCTTTGGGCGGCATTTGCAGCGCGGTATAGTAGTAAAGGGGTTGTTCCGAAATCAAAATACCGCCCGCGTGAATCGACAGGTAATTAGGAAACTCCTCCAGTTCGGGTGCGTACCGGACAATGTACTGGGTATACGTCCCCTCCGCAAAGGCCGCCGGATTGGCCACCAGCGCGTCGATCTCCGGCTTGGGCAGACCAAACACCTTCCCCAATTCCCGGTAAGCGGCTTTCTCCTGAAACGTTACGTAATTGGCCATCAGGCACACGTGGTGACGACCCCATTTTTTGAAAATATAATCGATGATTTCGCTGCGTTCATCCCAACTGAAATCGATGTCGAAGTCGGGCGGAGACTTCCGGCTCGGGTTGATAAACCGCTCAAAATACAGATCCAGCTCCACCGGATCGACATCACTGATGCCCAGACAGTAAGCCACCACGGAATTGGCACCGGAACCCCGCCCGACGTGATGGTACCCGCGCGAATGGGCGTGAATAATGATATCCCTCGTAATCAGGAAATAGGCACTAAAATCCAACTGCGCGATAATCGTCAGTTCGGTTTCGACCCGCTGACGGGCCCGGACGAGATCACCTTTCGCATAGCGGTCGCGCAGCCCATCGTCGGCCAGCTTCCGCAGCAACGCCATGTCATCTTCCTTGCTGGGGGTGTACAGTTTCCGGTTTTTAAACGTGGTAAAATCAAACTCAAATGAGCAGGTAGCCAGCAGATTCCGGGTGTTGCGGATCAGGTCCGGCCAGTCTCGAAAAACGGTTTCAAGCTGGTCGGGCGTCAGCCAGTACGCCTTTTCCCGCACGGTTTCGTGTTCGCCCAGCTTCGAGAGCAGGCAGTTATGAGCAATGGCCCGGAGTAATTTGTGGTAGTTAAATTCCCTTTTGGTCGCATACGTCATGGGCTGGAGAATCACCACCTGCTGCGGTTTCAGTTTCCGGCGGTATCGCCACAACTGGCTGATTTCGCTGCTACTGACGCCCACCCGTTCGTGCTCGGCCAGTTCGCCCAGCTGGTTCAGCCGGTGGAGCGGGTAAATCACGTAGGCATGCTGAAAAACCGGTGCCCGCCACGGAAACGCCCGGCCCGTCAGCAAGCCACCGGAAAGGTGCTGATTGATCTCGGCAAAACCGTCCGGATTCCGCGCCAGGCAGACGTAAACTACCTCAAGGTGATTCCGAAACTCCACCCCTACCACGGGACGAATCTCCGCCTTTCGACACGCCTTCACGAATTCGAAGACGCCCGAAACCGTATTGATATCGGTCAGTGCCAGGGCCGTTACGCCCGAAGCAACCGCCAGTTCCGCCAGCCGCTTCGGGGGCAACGCGCCGTACCGCATGCTGTAATAACTGTGGACGTTGAGGTACATCGTCGACCCGGTTTAGGCAGCCTGGCAAAACGTTTCCAGCAGCAAATCCGGGTTTTCCAGGCAGTTCCCGATCACCGTCAGCGAACGGGCCAGCGACCGATCCAGAAAAACCGACGGTGCCAGCCCGATGGCGTAGGTCAGAAAAAGGCTGTAGCCGCAGCGTTCGGCATCCAGCCGCACCACCCACCGCCGGCCTTCGCATTCGACAATATCCCGGTCATACATGGTGGTCCCGTGCCGGTCGGTCTGACCAACGGCGTGCATCAGTTGCCAGGGAGATGTCGGCTCAAACCGGCGCCGGTTCCGCCGGGAATCAAACCGGCTGATCAGCACCGCAGCATCGTCTAACCAGACGCCCACATACTCGTCCAGTTCAAATTGTACGTCATTCAGGTAATGCATCCGGAAACCGTCCCAGATGCGGCAGGGTGTCTTCATAGCCATTTACAGATGAATTGATAGCTGCTGCAGGTTGGCCCGAACGGGGCCGATTTTCTTGTCTTTCCGGAGCAGATAAGGGTTATTGCCCCGGGCGATCTTGTCTTCTCCGTGTTTGTTCCGAATCCGGTCCGTCTGCTGATAAAGCCCTGTCAATCGGTCCGAAACGACGTCACCAACCGCATCGAAAAGGGAAAGCTGCTCGGTTCCCCGCACCAGACCGGCGAAGGAAACGCCCACCAGCCGGATCAAGAGCCGTCGGTTGTACAGCCGGTCGAAAAGGGTTAATGCCGCCAGGGTCAAGGCGTGATCGGAACTGGTAAACGGCAGCGTGATCTGGCGGGTCAGTGTCTGAAAATCGCTGTATCGTATTTTCACCGTTACCTTGCCCGTACAGAAACCGCCCTGTCGCAGGTCGTAGGCGAGTGTTTCCACCATCCGGCCCAGGATCCCGTGTAGAAAGTGCACATCCGTCGTATCTTCCTGAAACGTTATTTCCTTCGACATTGACTTTTGTCGGTCGTGCGGCCAGACCGGTGTCGGATCGATGCCGTTGGCCCGGTCCCAGAGCATCAACCCGGTTTTTCCGAAGGTGCGCTCCAGCAGTCGCCGGGGAATCTGGGCCAATGTACCGAGTCTTGTCACCCCCATGCACCGCAGCGTGTGCGCCAGCGAAGGGCCAATACCGGGCAGTTTCGCCACGTCGAGTTCAGCCAGAAACGGCTGCACCCGCGACGGGCCAACCTGCAACTGGCCATTGGGTTTCGCTTCGTTGGCGGCTACTTTGGAAACCGTCTTGTTCGTCGACAATCCCCAGCTCACCGACAGACCCGTTTCCTGTACAATGGTTTTTTTCAACTCCGCCGACCACTTTAAGCAACCGACAAATTTTTCCATCCCGGTCATATCGACGTAGAACTCGTCGATGCTGCTTTTTTCGACCACCGGCGCCCGCTCAGTAATGATGTCGGTCACCATTTTAGAGTAGTAACTATACGACTGATGATCCCCTTTAATAACGAGGGCGTCGGGACAGAGTCGCCGGGCCAGACGCATCGGCATCGCCGACCGAACACCGAACACCCGGGCTTCGTAGGAACAGGCCGCGACCACCCCCCGATCGCTCAATCCGCCTACGATGACGGGCTTGTTAACCAACTGGGGCTGACGCAACCGCTCGACCGAGACAAAAAAGGCGTCCAGATCCAGGTGCAGCACCTGCCGATGGTCCATAAACTGGGTCGTATTCATAACGAAAACAGGATTTTCTGCAACGTAACGAATTTTAACATCTTCATGCAACTATTTTTAACCCAAAGAAGTAACTTTTTTTAACATTTGAGTTACGACCTTGCCTATCTGCCCCAATCCAACCCCTTTTCGTCCGTGGAGCATGTAAAATATTGTAGCATAGTACCCACAAACTAATAGGCGATTTTGCTATCTTTGTTTAAATCATCCCCGGCGAATGCATTTACCCGAAAACCTCTCTGCGCTCCGTAGCTATTACCGGTTGAATCTGGAAGATGTGGCGGGTTTGGTGGATATTTCCCGCCAGACACTGGCTAAGTACGAGAAAGGACAGGCTACGCCCCCGGTCGATGTGGCGGCCCGGCTGGCGGTGATTTACAAGGTGTCGCTCGATACGCTGACGTACCAGAACCTGTCCAAATTATCCGACCGGCAACTCCTGCAACTGATGGCTGCCCCCGATCCGGGCCTGCGTGGCCAAACCCTGCGCATCCGGGATCTGGTCCGGACAGTGGGCGAAGACAACGAAGAGAACATCGAACTGGTGTCGGCCAAGGCGATGATGGGGTATTGCCAGGGCGGTTACAGCGACGAGACGTTTATTTCGGAACTGCCGTGGTTCCGGCTTCCGCTACCGTTCATTTCCAAAAACCGCAAATACCGCCTTTTCCCGGCCGGGGGCGAATCCATGCTGCCGATCCCGTCCAATTCGTTCGTGCTGGGCGAATACGTAGAAGACTGGTACAGCGTCAAAGATGGCACGGGCTGTATCGTGGTCAGTCACGAAGGCATCGTGGTCAAGAAAGTCTACAACGAACTGGTCAGCCACCGCCAGTTGATGCTACACTCCCTGAATCCGACCTATGAATCGTATGCTCTGGCGGTCGATCAGGTGCGGGAGCTCTGGAAATACGTGCTGTACCTCACCACCGATTTCCCGGACCCCGAACCAACCCTGGGCATGATTCTGGGAGAAATCCGTCGGCTCCGCCAGGATGTAACCCACTAGCTCATCCTTCCACCGCTCCTATTCTTGAGCAACTGACTTGTAATCAGTTGATTGTTCAGCTACCGGTTTTTCGTAAACGGTATGCGGATCTTGCGGTAAAGGTGGCAATTTGCACGCTAATCCAGCGGAACCCGGCTTTTGGGGACATTCCTTCTCAACCAAACCGTGTCTTCCATCAGCCTGATGCCCTTTATTTATGTATACCTCTTTTGCCCTGTCCCTGCTGCTGGTGGTCGCGTACAGTTCGGCGTATTCCCAGCGAAACCCGCCCCCGCAGGCACTCAACCAGTACGTTGCTTTTCTGAACCAGTCGGCGGATGTGGTCTTCGACCGGATGCAGATGCTGCAATCGTATCAGCAAAGTACCCGCCCGTTCCGGGCGAATCCGAATACCCTGCTGCGGCTTCCGTCGTCGGGGCCCCTTGAAGAATACGATTACCGCAAGGCGCTCGCCCAGTCCGGGCTGACGGCCCGGGAAAGCCAGCAACTGAACGACGAAACCGAAGCGCTCTGGACGTTGCTGACCACCTTCGACCAGTCGGCCAAAGCGCTGGAAGTGTACGTCCGGCTGAAGGACTACCAGCGTGATAACCTACAAAAATCCGATGCGCTGCTCGCCGATCTCCAGAAACAGGCCGAGCAGATCAGCCGCAAACAAGACGCGTTTTACCGCCAGATTCAGCGCATTTACCGGCTGCACCAGCCCTTTCAGGCCAGCGATCCCTACCTGGCCATCGAACGCGAAATGGTGCAGATTCTGACGCGGGAGAAACAGACGCTGGCGTCCTGGCCCTATTACCTGAATGACGAAAAACCGGCCGACTGGCCAGTGGACACCCTGCGGGAAAGCATGCTAAAGGATGTCGATCTGCTGGCCGGTTTGGGCAAGAGCGAAGCCCAGATTGCCTACCCGGCTTCCAGCATGATCGGCTCGTTCAAAACCGCCTTACAATCCATTCAGGACCTGAAACAGGACGCCATCAACAACTACACGTTTACCGCCCGCCAATCGGCCCGGCACGCCAATGCCGTATACCTCAGCCTGATCAACCATTACAACAACGACCTGCTGGCGTTTTATCACTCTTTCGTACAGTATAGCGCATCGGCCCGGCACCTGCTCGATTTCCCCAAATTCTCGCCGGTTTTTGCGCTGGAACCCAGCGGTTCGGGACCAGAAAAAATCGGCCGCACGGCCCCCTTCCAGGATCTGCCGCTGATTCCGTTCAGGACCACCCCGTCGGCGACGCCAGCCAGCGCGGCTACCTTCCACGCCCTGAATGCCTATATCGATTTTATCAATGAGTCGTTGCGGCAGATGAATCGCCTGCAGGTGCTGGTGCGCAACTACCAGCAATCGGCCGAGTCCCACCGCTTCCCGGACCCCAGCCGTCGGCGCGGCTCCCTGTTTTTCAACCATGACGACTATAAGGTTCCGGCCGCCGATTATCAACTGCTCATTACCAACAGCAAACCAATTCCATCGGACTACCGCAACGCGATCAATACCCAGGCCCAGATGTTGCTCAATATCCTGAACGAAATGGACGGGTTGAGCCTCGAACTGATTGCGTATACGCAGGGCAAAGAATACGAACAGGACCGACTGAAACGCTCCGATTTCATTCTGGATCGCTACGCGGTTTTGTTTGATACCTTCGACCGGAAAAAGGAACAACTGTATGCCGACGTCCGGCGGATTCACGAGAGCTATAAACCCGCCAATCCGGCCAGTTCGTGGCACATAGCCGGTCAGGCGCTGTTGAAAATAATGGATCAGGACCACGCGGCCCTCTTCGGCGTCCGGGATTTCTGGAAGGGCGAAAACCGCCAATTGCCCGCCACCGAGGAAATTCAGGCCGAAATGCGCCGTTTGCTAACGGACGAATACAAAAACCTGAAAGGACTGACGCGCTACGGTCGCAGCAATGGCCTGTGCCCGTATTCGCCGTACGAAGATCTGGCCGAAAACTCCGGGCGGTTTGCCGAAAAGGTGACTGCCGTCAAACCGGTTTCGCCGACCGCGCCATCGTTTGCCACGCATCCGTATGAGTCGTTCTATTATTTTTACAACAACGAACTGGTTTATCAGTACAACAAATTCAGCGAACTGGCCAAAACCGGGGTATTGAAAATGATTAACCAGCCGAACGGGTTTCTCGTCCGGCGACCCGCCCAATCCCGGCCGGTCAGCGAACCGACGGCCCCGACCACCCAGACACCCCCGCCCGCTGTGGCCCCTGCCCCGCCCGTTTCCGCCAGTCCAGCCCCCATTCCGGCTGAGGTTGCCCCTTCGTTAGACGGTTTTGCGCCCAACAACATGGTGTTGTTGCTGGACGTATCGGCGTCGATGGAATCGCCGTACAAAATGCCGCTGCTGAAAAAATCCATCAAGTCGCTGCTGCCGCTGCTGCGCCCTGAGGATCAGGTATCGGTGGTAGTGTATTCAGGAAAAGCCCGGGTGGTGTTGCCGCCCACGTCCGGTGCCCGGTCGGCGGAAATTGCCCGGGCGATTGACGACCTGCAATCCACCGGCGAAACCGACGGCAACGACGGCATCCGAACCGCTTACAAAGTGGCCGACAAGCACTTCATTCCTTTGGGCAACAACCGTATCATTCTGGCCACCGACGGTGAGTTTCCCATCAGCGAATCGGTGTACGAATCTGCCTGGAAATTTGCCCGCAAAAACATCAACCTTACTGTGTTAACTTTTGGCAAAACCGTCCTGAACTCGGCCAATTTAAAGAAGCTAGCCACCTTAGGACAAGGCCGTTATGAACACGTAACGGAAGAAAAGGCTCAGTTGCAGCTCATTCTGGAGGCTCAGGCTCAAAAAAAACCGTAAACCGGTACCCTCACCGGGCCACAACCCACCTTTTTCGACGTCTTCATTCCTTATTCCTAACCTCTTCTTTTTATGGCAAAAGCCCCCAAAACGCCCAAACGCGTCTACAACGTGCGGCCCGACTCGCTCGATTTCCGCGATAAGATTTATGTGCCCAACCTGTACGAGGTTCCGGTTTCCATCCATCTTGATGAATATACCGTCTGGGAAGTGCCCATTCTCGACCAGGGTCAGGAAGGGGCCTGTACCGGTTTTGGCCTGGCGACGGTAGCCAATTATCTGTTACGAAAACGGAAAGTCATACCCGACAAAAACCCCGTCAGCCCGCGGATGCTGTACGAAATGGCCCGGCGGTACGACGAGTGGCCCGGAGAAGATTACGATGGTTCGAGTGCGCGCGGGGCCATGAAAGGCTGGCACAAACACGGTATTTGCGGGGACGAATGCTGGCCGTATCAGGTGGACGTAAGAAATGAGCGATTAACCGATGACCGCACCAAAGATGCCCTGAAACGACCGCTGGGCGCGTATTACCGCGTCAACCACAAGGATCTGGTGGCCATGCACACGGCGATGGCCGAAGTCGGAATTCTGTATGCAACGGCGACGGTCCACGAGGGCTGGCAACAGGTGCAGGCCGACGGTCTGATTCACTACTCGGAACAGGTGCTGGGCGGACACGCATTCGCCATTGTGGCCTACGATCAGAACGGTTTCTGGATTCAGAACTCCTGGGGCGAAAGCTGGGGAAAAGGCGGTTTTGCCCAGATTTCGTACGACGACTGGCTCGCCAACGGCACCGATGTCTGGGTGGCCCGGCTGGGCGCGCCGGTTTTGCTGTATACCCCCCAATCGACCGCCATCAGCAACGCGGCCGCGTCCGGCAAATCGAATGCCTACGCTTTTTCGGACCTGCGCCCCCACATCATCAGCATCGGCAACGACGGTAAACTGAACGGGGGCGGCAGCTTCGGCACCTCCGCCGATGAAGTCAAAACAATTTTCCAGCATGATTTTATGCGGGAAACCCAAACCTGGGCCAAAAAACGGTTGCTGCTCTACGCCCACGGCGGTCTGGTCGGCGAAGATGCCGCCGTACAGCGGCTGGCCGATGTCCGCCCGGCCCTGCTGAAAGCCGAAGTATACCCCGTATCGTTCATCTGGCATACCGACTTCTGGACCACGACCACCAATATTCTCCAGGACGCCCTGAAACGGCGCCGGCCCGAGGGCTTTCTGGACGCCAGCAAAGACTTCATGCTCGACCGGCTCGACGATGCTCTGGAGCCCGTGGCCCGAACCCTGATGGGAAAAAGTCAATGGGATGAAATGAAGGAAAACGCCCTGATGGCAACCTCCCACAAGAACGGTGGTGCCCGCCTTGCCCTTCAGGAAATCGCCGAACTCGCCCAAAAAACGGACCTGGAAATTCACGTGGTGAGCCATAGCGCCGGGAGCATTTTTCACGGCCCGATCGTCGAAAGGCTGACCAAAGACCTGAACCTGCCGATCGAATCCTGCACGCTCTGGGCACCGGCCTGCACCGTCAGGTTTTTTAAGGAGAACTATCTTCCCGCGATTCAGTCCGGCAAGATCGGCCGGTTTGCGCTCTATACGCTGACCGACGAAGCCGAACAGGACGACCATTGCGCCCGTATTTATAACAAATCGCTGCTGTATCTGGTGTCGAACGCGTTCGAAGCCTACCCCCGGATTCCGCTCTTCCGGCCCAATGGTGAACCCCTGCTGGGCATGGCCAAATTCATCCAGGAAGCGCTCACCAAACCGACGAAAAACCGCGAAAACAAAAACTTTGACCCGGTCTTGTTCAAGCTGTTTCAATCGGAAAATGTCGAATGGGTGCAATCGCCGAACAACGAACCGCCCCACTCGCGCAACCGGTCGACCTCCCGCCACCACGGCGATTTTGACGACGACGCCCCAACGGTAGAATCCACCCTCGCCCGGATGCTCGATTCGGCCAAACCCCGCATCGAAACGGAATTGGTTTTCACCCGCTCGGCCTCCTCCAATCTGGAGAAACGGAAGCAGCTGATGGATTAACGGGGCTCCAAAACCGCCGGCAGCCGGCGGTTTGTTTCGACTTAGCACCGGTTTTTGTACCTTCATCTCCTGCGGCTTCTCAGGTCGGAGAAACCGGCTTGCCGCCCATCGATGAAATACCTGCTTCCGTTTCTTTTTCTTTGCTGGAGTCGGCTGCCCGCCCAACCAACCGGCACCGGCCTGGGTCCGTTTGTGCTGGGGCTGACCACGCCCGATTCGCTCCGGCGTTTCCCCGGTTTTCAGGAACAGGAACTGGTCGTAGTGAAAGGCACCCTGGCGCTGCCGTGTACGGCTATCCGCGTTTTCAAAGCCGACACCGTCCAGATAACGGGGCTTTTGCTGAGCAACCTCTTTCTGGTTTTTTACGAAAACCGGCTCTTTCGCATCACCGTCGACTACTCCGAATCCCTGCAACAGAATTTCGTTCGACAACGGGGCAACGGGAAGGCCAAACCGCCTGAACGGTTTTCTGCTTGCGATGACGCAGGAAACAAACCCCTGATGCTGAGCAGCGAACGCTGGCAGGACGGTGACACGATAGCGCTGGCCGTTTATGCAGCCGGTTTCAATGCGCATTGCCGGCCGGAGAAAACCGCCCGCTTCACGCTGGCCAGGCAGCCGGTTTTGGCCATTACGTCGGAATGTGATCTGGATCACCTGGACCCGTATTTCGACGCCCTCCGCTAAACCGGGGATCGGACGAACAAGCAGCGGAATCGGATGTGGAAGTGGCGTATTCGTTTACGGGAAAACCGCTTAGGCTGCAATCTGCGACAAAAACCGCTGTTCCAGCAGATGCGGCTGTTCGTACCGGTTGCCCAAGACCCGCAACTGCCGCGCGTGCAGCGCACTGAGCGAAAAAGCCGGGAATTCGCCGGTGCCCAGCGGTTGAAACAAGGCGTAGCCACAACGCTGACTGGACCACCCAATCTCAAAAATCCGCCCGTCCCACTCCACCAGATCACATTCGTACAGCAGAATTCCCTGCCGGTCGGCCTGCCCGATGGTGCGCATCAACCGCCACGAAAAACTTGTCTGGTGCTCCTCCTGTTCGGTGGCGGGAACCTGGCTGATGAGGGCAATGGCTTCCTGCAGCCAGATCGTCAGGTAAGGTTCCGGGGTCATGGGTAGCCCCACCAGGTAATGCATTTTCTGGCCGTCCCAGATTCGAGATTGAATGGGTTGCATTGTCCTATCTATAATTGAGTTATTATATACTTGCGAACAAATATATAATACAAAAGTGAGATTTGGAAAACCAAAAAGCCTTTATTTATATCAATATGGACACTTTTAGTTAACGGCATGCCCCGATCAGAGTACAGAAACGGAAAAGTAGAACCTGCTTTTCTAAAACCAATAGGTTTCATTTTCCAACGGTACATCAAGAAGAGGATGGGGCAGGAAACCCGCTGGAGAGTACCTAAAACCGGATCCGTTGCCGGGGATGGGGAAGACGGCGCAACCGTTTTAAGGGTATACCGGGCGCCCGGTATACCCTTTTGCCATCAGATCTGCGAAAAAGCGGTCGGAATCAGGAAGGTCCGGGTGATGTTGGAGACGATACGGGCATTCGCGTAGTCGGGAATGGCGCTGATTTTTTTCCATTCCGGATCACTCCCAAACACCTTCCAGTTCTGATCGTGTTCGGCCATATCGTCGAACGTAAGCATATAGGTCAGATTCGGGCGCTGGGCACCGATCAGGGTTTCACCGAAGAAAACCGGGGTTAAACCAACCCGCTTGAAAATCGCAATTTCACCGCCCTCATTGAACATTTCGATTTTCTTTTTACCGGCCACCTCGCTATGGCTCTCGTAGCGACGCAGTTCAAAAAGCCGGGGCTTTTTTGCGGGCGCTTCCAGTTTCGGCATGTACGCAAAGGCCTTCAGCAACGAATTTTCGATGCGTTCGTAAGCCGGTTCGGTAGCTGGAGCATTCAGATAGTCGGCCCCTGCCTGCTGATAAGCCGCATCGTTGGCCAGCTTTCCGGGCGCATTCAGATAGTCTTCCAGGGAAGTAAACGGAATAACGACCACCAGTTTGGTCGTTGCCTGCGGAAGGTATTCGGTAAACACGCCGATCGTTTTACTCCCCAACCGGTTCAGCGCCGGAATAGCGGCCTGCTGGAAATAGTTTTCGACGACTTTCTGCTGCCGTCCATTTTTTAAGGTGTATATCCGCAGTTCATAAAACTCCGGACTTGGGCTCGATTGCTGCGTTTCGGAAAATACCGGCGGAAAAACGCCGGCGGCTACCCCTGTCAATAGTGATTTTTGAACGAACTTCCGT
Organism: Larkinella bovis; assembly: GCF_042655385.1. Taxonomy (NCBI): domain Bacteria; kingdom Pseudomonadati; phylum Bacteroidota; class Cytophagia; order Cytophagales; family Spirosomataceae; genus Larkinella; species Larkinella bovis. Next base: position 691,499 of record NZ_JBHSMA010000001.1, on the reverse strand, counting down.
CTTTTCATGCGGCTCTAAAAGGTTACTGTAAGGCAATAAAAGAAAACGAACGGTAGAACTACTACTTTTTGCGGAGATTTCGAGCAACGGCCGTCAAGCGGTATGGTTTTCGTAACGGGGTCCGGTAGCCTGACCGGTTTCACCCGCGAACGGTTATAGCGATCTTACCAGTCGCGGCTTCAATCAAATGCCACTATAATCCGGTACCTGTCAGGTCCTAAAAACCGGCTCAGGCGGTCATTTGTTCGAGCTTGCTAAACTGTTTGATGGCATCATTGGCGTTCTCGAAGGCTTTCCGGTTTTTGTATTCAAACCACGGTTTGGTAAAGTATTTTTTCATGAAGTTGTCGATCCGCATTTCACCAAACAGGTTCCAGGCGCCTTCGATCCGCTTCAGCCACGACTCGTTCAAAACGCGCAAAGCCAGGGCGTAACCGCCGTCGATGTATTCAATATAGTGCCAGTAACCCGCTGGTATGTAGAGCGTTTCGCCGTAATCCAGGACACATTCGTAGCCTTTGACGTGCTGTAAGGCCGGGTATTTTTCGTAATCCGGATTGTTCACATTGGTATAGGTAATCACCGAATAGGGCAGCCGGTAGAGCAACGGCGTGTATTCCGGGGCAAACAGAACCACCCGCTTCCGGCCCACAAACTGGGTCAGAAAAACGTGCGACAGGTCTATATCGTAGTGCATGTGAACCACGGAGCCGGCCCCACCGTAGAACATAAACGGCAGACTCATGGCAAATCCATCGACCAGATCCGGTTTCAGAATATCCTTCCTGAGCGAGGGAATGTGTTTGAAAATATTGAAGAGAAAAATCCGGAGTTCCACCGGCTCGTTAGACGCAATCTTGTCCAGATACGCCCCGAAATTCATCCGCTCATCGACAAACATGGTGCTTTTATCGGGAGCCGCCGGCTTGTTATTGTACAAATCGACGGTCAGATGACCGGCTCGTTCTTTCAGTTTTTCAAACGACCAGTTGGTATACGCCGGCCAGTCGTGGCAAAAATCCTGAATGATGGCGGGTTGGTGGTTCTTAAAGTAGGTTTCTTGAAAAAGAGTCTTATCCGCCTTCCTAAGGCGGTTGATTGGTACTAATTCAATAGCCATACGGAGATGAAGTTTGTCGTTCACAACCAAAACTCATTGGTGTAAACACGATATAATCATCCCTGGGTTCAAAAACAGGCGGAAAATAAGCCCGGTGGAAATTAAAATCGGATTAATATTATCCAAAAAAACGGTATTCGGTTTAGAATTTACGGTCTGCCGCCACCATTAGCGAACTCCCCTCTCCCTGAACCGAAAACTGTACACCGAATACCGTATACCGTAAATTAAAACACAAACTTCGTGGACAGGAATTCCGACTGGTGCTGCTCGACGATGCCGTTCAGAATAGTCTTGTTCGACTCGGTATCTTTGGTGGCCACCACGGTCCGGATTGAAAACGAGCGCAGGGCATCCTCGACCGAGAGCGTACCTTCCGCCGAATCCTTGCGGCCCGTGAACGGAAACGTATCCGGTCCCCGCTGGCACTGGGCGTTGATATTCACCCGGCTCACCTGATTCACGAGTTGATCGACCAGTTCGGCAATCTGCCCGGTTTCGGTCCCAAAAATGCTGACCTGCTGCCCGTGGTCGGAGTTGATGACGTAGTGGATCGGTTCTTCCAGATCATCGAACGGCACCACCGGCACCACCGGCCCGAATTGCTCCTCCCGGTAGAGTTTCATGCCGTTTTTAACCGGATAAACCAGTGCCGGAAACACAAACGATTCGACCGTGGTACCGCCCCCTTCGTTCAGAATGCGGGCTCCCTGCGCTTCGGCATCCCGCAGGCATTCGTCCAGGTAGGCCGGTTTTCCCGGTTCCGGCAAGGGCGTCACCTGCGCCCCCGCGCTCCAGGGCATCCCCGGTTTCAGTTTGTTCAGTTCTTCGCCCATCCGTTGCAGGAAGGCGTCGGCAATGGAGCGGTGAACCCACAAAATCTTCAGGGCCGTACACCGCTGGCCGTTGAACGACATCGTTCCCAGCATACACTCCCTGACGGTCAGTTCGATATCGGCATCGGGCAGAATTACGGCGGCATTCTTGGCATCCAGGCTCAAAACCGCCCGCAGCCGGTTGCTTTTGGGGTGCATTTTTTTCAGGCTATCGGCCACCCGGCTCGATCCGATCAACGCCAGCACGTTGATCCTGCCGGATTTCATCAGCGTCGGCACCACCGTGGCCCCCCGCCCGTAAACCGTATTGACCACGCCCTTCGGAAACGAAGTCCGGAAGGCTTCCAGCAACGGATGGTGCAGCAGCGTGCCGTGTTTCGGCGGTTTAAACAAAACCGTATTGCCCATCAGAATGGCCGGAATCAGCGTGGTGTAGGTTTCGTTGAGCGGGTAGTTGAACGGTCCCATGCACAGCACTACCCCCAGCGGAGAACGCCGGATCTGTCCGATAATCCCTTCCTCGATCCGAAACCGCGACCCCGCCCGGTCAATGTCCTTGAAGGCATCGATCGTATCGTAGATGTATTGCACCGTCCGGTCAAACTCCTTGGTGGAATCGGCCAGGGTTTTGCCAATTTCCCACATCAGCAGGTTGACAACCTCTTTTTTCCGCTCCATCATTTTCCCGACAAACCGCTCCATGCACGCAATCCGGTTGGAAACCGACATCGTCGGCCATTCGCCCCGCCCGTTGTTGAAGGCGCGGACGGCGGCATCCAGCGCATCCAGCGCTTCATTGTCGTCCATCGGAAGCGGGTAACTACCGATCACCTGACGAACCAGACCTTCGTCGGTGCGAACATACACCGGTGACCATACTTCCTGGGTTGGTCCCTCCCACGACCGGATTTCACCATCGACAAGGTACTCCCGCTGGTGCAACGGTTCGATCCGGTATTCGTCCGGAATCTGGTTTTCTGCCGGAAACAGGCTTTCCAGCTGCTGCGATAAATGATTCATACTGCGCGTTAGAAATGGTAATTGCGGCTGATTGATACAAAAAAACCGTCCCCAAAACTGGTGGCCGGTCAACAAAGGAAGAAGTCGATGAAGAGGAATGTGTCCTGATGTTTCATGCAGGCCTGCAAAAGTAGAGAAAGTGGCCGGAATACCGGCCGGTTCTCGGTAAGAAAAAATTTCGACCCACCCGGCTCCTCAACTCTATTTTACCTCTTTTGTGATCAACACAGGCAGAACAGGGCAAAAAAAGAACCCAAATGCACCATTTGGGTTCTTTTTTTGCCCTGTTCTTTAGCGCTTCAGCACTTTCACCGTCGTGAACTGGATGCCGCTGGCCACCCGCAACAGGAACATACCGGGTTGTTCCTGGCTGACGTTGAACTGCTGCGCTTCGGTTCCCCGGGCGGACTCGATCCGCTGTTCGGCCACGATCCGGCCCCGGATGTCGACGAGTTGAAAAAGAACCGGTTTTCCGGCAGCTCCCCGAACTTCTACCGCGATCTGATCACTCACCGGGTTCCCCAACACGGTCACCTCCAGCCCCCGTTCAGTCGGCTCCGCCGACAAGCGGGCGGGCGACGGGCAGTTCAGGTTTTGCGGTGCCCATTTCAGGGTGTAGCTCGAATGAAGCACTTTCGCACTGATGACGTGGGTTTTGCCATCTTTCAGGCTCGAGGGCGTCGTGAAACTGTAAGCGTGGGCTCCGTTGCCTTTGCCCGCCTTTTGCAGATCGTCCCGGTAAATCGACGCTTCGGTCGTCCCAACCGCTTTGCCATCGGCGTAGAATTCAACGATAACCGGTGCATTGGGTGCCTTGCGATCCCAGACCCAACCCCGGATCGACCCGCACTCCACCTTGTCCAGATACCCCTCGTAACTGCCCGTGGCCGGGTTCGACGGCTGCGGAACAGGCTCGGGCTCCGGGGCCGGTTTTTCCGGCGTGGAAGCCGCCTTCACCAGGAGTTGGAAGCTGGTGGTGACACTGGCCCCTTCGTTGTCCGTCGCTTTGACCGTAACGGTGGCCGTGGTGACCGTCGTGGGCGTTCCCGAAATCAGGCTGGCGCTGGCGTTGTAGCTCAGACCGGCGGGCAACCCCGAAACCTCCACCCTGGCGATAGTCCCATCCGGGTCCATAAAGTTACTTTTACCAACCGACAGGCTCAGGGCGGTCCCCACCGTCGCTTCGAAATTGGCCAGGGCCTTGCTCACTTGCGGAGACTGGTTCGTCACGGGTTGGCCCGACGGCTCGCAGGTCAGGTTTTTGGGTGCCCAACTCAGGGTGTAGCTCGAATGAAGCACTTTCGCACTGATGACGTGGGTTTTGCCATCTTTCAGGTTCGAAGGTGTCGTGAAACTGTAAGCGTGGGCTCCGTTGCCTTTGCCCGCCTTTTGCAGATCGTCCCGGTAAATCGACGCTTCGGTCGTCCCAACCGCTTTGCCATCGGCGTAGAATTCAACGATAACCGGTGCATTGGGTGCCTTGCGATCCCAGACCCAACCCCGGATCGACTCACATTCCACCTTGTCCAGATACCCCTCGTAACTGCCCGTGGCCGGGTTCGACGGCTGCGGAACAGGCTCGGGCTCCGGGGCCGGTTTTTCCGGCGTGGAAGCCGCCTTCACCAGGAGTTGGAAGCTGGTGGTGACACTGGCCCCTTCGTTGTCCGTCGCTTTGACCGTAACGGTGGCCGTGGTGACCGTCGTGGGCGTTCCCGAAATCAGGCTGGCGCTGGCGTTGTAGCTCAGACCGGCGGGCAACCCCGAAACCTCCACCCTGGCGATAGTCCCATCCGGGTCCATAAAGTTACTTTTACCAACCGACAGGCTCAGGGCGGTCCCCACCGTCGCTTCGGAATTGGCCAGGGCCTTGCTCACTTGCGGAGACTGGTTCCTGACGGGTTCAGCCGGTGTTTCGTTATCGTCCATCAGGTCTTCGATCAAATTCACCTGCACCGCTTTTTTCCCGGAATTGTTGTACTGCGTCGTCCAGCGGGCAGCAATCGGCCCATACGAATCCTTAAGAATTTCTGACAGTTTGTAACTGATCGATCCAGCGGTTTGCACCTGCGTAACAGGTTGGTCAAGCAGACCCGCCTTGATCACGCGGGCAATGAGCGTCCGGAGCGTGGGCTGCGCATCCCTCCCGCTAAAATTGGCCAGCGTCAGCATCGAGGCCCCGTGCTCAAAACACTCGGTCACCTGTCTGAAATAGGTGTCAATCGACACGGTTTGCCAGAACATCCCGTCGACCGCATTGATCATGAACGCACCGGGCTGGAGATTGCTGCGCACCAGGTCCATCGAAAACCGGTGATTGTACGTCGGGCCGTCGTTGAATTTCATCCCGTCGGCATTCTGATTCAGGCTTTTAAACGCGTACGTTGCGCGCAAACCACTCAACCGGTCCCAAACGGCTCCGTGCTGGTTGACCACCCGGATGGAGCTATTGACGGATTTGATGGTATTAATCATATCGCCCATAAACCGCTGGAGCAGGCGGTGCCGGAACACGTACCAGTCCTTACCGGTCTGGTTGTTGAATAACGAATACGGATCGCTCAACCGGCCGATCGGCGGATTAACGGCGCTCCAGTCGGTATAATTCGCCCCCCAGCGGCTGTTCAGGGTCGACAGTGAAAACCGGCTCTGTAACCACTGCCGGAAAGCCTGTTTCATCTGGTCACCGTAATCGAAGGCTACCACGTATTTGGTACCGTCGGCCTTGTGGTGCACGGGTGAATATTCCGATTCCAGGGCCGGAGACGCCACCACCGAAACAAACAGCAACTTGTTCTGGTCCTGCAGATAACGGTAGCGCGATACGGTTTCGCGGACGAAATTCCTGGCCATGTCGACGGTCGGCTGGTGGGCAAAACTGAACTGGGTGATACTTCCTCCGTCCATACGGGAGCCATCGGCCGATTTCATGGTTTCATCCGTCCCCCAAAAGCCGCCGAGTTTGGAGATACTCCGTCCGACAAAAACGCGCAGGGCAATTTTGAGCCCCAGCCGCTCGGCGGTTTTTACGTGAGAATCCACCACGGACCAGTTGGCCGTGCTTAGGGTAGTGGGGTATATTTTATCCCAGTTGATCGTAATTTCAACGGCATTGCAACCGGCAGCGGCCGAATTCTCAATATGCGCATCATCCACACGGGGATCAGATTCAAAGTTAAAAATGGTTAGGCCAATGTACCGCTGCTGGTTAATGGGAACCGGTGCGGAGCGCAAAGCGCCGGTGCGGAGTGAAACAGGTTCGGCGGATGCGTCGTCGGGTAAAGCGGCTGCTTTACCCCAGAACGACAGTAAGTTTAGTCCACAAAAAACGGTGAGGTAAACGACTGGTAAAAAACGGTTTTTCATTCAGTTGAGTTGATTAGTAAAATTGGGAATTATCATAAACTTGCTTGGCAAAGCACAAAACTTCCCCAAACCCATCGAAATGAATGGGGCCGGTTACTATTCGATAAAGCCGCATTAATCAGACAACATCCTGCTGCCTGTCATGCACTTGCTAAGAAGATGAACACATTGGAATCCTTCCAGAACGCCACTTCCTTACACGCACGAATAGAATTTTACTTGAAGATGAGGGACAGAACTCGTTATAATAACAATGTTATCAGACAGGTCTATATCCAAATACCGTGCAAAACTACCCGCCCCGGCAGTTCATTGAAAAGACAAATCTGATTTTTTGTGGTACAAATCAGCGTTTCACTCTGAGGTGTTGCCGAAACGTAACCGGTGTCTGGCCGGTGTTTTTTCGGAAAAACCGTACAAAGTAGGACGGGTCCTGAAAGCCTAACTGGAAGCTGATTTCCTTCACCGACTGGAAGGTATGTTTCAGTAAGAACCTGGCTTCCAGGATCAAACGCTCCTGAATAAGCTGGCTGGCGGTTTTGCCAATGACCTTCTTGCAGATCTGATTGAGGTAATGGGGTGTCAGGCTCATCTGGGCCGCGTAGTCGCTGACCTCCCGCACCGTCATAAACTGGTGTTCGATCAACTCTTCGTACTGGCGAATCCGTTCGTACAGGTACGAACTGTCGCCGTGCCAGCTCTGGTGGTACAGCCGGTCGGCCAGTTCGAGAATGATGTGCAGCGCCGACAGAATGACCTGATAGCGATTGGGGTGTTCGCTGCGGTATTCCTGGTAAATAAAATCGAGGATGTCGTCAAATAAGGCGTCCGGATCCGTCACCTCTACCAGCGGGGTGGATTTCTGGTCATGAAAAAACGGGTAGCGGTACAGCAAATGCCCCGAACGGTCCCGGCAAAAATCGGAATCAAAAAACAGGTTGTACCCCCGGGTGTCGGCCGAAAACTCCCAGCTGTGAATCTTACCGGGTGGAAGAAAATACAATTGATTGGGGGCTACTGAATACGGTTTTGAATCAATCGTGTGGATACCACTCCCCGCTTCGAACCACATGATCAGGTAATAATTGTGCGCGTGCGGTTGTTTTACGCCTTCCATTTCCTTCACCACATCCTCGAGCCGCGTCATGTGAAAGAGCGTATCGGGATCGGATCGCGAAAACGTTTGTAGCTGATAAACAGGCACCGTCGATGACATGGCAGAGAACCGGGATTGTAGAGCGTCGAACGAGGACTCCCGGTTGCGTTCATGCCGGTTTTTTCGGCAGGCTTCACTAAAACCGCATTTCCAGGAAACTACCCACCAGGTCTAACCTGCTGATCTGACGCCCTATACAAACAAATATATAGCTATAACGTTGGTTTTCCTATCAGATTGTCATTGACGGAAAAGGCCCCAATTATCCACGGCAATGGCGGCCCCAAAGCGCCGTTATTGCGCAAAACCGACCTGATTCCGCCGGAACCGGCAAAACGCAATACCTATACGTTACTATGTTCATACCTGACAGAACTCCGCTTTGACAGCGGTTTGTCCCCGGAACCAGGCCCCGGAACCCTGCGGAGAACGGGCGGTTTTTGCCGGGGCTGACCGGATGGCCTCCCCATTTACTTAACCGCCGGAATCCCGGCCTGCTCCGCCAGCTTGCTGACTTCCTGCTGAATCCGGTCAAAAATGCCGGGTGCCCAGACACTGGGCAAACCGTATACCATCTGGGAGGTTGCGCCTTCATAACCGCCTTCCTGCAAAATGACCGGCGACGGAATGTATCCCATGACATCGTTGGAATATCCCAGTACGAAGACATCGGGTCCAAACTGCTTTTTGCAGGCAATGGCGTAGTCGATTACCAATTCACCCCCGAAACTGAAAACCGCCTGATTGCCCAGTTGCCAGACCTGCAAGGGGTACGGATACGAGCTGCGCACCGGCTGGCCCTGCTCTTTTTCGGCCAGCATCCGGCTCGCCCACCGTTTCGGATATCCCTCCGCACCCTGGCTCATTTTGATCAGTTCGGACTGGGCGGGCGGAGGAGCCAGCGGCAGCTCGATCTCGGAATAGGCCGTGCGCAGTTGCGCGGGCAGGGGCCGCATCGGTTCATCCAGGACCCGATCCACCGCTGCGGCCAGTTCGCGGCCGTATTGCCGGGCCAGGGGAATGGTCCGGCGCGGGATGGGGTTCTGATCTCCGGCGGCTCCCTGGAAAAACAGGGCCGTGACCCCCGGATGAGCCTTTTCCAGTTCCAGTTGGGCAAAACCGACATAATCGCCCGACCACTGGTACTGGTCGAGCACCGTCGGGTGGCAGGCATATCCGAACGCCAGGGCTTTCAGTTTCCCGGCGGCATTCACCACTTTGATCACCGGAACGGCATAATCGTTAGGGCCGTTCAGATCGGTTTGCTCCCGCAGGTTGCCTTCGCTATTGTTCCGACGATTCACCTGAAACCGGGTGACGCCGTTCTGGGCAAAGAGCTGAACGGGCTCCATTTTCTGCAACGCCTGACTGACCAGCGCCACAATCTGGTCTTCCAGTTGCCGGGTATACCGGTCAATTTTGGCCCGTTCGTCCACATCCAGCGGATAAATATCGTATAAGGCCGACGCCAGAACGGGGCCGGAATGCGTGTGCGAACTATTGAGCAGAATCTGCGCTTTCGTCAGCCCGGCCTGCTGGTTGAGCCGGGTCCGGATGCGGTCGGAAAGGGCTTTCGGAAAACCGAGCAGATCGGTCGTAACCAGAACGGCTTTCTGGCCGCGTTCATCCTCCAGCGCCAGTGCCTTGGCCCACAAGTCGTGGAGGGTGCCCTCGGATGCGTGCGTCCGGGCCGCATACCCCGCCATCCACTGCGGTTCTTTCGGGGTGATCACCATGCGGGCCACGCCCGCTTTCCAGCTTTGGGAAAAACCGGAACTCGCTACCAGAACCGTCAGCAGCAGCCAAATCGCCCGACACCGTGTTTTCATCTAGAAATCAAATTGTAAGGGTTGTAACCATCGTCGCCCAGTTTTTTACGGACCAAGGAGTCAGGATCGCCAAAGCGCTCCGTAGCAGGGTAAGGCCGCAGTTCGGCACTTTTACCGTTTCTCAAACCAGATATTTTTCACCCGTCCGCCCGACAGCCGAAAACCGGTCACTTTCTTCTGCTCGTTTTTCACGAATCGAAGGCTGCCAGGTCGGCCCGTGAACTGATCGACGCCAGTGGGATCGGCATCCAGTTCGGTTTCACCAAGGCGCATATGCTGCATTTTCAGTTTTCCGTTCACGAGTTCAATCTTGTATTCGGTGGCGAGTTCCGGGCAGTAATAGGTTCCGGCAAACAACGGCAGCTCGGTCGGATCCGGCGCCCAGGGCGTGATCCGCTTCGCCAGAATAGCCTTGTATTTCAAGCGATTGACCTCACCGTTCGGATCCGGCACAAACGTCATGGCAGCCCCGTAGGCATCGATCCAGATCACCGAGTCCGACTTGGCTTCGGTCGGAAATTTGGCCTCGCCATTGGCCTGCGTCATGAGTCGCCCGTTCTCCACCGTCAGCGTCACCGCCCAACCCGTCCCCAACTGATACACGCCCGCGTATTTCTTCGCCAAAGCCGGTTTGAGCGGAATGGTCGGACGGTCTTTCAGCCCGGCGTTCGGATTGGCGACAGCGGCCGATTTGAATTTCGGTTTCAGAAAAACGTCGGCCACCGCGGCCGCGAAACCGCCCACATTAAAATCGCCCGAATTGCTAAGCAGGATGATCGACAGTTTTTCGTCCGGGTAGTTCGTCAGGATGGTCCGGTAGCCCGCCCAGCTGTCGCTATGGTTGACAACCTTGAGTCCCCGGTCGTTGCCGGTGGCCAGGCCGTAGCCGTAAGCGACGGTTTCGCCGTTGTTCAGCTGCCCCAGGGTTAGCATGCGCGTATAGACCGGATTGTTCGCGGCCACTTCCCGGTCGAAATGCTGCACCCATCTGGCCAGATCATCCACCGTCGTAAACAGCGAACTGGACCCGTAGGCGGTCAGAGCACCGGGCGTTTTGACAAATTCGCCCGGGCGGGGCTCGTATGAATACGCCAGATTTTTAATCAGTTTGGTGTAATCGTTCTGAAACCGGGAGGAGTTCATGTGCAACGGTTTGAAAATACGCGCGTCCATCCATTGATGGAACGGCTGCCCACTTACTTTTTCCACCAGTGCCGCCAGCAGGTTATAGCCGGTATTTGAGTACGAATACCGCTCCCCCGAATCAAAATCGAGGTCTTTCTGGTTGCGCACCATCCGCATGATGTCGTCAAACGAAAACACTTCGTCCCAGCGCCAGCCCGCGAGATGCAGCGTCTGCGGCCAGTCCCGCAACCCGCTGGTGTGGTGAACAAGGTGGCGAATCGTGATGGTTTTGGCGAATATGGGCAGATCGGGCAGGTATTTCCGGATATCGTCGTCCAGGTTCACTTTGCCTTCCTGAATCAGCGTCGAAACCGCCAGTCCGGCAAACTGCTTGGATACCGAGGCAATGTCAAAAACCGTCGCGGTAGTAATGGGAATGTCATATTCCAGATTGGCCATGCCGTAGCCTTTGCCGAAAATGAGAGCGCCGTTCTGAAGGACGCCTACCGCGCAGCCGGGGCCGTTCGGGCGGTTGTACGCGGCAAAGATGGCGTCCATTTTCGTGCGAACCGAATCGGCCGGAAGCTGCGCCCAGGCGTTTCCGGTCAGCAGAAGGAAGGACAGAACGAGCCGTAAAAAACCGGGAGCAGAGACGTTTTTCATGAGCATTTACGAGTTATAGGATCGGATACTGGCTGCGTAAACCGTTCAGAACAAGCCGGTTTTGAGCGAACTAACAAACTTATTGCAAAGACGTTACAAAAACGTTAAATTTTCAAAAATTGACTAGCCTGATCCGGAAACAAACCCGTAAGATCCCTACCCTTTCAGCCCGTAACAACCATGAAACTCCCCGGCGGTGATTTGTTTACTCTCCTGTTCTTTTTCATCGGCGTAACCCTGGTGGGTATCGGATACGGCCTTTACCACAGCCGCCAGCAACTGATCCGGAAGGGCATTGCAACCCAGGGCCTTGTCATTGACCTCCACCGCGTCAAACCGCACGAATACCCGCTGGCCCCGTCGATCCGCTACCGAACCGCCGACGGCCAGGAACGGGTATTTCACAGCTCGTTGGGACGCAACCCGCCCGCCTACCAGATTGGCGAAGAAGTAACGCTGTACTACGATCCCAAACAGCCCGACCGGGTACAACTCCAGGGCGATTACCTCCTGGTGTACGTGCTGGGCGGCATCGGTTCCATTTTTCTGCTGCTGTCGGTCTGGAGTGTTCCCGAAGCCCTCCGGGCCGTCTGGCAATGGGCGCTGGGCTGACCCTGAAACCATCTTACCACTACAATTTCCCCACTCCATGAAAGAAAACTACTCCTCCCCCAACGGGACGTACACGGTTCTGTTTGACGTTTTTGAAGTCCGGATGAGCCATTGGCTCGAAGTCCCGCGCGTTGTACGGGTGGCCGATCAACAGCCCCTGTTCGATTTGCAGGGCGACGTCTGGAGCACCAGCCAGGTGACCTGGCTGACGGATTCACAGCTGGAATTGCAACTTCGCAAATACCCGGGCCTGGTTTCCTGCGCACTATTGCTCGATTTCCACAACGGAACCGGGCAAGCCAGCTGCGGCCCGGCCCGGTTCGAAGGCACCCTGAATGCCGTTCAAAGCTGGGTGCTCTCGCACTGACCACCGCTTCGAACCGGTAAAAATGAACGCGGGGCCCTTACTCGAGGCCCCGCGTCGTTCGAATCCCTCCGGTTTCTTTCCGGCTGGTTATCCAAAAAATCAGCCTTTAGGGATTCGCCTTAATAAAGGTATACGTTCCCAAAATGTAGTAGGGCAGACTGGTCTGGTGATTGCCGGTCGGGATCGGAACCAGTTGAACGGTCGATCCGGCCCCTCTGGCTTGCATGGCCATATACGCATTCTGCGAATTGAGGAAAAACACCTGCGGGTCATCCGTGCCGTGGTACAGTTGCAGGGGCTTCAGCGGTTTCCAGTCAAACACATCATTGTCCGCCAGCGCATTCAGAAAGTTGGTATCCGTTCCATTGGCAACGCCGGCTTTGAAGGAGGTGGTAAAGATCTGATCGAAACTGACGGTCAGATTGACGGCCAGACTCTGGCTCACAATCTGCCCCAGATAGGGATCGACAAAGTAACTACCCGGCGAACGGTTCAGTCCATACAGTTTGTCGTAGGTCATTAGCACCCACAGGTAAGTCCGGTTATAATTGGCGATCCCGTGCGAGGGAGTGCTCAGGAGGCTTTTGGTAAAGGCGGTTTTATCATACGCTCCGGCTCCGGCGGTGACCGCTTTCAAATTGAATTCGGCCGGGACTTCATCCTGCATTTTCTTATAGAGGGCCATCGTGGCGTACCCCCCTTCCGAATACCCCGTCAGGTACAGGCGGGTATCCCAATTGATGCTGTTGTTTTGAATAAATTCCTTCGCAGCCCGAAGCATGTCCAGACTGGCCTGCGCGAGTCCTTCCCGGTGTTCGTACGTATGCAGCAGCAGATTCAACGGATTGGATGGATCCCCGGATTCGCCGAACCCAATGTAATCGGGACAGGCCATGATATACCCATTGGAGGCAAATACCGAAGCCGCCACGTACGCTTCACTGGTCATGGCGTAGTTGGACGGCGCGTCATTATTGGTAAAAATAGTACCGTGTTGCTGGCTGATCATCGGCAGGCCAACCGACGGAGGGGCCTGGGGCACAATCAAGGCACCGGACGCCCGAATGGGCTGCCCGTTGGGTGCTTTGGTGTTGTACACCAGTTTATACACCTTAATGTTGTAGAGTAAGAATGTCTGGGCCGGAATTTGAGCCGGTAAATTTAACGCGGCCAGCCGGGGCGCCAACTGATCGACAGGCACCTCGGCCACCAGCGAGCTACTCACCAGGTACGAGGGGGCTGGCTGGTGATCGACCAGGGTACAACTGGCTAAATAAACGGTGAGAAAAAGGGCAACCAGGGCGGTTTTGAGGGGTACGAACGACGATCGAAAGCGGGATCGAGACGGAATAGGCTGCATTATATAGAACGTTTAAGTGAAAATAAATTCGGCCACTATCGTACTAAACTACCCAGGGTCCCCTCCTACTATTCCGTCCTCACGCCGGTGTCTTGCGCATCCAAATCCCCCTTATCTGCCGGCAAATTACCGCCCCTTTGCACCCAATGACTATCAATTTTGTACCAATCTCTATCAATTCTGAAACAGGAGAGAAAAAACCGCCCGAATGGGGCGGTTTTACAGGAAGTCTACCCGCCCGGAAAGTATCCGGGCCTTTTCCCCATCACCCGGTTTTGGCAGGACGCCTACGGGCGGGATTTACTGGCCCGGTTTTTGAAAGATGGCGTCGTCAACCGGCGCGTTAATGGTGACTTTGTTGGTTGTAAAAATCAGCGTTCCGGCCTGGTCGTTGGCCATTTCCATCTTATTCGCAAATTTGATGCCTTCCACGTCCCTGTAATCCGCAAAAAACATTTCACCGGGTTGCCCGTTAAACGTCATTCTGACTTTGCGGATCAAGTTCGAACCGGCATCGATAAATTCGTCCACCACCTGCCCTTCTTTTGTCGTGATCCGGAGGTGGTAAACATCCTTTCCGTCTATTTTTTCCTGGCCCACCAGGTCAACCTTGTGGCCTTTTTCCCTGTAATTCACCAGGGGGCCAAACGGATCGAGCTGGCTGATCTGTTGCTTGACCATGTCCGCGGGCATGTCTTCCGGTTTACCCGAACCACCCATCATCGACGGCCGAATCATCCAGCCCGTTGCTCCCGTCAGTACCTGAACCATCGGACTTTCCATGATCACTGATTCGCTCCGGATCGCTTTTCCCACAACGACCGTGGTTTTATTCGGAATTTCCATTCCCTGCACCGAGAGGGTGCGTTCCGTGTAGAGGGATTTTACGCCGTTTAATTTATCCAGACCGCCCAGAGCGGTAACGTGTTTGTCGATGATCTCATCCACGGTTTGGGCAGACGCGCAGAACGAGAGAAAAAAGGCGATGGCCAAAGCCCCGAATGGAGTAGTTTTCATGGCAGCTGGTTTATGGATTGACTGGACAACGGAAAAAGCGGCTTTCGGTAAACGTAAGCCCAAACCGCCAGTAAAGCAAGCGACTCCGCAATAACTTACTAAGCAGCGGTTCAGGGCTTTCCTTTTTGATTTTGTGTCCGTCAACCGAGGTTCCGCGGTCCATTCATTACCTTAACAAATACAGCTTCAACGGTTACTTCAGGCCGGTAACCGGTTTTATGCCTAACCGGTCGCACCAGCCCAGAAACGTTTGGTAGGTATCGTCCAGTACGCTCAGCTGCTCCGCGGGAATTGTTTTGACGTTCGACCGGCACACCAGCTCGATGGGCAAACCGCGCTTTTTCAGAAAGTATTTGGAACTCAGTGGGTAGAACTTCGAGATAACCGGTTCGGTCCGGGTAATTTCGGCCTGGATCCATTGCACATCGGCAGCTTTCGACGGGTCATTGGCGTACTGACACAACCAGCTGTGAATTTCGGGGTAAAAATTCCCGGAGATGGGTGACATGCCGGCGGCCCCCTTTTGCAGGGATTCGGCGGCTGTGGCGGTATGAGCGTTGTAGAATTCCAGTTGCGTACCGCGGGCAATCGCCAGCTTCGTTTCGATGTTTTTAATATCCTCCGAGGTATCCTTGTGGTAAATCAACCGCTTGTCGGAAACGAGGGATTTAAAAACATCCGGCGAGAGCAGGCGCTTGTAGGGGTTCGGGCATTCGTAGGTGCCCAGCTTGATGCTACCGGTTTGCGCCAGAAACGCTTCGAAATTCTTCATCAACACGGCATCGCTCTCGCTGGCCTGCGCAAAGTGGCTGGAGATGAGAATAACGCCATTGACGCCCGTGTCGTATATTTTTTTGGCAAACGCGACCTTGTCGTCCAGCGAATCGCCGAAGGAACCCGTTGAAACTACCCCGGTTTTACGACCGGCCCGCTTCACCACATGCCGGGTCAGCTCAAGGCGCTCCTGGTCGTTCAAAAAATACATTTCACTGCTGAGGCAATTGGCAAAAAAGCCTTTGGCACCCGCCTGCCCGTAAAAATCGATGAGCCGCGAAAGCGTATCGTAGTCAATCTTCAGGCTGGCGTCGAACGGCGTGATCATGACCGGGACAAACTTTTTTACACCCGGTTTTACGGACTCTCCGGATTTCGGAAGCCAAGGAGACGGTTTGATATTGGCCAAAACAGGCTGAGTATGAATGACTTCTACACCGGCCATAAGGCCGAGGGCCGCCCGGGCCAGGCGTTCAAAGGAAGCCCGGCGGGATAAAAGTGGCTTTGGTTCCATTATCAGATCAGGAGCGTAGGAATGGTTTCTTTTCCGTAAGTACTCCGAATACGCCCGTTCATACGCTTCCATCCATGAAATTTTATAAAAACAGGTGGTGATCGGTTTCTTTTACTCCGGCTTTTGTTCAACGCAGACCAACCCGAAAGCCGGACAACGGGCGGTTTGGTAAAATTTGTTTAAATAATAGAAATTATCATAGTACACTCTTCCCCTTTTGCTGTATGCTACTTGGCAAGTTGCCATGCATGATCACCAGCGAGTACCTGTACTCTCATTCCAACCCTTTTACTTTCATGAACAAAAAGACTCTACCCGAGGATGCCCATCTTCATCGGTGCAAATGGCCTGCCCTCCTGACTGCCCTTGCCGTTCTGGCGGTTGCTTCTCATCCGGCAGTAGCCCGAACGCCGGAAACCGCAGGATACCAGACCGTAAAACCGGGCATCCGGCAGCCACCGGTTGCTGACATCATTCGCGGAAAAATAACCGATGAAAAAGGCGATGCGCTCCCGGGCGTCAGCATCGTCATCAAAGGCACCCAGCAGGGAACCACCTCCGACGCAGCCGGTAATTTCTCCATCAATGTCCCGTCTCCCAATTCGGTACTCGTTTTTTCATTCGTGGGCTATACCGCCCAGGAAGTAACCGTGGGCAGCAACACGTCCCTGACCATCAGACTACTGGCCGAAAGCAAAGCCCTGGATGAGGTCGTCGTCACCGCCCTGGGTATCCGGCGGGAAACCAAGTCGCTGGGGTATTCGGTAACGAAGATCGACGGTGACAATTTTACCAAAACCCGGGAAACCAACTTTGCCAACTCCCTGAACGGGAAAGTGGCCGGGGTCAACATCAGTCCGGCCGCCACCGGTCCGGCGGGTTCCAGCCGCGTGACCATCCGCGGCAACACCTCTATTTCGGGCAATAACCAGCCACTGTACATCATCAACGGTCTTCCGATGGACAACACCCAGTTTGGCGGCCCCAAAAACGACAATCCGGACTATGGCGACAATATTTCCAGCCTCAACCCGGATGATATCGAGGACATTACCGTTCTGAAGGGTGCCACGGCGGCCGCGTTGTACGGTTCCCGGGCTAAAAACGGGGCTATCGTCATCACCACCAAATCCGGCAAAGGCAATAAAGGGCTGGGCGTTGAATTCAATACCAACAACACCTTCGAAGTCCCTTTTTTCCTCTGGGAACTGCAAAAAGAGTACGGGCAGGGCTACGGCGGAGTCAAACCGGCCAGCCAGCAGGACGCGGCCAACCACGGCCAGAACCACTGGGGATCGTTGTATGACGGTTCGGAGACGGTGCAGCTGGACGGAGTTAAACGACCGTATTCGTACGTGAAAGACCAGGTTCTGGACGATTTTTACGGCGTCGGACACACCAGCACCAACAGCCTGTCCTTCTCGGGCGGGGGCGACAAGGGCAGTTTCCGGCTGGGTATTACGGATATGCGCAACAAAGGCATCATCCCGAATGCCACCATGCGCCGGAACAACATCAGCCTGGGTCTGAACCAGAACATCACCAAAAACCTGACGCTCTCGGCCAACGTGGATTACATCAACGAGCGTGTCGATAACCGGTATGTGTTTACGGGCAATTCCGGGAACAGCGCGGGAACCATCCTGTACGTCAACAGCAACATGCCAACCAGCGCGCTCTCGCCGGGTTACGACGAAAACTTCAAGGAGAAGGTGCTGGGAACGGACTTAAACGCGACAAACCCTTACTACACCCTCAACCGGATCAAAAACCGGACGGACAAGGACCGGTTTATTACCACCCTGAACCTGCGGTATAATATTTTCGACTGGCTTTTTGTGCAGGGGAAAGTCGGCCAGGATTACTACGGTTTCATGGCCAACAAGATTGTTCCCGAAGGAACCGGTTACCGGCCCGCGGGCCAGATCGATCAGGCACAGCAGACTTTCTGGGAACGGAATTTTGAAGGAATGATCGGGTTGAACAAAAACCTGACCAACGATTTTGACCTGGCGGTCAACCTGGGGGGCAACCTCATGTCGCAGCACCGGTATACGACCACCATTCTGGGCTCCGGTTTTGTGGTTCCTCAGTTGCACGTGATCAACAACACGGCCAACCGCAACACCACCACCGCCACGTACGACAAGAAAATCAATTCGGTTTTTGCAACCGCCGAACTCAGCTTCCGGAACTATCTGTACCTGAACCTGACCGGGCGAAACGACTGGTTTTCAACGCTAAACCCCAAGTCCAACAATTTCTTCTATCCGTCGGCCGGGGTGAGTTTTGTGTTCTCGCAGGCGATGGACCTGCCGAAAGCCATCAGCTTTGGCAAACTTCGGGTGGCCTATGCCGCCGTGGGGGGCGATACCGACCCGTACCTGCTGAACCTGACCTACGGGTTGCTGCCGTACAATTACGGCGGAATTTCGCTCGGAACGATCAATCAGTTTACCGTGCCCAACAGCAGCCTGCGACCGCTCAGTGTGAACGAGTTTGAAGCCGGTCTGGATCTGCGGTTATTCAACAACCGGCTCGGTTTCGACATTGCAG
The DNA here is from genome assembly GCF_042655385.1 of Larkinella bovis. Taxonomy (NCBI): domain Bacteria; kingdom Pseudomonadati; phylum Bacteroidota; class Cytophagia; order Cytophagales; family Spirosomataceae; genus Larkinella; species Larkinella bovis. The sequence goes on along the minus strand of NZ_JBHSMA010000001.1, from coordinate 673,187 downwards.
CCTATAATAAACTGACCACCAATGACATTGCCGTCGAGAGCATTTCGTCTACGACCGGTTATTCGGGGGTTTCGGTGAACGTGGGCGAAATCCGAAACCGGGGAATTGAATTCCTGGCGACGGTTAAACCGGTCACGAATTCGAACTTCACCTGGGATCTGTCGCTAAACCTGGCCTACAACAAAAGTAAAGTTCTGAAAATATCGAACACCTCCAAGGAACTGATCCTGGCGACGTCCACCAAGGCGTTCATCAAACACGTCGAAGGCGAAGAATACTCGCAGATTGTCGGTCGAACCATTCTGCGGAACGAGCAGGGACAGGATATCATCGATGCGACCGGGCTGCCGATCGTGCCGACCAATGTGGTTTCGTTCGGTTCCGGGATTCATAAATACACCACCGGTCTGATCAACAATTTCTCGTACAAAGGGCTGACCCTGTCAGCGCAGGTGGACGGAAAATTCGGGGGCAAGATTTACTCGGAAACCAACTACAGCCTCGACCACCGGGGTATGTCCCCTAGCTCGTTACTGGGCCGGGCGGCTGGGGCCATTCTTCCCGGGGTGACCGAAAAGGGCGAAGTCAACAACGTGCTGGTATCGGCCGACCGGGTCAACAACCGGGCCATTGTGGTCCGTAGACGGGATGCGCTGGACGACTACATCTACAATGCCAGTTTTATCAAACTCCGGTATGTGTCGCTGACGTACAATTTACCAAAACCGGTTTTTGAAAAGCTGGGCTTTGTGAAGGGAGCCAGTGTTTCGGCCGTGGGCCGGAACCTGCTGATTCTGATGAAACACACGCCCGGTCTGGACCCCGAAACCAACCTGTCGGCGGGCAACGACCAGGGGATCGAATCAACCCCGCTCCCACCCACCCGCAGCTACGGATTCAACGTAAACTTGAAATTCTAATCAGGCCAATTCCAATGGAGATGAAAACCTTATTTTCGATAATCGTGACCGGCAGCGTTTTACTGCTTTCTGCCTGTGACAGTGGTTTTGAAGAACTCAATAAAGACCCCAACGCCGTCACCGCCGACCGGTTTAACCCGGTTTACCTGTTTACGACCGGGCAGTATAACACGGCCAAGGGCGACGAAAGCAACACCCTGAATTATGCCGAACCGTTCGTGCAGCACATGGCTTCCCTGAGCAATGTCGGAATCTTTGATTTTCAGGGTGATAAGTACGTTTATCATAAGGGAAACAACGAGAATTTGTGGAAAGCGACGTACAATGCCGTGGCCGGTTCGTCCAAATTGATCGAGGACGTGATCGCCCTGTCCAAGGATAAACCGCAGTACCACAACCTGTACCACATGGCCCGAATCTGGAAAACCGTGATTTATCACCGGCTTACGGATATGTACGGCGACGTTCCGTATTCGGAAGCCAACCAGGGCTATTACAAGCAGATTTACAAGCCCAAATACGACGCCCAGAAGGATATTTATGCTCACATGCTGGCCGAACTGGAAGATGCTACCGCCAAACTGGATGCCAAGCAAACGCTCGTCGGCACGGCGGACATTATCTACCAGGGCGACATTCTCAAATGGAAACGCTTCGGCTATTCGATGATGCTCCGGCTCGGGATGCGGCTGTCTAAAGTGGATCCGGCAGCGGCCGAGTCCTGGGTCAAAAAAGCGGTGGCGGGGGGCGTGTTTACCTCCATCAGCGATAACGTGTTTATCAAGGGAACCGACAAAGCCGGAACCCAGGAGATTCTGACCAACGGGCAGAGCTGGATTCTGAGCGTGTCGGGACGAAGCCCCGGCAAGATCTCCAAAACGTTTTTCGACTACATGAAGAGCCATAACGATCCCCGGCTGAAACATACCGTTGCGGTTTATACGGACCCCACCAACGTAGCGACCAAAAACACCGATCCGGCCGTTCAGAAAGGAATGCCCAACGGCCTGGACCGGATTACCCTCCCCGGCAACCCCAGCTACGATCCGAAGGCCCCGGGCCAGGAGCACCAGTTTTCGGGCGTAAACCGGGATGTTTTTGCCAAACTGGATGGACCGAGGATGTTCATTACCTACGCCGAGGTGCAACTGATGCTGGCGGAAGCCGCCGTTCGCGGCTGGGTGACGGGAGATGCCGCTCAGTTCTACCAGAATGGCGTAACGGGCGCCATGAAGATGCTTCAGCAGTACGACGCATCGGCGACGATCTCCGATGCTGAAATTGCGGCCTATCTGGCAGCCAATCCGTTTGCGGGGGCGGCCAACCGGGAAAAAGCCCTGGAACAGATCAATTCCGAGTATTGGGTTGCGACGTTCCTGAATGGGTATGAGGCCTACGCCAATGTACGCCGGTCCGGTTACCCCAAATTAGTTCCGGTCAATTATCCGGATAATGAAACCGGCGGCACGTATCCCCGCCGTCTGCGCTATCCGGACGACGAACCGGTCTTAAACGCGGATAATTACAACGCATCGGTCGCCCGGCAGGGACCCGACAATTACAAAACCCGCGTCTGGTGGGATAAACCGTAAGCAAATCCGTCTGTACCGTATTGAAGAAGTCTCCCCATCCGGGGAGACTTCTTCTGTTTATGGCAGTTTCGTTCAATTCCGGGCCGGTTTGGCCCCTTTATCCCACCGTAAAACCACTTTCGGCGTTACAAGCGTTGCCAGCTTTTGGCTACAAATTCCCTCATTTCGGCTACAAGCGCCACCGGCCAAGGGCTGACCTTTGTCCTCTCATTCAATGTAACGTTAGAAAGTATGGTACCTCACATTCAATCATCCGGGGCTGGCACCGCTCCCAAAGTCTGGTTTATTACGGGCACCTCCCGTGGATTTGGCCGCATTTGGGCCGAGGCCGCGCTGAAGCGTGGCGACAAAGTGGCCGCAACCGCCCGCCGGCTGGCAAGCATCGCCGATCTGAACGAAAAATACGGTGAAAACGTCCTAACCCTGGAACTCGACGTGACCCATTCCGACCAGGTAAAGGCGGTTGTCGAACAGGCTCACGCTCATTTCGGACGACTCGATATCGTGCTCAACAATGCCGGGTATTCGCTGGTGGGCACCATCGAGGAAGGCAGGGCGGCTGATGTCCGTGCGCTCTATGAAACCAATATTTTCGGCCCGCTGGCGGTCATTCAGGCCGCCTTACCGCTGCTGCGCAAACAGGGGGGCGGCCACATCCTGGGCGTATCCAGCAACCTGGGGCAGGTGACGTTGCCGGTAATTGGCTATTACTGCTCGTCGAAATGGGCGTTTGAAGCCATTCACGAAAGCCTGGCTGCGGAGGTTAAACAATTTGGCATCGACGTAACCATCATCGAACCGGGTGCCTACGCCACCGAGTTCGGAAGTCCGGAGTCGTTGAAATTTGCCGCGGGGCTCGACATCTACACCGATTTTAAAACCCAGTTTATGGGCGGTTTAAAAAACCTGGAACGGGGAGATCCCACCGCAACGCCGGAAGCCCTTTTCAAGGTAGTGGACGCCGAAAAACCGCCGTTACGGTTTTTTCTGGGGAGTCATAACCTGCCGGACGTTCGGGCCACTTACGAGGAGCGGCTGGCCACCTGGGAAGCGTGGGCGTCCGTCTCCAACGCAGCGCAGGGGCCATCGAAGTAAGCTACCAGGAAACTTTTTGGTAACGATAACCGCTATGGTAAAGCATGGCGGTTATCGTTGTAATCCGGTCAGAAAGATGAAAAAAGAAGAAAACAGCCCTCAGAAATTTAATTCCATATCGGATGCCCACCGGGCGTTTGGCCTCCCGAAGCCCCTGCATCCGTTGATCAGTCTGGTCGGGAGTGTGGCGGTCCAGGGCGAAATCCATATGCCGCCGGGCTCGCATGTCCTGAACTTTTATAAAATATCGTATACGCCCAGCCTCAACGGAAAGCTCCGGTACGGCCAGCATTATTACGATTTTGATGAAGGCGGCTTGTTATTTGCCGCGCCCAATCAAATCATTGGCGACCGGGAGACTGACAGTAGCCGCAAGAAAGAATGTTCGCTGTATACGTTACTGATCCACCCGGACTTCTTTCTGGGGTATCCGTTAGCCCGAAAAATAAAGCAGTACGGTTTCTTTTCGTATGCTGCAAATGAAACGCTGCACCTTTCGGACGAGGAAAAAACAACGATCCTGTCCATTTTCGGAATGATTCAACAAGAACTCACCAGCCGAATTGATGATTTCAGTCAGGATGTCGTTATCGCTCAGATTGAACTGCTGCTGAATTATGCCAACCGGTTTTATAAACGCCAGTTCCTGACCCGCAAAGCCGTCAACAATGACCTGCTGCAAAAGGTGGACGACCTCCTGGACGATTATTTTAACAACGAAACGTCCCTCAACCAGGGAGTACCGACCGTTCACTACCTGGCGGAACAGGTCAACCTTTCCCCCAGTTATTTAAGTGACATGCTGCGGTCGCTGATCGGGCAGAATGCGCAGCAATATGTCCACGGCAAACTGATAGAAAAAGCAAAAGAGAAACTATCCACCACGAATTTATCGGTCAGTGAAGTAGCTTACACCCTGGGATTTGAGCACTCACAATCGTTTAGCAAATTATTCAAAACAAAAACCAACCTCTCTCCCCTGGAATTCAGACGGTCGTTTAACTAACTAGGTCACAATTTCGTGAATCCTTGCAGAAAGCAGACGCAGGGCGGCACGTGTAGTTTCTGATCGACTATGGTTTTGCCAGGAGTGCGGCCCTGGGGCCGCACTCCTGGCAAAACGCACGGTATGGAGACCAGGGGACTAGGATCACCCTGGGTTAAGTCATTTCTGAACCGCTTTGGAGTTTACCTGACTCGTGGCAATGGTAGTCAGTTTCTCATCCGTGGCTTTCTCTTCCTTCAGCGTCTGCTGGAGCAGATCGGCGACCTGTTCCTGGCCGGCCTGCTGGGCCAGCGTACGGGCCGTGCCATAAGCCGCAATTTCGTAATGTTCCATTTTTTGGGCGGCTCCTATAATGGCCGCATCCGCCAGTTGGTCATCCTCCAATTGCGACAGCAAATCCTGGGCTTCTTCCACCAGTCCCTGCATGGCCATACAGGTTTCGCCGTCGGGGTCGATCCCCATTTGTTGAGCAATCTGCTCCAGGCGTTGTACCTGCCGCTCGGTTTCCCGCATGTGGACCTGAAACGCCTGCCGCAATGGGTCGCTGGTAGCGCGCTCGGCCAATTCGGTCATGGCGTCCAGCGCCTGGGTTTCGGCGGAATACAGATCCTGAATCGTGTGCTCCATTAATTCCTGCATTGTTTTCATAGAAACTGATTTTTAGTTGAATTGGATACTGGGTTAAGCTGGCTTTGAGAATCGGCATACCGGCCGGTTGGTTCAATAGATGGTTCGTTCGCCCTGGTCGGCTTCTTCGTCAACCTGCCGGATCAGCAGGGAGGCCAGTTTTGTGGCCCGCATGCTGTCGGTTTCGGCCGACGAACTCTGGTTGACCATAATGTGAAAAACGTGTTGCAGGTTCAGCACGTGCAGGGTCCGGGTTCGGGCATCCCAGACGGCTTTTTCACCAACGCCCCGAATCGACGGGCTCGTGGTCTTTCTTTCCTCGTTATCCTTTAGCTGAGCGATTACCCCGCCCGGTTCGGCATGCGCCTGAAGAGAGTCTGTCGGCGCACCGGCCACGGCGTCATTCGATGCCGGCGATCCGTCGCCTACACCTTCCGTGGGTCCTTCGGCCCCCACCCCTTCGGGCTCCGGTCCGGTATACGGCAGCCGTTTCCCGCGTGATTCCAGCGCTTCCGGCTGATAGAGCCGGTTAAAATAATAGTCGGCATGAAAAACGGACTCGAACGGCCGGCGATTGGTTAACGAAAGGCTCACTATTTTTTTGTTATCGAGGAATACCTCACAGGCATGGTCCGATTCGTTCCAGGTCAATGCCGTGCCTTCCTGCAGGCCAACCATAGACGCTAATGACCCTTCGGGAATATAGGCACACGGAGAGGCATACAGGTACTGTTCACTCATCAGCCGGGTGCCGCTTACCTGCCGGCCTAAGCCTTCAACCCGGCGTTCCCCCTCGACTCCGCCGGTATTGCCGGAACACGAGAAGAGCGCAAAAAGAGACAGGATAATCCAGTAGGTTTTCATTTTGATTTCAACTTGATTCAGGAAACAGATGTAAGGGATAGAGGCCCAAAACCGGCCGGATTTGAGGACCGGCCGGTTGGCACCCTGACGTTAGCTGCTATGGCCCCCTTTGGTACCCCCGCTGTGGCTACCTTTGCTACTGTTCGTTTTGGAGGTTCCTCGCCGTCCTCCGGTTGCACCATGCTGCGGGCCATTGTTTTGTTTCGCTCCTTTCTGGCCGCCGTTCAGCAGGTCTTCATACTCTTTCAAATCTTTGTCTGCCATTGCCGTTGAATGGGTAAAGCATCCGGCAGGAACCAGTTCCTGCTTCACCAGCCGAATGCAGGATGAGATAACTACTTTTCTTCTGATGTTGGATGTCCGCCCGTTCTTCGGTGGATCTACCCTTGATCATACCCTTTTAACCAATGGCTCCCCAAAGCGGATTTGAGAAGTAAGGAAACGGTCCGTAAGGCCCCAAGGCTATTCTACCGTATTCCGGGCTACTTCAGCCATTGCCATCCTTCCCTCCAGCGCCACCGACGCCCACAAAAAAAGCCCCGCAACCGAACAGTGCGGGGCTATGATCCACGGAAAAATGGACGTTTATTTATGTTTTCGCTTTAGCAGCAGGTAGAGCGTCGCACCGGCTGCGATCCCCACCAGAATTTTTCGGGACAGGCCCTTCGGAGCATGTTTCCATTCGGCCTTCCAGCCCTTTTCGGCAAAGATGTTGGGAATATGGCCCCGCTTGAGGTCGTCCAGAATTCCTTCCACCACATTCACCCGGTCGGCCAGGATGAGTGGTAGCCAGTGGCCGTATTCCGACTCACTGAATTTAAACGCATACCGCCGGATGGCTCCGCTGAGGCCGGAAGGCGGGGTCGAGGTGCCAAAAACCGCACTCACGCTGGGCCTTTCGATCGACCGCAATACTTCCACATTGACCGGCTGTTGGGTCGGTCGCGGCCAAGAATACCCCCGTTGTTCGTTCGGCCCGTCGGTGTCTTCCGATCGGTGCCGGATGGGATAAGTCGGATCGTTTTTAGGGTCCGCGTCGATTCCCCAGCCCTTGATCTGGGACAGGGCTTTGGTATTCTTCGTTTCCTTTTCAACTGTATTTTCCATAAGAACTGTTATTTATGATCTGGCAGACGGGGGAATGAGCACGGTTTTAATGCAGTTATCCAGCTTACTGGAAAAAATCCGATAGGCATCGGACACCTCTTCCAGAGGCACGCGGTGCGTAATTATCGCCTTGGGATCCAGAACTCCATTCTGGATGTGTTCGATCAGCCGGGGCAGCAGTCGTTTAACCGACGCCTGATTGGCCCGCAGGGTTATGCCTTTATTGACCACATTTCCGATCGGAACAAGGTTATCGGTTGGGCCATAGACGCCCACGACAGATACAATCCCGCCTTTTTTCACCGAGTTAATGGCCCAGTGCAGCGCCGTGGCCGAACCCGCCTGCAACAGGGTTTTTCTTCCCGTAATGGTTTGCAGGGCACTGCCAGCCGCTTCGGCCCCCACCGCATCAATACAGACGTCGGCTCCTAACCAGTCGGTGGCTTTCTTGAGAAACACTACGGGATCGCTCATTTCTTTAAAATTATAGGCTTCGCACCGGGCGTAGTTGCGCACGAATTCGAGCCGATAATCGACGTGATCGATGACAATGACGCGGCCAGCCCCAAACAGCCAGGCACAGCGCGCGGCCATAATCCCGATTGGACCGGCCCCAAAAACGACCACCGTATCGCCGGGCTGAATTCCGCCCATTTCTGCGGCCTGGTAGCCAGTAGGGACCACATCCGTCAGCAGCACGGCATCGTCCGGATCCATGCCTGGCGGAATGACGGTCGGCCCCACATTGGCATAGGGCACCCGGACAAATTCAGCCTGTCCGCCCTCGTAGCCCCCGGCGGTATGCGAGTAGCCGAAAATACCGCCTACGGCCGTGGCCTGGGGGTTCGACTCGTGGCAGTTTCCGAATAATCCCTGCTTGCAAAAGTGGCACCTCCCACAGGCAATATTGAAGGGAACGATTACCGAATCACCGACTTTTACTTTTTGTACGTCCGGACCGATTTCTTCTACCACCCCAATAAATTCATGTCCGAAGGTCATTCCCACCCGGGTGTCGGGCACATTTCCATTGTATAAATGGAGATCCGATCCACAAATACAGGAGCGTGTCACCCGAACGATGGCATCCTCGGGATGCTGGATCTCAGGCATGGGTTTGTGGTCAATACGAACCCGCTGGGGTCCCCGATAATTCATGGCTAGCATACAATGTTGCTTTCGTTTAAAGGATCAAAAACTTCAATGAAGGATCAACGTTAAAAACCGGGACTTGTTTGCATTTAGTAAGGCTCCGGCCCTCCGCTTTCTTCATCGGGCCGGTCGGGTTCGCGCCGAATTCCGGCCCGAAAAACCGGGTTACACTTTTCCTTTATGATCCCAGTGGTCTTTGATGATGGCACCGGTTGCATCCCGGAGCAGGCGTCGCGTGAATTGATCGCCCCGGATCAGGCCCCGGTCGTTGGCCTTGCCGATGTACATTACAATCGGATTGCCGTCCTCATCGGTTTTCAGGGCTACATCGTAGCGGCTGAATTTAAAGGTAATCAGCTGCGAGGGCGCATATTTCTTGTTGAGCTGCTTCATCAGGCTCTCACCAATTTTCATAAGTCGCATCGATTTATTACGCGTTGACTACGGGAGTTTCGGGAAAGAAACTTTCACTCCATAAGAATAAATGGGGGGGCATGGTTTGGCAACGGCCGCCAAAATGAGCCAGCGGCCGCAGACCGAATCCTCCTTCCTGCCGCCGGATCGATGAGGGGCAAAGGGCGGATCCGGTTTTTCAACCCGGACGTTGTCCGGCACCTTTTTGTCGTGATAAAACGTACCTGTTTTTAATTTAACTGGAAAATCCGATTTTCCTCAGGCCGATTTCAACAGCGAGGGCAGCACTTTTTCGCCGAAATCGTCGATAAACCGCGGTTGTTCCCGGTTTACGTTGTGCAGAAAAAGCCGCTCGAAACCTAGTTCGATATCCTCCGCCAGCCAGGCAATCTGCTGATTGACGTCGGCTGAAATACGAACCATTTTATCGATTTCCGACCGGTCAACCAGCGCGCCCGCCATTTCAAATTGCGCGGGGGTTCGAAGTTCGGTCAGCATCGCATTCGGAAAGATATTGGCCCGCCATTGCTCATACGCGCCCTGCCGGGCGGCTTCCCGGTTTTGGGCGTACGAAAGCTGCACTTTCAGGGACATGGGTTTGCCTTCTCCGCCCCCGCGCCGAAACGCGTCGACCACGTCCCGCAGCTGCTCTTTGGGCTGGGAAATCGTCAGCAGGCCATCGGCCCAGCTACCAACCCATTCGGCGGTTTGGCTCGTTACGGCGGCTCCAAAAAGCAACGGTTTGACGGCAGGTCGGGTATATAGCGTAGCTTCTTCCACGGTCACCAGGCCCTTGTGCGAAACGGTTTCGCCGTTCCATAACGCCCGGATAATATCGACACATTCTTTCAGCCGGGTATTTCGATCGGCTTTGGCGGGCCACCTGTCGCCGGTAATGTGTTCATTGAGCGCCTGACCGGTGCCGACGGCGATCCAGAACCGTTCGGGAAACAGTTCGGCCAGCGTGGCTGCCGCCTGGGCGATAATGGCCGGATGATACCGTTGTCCGGGGGCATTGACCACGCCAAAAGGCAGGTTGGTAGCTTGCAGGGCAGCCCCCAGCCAAGACCAGGCAAAACCGCTTTCGCCCTGCTGGCTGCTCCAGGGATGAAAATGATCCGAGCAGGAAACCGCCGTAAAACCGGCCTGCTCGGCGCGTTGGGCATACGCAAGGAGCGTACTGGGTTTAAACTGTTCATGCGAGGCATGATAACCGATTCGGAGCATAGGGGTAAGGTTAGCGGTCGGTGAGCGGAGTTCCATAGATGACCAGTGATTCGGGCTGAATGACCAGAATTTCGGTTGGGGATGAAGCCGTTGCCTTATCGCCGGATGCATCTGATGTGGCTTGCAGTTGCCATTGCGGGTCAGCCGAGTCGAACAGCTTTTCACCGTGCTCCCCGGCCAGCAGCGGCAGGCTTTGCGGTTCTTTCGCGAAATTCAGGACACACAGGACGTGGTGTTCTCCGTGCCAGCGGTATAGCTGGATGGTTTGCCGCTTCTCGTCGGCCACCACCTGAAGCTGCTGACGATTTAGATGGTGCAACGCCGGATGCGCTTTTCGCAGGGCAATGAGCGCCTGGTAGTAACGCAACAGAGTTTGGTGGAGCTGGCCGGCGATCAGGTCCCATTGCAATTTCGATTGCTGAAACGTCTCTTCGGCTACCGGGTCCGGCACGTCGCCCTGAGCATGAAAGTCCCCAAACTCCTGCCGGCGTCCCTGGCGGACGGCTTCAGCCAGCGCGGGATCGGTATGACTGACAAAGTACAGGAAGGGATGCGGGGCGCTCCACTCTTCGCCCATAAACAACAGCGGCAGGTACGGACTTACCAAAACCGCCCCCGCCAGGAGTTTCTGCATCTCAACGCTTACCAACTGGCTGGTTCGTTCGCCGAGCATCCGGTTACCAACCTGATCGTGGTTTTGGGAAAAGACGATAAACTGACGACCGGGCTGGGTCGAAGCTTTGCGGCCAAAAAACCGGTTGCGATGCGCCGAAAACTGGCCATCAAAGACGTAGGCGTCCTGGTAGGATTTGGTCAGGTGATCAATCCCGTTAAAATCCGAATAATAGCCTTTGCGTTTTTCGCCCGCCGACACCCGCAGGGCATGGTGGAACTCATCGGTCCATTGGGCATCCATGCCGTAGCCCCGCTGGGTCAGTGGGTCAAGAAACCGGGGATCGTTGAGGTCATTTTCAATAATCAGGTAGTGCCGCCGTCCGGTGGTCGCCATCAGCTGGTCGAGTTGCTCCCGGATATCCTGCAAAATATGCGTCGGGCTAAAATCCTTAATGGCGTGAACCGCATCCAGGCGCAGGGCGTCGATGTGAAAATCCCGGAACCACATGAGCGCATTTTCCAGAAAATACCGCCGGACCCCATCACACCAGGCATCATCGAAATTGACGGCATCGCCCCAGGGTGTGCAGTACTTGCTGGTCAGGTAAGGTCCGAAATCGGGGAAGTAGTTTCCCTCGGGGCCAAAGTGATTATAAACCACATCGAGCACCACCGCCAGCCCTTTCTGGTGGCAGGCATCCACCAGTTGCTGGAGGCCCCGAGGACCGCCGTAGGAGTTTTGGACGGCAAAGGGATAAACGCCATCGTACCCCCAGTTGCGGGAACCGGGAAACTGCGCGACCGGCATGATTTCGATGACACTGATACCCAGCCCTTTGAGGTAATCCAGTTTCTGGATAATGCCCGCAAAGGTGCCTTCGGGCGTAAAGGTGCCGGTATGCAGTTCGTAGAGGATATACTGCTCCAGATTGTGGTTGGTCCAGTGCTGATCCGTCCATTGAAAGTGGGTGGTATCGACGGCTTCCGATGGCCCGTGTACGCCTTCGGGCTGGGAGAGCGAAGCCGGATCAGGCCGCATCATCGTACCGTTCAGTCTGAACCGGTACCGATCGCCCGGTTTTAGTTGGGGGGTTGTGGTCTCCCAATAGCCAAAAGGTTGCTTTTCCAGGCGAATACCGCCGGACTGGTCACACAAAACCAGGTCTACCGTATCGGCTAACGGCGCCCAGACGACGACCCGGGCCGTTCCGTTTTCCTGAAAAGTAAGTCCCAGGGAGCGTTGACTTACAGGTGATTCATGCATACTAAGAAAATATATATAAACATGTTAATATCATAATTTATAACGTCTGATTTTTCCCTGCCACCAGCGGTTCAGGATGGTTCTTGACGTAAGCCACAAGAAAACCGGGCGAAAAACTTCGAGTACGGGTTCCATCCCGCCCTCGGGATCGGTAGCCAGTTGGTAGTGGTGATCGGAAGCGTTATCGTGGAAAAAACCCGTTCCGGCCGCTTTTGTCCGCGCCCGGCCGGAACAAGTGAGGATGTGGCCCACCCGGACGGAGCGGACCAATAGCCGCCTTCGGTAGGCGGTGACTGTGAAGGATAGAGGGCCAGCAAACCAAGCTGGGGAGGCTTCATCCGATGCAAAAGCGCCGTTCAGGGGGCGGATAAGCCATAAAATAGGCTGGCTCGAAAGAACAAACCTGAAAAACGTACCCGCAGGCGCTGTTTTTGGATCAAGTTCAAAGGTTGTGGAGCCGCCTGGGTTAAAGAGCTAACCACGTTACTCGGTAAAGAAAGAATTCAACGCTTCCTGCCCCCCGGAATTAGGCTCGGAAAGCTTTGATCCTGGCCATTGACCAAAACCGTTTTGGAGCGTACATTCTTCTTTTTAGGGTCCGAATCTTCTGCATTCTTTTCTTGAGGTGAACGTGGAAAGCTTCGCCCAGCTTGGCGATGGCAGTAAGCAAGAGACTTTCTACAATGAACTTCGGTAGCCACAACGAAAGGATCGGTAAGAAATTTTTCCCCAACCGGCAGGTTTGATGAAACGCACAGCCCTAAAAAAGTCCTCCCTTCCCAACTTTTCGACTTGATCGCAAATTTCCCGACTGATTCTCCACTTTTTGAATTGATCCCTGATCCCTTCGATCCCGATTCAGCAGCAATAAAAAAAGCGCTGTAAGAAGCTATCTTACAGCGCTTTATGCGAATTTGGCCGTGACCGATACGGGAATCGAACCCGTGTTTCAGCCGTGAAAGGGCCGCGTCCTAACCGCTAGACGAATCGGCCAAATTCAGTTCAATTTCGGGAGCCATTTGTTTTGGCCTACCCTCTCTCTGAAATTGTGGTGCAAAGATACGGACAATATTGATTGATGCAAATCTGAACTTAAAAAAAAATTGAAATTTCTTCAATTGAGCGGGTTTTCACCCTTTCCGGTTACTTTTGTGGATTGCCCGATTTATTCATTATTTTCCTTCATGAAAAGACTTTTTTTGCTCGGTCTTTGTCTGACTTCAGCACTGACTCTCCTCGCACAGAACACCTTACAACATCCTGACCAGTTTCTGGGCTATGCCGTCGGCAAGCGGTTTACCCCCCAACACCGGGTACTGGCCTACGCTGAACACATTGCCCGGCAAAATTCCTCCCGCGTTAAATTATTGCCCTACGGCACCACCCACGAAGGTCGCCAGTTGATGGCAGTGGTGGTAGCGTCGGAAAAAAATCTTGCCCGGCTCGAAGAAATCCGGATCAACCACCTTAAACAGATTGGCCTCGCGCCCGCCGGAGCCGCCCTCACCAAAACCGCCGATTCGTCCCAACCGCCGATTGCCTGGCTGAGCTACAATGTTCACGGCAACGAAGCCATCAGTTCGGAGGCCTTCATGCTCGTGCTGCACGACCTGCTCGATACGGCTAACCCGGTTTCGCAAAAAATCCTGTCCACCACAATCGTTATTCTTGACCCTTGTCTAAACCCCGATGGGCACGATCGATACGTCAACTGGTTCAACCAGATGGCCGGGGTCCATCCCGACCCTACGCCCTTCGCCCGCGAGCATTCCGAGCCCTGGCCCGGTGGTCGTTACACCCACTATCTGTTCGACCCAAATCGCGACTGGGCCTGGCAAACCCAGGAAATTACGCAGCAACGCATGGCACTCTATCAACGATGGATGCCGCAGCTTCACGGTGATTTCCATGAAATGGGGCCCGAAAGTCCCTACTATTTTGCGCCATCGGCCCGACCCTATCACGAGGATATTACCCCCTGGCAACGGAATTTTCAACAAATTATCGGACAATACAACACCCGGTATTTCGATAAAAATGGCTGGCTATATTTCACCCGGGAAAACTTTGATCTTTTTTATCCCAGTTATGGCGATACCTGGCCGACCTACAACGGTGCCATTGGTATGACCTTCGAACAGGGGGGCGGTGGCCGGGCCGGATTGGCCTATCGCAAGAATGATGGCGATACATTGATCCTCCGGGAACGCATCGATCACCACTATGCAGCCAGCTTTGCCACCCTAGAGTCGGTTGCCGACCGCCCTGAGGAAGTGGTCAAGAACTTTACTGCTTTTTTTGAAAAATCGCAGACTAACCCGGTTGGCGAGTTCAAGAGCTATCTTATCAAAACCGGTAACGACGAAGGCCGGGTGAAAGCCCTGCGAAAACTACTCGACGGAAATCAGATCCGCTACGGTGTGGCCGGAAAGACCCAAAAACTTTCAGGATTCAGTTACCAGACACAGAAAACCGAAACGGTCACGACAGAAAGCCAGGATTTGGTCATCAGCGCCTACCAGCCCAAATCGACACTCTTGAAAATTCTTTTTGAGCCTAAATCAACGCTGGAAGACTCGGTCACCTACGACATTACGTCCTGGTGTATTCCGTATGCGTACGGGTTAAAAGCCTACGGTTTGAAGGAAAAACTCAGCCCGGCGCCGATGCCGGTTCTACCCGCGAATTCCGCACAGCCAGCGAATCAGACTGGCCCCCAACCGTATGCCTATCTGGTTCGCTGGCAATCCGCACAAGATGTGCAATTTCTGGCGGGCCTGCTGAAAAACAAAGTTCGGGTTCGGGTCGCCGAGCGGGTCTTTAAACAGGATAACGAACGCTTCGAGCCCGGAACGCTCATCATAACCCGGGCAGGAAATGAACGGCTGGGCGATCGGTTTCACCAGCTTATTAACCAGGAAGCGGCTAAACGCGGAATTTCCCTGATTCCGGCCAAAACCGGTTTTGTTACCGAAGGAGCCGACTTTGGCTCCGGCAGCGTTTTTTCCCTGAAAAATCCACGGGTCGCCGTCATTGCGGGAGATGTAACCACCCCAACTTCAATGGGCGAAGTCTGGCATTATTTTGACCAGGACCTTGACTATCCCCTCACGCTGATTGACGCCAATGCCTTTCCGAACACATCACTCAGTGGGATCGACGTGCTGATTCTGCCGCAGGGCTATGGCTACGGAAAAATCCTAACTGATCGAACGCTCACCAAATTGAAAGACTGGGTGCAGGCGGGCGGCAAACTCATTGTGATGGAACGGGCAACCACGTTTTTTGCCGACAAACCGGAATTTGGCCTTAAACGCAAAGAAGAAAAGGCCGATGCCAAAAAGGAGAAAAATGATAAAAAACCGGACCTTGATGAACTCCTTCGCCAATACGGTGAGCGGGAACGTGAAGCAGTTTCGGAGGAAACCCCAGGCAGTGTTTACCGCGTCGATCTGGACCTGACTCACCCGCTGGCGTTTGGTTACCCCAATGGGTACAATGCCCTGGTTCAGAACGTTTATGACTACGACTTCCTGAAAGATGGCTGGAATGTCGGTTACCTCAAGAAAGACAATTACGTGGCCGGTTTTGTCGGCAAGAACGCCAAGTCAAAACTCCATAACACGCTGCTCTACGGGGTCCAGGAACTGGGGCGGGGAAGCATCGTGTACATGATGGATAATCCGCTGTTCCGTGGTTTCTGGTACAACGGCAAATTGTTGTTTGGCAATGCGGTTTTTATGGTCGGCCATTGAGTCGGTACTGTAGAAAAAAGGGTAGACCCGAGAAAAAAGAACTCCTCTTTTCGCTCGGGTCTAACCGCTTCCTTCACTCGTCTATCCTTACAGCTTCAGCAGTTTCAGCGTACGGTTTTGTACGGCTGTACTCACTTTCAGGAACAGCAGACCGGCGGGTTGGCCAGCGATAGTAAAACTCTGTTTTTGAACGGATTCTGCTTTTTCAATCCGGTGCTGTCCAAGGATTCGGCCCTGGGCGTCCGTCAGCGCAAACTGCAACGACTGCCCTTCGGCACCCCGAACCTCCACATGGACTAGCTCTTTCACCGGGTTACCCAACACGTTCACCTGCAAGTCCTGAACACCTTCGGCCGAAAGGCGACCCGCACCGTAGCAGGTCAAGGCTTTTCCGGACCATTTCAGGTCATAGGTAGATCCCTGAACCCGCGCATAGATCAATCGCTCCGTGCCGTCCTTCAACCCATCAGGGACTGTAAAACTATAGGCGTGGGCTCCATTCCCTTTCCCGGCATCTTTCAGATCCTGCCGGAAAATATTGGCCGAGGTGCTGCCCCAGACAGTCCCACCGGTATAAAACTCCACCGTTACCGGCGTATTAGGCTTGTTCCGGTCCCACACCCAGCCCCGAATGGTGCCGCACTCGACCTTGTCAAGATACCCCTCGAAACTGCCCGTAACAACCGGCGGAGTAACCGGAAGAACCGTCAGATTGAAACTAACGCTGTTGCTGGCGCCCCCTTCGTCAGTGGCCGTGTAGGTGAGGATAAATGTCCCGTCTACGGTTGGCGTTCCGCTGATAACCCGCGTCCCCGAATTAATCGTCAAGCCATCGGGCAAACCGGTCAACCCGTACGTTAATGACGTCCCTTCCGGGTCCGTAAACGCTACCAGTGTGGCCGAAAAAGGAACATGGATCTGAGCGGCAATCGGCGCAATCATCACCGTCGGTGAGGGCGGTTTTGGCAGCTTGTTTCCCGGATTAGCATCACTTCCCTGGCAAATCAACGCCTTCGGTGAGTCTTTCAGAATAAAACTGCTGCTGGCAACCCGGGCCGACAACAGATGTTGTTTATTGTCTTTCAGCGACTCCGGAATCGGGAAAATGAAGGCATGATTTCCGTTGCCTTTGCCGGCGTTTTTCAAATCCTGGCGAAATACGTCCGCCTGCAGGGTTGCGACCACCTCCGAGCCGTCCAGAATCTCGACGGAAACCGCCGTATTGATTTTGTTGCGATCCCAGGCCCAGCCCCGGAACGTGCTGCAATCGGCTCCGTAAATGTAGCCATCAAAGCTACCCACCGCCGTTCCGGGCGCAACGACCACCGTCGCACTGCCAGCCGGACTGACACAACTGCCCACTGTGCAGGTAGCAGAATAGACCAGCGTTGCGGTTGCCGAAGTGGGCACCGAAATACTGGTATTGGTTCCACTACTGCCCCCCGGACCGGACCAGGCTACCGATCCCCCACTACAGCCCGTAATCGTTAGGGAAACATACGGCGTATTCTGGAAAACCGTAATATTACTTTGTCCCGAGGAGGTGATGGATGGGGCATCAGGCAGCGGATTAACGCTCAGGGTAAATACTTCCGACCAGGCTACGCCACCCAGGCCGCTTACCTGGCAATAGTACGAACCCACATCGCTGGTCTGAACGCCCGTCAGGGACAAGGTAGCCGACGTTTGTCCGTCCAGTTTCGTGCCCGACGTACTGGCCTCTCCTTTGTACCACTGATACGTTAATTCATCCCCCAGGGCCGTTATCGTGGTACTGACATTTTCTCCCTGACAAACCGTCGAAGACGAAGGAGTTGGTTGCTGATTAACGGCCGTTGCGGTGTAAATGTCAACCCAAAGGCTAGAGCCACCACCCGAGATAACGCCGACCAAACCACCAGCGAATAACGCTTTGTTGCCGACAGCCGCCGATGCGAGGTCTTTCCGGGGCTTTTCCAGGCTTGCCACCGACCACTCTCCGGTTGTCAGGTCGTAGATATCGACTTTCTTCGAGTTATCATCAAGCCCGGTATCACCACCCGCAAAAAAAACTTTGTCACCCACGGTGGTAGCGGTCAGGTCGGAACGCTTCTCGGATAAAGTGGCTGTTGACCAGTCTCCCGTGGCCGTATCATAAATATCAACCTTGTCCGAAAAGACGCCTACCCCTTTACGACCACCGGCAAAAAATACCTTCCCCCCCGCAGCCACAGCCGCCAGTCCACTCCGGGCTTCAGATAACTCGGCCGTTGGCAACCACGTTCCCGTGGCCGTATCATAAATGTCAACCTTTTTGGAATAACCAAACACGGCGCCTTTGTATCCCCCCGCAAAGAAAATTTTCCCGGCGGCCCCAACCCCGGCCAATGCGGAACGAGCTTCCGACAAGCTGATGGTTGATTTCCAGCTATTATCGGTCAGATCATACACATCAACGGTAGTAACGATAGCTGGAATGCCCAGACGGGCACCACCCGCAAAGAGAACCTTCGTACCGGCGGAAGCCGATGCCAGTGAAGACCGGGCCTGCGAAAGTTCGGTCGAGGTCCACGAATTCGTTGAGGCCGTATAAATATCGACCTTCTTGGAATAGCCGGAAACCGCCCCGATAAAACCACCGGCAAAAAACACGCGATCATCGGTAGAAACTGCGGTCATATCCCCCCGCGCCTGGCTTAGTGAAGCCGTTGTCCAGTTATTGGTCGCCAGGGTATAAATATCGACCCGGTCGGATGGCAACAAGCCCTCATAACCACCCGCAAAAAGAGCTTTTCCGCCGGCGCTGCCACCGGCCAGTTTATTTCGGCTTTGGGAGAGCCCGGCACTGGACCATTGACCAAAGGCATGGGGAGCCCAAAGCACCCAGGCCAATAGCAAACACACTGTTGAGGGAAAAAGGAAAGTTTTTTTCATAGTAAGACATGAATTTGAAAAGGGTTTGAAAAAAGTGAAACTACAATCACCGACTGGGTATAACCCAATCAGTAATTATCGGAACATAGGCCTATTGAGGTCACAGGCTCTGTTGCACAAAAAATAGTGTAATGATACTGAGTAGAAGGATTTAACCGGTTCCAGAGATATGCAGGGGCCATTTGGGGGATAATTAACAGACAGAGACTTTGAGACTTCGCAAAATAGTATCAAATACTTGAATAATACTAACTTCTTGTTTATTCATATGAAAAAAAAGTTAAATGATACTTTTTTTGGGAAGAAAACCGGGCAGAACGCTGCCGGGAGACGCCTTCACCTTCTCAAATTACAAAGCGTGTTTTACCCAATCCGTCGCGACATCCCCTATCTTTGTTTTTCCAGTGTCGCTACCCACTAAACGTTTGGCTAGTTGTGAAACTTTTCCGACTCCTTTTCGGCTTTCTGTTCCTTTGCTCTTCACTCTTCGCCCAAAAGAAAAACGAAGGCTATCAGTACCATATCCGTCAGACCATTCCCACTGATCGGACTCCTCACATTAAAATCGATGGCGTTATGGATGAACAAGCCTGGCTGGAAGCCGAAACTGCCACCGATTTTTTCATGGTGTTACCGATGGATACCAGCTTTGCCCAGCTGCGGACGGACGTTAAAATGACGTACGACCAGCAGAATCTGTACATCATCGCGGTTTGCTACTACGCCCAGAAACCGGATGGCTCCTGGGCCAGTCGTCCGTTCGTCCAATCGCTCCGCCGGGATTGGGAATTCGGCAAAAACGATAATTTTATTTTTTTCATGGACCCCTTCGACGACCAGACCAACGGTTTTACCTTCGGAGCCAATGCCGTTGGGGCGCAGTGGGATGGGTTGCTGTACGAAGGTGGAAAAGCGAATCTGAGCTGGGATAATAAGTGGTATTCGGTCGTCAAAACGTATGAGGATCGGTACGTGTTCGAAGCAGCCATTCCGTTCAAAACCATTCGCTACAAGAAAGGCATTACGCGCTGGGGCATCAATTTTAGTCGGCAGGATCTGCAAACCACCGAAAAATCAAGTTGGGCGCCCGTTCCGCGGCAATTTCCGACCGCATCACTGGCCTACACCGGTTCCATCATCTGGGACCAGCCGCCCCCGCAGGTTGGTTCGAACATTTCGGTGATTCCGTACGTGCTGGGTGGTCTCAACCGGGATTACCAGAACAAAAAACCGACCGATTTCCGGGGCGATGCCGGGCTCGATGCCAAAGTAGCCGTAACCTCCTCGCTCAATCTTGACCTGACGGTCAATCCGGATTTTTCGCAGGTCGATGTCGATCAGCAGGTGACCAACCTCGACCGTTTTGAACTGTTTTTTCCGGAACGACGCCAGTTTTTTCTCGAAAACGGCGATCAGCTTTCGAACTTCGGTTACGCCAACATTCGCCCGTTTTTCTCCCGACGGATCGGCCTGGGTGTTCCCATCCGGTTTGGAGCCCGGCTCAGTGGCAAGCTCAACAAAGACTGGCGCATCGGGTTAATGGACATGCAAACCGGCAAGGTAGACGAAACCGGGCTTCCCGCCCAGAACTTTGCGGTTCTGGCCCTGCAACGCCGGGTTTTCTCCCGTTCCAACATTGGCGCCATTTTCATCAACAAGGAATCGCTGAACTACGAACCGAATACCACGGAAACCGGAAAACCGACATATACCAAATTCAACCGGAATTTCGGTTTTGAATACAACCTGGCATCGTCCAACAACGTCTGGACCGGCAAGGCCATTGTCCTAAAATCGTTCGATCCCCAGAATTCCAGCCGGAGTATGGTCCACGCGGCTAACCTCCTTTACAGCACCCGGAAGTGGATCGTCGGCTGGCAACACGAGTACGTCGGCCAAAACTATTCGGCGGAAGTGGGCTACGTGCCGCGCCGGGGGTATATCAAGGTCAATCCGATGGCCAGTTACCTGATGTTTCCGAAAAGTGGTTCGGTGTTAAGTCACGGCCCGCAAGTGACCTCGTTTTACATTTTCGACGAGTCGTTTCGGCAAACCGATAACGAAACTGTGGCGATGTATACGACGACCTTCCGGACCAAAAGCGTTTTTTCGGTCTGGGCGGGTCATGATTACATTCGGCTTTTGCAGCCGTTCGACCCCACCAACACCGGCCGCGATACGTTGGCCCGCGGCACCGAGCACCGCTGGAACGCCGTGGGAATGGATTACATTTCTAAGCCACAAAGCCTGTTTACCTATTCATTCTCCGGGCGCTACGGCGGCTATTATGCCAACGGAACCCGATTGAACCTGATTACGGCACTGGGCTACCGGTTTCAGCCCTATGTAAGCCTGGCCGTTAGTGCCAATTACAATGACATTCGAATTCCGGAAACCAACGCTGTGGCAAAATTCTGGCTCGTTGGTCCGCGCGTCGATCTGACGATGACGAATAAACTGTTTTTTACCACCTTCGTACAGTACAACGAACAAGCCCGGAATGTCAACCTGAATACCCGGTTTCAGTGGCGTTATGCGCCCGCTTCCGATTTATTCATCGTTTACACGGACAATTACCTGCCCGGATCGCTGACGGTTAAAAACCGGGCCCTGGTCCTGAAATTAACGTATTGGTGGAATGTGTAACTAAACCGTTAAAAAACAAAGTGGCGCGGCTGGTAGTTTGAAAGGGAAACATCAACAACCACTACCATGCGTAATTTCACTCAATACCTCTATTCCCTGGCAATCGCGCTTTTTTTGCTGGTCGGTATGACCAGTTGCGAATTGATTGGAGGCATCTTTAAAGCGGGTGCCTGGACGGGTGCCCTTCTGGTCATTGGCGTCATCGTTCTGGTCATATGGGGCTTTGCCCGGTTATTTGGCGGAGGAAAAAGCAGCTAACGTCTGTATGAAATCATAAAATAAAGAGCCGAATCCTGTGGGACACGGCTCTTTCATTGCTGGGCTTTCTCCTCTCAGGCGACCAGTTCCACCAGTTTATCGCGTTGCAGAACCGCTTTCATGCGCTCGCCCAACTCATCGGCGGCCGGGTAAAGCGGCAACCGGACGTTGGATGAAATCAGCCCCAGAATTTCCAGAATCTTTTTGATACCCACCGGGTTCCCTTCTTCGTACAGCAGCGGATCGATGCGCAGAAAATGGCCTAATTCTTTCTGAGCAAAGGCAAAATCTCCGCGCAAAGCCGCGTGAATCATGCCCGAAAACTTCGCCGGAAAGGCGTTGGCAATAACCGACATCACACCGACGCCCCCAATGCTGATGATCGGCACGCCCTGCACGTCGTCACCCGAAATCAGCAGAAAGTCCTCCGGTTTATCGCGGGCGATTTCCATGCATTGTTCGATGATGCAGGATGCTTCTTTCACCCCAATGATATTGGGGTGTTCCGCCAGCGTACAGATCGTTTCTGCACTCATATTGATTCCCGTCCGCGGGGGAATGTTGTAGAGAATAACCGGCACCGGACTAGCATCCGCAATCTGCCTAAAATGCTCAATTACACCCCGTTTGCCCGGTTTGTTATAATACGGACAAACCGACAGAATGGCATCAATGCCCTCAAAATCCGTATCGTTGATCGTGGCCAGAACCTCCGGCGTAACGTTTCCGCCAATGCCGTAGACAATCGGTAATTTCTTCGGGTTATTTTCCTTCAAATACTGTAGCAGCTGTTTCTTTTCCGATTTGGTCACCGTGGGCGATTCGCCCGTTGTACCCTGAAGCACAATGTAATCGACACCACCGTCGCTAATGTGCTGAATGACACGACCAAACCCATCAAAATCAACGGTCAGGTCGTCGTTGAACGGGGTTACAATGGCGACCCCAACGCCGTGGAAACGAGCATTCATCTACTTATTTTCTGGATTAGAAGGAATATGCAAATCGAAAAGTGGACCAAAGGTACGGTTTTTCTACCGATCTAAACACTAACCATCGCCAGAAACTCGTCTTCACTGATCCTGTTAACGCCCATCTTCTGCGCTTTTTCCACCTTCGACGGGCCGGGGTTTTCGCCCACGATCAGATAATTCAGTTTTTTGGAAACGCCACTCAATAGTTTTCCACCGTGGGCCTCGATCTCGCTTTCGAGTTCTTCGCGCGAAAAATGGGAAAACGTTCCCGTATACAGAAACGTTTTCCCGACCAGCGATTCGCCTTTTTTCTCCACCGTCACCCGGTCGCTTTCCATCTGCAAACCGGCCAGCCGTAAGCGTTCGACAAACACCTGATTTTCGGAATCGGCAAACCAGGCCGCCACACTGTGGGCGATCCGCTCCCCCACCTCCGGAACGCTGAGCAGGGCCTCGGGCGTTGCCGTTTGAAGGGCCGTCATGCTGCCGAAATAATCCGCCAGTTTTTCGGCGGTCGTGTTGCCCACATACCGGATTCCGATCGCAAACAGCACACTCGCAAACGGTTGCGCTTTCGACCGTTCGATGGCGTTCAGAATATTTTCGACGGATTTTTCCCGCAAACTGACCACCCGTGTTTTGCCGGTTTCGGGGTCCGTATACGTTTTCTCGAGGCCCAGCAACATCTCATACGTCAGGTCGTACAAATCCGCCGGACTGCGCACCAGTCCCCGCTCAATCAGCAGTTCGATTTTCCCCTCCCCCAGGCTTTCGATGTTCATCGCCCGCCGTTGGATGAAATGCTCAAACCGGGCCTGTTGCTGGGGCGGGCACTCCTTTTCGTTCGGGCAGTAAAAATGGGCTTCTCCCTCCTTCCGCACCAACGGCGTCTGGCAGGCCGGGCAAACCGTCGGATACACGATCGGCTGGCTGGCTTCCGTCCGCTGCGCCAAATCGACGCCGGTTATTTTCGGGATAATTTCCCCGCCCTTTTCCACAAAAACCGTATCGTTCAGCATTACACCGAGCCGCTGAATCTCGTTGGAATTGTGCAGCGAAGCCCGACGAACCACGGTTCCGGCGAGCAAAACCGGTTTCAGGTTGGCAACCGGCGTCACGGCGCCCGTCCGTCCGACCTGGTAGGAAACACTGTTCAGAATCGTGCTGGCGGCCAACGCCTTGTATTTAAAGGCAATCGCCCAGCGGGGGCTTTTGGCCGTAAACCCAAGTTCGCGCTGCTGATCATACCGATTCACTTTAATAACGATGCCGTCGGTCGCCAGCGGCAAACCATACCGCCTGGATTCCCATTCGTTGATGAAATCAAAGACCTCCTGCATGGTGCTGCATTTCCGCCAGGTGGGTGACACGTTCAGCCCCCATTTTTTCATGGCCAGCAAACTCTCTTCGTGGGTCTGAAACGGTTCCGGTTCGGAAAGAAACGAGTAAACGTAACAGTCCAGCCGGCGTTTGGCCACCGCAGCCGAGTCCTGCTGTTTGAACGTACCGGACGCGGCATTGCGCGGATTCGCCAACAACGTTTCGCCGATATCCTCCCGCTCCCGGTTGATTCGTTCAAATTCGGCCAGCGGCAGAAATCCCTCGCCCCGCACTTCAAACAAAGAGGGCAGACCGGAGGCCTGAATTTTCAGGGGTAATGTCCGGATTGTCCGGACGTTGGGCGTAATATCATCCCCCCGTACTCCGTCACCCCGGGTTACCCCGCGCGTCAGAATGCCGTTTTCGTAGGTCAGGCTGAGGGCCACTCCATCAAATTTCAGTTCGCAGATATACTCGTAGGTGGCCCCGTTCAATCCTTTCTGAACCCGGTTATCAAACTCGGTCAACTCGGCTTCGGAGTAGGTATTGCCCAGCGACAACATCGGAAACCGGTGGTAAACCGTCGCAAACTCCTTGCTGATGGTCCCGCCCACCCGGTGAGTCGGGGAGTCCGGGCGGCTGAATTCGGGGTATTGCTGTTCGAGCAAACTGAGCTCTTCCAGAAGTTTATCGAACGTAAAATCATCAACCTCCGAAACACTATTCTGATAGTATTGAAAGTTATAATAATGGAGCCGGTCAGTCAGCTCGGCAATTCGTTCCTGCGGATTCATTCTATTTTAAACGGACCTTGGACCGGGATTAGCGATTAGAAAAAAAAACAAATTCGATTGCAATCATAAATAAATTCCTGCACTGAGTTGGTCACGAGTTCAAAAATGTTCCGACAAAAGAATTAATTTTGGTGTCACCTTAATCGATTTGGATACATAATTTCAATTGAACATACGTTCGCATGACCCCACCTTTGATTGCTCCTTCCATCTTAGCTGCCGATTTTGCCAACCTTCAGCGTGACATCGAACTGATCAACCGCAGCGAGGCTGACTGGATTCACGTGGACGTCATGGACGGTGTTTTTGTGCCCAATATTTCCTTCGGAATCCCGGTCTGCGAAGCCGTTAATAAACACGCCCTCAAGCCGTTGGATGTGCATTTGATGATTGTTCAACCGGAACGTTACATCGATGCCTTTGCCAGGGCCGGAGCCGCCCACCCCGATCGCCCGGGCACCATCCTGGTTCACTACGAAGCCTGTACGCACCTGCACCGGACGCTGACACAGATCCGGGAAACCGGCTGCCGGACGGGGGTGGCGCTAAATCCGCATACGCCGGTCGAGCTTCTGGCCGACAGTCTGGACGAAATTGATCAGGTTTTATTGATGTCGGTTAACCCCGGCTTTGGTGGACAATCCTTTATTCCGCATACCTTGCAGAAAATTCGGAAGCTGCGCCATCTCCTGGCCAGTGCGGGAAAAACCGCCCTGATCGAAATCGATGGTGGGGTTGGAACCGAGAATATTGCCGAATTAGTAGAAGCCGGAGCCGATGTGCTGGTGGCCGGCAGCTCGGTTTTTCGGGCCAGTGATCCGACGGAAGCCATTCATACGTTGAAATTTTTCAACCAGACAGCTCCGCAGAATGTTCGGCTGGCCTAAACTGAAGATTATCCATTATTTCGAGTTGACCAATTTGGCATGCATACGAAGTTAACGTGTAACCTCCTGGCAGGAAGTCTGTTGTTTTTTTCGGTCCTTTCCTGCAAGCAATCGCCTTCAACAGGTAATGATCCAAGCTATTCCAACGATTCAACCGTTGCTCAGGCCCGGCTTCCGACGGTCGATTGGGCCAAAAATGCCACGATTTACGAGATCAATGTGCGTCAATTCTCGGCGGAAGGAACCTTCAAAGCCGTTGAACAACAATTACCCCGGCTAAAAGAACTGGGGGCCGACATCCTCTGGTTCATGCCGATTCATCCGATCAGTAAAGAAAATCAGCAGGGATCAGCCGGGAACCCGTATGCCGTGGAAGATTACAAAGCGGTCAATCCGGAATACGGCACGCTGGCCGACTTCAAGGCGCTCGTGAAACAGGCCCACGACCTGGGGTTACACGTGATCATCGACTGGGTGCCGAATCATACGGGCCGGAATCACACCTGGGCGCAGCTCCACCCCGACTGGTACACCAAAATCAACGGAAAATTTACGGCTCCGATCGATCACGAAGGCAAAGTAACCGATCGTCCGGATGTGGTAGACCTGAATTACCAGAATCCGGAATTGCGCGCGGCCATGATCGACGCCATGCAGTTCTGGGTGCGCGAGTGTGACATTGACGGCTACCGGTGTGAAGTAGCCGGTTTTGTGCCGGATGATTTCTGGGCCGAGGTCCGACCGAAGCTCGACAGCATCAAAACCGTGTTCATGCTGGCCGAGTGGGAAGACAAAGCCGAGCATTTCAAAGATTGCTTCAACATGAATTACGGCTGGAGCATGCACCAGCTTATGAAACTGATTGCCAAAGGCAAACGCCCGGCCAACGCCATTGATTCGCTGCTGGCGCACAATCAGCAGCGGTTTCCGCCCTGGTATTATCAAATGCAGTTTGTGCAGAACCACGACGAAAATGCCTGGAACGGAACCGGTACGGAACTGTTTGGAAACGGGGCCGATGCGTTCACCGTTTTAGCCTTTACGTTCGACGGCATGCCGCTGGTTTATAACGGCATGGAATCCAACCTCAACAAACGGCTGAAATTCTACGAGAAAGATCCGATTTACTGGGGAAACTACGCGAAAACCGACTTTTATAAAACACTGCTCACCCTCAAACACCGCAACCGCGCCCTCTGGAATGGCAAGGCGGGTGGGCCGCTCATTAAAATACCGACGGAAAAAGACGACAAAGTGTATGCCTTTTACCGTCAGCAGGAAAATGACCGGGTGGTGGTGATCATCAACCTGAGTCCAACCCCGCAGACGATCCGGTTGAATGGCGACGGTTTTGAAGGCGTCTACATGGAAGTGTTCAGCCGGGAGTCCAGTGAGTTGCGCAACTCGCTCACCTTTGCCCTAAAACCCTGGGAATATAAGGTGTATACGAATTAAAATGATGCATCCGAACGGGTAAACGATCCCTTCGTTTTCGTTTTCTTTGTAACTTATCCCCACGCGGGCCGAACCGCCAGCGATCATCGTTGATCATCCATCATTCAAATAAAGCCTTGTTGGCATGAACCGGAGGTTATTCGTTGCGTTTGGATTTCTTCTGTTGAGTAATCAGTCGGTTTGGGGACAGTCTGTCCTGTGGGCCAGCGCGGTGGTCGGTTTTTCGTCGGAAGGACGCGGGGAAGCTTATTCCCAGCAATATCGCGCCAATCAGATTCTGGGAAAACCCAACCGGATGCCCCAGGTTGGTGACAATCCCTGCGCCTGGTCACCACTTTATCCCGATGGCCCCAACGAGGAATGGATTACGGTCCGGTTTTCCGAAACGATCCCGATTCGCCAGATTGCAATTTTTCAGAGTGGAAACCCCGGTGCAATTACCCAGGTGTTAATCGTCGACGGGTCGGGTCGGGAAATTCCGGTTTTTTCGACAGCCAAAACCGCAGCATCGGTTTCTACGTCCGAAACATCGCCCCCGTTGCTGCATATTTTCCCGACCGAAACCGCCCTGTCCACCAATACCGTCAAAGTCATTTTAAGTCCGGGGAAAGTGAAAGGCCCCAACCAGATCGATGCCATCGGCATTTCGGGCGATAGCCAGCCGATCACGACTTCTATCAATGTTTATAAAGACATTCCCAAAGACCTCGTCAAGGAGAACATTGGCGCAAGGGTCAACTCAAGGGGGCAGGAAGTGGCGCCCGTGATCTCGCCCGATGGCAAAACCCTTTATTTTACCCGCGGGCAACACGAACGAAACATGGGCGATCCGCGCAATCAGGATGTCTGGTATTCCACGCTGCAACCCAATGGCGAATGGGGCAATGCCGTCAACATCGGTCCGCCCATCAACACCCCCGCCGACAATGCCATCAGCGGCATGTCGCCGGATGGTCGAACCCTTTACCTGATTAACGTTTACAAACCGGACGGAAGCGTAACCTACGGTTTATCCAAATCGACCCTCGGTAAAAATGGCTGGTCATTCCCGACGGAAGTGGTCATCAACAACAACCACAACCTGCACAAAAACGCCTATACCGAATACGCCATCGTACCGGACGGAAAAACGATCATTCTGTCGGTTCAGCGCCGAAACTCCATTGGCGACAAAGATCTGTACGTATCCTTCCTGCAACCCAACCAGACCTGGAGCGAGCCCGTCAGCCTGGGTCCGGTGATCAACACGGCGGAATACGAAGGCGCTCCCTTCATCGCTTCCGACTCCCGGACGCTTTACTTCACCTCGGCGGGTCATCCCGAATACGGCAATGGGGATATTTTCGTGAGTCGTCGGCTCGATGATACCTGGACCAACTGGTCGGAACCGGAGAATCTCGGCCCTACCATCAACACCCCGGAATGGGACGGTTATTTTACGATTCCGGCGACGGGGGATTACGCCTACTTCAGTTCGATTCAGAACTCGATGGGGGGCGAAGACATTTTCCGGCTTAAATTGTATCCGGCCATCAAACCCGATCCCGTAGCCATCGTCTCCGGGCAGGTTATCGACGCAACGACCCGAAAACCGGTGGCCGCCGAAGTCATATCGGCACTCGCTCCGGACAACAAAGAACACAGCCACATCAACTACGATCCCGACACGGGTGATTTCAAGCTGTTGCTCCCCACCGAAAAAAGTTACAACCTGACGGCCAAACGGGAAGGTTATTTCCCCACCACCGAATTGCTGGACCTCAGCAAAGACAAGCGTTTTCGGGAAATTCGTAAAAATCTGGTCCTGAATCCGATCAAAACCGGGCAGCGGGTGGTCCTGCACGACGTCCTGTTTGAACAGAGCAAAGCCGTGTTGCTGGCGGGCTCCAGCGCCGAGCTGGACCGGGTGGCGTCCATGCTGAACGCCTACCCCACAATGGTGATTCAGGTAGATGGACATACTGATAACCAGGGCGTTTGGGATCTTAACATGAAACTCTCGCAGGACCGGGTGCGGGTTGTAAAGGAATACCTGCTGGAAAAAGGCATCGCGGATAACCGGATTCAAACCAAAGCCTGGGGGCCCAGCAAACCCATTGCCAGCAACGAGACGGAAGAAAAGCGACGGCTTAACCGAAGAGTAGAATTTACCATCCTGAAAATGTAAAGTTCCTTTTTCGGTTTAGTTTTGTGCGCAGAAAACGCAATTCCACCAGTTAATGTCCTTATCGTCCCACCGTCGAACGTACCTTTTTATCCTTGCCGGAATCATGCTTCTGGCTTTTTTCCTGCGCGTTTACCGCCTGGACGCGTACGGTATCTGGTTCGATGAAAAATCCACCCTGCTGGTCAGTCAGGGAGTTGTGCTGGAAGGCGCCAACCAGAAAGATGTTTTCGATAAAGCCACTACCTCCTATTTCACCCCCCAGGAATTCTGGAAACCCAAAACGATCAACGATTTTATTGAAGCCAATATCCGGGGGGATATCGGAAACAGCCCGTCCTATTACGGTTTATTATGGATCTGGCTCAAGGTTTTTGGGCTGAGTGATTTTTCGATGCGTTTTTTTTCCGTCATTTTCGGCATCCTCACCCTGCCACTCCTCTACCGTTTCGTCACCCGGCACTTCAAACTGGAAGCCGATCAGGCTTCCCGCCTGGCCCTGATAACCTGTTTTCTGGCGGCCGTTGAACCGTATTTTGTAGCGCAAAGCCACATTGCCCGGAACTACACGATGACGTTCTTTTTGACGTTACTGGCAACGCATGTTTTTCTGCTCCTGCTGGAAAAGGAAGCTCCGAACAACCGGAAAGCCCCCTACCGCTCCTTCGCGCTCTACGGCCTGCTGGTTGCCCTATCCCTTCTTTCTCACTACCTGGCGGTGACGGTTTTTCTGGGACACGGCCTATTCGCCTTAATCTATGTCCGCAAGTTTGGAACCTGGTACCGGCTGGCCCTGACGGCCGTTCTGGCCCTTGGCCTGGTGTCCCTATGGTTTATTTACGGGGGAGGAGCCTACACGTTTTTCAGCCTCGACAACCAGGCCAAACTGTACCGCAGCATTGCGTTGACCAATCCGGTCAACAACGGCTTTGGCCTGATTTTGCCCGCGACGGTTGCCAACGTTTTCTGGCGCTCCTTACCGGTTTTCAGCGATCTGGTTATTTTTACCAACGGATTGGCTGCTGCGGTAGTCGGTTATCGAAACTTCACCCTCGCCCTGTTGCTGGGGTTGGTGGCAGCGGGGCTGCTGATGCGATACCGCAGGCAACGCCAGACACCGGCCTGGGTTAAATTCGCTTTCCCGGCGGTCTTAGCCATCGGTTTACCCTTCTACAGTATTAATCCCGCGCAGCATCTGGTGCTCTCAGCGGCCGTCCCGTTCTTCTGCCTGATGATCGCGGCCATGCGGGAAGATGTTTCTGCGAAAAACCGCCCGCTGCTGGTTTTTCTGGTGATTCTTGCCCTTGTTCCTACCCTCTTTTTATTGGTGATGGCGTTCCGCTCGGGCCATACCTACGGCATTACGCAACGCTATTCGGGTTTTTCGTTTCCCTACGTATTTATTCTGGTTGCCCTGATGCTGATGAAAATCACATCGCTGCGGTTTTGGTTTAGTCTGCCCCTGGCGCTGGTGCTGGGTGTGCAGGCGGTTTTACTGACCCTGTTACTGCAACGTATTTTCAACGATTCGGAACCCAAGTATTCCTCGTCGCCGTTAGCCCGTAAACCCAATCCGTTCTGGGAGTCGGCCCAGAAAATCAAGGCGATGTACGCCGAAGGCGATACGGTTCTGTATCCCTCCCTGCGCCGGCATGAATACACGGAAATCGATAAAATTGGCCGAAACTTTTCCGTCATCGACGCGCAACTGGTGAATGTTTATTTACCCAAAGACGCCACGTATTACCAGCGCATCGATCCCAACGAACCGGATAAGATTGTACTGATCAAAGGCAGGACAGGCCAGAAAATCACTATCTTTGACCTCGAAGGTATGAAATACCGGTATTAAAATGACATCAACAGTATCAAACACCGATAGTAAGACCCTCAGCGGCCAGTTGCGGCTGAAGCTCCTGGAATTGTACAATATGGCCCATGCCGGTCATATTGGCTGTTCGCTGAGTTGCCTCGACCTGATGATTGCCACCCTTATTCTGCGCAAACAACCGGCCGATACGTTCCTCCTGTCGAAAGGCCACGCGGCCGCTGCGTTGTATGTCAGTCTCAATCACCTAGGTGAGATTTCGGACGAGCAATTGCAGACATTCTACAAAAACGGAACGACCCTACCCGCCCACCCGGCCCCTAACAAACATGCAGGCATTCCCTTTGCCACCGGATCGTTGGGCCACGGTTTTCCCATTGCCGCCGGAATTGCCCACGCCAATAAATTGCAGGGCAATCAGCATGCCGTGTATGTGCTGATGTCCGACGGAGAGACCAACGAAGGAACAACCTGGGAAGCCGCCCATTATGCGCTGCAGCACGGGCTCGACAACCTGACGGTGCTGATCGACAAAAACGGGTTGCAGGGTTTCGGCCCGACCGCCGACGTTTTTGGCGATACCGCCGATGTTGCCAAGTGGAAAGCCATTGGTTTTGATGTCTTTGAAGCCGACGGGCACGACGTGGACGCGCTCCTGGCCACCCTGGACCTGACCCGTTTACGCGCCAACGGCAAACCCAATGTGATCATTGCGCATACCGTCAAAGGCAAAGGCGTTTCGTACATGGAAAACCGGCTCGAATGGCATTACCTGCCGATGACCGCCGACCTGTACGATCAGGCCCGAACCGACATTCACGACCGGTATTTTAGCTCGTAGCCCTTCCGATCGCCCCGCAGGCCGATGCGGTTTTCGACAACCGGATGGGTGTAGCCAAACCGTACCGGTCTGAATCCGATTCATACTATTCAACCACGAATGTCCAGCCAGATCCTACCCTATCGGGATAAAATCCTACAACTTAAAGGCCCCATTTTCGTTTTCGGAGCCAGCGGCTTCATCGGCGCCAATTTATTCGATCAGATTTTTCAGCTCCGGAAAGATTGCTACGCGTTAACGCACGATGCCACCAAAGCCTGGCGGTTAAAGCTGCTGAACGTGCCCGCCGAAAATATCGTCCACTGCGATATTCTGTCGCATAAGTCCGTTCAGGAAATTTTTGAGCGGTATAAGCCCCAAACCATTTTCAACCTGGCGGCTTACGGGGCCTATAGCAAACAGAAAAATGTCAACCTGACCTACGAAACAAACGTCAACGGTACGGTAAACATCCTCGAAAACTGTACGCCGGAAACCGTTTATATTCACGCGGGCAGTAGTTCGGAATACGGTTTTAACTGCGCGGCCCCGAAAGAGACCGACCGCGTCGAACCCAACAGCCATTATGCGGTTTCGAAGGTTTCGGCGGCCTACATGCTGGAATATTACGCCCGGGTCAACGGCCTCAAAACCCTGAACCTGAGGCTTTATTCGATTTATGGCGGCTGGGAAGAACCCGATCGGCTGATTCCGCGCCTGGTGGAAGAAGCCCGGCAGAAAAACCTGCCCCCGCTGGTTTCGCCCGACATCAGCCGCGACTTCGTCTACATCGACGACTGCGTGGAGGCCTTCGTGCAGGCCGCTTTGCAAGTCGATAAATCCATCAGTGGCCGTTCGTATAACATTGCCACCGGACAAAAAACCACCATGCGGGAGCTGGTGGAAGCGACCCGTACCGTGTTTGGCATTTCGGCCGAACCGGTCTGGGGCAGCATGGGGAACCGGAAATGGGACCTCAGCGACTGGTACGGCGATCCGGCAGCGGCCCATACGGACCTCCACTGGAAAGCCCGCACCCCCCTGGCCGAGGGCCTGCGGAAAACCGCCGACTGGCAGCAGCAGCAGGCGTATGCCGATCGTGTCCTCCCGGCCTTTGCCAATCCGACCCTCAATCCGGTCATTACGGCGATTGTCGCGTGTTATAAAGACGCGCAGGCCATTCCGTTCATGTACGAACGACTGGTCAAGACCTTCAATGAAATGAAGGTTCGGTACGAAATCATTTTCGTAAACGACAACTCACCCGATAATCAGGAGGAGGTCATCGACGGAATCTGCGCCAAAGACCCCAACGTGATTGGCATCACCCACTCCCGGAATTTCGGCTCGCAATCGGCCTTTCTGAGCGGCATGGAAATTTCGTCGGGCGATGCGGTGGTGCTGATGGATGGCGATTTGCAGGATCCGCCCGAAATCATTCCGAAGTTTTACGAGAAATGGCAACAGGGCTTTGACGTGACGTACGGGGTGCGGGTTCAGCGCGAGATGCCGGCACACGTTCATTTCTTTTACAAGACCTTCTACCGGTTGTTCAAGAAAATGTCGTACATCAACATTCCGGTGGATGCGGGTGATTTTTCGATGATCGACCAAAAAGTGGTGCGCGAACTCGTCGCCCTGCCCGAAACCGAGCAGTTCTTGCGCGGCCTGCGGGCCTGGGTCGGTTTCAAACAGACCGGCGTGGATTACGTACGACCGGAACGCATGTTCGGCGTTTCGACCAACAACTGGACCAAGAATATCTGGTGGGCCAAAAAGGCGATCTTTTCCTTCAGTTTTGCGCCCCTCGAACTGATGTCGTATGCCGGTTTCCTCTTAACGGGCTTATCGCTCCTGGGGATTCTCTGGCAGATATTAGCCAAATTTGTATTTTTCCCGAATACACCGGCGGGTTTATCGACGGTCATCATTCTGGTCATGCTGTTCGGTGGTATCAATCTGCTGGGCGTTTCGTTCCTGGGAGAATACATCAGCAAGATTTTCGAAGAAACCAAGAAGCGACCGAAGTTCATCCGGACGAAAGTCCGCAAAGGAGAACAATTGTACAAAACCGCGTCCGAAATCCGGGCGCTGGTGGAAGCACGAAAGACAAAATAAGGTTCGAAGTTATTTCGCAGAGTTTAACGGAGTTCTTTGGAGGTAAGCGGAGCCTCTGCTAAACTCCATAAATTTCGCTTAACTCCGCGAAACAGCTCCTTAACATACCAAAATTCATGCGGAAAGAATTTTCAGCGGCCATTGAGCGGATTGTCACGCACGATGAGCAAATCATCTTCATCACCGGCGATCTGGGCTATAACGCCCTCGAAGGCGTCGCAGCAGCCATGGGGCCGCGTTTTATCAATGCCGGGGTAGCCGAGCAGAACATGGTCGGGGTGGCCGCCGGGATGGCTTACAAAGGGTATAAGGTGTTCTGTTACAGCATTGCTCCCTTTGCGGTTTATCGTTGTCTGGAACAATTCCGCAACGATGTATGCCTGCATAATCTGCCGGTTTTTATGGTCGGCAACGGCGGTGGTTACGGATACGGCATTATGGGATCAACGCACCACGCCATCGAAGACCTGGCCTGCCTGAGCGGTTTACAGAACGTGAAAACCTGGATTCCGGCCTTCGCCGACGAAATTGACCCGATCGTCG
Source organism: Larkinella bovis (assembly GCF_042655385.1). NCBI lineage: Bacteria > Pseudomonadati > Bacteroidota > Cytophagia > Cytophagales > Spirosomataceae > Larkinella > Larkinella bovis. Next base: position 638,829 of record NZ_JBHSMA010000001.1, on the reverse strand, counting down.
ATGCCATTGTGGCTGAAGGTCGTCCGGCTTACCTGCGCCTGGGCGCGGGGCCGAAAACCCCGGAGGGCAGCGAAGTAACCGGCTCGTTCAAGAAAATTGTCAGCAGCGAAAACCCCAAAGGAACCGTTGTTGCGCTCGGTCCGGTGGCCGCGAACGTCTTGAAAGCCCTGCAAACCGCCGACACGCCCGGCAATCCGTTTGACGTATACACCGCGTTGAACCTGCCCCTGGATTTACCGGCCGAATTAGGAAAACAATGGTCAGAAAATCAAAACCTGCTCATTGTGGAAGAACACGTTAGTATTGGAGGGCTGGCGCAGCAACTTTCCGTTAAATTGCTCGAAAATGGCCTCCATTTTCGCCAGTTTGTCAGCCTGTCGGCCCAGGGATACCCCGATGGGTTGTACGGTGATCAGAGCTACCATCAGCAGCAGTCCGGCCTGGATGCCCTGAGCATTCAGGCTAAACTAGCGGCCTTTTTATAAAAACCGGGTGGTCGAGCGCGGTATGGAGCGGAGCATACCGACTTACACCCCGGCCATTGATCCAGCGTCGTATGGACTCGAACATGCAAACCATCGTACAGAAAGAGAGCCCGGAGCCGCCATCCTTCCCCCTGGCGCGGTTTTGGGGAGGGCTGCTGTGGCTGTTGCCCATGCTGGTGTATGGCTGGTTTTTCGACCAGTACGCCATCAACATTCCCAAATACGATGATCATGCGCTCCGGGTCTTTTTGGTCAATCTGGAAAAAGCCGGTTCGCTCCACGATAAAATTTACGAATTATTCCGGCAGCATAACGAACACCGCATCGTTCTCGATCGCTTTTTCAGCTGGCTCGATTTCCGCCTGACGGGTAAACTCAACTACGTCCACCTGATGGTGCTCGGCAATCTGAGTCTGGTGCTGTTATTCCTGGTTTTTCTCCGGGCGTTGCGCAAAGCCGGTGCCGCCGTCTGGATGGCCCTCCCGGTTTCCCTGTTGCTGTTTAATCTTTCGCAGTGGGAAAATATGCTGTGGGGCATGGCGGCCCTCCAAAACTTTACGGTAATGGCGCTCGCCATTGCCACCTTCTACGAGCTGGCGTTCAAAAACCGGGTTGGCTGGCTGGCGATTTTACTGCCTGTCCTGGCCACCATCACCAGCGGCAATGGGTTGTTAATCTGGCCGGTGGGGCTTTTGATGCTGTTTTTCCGGCAGGATTATGCCGGGGTGCTTCGGTGGCTGGCGGCTTTGGCCATTACATTTCGCCTGTATTTTCTGGGGTATGAAAAACCGGCGGGTAACCCGGTCGATCAGGGCTCCGTTCTGGATCAGCTGCACGGCTGGATCTTATTTAACGGCGCGGCCGGCGAGGCCCTTCCCCTTGCCAACGGCCTGATTTCCAGCCTGCTCATTGGCCTGGTCGTCATCGGACTGACGGCCACCATCGCCCTGCCCGCGCTTTGGCGTTTTTTTCGGGGCCACAAGCTGACCGACTGGCAGCTGTTTTTTTGGGGTGGGGCGGTTTTCATTGCCGGAACCGGGCTGGTCGTTGCGATAAACCGGGTCGGCTTCGGGTTGGAAACACTCATTACCAGTCGGTATAAAATTTACTCGCTGACCCTGCTGGCGTTCGTGATTAGCTACTGGATTGCCACTAGCCCGCCCCACAGGCGGTGGCGGGCGGCACTGGCGGGGACGGTTTTCAGTTTTTTCATCTGCTTTTTTTCGTACGGAACCTACCTGGATCGGGTGTATTACCTGCGCCAGTTCCTGACAACGTACCAATTTAACTATACCTACACCCAGCCCCGACCGGTTTCCACGATCGATCCCGAAACCCGGCGAATGATCGATACGGCCCCGGCTTTTTACGATTCCCATTTACCGGCGCTGTTCGAACGTTCCAAAACCGCATCGGCCCTGCGCCTTGATACGTTATACAAAAGCAACGATGTATACACCATCCGGGTCGATTCATTTCCCGTTTTGGGTCTTCGGGAGGAAGGGGCCTATGTGATTGCGCGTTCTCCGCACCGCGTTTACCTGTTTTCAACCCAGCAATCGCTGTCGGGAAGTCGGCGCCGGTGGCTGCAACTCCGCCAGACGTTCCGCCCCGGATTTACGGCTCACATTCCGGAAACCGACCTGGACCGCGGCACCTACGACCTACAGATTCTAGCCGTTGGGCCGAACAGCCAATGGCGCTTTTTCAATACGGATCGGCAAATCACCTCATCCGGCAAGCCATCCGTTCAGATCCAAAAAAACTGGTAGCATGCCGATCTTTCGAAGAACAATCACCCTTGTTTTACTGCTCATACCCGTTGTTTTCGTTGGCCTGGTCGTCTTAAAATATGCCATTGATTTGCCGTATTGGGATGATTATATCGTACAGAATCATTTAATTTCGTTGAAGAGTGATACCGGTATTTTTCGAAAAGTCGGCCGGCTTTTCGATCAGCACTGGGAGCACCGGATTGTCTGGACCCGCATCGTTTTTTTTCTGTTTTACAAACTGAACGGTGAACTCAACTATTACGGCCTGACCTTAATCGGAGTGAGTGGCTTGTTTTTGCTGCTGGGGCTCCTCTTCGCGGTTTTTAGGAAAAGTGCCCTTCCCCTGCATTATTTTTTGCCGGTTCCGTTCTGGTTAATCACGCTGCAATCGCACGAAAACCTGATCTGGGCGATGGCTTCCATCCAGAATTTTTACATCCTGCTGTTTGCCCTGGGGGCGTTTTACCTGCTGGCCTACCCGTCGCGACAGGCCTATGCGTTGGCGCTGGTGCTGGCGGCAATGGCCTGTTTCACCAGCGGAAACGGCTTTCTGGTCTTTTTAATCGGAACGTTCCTGCTGGTTTGGCAAAAGTTGTTCCGCCGGGCTCTGGGCTGGCTCGTCGTTGGGCTGGGCTGTTTGCTGGCCTTCTTCCTGACCTATAACCGGGTCACGTTCTTTCCCTCGCCCTACTTATACGGTTTCGGGGAATGGTTCAAGGCGTTTTTTGTTTTCGTGGGGGCTTTTGTCGATACGTATCCCTATACAAAACCCCTGTCCATCGGGTACGAAAACCCGGTCTGGTTAACGATTCTGGTCGGCGCGGGGGTCGTTGGCTTTGCCGTCTGGCACCTGGTGGTTTTGTTGCTGCAAAATTTTCCTTTCTCCCGGCGGCCCCAGTTTTCCCCCATCTGGTTCTGGCCGGTTTTTTTTGCGGGCAGTCTGCTTTTTTTGCTGGCAACCGATGCCATGACGGTGTATTCCCGGGTCGGTTTTGGGGGAGCGGGTTATTTGCTTCAGGGCCGTTACAAGGTGTATTCCGGCTTATTCTTCAGTATTACTTACCTGTATGCACTCCGGCTCTATTCGGGAAAAAAGGCGTTGCGGTATAGCTGGCTGGTACTTTTTCTGACGGCCGCCCCCCTTAGTCTGTATGCCGATTATCAATGCCTGGAAGGAATTATTAACCAACGTCGGAAAACCGTTGCCGCCTATTTAACCTGGCGACTGCAAACCCCGGAAAAAGACCGAAACCATTTCGAATCGGTCTACCATCCGACGCCGTTTCTGGACAGTTACATCCGGGTTCTGACCACGCCCCCCGGCGATACGGCGGTTCGCTTCGATTCCCTGACCGAAGAACCGTTTTTCCTGAACGTCATCAAAACCGACGCCATTAACCCCTCCCTACAACGTCCGGAAGAGGGTTCTTATATTGTGCTGGTGGGGGCCGATAGTAATTACGTTTACGCAGCCCGCCCCCTGCGGCCCTATTCGCTGCCGGATTCAGGAGCAAAATCCGGCAAAAACGACTATTTTAGTTCTGCGTTTCAGGCGCAGGTTTCCAAAGAATTGACCCGGTCGGGTACCTACCGGCTGGGCGTATTGGTCAATCGAAACGATTCACTCCGGTTTCAAATGAGTCCGGTGGTATTTCAGCATACAACACCCTATTAACAACGATGCACAAGGCGCCATGAGAAACTAAAGACAACCCACTACTAACCAACCATTTGTAACTCATTCTTATTTCGATACTGACCCATGTCCGTCCTGACTTCTACGACCGAAACCGTTCACAAAGACAAACAATACCTCGTTCAGCTGGATGGGCTGCGGTTTATTGCGGTAACGCTGGTCATGATTGATCACTGGCTGGGGGAACAGAACCAGCTTCCGCTGGGCTATTTTGGGGTCAATCTCTTTTTTGTCTTAAGCGGTTTTCTGATCACTCGGATTCTGATCCAGAGTAAACAGGCCGATGATCGGCTCCAGCGCTCACACGGGCATTCACTGCGGCAGTTTTACATCCGGCGGAGTATCCGGATTTTTCCCATTTATTACCTCACCCTGGTCGTACTGGCGATTGTCGGGTTTCAGGCGGCCCGGGAAAATCTGGTCTGGTTTCTGACCTATACGCAAAATTTCTGGATCATCATTCACCAGACCTGGTTCGGCGCTCTCGATCACCTCTGGTCGCTGGCGGTGGAAGAGCAGTACTATATCTTTTTCCCTTTTCTGGTCCTTTTCATCCCCCTGCGTCACCTGCCCCGGCTCCTGATCGGCCTTATTGGGATTGCCTTCCTGCTTCGGATCTACCTTTTCGCCACCCAGGCCCCCTGGATGGTGCAGTTTGTCTTCATGCCAACGTGTCTGGATGCGTTTGGGTTCGGCGGGGTGCTGGCCTATCTGCTGGTTTTTCGGCGGGATCAATTCGCCAGGATCGTTGGCAACACCGGTTTTCTGCTGGCCGGACTGGCGCTGTACGCGCTGAATATTTACCTGATGTCAACCACAACGCCCGCGCGCAATGTCTTCACGGATGTGTTCGACCGGTTTTTTACGTCCCTGTTCTGCTTTTTTATCATTGGAAAAAGCGTCATCGGCTTTGGTGGTCCCCTGAAGTTTATCCTTGAAAATCCGATCAGCAATTACCTCGGCCGGGTCAGTTACGGATTGTACTTATTTCATAACATCGTTTTCAACTATTACCACACCCCACCGGATTTCATCACGGTGCGTGCGTGGAACCGAATCCTGCGCGAGCTGCCTTTTCTGGTTACCAGCGGAGCCGAGACAACGGTAAAATTCCTGTTTTTTTACGTATTGACGGTAGTTGTTGCCACCGTTTCGTGGTTCGTCATCGAAAAACCGATCAATCAGTTGAAGGACCGGTTTGCCTATTGATGCGCGGCCATCCTTCCCGTAGGATAAATGTAATTCCCGGATTGTATAAAACATAGTTTCTATTTATCTATCTTTGTCACAAAATGTTTTTATAAAACCGGCAATTCGACGCATCCACAGCATTCTGATCACGTTGCCATTTATCCATCTGCTACCAGCTAATGAGTCTACTCTTATCCATTGTAATGCCGGCCTACAACGAGGAGGAATGTATCCATGAGGTTGTAGAAAATTGGGTTGATCTGTTAACCCGCCAGTTCCCCACCGAAAATACCCGACTGATTGTGATCAACGACGGTTCAAAAGACCGCACGGGAGCCATTCTGGATTCGCTTAAACCCAACTATCCCAACAAGCTGGAAGTGGTTCATACCCCAAACGGTGGACACGGCAATGCCGTCGTCCGCGGATACCGCCATGCCGTGGAACTGGGGTCGGAATACGTTTTCCAGACCGATAGCGATGATCAGTTTATTACCGATGATTTTGCCAAATTATGGGCCAAACGCCACGAGTCGCACTTTATCCTGGGATACCGCCAGATCCGGTTCGACGCGCCCGCCCGGCTGGTCATCACCCGGATTTTGAAATACAGCCTTTTTTTGATTTACGGTACTTATATCAAGGATAGTAATATTCCGTTCCGGCTGATCAATGGGGCCTACCTGAAAAAGCTGCTGGAGCAATTACCGAATCCCGCGCCGTTTGCTCCCAATATCTTTCTGGCCGTGATGGCCCGCAAAGCCGGTCAGAAAACGTTTGACATCCCGATTGTTCATAAAGAGCGGCAAACCGGCACCGTCTCCATTCTGAAATGGAAACTGCTGAAAGTCTGCCTCCAGAGTTTCCAGGAACTGGCCGCGTTCCGGATGGAACTGGGCTCAAAAGTGAAGGCCCTCAGGGCCTTCGATGTGAAACAGCCCGTGAAAATGTAAGAAACCGGCCGTTAACCAAGCGTACGATGACGCAGATTGGACCGATCTTTCCAGATTTTATCTGCGAAAATCCGTCCGGTTTGCGTCATCGGCATTTTATTTTTACGGATATTACGGCTTCGATTTCAAGTACATGACCAAAAAGCAACTCTGGATTGGCATCGGTATTTTAGCGTTGGTTCTCGGCGGTTTTTTTGCGTACCGCTGGTGGAAAGCGCCCGCCCGCTCGGCCTGGATGTTGATTCCCTCGGATGCGTTGCTGGTCCTGGAAAGTTCGTCGCTGCAGGATACGGTGTCGAAACAGGCGCAGCTGAACGAAATGACCCTGCGAACGACGCCCATCTTTCAGGAAGCCGTCCGGAGTCTTGAAAAATTGGTCTGGGCACCCCTCGATACGGCCAGTGCGCTCCAGTTTCTGAACGAGAAACCGGTTTGGTACTCACTGCACCCCACTTCCAAGGAGCGGATTGACTTTATTTTTTACATTCCCATTAGCTCGCTTCAGGATCAGCCCTTCATCAACCGGATTCTGAACCCGAATGCCGACCGCTTTCGCGTCCTGAGTCATCCGTACGAAGACACCCGGATTCACGAATTGCTTACGGTGCGCAACGAATCGCTGGGATCTTTTCTGGTGCTGGACGATTATCTGGTGGGCAGTTCGTCGACCATCCTGATGGAAAGCGTGGTTCGGCGCATGAACCAGCCTTTTTCGGAAACACCCCTGCAACGCGCCGACGTTTCGCTCGTCCGTCCGGGAACGCTGGCCGGTATCTACGTTCGCAGCTCGGTCCTTTCGGCCATTTTATCGCCGAATGAAGCCACTACAGACTATCAGTCCAAATACATTAAAGCTCTGTTGCCGACCGAGTTACTGACCCGGTTTCGGCAATCCCCCACGCGTTCCCACCTGATCGGCCTATCGACCGACGACATCGGGTCCAAAGGCGCCCTTGCGAATCTGTTTGACCGGCAAACGCCCTTTCGGATCAATTGTGGCAACCTGATTCCCGACCAGACAACGACGCTTTTTCATTTCAGCCTCAGCGACGGCCCCCGGTTCGGGAAGGCACTCACCGCGTTCATCAACTCCGAGGAGGAGGAGGATACGCGCGAAGGTCGTCGAAAACTGCGGCCCTTGCTTCAGAACCACGAAAACGGCATTTACAAATACCTCGGAAACGAGCTGGCGCTGCTCCGGCTGGATGCGCCCTCGGCCGACCGCCGGCTGGTGCTGCTTATTCACTCGCCGAACATCGAGCGGTTGTGGGACCGGTATCAACTGGCGGCTTTGCTGGCGTCGGGTACCGATCGTTTGTCCACTTCCAAGCCGTTTCTGAAATACCGCATTTCGGCCCTTCAGGCCCCCAATCTACCCGCTTTTTTGTTTGGTGGTTTGTTTCGCGGTTTTGAACAGAACTGGATTACCCAGGTCGGGGATTATCTGGTGGTTGCCAATGGACAGGGCGTCTTACAGGAATACCTGCAAGCCATTGACCAACGGACGGTCTGGTCTGAATCGTTCCGGCAGCGCGACTTGTTGAATCAGACCTTACGGCCGGCCAATTTTACGGCCTATACCCGGTTTTCACGCGCGGGCGAATCCCTCACGGCCAACTGGCCCCAGGCGTGGCAATACCTGCTCAACCACGGCGAAACCGCCCTCGATAATGTCGAAAACCTGATCTACCAGAGCACCTACGGTCGCGAACGGATTTATTCGTCCCTGATCCTGGGCCATACGACCCGTCGCGCCAGCGAAGCCGTCCTGAATCGGACCTTTCTCCAGCGAAAAATTGCGCTCAATGCGCCCCTGGTCAGCCAGCCGATGGTACTCGGGGACTTTGTGGGTAGTTCCGGCGTTATCTGGGCCGTCGACAATACCCGCCAATTTCTCCTGATTACCCCGGAAGGTGAAAAACATTCGTTAGGCACCGTCAGTGGCCCGGTCCTGAGCCCGCTGGTGCCGGTAGATTTCCTCAGTAATGGCCGGTTGCAGTATGCCTTCACGACCAGCCAGACCCTTTACATTGCCGATCCGGTGAACGGCCTGGCCAAACTGCAGTCGATTCCGCTCCCGGAAGGGGTTGACCCCGGAACCCTGGTGGCTCCCCGCCGGGACCAAAACCGGAACCCCGTTCTGTTGGTTCTGCACCGCAATGGCAGTGTCTTCGGTTATGACCGGGCTCAGAAGAAATTTGTGCGCCAGTTTGCGGTCAATTTTCCGGAGGGGTCGGGCGTTTCCGCCTTTCACGCGCCGGTTCGTAACCAGTCCCTAAGCGTTTTATCGGTACAAAAAGAGGGAAAGGTGTTTCTCTGGAACGAAAACGGCGGTTTTTCACCCGGTTTTCCGCTTGATCTGAAAACCGAACTGACGGGTCCGGCCTGGCTGGAAGCCACCAACCCTGCCACCCTTACGACCCTTACGAAGCAAGGCGAGCTGTTGCACATTGGGGCAGACGGCCAGCTTGTTGACCGGAACCAATTGTATCGCCCCATCCGTCGCGGGTCGTTCCGCTTATTACCCGAAGCCAATCAGAATGGGTATTTACTGTTGCGAACAACTGATACGGAAGCCGCCATTCTGGATCGGAAGGGCAATCCGTTATTCGAAGTGCGGGGGTTACGACCCGGACAGACCCTGATTCGTTACCATGTTTTAGGGGCTGGCGTGAATCTGATTAGTGTCAAATCCGGTAATTTTACCACCCTGTACAATCTGGCCGGCAAACCGGTGGGTGACCGACCGATTCCCGGCAGTTATCCGGTTGGCTTACAATTTTCGCCCACCCGGAATAAATTGTTTATCTACAGTTCCGACAACAAAGCCGTCCAGATCTGGTCGGTCAAGCTGCGTTAATTGAATCCGTATGAGAATTGGTATTTTAGTCCGGTATGTGGTTTTACTTTTTTCAATTCTGGTGTATATCGGCAGCTGTTCGTCGGAGGTCCGGAATACGGCCGTTCGGGAAGGCCTTATTGACGACGAATACCGGTTTGGGGATTTGTACCGACTAGCCACCCTATCGCAGTTTAAATCCCGGCAAACGCCTTGCCCCCCCGCTTATCCGGCGGATGGCCCCCGGAAACCGGTTCATCTGTATTTTATTGGGGATAGTTTTACGGAGCCGCAGCGACTCGGGCTGCAGGACCTGCCGGTCGAATATTTTCACCGGACCAAATGGGATACGTACGACCGCATCCAACTGGACACGTCCAAAACCAATGTGCTGGTGATCGAAACCGTTGAACGGCATTTTCGCGATCAATTCGGAAAATACATCCATGAACTGACGGTGGTTTCGGATACCACCCAGCCCGTTCCGAAACCGAAAAAAACCTGGACCTGGCAAAGTGCGACCCACGAACTGGAAAGCCTGTTTTCGCGGGATGCCGTGGAAGGACGACTGGAGAGCATTCTTTTTTTCTCCGATTGGGCGCTCTGGTTCAAAGAGATGAAGGCACGGCTGACCCTGGACTGGTTCGATCGGGTGAACCCCAAAACCTCGTTATCACCCGATAAACAGCATTTACTGTATTACTTCGATACGGACACCTCCCTGCACAACTCCTCCTTCAAACCGCTTCCCGATTCGCTGTTAAACCGTTATATTGACACGATCAACGTCGTCGCGAACCGGTATCGTAACCTCGGGTTCGATCAGGTGTATGTATCGATCATTCCCAACAAAACAAGCATTTACGCCCCGGATATGGGTCCGTTACCCTATAATCACCTCATCGAACGCGTACAGCAGAGTCCGCGGCTGGCAGTTCCCACGATTGACATTTACACGCCATACAAGGCCAGTAAAATCCCGCTGTACGAAAGCAGCGATGCACACTGGAACTGCGACGGGCGACTGATCTGGATGCGGGAGGTGGCGAAAAAGCTGGAAACCCTTCCCGACCCGCCGAAACCGGCGGCCAGCCAGCCGGTTTCGGCGGAGTAAAACCCGTCCCAACAAAAAAGCTTATCACGGATTGTGATAAGCTTCGGTTTGTAGGATGTAGCGGGCTCGAACCGCTGACCTCCGCCCTGTCAAGACGGCGCTCTGAACCAACTGAGCTAACATCCTGCGTCGTTTCAGGGTCACAAAATTAGGAGATTTCTTCGGTTTCCAAACGCACCCGGTAAACTTTTTGTGAAGGAATGCGCCATAAAAGCAGCAAGCCAATGATAAACAGCACCAAAAGCGCGAGAACGCTGTTCCGCATACTGCCGGTAACCTGTTCAATCAAACCGTACATCAGGGTTCCAATCACGATGGAAAGTTTCTCGGTCACGTCGTAAAAGCTGAAAAAGGAAGCCGTATCGTGTGTGCCATCCGGAATCAGTTTGGAGTACGTTGCCCGTGAAAGCGCCTGAATACCACCCATGACCAGCCCGACCAGAACGGCCAGCCCGTAAAACTGATTCTCGGTCTGCACGTAATACGCCCCGATGCAAATGCCAACCCAAACCGTTACGGCCATCATTAAAGCGTAAATGTTTCCAAACCGCCCCGACAGCCTTGCAAACAGAATTGCGCCCGGAATCGCAATCAACTGAATGAGCAAAATGGTAATGATCAGACTCTGGGCGGGCAATTTCAGTTCGTCGCTCCCAAAAATGGTAGCGATATACATGACGGTTTGCACCGCCATGTTGTAGACGAAAAACGCCAGCAGAAATTTCTTCAGCAGTTGCTGGTGCTGCACCTGCGCAAAGACTTTCTGCAATTCCCGAAAACCGTTAAAAATCCAGCTATCCGAATTTTCGGCCCGGGCCGGCCGTTTGGCCGGGGGCAAAAACCGGAAGGACAATAAGGCAAACCCAATCCACCAGATGCCGACCGTCAGAAACGAAATGCGGGAAGCCATAGCGCTGGACAGGCCACCATACCATTGCGGAAACAAAATCATTGTCAGGTTGAACACCATCAGGAGGACACTGCCGATGTAACCCATCGTAAAACCGCGCGCACTGACCCGGTCGATCTGGTCTTCGGTCACAATTTCGGGCAGGTAGGAGTTGTAGAAAACAATGCTGCCTCCCCACCCCACCAGGCTCAGGATGAAGCAGAAAACCGCAAAGGTGGTGGTTTCCTGCGTAAAGAAATACAAGAGTGAACAACTGATGGCGCCCAGAAAACAGAAGAACTTCATGAAATTCTTTTTCTGACCGCTGTAGTCGGCCAGGGCCGACGAAAATGGGCTCAGGAGGGCAATCAGCAGGAAGGAAGCCGAAACGGCATACGAAAAAAGAACGGAGTTCTTGACCGAAAAGCCCAGAAAATCGATGACGTTACCGCCCGCATCATTCAGGGCCGTAGCGCTGAAGTAAACCGGAAAAATACTGGACACAATGACCAGCGAATGCACGGAATTGGCCCAGTCGTAGAGGCACCAGGCGTTAATGACACGGCGGTTATTTTTCATGGGAGGAAGGATTCCGGAAATTTCAGGGTGAATATAAGGATGTTCCGGCAAGCCTTCAATCCTTCATTCTTTTTTATAATACCGCACATAATCGATCGTATACACAAACGGAAATTTGGATTCGTCGATGGTGCCCCCACTCGTTCCGCCCATTGCCAGATTGAGCAGCAGATAATGCGGTTTTTTGAACTGTTCCCATTCAGCGGGCGTCATATCGCTGGCCTTGTAAATGGCGTAATTATACTCATCAATGAACATCCGGATCTGGGTTTCGTCCCATTCGAGGGTATACGTATGGAAGGTATCCGACAGATCGGCCATGGCGGGCGAAATACTGATTAAGGCCGCATCCTTTCCGCTGGCATCCGCTTTGTGTAAACTTCCAAAAACGTACTCGGGCAACAACCCCAACCATTCCATGATGTCGATTTCTCCGCAGGCCGGCCAGCCAACCTGATCAAAATTGGTTCCTTTGGTCCAGATAGCCGGCCAGGCCCCTTTGCCCACCGGCATTTTGGCCCGAACCTCAATTTTTCCGTACAAAAAATCCGCCAGCCCCTTGGTAACCACACTGGCCGAACTGATCGGCTTCACCTGAAAACTGTCTTTCAGCGCCGTAATAATCAGATGTCCGTTTTCGACGCGGCTGTTGGCGAGTCGTTTCGCCACGTAATGCTGGGCTTCCTGATTCCGGGGGGTTCCGGTTTCGTAGGTCCAGCGGGTCGAATCGGGCAAACCGGTATAGTCAAATTCGTCCGACCAGACCAATTTATAGGCCGGTTCGGGATCGGGCGTATGCTTACAGGCACAGAACAGGGCACCGAGAATACCAATTAGTGGCAACAACTTGATTCGTACTATCATTACTTCAGCAGGTTCAACAACAATTCGGGCTCATCGGTTGTAATGAAATCAACCCGTTGATCCAGAAACCATCTCATACTCAGTTCGTTATTCACCGTCCAGACGCCGACGGTCAGCTTTTTCTGTCGGGCTTCTGCGATCCAGGCGGGTTTTAGGGTTAAAACGCCATAATAATAATCCAGTCCCGTGAGTTTATCCAGCGCCAGCTGATCCGGTGACTCATCACCATTCAGGTAGACAACCCGGGCGGCCGGGGCGAGCGCCCGAATTTTTTTGCAAACATCGTAATCAAAACTGCAATAATCGACAAGCGGACCGATATGAAGCGATTCTACCAGCTCGACCGTTTTGGCGGCCGCTGCCAGCGAGCGGGTTTTGCTAATCCGTGAACCTTTGATTTCCAGCACGATCCGGGTTTGGGCCTGTTTGATGACCTCGGCCAAATAAGCCTGCAGCGTGGGCAGCGGTTCTCCGTTGCTTAATTTTAAGGCTGACAACTGGTCACTGGAAGCCAACTCGACATTAACGCCCTGAAAAACAGAATCGTGAGAAATAAACAACACCGAGTCTGCTGCCATTTGTACGTCCGTTTCACTGGCGTAACAGCCGAGCCGGATAGCCTGCTGCAAGGCTGCGATCGAATTTTCAGGAACACCAGCGGTTTTCCAGGCACCCCGGTGAGCCACCACTTTCGTCAGATAGGCCGGCGAAGAACCCGGATCTTTTTTGCAACTGCCAATAACCACTAACCCCAAGACGGAGAAATAACCGATCCAGTGCTTCATTTAATGAATATACCTTCATAAGAAAGGCTTTATGTATTTCTAATTACTCATAATCCCGGTCAGAACCTGAAAGAACGATCAAAAATACGCAGAAGGCCAAACTTCTGAACATTATTCCCGGTTAGACAGTAAGTTTGCTTTGCTTTGACCCCAAAACGATGAACCGACTCGCCCAGGAAACCAGCCCCTACTTATTGCAGCACGCACACAATCCGGTCGACTGGTTTCCGTGGGGGGCCGAAGCGCTGCAAAAGGCGGCTCAGGAAAATAAACCCATTTTGGTCAGCATTGGTTATTCGGCCTGCCACTGGTGCCACGTCATGGAGCGCGAATCATTTGAAAATGAGCAGGTTGCTCAGGTAATGAATGCGCATTTTGTGTGTATCAAAGTGGACCGGGAAGAACGCCCCGATGTCGATGCCATTTACATGGATGCCGTCCAGGCAATGGGTGTCCAGGGCGGCTGGCCGCTGAACGTTTTTCTGATGCCCGACGCCAAACCCTTTTACGGACTAACCTATCTTCCGGCCCGTCAGTGGATCAACCTGCTTTCCAGCGTTCGATCGGCTTTTGATGAACACCGGGATCAACTGGCCGACTCGGCAGAAGGATTTGCCAAACAGCTCAGTATGAGCGTTTCGGAACAGTATTATCTCACGGACACCGAGCCGGTTTTTACGCGGGACTTGCTGAAAGCCATGTATCAGAAACTGGCCCAGTCTTTCGATCCGGTAAAAGGTGGCCCCCGCCGGGCTCCTAAATTTCCGATGCCTAGCATTTATAGTTTTTTGCTGCGGTATTACCACGTGACGCAAACTGAAGAAGCCCTGAATCACCTTCGCCGAACGCTGGACTTTATGGCGCTCGGGGGAATTTACGACCAGATCGGGGGCGGTTTTGCCCGGTATTCAGTCGATGATCAATGGTTTGCTCCGCATTTTGAAAAAATGCTGTACGACAATGGCCAGTTGCTCACGCTGTATTCGGAAGCCTACAGTCTGACCCAAAGTCCGCTGTACCGGAAGACGGTTTTTCAAACAATTGCCTTTATTGAACGCGAATTAACCAGCCCGGAAGGCGGTTTTTATTCGGCCCTGGACGCAGACAGTGAAGGCGTGGAGGGCAAGTTTTACACCTGGACAACGGCTGAATTAAAGACAATTTTGGGGAATGACTTCGACTGGTTCAGTACCTTGTACCACATTTCGCCGGATGGCAACTGGGAGGAACACGAGGGAGAAGGCCGCAATATTCTGCACCGGGTGGTCACCGATGAGGATTTTGCCACCCGGTTAGGCATCCCCGATCCGGAGTTTACCGATAAACTCCGGTCCGCGCATCGCAAACTGATGGCGGTTCGGGACCAACGGATTCGTCCCGGTTTGGATGACAAAATCCTGTGTTCCTGGAACGGGCTCATGCTGAAAGGACTGGTAACCGCCTACCGGGTTTTCGGCGAAGCGTCATTTCTGGAACTGGCCGAACGGAACGCCCGTTTTCTTCGGGAGAAACTAACCCATCCCGAAACCGGCCAGCTCTGGCATAGTTACAAAACCGGCGCTTCTGGTTCGGCGGGAAAAGCAACCCTCACGGCTTATCTGGAAGACTATGCTGCGGTAATTGATGGCTACCTGGCTCTTTATCAGGCCACTTTTCAGGAATCGTATCTACGCGAAGCCGATCGGCTGACGCGGTATGCGCTCGATCATTTCTGGGATGAAGAAGATCATCTGTTCTACTTTACCGATCTGGCCGGTGAGTCACTGATTGCGCGCAAGAAAGAAGTGTTCGACAACGTCATACCGGCTTCCAACTCGATGATGGCGCATAACCTGTATACCTTAAGTCTGTTGCTGGAACGTCAGATCGACGGAGAACCCGCCTATACGGATCTGCTCAATGCCATGATGGGGCGGGCGCAACCGCTTCTTGAGCAAAATGCCGAATACCTGACGAATTGGGCGGCCTTATACGCGCTGCGGGTCCAGCCCACGGCGGAAATCGCTCTTATCGGCCCCCAGGCACTCACTTTTCGCAGCAGGATTGACGAGCGGTTTTACCCCAATAAAGTGCTGTCTGGTACGGAAACCAGGAGTGATTTACCCCTGCTGGAAAACCGGACCACCATCGGCGGACAGACGGCGATCTACGTCTGTTACAACCGGGCCTGCCAATTACCGGTCACGACCGTGGAGGAAGCGTTTACCAGTTTACAGCCCTAGCGTTGTACTGCTTGGTCACCACAACCGGTGGCAACCCCCATACGGACGGCGGGTTATGCCCTTTTAGTTTGAAAACACCAGTCTGCTGACATCCTGTGCCATCAGATTCCGGAATGCCGATATAATTTCCTGTTTCAGGGTAGTCTTTCCGGGTTTATTCATCGCCTTCGTGCCTTCCTGTGAACGGCCTACCGCTGACAATAGAATGCCGATAAACAGATAAACGCCCACTAATAACAACCGGTGACCTAAAACCTTTTTCATAGCCTCTCATTTTATTCATATGCGGACCAAAACCGCACCGATAAATTGACGCTCAAAAGTAGACGATAATTCTGGATTCCTTATGCGTAGTTTCCCCTGTTTTTGGTTACGTACTTAGCCGTTTTATTCGCCGGTCGTACCATCAGATTTTAGTCCGTAATAGGGCAATAATCCAAAAACCGCCGGGTAATCCATTACCAGTTCCGAAGGCATCAGGAAAGCCGGGTGGGGTTCTCTTCAACGAAGGCCGACCAGGCGCCCTTTTTTGTTTTTTTACCGGATGATTTGGTCCCGGGTATAGCCCCTTTATGAAAATGATGGCAGATGGCAATAGCGAGGGCATCGGTCGCATCGAAAAATTCAGGGTCGAGGTCGGCCTGCAACAAGTGCCCCACCATCTGGGCAACCTGTTCTTTGGCGGCATTTCCATTTCCCGTTACGGACTGCTTCACGCGTCGGGGAGCATACTCCACAATGGGAATGCTCCGCGACAGGGCCGCTGCCATTACGACCCCCTGCGCCCGGCCTAATTTCAACATAGCCTGTACGTTTTTTCCGAAAAACGGGTCCTCAATGGCCATTTCATCGGGCAGGTGTTCCTCGATGAGCTGGAGCATCCGCTCAAAGAGTTTCTTCAATTTCAATTCGTGGGTACTATATTTGCTCAGGTGAATGACGCCATATTGCAACATCCGCATCTGATCTTTCCGGACACCGATCACCCCATACCCGGCAATCTGGGTACCGGGATCGACTCCGAGAATAATTTTGTCGTACGTTACAGGTTCAGAAGCAGAGTTGGAAATGGGCATGGAATCGTTCGTGATTTAGCTGTGAACTTATGCAAAGTAACGGGTTCGTCCCTCAAAGAACGTATTCCAGGACCAAAAAAATCGTTTTCTGGTTAAAGGCTGGGCTGCTGGCCCTCATTATCAGCTATATCATTTATACCTTAAACCGCCAGCAACACGACTTTCGTTCGGTCTGGACCTATTGGCAAACGGCAAACTGGTTCAGCGTTCCCGCTTTTTTACTACTCCTGCTGACTCCGGTCAACTGGCTCCTGGAAGCATTAAAATGGCAGATTCTGGTCCGACGCGTTGAGCCCATTTCGCTGAAAGAATCCACGCAGGGGGTTTTAGCCGGTTTGGCCATGGGGTTTGCCCTACCCGCCCAGCTCGGTGATACGGCTGGCCGGTTGCTCTCCCTCCGCTCCGACCAGCGTTGGCAGGGCATCGGAGCGGCCCTCGTTTCAGGAGGGATGCAGTTTTTTGCGGCCATCTTTTTCGGCACCATTGCCCTGTTTTTGCAAATTCAGCGGGAAACCAATGGGGTACCCCTGGCCCAGTGGGTGTTGTTTCTTGCGCTCGTTCTGACCCTGCTGGCTGGTTTGGTAGCCGGCTGGCAACGCCATTGGTTTGCGAATTCCCGGTTTCGCTGGATGCGTCGGTGGGAAAAATACTGGTCGGTCGCGTCGTATTACACCCCCACCGAATTATGGTGGGCCTTTGGGGTAGCATCCCTTCGTTACCTGACCTTTTCCCTGCAATTTTATATTGCCCTGGCGCTTTTCGGAATTCGGTTACCATTCCGGGAAAGCCTGACCGGCATCGGTCTCGTCTACCTTGGCAAAACCATTATTCCGGCTTTTAATTTGCTGAGTGACCTGGGCGTTCGGGAAGCCACCTCGCTTTGGGTGTTTGGGCAATGGCAGGTTCCTGCTCCGCAAATTCTGTCCGCAACACTCTCGCTCTGGCTGTTCAATATCCTGACTCCGGTTTTGGCCGGCCTGTTCTGGGTCTGGAAACTAAAACTATCAAACAACTGATAATTAATGTTTTATAGTATTGTAAGTATAGCAATAGTTTATGCCGCCTTCACCCTTCTGCTCACCCTAGTCTGGTGGAGAATGAAACGGTTTTCCGTCCCAGCCTCCTTCACGGACGCTAAAAAACCACGGATCAGTGTCATTATCCCGGTGCGAAATGAGGAACGAACGTTGCCGCATTTGCTAAATGACCTCCGGCAGCAGACCTATCCTTTCGACTGTTTTGAAGTGATCGTTGCCGACGACGCTTCGACCGATAATACCCTGACAGTCATACAGGAACTGGTTTCGCAACTCCCTTACTCCCTCTATCCGCTGGCCCTGCGCAACGAACCCACTTTCTCCCCCAAAAAACGGGCGATCCGCCAGAGTATTTCCCTCGCCACGGGAACCCTGATTGTGACCACCGACGGCGACTGCCGCGTTGGTCCCCGGTGGCTGGAAACAATTGCGGCCTTTTACCACCAGACCGGTGCCCGGTTGATCAGTGGTCCCATCAGCTTTGACCCGGTCGATTCGGTATTTGGAAGGCTGCAAACCGTTGAAAGCAGCAGTTTGATTGGCGCGGGGGCCAGCACGATGAAAATGGGATTTCCAACGATGTGTAACGGCGCGAATCTCACCTATGAAAAGGCGGTTTTTGAGGAAGTGGGCGGTTTTGACGGCATTGATCATGTCGCTTCCGGGGATGACGAATTACTGATGCATAAAATTGCCAACCGTTATCCTAACGGTGTTAGATTCCTAAAAAGTCCGGATGCCATTGTGCAGACGCCCCCTCAGGCCAGTCTGAAAGCCTTCTTTCATCAGCGGAAGCGATGGGCCAGCAAATGGCGGGCTTATCAAAGTATCGGTCCTTCGGTGCTGGCGGTTTTTATCTTCGCCAGCAATCTGGCCCTGCCGCTGGCGGTCATCGGTTTTTGGGGGTTCACCTGGTCGGCTCCCCAACTTATCCTGGTGTTGGCCTTGAAAGCTGTGCCGGAGTGGTTATTTTTGGGCTCGATACTCGCATTTCTGAAAAAGAAACACCTGATAGGCTGGATTCCGGCCACCCAACTGGTTTATCCGCTGTACGTCGTATTTTTTGGCCTGGTGGCGCAGCAAAAGGGCTTTCAATGGAAAGGTCGAAGCCTGCGTTAATCGATTGAAAACCGCTCAAGCAACGCGTTTCTATGTTTTTGCATAAGACCAATTTTCTGCTGCGCACGTTATTTCCCCGATACCAATGGCGGGTTTCAACGCCGGAAAAAGTGATTTACCTCACATTCGACGACGGCCCGATCCCGGAGGTAACGGAGTTTGTCATCGATACGCTAAAGCAATTTCAGGCCCGCGCTACCTTTTTCTGCATTGGCGATAATGTCAGAAAACATCCCGGCATTTTTCAACGCGTCCAACAGGAAGGGCATTCCATCGGTAATCACACCTTTAATCATCTGAATGGCTGGAAAACCGACGACGCATCCTACCTGGCTAATTTCCGCCAGTGTCAACAGCAATTAGGCATTCCGACCCGCCTTTTCCGCCCCCCCTATGGACGAATGAAACGCAGCCAGGGTACCGAAATTCTGAAATCGCATGACGTCATTATGTGGGATGTGCTGACGGGTGATTTTTCGCAGTCGCTCAAACCGGACGTTATCCTGCAAAAAACGCTCAATTACACAGAACCGGGTTCTATCGTACTTTTTCACGATAGCATCAAAGCCTGGCCACGAATGAGTTATACCCTCCCCAGAACATTGGCGCATTTTTCGGAAAAGGGCTACCGGTTCGAAAGCCTGCCGCAAACACCCTTGCATTCGTGAGTCTCGACGCCAGCATTCTGATAGCCGCCAGGAACGAAGAAGCCAACATTCTACGCTGTCTTCGGGCCATCGAACAACTGGTTTACCCGCCAAACCGCTACGAAGTCCTGATTGGAAACGATCAGTCGGAGGACCAGACCGGCACGATCGTCGCCGAATTTATCCGAAACAAACCCCATTACCACCTGATTCCGATCACGGAACGGGTTGGCAAACAGGCCGGCAAATCGAATGTCCTGGCCCAGCTAGCCCGAAAAGCCCAGGGGCGAATTCTTTTATTTACCGATGCCGACTGTGAGGTTCCGGCCACCTGGCTGGCGGGTATGGTAAAACCCTTCGAGTCGGCAACCCTGGGGATCCTGACGGGCTGTACCCAGATCGTGGGGCAAACCGGTTTTGAGAAACTTCAGGCCATTGACTGGTTCTACGGACAGTTCCTGATCAAACAGTGCGCCGATTTAAAAATTCCGGTTACGGCCATGGGCAACAACATGGCCGTCCGTAAAACCGCCTACGATGCCGTTGGGGGGTATGAACAGCTCCCCTTTTCAATTGTTGAAGATTATCAACTATTTACGGAAATTATCGGTCGTAACTTTGACTTCAGCCACCGCTTCGATGCAGAGGTTCTGGCGACGACCCAACCAATTCCAAATTGGAAAATTTGGTTACAGCAACGGAAACGCTGGCTGGTCGGTGCGCTGCAATTACCGGTTTACTTTGTCTTTCTGTTTAGCTGTCAATTACTTTTTTACCCGTTCCTGCTTACCCTTGCCCACTGGTATCCGTTCGCAGCGGTCAGCATCTGGGCCCTGAAATTTGGTCTCCAGTCCGGGCAACTCCTTTGGATATTTTATCGTTTCCGGCGGTGGGATCTATTACCGTATTTAATCGGTTATGAATTGTATCTCCACATCGGTTATTTGATTTCATTGCTTTACTATCTGTTACCCACTCAAGTGGTCTGGAAAGGCCGAACGTATAAATGATTGACACCCACGCCCATATTTACGATTCGCAGTTTGACGACAAACCGGCGATGCTGGCGACCGCTGAAGAACACGGCATTTCGCAAATCTGGATGCCCAACTGTGCCGCTGAAACCATCGACGCCATGATGGCACTGGCCGACCGGTACCCAGCCTCTTGCCTGCCCATGATGGGACTTCATCCGTGCTACGTCGGCGAAACCGTTGAAACCGAACTGGCAACCGTTGAAAGCTGGCTAAACCGCTACCCATTTCCGTTCATCGGCGAGATCGGGCTGGACTTTTACTGGGATCTGACCCATATCGACCGCCAGTTCGAAGCCTTTACGGTTCAGCTGCAATGGGCTTCGCAGCGAAATTTACCAATTTCCATTCATAGCCGGTCCGCCAAAGACGGCAGCCGGAATGCCTTCGCCGAAGCCGCCGACCTGATTGAAAAACTGGCTTTGCCGAATCTAACCGGTATTTTTCATTGCTTTGTCGGTACGCTTGATGAAGCCCACCGGGCAATCCAGCTCGGTTTCAAACTGGGAATTGGTGGCGTTTCGACGTTTAAAAACGGCGGTTTGGATAGCGTCATTCCCCAGATTGGTCTGGAACACCTGGTGCTCGAAACCGACGCGCCGTACCTGGCTCCTGTCCCCTTCCGGGGAAAACGCAACGAGCCCGCTTATCTCAAGCTCATTGCGCAACGGGTTGCTGACTTAAAACAAATCCCGTTGGAGCAGATCACCGGGCAAACCACCCAAAACGCCCGGCAGCTTCTCGCCCGTTGACTATGTATCGCACCATTCCGATCAACCCGGTTTTGCCCGGAAAAGCCCGCTCATCGGTTCTGGTCATCTACACCGGGGGAACGCTCGGCATGGTATATGACCGGCAGCATGACCAGCTTGTTCCGTTTGATTTTGAGCAGGTTCTGGATCGGGTTCCCGAAATCCACCGACTGGATTTTGAAATCACCGTGGCGGTTTTAAACGAGATCCTGGATTCATCGAACATGAAACCGGCTACCTGGATCAACCTGGCCCGGATCATTCGTGACAACTACCGTTCGTACGATAGCTTCGTGATTTTGCACGGAACCGATACGATGGCCTACACGGCTTCCGCCCTCAGCTTTCTGCTGGAAGGGTTGAACAAGCCGGTTATTTTGACGGGGGCCCAGTTGCCCATTGGCGTGGCCCGCTCCGACGCCCGGGAGAATTTCATTACGGCCCTGGAAATTGCCGCGGCCCAGGAACAGGGGCACCCAATTGTTCCCGAAGTATGTATTTATTTTAACTCATTGTTACTACGCGGAAACCGAGCCAAGAAAAAGGAAAGCGTGCATTTTAATGCTTTTCATTCCGAAAATTACCCGCATCTGGCGATGGCGGGGGTCAATATTGAATACAATACGCCTTTTATTCGGGCGTATGTTCCGGAATCCCCGCTGATCGTACACGAGGACATGGCGACGCAGGTGATCGTTATGCCGTTGTTTCCGGGCATCAGCCCGCCGATTGTCCGCGCCATTCTGGGTATTCCGGGGCTGCGGGGGTTGGTTCTCGAAAGTTACGGCGCGGGCAATGCGCCCACGGAAACCTGGTTTCTGAACGCCCTGGAAAGCGCCATTGGCCGCGGACTGGTGATTCTCAACGTCTCCCAGTGTGATGGCGGGCGGGTAACGCAGGGCCGGTACCAAACCAGCAAACAACTGGATGCGATTGGCGTACTGAGCGGCAGCGACATGACCGTCGAAGCCGCCATCACCAAACTCATGTTTCTGCTCGCCAACGAATCCGATCCGGAACGATTAAAAAAACGGCTGACGGAGCCTATTTGTGGTGAAATGAGTGCGTGAAATCCGAAAACCGATTGTATATGTCACGAATAACCGTCATCTTTGCATCCCGTTTCCACCCAGAGAGGTGTCCGAGTGGTTGAAGGAGCACGCCTGGAAAGTGTGTATACGTCTCAAGCGTATCGAGGGTTCGAATCCCTTCCTCTCTGCGATATTTTCCAATAACCCACTCAAAATGAGTGGGTTATTTTACTTTTGGGTGATTAGGTCTCAACTAAATTACCCTGACCCGCCCGGGCGGGTTTCTCTTTTTAGCCCACAAAAATGCCCGACGGTACCAGCGTCGGGCATTTCAATTTTGAACCATCACAGGAAAGTCCGGCCATAGGGTTTTAAAACGGTCCAAAGCCAGCCAGGTGCAGAAATTCGCCTACTCGTGCTCCACCGCTCACCGGCTCATGTTCCAGATTGAATCGTTTGAACGCTTCTTTCGTAATCATCCTGCAATTTTCGGCCAGTTCATCCAGCGTACAATTGATCCGGCCGAGATACGGCCCGCGCTGGTTTCGGGCTTCCCGTAATTCCATTCGAATCCAGCCGTTGTTCCCGGGTTGCCCCTTCAAACGCCTGAAGGTAGCATTCGCCTGCTCCGGATCCTCCCCCAGGTAAAACCGGCCCAATTCCCGCCACTCGCCGTGTACCCGCATGGTGAGCAGCACTTCATACGTTCGTTCCATTGCTGTGAACATTCCCCGATTTATCCAAAATACGTTAACCTAACTTAAAAAGCCTGTCCTCCTTGGGGAGAACAGGCTGGGTTATGCGGTTTGGGTTTTACCCTATTTCGATACGACGGGGCGCTTTTTGTTTGGCTTCTTCCCGTTTAGGAATCGTCAGGAGCAGGAGGCCATTTTCGTATTTAGCCTCAATCCGGTCTTCATCGACCACATCCTTGGGCAGCGTAAAGCTACGCTGGAAAGATTGATAGCTGAATTCCCGGTGCGTATAGCCCCCTTCCTGTTTTTCCTCCTGATTTTCCTTGCTGGAGGAAATCGTGAGCTGATTCCCATTCAGTTCCACCCGGAAATCCTGTTTCTCCATTCCGGGAGCGGCCATTTCAACCTCAAACGCATCGGCCGTCTCTTTGATGTTGACCGACGGAAGACTCGTTTGCGTGGTGGAAAAATTACGGTTGTTCCAGTTAAAAAGGTCCCGGCTAAAGAAGTCATCGAACAACGCCGGAAAAGCAGAGGACATCGCCCCGTTTCTTTTGATGAGTGACATGATTAACCTAGCTTTTTAAAGTTAAACAAATAGTAACAAAAGGATAAACCTGCAGGTTTTAGCCTTTAAAAACCGCATTTACAAATGATATGCCAAACGAAATCCGGGTAGTAAATCGTCCGAATTCTGTCAGTTTTTCGGCCTGCCCAGAGCCCAACAAACTGACAAATTTTCAGTTTCTGTTGCAGAAATGGCATAATCTCCTTTTTCAAGTGGGCGATACTCGTGGAAAGACGGACTGAATGATGCGTTTTCTTTGCCAACCGAACGGCCTTTTTTCTGTATTTTAAGCCCAAAGCCCGCTAAACAACAATTCCGATGGAATACCCGGAAAGCCAATCCTCCGGAATTGCCCCACCTGGCCTGCGCCACCCATACGGAAGCCTGGTCATCACAAAATCTAACCATTTAATTCCGAAACCCTTATGCAGTCCCATTTGACCAACGCCCTCCTGAAAACCATTCTTCCACTGGTTTGTCAAACCGCAGCGTCTCAACAGGTTATACTGTCTAATCAGGTGCGTCTGCTTTCGCTGCTGACAAACACTGATTACAACGCGATCATGCAGGAACAACAGGAACTTATTGAAAAACACGGCCAGAACCTGATGGAAATGGCCCTGAGGGAAGTTCACAAATTAACGGAGGAAATTTAACAAAGACGCGGGCCATTAGCATCTATCTATTTGTGGCTTAATTGCTGATTTATACTGGCAACCGATTGCTTTTGGAAAAGCTTTGCCAACCACTCTTTTCCCTTAATCTCTACATGATGGTACGTAAAATCGGATAGCGCCAAAATGAAAACGATATAAGGAATCAGCATGAGGTCGTAAACCAGACCGTTCTGCACTTTTAGAATATTGATTAAGCCAATCTTGAACACAAACATGAGCAAATAATGCGTCATATAAATGGAGTAAGAAAGTGTTCCCAATGTTCGAAACACTTCACTATTTAAAAGGGAAGATACGTAGCCGCTCTCAAACGAAAACACACTAATCGTAGCAAGAAATACAATCGGTATTAAATACGTCATACTGGCCGGAACATACATAATCGCCAGCACGGATGTTGCCAAAAACAGACCCTCAAGTACTGAGAAAACAACCCGGTTTGGCGTTTGCCTGATACGGTCGTGCAGAACACAGGCCATACACCCCAGAAAGAAACTATAGGCACATCGTAGAAACCCGAACTGCTCGGTTTTAATATTCAGATTTCCCTGTATCGAAAATAAGGCCCAAAGTGCCAGGCCGGAGAAAATAAGATAAAAGCTTATTTTGGAATAATAAGCCAGTTTCCGGACAAAAATAATCGTGAAGCAAAAAACGAAATAACTAAAAAACTCAGCACTGATGGACCAGCTCGGTGCATTCCAGCACCCCCAGTAAGTTGGCATTCCGTACGACTGAACTAAAAACAGATGGCTTATAAATGCCATTAAATCATTCCGGTCAAAAGGCGGATTTTCAAACGGAATCAGGTCATACAGGACCATCTTACCGAGTTCGACGAGCAGAAAGACGAGCAACATAAAAATATGAAGCGGGTATAAGCGTAAAAACCGCTTTACTAAAAACACTTTGATGCCCGTAAACTTTAATTCATTGTAATTATAGTAAATAACAAATCCACTTAATACAAAAAAAAAGTCGGTAAAATAAGAGGCATGAGAAATAAATAGGGTGTGACCAATATAGCCAGGTCCGGGAGCAAAATGATAAATCGCGACAAGCAAGGCAAATAAACCCCGAAACCCATCCAGTATATGAAACCTTTTCTTCATAATTCGGCAATACAACAACAATCCTAAACCATCAAGGCCATTACCCGCTATCGACACGACAGCAACAGCCGTATACTCCGTTTTAAAAACCTCCAGCTAGCAATTCATTAGGCCCTATTCCACTAATCCAGCGTGAAGGATTAATATTGGATTAAAATGCTTAGGATTTTCGACCTCTCCGCTTGCGTTTGACTCCGCTTTCTTTCCTATTTTCCGACGATCTACTAACCTACGCAGGGGATGTTACATTTAATAGGCCAAACCGCATTGATTTTACCAAAAGTTAGAGTATGGTATGGTCCCTTTCCCAGCTTCCCAAGGCTTGCTAACTACCGCCAGAGCTACTTTTGAGGGCGACTTAGAAAGAAAGTGGAACCGAAAAAAACAGTCTGGCGGTTCACCGGTTAAAAAAGAAGTCTATTCATTTTTCCACCTGAAAAATCTGACCCCTATGGCTGAGAAGAGCAAAGAGGAAATAGAAGCCAAACTGGCAATCGGTCCGGCTGGCCTGGCAAATCAGTCGGCTGGCGGAACCAGCGGCCCCGGCAGCCAGCTCCCCGACGAAGAGATCCAGGACATTGCGCCGACGGAGATTGAAGACAAATACCTGGACGGCGACGAAGATGCACCCGGTGCAAACGTTCGCGAAACCCATCCCAATCGAAACCGGGATGGCAAACCGCAACTCGATAAGCCTTCCTATGGTGGAGGTCACTAACCCAGGAAAAAAAGGAGCGCTTGCAGCGCTCCTTTTTTTCATTTGAATCCCTTCATTCCATTTTAATCGTGCTGCCTCACCTGTTTATTTCAGGGATTCAATCCGTTTAACGCCAGAATGCCTTTCCCCATACCGTTACCTAAAAAAATTGCTCCTCCAGTCCAAAAGTTTTGTAGGTTGTTTTCCAGTACCAGTCTCCACTCCTTCGTTTTAACCCGCTCTTATTGAATCCATTGCGGATCCGATTCAAGGCTATCCGTTCGGCAGGTGCCGATGGAATAAAGTAGCTTAAAACCGGGTTAACTTTTATCGGTCACACATCTTTCTTCGTCCTAAACCTTCTCTTTATCATCATGGAAACATTCGTGGATATTCATTGCCATCCGCATTCAAAACCGTTCGGACGCAGCCTTCCGGCCATCAAACAAAGTGCCAGTCGGAACGATAAAACCAGCCTTTGGCACCATGATCCCCCAACCTTAATCGACAAATTGGTCAATTTCGCGTTGACGCTTACCCGGTTTCGCCAAACTGATTTGACGGCGTCAAGCCGTGGCAACGTTCGGGTGCTGGTTAACGCTCTGTATCCACTCGAACGCGGTTTTTGCCGGAATCGGCTTGGGAAAAGCATCGTTGCCGACTTGCCGATCGATTTTGTAACCGGTTTTGGCAAAAAATACATCGACAGGGTACAGGCCATTACCTCTTCCGAGGCCTATTGTGTAGAACTGAATGAACAGTACGAGTTTCTGAAGCAGATAAACGGTACGGTCATTAAGTTGTCCGGCGGGCAACCGGTTCGGTATGTACTGACGAAGAATTACGCGGATATTGAATCACTTGTTCTGAAGTCGAAAGAGAGCGACCCGCTGACGATTGCCCTCATGCTTTCCATCGAAGGTGCCCACGTTCTGGGGTGCGGGATCGAACAGGGAGCCGTTGAGGAAACCGTCCTCAGGAATATAGCCGCCCTGAAAAGCTGGGAACACCGTCCGCTCTTCATGACGTTTGCGCACCATTTTTACAATGAGCTCTGCGGGCATGCCGAAAGCCTTACGGGCATTCTGCAACAGTTGCTGGATCAGCAGGAAGGCCTGGATGCGGGTTTCACGCCATTGGGTGAGAAGGCCGTCCGGGCGTTGCTGGAGACAACCACCGGCCCCCGGATTCTGATTGACATCAAGCACATGAGCGTGGCCTCCCGGAAACGCTATTTTGACATTCTGGATACCGAATTCAGCACGCAAGACATACCGATTATCGTCAGCCACGGTTGTGTGCGCGGGAATGACCTCGACCGAAACCGATTTCACGACCATCCCATCAACTTTTCGGACGACGAAATCCTGCGGGTAGCCCGTTCCGGCGGCCTGTTCGGGATTCAGCTCGACGAGCGACGGATTGGCAGCGAAAGCGTTTTACGGCACGCGCGTGGTCATCTCAATCGCCGGGAAATTCTGTTTTCCTGGGCGGAACTGGTTTGGCAGCAGATTAAACACATTGCCGAACTGCTCGATCAGCAAAATCTGTTTGCGTGGGGAAACGTATGTTTAGGGACCGATTACGACGGCCTTGTGAATCCAATCAATGGCTACTGGACCCACCGGGAAATGACGGATCTGGATGCTTATTTACTCATGCACGCCCACAATTACATGCGCAATAATCCTCCCCTCCGGAACAGCGAAAACCGCATTCATGAAGAAGAAATCGTGACCCGTTTTATGGGCTCCAATGCCATCGATTTTTTCAAGAAATACTACCGATAACACCAGGTAATCGCCATAAATTATAAAAAGTAATCACCGTATTTCTTTTGTACTGCATGACGCATACTGATACGAAACAAACCATTAAGAAATCCCTTCGGCTTCCTGAAATTCTGGAAGAAGAGTATGCCTATTTATACCACGTTAAACCCGACCGAAAGGCCAACGAGCAATTTATCGCCACGATTCAACTCCGAAATACGGATGAATTAATGGCCGGTATTAAGCCCTGGCTGCGCCCCGAAAATGCAACGACAATTCCAACCCCCAACGAGCTTCGCTACAAAGAACTGGCCCGGTGGCTGGTAGCCGAGCACCCCACCGCCGGAACGCTCGAAGCGTCCGAATTGACGAAACTGATTGAGCGGGTTCTTCAGCAAAAATTAGGGGGAAACCTGGTCAAAGAGGAAGCCTGGATGCACCACGAGGAAATGCCCTTGCGCCCCTACACGCGGGGAATGCTTCAATATTACCGGCAAAAACGTCCTTTTGAACAGAAAAAAGCCGAAGACGTGCAAACCACCAGCGTGTTGAGGTCCTTCCTCAAAATGGCCAAGGCCCCGGAGGCAACCCGGCCCGAGGAGCAGTTCCTGAACCGCTTGCTTTTAGAAGATACCTTCGTTGGCTACCTGGTTCGGGTAGATGACCAGCGTCTGGAAGCTATTTTCAATCAAATGTATAGCCGGAACCAGACGGCTCTCTGTCTTTCTGGCGGTGGCATCCGGAGTGCCACGTTTGCCCTGGGCATCATCCAGGGTTTAGTCAAAATCGACCTGCTGGACAAATTCACGTACCTCTCAACGGTTTCCGGAGGAGGGTATCTGGGGGGCTGGTTAAGTGCCTGGATTCACCACGAAGGATTTCCGGAAGTGATCCGAAAACTCAAGGATCCGTTCAACACGCCCCTCGAACCGGAGGCTGTTCCGGTTCGTCACTTACGCCAGTACAGTAATTACCTGAGTCCGGTTTTGGGTCTGTTTTCGGCTGACTCCTGGACCCTGGCCGCTATCTACCTTCGAAACCTGCTGCTGGTCTGGCTGGTTATTGTTCCCCTCCTGGCCGCCTTTGCCGGACTCCCCTGGTTTTTTCTGAACCTGATTGAGCTGGATATGGATGTATATCCGCATAGCGTTACGTTTGCGCTCGCGCTTTCGGCCATTTTTACAACAATTGGAGCGTTTTTTATTCACTCAAACCGGCCTCAGGCCCGGAATCGGCCCGCAAGGGAGCGAGCCCCCGCTTCAAAACGGAACCAGGGTGCTTTCTTAGTCAAATGTCTCTTGCCGGTTATTTTGGCCGGTTTTTGCATGGCGCTGGCCTGGCACTGGTTTGAGCGATCGAATCAGTTACCCGCCTTTTATCAGAAAATCCGGGATTCGCTGCAACTCAACCAGGATTCCGGATTGCGGATCAAATCATACGGGACCGTCTGGATTATTCTGGGCACCACGGCCGTGCACCTCGCGGGCTGGCTTTTGTCGCTGTGGTTTCGGCCGGCCAACGTAAGCCCGGACAGTAGAGGTCTGAAAAAAAAGCCCCCGACTCCATTCTCCCTGCCGGTTTTTATGATTAGTGTTTTCAAAAATCCCCAAATAATCATTGGATTGCTTCCGCTTGTGGTCTGGGAATTTCTGGCGGTTATTCTGACGGGGATGGTCGCAGGCTTTCTCCTGGAACTTACGGCCCTGTTTTTGCAACTGATCGATTACGACTGGTCGACCTACCGCATTGCACTTTATACCTGCCTGGCGGTTCCCGGTTTTCTCCTATCCATCTTACTCGCGGGCTATTTTTTCGAAGGGTTGGTCAGCGTTTTCACGGATGATGCCGAGCGTGAATGGAGCGCCCGCTACAGCGCCTGGTTGTTGATCACCTCCGTTGGCTGGCTGGCCGTTTGCAGTTTGATCCTGTTTAGTCCGATCCTCACCGGAGTTGTCGTCGAATCCCTGGGTGCCTCCCTAACCGCGGGCCTGGGGATTGGTTCCTGGGTTTTAACGGCCCTGCTCGGTCAAAGTTCAAAAACGGCAAGCGACGGAGCGGGTACTGCTGCCCGCAAAGGAAGTAACGAAAACCGGAGTCTCAGCCGCCTGTTGCCTTTTCTGACCCTGCCGGTAGTCGCCATCATGGCGGTCATTGCCCTCTTTGTGGCCTTGTCCATGCTCGATCTGGTTTTGATTCGGACCCTGTATTCCTGGTTCGATCTGGATCATCTGCATCTGTCAAAACTCACTACCGCCCGATTCGCAGCGGTTAATCCCTGGCTTACTCTGCTGGTGATAACCGGCTTGTTTGTTCTGGGCTTACTCGTTGGCGGCCTGGTCAATACCAATGATTTTTCCCTCCACGCCTTGTACCGCATGCGCCTGATCCGGGCCTATCTGGGAGCCTCCCGCCCACCCGGCGAACGGCAGTCCGACCCCTTTACCGGGTTCGATCCGACGGATAACATTCATATGGGGCGCTTGCTCTTTAAAAATAAACCCATCCAGGGGCCAAGGAAACAGGTCAAACAAAAACCGCCTTTTCACATCATCAATATTGCACTGAATCTGGTTGCCGGACGCAATCTGGCCTGGCAGGAGCGGAAAGCCGAGTCCTTTACCGTTTCGCCCCTGCACGCGGGTGCCCTGTTTTTGGGATACCGGCGAACTTATCTTAACGATACCGGGGGCTTTCCCTATCCGGACGACGATCCCCGGTATTATGGCGGCAAGCGGGGCATCACGCTGGGAACTGCCCTGACAATTTCCGGGGCGGCCGCCAGTCCCAACCAGGGTTATCATTCCTCACCCGTAATCGGTTTTCTGATGACGCTATTCAATGTCCGACTGGGCTGGTGGCTCGGAAATCCGGGACCCGCCGGCGACAAAACGTTCAATAAATCGTCTCCGGGTCTGGCCATCCGGCCCATTCTACTGGAAATGATCGGAAAAACCGATGACATAAGCGAGTACGTTTATTTATCGGACGGTGGCCATTTTGAAAATCTGGGCCTATACGAAATGGTCCTCCGCCGAAACCGGGTCATCCTCGTCAGTGATGCCAGCTGTGACGAAACCTGCACCCTGGAAGACCTGGGAAATGCCATCCGCAAAGTTCGGATCGACCACGGAATTACGATCGATTTCCCGCTTGGGTTCAACATCCGGTCCCGCCTATCCGAATCCACCTCGCCCGGCAAATACCTGGCCATTGGCCGCATCCGTTATTCCGAAGTTACGACCCACCGGTCGGATGCGGCTCAGCCCTGCCAGAACCCCGCTCCTATTGCGGAAAATGCCCCGTTTAATGAACGGGCCAACTATTTCTCGGCCTGCGACGGCATATTATTATACATCAAACCGGCTTTTTACGGCAATGAACCCCGGGATATTTTCAACTATGCTTCGGCGAAAAAGGCTTTTCCGCACGAATCAACCAGCGATCAGTTTTTCAGTGAAAGCCAGTTTGAAAGTTACCGTGCATTGGGTGCGCACAGTATAGAAAACATCAATGCGGATCTGAAATCGGACCTGAACCTATCCTTACAAGACTTTTTCGTCCGGAATACCGAGGGATGGACCAAATGCATTACGGCCCTGAACAAAAAAATCTTTGCCCTTCACCAGAAAGAAACGAACTACCAGCCGGCTAAACGTTAAAAACCGGCCTGTAAAACGGATTGCGCCTAGTCCGGGACGGTTTCTAGCCGTCCCTCCGCATACTGCCACCTCGGGTCCCAACGGAGAAGTCGGCCTCCATTTGGTCCCTATCGCCATTGCATCAGGGCCGAATTGAGGGCATCTTCGACCCGTCGGCGGGGCTTGTAAAAATAAATCATCCCGTGCCCGGGCAACATGAGGTCCGTATCTACCGTGGCAAATCGGCGGAGCGAGCGGGTGTAGATTTTCTTGTCGAAATCGATCGAGCCGCTCCAGCCAAAATCACCGCTCAGCAACGTGCCGATGACATCGCCACTCACGACGACCCGCTTCCGGTCCCAGGTAAAGAAATAGGCTGTGCAGCCCATGCTATGGCCTGGCAGGTGCATCACCTCCAGCTCAAGGCCCAGAACGGTCACTCGTTCGCCGTCCGAAACTGTCCGGTCGACCGTCACCGGCTGAAACGTTTTGTGGTACAAATAGCCGCAACAGCGCTCGTCACCTTTCGCCACCGCATCGGCGGTTTCGCCAATGGCAATGAGTTCAACGCCCCGCTCTTTCAGCCGGTGGGCGGCTCCGGCATGGTCGAAATGGGCATGCGTCAGGAAACAATACCGAATGTCGTCGGGCGACAGGTCCCAGTACCGCATATTGGCAAAAATCTGTTCCAACGTATCGCCACAGCCACAGTCGAAGAGAATCAGGCCATCGGCGGTTTTGAGCACGTACGAATTGGCGTCATTCCATAAAGCCCCGGGCTGATCGAAGGTGATGCCGTTCAAATCCCCGCCCACCTGAAATAAATTTTTAAGAATCTGCATGTTCGAATGTTCTTTCAATAAAGATCTGTACGTAATACGATCATCCGGCCGCGACCGGCCATCTACAAGGCCAAAACTCTTGCCGGCGGATCAACACCCCACCGCCGGCGCGGAACCATTCTATTATTTTTGTGCCAAACCGGAAGAAAATTAACAAGGCTCTGGTCAACATTTCTTACTTTGCCACTTTTCAACATCACATCACTCCGAATCTTTATGGAAATCAAACGCAATGCCTCCGCACACTGGGTAGGATCAGGAAAAGACGGAAAAGGGACCCTGAGCACGGCCAGCACCGTGCTGAAAGATACCCAGTATTCGTTCAATACGCGCTTTGCCGATGGCGTCGGCACGAATCCCGAAGAACTGGTGGCAGCCGCCCATGCCGGGTGCTTTTCGATGAAACTGGCCTTTAACCTTCAGGAAGCCGGTTTTACGGCCACTTCGCTCGACACCAAAGCGGTTATTACGTTTAACACCGACTCCGGCAGCATCAGCAGTTCAAAACTGATCTTGACGGCCAGCGTGCCGGATATCACCCAGGAAAAGTTTGATGAACTGGTGGCCGATGCGGAAAAAAACTGCCCGATTTCTAAATTATTGAATACAGCCATCAGCGTCGAAGCTTCGCTGTCCTAGTGTCAATAAGGTCCTCAATTCCCGGCCGGGATGCGGTTTCTGTCCCGAAACCCGTAAAAAAACCTCCGGAAATTGAGGACCTCTGTCCCCGAATATTCCCATTTCTGGCCTTACATTTGCGGTTGATATATAATATAAGGTACCGATTTCGTTGTAATGCGAAAGTCCTGTATGTTAACTCAACTTTTGATAACCCCCTAATGGCCCAATGAGAATCATCGTCACCCTTTTTATCCTCTTGTTAAGCGTATCGGCGTGTAAAAAAGGCGGTAGCGCTGCGGAAGATGTTGACCCCCGGGAACAATACCTGGGAACGTATGACATTGACTACACCTCCAAAACCAGTGTGACGCCCGGATGGCCTACGTACAGCGAAGACAGTGGCAAAGGAAGCCTGACGTTTGCGAAAGGCGATGCCGCCAACGAGTTACGCATGACCGTCGAATTTCCCGGTTTTAGTACCGAAACGGATATTGTCAAATTAAGCGGCTCACAATTTACAATGAGCAAAAATCGGGGTTCGATTTTATTCGGCAATAAAAAATACGATGGTGAATTTGTGGGAACGGGCCTCTTTGAAGGCAAAAACGTGACGTTGACCACCGTAACCAAAGTATCACAGGATGGCTCGCTGCTCCAGTGGACCCAGTCCTATAAAGGTCTCAAACGATAACTTTACGTTTGAGCATTCAACGTCCACCCGGTTCGCACTGAAACCGGGTGGACGTTTTGTTTACCATCGTTTTAGCGGTATTTTTACCTTCATCACTTCATAATCCTTCTTAACCAGTGGCTGTTTACACCGATCACATTCGACTGCTTTTTGGCCTGAAATTAAAACAGATCCGGTTGGATAAAGGATTGTCGATCAGTGAACTGGCCCAGCGTTCGGGACTCTCCGTTTCGTATCTGACCGAGATCGAAAAAGGGCGTAAATACCCAAAAACCGATAAAATTGCGGCCCTGGCGAAAGCCATGGAGGTGGATTACGACACGCTGGTTTCGCTGAAATTAAGCAAGAAATTAGAGCCGATCTCCGATTTGTTGCGGTCCCGGTTTTTAACCGAAATCCCGCTCGAATTACTGGGCATCGACCCCGCCGACCTGCTCGAACTGCTGGCCGAAGCCCCCGCCAAAGTCAGCGCCATGATTTCGACCGTCATGAACATCGGCCGGAGTTACCACGTCAGCGTCGAGCGCCTGTACATGGCGGTTTTGCGGTCGTACCAGGAAATGCACGACAACTATTTCGACGATATCGAACAGGATGGCGACCGGTTTTTGACCGAGTTTGCGTCGGGTGGCGCGGAGGTCGACGAAGTGCTCTTAAGCAACGTGCTTCGAACCCGGTTTGGCTATTCGATTCACCCCTTCGAACAGGAAGCGAATCCGGAACTGGCCGGCTTGCGTTCGGTTTTTCGACCCGAATCCGGGACACTATACCTGAACAGCCAGCTGTCGGCCGAACAGCGGACGTTTATTCTGGCCCGGGAGGTTGGATTTCAATACCTTACCCTGAAGATTCGTCCGTATACGTATTCGTACGTGGAAGTCGAATCGTTTGAGCAAATCCTTAATAATTACAAAGCGTCGTACTTCGCGGGGGCCATTCTGATTCGTCGGACGGAGTTGATTCCGCGGCTACAGGCCCTTTTCGATCAACCGACCTGGAGCAACGATTCTTTTCTGGCGTTGATTCATTCCTTCAAGGCCACGCCAGAACGTTTTTTTTACCGACTTAGTAACCTGCTTCCCAAGCATTTCGGCATCGATCAGCTGTTTTTCTACCGGTTTAACAATACCGCCGGGCAGACCAATTTCCGGTTGACGAAAGAAATGCACCTGACTCGCCAGCACGGGCCTAAAAGCATGATGGACGAGCACTATTGCCGACGCTGGGTAGCCCTGACCATTTTGCAGGAACTGGCCTCCCTCCAGAAAAACCACCAGTTTGCCGGGGCCTTGTGCCAGTCACAGTTATCCACCTACGCCGACTCGGGCAATACCTTCTTTATCGTCTCGGTAGCCCAGTCCTACCAGCCGCATCTCCAGCAGAACATGAGCGTGTCGATGTGTTTTAAATTGACCGACACCCTTCGGAGCAAGATGCGGTTTTTAAATCCCTTCACCCCCGGTATTCCGCAACGCATTGTCAATGAAGCCTGCGAACGCTGTGGCATTTTTGATTGCCGCGAGCGCGTGGCCGCCCCCACCAGTTTGCAGAAAAAACGCCAGATCGACGCGATGAAGAAAGCCCTGGAAGAACTGAAATGAGTTAAGAGTGATGAGTTAAAAGTTAAGAGTTTTTCAGCTTGCGTCAGCCAACTCATCACTCTTAACTCATCACTCATCACTCATTAATTATCCTTTTTTCACTTAAAAGCCGGTATGCCTGTGATTTCGTTGCCCAGAATCAGGAGGTGAATGTCGTGGGTGCCTTCGTAGGTGACGACCGATTCCAGGTTCATCAGGTGGCGCATGATGGGAAACTCGCCGGTAATTCCCATTGCTCCGTGCATCTGCCGGGCTTCCCGGGCGACAGTCAGCGCCATCTCGACATTATTCCGTTTCGCCAGCGAAATCTGGGCCGTAGTTGCTTTCCCTTCGTTTTTCAGGACGCCCAACCGCCAGCAGAGAAGCTGCGCTTTCGTGATTTCGGTGAGCATTTCGGCCAGTTTTTTCTGAACCAGTTGAAAGGATGCCAGCGGTTTTCCGAATTGCTGCCGTTCCAGGACGTACTGCCGGGCAGAATGGTAACAGTCCATAGCCGCTCCGACAACGCCCCAGGCAATCCCGTACCGCGCCTGATCCAGGCAACTCAGCGGAGCTTTCAGGCCATCCGCTTCGGGCAGCAGGTTTTCCCGGGGCACTTTCACATCCCGAAAAACCAACTCACCCGTGGCACTGGCCCGCAGCGACCACTTCCGGTGAATCTCCGGTGTCGAAAAACCGGCCATGCCACGCTCCACCAGCAGGCCGCGAATCCGGCCCTGCTCGTTTTTGGCCCAAACCACCGCCAGATCGGCCAGGGGTGAATTCGTAATCCAGAGCTTGCTGCCGTTCAACACATAATGGTCGTCACGTTCAACGAACGAGGTCTGCATCCCCGCCGGATTGGAGCCATGATCCGGTTCGGTCAGGCCGAAACAGCCCAAAAGCGCACCGCTGGCTAATCGGGGCAGGTATTTCCGTTTTTGCGCTTCGGAGCCGTAGGTATAAATCGGCCACATGACCAGCGAGCTTTGCACGGAGACGCACGACCGCAGGGCCGAATCCCCCCGCTCGATTTCCTGCATCATCAGGCCGTACGAAATATAATCCAGCCCCCCGCCACCAAACGCGGTGGGGAGGGTTGGACCAAAGGCCCCCATGTCGCCAAACTTTCGGACGAGCGAAACCGGAAACTCGGCTTTCTGGGCACATTCTTCAATAATGGGACTGATCTCCCGAGCCACAAAATCGCGCAGGGCCGACCGGACCAGCCGCTGCTCGTCGCTCAACAAATCGTCGATTCCGTAAAAATCCGGGGCGTCGAAATCCGGGGCCGTATGCTTCATGGGCATAAGAAGTTAATGGACCATCACCCCAACTTCCGCAGCCGAGGCCCAGTGTTCCTTTTCGTTCACCGACGAAAGCGCCACCAGTTTGATAAACCGGGCTTGCTGGGGGCTGGCAAAAGCCACCTCCTGTTTCACCGGATTGTTCCTGATGTTCGCAAACGCCTGATTTTCAAGAACCGGCTTCCAGTCGATTCCGTTTTCGCTTACGTAAAAACTGTACTGGTAAATCGTTCCGCCGGTTTGTCCGTCCTGCCGGGGCGTGTACGTAAACCCTTTCAGAGACAGGCTTTCGCCGAGGTTGATCACCAGTTCGTGCGGGTGTTTGCTACTTCCCTCCTGCCGGGCAGTCTGCCAGAGCGTCCGGGGATTCGAGTCAATGGCCCGATTGGCCGCGCTGCGGCTTGCGTTGTCCGTTGTCACCACCGACCAGTTGGCGGGCGCCACATCGAAAGACGCTGGAATGGTTTCCGACGATTCGGCTCCATTCTTAATGAAAGCTTTGGCTTTGATAACGCCCCCCTTCGCATAGTCGAACGGTGCCGTATACCGGGTCGATGCCATCGTCGGCTCGGTGCCGTCGGTGGTGTAGCGAATGACCGGATCGGCCACATCGGACGAAATGGTTACCACGCCTTGCCGGGTCCGGGAAATTTCGGGGTTCGAGAGCAATTCAGGTGCTTTATAAATCCCCACTTCCGACAAAACCGGACAGGCATTGGCGTCGAGAATCGTTACGCGCACTTTGGCGGTTTTCAGGGTCGGAAAAACCAGAATCCGCTTGTAACCGATGGTGGTCTGCTGATCAATCTGGACATACTTGCTACCATCCCAGGCTTCCACCCGGAACGACTTCACGCGCTGTCCGAGCGGGATGTATTCCTGCAGGACCACCCGGTTTATTGCCGTTGGCCTGCCCAGATCGACGACCAGCGAAGCCTGCCGAACCGCGTCATCGGTTGTCCAGTACGACTCGTAGTTACCGTCCACTAAGTTGCTGGCAGCGAAACGTTTGTCTTTGCCCCGAACCGCCGAAGCGGTGGCGGCTTTTCCCCTGGCCAGATTGGTTTTGAAGGACGCATCGAGGGTTTTGCGGAATTCCATCAACCGGGTCGAATCATTGGGATGAATCAGCCCTTCGCGCGAAACCGGCACATTCAGCAACAGGTTACTGTTCCGGCCAACGGATGAATAATAGATTTTCATCAGGTGCGTCAGGGTTTTCACCCGATCGTCGGTATCCGGACTATAGAACCAGCCCGGCCGGATCGACACATCGACTTCCGCCGGAATCCAGTACTTTCCGTTTTCGTTCCCGGTATTGAGCACGCTGGTCGACGGAGCCGCGGCCCCCATGCCAAAACCGTCGGTGTTCAGGGTAGACCAGTTGGTTTCGCCGGCAATACCGGCTTCGTTGCCCATCCAGCGACAGCCGGGACCAATGTCACTGAAAATGATCGTCTTCGGCTGGTGTTTGAACACTACGCTATGAAACAGTTTCCAGTCGTATTCCTGCCGCTTGCCGTTCGGGCCTTCGCCGTTCGCGCCGTCGAACCATTGTTCGAATACCTCGCCGTAACTGCTTAACACTTCGTCGAGCGTATTGGCAAATATCTGGTTATATTCGGGCGTACCATAGGCCGGGTGGTTGCGGTCCCAGGGCGAAAGATAAACGCCAAATTTCAAACCGTATTCCTTGCAGGCGTTGGACAATTCGCGCAGGACGTCGCCCTGGCCGTTCTTCCAGGCACTTTCCCGCACGGTATGGTTACTGAACTTGCTCGGCCACAGGCAAAAACCGTCGTGGTGTTTTGCCGTAATGATAATGGCTTTCATGCCGGCGGCTTTGGCCGTTCGGGCCCACTGGCGGGCGTCCAGCCGCGTGGGATTGAACACCTTCGGATCTTCGTCACCGTGGCCCCACTCCTGGTTGGTAAAGGTGTTCGGACCAAAGTGAATAAACATGTAATATTCCATTTGCTGCCATTGCACCTGCTGCGGACTCGGCAGGGCACCGTAGGGCGCGGGGGGATTCACCTTCTGAGCCGCTAGTGGAAAAGAACTGAGTACTAAATAGAAAAGTAATTTTTTCATTGAAATTTGGGTTAAATCGCCGGCCCTTCGGACCACCCGGACCGCATTTTCTGGCAAACCGGGTTTCGGGGTCAAATATATTGTTCCGGCATCGGGAATACGAACACATGAATTCTTTCTCCCAAGTTATCGGCCAGAATGACTAATTTTACCAAAAAAATAACCAAATATTATAAAAAATAAACGGCGAACCTGAAGCCGACTCCGGTTGTTGCATGGAAAGGAAATTTCGTCTATGATTCATACGCTTTCATTAACCCTCGAGCCCGATACCGCGTTTGATGACGCAGCTTTTGAGCGGGAAGTTTACAACCGATTGCAACTGCCGACCGACCTGCTGACGGATGCGGAGTCGGATCGGCCGATTATCCGGAAACTTCGCCAATCGATCGATGCACGTTCCCGGCAAGTCAAAGTACATATCGATGCGGAAGTTTACGAAGGAGAAGAACCCCGTCCGTTACTTTCCTATCAGCGAACGTACCCGAACGTCAGTCAGGCCCGGCCGGTGGTGGTCGTTGGGGCCGGACCAGCCGGTTTGTTCGCAGCCTTGCGGTTGGTCGAGCTGGGGTTAAAACCGATCGTGCTGGAGCGGGGCAGCGATGTGCGCGCCCGGCGTCGTGATCTGGCGGCTATCAACAAAGAGCACCTTGTCAATCCGGAATCGAACTACTGCTTCGGCGAAGGCGGAGCGGGTACGTATTCGGACGGTAAACTCTATACGCGGTCCAAAAAGCGGGGCGATGTCCGCCGGGTTCTCGAAATTTTTGTCGCGCACGGAGCCACTGAACAAATTCTGGTGGATGCGCATCCCCACATCGGAACCAACAAGTTACCCGACGTGGTCATGGCCCTTCGGCAAAGCATCGTCGAAGCGGGGGGCGACGTTCGTTTCAATACCCGGATGGTCGATTTGATCCTCGAACAAAACGAAATCAAAGGGGTCATTACCGACAAAGGGGACGAAATTACCGGACTGGGTGTCATTCTGGCGACCGGGCATTCAGCCCGCGACGTCTTTGCGTTGCTGCACGAAAAAGGCATCACGATTGAAAACAAGCCGTTTGCGATGGGCGTCCGGATCGAGCACCAGCAGTCGTTCATCGATCAGGTGCAATACCACCGCCCTAATCGCGGGAATTACCTGCCCGCAGCCTCGTATAGCCTGGTCACCCAAACCCGGCACAAGGGGATTGAACGGGGCGTATTTTCCTTTTGTATGTGTCCGGGCGGTTTTATCGTCCCGGCGGCTACGGCCCCCGGCGAACTGGTTGTGAACGGCATGTCCCCGTCGCGCCGGGATTCGAAATTTGCTAATTCGGGCCTGGTAGTAGCTATTCACGAAAATGATTTAAAAAATTACCGGGCCTACGGTCCACTGGCCGGTTTGCAATTCCAGAAAGAACTGGAGCAACGCGCCTGCCAACTGGCGGGGGGCGATCAAACCGCGCCGGCCCAGCGGATTTCTGACTACGTAAATGGCCGGGTTTCCAACCGGTTACTCGAAACCTCCTACCAGCCGGGTCTGAAACCGGTCGATATGCAGGCGGTTTTGCCGGAAACGATTGCCGCACCGCTGAAAGCCGGTTTGCAGCAGTTTGGCCGGTCGATGCGCGGCTACGTGACCAACGAAGCCCAGATGATCGGGGTTGAAAGCCGCACCTCGTCGCCCGTCCGGATTCCGCGCCAGCCGGATACGCTCGAACACGTGCAGATCCAGCGTCTGTTTCCGTGCAGCGAAGGTGCCGGTTATGCCGGTGGAATCGTTTCGGCGGCCATGGACGGAGAAAAATGTGCTGAACAACTCGTTAAACGCTATGCCTAATTCGTCGTTTCATAGCTTTGCCAACACCCTCCGGGAACGATTGGCCGAACCGCTGCCCGGTCCGGAAGCCCACCTGAAAATGGCCTCCCGATCGCGGTTACGCATGGCTATGCAACCGAACGAACGGACCCGGCGTAGCGCCGTCCTGATTGTGTTTTATCCGTACCAGGGATCCATTTTTCTGCCGCTGATTTTACGCCCGCAGTACGATGGCGTTCACGCAGGCCAGATGGCGTTTCCTGGTGGGCGCATGGAACGAACCGACGAAAGCCTCATCCGGACGGCCTTGCGGGAAGCCCAGGAAGAAGTCGGAATTCGGGTGACGGATGTGAAAGTGCTGGGCAAATTGACCGAAATCTACATTCCCCCGAGTAATTTCTACGTCCAGCCGGTGGTCGGCATTCTCCCCTACCGACCGGATTTTTACCCCGATCCGCGCGAAGTTGAGCACGTGGTGGAAGTTGGTCTGGATGAGTTGCTGGACGAAACCATCATCGGCGAAAATGGCATCGAGGTTCGCGGGACTCTCATCGACGCGCCGTTTTACCAGATTCAGGGCTTTAAAGTTTGGGGCGCAACGGCCATGATGATCAGCGAATTGCTCACGGTGATCCAGTCGGTTCCGAAGTGAAATGGACAAAAAATGCGGATTTCTGTTTATATATTATTATATTTGTAATACAAGTATAATATATTGTAACCTGAAGTCAAACCGGGCAACCCTCTAGGGATGCTTCGTACGTACCGGACAGGCGTTCCTGAAAACCGGCACCGGTTTTGCGGGTTGTACTCTGGCAACATAAAGTACTCCATTAAACGGCCCAAATCCTGCTTTTTAACCCTTTCTGGGCCGTTTTCTTAAAAAATTCGTATCTTTATGTAGCTATCGACGGATCAATTGTGCCCGCCGACCCATTCAAGACGATAGCATTTATCATCGATTTTTATCCGTAACCATCCGAATGAGCGAAATTCTGGACCCAACTGATTTACCGGAAGATCAAAATGAAGATACCCTCCACCAACAAACCGTGGTGTCGGGATTATATGAAAACTGGTTTTTAGAGTATGCCTCGTACGTTATTCTGGAACGGGCGGTTCCGGCCGTGGAAGACGGCCTGAAGCCGGTGCAACGCCGGATTCTCCACGCCCTGAAAGAAATGGACGATGGACGTTTCAATAAAGTGGCCAACGTCATCGGCCAAACCATGCAGTACCACCCCCACGGTGATGCGTCTATCGGCGACGCCCTGACCACCATTGGGCAGAAAAACCTGGTCTTTGATACGCAGGGAAATTGGGGCGATATCCGCACCGGCGATGGCGCGGCTGCCCCGCGCTACATTGAAGTTCGGCTGTCGAAATTCGGAAACGACGTCATCTTCAATCCGCAAACCACCGAATGGCAGCTGTCGTACGATGGGCGGAAAAAAGAACCGATTACGCTGCCGGTTAAATTTCCGCTGCTGCTGGCGATGGGGGTTGAAGGCATTGCGGTGGGCTTATCGACTAAAATTCTTCCCCATAACTTTCTCGAACTGATCGAGGCCTCGATCAGCATTCTGAAGGATAAACCGTTTACCCTCTACCCGGATTTTCTGACCGGCGGGTACATCGACGTCAGCAATTATAACGATGGCAGCCGGGGTGGTAAGGCCCGGATTCGGGCCAAAATTGAGGAGTTTGACAAGAAAACCCTGATTATCCGCGAAATACCGTTTGGCACCACCACCACCTCGATCAAGGATTCGATCATCAAGGCCAACGACGACGGAAAAATTAAGATCAAGAAGGTAGAAGACCTGACCTCGAAAGATGTCGAAATCCACGTCCACCTGGCCCCCGGCGTTTCTCCCGATATTACCATTGACGCCCTGTATGCCTTCACGGAATGCGAGGTGTCGGTGTCGCCCAATGCCTGCGTGATTATTGGGGATAAACCGCATTTTGTTTCCGTCTCGGATATTCTCAAAATCAATACGCACCAGACGGTTCGGCTGCTCGAACGGGAGCTGGAGATTCGGCGGGCCGAATTGATGGAGAAATTGCTTTACAGCTCACTCGAAAAGATTTTTATCGAAAACCGGATTTACCGGAAAATTGAGGAATGCGAAACCTTCCAGGCCGTGCTGGAAACGATCGACAAAGGGCTGAAACCGTACAAAAAGCAGTTTTACCGCGAAATTACGGAGGA
The DNA here is from genome assembly GCF_042655385.1 of Larkinella bovis. Classification (NCBI taxonomy): domain Bacteria; kingdom Pseudomonadati; phylum Bacteroidota; class Cytophagia; order Cytophagales; family Spirosomataceae; genus Larkinella; species Larkinella bovis. Next base: position 596,431 of record NZ_JBHSMA010000001.1, on the reverse strand, counting down.
TGATCTGATTCGGCTGACCGAAATCCGGATCAAGCGAATCTCGAAATATGACGGTTTTAAAGCCGAGGAACTGATGCGCCGGCTGGAGCAGGAACTGGCCGAAACCGAGGACAACCTGGCCAATCTGACGCGTTTTGCCATCAATTATTTCAAGGAACTGGCGAAAAAATACGGCAAAGGCCGGGAACGGAAAACCGAAATCCGCGCCTTCAACACCATCGCGGCCAACGTGGTGGCGGCTGCCAATGCCAAACTGTACGTCGATCGCGAAGGCGGTTTTGTCGGTACCGGGTTGAAAAAGGACGAATTTGTGTCGGACTGCTCCGACATCGACGACATCATTGTTTTCCGACGCGATGGCAAGTGCCTGGTCACCAAAATTCAGGATAAAACCTTCGTCGGCAAGGATATTATCTACTGTTCCGTCTTTAAGAAAAACGACGAACGGCGGGTCTACAACATGCTGTACCTGGACGGAAAATCCGGGATTACAATGGCCAAGCGCTTTTCGGTGACGGCCGTCACCCGCGACCGGGAATACGACCTGACGATGGGCAATCCGAAATCGAAGGTGCTGTGGTTTACCGCCAATGATAATGGTGAAGCCGAGGTCGTTACGATTAACCTGACGGCGCAGAGTACGGCCAAAATCAAACAGTTTGACTATAACTTTGCGGAAGTACTGATTAAAAACCGGTCGGCGCAGGGCAATATTCTCACGAAATACCCGATTCGGAAAGTTAGCCTCAAATCGGGTGGCGTTTCGACGCTGGGTGGGGTTGATATCTGGTACGACGAACACCTGGGTCGGCTGAACCGCGACGAGCGCGGAAAATATTTAGGCAATTTTGACAACGGCGCGAGCATTTTGGTCGTCTATAAAGATGGCGAGTATGAACTGACCAACTATAACCTAACCAATCGTTACGAACCCGCCGACATTGCGGTTTTGGAGAAGTTTGATCCCGAGCGCATCGTTTCGTCGATTTACTACGAGGCCAATCAAAAGTCGCACTATGTCAAGCGCTTTAAAGTCGAGACCAGCACGCAGGACAAGAAGTTCAGTTTTATCGGGGATGCGAAAAACTCGAAGCTACTGGCGGTAACGACCGATCGCTTTCCGCGTTTTGAAATTACCCACCAGATGAAAGAGAAAGGTCCTCTGGAGAAAATGGTGCTCGAGCCCGAGGGCTTTATTGATATTCGCGGCTGGAAAGCTTTAGGGGCAAAATTGCCCTTTGCCAAAGTGAAGGAAGTAAAATTATTGACCCCTCGCCGGAATAATGACCGGGATATGGCGGAAAATCGAACGATAACGCCTACCTTAATCGTCGTTGAACCGGAACCTGACGAACAAACGGACGAAACGCCGGATACGGATGATACCAGTTCGGAACAAACGGTAAAACAATTAGGCCTGTTCTCATGACATGAATCTAATGTCGTACCCGACGCGCCGGCAAAGCGGCCATTACAAAGGAGTAAAACCTCACCTGAGGGTGATACGGATGAAACGGCTCATCAAATTAGGCGTTTTTCTGGCTTTCGTGGGAATAACCACGATACTCCTTTGTAATTTCTGGGTCGTGTACAGTACCCGGAGCCAGGTCTATTTTGATCTGGAATCCTTGCCAACCAACGAAGTGGGGTTGGTGCTCGGAACCAGCAAATCCGTCAAAAGCGGCAATGAAAATCTGTTTTTTCGCTACCGGATGGAAGCGACGGCCCGGCTTTGGAAAGTGGGCAAGATCAAGCACATTATCCTCAGCGGCAACAATGATTCCGAATATTACAACGAGCCGTCCGACATGAAGAAGGCTCTGCTTCGGTTGGGCGTCCCGGAGGCTGACATGACGCTGGATTATGCCGGTTACCGAACCTTTGACTCCGTTGTCCGGTGTAAACAGGTGTTCAATCAGGAAAAAATCACGATCATCTCCCAGAATTTCCACAATGCCCGCGCGCTCTACATTGGCAATCATCAGGGCATGTCGGCCGTGGCCTTTGCCGCTCAGGACATTCCGGGCGGCTATTCTTTCCGTACGCTGATCCGCGAATACCTGGCCCGTCCGCTGGCGGTGCTGGATGTGTATGTTGTGCATCCGAAACCGGTGATGGAAAACAAGGAGATTAAGTAACCCTCGAAGCCCTCCCATCGAATCCACTTTCTTTATTCCGGAAGAAAGCCCCTTGCCGGTTTTCGGGTCATTTTCTTCGATTCAATCGACCAGCTATTCAGTCAACTCAACCAGCTGTTGATTCGATCTGGTGCCCGGTCCGACGTTCTGTTAGTTTTGAAAAACCACCGTTTCGGAATCTTCGGAGCGAGCATTCAAACAACTCATACTACGGAACAACACCATGAAACTTACGCGTTTGCTCCTGTCCATTCTGGGGCTCAGCAGTCTCTTTTCCTGTAAAAAACCGGCCTACGAAACGAAAGATGGTGCGGTATTTTTCAAAGGACAACGGGTTCAGGTCCAGGACATTGACTCCTTCGAACTCCTAAACAATGTGTTTGCCAGGGATGCCCTAACGGCCTACTACCGGGGAGCGGCCATCGACATTGCGGAAGCTGCGAGTTTTGTGGCTCTCGACGAGCACTACGCCAAGGACCGCACTTCCGTATTCTATTGTGATAATTTTCGGGAAGGGCAGACGTATTTCACGACCCGAAAAAATAGTGTCCGGCGGATTTACAAAGCCGATGCCGCTTCGTTCGAAGTCATGACGAACGGGTATGCGAAAGATAAATTCCACTGCTACTTCGACGGTGTTTTGTTCCCGGTGAACGATGTGGTTTCGTTTCAGCCACTTGATTACGGTTTTGGAAAAGACAAACTGGCTGGCTATTACGAATTTACGATCATTCCGGATAGCGATGGCTGCTCGTTCACGCCCATCAGTGCTCACTTTTCGAAAGATAAAAATCACGTCTATTATTGCCGGATCAAGGATACGGACGCCAAAAATCCGCATACTCCGGAAACGCTCCGAATCGAAGGGGCCGATCCATTGACCTTTGCGGTTTTAGATCCGGATTACGCCAAAGATAAAAACCGGGTTTATTTCCGGAACCGCCCGGTTAACGGAGCGAATCCGGCTACGATAAAAATGGTAAAACCCAACCAGGCCTTTTATGTATCGGATTCATCCCGCGTCTATTTCGGCGATCAACCCATCGTTTCGGCCGATCTCGACTCCTTTGAGCTGCTGAGTGATTTCTACGCCTGGGATCAATCGGTGGTTTATTACCAGGAAAAACCGCTTATCGGTTGTGATGCAGCTTCCTTTACCGTGTTAAGCGCCGGTTACGCCAAAGATTACAAGCAGGTTTACTTCAACGGGAAACGCATTAATGGAGCCGATCCCTTTACCTTTAAAATCGTTGAAAACACTCACCAGGTGGATGCTGCCGACGCCCACCACCGTTACTTGAACGGCCAGCCCATGGTCGGAGAACTCAGCTCGTTGTAAGACTTTTCCTCAGCTTCAACGTTGTCGTTTCGTCCGGTTAACGGCCCTGTTTGGGCCTCGAAACACCCAATTGAGCAACCGCTGGCGTTTCTTCCTACCGGAACCACGAGATCGTATTTCAGACCTCTCGGGTTGCGGTAAGACTGGCCATGAAAGGGATCTCACGGTGCTACTTTGACGGTTCACTCCCACAAATTGCTGGTTGGGCTTCAGCCGTTAGGCGGATTCGTGCAAATAGAATTTATTTGTCGGGAAAATTGTCTAGTAAGCAATACGTTTCATCGTGACACTATGACATTTATTTACCACCGGCGTGATAAAGAGGAAATTAGCCCCTATTTCAACCTGACATTTTCGCAGGAGAACCTACGGCGTGAGCAGCAGCGGGCCGGTCTACTGGCGGGTGTTTTCATCGCTGGCCTTATTCTGACTTCTTTTTTCTACCTCTATCTACCCGTTACGATTTATCCAAAGCAGGCCAAGGATGAACTGATGCGGACCGTCCTGACCTTTCTGGGCTTCATGTCCGTATACGAGCTGAACATGTGGAATATGCTGCGTATCTGGTCAAAAAAGGGCTTGGTGATGCCGCAACTTGCCAAATACCTGAACGCTACGTTCGAAATAACCGCCCTGACGCTGCTGATGTATCTGCTTTCGGATAAATTCGACCATCCGATTCTGGTCATGCTCTCGCCCTTTGCGACTATTTATTACTTTTTTATCATCCTCTCCACCCTTCGGCTTAACTTCTGGATTTCGTTTTATACCGGCCTGATTGCGGGCATCGAGTTTTTACTGCTCAGTCTGTACCTGCTCGAAGAACCCTCGACGGTGATGGGGTCGTTTAGCTTATTCCTGACCACTTCGTTTGCTTACGCCGTCAAATCGATCATTTTCCTCTTATGCGGAATTTGCGCGGGTTACGTTTCCCGCCAGATCCAGAAAAGCGTCCAGAGTTCCATTGAGCGGAGTGAGATTCAAAACCAGCTCATTACGTTCTTTGGCCAACAGGTTTCGCCCGAAATTGCGGAGCTGATAATCAAGGAAAAAGGCATGTTGAAAAGCCAGCACATGAAGGTCAGTGTGCTGTTTCTGGACATTCGGAACTTTACGAAATACGCCGACAAACACACCGCCGACGAGGTGGTCGCCTACCAGAATTCCTTTTTCAAGATCATCGTGGAGGTGGTCAACCGGCACGGTGGTATCATCAACCAGTTTCTGGGCGATGGCTGCATGATCACGTTCGGCGCCCCGATTCCGCTCGCCAATCCCGCCGAAAATGCCGTCAAAGCCGGTCTGGAAATCATCGACGAAATCGACCAGGCCGTCCGGGAAGAACGCATCATCCCCACCAGTGTCGGCATCGGCGTTCACGTCGGCGATGCGGTGATCGGCAACATCGGTACCGAAACCCGGCAGCAGTTTTCGATCACGGGCAATGTCGTGATTCTGGCCGCCCGGATCGAACAACTCAACAAACAGTATGGCACCAACATGCTGGTTTCGCAGGAAGTAATCCACGAACTTTCTGAACACCCGGCCCTGACCGAACTTCTGGGGGTGGTCGACGTCAAAGGAATGGAAATGGGCGTCGAATTGTATAAGCTCTCCTGAGTTAAAACAGAAAACCGACCCGTACCATCGGAAGCTTTTCCTCTTCCGACATGGCATACAAAAATGAAATCACTGCCTGTTTATAGGGAGCAAACCAGACCCCGCCCCCGTAGCCGTGGTGCCAGTTCCGGGCGTTTTCGCCTTTCAGCCAAACCCGGCCAACGTCGTTAAATGCCAGTAAGCCGAGGTAGGCCGGAAACAGGTAGGTCCGGATCGTGGCGACGTTGAGCCGCAGTTCGGTATTGTTATACAGCATACTACGCCCCGCAAACCGGGTCCGCCGGTAGCCGCGCAGGTTGGAAAGGCCGCCGAGCGTGTTGGCCTGAAAAAATTCAAAATCGGTAAAATTGACACCGCCACCAAAGCGCGTGGCAATCGTCAGGGTGGTTGGCAGCCGCAGACTCGCGTAGAATGCCAGGTCAGACTGCAAGCGGGCCAGGTTTTTCGCGTAGGTCGTTATCCCGTCATAAAGCAGCAATTCCGTGCGCCAGACCGTTCCGCGCGACGGCAGTACCTTATCATCCCGGTTATCGATGAGGAAACCGGCTTTCAGCCCGGCATACCAGCGCCGTTTGGAAATCGCCTGTCCATCCGGCAAACTTTTGATGTACTCGCCGATAAACCGCTGCTGATTTTCTTCCACCTCAATGCTTTCCACCGCCGGACCAATCGAAAGCAGGGCACTCCCGAATTGCCGCTGAAACAGGGCGCTCAGGGCGATATTTTCAAAGCGCGTCCGGTAATACCGAATGCCTTTCGACTTATCAAAAACCGTGTTGTTGCCCAGGCCAAAAAAGTTGGAGACATAGTTGGGTGCCTGCACCTCGGCATCCAGCCGCAGGTCGGTTTTTCCGATGACATCCGTAAAAATGCCATCGTAACTGAAATTATAAGCGCGGGTGGCAAACGCATGATTGACCACAAACCGGTGCTGCTGCGCAAAGGGTTCTTTCCGAAAACCGTGTTTGGTAAACCGAAAACCGCCCCCCAGAAACAGGCCGTCGTCCGGGTTGTACTGGACCGAAACCTGCGGAAACAGTACGTCATAATTGAACGCCTTGCGATCGTAGGCATTGATCGACGAGTTGTCGGAGAGATGCAACCGCGTTTCGGGCCCAGCCTGCGTTACGGTTTTGCGGGAATCGTATACCATAGTTTTCCGGCGCCATCCCGAAACGGCCGAACTGTCAACTACCCGATCCTGGCCGGTTCCCCCGATGATACGCAGCAGCATGCCTGCATGGGTCTTTCCGCGAACAATGAATTCATCGTCATCGCCAAAACCGTATAACCGCACTTCTTTCGTTTCGGCCGGGTCAAAAACCCGGTGGTAAAGCTGGGCACCATTTTCACCGTCTTTCTTTAGTTTATAAACCGAAACCGTCATCCGGCCGTCGGCTTCCCGATCGACCTCGAACCGCTCTTTTTTATCGCTGCCCGTGACCGAGACCGAACGGGCCAGAAACCCGTACAATTCGCTCGCATACCGCGACAAATCGGCCCGCCGGTTTTGTAGTTTGGCTTTGATCGTACCCGCTGTTTCCTGATAAGCTGCTTCCGGCAGATCCTTCAAGGCTTCATCGATCACCGAATCCGTCAGCTGGCGGGCCAGCGTATCGGCGGTTTTGAGCCAAGCGTCCAGCGAGGGTTCGGTCAGGAAACTGCGGTCGAAATAGCGGGCGTTGAAGGCCAGGCCGGGCACATCGCGGATCGTGTTGCTGAAGCCCTGAAACTTTGGCATCGCCCATTTCCGACTGGCAATTTTGGGAATAATTCCGCCATTTACGAAAAAAACCTGATCCCGGTCTCGCGGAATGGGTTTAAAAACCAAGCCTTTACCCTCTTTAAAACTAGCCCAGCGCCATTGGTCATCGTGTCGATCCCAGTCCCCAAGCCAGAGGTCGAACAGCCGGGCTTTCAAAACCGCCTGCTGATCGACCCGGTTGTCGTTGTCCTGGTTCAGTTTTTCAAGCAACTTATCGGTGCTGTAAATTTTCTTCGTACCGCCGAATTGCGGGCTGCCCTCGTAATTGCCATCGACACGCTCTTCAAACAGCGCCAGGGTGTGCGCAAACGTCCGGCGATACGGCCCGAGCAGTGAATCGTCCGGCACCACCACAATTTTAGGATTGGTATGAAAAACCCCGGCTGCGTCGGCCAGCCGGGGCACCGCCAGCGCAGCGTACGGATGCGATGCCGAAATCTGGTCCTGCACCAGATCGGTGACAAAACCGCTCCGCAGCGTTGCCGGAATAGCATTTTCGGCATACTTTTCAACCGACCGGAGCACGTATTCCCGGCCGTCATTTCCGGCCATCCGCAACGATAAGGTCTGCATACCCCCCCCGCGTTGCAACGGTTTCAGGCCGCCCGCTTCCTGCCGCAAATTCAGAACCGGCACCGTCACGGGAGCCTCCCAGACGTTCCGGTAATTATCGCCAAGCAGCATTCGATGCAGGGGCGTTGCGCGGTACTGCCCGCTGGCCATGGTCGTTTGCGTGACCGGTTCCACGGGCCGCCCCGTATCGGCAACCCGTTGTATGGGCAGCGTGAAGACGGTTTCGAACAATACTTTTCCGGTCTCACTCGCGGCCTCCGGGGCAAAAAACCGGATGCGCGTGCCCCCTTTTTCGTCGAAATCCACCCGGGCAAAGCCCTTCTCAGGTGACGCGAATAAACTATGGCGGCCTTTCTTGACGGCAACCGACTTGGAACCGCTGCCACTGGTGAGGTAGTACGTCGAATCGCGGAGAATCAGTTGTTCGTTATGATCATGACCATTGACATACAACACGTTTCGGTATTTTTTCAGCAACGACACGATCCCGTTGCGCATCATCTTGTATTTCGGATGCTGAATGTCCTGAATGTTTCCGATCAGCGACCGGTAAAGCGGATAAATCGAGCCAATACCCGGTAACGGCAGGTAGAGATTGGGCTTCAGGTTGGTGAGCGGAAACAGGTGATCCTTTACGGTAAAATAGCCGCCATGTTCGCCGTGGCTGTACATCGGATGGTGCCCCGCCAGGACCACTTTCCGGTGCTGGTTACGCGCCAGCACGTCATCGAGCAACAACAGAAAAGACGGCAAATCCTTGGCGTCACAGTCCGAGTCCTCCCCCGGTTTTTCCCAGGGATGCAGCCACCATTGCGTATCGATCAAAACCAGCGCTATATCCTCATTCAGCGCGATTTCTACCGGACCCGGACAACCGTCTTTCGGAAAAAAAACATCCTCACGGCCCAATTCGGCGGTTACAAATGCGGCCTGATTCCGAATCCGGTCCCAGCCGTCGCGCCGTCCCTGCTGCCAGTCGTGATTGCCCGGAATGGCGAATGCCCGGCCCTTAAAACCGGTCAGAATAGCCAGCTGGTCGCGCATCCGGCGTTCCGCGTCGGCCCGGTCGGCCTGACTGGAATCGGGCATGCCGCGCGGGTAAATATTATCGCCGAGGTAGATGATACTGCTGTTCGCGCCGGTGGCCTGCATCTGGTGCCGGACGGTTTTCAAAACCGCATCTTTACTGTCCGGTTGCGGTTCTCCGGCATCGCCCAGGAGAAAAATCGTATACGGTTTTGATTGAGCCCAAAGCCCTTCAGAAACAAGAAAAAGAAGGAAAAAGGCCGTGTAAAGATGTTTCATACGCCTATTACAAATCCGGCTTAGGGCTGGTTCGCAAACTCCAGAATATAACCCGGTTTTCCGGCCTCTTCGCTCGCGATGTAGAGCGTGCCGTCCGGCGCAAAACAGATGCCTTCGGGCTGGCGGAACAGCTTGGGGTCCAGCGCCTGGCTGGCAATCACCCGGCCCTTCCGGTTCAGGACCACCACCGCTTTTCCGATCGAGGTCAGGAAATAAAGATCGCCGGTTTTCGGGTGAACCGCCAGGCCCGAGGGTTTAAATTTTTTGGCATCGACACCGGCTTCTTCCAGCACCTCCTCCCGGATAGTCAACCCTTTGAAAACCACCTTCGTTTTTAGGTCATACATGTAAACCACTTTCTCGCCCTTTTTGCCCCCGTCCTTTACCGCCAGCATCAGCCGGTCGCTTTCGGGATCGTAGGCCAGTCCTTCGACTTCGGTCTTGCCCGGCAGGTCCGTCGGAATGCGACGAATCTCCTTCGAAAAGGGTTTAAAACGGTACAAATCCCCGTTGCTTTTCAGCGTATAAATTTCGTCTTTCACCCACTCAATCCCTTCAAAATCGCCGTAATTACCAAAAACCGAGGAGTCGGTGATCTGCTTTTTTTTCAAATCAAAGAAATAGGCCACCGCTACCTCGTCCTGTACGCAAAGAAGCTGGTTATTGGGGTAATACGATAAACCCGAGATTTCTTCCAATTCGGCGGGCAGGTCAAACCGCCGGGTCGGAGCATTCAACGTATAGGCAAACGGCTGAAGGGTGGTGGATTCGGACTCCGCTTTCGCGTCCTGATTTTTTTTGGAGGAACAGGCACTGATCAGGCCCAATAACGCAAGGATGTGGATAAACGTACCTTTCATGCTACCTGTTGATGAAACAAAAACCGGGTCTAAACCGGGGTTCGATTTGGGAAATGATTAACGGGTCGGGAAATAATAAGCCGCAATTCCGAACGCCAGCACGGAGGCCGCAAAACCAAACATGAAGATGGTGTAGGCAAACCGCAGCAGCTTGTATTTTTTTCCGAGGACTTTGCCGAGGAAATAAATGTCGCGAGTCATGCTGCTGTACAGAAAATCGCTATCGTTCATCATTTCGCGCATACCCCACTCGTAATCAGCCAAATCCATTTTGTGAAAATTGCCAAAGAACAGCAGATTCGCCTGTTTCTGGTGAATATCTTCTTTCGAAAACCGCCCGCTGGTGATGTTGGGCCGGGTAGCCAGAATGGCGAAAATGGTCGCTACCAGGCAACTGACGGTCAGCATGATCGTCGGAATGATCAGTTGCGGCCATTCTTCCAGTTTTCGGATCAGGATACTGACAATGAGGGATACGATAATGGTATTGACCGAGATCATGATGTTCGCCTTGTTATCGGCCATCGCACTCAGCTGGAAGTGGTTCTGGGAAGTGACCCGGAACATGGTTTCGATGCCCCGGTCGGGGCGTTTCGTTTTTTTAGGCTCTCCTTCCGCCGTTGGCGGCCCCGGCTTGTCCGCTTTTTCGGCTTCTTCCGCTTCCAGTTCCGCCAATTTCTGGTGGGCGATTCGCAGGTTATTCTCTTTCAGGGGCGTCAGCACCTCCCGGCCATAATCCGTAAAATAGTGGTGGCTTTCCATCAGTTTCACCGTGCCCTGCATCCACTTTTTCTTGCTGATTTTTCCGCTGACGTTTTTCACTTCCTGCCGCATCAATTCGCTCCGTTCGAAAAACTGCTCCGAACTCAGGTGAAACAAATCGGCATCGCACACCACTTCGGCCACGTTCGTGTGCGGGGTCTGGGGAAGTTGAGTCGCTAATACACAGTCCGATATCGTTTTAATTCGTTCGGCGCTCAACCCGGCTTCCTCCAGAAAAGGCAGGGCCATCCCCACCCCGGCTTCTTCGTGCTGCTGGCATTTCCGGGCGTACCCGATGTCGTGGATCCAGGCGGCAATTATGGCGTCCTCCAGCTCTTCCGGCGGCAGTCCGGCCTTTTTACCCAGGAATTCAGCGGCCTCAACCACCATTTGGGTGTGTTTCAGATTATGGTAAACCAGATTTTCGGGCAGGGCGCGCAGTAACGTTTCGGCGAATTCCCGCGTACGGTCAACAAGCGAATGATCGGTGGGCATTACAGAGGTCATATCAAAACGGAAAAAAGCCCTGAACTGGAACAAAAATAGAATATTCAGTCTACTCAATACGCCATAGAAAGGCTACCTGGACAATTTATAGGATTATTTCGGCAACTCGTCTATACATTTCGGCGATTCGTCTTTTAATCGTCCCAAACCGTTTACTTGGTAAACCCTGTTGACTACATTTGTGTTAACCCACTATAAATATTCTCTCAGCGACTTACGAATGAAGTTTACTTTACGGGGACGTTTCGGGTTACTTTTCTTTTTTCTGAACGTTTTATTTTTCCCGGCCATTGCACAACCCGCTTACAAAATAAGTGGACGCATTACTGACGCCGTTACGGGTGACGCAATTCCGTTCGCCAATGTCGCCATCAAAGGAAAAACCGCCGGAACCACTTCCGACGAAAACGGCAACTATTCGTTCGCAACGACTCAGTTTGGCGATTCCCTGCTGGTTTCCAGTTTAGGTTATCAGACCCGCTCCTATCCGCTACGCCGGACGCCCCAACAGACCATTGATGCTGCACTGACGGGCACCGCCACAAAGTTACAGGAAGTTAAAGTCTATGCGAAAGGTGGTGATCCGGCCTACCGCATCATCCGGGAGGCCATTCGACGGCGCGATCAATTTGACCCCGACCAGTTAACCGCTTTTCAGTACGAAAGTTATTCCAAAGTAGAAGCCTACGTCAACAATTTTGCCAATCCACGCAGGAAAGGACGCGGTATGGGGCCCGTTGGCCGCCTTCTTTCCAGACTCCCGGCTATTTATGATCGGGAAGGCAAACCGGCCGTTCCGGTTTACGTCTCGGAAACGCTTTCTGACTATTATCAACGTGCCGATCCCCACAAAACCAAGGAGCGGATTCGGAAAAGCCGCGCGTCGGGCGTAGGAATCAGCGATGGCGGGGTGGCCGCGCAGCTTACCGGTTCTTCGTTTCAGCAGTATAATTTTTACCGGAACTACATCAATCTTCTGCGCAAGGACCTTCCCTCTCCGCTGGGTCAGTCCTGGCAAACCGTTTATAAATTTCATCTCATCGACACGGTGACGGTGGGTGGAACAGTCTGTTTTCAGATTGATTTCGAGCCCAAACGACCAACCGATCTGGCGTTTGTCGGTACGGCCTGGATCGATACCACCCGCCTGGGGCTTTCGCAGATCGACGCCCGGATCGACCAGCGCGCCAACATCAATTTTGTGGACGAAATCCGGATTGAACAGGAATGGGAAGATGTCGAGGACAGCCTGACGAACGGCGTGCGTCTGCCGGTTTTAACGCAACTGCTGATCGATACCGACGAACCAACGCCCAACGCACCGGGTGCGCTGGTCCGGATTTACGTGGCGGCCCGTAAGGTGGTTGTGAACAAACCGCAGGCGTTGAAATTCTATGAACCACCCCTGGAGTTATCGGAAAATTACAGCGAAAAATCCCCCTCGTTCTGGCAAAGCCACCGACCGGAAGGCTTGTCGCCCGACGAACTCCGCGCGTTTGAAGTGGTCGATTCGGTGCGGAATGTGCCCTTTATGAAAGTGCTCGGGGAAATTGCCAACCTGACGATGGTCGGCTATTATCCGCTCGGGCCGGTTCACCTCGACGTTGGTCCGCTGCTGAACAGCTATGCGTTCAATAGTGTGGAAGGGCACCGCTTCCGGCTGGGGCTGCGGACGAATGCCGGTTTTAGCCGTCGCTGGATTTTGGGCGGTTATCTGGCCTACGGAACCCGTGACCAGCAGTTTAAGTACGGCATGAACCTCGATTACGTGATTCGGAAAAAACCGTATACCATTGCCGGCCTTTCAAAAAGCTACGACCTCGAGCAGTTAGGCACCTCCGCCGAAAACCTGAACGGCAACACGATTTTTGCGGCTTACACCCGATTCGGTACGCTTCGCCGGCCCTATCTGCAGGAGTCACACACCACGTATATCAAAAGCGAATTGGGAAAAGGATTCACCCAGACGGTCAGTCTGCGAAACCGGCTGTTCGAACCGCTCTTTCCGTTTGCCTATTCCGTGAACAAAGCCGACCGGACTACCGCCAGCCAGTTTCGGGCCACGGAAGTAACCTTCGAAACCCGGTTTTCGCCCGGCACCTTGATGATTCAAAGTGATAACGACCGGTTTAGTGTCGAGGGCAGTAACAACCCCGTGGTCACTTTCCGGTACCAGTTAGGCCTGAAGAACGTCCTGCACGGTGATTTTACGTACCACCGCTTTAGCCTGAACCTGCGGCATTCGTTCCGGATGGGCGTTCTGGGCCGGACCCGTTACCAGATCAATGCCGGTTATACCCCTTCGACTATTCCGTACCCGTTGCTGTACATTCCTTTGGGCAACGAAACCTTCTTCCGGGTCGAAAACGCCTATAACCTGATGAATTTCTTTGAGTTTGTGACCGATCGCTACGTCGGCTTCTTCGGTGAGCACAATTTTGAAGGCTTATTTTTCAACCGCATCCCCGCAATTCGGCGGCTGAAATGGCGGTTTCTGGCGACCGGAGCGGTTTTGGCCGGTGGGGTCAGCACGGCGAATACGGCCTTGATTCCTCCGACCAACGAAACGGGGCAAACCGTTCTGGGTTTTCAATCTCTGAATCGGACTCCGTACGTTGAGGTGGGCTACGGCATCGACAATATTTTCAAAGTGCTGCGTATCGATGCCGTTCACCGGCTGACGTACCGCAACAACCCCAATGTTTCAACCTTTGGGCTCAAGTTTTCGGCCTGGGTAAACCTCTAATACGAAACGGTCTAAAGTCCGTGACCCACCCCTTGGTTGGGAGCGAAAATCGCACAGACTTCAGACCGTTGGTACGTCTTGCCGTTTTATTTTCCTGGATTTATTCCGACCAGTTCAATATCAAAAATGAGGTCTTCGCCCGCCAGCGGGTGATTGGCATCCAGCGTCACGGAAGTGGCCGTCACGTTCCGAACCACAACCGGCAAATCCTGCGGATTACCATCCTGGTGCATGTGAAGGGTAAGCCCAACCTCCAGTTCAATATCGTCGGGAATCATCGACCGGTCGAACTCAAAAATCATGTCCTGATTCGAGGGGCCGTAGGCGTCTTCGACCGGAATGTGGACCGTCCGGGCTTCTCCAATCGCCATGCCTTTTACGCCTTCATCAAACCCCCGGATCACCATTCCGCTGCCTACCTTAAATTGCAGGGGTGAGCGGCCACTCGACGAATCGAACACCGTTCCATCGGTTTTTCTGCCGGTGTAGTGCACCTGCACCGTATCCCCAGCTTTTGCTTGTGCCATAATTAAAGTTGAATTGTGTGCTCAAAACTACCCAAGCCTTTCGAATATCAAGCACAATCCGCTAATTATTTGAGCCAATGCGCTCCCTTGCGGGAGTGAAGAGTTAAGAGTGATGAGTGATGAGTTGTTCATCATTCCTAACTCTTAACTCTTCACTCTTAACTCTTCACCCCTTTAGTACGCTCTGGCGAACACTACGCGTTGTTTCGAGGGTTTTCCGCTATAGATACATATTCCTTCTTCGGCATCCGAATCAAAGGGGATGCAGCGGATCGTTGCTTTAGTTTCCTCCTTGATGGCCTCTTCGGTTTCGGACGTACCGTCCCAGTGGGCCATCAAAAAACCGCCTTTCTCAATCTGCTCTTTGAATTGCTCGTACGTATCAACCCGGAATGTATTGTCCTGCCGGAACTGGGAGGCTTTCCGGTAAATATTCTGTTGAATTTCGTCCAGCAACTGCTGAATATGTGCTACCAGTCCGTCGGCGGAAATGGTTTCTTTCGTTTTCAGATCCCGGCGGGCAATTTCAACGGTATTGTTTTCCAAATCCCGCATGCCCATGGCCAGCCGGACCGGCACCCCACGGAGTTCGTATTCGGCAAATTTCCAGCCCGGTTTGTTGGCATCGCTGGTATCGTATTTCACCGAAATGCCCGCTTTCCGCAATTCCTTGATCAGCGGATTGATCTTTTCCGACAATTGCGCCAACTGTTCATCGTTGCGGAAAATAGGCACAATCACCACCTGAATCGGGGCCAGTTTCGGGGGCAGCACCAAGCCGTCGTCGTCCGAATGGGCCATGATCAGCGCTCCCATCAGTCGGGTGCTGACGCCCCAGGACGTTCCCCAGACAAAATCCTGCTGGTTGTCTTTGGTCAAAAACTTCACGTCAAAGGCTTTCGCAAAATTCTGACCCAGGAAATGGGACGTTCCGGCCTGTAAGGCCTTGCCGTCCTGCATCATGGCCTCAATGCAAAGCGTATCCTCGGCTCCCGCAAACCGTTCGTTGGCGGTTTTGGCACCACGGATAACCGGCATAGCCATCCATTCCTCGGCGAAGGTTGCATACACATCCAGCATCTGACGCGTTTCCTCCTGGGCTTCCTGCGCGGAGGCATGGGCCGTATGGCCTTCCTGCCAGAGGAATTCGGCGGTTCGCAGAAAAATCCGCGTCCGCATTTCCCATCGCACCACGTTCGCCCATTGATTGATCAGCAAGGGCAGATCGCGATACGATTGAATCCAGTTTTTATACGTACTCCAGATAACCGTTTCGGAGGTCGGCCGGACAATCAGTTCTTCCTCCAGCCTGGCTTCCGGATCCACGATCACGCCGGAACCATCTTCCGCATTTTTCAGCCGGTAGTGCGTCACCACGGCACATTCTTTGGCAAAACCTTCGACGTGCGACGCTTCTTTGCTGAGGAACGATTTGGGGATGAACAACGGAAAGTAGGCATTCGTATGGCCGGTTTCCTTGAACATATCGTCCAGGGCTCGCTGCATTTTTTCCCAAATCGAAAAACCGTACGGTTTGATCACCATACAGCCCCGAACCGCCGAATTCTCAGCCAGATCGGCTCTTTTAATCAACTCGTTATACCACTCGGAATAATTCTCGGAACGCGAAGGAATTGCTTTTGCCATGACGGACTAAAAATATATTTTGGTTACGCTTAAACCCTCACCTATAAATGTGGGTCTAATGTTATGAGAAGCTTGCAAAGATAGGTTTTTCTCCTATATTTGTAATCAAACGCCCTATTTGTAATCTTTTTGACGATTTCTGTGTTTTTGAATAGGACGCTCCCAACAACCTTTTATACCACAACACCATGAAAGGGATACATACCTGGAAATACCTCACGCTACTGGCGGCTACCGGCTTTTGGGGCTGTAGTTCCAGTCTGCAAACGGCCAAGAACGGCGGTGAGTTCGATGACCTATACGGGTCGTCGTCCGATGCGCCGGTCTATGCGTCGGCCAAATCCGAGCGATTGCCCGAACGCACCGCATCGCAACGGTACGAAGACAGTAAACTGAACGCCAATCCGGATTACTATAACGAGCAAACGGCTTCCCAATACAAGGACGATGACTATTACAGCGAAGTAACGGCCCGCAAGGTTACCCGTGGTATTTCGCCTGATCCGGGCTGGGATTCCAACAATGCCTATACGACCGGTTTTGCCAATGGCTACAATTCGGCCCTATTCAACTCATCCTGGAACCGCTGGGGCTGGAACAGTCCTTTTTACGGCGGTCTGAGCGTGGGCATTGGCCTGGGTATGTCGTCCTGGGGGTATAATAACTGGGGCTGGAACAGCTGGCGATATAGTCCGTTCTACGATCCGTTCTGGGGTGGCGGTTATGCCTATAGTCCGTTCGGATACGGTTACGGCGGTGGCTTTTACGACTCGTTCTACTCACCCTTCGGCTACGGTTATAACAGCTTCTATAACCCCTACTATTACGGTGGCCGGTCGGTGGTGGTTGTCAACAATTACAACAACATCGGTGCAAACCGGAATGCCATTTACGGCGCGCGCCGGGGTGCTACCCGTGACCGCTACAATGGTGATTTCGTAAACACGCCCCGCAGTTACAATAACAACAGCGGAGGACGTCGGTCAGGCGAGTTGAACTCATCGAATAATTCGTCCAATAACACGTATTACAGCCGCCCGAACAATTCGGGAAGCAACAATGGTACGTACGGAACCGGCCGTCAGAATAGCCGGGGCGCTGATTATTACTACGGTGGTTCCGGCAGCGGTGGCCGCGCCAGCGCCAATAATCCGTCGACCCCGACCTACAGTGCGCCGAGCAACGCCGATTATTACGCAGCACCGCGCCAGAATAGCCGGGGTAGTTACACCCCGCCTTCATCGAACAGCGGTTCGCGGTACAGTGCTCCCCAGCCGTCGTATCAGGCCCCAACACGGACCTATGAAGCGCCGGCTCAGCGGACGTACAGCCCTCCCTCTCAACCGAGCTACAGTTCGCCATCCTACGGTGGAAGCCGGGGTGGTGGTTCATCGGGCGGAAGCAGCGGGGGTGGTGGATACTCCGGCGGTGGCGGTTCACGTGGCCCGCGTTAATGTGAAATACTAGTGCTGAAAATAAAAAAGCCCTTCGGTCATATAATCGAAGGGCTTTTTCGTTTTATATCGGAGGGCGATTTCCCTAAATTTGCTAACGAAATGATGTTTTTAGGCGTTATCTTAAACCAAACGCACCTGAATTGCATCTATAGTTCACACACTGGACGATAGGCCTTTTGATCCTATGGTTTTCACTTTTAGCACACAATCTGTATGAAAAATAGCATCTTCCTTGTGGGGCTGCTCCTGTACGCAGGCAATGCCCTTGGCCAGGCCGACATTTACGCCGGTGATGCCTTTCGGTATTCGGAAATTACGCAAACCGGTACGGCCCGAATGCGGGCGTTGGGCGGGAATCACGCCAGCCTTGGGGGCGATGCCAGTTCGGTGTTTGGCAACCCGGCCGGTTTGGGATTTTATAACCGCTCCGAAATTAGCCTGAGTCCCTCCATTAACATCACCAGTGCCCAGGCTACCTACATTGGAAACCAGCGTTCCAACAGCATCACCAAACCGGGTATCAGCCAATTTGGGCTGATTCTGGCGGGTAACAAGCAGAACGAAAACCGGCGCTGGCGGAGAACTGCCCTCGGCATTACGTATAGCCGGCAGGTCAATCTGGCGAATAACTTCCAGTTTCAGGCCCGCAACAACCGCAGTTCGATTGTCGATACCTACATCGTCGATGCCAATGACCGTAACCTGACGGGTGCCCAGATCGATGCGGATTACAATACCTCTACGAACGAAGCCAGATACCTGGCCGCAGCCGCCTACCAGCTCTTTCTGATTAACGGCACTGCTTCTTCCACCAATCCCAATCAAACCGGGCCACCGTATTTCCGATATGATGCTTCCGCACCGACGGATCAGCTCAACACCTTTGAATCATCAGGTGGCCATTCGCAATGGACCATTGCCTATGCCGGAAATCTGGACGACAAATTGTACCTCGGGGCGTCGCTGGGCATCAGTCGACTCCGGTATGATTTTGAAAATGTCTTTCGTGAAACCGTCGTGGGGGGTGCGGTTTTTAACAATTATAGCCAGATTGATAACCTGACGGTGACGGGTAACGGAATCAACTTTTCTTTCGGGTTGATTTATAAACCGGATCGCAACCTGCAAATCGGTGCCTCCCTGGCAACACCAAACTTCACCAGCATTAAAGAATCGTTTGAGCAGTCGATCCGGGTCGATGCCAAAGATCCCAGCTTGCCCATCAATCGGAATGAAGTTTTTGTCGAGCCAATTAACTTTGAATACAACCTGACAACTCCTTTCCGGGCTTCCGGTGGGTTGACGTATTTTCTGGGTTCCGGAAAAATCGGATTCATTACGGCCACGGCGGATTACGTGGGTTACGGCGGTATGCGGGCAACCACCAAGGTTTACGACACGCAGGATAATACGGCTTTCAAGAACGACGTAAAAACCGAGGTCATGAACACGTATAAAAATGTGGTAAACCTCCGGGCCGGGGCCGAAATCCGGGCCGGGTTGCTCCGGGTTCGGGGCGGTGTAGCCTATTTACCGGATGCTTATAAACAACAACTTAACAATATTGACCGGAGCCGCGTGCTCGTTTCGGGCGGTTTAGGAATCCGGACGGATCGGTTCTTCGTGGACGCCAGTGGAACCTATACCACCGCCAAATCCGCCTATACACCGTACACATTGCCCAACACGGCCGATTATGCCTCCGCGCAAATCGATTCAAAAATGACCAACATCACCTTGACGCTGGGTGCCTTTTTTTAAGAAATAAGACGAAAAACCGAAGGGCTTCCTGTAGATACCAGGAAGCCCTTTTTTGTTGTGAGTCCGGCGACTTACCAGTTCTGCTTGCCACCCGATCCGGATGGCAATACCGTCAAAGTACCCAGCGATTCAGTAATAAAATAAACGAAGACGGGGCCGAGAAACTGAAATAGTCCCTCGACCCCGTCATGGTCCCGGACGGTACTGCACCAACCCGGTTTTTGTTTCGATACGCTTACAGCGCTACGCCATCATTTTCCTGGAGCTGTGGTTCCGGTCTTTGGGCCTGTTCCTTCAATTCTGCCAGTTTCTTCTTGCCATACGCCAACCGGGTAATCACCACAAACAGGACAGGAACGATAAAGATAGCAAGGGAGGTTGCCGCCAGCATCCCGCCAAAAACCGTCCAGCCAATCGTTTTCCGGGCTACGGCTCCCGCCCCACTGGCAAACACCAGAGGCAATACCCCCAGAATAAACGCCAGCGATGTCATGATGATCGGGCGCAGCCGGAGCCGGACGGCCTCCAGCGTGGACTCGATCAGATCAACGCCCCGATCGACCCGCTCTTTGGCAAACTCCACAATCAGGATCGCGTTCTTGGCCGCCAGACCAATCAATGTAATCAACCCGATCTGGGCGTAGACGTTGTTGCTCAGATACGGAATCAGGGTCAGGGTCAGAATGGCCCCAAAGGCGCCGATCGGAACCGACAACAAAACCGCAAACGGGACCGACCAGCTTTCGTACAGTGCCGCCAGGAACAGGAACACAAACAGGATCGATAAGCCGAAAATATACACCGAACTGGAGCCGGAACTAATTTCTTCGCGGCTAAGTCCCGAAAAGTCGTACCCATAACCCGCCGGCAGGACCTTATCCGCCACCTCACGCAGGGCGTCGATGGCCTGGCCGCTACTGTAACCCGGTTTCGGGCTTCCGTTAATCTCCACTGACCGGAACAGGTTATAGTGCGAAATCAAGGGTGCATTTTCAATAACCTGGGTTTTGATGACCGTACTCAGCGGCACCATACCGCCAGCTCTGTTGCGGACAAAATACCGATTCAGTTGTTGAATATCCGCCCGATAGGCCGTATCCGCCTGCGCCACCACCCGGAATTTCCGTCCGTAAACAATGAAGTCGTTGACGTAAATACTGCCCAGGTACGTCTGCATGGTCGTATATACCTCATTGACGTTAATGCCCAGTTTCTTGCATTTTTCCCGGTCGACATCAACCCGGAAGGCGGGCGTTTTCGAGGTAAAGTAGGTAAATGCCCGGGCGATTTCCGGACGCTTGTTGGCTTCGGCGACGAAATTCTGCACCACCCGGTCGAACGCTTTGACGTCGTCCGTGGATTCGCGCTGTTCGATTTCGAAGGTAAAACCGGCTGTTTGCCCCAAGCCCGGAATAGCCGGCGGTGGAATAACGACCACATTGGCTTCTTTGATGGTAGACAGCGCCCGTTGCAGCTTTACCACCACGGAATCAATCTGCACCGACTTGTCCGTCCGTTCGCTCCACGGTTTTAGCTGCGTAAAAACCGTTCCACTGTTCGATTTGCTGGAAAACGTCACGGCGTTCAAACCGCCCAGGGCGGAGAAGTGGGCCACGTACGGTTGTTCTTTCAGAATTTCCATGACGCGATTCAAAACCGCCAGACTCCGGGTCGTCGAAGACGCTTCCGGAATTTCGTAGGTAATAATGACCCGTCCTTCATCCTCGGTCGGAATAAAACCGGTTGGTTTCGTTTTAAACAGATAACCGGTTCCCACAAACAAACAGGCCAGCAAAACCAGCACCAACGGCGCGCCTTTGATCATCCGGTTGACGCTGTGGCTGTAGGAACTACTCGTCCGATCGAACCACTTGTTAAACCGGAAGAAAAACCAGTTCAGGCCCCGCGACTTCTCGTTTATTTCGGTCGGTTTCAGCATCAGGGCGCAGAGAGCCGGCGTCAGCGACAACGCGACAAAGGCCGAAAGCAATACCGAAACCGCAATGGTGATGGCAAACTGCTGGTACAGCCGTCCCACGATTCCGGGAATAAACCCAACCGGCACGAACACCGCAGCCAGAATCAAGGCAATGGCCACTACCGGCCCGGAAATATCCCGCATGGCTTTTCGGGTGGCTTCCCGGGCCGATATTCGATCGTGATCAATGTAATGCTGGACAGCCTCCACCACCACGATGGCATCATCCACCACGATCCCGATGGCTAGCACAAACCCAAAGAGGGTCAGGGTATTAATAGTGAAGCCAAGGGGAATAAAAAAGGCAAACGTACCCAGAATCGAAACCGGAATCGCCAAAACCGGAATCAGTGTCGCCCGCCAGTTCTGGAGGAACAGGAACACCACAATAATTACCAAGCCCAGGGCTTCGAGCAGCGTCTTTACCACCTCATCAACCGAAACCTGAACGACCGAAACCGACTCAAACGGCACGACGTAGTCGATGTCTTTAGGGAAGGATTTCTTCAGTTCCTCCATAGCCGCGTAGACGCCTTTAGCCGTAGAAAGCGCGTTGCTGCCCGGCAATTGGTACAGCAGCAGGTAAGCCGCCCGGTTTCCGTCCACGAACGAGTTGCTGACGTAGCTAAACTTTCCTAACTGAACGCGGGCGACGTCCTTAAGGTATACAATCGAACCGGCTTCGGGTTTGCTCCGAACAATGATGTTCCGAAAATCATCTTCCTTGCTCAGTCGGCTGTTGGTAAAAACCGTGTATTCAAACGCCTGCGATTCCTGCTGTGGGGGTGCTCCCACCGAACCGGCCGCCACCTGGAGGTTTTGTTCCTGCAAGGCCGCAACCACATCGGCGGGCGTCATGCCCAATTGCGCAATTTTATCCGGTTGCAGCCAGATTCGCATACTGAAGTCGTCGGCGCGGGAAAAGATATCCCCGACCCCTTCGACCCGCAGCAAGGCATCGCGGATGAAAATATTGGCGTAGTTGTCCAGAAACGAAACACCGTGGGTTTTATTCGGTGAGTAAATGGCCACCAGCATGAACAGGCTCGGGTTCCGCTTCCGAACCGTTAGCCCCAGGCGGGTCACTTCGGAAGGCAACTGGGGTTGGGCAATCCCGACCCGGTTCTGGACATCGAGGGCGGCAATGTTGACGTCGGTGCCGACATCAAACGTCACGTTCATCGTCATCCGGCCGTCGCTGGTACTGTTGCTTTGCAGGTACAACATGTTGGGGGTTCCGTTGACCTGCGTTTCGATGGGCGTTGCCACGGTTTGCTCCACCGTCTGCGCATCCGCACCCGTGTAGGTACCCGTGACCTGCACCACCGGGGGCGTAATATCCGGATACTGTCCAACCGGCAGGTTGAAAATGGCGAGAATACCCACCAGAACGATGACGATAGAAATCACAATGGCCGTTACGGGCCGGTTGATGAACGTATTCGCAAACATTTCTTAAGTGCTGATTAGCGGGTTTGACTGGTAGCGGTCGGAGCCGAGGTAGCCGCCTTCACGACGGCCGCCGAATCGGACACAACTTTCACCACCGCACCTTCCCGGAGTTTCTGGATACCTTCTGTCACAATTTTATCGCCTTCCTGAATACCGTCGCGCACGATGATGTTAGCGCCAATGCGATTGCCAAGCGAGATTTTCCGTTGCGATACTTTACTACTGTCGCCAACAACATAAACGAAGTATTCACTCATTTGCTCCGTTACCGCTTTATACGGGATCAGCAGCCGTTGGCCGGACTCACTGTTGAGAACCCGAACATTCCCGTTCATGCCCGATTTTAGCATTTTGTCGCGGTTGGCGAAGAACAGGCGTACCTTCAGGGTTCCGGTTTGCGGATCAATGGCCCGATCGATAATGCCGATCCGGCCCGCAGCCTTGTAGGGCGTCCCGTTGGGCAGGACGAACACAAAGGTGGAATCGCTCACCTTCCGGTTTTGAAACCGGACGAATCGCGGAATATCCGTTTCGTCCACGGCGATATCGATCGCAATGGGGTCATCCGACGAAATCGTGTTCAGCAACGTCTGCCCCGGTGAGACGGCAGCTCCCAGCTTTACCTGCGAAATCCCGATCGTACCGGTTAAAGGGGCTTTAATGGTCGAATAATTCAGGCTGGTGGCCACCCGCGATACATTGGCTTTGGCGGCTGCTACCTGCATCTTGGCCGATTCCAGGGCCGCTTCTGCATTGTCGACCACCTGCCGTGCGATGGCATCCTCTTTCGCCAGAGTCTGGTAACGATCGGCATCTTTCTGCGCCCGGCTCAGGTTCGCCAGCGCGACATTTACATTCGCTACGGCTTCATCGTAATTCGCCTGGTATTGCTGCCTGTCAATTTCGTAGAGTTTTTGTCCTTTGCTGACCACCTGACCTTCCGTGAAAAAGATTCCGGTTATGTAACCCGAAACCTGCGGGTAAATTTCGACCTGGTTGAGGGGCGTTACCGTGGCGGGGTATTCGTCGTAGTAAACCGCCGTTCCGTGGCTCGCCACGGCGACGGCAACCGGAGTTGGCGGTGGTGGCCCCTGTTGAGCTTGTTTTTTATCACCCCCGCAAGCGGTCAGCAGAACCAGCAATACGAGTGGTATAGGCAATGAGGGAAGGAACCTGTTCATTCGAAGTGATGGGGTAAGAGGAAATTTCATAGTTCATTTTCAGTATGTCGGCACGGTTCCCAGCGCCCGCTGCACATCCAGTTTGCTAACCAAAACCTGATACAGCGCATTGAAATAGGTCAACTGGGTAGTCCGCAAATCATTCTGGGCGATGATTACATCCAGGTAGGTCCGAATGCCGGAACGATATTGCAACTGGATCACCCGGTATACATCCGTCGCCAGATCGAGGTTTTCCTGCAACGCCCGGTAGGTCGCCAGGTTGCCTTTGTAATTGGCCAGCGCCTGCTGATATTCCGCATTGACGGCATTGGAAAGATTGGTCAGATCCCATTCCGAACGCTGCAACCGGAGTTCGGCGATTCGGGATTCCTGGACGCGCTTTCCGCCCTGATAAATCGGCAGCGCAATGGTCAGGCCAATCAGGGAATTGGGGAAATTCCGGCTATACAGCTTGGCAAATTCGCTGTTCTGGAACACAAAATTATAACTTCCCGAAGCGGAAACCGAAGGCAGATACGCCCAGCGATTGTACTGTAAATTGGCTTTCAGTAAATCCTGCTGGGTTCTAAGCAACTGAAATTCAATCCGGTTTTCCGGTTTTATGAATTGGGTGGTGTCAATAACTACTTCATTGACGAGTTGGAGCGTGTCGTAGGCTACCTGCAGTTCTGCTTTGGATGGATAGCCCATCAACTGTTTCAGGAGTTGCGCTTTGCTCCCGATCTGCTCGATGGCCTGCTTCCGCTGCGCCCGCGAATTATTCAGGGCAATTGCCGCCCGTTTGTAATCGGTCCGATCCACAATTCCGCTTTTGTATTGATTGGTCGCGTCCTGCAGGCTTCGCTCCAGCCGGATGATATCGCCGTCCAGAATCTCAACCTGTTTCTGGGTCAGTATCAGATCATAAAATGCTTTACTTACGTTGACAGTAATATCAATCCGATTATTGGTCAGATTCTGGCGGGCCTGCTGGCGGTAGGTATCGGCGGTGCGACTAGCGAGCAAAACGTCGCGATTGAAGAGGTTCTGGCTGAGGGTTAATTGAATATTTGACAGGTTTGCCACGCCCGTTGTAACCGGAACCCGCTCGGGCGAAGTCGGATTGTTGAAATTCGGAAAAAGCGAAACCGGCATTTTGAGGTAATGCTGCAAGTTATACGCACCCGAAATCTGGGGAAGCCAGCTGGACAGGGCCGAGCGAATGGTCCGTTCGGCGATCAGCTGATCAATTTCCGACTGCTTAATAACCGGCTGGTGCTGGAGTGCATAACGAATGCAGCTTTCCAGCGATGCCTGTTGTAGTGTGGTGTCGGCTGCTTGTTGCGAATAGGAAAAATAGGGCCAAACTAAAACCAGGCAAGCAATCAAGTACTTTTTCACTACGATCATAGAAGTTTCCGGCGCAATTCTCCATTTAAAGTAAGCGTTTGCAACTACAAACTGTCCTGAATACACAATGACTCTTTTAAATGGTTCCGAAACCACAAAAAGATTATTGAATACCACGAATTAATCCACTTTCACAAATAGGCTTCCAGTTGCTTGCTGAGCGTTTCCACGTCGGTTTCGCCCGAAATGGTAAAATCAGCCTGGGTGTAAAAAAACCGGCGGTCGGTATATTTCTGACGAAGATTTTGGAGTAAGGTGGGGTCCTGGCGGTTAAAAAGTGGTCGTTCGTTGAGTTTATGCCGCAGCATCCGATCGAGCAATTGTTCCGGGGTTATATCCAGAAAAATACTGAGTCCGTTGGCTTTGATATACGCCATATTATCGTGAAAACAGGGCATTCCGCCCCCGGTTGCCACCACAAACTGGCTATTGGGCTCAATGGTGTGCAAAACCCGGCGCTCGACTTCGCGGAAGTAGGCTTCGCCATCGGTCTGAAAAATATCGTTGATGCTGCGCCCTCCTTCCTCCTGAATGATCAGTTTGTCCGTATCCACAAAATAATACCCCAACTCGCGGGCCAACCGGCGTCCCAACGTACTTTTTCCCGACGATGGCATGCCGATCAAAAAGATATTCTTCATCAAACGAACCTGAAAAATAAGAACTTACTTCTTCGCTAACAGCGCGTTAACTTCTTCGGGCGCGGGAGTATCGGTATGGTGCCACTTGCCCTGCACAACGCCATCACGAATTAGCCATAAACCGGGATTGGAACGGACAATGGTTTTTAAAACCGTGGCATCCGCTTTGTAAACCGGGATCGACAACTGGTATTCATGCCGAAAATCGTTGATTTCCTGATCACTGACCGAGGTCAGAATCAGGGGTATAACCTCTTTCCCATCCACGCCTTTCATCAATTTCCGGATAGCGGGCATGTCACCGATGCTCAAATCGTGAATATCGCGGATGATAAGCATGAGCTTGGTGCCTTTAAACGTCTCCTGGGTGAAATCGCCCTCGTCGTTCCAAACCCGGTAATCCGTAATTTTCGGTTTGGCGGATTCGTTCAGCAACACCATTTCCTTGAATTTGTAGGTTGTATCCGCCGGGTATTTTTCAAACTCATACTCTTTGCCATCTTTCTCCAGCTTGTACGAAAACCGCAGGGGTTCAGAAGGCTGCATCTGGTTCGGAACACTTTTCCCTACGGCATACGGTAATAAATCCAGGGGGGGCAGGTGCTGAATTGCGTACACCCCAATGCCAATGGACAAAACCGTGGCCAATCCGACCCAAAAACCGGACCGGATCCGTCGGAAGATTTTCCGCTGCCAGATGATAACCAGAATCAATACCAGCAGAAAAACATCCTTGCTGAACGAGGTCCACGGTTTTAGTTTGATTGCATCGCCGAAGCACCCGCAGTCGGTTACTTTGTTGAAGTACGCCGAATAGAAAGTTAAAAACGTAAAAAAGACAATCAGGGCCAGCAGAATCCAGGAGGTGAGCTTGATCCGGTACGAAAGTAACAAGGCTACGCCCAGAACCACTTCAGCGGCACAGAAAAACACCGATAAAACCAGCGTGAACGGGATCAGGCCGTGAAAAAAGCCCGCCATAGCCGGCACATCTTCCGCAAAGACTTCGAAATATTCCGTCAGCTTAATCTGGGTCCCAACCGGGTCGTTGATTTTGATCAATCCTGAAAAAATAAAAATAACACCCACGATCAGGCGGGCCATTTGGGCAATCACGCGTTGCCAGAGGGGTGACGTACGAACGGTTACGGGCCGGGATTTACTCACATTCATGCAGGTACAGAGGTTTCAGCTTCAGCTATGCCTAATTTGATCAAACAGAACACGGCATAATTAATCATGTCCATATAATTTGCATCGACGCCTTCCGAAATCAGGGTTTTTCCCTGGTTATCTTCAATTTGCTTCGTCCGAAGCAGTTTCATCAGAATAATATCGGTCATCGAACTGACCCGCATATCTCGCCAGGCTTCCCCATAATCGTGGTTTTTGGCAAAAAGCAACGCCATGACACTGGTCACCTGCCGGTCGTAGAGGTCCGTCAATTGCGACGCCGGAATCTCCATCTGGTCACTCCCGGCCAGCTCGAGCTGAATCAGCGCCATAACGCAATAGTTTATGATTCCCATGAATTCGGGCACAACCCCTTCGTCCACGCGTTGGGTCCCCCGCTCCTGCAGGGTCCGAATCCGTTGCGCCTTGATAAAAATCTGGTCAGTAATGGAAGGCAGTCTCAGAATGCGCCAGGCCGTACCGTAGTCTTTATTCTTTTTCAGGAAAACCTCTTTGCAGAGTTGAATCACTTGCCGATATTGAGCTTCGGTTTGCAACATACGATGGAAACTTCAGTTTATCCGTCTACCGCAGCCTTTCGTTTTCTGTCGCATTCGGACGAATGACTGACGAGAGGCAACCAAAGACTACCCACTATTTCATGCCGAAAGTTACGAAAAAAACGCTCAATCTCCGGGGAAATGTTCTCGATCTGAGTACCCCGGTGGTAATGGGAATCCTGAACATTACGGACGATTCGTTCTACGCCGGCAGCCGTGTTCCTTCTGTCGATCAAGCCGTTGAGCGTGCCCGGACCATGTATACCGAGGGGGCGGTTTTTATCGATATTGGCGGGTATTCGACCCGACCGGGCGCTGCGGATATTAGTCCGAACCAGGAAGCCGACCGGATTTTGCCCGTGATTGAAGCCATTGTAAAAGCCGTTCCGGACGTCTGGATTTCGGTGGATACCTTTCGGGCGGCCGTTGCCCGGCAAGCCGTCGAAGCCGGGGCGGTTTTGGTGAACGATGTAGCCGGCGGCACCCTCGACCCCGCCATGTTCGAAACCGTTGCGGGCTTACAGGTTCCGTACGTTCTGATGCACATGCGTGGCACCCCCCAAACCATGACCGGGCAGACAACCTACCCGGATTTAGTGCCCGATGTTCTGTTTGAAATTCAAATACAATTGCAGACCTTGCGGAATCTGGGGCAAATGGATGTCATCATCGATCCCGGTTTTGGTTTCGCAAAAACCCCGCGGCAAAATTTTCAGTTGCTGAATCGGCTGGATGCCTTTCAGGCTTTCGATGCGCCGGTTTTAGCCGGTTTATCGCGCAAGTCAACCATCTGGCGAACGCTTAACATCCGGCCCGAAGACGCGCTGAATGGGACAACCGTCCTCAACACCATCGCCCTAACCAAGGGGGCCGATATGTTACGGGTCCACGATGTGTTGGAAGCCGTGGAAACCGTTAAATTAATTTCCAGTTGTCAACAAATCCTTTAAAACCAGACAACTAAACCTAGTCTGACTGTATGAAAATTGGTTTTCTCGATATTGAATGGGTGGATGTGCTGGATGTCTTATTGCTGGCATTCCTGCTTTACCAGATCTATTTCCTGGTAAAAGGGACCATTGCCAGCCGGATTTTTCTGGGCTATTTGCTGGTCTATCTGCTCTACTTAGTGGCCAAAGCCGTCGGCTTAGAATTGCTGACAACGATTCTGGGTTATTTCATCAGCGTTGGTGCGCTGGCGTTGATCATTATTTTCCAGCAGGAAATCCGGCGGTTTCTGCTCATTATCGGTAAATCGACCAACATCGCCAATAGCCGGTTGTTTACGCGCTGGTTTCGACAGCCCACGTCCGCCGACCCGCTTACCCCCCTCAAACCGATTATTGATGCCTGCAAATCCATGTCCTCGGAATTTACGGGCGGGTTGATTGTCATCGCCAAAAACGACGATCTGGACAAATTCATTCAAACGGGTGATTTGCTGGATGCCATTGTTGCCAAACGGCTGTTACTGTCCATCGTTAGTCAATATAGTCCCTTGCGCGATGGAGCCGTTATCATCTCGGAAGACCGGATTCGGGCGGCACGCTGTATTCTGCCGATTTCGGAAAACGATGAGATTCTGACCTCGACCGGTTTTCGGCACCGGGCTGCCATCGGGATCAGTGAAGTAACGGATGCCGCTGCCATTGCCATTTCCGAAGAAACCGGTCGTATTTCGTTGGCTATCGATGGCGACCTGTACCCTAATATTTCGTCGGCAGAACTGGAAGAAAAGCTCGGGCAATACCTGGCAGAAATCAACCGGATCCGAAAACGGGAAAACGGGAAGGATGCTTCGTTGTAAGAAACTATATGTTTCCCTATTCTGATACCAATTACCTTTTTGTTATCAGACTACCGGTTTTGATAACATTAAAAAACCGCTAGCTAATTTTGGAACTATAATTGGGGCCGTGTGTATGCTTTTATCCCGCTAGCTGTGTAAAATACATCGTTTTTAGGCAGCTAGCCTGTCTTCCCAATCACGTGCGGACCATGTTAACCCAACTCGAATACAATCAACTTCCTCTCGCCCAAAAAGCCGATTTGCTCTGGCGCTTTGGCCAACATCTGATGAATCGGCCCTCTCCGCCCTTTACGGTTGGGCTTTACGCCGTTGGCGACTTTTTTGTGGAAGCCTATTTCTCCGAAAGCAAATACTTTGAAGGAAACCACGAACTGCAACACCTTTTTTCGCTTCAATTCCAAAACCGCAGCCGCCTGAGGAACCCGTACCCGTTGGAGCCCTACCTGGCCCAGATTGACCTCAGAGACCTGTTTCAGCTTTGAATTCAAATCGACATCCAGTCTTTCCGTAAACTCAGGTGGAAGCCCGTATTTCGGGGATAGAGGCCCCCAAAATCCGAAGCCATAGCCACGGTTGCCTGCACACCACCCAACCAGTTAACCGGAAAACGCAGGGTCAGCAGCGACGAAAATTGCCGGATTTTTTCCCCGAACGGTTTGCTGTACGTTCCCAAACTCTCACTGAGTGACCCTTTTAGTTGAAAAACAAAGCGCTGATCGAATGTTCCCTCCATCCCCCAATGGAACACCCGAACCCGGTTATTATTCGTAAAAACCGGTAACTGTTCCGAATACAAGCGGGGCAGGTCCGGGTTGGTATCACCCGCGGGCGGAATGAAGGGGGTTCCTATAGTCCGCCCCCTATAGGACCATCCCTCAAGGTATTGGCTGTGATTGAAGTAGTTATCGGCACCCCGTTTTTTGTTAACGGTACTAAAAACAGAGCCACCCTGACTTTTGGTCACTAACAGCTCGAATAGAATCGTCTGAAAGTGCCAGTGGGCACCGGCTGGATTTTTATTTTTAAACCGGATGCCGTTTAAGCCATCGGCTATATTGGTCAGGTAATACAACGATCCGTCCTCGTAAATATTCTGGCGATAAACCAGGATGGAAAAGGTCGTTTTATGAATCTCCAGGCCGATATCGACCGTTCCCAGATGATTGCCAACCCGGTTGCCACGGTCGCTTTTGCTATATTCCGTCGTATCGATCGCTTCGCCCCGGGCCGCCAGCGAAGTACCAAACATGACATTGAGGTAGTTTCTAAAACCGGTTGGAAAGCGGCCATTTTTAATCAACCTGTCGTCCGTTATCCCGTCGCTCCGGCCCGCCCACTGGACCTGATGATTGAACCCTGCGTACAGCTTTACGGGCCACCCAGCCTTTCCCAACCGGCCGTAGAGGGCTTTCTGGTGCAGATAAGAATGGGTCACCACACCGTTGTTACCAAACCAGCCATGAGCAAATAGACCGCGAAAGGCGACCAGGCCTTTCGTAAAACCGATCGGTGCATAGTCAGCCAGTGAGAGCTGGATTTTCGGCATGGGCAGTGCATTTCCCGACCAGCTGTATGAGCCGGTTCCCAGGGTTGAATCGGCCAAACCAATGACCTCCCGGTGACGGCCTATCCGCAATTCCAGCTTTTGATAACGGCCTTTCAGGTAGGCTTCCGGCACCAGCAAGGCGGCTTTTGCGGCTCCATTTCCAACGACCTCAAGGCCGTATCCCCAGGCAACCCGCTTTCGCTTTCCGTCGCTCCGGCCCGGCGAATTACCCAGACTGTACTGGTATTCAGCGGAAACACCCACTCTGGCGCTGATAAAGGGCGAGGTAGTGGGGACTATTCCAAACCGATTGGCCCGGAGCCAGAAGGGCGTTTGGCGGGCGGTGCTGGCCGACACACTCACTTCGGCAAAGAGTTGGAAAGGCGGTTTGGGCGGAACGGTAAGCGCAGGGATTGAATCCTGACCAAAAACAGTAAGTTCCCCCAGAAAGATAGCAAAAAGTGTAAGGAAAGTTTTCCCCATACGGACAGCAGTACGAATCATAAACCCATTGGTTTACTTTAGACGCTGTCCGGTCCAATAAGTAATTCTCCAGGGAGAAAATCAACCAAAAAGAACAGCCATTTCCTGAAAACCGGGACA
This sequence comes from Larkinella bovis, assembly GCF_042655385.1. Taxonomy (NCBI): domain Bacteria; kingdom Pseudomonadati; phylum Bacteroidota; class Cytophagia; order Cytophagales; family Spirosomataceae; genus Larkinella; species Larkinella bovis. The sequence continues at coordinate 565,088 of NZ_JBHSMA010000001.1, read as the reverse complement.
CGGTAAAACCGGAAATGGCTGTTCGATAAACACGGGGCGATTATTTAGCCGGATTTTTTCCCAGAGCCACCTCCGCCAGGGAATCGGCACCAACCAGTTTTTTGTACAGGGTCAAGGCTTGAGCAACCACCTGGTCCATGTTATAATACCGGTAGGTCCCCAAACGGCCGACAAAATGTACGTTTTCCTGTTGATCGGCCAATTGTTTGTATTTCCGGTAGAGTTCGGCGTTTTCAGGCATGGGAACCGGGTAATACGGATCGCCCTCCGACTGCGGGTATTCGAAGGTAATGCTGGTTTTGGTCGGATGCTCCTGCCCGGTCAGGTGCTTGTATTCCGTCACCCGCGTATAGGCGTGATCATTCGGGTAATTGACGACTGCCACCGGCTGGTGCCATTCTTCGTTCAGCGTCTGGTGCTCGAACCGGAGGGAGCGGTACGGCAATTTTCCGAAACAGTGGTCGAAATATTCGTCCACCGGGCCGGTATAAATCAACTGGTCGTAAGACAAACTATCTTTTACGTCCCTAAAATCGGTGCTCAGCATCAGCGTGATATTCGGCTGATCGACCATTTTTTCGAACATTTTCGTAAAACCGTGCAACGGCATCGACTGAAACTCGTCCGAGAAATACCGATCGTCCTGGTTGGTCCGCGTTGGAATCCGGGAGGTAACGGACTTATCCAGTTCGGACGGATAGACGCCCCATTGTTTCTTGGTGTAGTTCTTGAAAAACTTCTCGTACAGGTCGCGCCCGACCTGACTGACTACCACATCCTCCGAGGTTCTAATATCCTCGACCGGTTCACCCACCGTTTTGAAATACTCGCTGAGTTCTTCGGAGGTGAAGTTTTTGCCATAAAGCTTATTGACCGTATCCAGATTAATGGGAATCGGTAACAGTTGCCCTTCCACCGACGCCAGCACCCGGTGTTCGTAGGGACGCCACTCGGTGAAATTGGATAGATAGCCGAAAACCTCCGGAGAATTGGTGTGGAAAATGTGCGGACCGTATAAATGGATCAGGATGCCGTCCTCATTGTAATAATCATACGCATTTCCGCCGATATGGGGGCGTTTATCAATTAATAGAACTTTCTTTCCGGACTGGCTGGCCAGCCGCTCGGCCAACACACTACCGGCGTATCCGGCTCCTACAATTGCAAAGTCGTAATGCTGCATAAACAGACAAAAATGGGGTTATCAAAGTTTTAAAAGTAATGATTTTTCATCAAACGTCCGTTTGACCCATCATAACGTTATCTACCGCACCTGGTATTTCCGGCGAACCTCATTGATCAGGAATTTCTTTTGGGTCGTAAAACTTTCCGGATGAAGCTGTTCGAACTCCGCTTTCCAGGAATGGTAGCGGATGGGTTCGTTTTGTCTGAACTGATTTTCGTCAATTTTTTTTCCTGCCAAAAATTCTTCAAACGTCATTTTAATCGAGTGGAGCTAGTTGAGGTAGACCGATAAAACAAGATAATCCTGCCAAATTGGCGGGCTCCGGTAAGCCACTGGAGCTGGTACGCGATTTAAAAGTTGTATTTACAACTAAACAAGCTTCCGGTATGGAATTACAATTTGTAACCGATAGCGGACTGGAGTCGGTGCCCGGAAAAACCGGAGACCCGGATGCGCCCTTGCTCGACTCCTACTCCAATACCGTCGTAAATGTAGCGAAAAAAGTGAGCCAGTCGGTGGTCCAGATTAAAGTGAGTGGCCGGCAGAAAGAGGGCCAATCGCCCGCCCGCGGACGCCCTCAGCCCGAAGGCGGAACGGGTTCTGGATTTATCATTTCGTCCGATGGCTATATTATTACCAATAATCACGTCGTGGCCGGAGCTTCCCGGATCGAGGTGGCCCTGCCCGATGGCCGGGATTTTGTCGCCACCCTGATTGGCCGTGATCCGGCAACGGATATCGCCGTCATCAAGATCTATGGGGATAACCTGAAGGCCATCCGGTTTGCGGATTCCAAACAGGTCCAGGTGGGCCAGATCGCAATCGCCGTGGGAAATCCATACGGTTTTCAGTATTCCGTAACCGCGGGCGTAGTCAGTGCCCTGGGCCGGACCCTGCGCTCGGAATCCGGTCGTTTGATTGACGACGTCATTCAAACCGATGCGTCCCTGAACCCCGGCAACTCGGGCGGCCCGCTCGTCAACTCGCAGGGCGATGTGATTGGTGTCAATACCGCAGTGATTCTACCCGCCCAGGGTATCTGTTTTGCGGTTTCGTCGAATCTGACCGCGCTGGTAGCCGGTAAGCTGATCATGCACGGACGGGTTCGCCGGGGCTACCTGGGCATTGCGGGACAGCTCATCAACCTGACCGAACGCATCAAGCAGTATAACCACCTCAACGCCAAAACCGGGGTGATCGTGGCCAGTACTGAAGCCGACGGGGTATCCTACAACAGTGAACTCCAGCAGGGCGATATTATCGTCGGCTTTAACAACCAGGCCGTTACGACAGTGGATGATCTTCATCGGCTCCTGACCGAAGAAACCATTGGGCAACAGATTCCCATGGCGGTTTTACGGGAGAACTTCCGACGGGAGATCGTAGTGATCCCGGGCGAAATCCGGTAATGTGTTTTTCTGAATCAGGGGGCTGGCAACATGGATTCGGACGGATGGGCGCTTTACTCATCCGCCGAATCTGGTCGCCGGCCCTATTTTTCGTTGAAAAAGACTTCCAGCCCATCTTTCCCGGCTACGATGATATCGAGTCGGCCCGTGCCGCGCAGATCAGCCAGGGCGAAGTAGATACCGGTTCCTTTGCCTTTGCCCGGTTGCCCGTACGAGATGGTGTGTTTCACGAAGACCTTTCCGTCCCAGGTGAAATAATACAAACCCACATCGTCATAGGCCCCCGGATCGCCGTCATTGTGAGCCCGATACCGTTTGCCCGTGATCAGTTCGGGTTTCTTGTCACCATCCAGATCCGCCCACTCCAGCACATGATATTGGGAGGCTTTTTCGTCGATCATGTGTTTTTTCCAGCCCCGTTTCCCCCCTTCCATCGTTTGCTCGTACCAATGCAGGCCATAGCCGTGCGCCTGCCCGACAATCAGGTCGTTGCGTTTATCGCCATTGACATCGACCACCAGAATCGGAACGCTGGCGTGACTACCCAGGTCAAATTCTTTGTGCAGCGTCCACGGCCCGTTTTCCCGGTCAACCGGGGCTTCGAGCCAGCCCTGGCTGACAATAAAATCGCTGCGCCCATCGCCGTTCACGTCGCCCACGCCCAGTCCGTGATCCTGCGTAGGGGCAACATTGACCTGCTTAAACGTTCCGCCTTTTTCGAGCTTGAAATATTTCAGCGGATGTTTGGGGTTGTTCGGCACAATTTCGATGACCCCGTCGCCGTCTACATCCCAGGCCCGGGTGGTTTCCACATTGCCAACCTTGGCAATTTCGTGAACCGGCCAAAGGCCTTTTTTTCCGACACCGGGGTTTTCCAGCCATTTCAGATCCTGCCCAAACCAGCCACCCGTAACGATATCCAGATTTCCGTCGCCGTTGACATCCAGGGGAATGGTTGAAAAATCGTCGTAATACTGGTCAAACCGCTTCTGATTTCCGATCAGGTAGCGCTTCCGAAACATCGCCTTGGGGTCGCTCGAATTTTCGTACCAGAAATCCCCCGAAACCAGATCCGGTCGTCCGTCTTTATTGACATCAACCACCCCGACGGTTTCATAACTTTCGGCCGCCACGAAATAGCGGCTAAACTGGATATCGCTGGAATCGGCCGCCACGGAAACCAAACCGGCCAGCCCAATACAAAATAGTCCTATCTTCATACCTGCAAGTTTATAAATATTCCCGATTTGTTACTCAACCCACAAGACAAGTCCTTTCAAATAACCGCCTTCGGGGTGAAATAAATTAACCGGATGATCGGCGGGCTGGCTCAGGTGATGCAGAACCCGCACCTGGCGCCCGGCCTCGATGGCGGCCGCTACGATCGTATTATAAAACAACTCCCGGTCAATGACCTGGGAGCAGGAAAAGGTGAACAGGATTCCCCCTTTGGCCAATCGGCGTAATCCTTCGGCATTCAGGCGTTTGTAGCCCTGAACGGCCCGGTGCCGCGCCGAAAGACTTTTAGCAAACGCGGGGGGATCCAGAACCATGACCTCATACTGATCGTCATGCGCGTGAAGGTATTTCATCACATCATCCGCAAAGGCTTCGTGCCGCCCAGCGATTTCGGTTCCGTCAAAATTCAGGGCGACATTCCGGTTCGTCAGGTCGATGGCTTTCTGGGATGCGTCTACCGAGTGGACCAGCGTGGCACCGGCCTTCAGCGCGTAAATGGAAAAACCGCCGGAATAACAGAACGCATTGAGGACTTTCTTACCGGCCGAATAATAGGCCAGTAACTTCCGGTTATCGCGCTGATCGAGGAAAAACCCGGTTTTCTGACCACTGATCCAGTCGACCAGAAAACGATGACCGTTTTCGTTAACTTCGTGTGGGACCGTGGCCAACCCGTACCGATACGCGTTCTGTATGGTAGCCGCGTATTCATCGGGCAGCGTTTCGGCACTTTTATCGTAAACGGCCTTCAGTTCGTCACCGAAGACATTTTTCAGGGCTTCCGTAATCAGGTGACGCTCGCGGTGCATCCCGATGGAATGAGCCTGCAAAACCGCTACCCCGTTGTACATATCGACCACCAGACCCGTACAGCCGTCGCCCTCGCCGTGAATCAGGCGGTAACAATTGGTATCCGGGGGCAGAAGCGTCTTCCGGATGGTTCGGATCGTTGTCAGTTTCTGTGTCCAGTAGGCCACATCCGGAATAACCCGCTGGAAGGAAAAAATCCGGACCTGGATACTGCCGTTGTGAAAATGCCCCGTCGCGAGGTAATTTCCTTTTTTATCGACCACTTCGACCACATCACCATCCTGCGGATCGCCCTCCGACCGGGCCACGGCACCGGAAAAAACCCAGGGATGAAACCGCCGGATAGCCTCCTCCCGGCCTGAACGTAATTGTATTTTGGGTAAACTCATCGTCAATTTGCAACTTTTGCGGACGAAACTACGAAATTCGGAACACATGGTTCGTTCTAATCTTCGCTGCGCACCTTCAGCCACCGCCTGAGCCAGTTTGTTTGCTCGTCCTTTTCGCTCTTCTGATCCTGTTCCGTCGGTTTATAATCAACGAGGCCAGCCAGGTCGGGTTGCCCGGCATCTACCCAGCAGGTGTACCAGAAATCGCCTACCATTTTGATGGACGCCCGCATCTGACGCTCCACCTGCCCCCGCAACTGGTCGTGGTATTTCCGGGAAAATGATTCAGCATACACCTTGGTGGTCTGGTTGTTCCGGTCTTCAAAACCGTATTTCCGGGCTTCTCCTTCCTGTTCTGTCAATTCTTTTTCCCGGCGCAAAACCGTATCCAGCGCGGCATGGGCGTCGAAAACCGCCCGCCAGGCCCGCTTTTGGGGCGAATCGATATAACTGGCTGGTCCGGCAAAAAAGTCGTATTCATCACTGAACAGTTCGGGCAGCCTGGATTCCCAGAAACCATGAATGCCCTGCTGACCGCTGAATTGTCCGTTGTAGTTGCGGGTCGTGTGCAGGGGGACATGGGCATCGGCGATATAATGCCCCAAATCGGCCGAAATTCGCAGAATCCGTCGGGCATCACGGGCCTTGAAGGCTTCGGTCAGCTGGAATTTGGTCAATTGAATGTGCCAGGGGACAATCCCGTGCAAAGCCAGGGTATCCTCACCAAACCGGTCTACCGCCGGTTTCCAGCTCCGTGGTAGGGCGGTTTTCGAGGTATCGCCATACGCATCCAGGTCAATAAAGTGCCGGGGCGCTTCCCCGACCACCGCATACCGCCGTTTATCCGGATTCACGGCATTCTCCGTCAGGAAGTCGATATGCTTTTTATAGAAGACCATCATAGGAGGAGGTAACGTAAACACAGCCAGTCGATTGATCTTTTTATGGGCGTAAAATCCCCACAGCGGTCCGGTGCCCGCGCAGACCGGAAAAACCGCATTCAAAAAAATCAGGCAAAAAACTTGCTTCCAAACAGATTGATGGTACCTTTGCCTAAACATAGTATTTTAATAAGAAAAGTTTATACTTTATTAATAAACAACTATGTTATTCAGAATAATATTTCGAATAACATGAATTTCACAATCGACATGAAACGTAAATCACTTGGCTACAGCCTGATTCTTTTATTCTTTGGTATTTTCGGCCTGATAATCTACGGTGCCTATGTACCCTCCAGAAAAGCCCAAAAGCAGCAAATCGTGTGCTTCAAATTCAAAGAAGGCACTAAAAATGAAGCGGTTGAACAACATATGCGTGAGTTTGCCGCTTTAAAGCATGAAATTCCGCAGATCATTTCGTATACCTCCGGCAAGGCTTTACCGGGTGCAGGCGGTTCTTCGGCAGAATATGATGTCGTCCACTACCTTACCTTCCAGAGCGAAGCCGATATTGAGACGTACAACAAGAATGAAAAGCAACGGGCATTTGTGAAAAATAATGCGGGAAGCTGGGACAAGGTATTTATTATCAGTTCTGATATCCGTCAGTAAAAACCGCTTTTTGAAGCCCAATTGAAGAATAATTTGCATTGTTTCTCGTAAATTCCTACTTTTGCGGACATTTGTGAGAAAACTGTATACTGTACCAATAAGCAATGGCAAATCATAAGTCGGCCTTGAAGCGGGTCCGGGCAAACGAAAAGAAGCGTTTGTTGAACCGTTTCCAACACAAAACGACCCGTACGATGATCAAGAAATTGCGGCTAACCACTGATAAAGTAGCTGCAACGGAATTGTATAAAACGGTGTCGTCGCTGCTGGATAAACTGGCAAAGCGTAACATCATTCACAAAAACAAAGCCTCTAACAACAAATCGAAATTGGCGAAACTCGTCAACGGTTTGGCGGTTGCGGCTTAATCCAGTATTGGCGGACATTTGTCCGCGTTTTTGATAGGCGGATTGTCCGGCTGATCGGCTTTCTGGTCCGCCGAATGCCTTCAAACACAACGTTACGGAAACCTTATCTGAGTTAGTCAGGTGAGGTTTTTTTATTGCCCCACCCCGATGGCCTACGATAATCCCCGCAAAATTCTCAGTTGGGCGGAAGAAGACCGCCCCCGCGAAAAGCTGCTGCTTAAAGGGCGGGCGGCCCTCTCCGACGCCGAACTCATCGCGATATTGATTGGGTCCGGCACCCGGGATTTATCCGCCGTCGATGTTTCCAAAATCATCCTGCAAAGTATCCAGAATGATCTCAGCACCCTGGCCAAACTCAGTGTCCGGGATTTATCGAAATTTAAAGGAATCGGCGAAGCCAAAGCCATCAGCATCGTCGCGGCTCTCGAACTGGGACGGCGGAGGAAGGAACAGGAACGCCCGCAGCGGCTGCGGATTACGAGTTCCCGTGACGCGTACGACGAAATAAAACCGCATCTGCTTGACAAACAGCACGAAGAGTTCTGGATCTTACTGCTGAATCGCGCGAACGAAGTCATTCGACCGGTTCAGATTAGTTCAGGGGGTGTTTCGGGAACCGTGGCTGATCCGAAATTGATTTTCAAACACGCGCTCGAACAACTGGCCAGCGCCCTGATTCTGGTTCATAACCACCCCTCCGGCCACCTGAGCGCTTCACAGCCGGATCGCGATCTGACCCGCAAGCTGAAAGAAGCGGGGCTCCTGCTCGACATTCCCGTACTCGATCATTTAATCTTTACGGATCAGGGCTATTTAAGCTTCGCGGACGAAGGGATGCTATAAAAAAGCGTACCCGGTTTCCGAAACCGGGTACGCTTTTAGGCGCTGAATCCGCTTTTTACTTCTGGTTCACCGTAATGATAGCCTCTTTGGGCGTACCATCCGGTTTAGAACCCGGGAAAGGCTGGACATCAGACAGGGTCACTTCGTAACGCTCCGTGCCCAATTGCAGGGTGACGGTGTCGCGGTTTTTCAGTTGCTGACCGCACTGGCCCAGACACAATTCGCCCGACTGACTCTGGGTCTCGTTTTTCAGCGTGAATTTCACCTGAGCATTTCCGTACCAGACACAAACCGCATTCATGGGGCAGCGGCTGTCTGAAATCGTGTCCACGTTCAGGGTAACATTCTGTTTTACCCGCGCCGACTGGTTGATTTTCACCGTTACGGGTTGATTTTGCTCCGAAGGAGCCACTTTGTTGTCTTTCTCGCAGCCAACTGCCAATAGTCCGATGACCAGCAGTCCATACAAGCTTTTAAATGGTGTTGTCATGTACGGTAGTTATTGTTGTTTTCCGAAATGACCCTTATTCATTTGGTTCGGTTGGAACCTCCTCCCAATTTTTTAAAGTTTCTTAACCCCATTTTACGCCAAAAGGACCGAATTCGGTCCTTTTGGCGTAAAATGGTATATGACCCCGACGACAATCGGCCCCGAACCATCGCTCGTGCGCCAATATTCCGTTTCTTTTTCTCAATAATTCCGCTCCTTGCCTTCCAGCCAACGTCCGGTAATAAAGGCTGCGGTTAACAAAACAATATAAAAAACGATGGTTACGATAGTCATGAACATAAGGATACCGGTTTTTTGGTTACAAACACAAAAGTAAAAAAATCTGCTATTGGAGCGTACAAACCCCTCGATAAATCTGGGGTTACAATACCCCTTTGGTACTAGGCAGCGAATCCATTGCTTTGAGGTCACGCTTCACGGCCATTTTAATCGCCTTGGCAAAAGCCTTGAAAACCGCTTCAATTTTATGATGCTCGTTTTGCCCTTCTACCTTGATATTCAAATTACAGAGGGCTGCGTCGGAGAACGATTTGAAAAAATGGTAGAACATCTCCGTCGGCATTTCCCCGATTTTTTCCCGCCGGAATTCGGCCTCCCAGACCAGCCAGGGTCGTCCCGAGAAATCGATGCCGACCTGGGCCAGGGCTTCGTCCATCGGGAGCAGAAAACCGTACCGGCTGATACCGCGTTTATCGCCCAGCGCCTTGCGGAAAGCTTCGCCCAGGGCAAGCCCGGTATCTTCAATGGTGTGGTGTTCATCAATGTGTAAATCGCCCTGCACCCGGATAACCAGATCGGCTCCCGAATGTTTTGCCACCTGATCGAGCATGTGGTCAAAAAAACCGATACCGGTTTCGATGGACGACTGCCCGCGACCATCCAGATTGAGTTCAACGTGAATCCGGGTTTCGTTCGTATTGCGGTCCACCGTTGTGGTTCGCGGAGGCAATTTCAGCAGTTCATAAATCCGGTCCCAGTCGTCGGTGGATAGCGCGAGCGCTTGCTGCATTTCATCGGTCATGCCTTCGGTCGGTTCTTCTGGTGCAATCAAAATGGCCTTTGCGCCCAGGTTAACCGCCATTTGAATATCCGTCAGCCGGTCACCAATTACGTAGCTTTCCGGCAAGTTATACGCGTCGTTGAGGAAGTCCGTCAACATGCCGATCCCCGGTTTACGGGTAGCGGCTCCTTCATGCGGGTACGTCCGATCGATGAACACGGATGAAAAATGGATATTTTCACCCTCCAGCGTTTTCATCATTTTATTGTGAGCCGGCCAGAACGTTTCTTCCGGAAAAGCTGCTGTTCCCAACCCATCCTGATTGGTTACCATAACGAGTTCATAGTCGGTTTCTTCGGCAATTTTGCGGAGATTGGAAAGAACTTTGGGGATATACTCCAGTTTTTCGAGGGAGTCGACTTGCTGATCAGGCTGGGGTTCGAAAACGATTGTGCCGTCGCGATCGATAAATAGAACTTTTCTCATAAAATAGACATGTTGCTTACAAAGGTAGCATATAGAGGCTCCCGATCGGCATTTCCGTATTTTTTTCGTACTTTGCCCCCCAATTCCCTCTCCTATCTACGTACGACTGGCAAAAGACCATTTAACTGCCACATAATCAGAGAAATAATAAAATAGCTTATTCTATATGGCTGGAGGTTAATCCTTCGTTTTGATTCAAATAGCGTTGAAGTGTTAAATTTTTCTACATTGGTTTATAAAATGCAAGCAAAAAAATCCACCCAATTAACCCGGATTGCGGTAATCTATGATGGCAACTATTTTCTACATGTAAGTAATTATTATAATTATTCCCACGAAAGACGAAGCCGCATCAGCATTTCGGGATTACACGAATTTATCCGTTCGCAGATTGCACAGGAAGAGAACACGGAGGTGCGTTTGTGTCAAATCGTTGACGCCCACTATTTCAGGGGCCGGCTGAACGCCCACGAAGCCAGTCAGCGCGGCAACCAGTTGTTTTACGATCGCCTGTTTGATGATATATTAATGTCGGAAGGGGTAGTGACGCACTACCTGCCCGTCAAAACGTTTCAGGGATCCCGCCAGGAAAAAGGAATTGATGTCTGGCTCGCCCTCGAAACCTTTGAGTTAACAATTTCCAAAAAATTTGATGTCGTTGTTTTGATCACCGCCGATGGGGATTACGTGCCCCTGATTCGAAAACTCAATACCCTGGGAACGCGGGTTATGGTATTAAGCTGGGATTTCGAGTTCTATAATGACGAGGGCGAAAAGATGGTTACCCGGACGTCGCAGGATTTACTGAAGGAAGTATCGTATCCGGTGGCCATGCACGAAATGATCGATACCAGACTTCGGAAGGGCGATCCGCTGATTCAGAACCTCTTTGTGAAGCAGTCGACGCGCACACTCCTGGGCACTGACAATACCCTCAATTACGAAAGTTATTCGGGGCAGGTAAATGACGATTCCGATCCGTCCGATTTCAAGTTCAGCACCATCCGAAGTTTGAAAAACGGCTACGGTTTTATCAATTATCCGCCCAACAACCTGTTTTTCCACTACACCAGCCTGAATGATATTGATTTTAATGAATTACAGGTGGACGATGAGGTAAAATTCCGGATTGGAAAGAACGCCGAGAGTAAAGACATTGCCATCGACGTGCACCTGGAACACAGCTAATGTCTGTCGACTTTCGTCAGGAGTTCAGGCTATCGCTCGAGTCGACGGAAGCTTGTCACCCCATTGATTTCTGGCAAAAAAAAGCCCTGAAATGGGCCTTGGATCAGTACGACCATGTGGTATTGTTCAACAATAACCAGCGCCAGCTCCCGGGCTTCCAGCTTCCGTATTCGGCCTTCCCCAACCGTTTAGCGGCCGGCCTCTATCAACGGGTTGACTTTCCGCCCGAAACCGACCCGTTCGATCAACTCTTCCACCACCACCAGCAGCAGCCGGATTTTCTGGTGGGGTATTTTAGTTATGACCTGAAAAACCGGATTGAAGCCCTGCGCAGTCGCCATCCAAACTGGCTCGAATTTCCGGCGATTTATTTCTTCCAGCCACTCCATATCCTTGATTTCGAGGAGAACTCGATCCTCATTCGTTCCTGGAGCGACCCGCAGCACGTGGCCCAATCCATCCTGGCGTCTTCGATCGATCCGGCGGAACTGGAAACGCCGGCAGTAGGTAACACCCTTCAGGCTCATGTTTCACCGGCTGAATACCGCCAGATCGTGCAGCAAATCCGGGAGGATATCATCGATGGAACGGTGTACGAATTGAATTACTGTCTTGCGTTTTTTGCCGAGGCTGCCAGACTGAATCCATTCGCTGTTTACGAGGCCTTGAATAGGCAGTCGCCAATGCCATTTTCTCACTTTCAGCGCATCGGAAACCACTACGTCCTGGGGGCCTCCCCGGAGCGGTTTCTTAAAAAAGAAGGCGATCGACTCATTTCTCAGCCCATCAAAGGAACCATCCGGCGAGGGGCCAATCCGGTCGAAGATGAACACCTGAAACGGCGGCTCAGCAGCAGCGAAAAAGAACAGGCCGAAAATCTGATGATCGTGGACCTGGTCCGGAACGATCTGGCTCGCAGTGCCAAAACCGGAACGGTTCGGGTCGACGAACTTTTTGGGGTATACGCCTTTCGCCAGCTCTTTCAAATGATTTCGACGGTTTCGGCTACGATCCAGGACGATCTGCCCTTTACGGACGCGATCAGAAATGCGTTTCCGATGGGCAGCATGACCGGGGCCCCCAAGGTCCGCGCCATGGAGTTGATTGATCAGTACGAAGCCAGCCGCCGGGGTCTGTATTCCGGCGCGGCCGGCTATATTACCCCGGACGGTGATTTTGATTTTAATGTCATGATCCGCAGTATTTTTTATAATCAGGCGTTGGGCCGGGTGTCTTTTTCGGTGGGCAGCGCCATTACTTACGATGCTGATCCCGAGCAGGAGTACGAGGAATGTTTGCTGAAAGCCAGAGCCATGCGGTCGGTTTTCTAAAAACCGCATTCGTCAAAAAATACAATAATAATAGAGGTGGACTTGCTATTTTCAGAAAATCCTCTTATTTTTGCAACAGTTTTCAAGCGGACATCCGTCCGATCTCTGTAACAGATACTCTTCATGAGATTTTTTCTTTTACCGCAGAGCAGCACGGATGTCAACCGGAAAGGGGTTTAACATTCGTTGGGCGCATCTGTTGGGGCAATTGCATTGGTGATCATTCACTTTGGGCTAAGCTGGGCATTTCGGGGGTTCCTTCACGACTGTATCTCAAATTTTAGACGTATCGTTTGCCGATTTTTTGCAATCGGATCTGCATGGCCGCGCAGAACGAGCACTCCTGCCGATTAAACGCTTGTATCAGTTTCATTTTAAAAACTTTTACAAGGTATGAATCCTGAAATCATTGAACAGGAAATTGTAGTAAAACCGGGTATTCCGCAACGTACGTTCGCGGATCTGAACCTATCCGACGAAATTTTACAGGCCGTTACCGAAATGGGCTTTGAGCATCCCTCGCCCATTCAGGCCGAAGCGATCCCGCCGATTTTACTGGGTCGCGATGTCATTGGTCAGGCTCAGACGGGCACTGGCAAAACCGCAGCCTTTGGAATTCCGGCCATTGATCTGGTCGATGTAACCGAACGCCATCCGCAGGTATTGGTGTTGTGCCCCACCCGCGAGCTGGCCCTCCAGGTTGCCGATGAAGTACGGAAACTTTCGAAATTCAAACGCGGTATTCGGGTCGAAGCCATCTACGGTGGCGACTCCATCGAACGGCAAATCAAGTCGTTGAAAACCGGCGTTCATATCGTTATCGGTACGCCGGGACGGGTTATGGATCACATGGAACGCCGGACGCTGAAGCTGGATAACGTTAAAATGATGATTCTCGACGAAGCCGACGAAATGCTCGATATGGGCTTCCGGGAAGATATCGAAAGCATTCTGGAAGATATGCCCGAAGAGCGGCAGACGATTCTTTTCTCAGCAACCATGTCGAAACCGATCATGGGCATTACGCAACGCTTCCAGAAAGACCCGGTTCTGGTGAAAGTCGTCAAAAACGAGTTGACCAACACGAACATCGAACAGGTGTATTTCGAGGTTAAACCGAAGGCGAAAGTGGAAGTAATGTGCCGGTTGATCGACACGTATGATCTGAAACTGCTGCTGGTTTTCTGTAACCAGAAAAAGCGGGTTGAAGAAATCGTTGAAGATTTGCAGGTGCGTGGTTACCAGGCCGAAGGGCTGCACGGTGATTTGCGTCAGGCGCAACGGAATAACGTAATGTCGAAGTTCCGCTCCGGTGTGACCAATATCCTGGTTGCGACCGACGTAGCCGCCCGGGGTATCGACGTTGACAATGTGGATGCCGTAATTAACTACGACATTCCGCTCGACGAAGAATATTACGTCCACCGGATTGGTCGGACGGGTCGTGCCGGCAAATCCGGCAAAGCGTTCTCGCTGGTTGGCCGCGATGAAAAATACCGGTTCCGCGAAATTCAGAATTATACGAAGGTCCGGGTTGAAAAAGGCGTCATTCCGTCGTTTGAAGATATCGTTGGCCTGCGCAAAGCCCGTTTTATCGAACAGGTTAAACAATCCATCGAAACCAGCCAGGACCTGAATCTGTATGATGACATGCTGACGGCCCTGCATCATTCCGGTTTTAGTACCGAACAAATTGTATCGGCACTGGTGAAACGGGGCATGGGTATCGAGAAGAACGAATTCTCTGATCAGAACCTGGGCCATGACGACGACCGTCGGGAACGCCGGGAAGGAAGCCGGTTTGGTGACCGTGATCGCGGTGGACGTTTCGGCGACCGGGGTGGCCGGGGTGAAAGCTTCGGACGGTTTGGCGACCGTGAACGCCGGGGTGAAGGCCGGTTTGGTGATCGGGAACGGGGTCCTCGTTTCGGAAACCGGGAGGATCGGGGCGAAAGCCGCCGGCCCGAACGGGATGACCGCGAACGCGCACCGCGTGAACGGGAAGCCAACATGACCCGCCTGTTCGTTAGCGTAGGTCGTCGGGATTTTATCCGTCCGGGTGATATCGTCGGCGCCATCGCCGGTGAAGCCAACATTCCGGGAAGCACCATTGGACACATTGACATCTTTGACAAGCACACCTACGTGGATGTTCCCCGCGATTTTGCCAACCGGGTGGTAGACGTCATGGAAGGCAATACCATTAAAGGAAAGCGGGTGCAGGTCGAAATTGCACGATAAGTCTCTTTCGTATCGACACATGAGTCATCCCGACGTTTGCAAGATGATTTGGTAGGTCTTTAATAATGCGGCTAAAGCCGCCCGATAAAGCGGTGTCAGCGCAAGTTGGCACCGCTTTCCGTTTCAATGGCACCATCGGCCCAGCAGAGCCTGTCGCCGATCCAGGTGTTCAACCACCAACAAGCCTCAATTTGCCCTAAACGACGACCCAACGTTGATCGGCGGTTTGACAGGATTGATTGGTGAGCAAATACCAAGGTTCCTTCCCACAACCCAGACCAGATACGACTACCTATAAAGCTTGTTGAGGAGAATCGGGATGCGTAGGCCCGGGCTGCGGATACTCTCGGGCTTTTCGACCACACCAACAGGACGCCAACCTGCCGCTGTTAGTGCAAGGTGCGTGCGGCCCTAAAGGTGGAGACTCCTCGCCGAGCTAACAGGCCATCAAGCTGCTGAGCGAGGGGGTGAACAAACTCATCCAGTTGGTCGGTAAAATAATGAGCTTGTGACTTGATTGCGTCGGCACAGACGCCGATTTTTACGGAGTCCCGACATAAGAAAACCTTCCGGTTAGTAGTTCGCACCACTAAACTCGGAAGGTTTTCGCATTTAAAATAGAGGCATCAAACTTCGGGACAACTCATGTCTGAAGCATTACCCGTTGATGCCAGCGAGGTTACCTTGATAGCGCCGAAGCCGCCGGTTCGTCCAGGAACCAGTGCACCTCCCCAACCGCCTTTCGAAGGAGTTGAGCGGGGTGGTTTTCAATGTCTTCGGGGCCGTTCAGCACCGCTTCGACCGCTTCGGCCTTGCCTTTTCCGTACACCAGAAACGCCAGCCGGTGGGCCAGATTGATCAACGGCGCGGTCATCGTAATCCGGTAAACGTTCTGGTCCGCCAGAAAAACCGCCTTCACCGACACCGACGGATCGTGCAACACCGGCGTGTGTGGGAACAACGAAGCCGTGTGCGAATTGTCGCCCAGTCCCAGCAGCATCAGATCAAACCGGACCTGCACGGCCTGATACCGTTTCTGAATGGCTTCCGTGTACTGCCGGGCGGCTTCGTCGGGCGGCAGACTGGTATCGACGGTGAAAATGTTCGCAGCCGGAATGCGCAACGGATCAAACAAGGCCTTCTTGACCATCAACGCATTGCTATCGGGATGATCGGCGGGGACGTAGCGTTCGTCACCGAAGAAAAAATCAACTTTATCCCAATCGAGCTGTCGGCTGAAATCGGGCGTTGCAAGCAACTCATACAATTTTTTCGGCGAACTGCCGCCCGATAACGCGACCGAAAACCGTCCATTTTCGGCAATGGCTCGTTTAGCCGTTTCGACGAAAAAATCCGCCAGCGCCACCACCGTCTGGTCGGCGGTGTCAGAAATATGGAAAATGGGCTGACTCATCCGTGTTTCCCGTTAAGTGGAAGTGTAAACCAGTGAAAACCGTCCTGCGCAATCAGCGCTTCGGCGTTTTCGGGGCCCCAGGAGCCCGCCGGATAATTCGGGAAGCTCAGGCTCTTCTTGTTTTCCCAGGCGTGTAGAATCGGCATGATCAGATCCCAGGCCGCTTCGACCTGATCGCTGCGCATGAACAGAGTCTGATCGCCCAGCATGGTGTCGAGCAGGAGGGTTTCGTAGGCTTCGGGCGGTTTGCCGGGATACGTGCCGCTGTAATCGAAGACCAGATCAACCGGGTTCAGCGTCATGTCCAGCCCGGGTCGTTTGGCCTGCATCTGCAACCGAATGCTCATTTCGGGCTGAATACTGAAAACCAGGCGGTTTTGCTGCCAGTTTTCGGCCGCTTCCGGCGGAAAAATCGAATGCGGTATGTTCTTGAACTGAATCGAAATGACCGAAGCCGACTGGCTCAGGTGCTTGCCGGTGCGCAGGTAAAACGGCACGCCCTGCCAGCGCCAGTTATCGACAAAAAACTTCAGGGCCGCAAACGTTTCCGTGTTGGAAGTTGGGTCAACTTCCGGTTCATCGCGATACCCCGGCACTTCCTTGCCTTCGATCCAGCCGTGACCATATTGCCCGCGAACGGCCGAAAACCGGATATCATCCGGCGAAAACCGGCGCATCGACCGCAACACATCGACCCGGCGGTTGCGGACTTCGTCGGCATCCAGGTTCACGGGCGGTTCCATCGCAATCAGGCATAGCAGTTGCAACAGGTGGTTCTGGATCATATCGCGCAACGCCCCGGCCCCGTCGTAATAACCACCCCGGTCCTCGACGCCCAGTTGTTCGGTTACCGAAATCTGTACGTGATCGATGTAATTGCGATTCCAGATCGGCTCGAGCAGCGAGTTGGCAAACCGGAACGCCATGATATTCTGCACGGTTTCCTTGCCCAGATAATGATCGATCCGGTAAATCTGCTTCTCGTCGAAAATCCCCTGCAACTGCGCATTCAGTGCCCGGGCCGAGTCCAGGTCGTGTCCGAACGGTTTTTCAATCACGATCCGGGTCCGATCCAATCCTTCTTTCGGGCAGTTTTTAGCGATGTTTTCGGCAATAATCGGGAAGAAGTTCGGCGAAACCGCCAGGTAGTAAATCAGGTCGGCTTTCTGGTCCCAGGCCGTCTCGTAGGTTTTAATCCGTGACCCCAGCTCCCGGTAAGTGGCGGCATTCTTCAGGTCCGACACCTGGTAATAAATGTTCTGGCTGAAGGTTTCCCACTGCTCTTTTTCCGCTTTGCCGCTGCGCGAAAACAGGTTAATGCCTTCGAGCAGTTTTTCGCGAAATTCTTCATCGGTCAGTTTTGTCCGCCCGGTACCGACAATCGAAAAATGGTCGGGCATCCAGCCGTCCAGGTACAGATTATACAGGGCCGGCGCGAGTTTGCGCCAGGCCAGATCACCGGTTCCTCCGAAAATAATGAATACGGTAGGGTTCGGCTTAAGCATTGATTTCATGGTTTTCCAGGTAGTGGCGTCCAGTGGGTGTGGAAAACGCCCTCTTTGCCAATAAGTTCGTAAGTATGCGCCCCGAAGTAATCGCGTTGCGCCTGAATGAGATTGGACGGCATATTCTCGCTCCGGAACGAATCAAAGTACGTTAATGAAGCCGCGTAAGCCGGCACCGCAATCCCCGCCGTAATGGCCGAGGTAAGCACGTAGCGCATACCGCCCACGCTGCGGGCCACCAGTTCCCGAATGGAGTCGTCGAGCAGGAGATGCTCCAGACTGGGCGCTTTTTCGTAGGCATTGAAAATGTCGTTAAGCAAAGCCGCCCGGATGATGCAGCCCCCGCGCCAGATTTTGGCAATACCGGCCAGGTCAAGGTTATAGCCGTACGAAATCGAGGATCGGTACAGCAGATCGAGCCCCTGGGCGTAGGTCATGATGGTACAGAAATACAGGGCCTCTTCAATCGATTTCAGAAATTCTTCCTTGTCGACATCCAGAGCCGCCGGCTCGTCGCCGTAGACGGCGGCCGCCCTGACCCGCAACGTTTTGTATTTGGACAGGTCCCGCATCGCCACCGCCGTATCGATGGTCGGAATGGGAACCTCCAGCTCCATCGCAACCTGCGAGGTCCATTTACCGGTCCCTTTCGATTTCGCCTGATCCTTAATCAGATCGACCAGATACTGCTCGGAACCGTTTTCCCGGAAACCAAAAATATCCCGGGTCACTTCCACCAGAAACGACTGCAACCGGCCTTCGTTCCAGGTTTTGAAGAGTTGATGCAGTTCCTGATTATCCAGTTGAAGGCCCTTCCGCAGAATTTCGTAGGTCTCGGCGATGAGTTGCATCAGGCCGTACTCGATCCCGTTATGGACCATTTTCACAAAATGACCCGAGGCCCCCGGACCGATGTAGGTCACGCAGGGAACCCCGTCTACCTGCGCGGCAATGGCGTCGAAAATGGGCTTCAGCGTCAGATACGCCTGTTTGTCGCCACCCGGCATCAGGCTCGGGCCTTTGCGGGCCCCTTCTTCTCCGCCCGAAATCCCCATCCCGAAGAAGTGAAACCCTTTCTCGTCCAGGTATTTATCCCGAATGATGGTATCGGTATAATGCGAATTTCCGCCGTCGATGATGATGTCGCCGGGTTCGAGCAGCGGCAGCAGTTTTTCGATGACGTTATCGACCGGTTTTCCGGCGGGAACCAGCATCATCAGGGCGCGGGGCGTCGACAGGTGCTCGATCATGGTCGCCAGATCCGTAAAGCCTTTGACCGGTTTTCCTTCGCCTTCCTTTTCAAAACCGGCCACCTGATCGGGGTTGATGTCGTAACCGGCCACCGGAAAACCGTGGTCGGCCATATTGAGGAGCAAGTTTCGGCCCATAGTCCCGAGGCCAATCATGCCAAAGTTATATTTCGTTTCTGCCATTGAGTCGTTTGAGTTAAAAGAGTTGCGGTTGACAGATGTCGGTGTTCGGTAGTCAGTTTTCGGTTTTCAGCGGCTGACGCATTCAATCTAAACTTGCGTCAGTCCCGGCAGAAAACCGCCCCGAAGCGTCGGCCCGGCGTAAACCGAAAACGGAATACCGACCACCGACTGCCGTTACACAGCTTCCAGCGCTTTTTTCTGGGCGTTAATGGCCGCGAGGAGTTTGTCGTACGGCTTGTTGAATTTGTCGATGCCTTCGTCTTCCAGCTTCTGGGTGATGGCGTCGAGGTCGATGCCACCGGTTTTGAGTTTTTCCAGAATGGCCGTCGCCTGGTCCAGATTTGTTTCCAGCCGGTTTTCGGCCACGCCGTGATCCCGGAAGGCTTCCAGTGTTTCCATCGGGACGGTATCGACGGTTTCGGGACCGATCAGTTCCTCCACGTATTTGGTGTCGGGAATCGCCGGATTTTTGCTGCTGGTGCTGGCCCAGAGCAGGCGTTGCGGTTTGGCTCCTTTTTCTTTCAGCTTCGCAAACCGTTCGCTGCCAAACACGCGTTTGTAAATTTCGTAGGCTTTGCGAGCCGAAGCAATGGCCACTTCGCCTTTCAGGTCACCGAGTCCCTTTTCGTCCAGCAGCGGGTCCACCATGACGTCGATCCGGCTCAGGAAGAAACTCGCAACCGACGCAATGCCGTCGATGGGCTGGCCAGCCGCCAGGCGGGCTTCCAGGCCCGAAATGTAGGCATCCGTTACGGCTTCGTACCGATCGAGCCCGAACAGCAGGGTTACGTTAACGTTGATGCCTTCGCTGATGGCGGTCTGGATGGCGGCCAAACCGGGTTCAGTTCCCGGAATTTTGATCATCACATTGTCGCGATCCACGGCTTTCCAGAGTTCGCGGGCCTGGTTGATGGTGCCCTCCGTATCCAGCGCCAGGTGCGGTGATACTTCCAGACTAACGTAGCCATCGGCACCCCGAATTTCTTCTTCGTAGACGGGTTTAAACAAATCAGCCGCCCGCTGTATATCGCTGACGGCCAGTCCGTAAAATATTTCCTCGTCGGTTTTATCTTCTTTTGCCAGTTTTTTGATGTCCTCATCGTAATCAGAACTGCTGCTGATGGCTTTTTCGAAAATCGCCGGGTTCGACGTAATGCCCCGAACACCGTCTTCATCGATCAGTTTTTGCAGTTCGCCGGAATCCATAATTTTCCGGTCAATAAAGTCCAGCCAGATGCTCTGGCCAAAGTTGTGAATCTGTTTTACGCGGTTTGCCATATTTCGTTTAACGTTTAAGAGGTAAGGTTTAAGGGTAACGATCCGGTTTTCAGCAAAAAAGCCTAAACCGTTAGCCTTAAACGGGAAGAGTTATTTTTCTAATTCAAGCACTTTATGCAATCGCCGGAGGTGTCGTTCGGCACCGCTGAACCGGGCTTCCAGAAAGGCTTTCACGAACTCTTCGGCGACCCGATTTCCTGTAATACGTCCGCCGAGGCAAATTAAGTTCATATCATCGTCTTCTACACCCTGATGCGCCGAAAAATGGTCGTTAATCAAGGCCGCCCGTACGCCCGGGATCTTATTGGCAACAATGGCCGCTCCGACACCGCTCCCGCAAACCGCCACGCCCCGCTCAACCTCACGGCCGGAAACCGCCCGCGCCAGCGGAATGATTTTATCGGGGTAGTCGTCCGTGCTTTCGTAGTCGTGCGCTCCAAAATCGACCACCTCGTAGCCCAGGCCGGTCAGAAACGACTTGAGCGTTTCCTTGAGTTCAAACCCGCCATGATCGGCGGCAATGCCTATTTTCATACGGTTTTCAGTTTATGGTATACGCTTTTCGGTATACGGTTTTCAGTTTACGCCGGGCCGACGCTTCGGGGCGGTTCCCCGCCGGAACTGACGCATACCTGGGAAAGAACGCGTTAGCCACCGAATACTGTAAACTGAAAACCGTTTCCTATCGGACCAACGCCTTTGCCCGGTTCACGATGTTTTCCACCGTGAAGCCGAACTTTTTGAACAGGTCGCCCGCCGGGGCCGATTCACCAAAGGACGTCATGCCCAGAATATCG
Organism: Larkinella bovis; assembly: GCF_042655385.1. NCBI lineage: Bacteria > Pseudomonadati > Bacteroidota > Cytophagia > Cytophagales > Spirosomataceae > Larkinella > Larkinella bovis. The sequence goes on along the minus strand of NZ_JBHSMA010000001.1, from coordinate 544,107 downwards.
CCTTCGTCGCCGACGTATTTATACCAGCCCAACACCGCACCGGCTTCCACCGCCAGCCGTTTTTTCACCACTTTCGGGAAAACCGTCTCCTTGTAAGACGCATCCTGCCGGTCGAACAGTTCCCAGGAAGGCATACTAACCACCCGGGCGGCAATCGACTCGTTTCGGAGCTGCTCCTGTGCCTGCAACAACAACGAAACTTCCGATCCGGTGCCCATTAGAATTACCTCCGGTTTTTTTTCGGAATCCGACAGAATATAGGCGCCCTTTTCGAGGTCCGTCGCCGGGGCATATTTTTCCTGATCGATGACCGGCAAGCCCTGCCGGGTCAGGATGAGGGCCACCGGTCCGCCCGGGTGTTCGATGGCCACCCGCCAGGCCTGGGCGGTTTCGTTGGCATCCGCCGGACGAATCACCACCAGATTCGGAATGGCCCGCAACGCCATCAGATGCTCAATCGGCTGGTGGGTCGTACCGTCTTCGCCCAAACCGATGCTGTCGTGGGTAAAAATAAAAACCGGTCGGATTTTCATGATAGCGGCCAGCCGGATCGTGGGACGCAGGTAATCGGAAAAAACCAGGAAGGTCGCCCCGTACGGGATAATGCCTTTCGTCACCGCCAGGCCGTTCAGAATCGCGCCCATGGCGTGTTCCCGAATCCCGAAATGAAAAATCCGGCCCGCCCGGTTTTCGGGAGAAAACGACTGGTACTTCTTCAAATCCGTATCCGTCGACGGCGACAAATCCGCCGACCCGCCGATCAGGTGCGGCAGGTCATCGGCAATGGTGTTCAGGACTTTACCGGACGCTTTCCGGGTCGCGATCTTTTCGTCGGTGGCCGCGAAAACCGGGATCTTTTTCGCCCAGCCTTTGGGCAGTTTTCCGTTGCTGACCCACTCGTACTCTTCCGCCAGTTCAGGATACTTCGCTTTGTAGGCTTTGTACAGATCGTTCCACGTTTCTTCTTTCTTCGCCCGCTCCTTCCCGATTTCGCGGTAATAGTGCAACACACCGGCGGGTACAACAAACGATTTGTCGGGGTCAAACCCGAATCGCTCCTTCACAAGCCGAACTTCCGCTTCACCCAGGGGCGACCCGTGCGCGTCGGCAGTGTCGGCCTTGTTCGGACTGCCGTAGCCGATATGCGTCCGAACCTTGATGAGCGAGGGGCGGGTGGTTTCTTCCTGTGCGGCTTTCACGGCCTGGTACAGGGCTTCCAGATCGTTGCCGTCGGGGACTACCTGCACGTGCCAGCCGTACGACTGAAACCGCTGGGCGACATCTTCCGTGAACGTCAGATCGGTGCTGCCTTCGATGGAAATATGGTTATCGTCGTAGAAATAAATCAGGTTGCCCAGCTTCAGATGCCCCGCCAGCGACGCGGCTTCGGACGTAATGCCTTCCATCATGTCGCCGTCGCTGCACAGGGCGTAAATTTTATAATCGAACAGCGGAAAATCCGGCTGGTTGTAGCGAGCTGCCAGATGGTATTGCCCAATCGCAAAACCGACGCCATTGGCAAAACCCTGCCCCAGCGGCCCCGTCGTAATCTCGATTCCTTTCGACAAACCGTATTCCGGATGGCCGGGCGTCTGGCTGTCCAGTTGTCGAAATTGCTTCAGATCATCCAGGCTGAGGTCATACCCCGTCAGGTAGAGGTAGCAATATTGCAGCATGCAACCGTGTCCCGCCGACAGAATAAACCGGTCGCGATTGGGCCAGTCCGGGTTTTTCGGACTGTAATGCATGGCCTCGGTCCAGAGCAGATGCCCGATCGGAGCCGCGCCCATTGGTAAACCGGGATGGCCCGAATTGGCTTTTTGCACGGCGTCGGCCGCCAATACCCGTACGGTATTGATGCTCAATTGCTCAATGGATTGGGTTGTGGTTTTCATGAGTAATGAAGCTCAGAAGTAAACTTGGTTAACCGTGTCTGGAAAGGTTTGTTCGACATCAAAAAGTTATTTCGCAGAGTGCAGCGGAGTTAATCAGAGCTTATCAGCGAAATTTTTGCTCCGCTAAACTTGAATTTACTCCGCCGAGCTCTGCGAAACAGTTCTGATTTCGTATTTTCAAGCAAATGAATACAACTTCTCATGAAAAAACTTCTCCTCGTTTACCTGATTACAGGCCTCTTTTTGCTCAATCGCCACCCCAGCCCGGCGCAATCGTTCCCGCTGGAAGCCGTACGGAGTTACCCTTTCCCTTCCGATTTAACCGCTTCCGCTCAGGGGTCGAAGATTGCCTGGGTAGTCAACGACCAGGGCAGGCGCAACATCTATATCGCTGAAGGACCGGAATTTACGCCCCGAAAACTAACGAATTACACCAGCGACGATGGGCAGGAAATTTCCAGCCTTTCGATTTCGGCGGATGGCAGGTGGGTGGTTTACGTGCGCGGGGGCGACCACGGTTCCAACTGGGACGATGCCCTGCCGGTCAACACCTCCTCCTCCCCCGTTCCGATCAAGGTGCAGGTCTGGCGTGTACCCTTCGTGGGTGGTGAACCCAAAGCGTTATCGGAAGGGGATGAACCTGTGATTTCGCCCAGCAACGATCGGGTCGCCTTCGTGAAAAACCATCAGATCTGGTCAGCACCGATCGACGGTTCTGCCGCAGCCCAAAACCTGTTCACGGCCCGGGGCGAAAATGGCTCGCTGCAATGGTCGCCCGACGGTTCCCGACTCGCCTTTGTTTCCAGCCGGGGCGATCATGCCTTTGTCGGCATTTTCACCCATGCCGAAACGCCCATTCAATGGCTGGCTCCGTCCTTTTCGCGGGATCGCTCCCCGCGCTGGTCGCCCGATGGCACGAAAATCGTCTTCGTCCGCACCCCCGGTTCCGGGGGTGCCCCGGATTCGCTCCTGAGTCGCAGACACCAGCCCTGGTCGATCTGGACGGCGGATATCGCCACCGGAAAAGCCAGCCCAATCTGGCAGGCTCCCAAAACCCTGGCCGGGTCGGTACCAACGACACATGGCGGTTTTAACCTCCACTGGGCGGCTGGCGACCGCATTGTTTTTCTGTCGTATCAGGACGGCTGGCCGCATTTGTATTCGATGCCTTCGACCGGCGGGAACCCATTGTTGCTGACCCCCGGTTCGTTCATGGCTGAGCACATCCAACTGAGTACCGACCGCAAATGGCTGGTTTTTAGCGGCAATACCGGCCCCGACCAATTCGATATTGACCGTCGGCATGTCGTCCGCGTGGCGGTGGATAAAGCCGGAGCTGAAGTGCTGACACCGGGCGTTGGCCTGGAATGGACGCCGGTGATCACGGGCGATGGGGCGAACATTGCCTTCCTGAGTGCCACCGCCCAGCGTCCGCCCCTCCCCGCCCTGATGCCGTTTGCAAAGGGAGCAGCAAAGCTCCTGGGCCAAAACCTGATTCCTGCCAATTTTCCAACCAGCCAACTGGTGACGCCCAGACCGGTCACTTTCAAAGCCGCCGATGGGGTGACGGTGTATGGACAACTCTTTGAACCGGCCAACGGAACGGGTAAAAAACCCGCCATTATTTACATTCACGGTGGCCCGTCGCGGCAGATGCAGCTGGGCTGGAATTATTCGGATTATTATTCCAATGCCTACGCCTACAATCAGTACCTGGTGAGTCAGGGGTTTGCGGTTTTGTCGGTCAACTACCGGCTGGGCATCGGCTACGGGTATGCGTTTCACCAACCGGCCAACGGCGGACCCGCCGGAGGAGCTGAGTATCAGGATATCAAGGCTGCGGGCGAATGGCTGGCCAAACAGCCGCAGATCGACGCCAGCCGGATCGGGGTTTACGGGGGATCCTACGGTGGCTACCTGACCGCCATGGCCCTGGCCCGCGATTCCAGATTGTTTGCTGCGGGGGTGGACATTCATGGCGTTCACAACTGGACCACCAGCCGAACTGCGCCCGCATCCAACCCGGCCGAACCTATTCCGGATGCCGAGCGGGCGGCCAACGTGGCCTGGGCGTCATCGCCGGTTTCGTCCATCCAGACCTGGACTTCCCCGGTGCTGATCATCCACGGCGACGATGACCGCAACGTCCGGTTCAATCAAAGTACGGATCTGGTCAGGCGCCTGGAAGCCCGGGGCGTCCCGCTGGAAACACTGGTCATTCCCGACGATACGCACCACTGGATGAGCCACGCCAACGCCCTGAAAGTCGGACAGGCCACGGCGGATTTTTTCAAACGAAAACTCCTGAAACGGGAGCCGTAAATTTCTGGCGGTTTTCAGGCCGTCCGTTGCAACGAATTTGATTTAAAACAGGTCTGTATAGTTTCAACCTTTGGCCTTATTCATGAAATCATCTCTTCGTTACGGCACCTTATTGTTGCTTTTGCTCTTCGGGGCTTGCGACAAATGGCAGGTTAAGCCGGATTTAATTACCATGCAGATTGCGGATCATCAGGAAGATTGCATGGGGGTGTTCCAGCAGCGGTGCCTGTTGGTCAAGATCGATGAAGAGACCAACTGGGGTTACTTTTACAGCGGGATCGACGGTTTTACGTACGAGGAAGGGTACGAATACCGGCTCATCGTACGCCGGGAACCGGTTAAAAATCCACCCCAGGATGCGTCTTCCATCCGGTATATTCTGGTAAACATCGTCGAAAAAAGAAAAATCTGATATGCAATTTCGTTTACTCTTTCTGTTCCTAATGACAGCCACGAGTCAGGTATTCGCCCAGAACTGGCAGGGTCAAATCGGCACCAACCTGGCGACCTTACCCGGTCGCTCCCTGGAAATTACGTCGGCCTGGAGCCCCAGGCTGGATCGCTGGGCGATTACGGTAAATGCCGGTTATACCCATCAGAATTCGTTCGGCGGTTTCCGCAGCGGGTTTGCCTGTGACTGCGGAGTCGACGACCTGAAAACGTCGGGCGCTTTCGTCAAAGTGGGGTACAAACGCGATCTGATTCGCAGCAACGATCGCCTGACCAAACTTGGCTTACCCATCGGACTTAGTCTGATTGGTTCACAATACCGTCAGGAAGGCACCATTGAATCCTTCGGTACGGGTGAATCGGTGTATCGCCCACATTCGGCAGACGGTTTTCTGGGGGGCTTGGGGATCACGGCGGCCCTGAACATCCGGTTTTCGTCGCGCTGGAACCTCGACTTGGGCGTACAGAAATTCGTTGGTTTTCAGAAACGGACGGATTATTTCCTCTTCGATTCCTATATATCGCACCAGCCCGGTGTGGGCCTGACCGACTGGAAAAATTTCTGGCCTGGTTTGCAGGGAATCGTCGGTTTGAACTACCGACTGGGACGCCGGTAATTTTTTTTATTCCGTTTCCTGTCCCAACTTGCCGTCTTTAACGTAAATTTTCCATGTCAACACTTCATTCTACGGTGCGGGTGCTCGTTGTCGGTTGCGGCAACATGGGCGCTTCGCACGCTATAGCGTACGCCAATACCGATGGTTTTGAAATCTGCGGTATTGTATCCACCGGCAAAAGCAAGGAAGTCCTGAACGAAAAACTCGGGGGTGGTTACCCGCTTTTCAACGACCTTACCACCGCCCTGCAGGAAACCAAACCGGACGCGGTCTGTATTTCGACCTATCCCGACACCCACGAAGCCTTTGCCATTCAGTCGCTCGAAAGCGGTTGTCACGTCTTTATTGAAAAACCGCTGGCCGATACCGTCGAAGGAGCGCAGCGCGTCGTGGCGGCCTCCGAGAAAGCCGGAAAAAAAGTGGTGGTTGGGTACATTCTGCGCCACCATCCGTCCTGGGAAAAATTTGTGGAAGTGGCGCAGGGACTGGGTCGCCCGCTGGTGATGCGGATGAACCTGAACCAGCAAAGCCACGGTTATATGTGGACGGTTCACCGGAATCTGATGAAGAGCCTCAGCCCGATCGTCGATTGCGGGGTGCATTACATTGATGTGATGTGCCAGATGACGCGTTCAAAACCGGTACAGGTCAACGCCATCGGGGCCCGGCTGACGGAAGAGATTCCGGCGGGGAATTATAACTACGGCCAGTTGCAAATCCGGTTTGAAGACGGTTCGGTCGGCTGGTACGAAGCGGGCTGGGGGCCGATGATGAGCGAAACCGCCTTTTTTGTGAAGGACGTGATCGGGCCGAAAGGCTGCGTTTCCATTGTCGCCAAGAACGCGGGCGGAGCCGGCAAATCCGACAATGTGGATGCGCACACCAAGACCGAATCGCTCCGGGTGCACTACGCCCAGCTGGACGAAAACGATCAGTTTACACAGGAAGACACCTGGATCGATATGCAGGACGAACCGGACCACCAGGAGTTGTGCAACCGCGAACAACGGTATTTCCTGAAAGCCATCCGCGAAAACGTCGATTTGACCGACCATTTGCAGGATGCCGTCAACAGCCTTCGCATTGCGTTTGCCTGCGATGAGTCCGTCAAAACCGGGCAGCCGGTGATGCTGTAAAAAGCCATCCTCAACGTGGCGTAAAATGCCGGTGGGATCAATAATTCCACCGGCGTTTTTTTCCCGCCACATCAAAATGGACCATTTGTGGCGCGGACCTAAAATACGTTCCAATCCCGCCCGCCAGGGCAGGATTCCGGCGGTCCATTTTCTCTAACGTCTGAACAATGAGTTCAACATCTTCTCGATTGCTTTTCCCATCTCCATTGACATCGAACACATCGATATCGATTGCCTGTCCAACCTGATGGACACTCTTTTTGGCCGCGAGCGGGGTTAATTGATTGAGCCAGTGTGGACGATAGCCGGAAATGATCATATAATTCGGTTTCAATCCTTTTCCCGTCAGTTCGTTTGCCAAAAGCCGTTCTTTTTCTTTCACAAACGGCGAGAGGGAATGGTACATAATCCCGAAATAAGATGCGAGAATAAAAAGGACAATTCCCAGGACAATAGCTATCCGCTTCATCAAATACCCTTTCAGGAGGTATACACGCTTCGTATCGTTCCATTTTAGAACAGGCCAACCCGCGACTCCTTGCGCTGTTTAAATCAATGGCATCGCCCAATTCAGAAGTCTGACCGGGCAATGCCATAAAAATCATAACCGTCTACAGTATCTTTAGTACAAGGTGATCAATAAAAAGAATCTTCTACAGAAATCTTTAAGTATCGCACGGTTACGGTAATCTTACTAGTAGAAACAAATAACGATATAGGACAGAATTATAAGAAATAGGACAGAGTTACAAGAAATGGATGATTGCATAAACGCTTACCAGACTTTTTTGCCAACCATTCCGGTTGAAGGCTAACTTCACCGCTTCGCTGGATCCGGATGCAGTTACAAAGACTTCGGTTGAACTGCGCCCATTCACGGTATACCTTACCTTGTAGTTGTACATAGAACAAAATAAAAACCTTTCATCATCTATACGCTTTGACACTGTAAACATTCGGAAAATGTACCTTCTACCCAATTAAAAATCTGTGATTTACGTTCCTCACACAGTATCCACCAATTTTCGCCTTGTTTAGAAAATGGTTAAGTTTGTGACTTTCAAGTAATCCTGTTCTAATGTATTCTGGCAACAGCTGGTTGTTGATGGCTCCGAAACCGATCGTATTCTGGCTTTGCCTTCTGCTGGCAAACCCCCTCCTGATGACAAAAAACTATGCGGTTTCACTCGTATGGTCGGACGAACGTACGGGGCAGCTGTACCGGATTGATACCGAACGAAAAATTCTGGAGGTGGAAACGCCTGCCGGGGCCTGGCAATGGATGGGCGAAGTTACCCTGAAGGGGGTCGACAGCCGGGATTTTCCGCCTACCACACGGGTAATGGGCTTCGGCAAAAGCCCGCAGCAGCGGTATTTAACGATTGACTGTACGGGCCAGGTGTATCAGTTCGACTTCCGAAACCGGACGCTCGAACGCCTGGATCACACCTTTTTCCGGGGATTCAACTGCCATTCGACCACCTTCATGCGGAACGATACCCTGTATAGTTTCGGCGGGTACGGTTTCTGGCACACCAATAACCTGATCACTTATTACCGCGCCGGAAAAAGCGAGTGGGAAAGCATTCCGCCCCAAACCGACGGGCCGCGCTCGCTGTATGCAGGCTTAAATGGCTACCTCCCCGAAACCGACTCGTATTTCTCAACGCTCAACTTTTGCCACAATGACGCGGAGCAGGCCGGTGCCACGACGTATGATTTTGACGTGTATGCGTTTTCGTTCCCGAACAAACAGTGGCGAAAACTGGGCCGGGTGACGGAAGCGGTTCGGGAGCGGCTGCCCCAACAGCTGGATAATGGGGTGGCATTTTTCTTTTCGGGCCGGTATTTTATCGTGAGCCATCACGCCAGTCCCGCCACGAAACTCTTTCTGATCGACCCGGTTCTGAACCAGTGTCGGGTTTGGGAAGATACCCACCGGCGGTTTTTGCGCCAGCCTGCCAATACCGATTCCGATCGCTACCAGTACTACATCCGAAACGACACGTTACACCATTACCTTTTTAACGGGAATGAGGCCACCCCCAAAGGATTGCCGCAGCGCGTAGCGGTTGCGCAGCTCTGGCAGGAAGCCTCCCCTATTGGGGCCTTTTATACGGAAAACGCAACGGATTATACGACGCTATCCCTGTTGGTGCTGGCATTAACCGCAACGGGTCTGGCGGTTTTCTACCTCTATCACCGCAAAAATAGCCGGGTTGCCTCCGCCGAAGCCGAATTACCGGACTTATCCGACCTGACGCAACTGGAACAGGACTTGCTGGACGGTTTGATGCGGGCTACCCATTCGGGCGGTTTATCCGCGGAACAAGTGAATGAACTGCTGCAAATTTCGGACAAATCCCTCGATAACCAGCGCCGGATTCGTGCCGACACAATCCAGAAACTAAATTTGAAACTCAAATACGCCTTAAACCTGGACAACGGGATCGAAAAAACGCCCTCAGCCGTCGACCGTCGCATGGCTCTCTACGTGCTGAAAGAAGAGGCCGCCCGAAAATATACCCTTTCATCAACGCCCAAAACCAACTAATCCCGTATGAAAACGACCCTTTTCGCCTTTTTGCTGCTCCTCGGCGGCTTTTCTGCGGCACTTGCCCAGGAGCCCCCAAAACCGGCCGCTCCGAAAATCTACAACCCGCAAGCCAATGCGCAGCAGGACATCAAAAACGCGGTGACCAAAGCGGCCAGGGAAGGCAAGCATGTGTTGGTGCAAATCGGCGGCAACTGGTGTTCGTGGTGCATCAGGTTTCATCAGCTGGTTCATTCGGACACGACTCTAAACCGGCTGCTTCACGACAACTACGAGATGCTGCTGGTCAACTACAGCCCGGAGAACAAGAATGAGGAAACGCTGGCCCAATTGGGGTACCCGCAACGGTTTGGCTTCCCGGTATTTGTGGTACTCGATGGCCAAGGAAACCGGCTCCACACCCAGAATTCGGCGTACCTGGAGGAAGGCAAAGGCCACAGTCCAAAGCAGGTTGCCGAGTTTTTTCAGCAGTGGTCGCCCAAAGCGCTCGACCCCAAATCCTATCTCCCGAAAAAAAACCAGTAATTCGCTCATGCGGCAAGGTGCCTTTTTCCTGGTGACGGTTTTTCTAACCATTCATGCGGTTTTTGCGCAGCAGGCGCATGAAATCCGGCGGTTTCAGTTGAAGGAAGTAAAACAGGGCGTTGCCGTCGACGCCAGCCATTTTTACGTCATTAACAACACCTCGCTGACGAAACACACGAAAACCGATGGCAAACCAGTCGCCGTCTGGCGCGACACCACCGGCTTGCTGAAACACCTGAACAGTGGCGTGGTGCTCGATGGCAAGCTGTATTGCGTGCATTCCAATTACCCGGAAGTGCCGATGCTGAGTTCGATCGAAATTTTCGATACGCGGACGCTGCACCCTATCGGGACCCACAGTTTGGGGATGTTGCCGGGCTCGGCCACCTGGGCCGATTTCTACCAGGGCTATTGGTGGGTCGCTTTTGCCAACTATTCCAACAAATCGTCCGCTGAGGGGCGGGACAATCGCTGGACAATGCTGGTCAAATTTTCCAAAAACTGGGAACGTCTCGAATCCTGGGCGTTTCCGCCGACGGTCCTGCAGGCTTTCGCTCCCATGAGCACCTCCGGCGGCACCTGGGGCAAAGACGGTTTGATCTATTGCACTGGCCACGACAAACCGGAATTGTACGTCCTGAAGCTTCCGGATCGCGGTTCGACCCTGCAATACCTCAAAACCATCCCGACCGTCAGCGAAGGCCAGGCCTTTGCCATCGACCGCAGTGTGAAGGACAAAACCGTCCTCTACGGCATTACGCGGAATGACAATTTCGTGATTGTTTCGGAAGTGAAATAGTGTCGTTTAAGGTTTGAAGTTTAACGTTTAAAGTATTTAGCTGACAGCTGATCGAGATTACCACGTTAAACTTCAAACCTTAAACGATCAGCTATTCATCAACTCCTCGATTTCCTCGATTTCCAGCGGGATGGAGTCCATAAGGTCAATGTTGCCGGTTTCGGTGATCAGGATGTTGTTTTCGAGCCGGATGCCCAGCCCTTCCTCGCGAATGTAAATACCCGGTTCGCAGGTGAACACCATACCGGGTTCAAATTTGCGATACTTATTGCCGACATCGTGTACGTCCAGCCCCAGAAAGTGCGAGGTGCCGTGCATGAAATATTTCCGGTACAACGGATTATCCGGGTCCTGTTTCGCGACATCGTTCTTGTCGAGCAGCCCCAGCCCGATCAGCTGCGACTCCATGATTTTCCCGACTTCCTTGTGGTAATCGTCCCACACATTGCCCGGTACGAGCAGCTTTTTCGCTTCCTTCATCACGTGCAAAACCGCCTGGTAAACCGCCTTTTGCCGGTCCGAAAACCGCCCGTTCACCGGGATGCTCCGGGTGAGGTCGGCATTGTAATTGCCGTATTCGGCCGCCACATCCAGCAGAATGATATCCCCGTCCCGGCATTGCCGGTTATTCTCGACGTAATGCAGCACGCAGGCATTTGCGCCGGACGCGATAATCGGGGTGTACGCAAACCCCTGGGAACGCTGACGGACAAACTCGTGCAGCAGTTCCGCTTCGATTTCGTACTCCCAAACGCCCGGTTTCACAAACTTCAGCAAGCGCCGGAAACCGTCTTCCGTAATCCGGACGGCTTCTTTCAGTAAATCCACTTCAACCGGCTGTTTGATGGCCCGCAGGTGGTGCATGAGGGGCGCCAGACGCTGGTACTGATGCAGCGGATACTTTTCCCTGAACTGACGGATCATCCGCACATCACGGGTTTCCACTTCGGACGAATTGCGGGTATGTTCGTTGGTATTCAGGTAGATATGCTCCGCTTCGAAAACCATCTGGATAAACACCCGCTCGAATTCGTGCGTCCAGAAGATCGACTTTTTCGAAATTCCTGACGTTTGTTCCGCTTCCTCTTTGGTCAGTTTATGGCCTTCCCAGATCTCGATCATTTCGCTGGTTTCCCGCAGGAACAGAACCTCCCGAAACCGCTCGTCCGGATGGTCGGGGAACAGCACCAGCATCGTTTCTTCCTGATCGACACCGGAGAGGTAAAACAGATCACTGCTCTGGCGAAACCCCATCGTCCCGTCGGCGTTGGTCGGCATGATGTCGTTGGCGTTCAGCACCACCACCGACCGGGGTTTCAATAAAACCGACAGACGGCGCCGGTTGGTCACAAACAATTCATTGGCAATGGCGGTATACTTCATACTGTAGAGGGGTCAAAAGGACAACCATTCGGTAATGTCATGATCATTTTGTACTTTAATGCCTAAAATTGATGCTTTCGTTTCAATGAAAAAAATTGTTCCGCTTCTTTTTGGGATAATGGTCTTCTGGGCCGGTATCGCAACGGCTCAATCCAAGTACTGGATCACCCTGAAGGATAAGCCATCTACCCAAAAACCGTCTCTTTCTCCTTCCACCCTCTCCAACCGGCAGTCGATGGGGCTTTCCGTCGACGAAACCGATTTTCCGCTCAATCCGACCTATTTGCGGGAATTAACCAACAAAGGGATTCAGCCCCTTTTTCAGTCGCGCTGGCTCAATGCGGTTTCGGCCGAGCTGACGCCCACTCAGGTTGACCGGGTCAAGGCAATGCCTTTCGTGAAAGAACTGGTTCCGATTGATCAGCGGATCGTGATCAATAGCCTCAATCACGAGGTTACAAAAGTATTGATGGCCCCGGTCATGTCACAAATTCAGGCGGATGTTTTCGGACGGGCGGGATTGTCGGCTAAAAATGTCACAATTGGTGTCATCGATGCCGGTTATTTCGGCGCCGATTCCGCCAGTGCCCTGAAGCATATCTTTCACCGCAACGGCATCAAGGCCGTTCGCGATTATGTCAATCCGGCGCGGTCGCGCGATGCTTTTTTTGGGTCGCTCGAAACCCTTTCCGATTTTCACGGTACGGAAGTGATGGCCGCCATTGCAGGCCACGATCCAAACGAAAATATTCAGTACGGGCTGGCGACCGACGCCACGTTTTACCTCGCCCGGACCGACCACGGTGCCCGCGAATTCCGGGGGGAAGAAGACAACTGGATTGCCGCCATGGAATGGATGGATAGCCTGGGCGTTCGGATTATTAATACGTCCCTGGGGTACGCCAAGGGCTTCACCAACCCGAAAGAAAACTACCAGCCCAGTCAGATGGATGGTCACACGAGCCTCATCAGCAAAGCGGCCCAACTGGCGGCCGATAAAAAAGGAATTCTGATTATCGTATCGGCGGGCAACGAGGGCGATGATCGTTCCTGGCGGATCATCTCCACCCCCGCCGATGCGGAGGGCGTTCTGGCCGTGGGGGCCACCAACAGCAAAATCTGGAACCGTATTGGCTACAGCAGTATTGGGCCCGAGTTCCTGTCTTACCTCAAACCGAATGTATCCTGTTTTTCGTTGTACGGCACTTCGCTTTCAGCCCCGGTTATTACCGGTTTTGCGGCTTGCCTGATGCAGGCCAATCCAAAACTGACCAACAAGGAACTGATTCATATCATCGAAAAATCGTCACACCTGTACCCCTACGGCAATAATTACATCGGGTATGGCGTCCCGCAGGCGTCGCGGGCGTTGGCGCTGGCCAAAGGCCAAACCGGCGTATCGACGGCGCGTTCCCTTAAAGCGACCGGCAAAACGTATTCCCTGCCGTTGCCCGACTACACGGAAGCCTCCGTTTCGGTCTTTCACAAGAAGGATGATTTCCGGGTATTGCAACAGGAATCCGTGCGGGTTCAGAACGGAACCCTCGTGCTCCGCCGGAATCACGATGAAAAGCGTACGACGGTCGATTTGAAGAAGGAAGTCGTCGAAATTATCTGGCAATAAGGCATGCCCACGGCTCAGGCCGTGGGTCCTTACAGATGTTTGCCGGGCATCAGGTAGTTCTGCACGTAGTCCTGAATGCCTTCTTCCAGCGTCTGAAAGTGCTGATCGTACCCGATGGATCGCAGTTTGCTCATCGACGCCTGGGTGTAATACTGGTATTTATCGCGAATGTCTTCGGGCGTATCCACAAATTCAATCTCAGCCATCACCCCCATCGCCCGAAACGTATTGTTGGCCAGGTCGAGAAAGGTGCGGGCCTTACCGCTGCCGAGGTTATAGATTCCCGAATTCCGGCGATGGTGCATGAGAAACACACATACATCGATCACATCCTTCACGTAGATGAAATCGCGCATCTGCTCGCCGTCGGCAAAATTGGGGTTGTGCGACCGGAAGAGCTTCATGGAACCCTTCTGTTTGATCTGGCAGAAAGCGTGGTAAATCACGGACGCCATCCGGTCTTTGTGGTATTCGTTAGGTCCGTAAACGTTGAAAAATTTTAAACCGGCCCAGAAAAAAGGGTGTTTTTCCTGCTCCAGAACCCATTTATCAAACTCATTTTTGGATTCACCGTAGGGGTTGAGCGGTTTTAACTGCGGAATGAGCGATTCGTTATCATCGTAACCCAGTTCACCCAGCCCGTAGGTAGCCGCCGAGGACGCATAGACCAGCGGAATCTGGTATTCAATGCATTTCGCCCAGATTTTTTTTGAGTACTCGACGTTGAGGTGCTCGAAAATACTCCGGTCAAACTCGGTTGTATCGGTCCGGGCTCCAATGTGGAACAGAAACTCAATTTCGTGGTAATTTCCGTCAAGCCATTCGAAAAACTGCTCCCGGTCGATGCGTTCCAGAATGCGCTTTCCTTCCAGATTGGCTAGTTTATCAGCCCTCGAAAAATCATCGACGGCAATAATGGCATTGAAATTTTCCTGATTCAGTCTTGAGATCAGACAGCTTCCGATGAAGCCCGTTGCGCCCGTAACAATGATCATACTCGGTAGAAATTGAGCAACGATTGTTTTAGGTTAGATTAAAATCTCGATTTCTCGCTATAAAACAGGGTGTAAAGTTACACCAATTCGCTACACCAACCTATCCACGTTTTAATGAAAAAATATAATTATTTTACGACAAGGCGCATAAATAAAACCCAAAAATAGGATTCGCAGGATGATCGCAACTTGCTTCATTTCCATTTTTAATAACGACCCGAAGACCGTAATTTTGCAGCGAGCAGCGGGTGACACCCAATCGCTGCCGTACTTGACACATCGCCCCGGCGATGGTAACGAATGGTTTACGTTAGCAGAAAAGAACATTTTAATGCCGCCCACCGGTTGTTCAACCCAACCTGGTCGGACGAAAAAAATAGCGAAGTATTTGGGGCCTGTGCGAACGTCAACGGCCACGGTCATAACTTTGAATTAATTGTAACCGTGAAGGGAGAGCCGCACCCCGATACCGGTTTTGTCATCGATTTAAAAGTGCTGGCAGATCTGGTCAAGACCGAAATCATCGATAAAGTGGATCACCGGAACCTCAATGTCGATGTGGATTTTATGCGGGGAAAAATGGCCAGTTGCGAGGTATTTGTGGTTGAAATCTGGAAAATTCTGGACCAGGCCCTGGCCCAAATTACCGAAGCCCGGCTGCACCGTATCCGGCTGTATGAAACCCCGAGAAACTACGTCGATTACTACGGGGAATAACGTATGACTTACTACCTGATTGCCGGGGAACGTTCCGGCGACCTCCACGGCGGCAACCTGATCAACGCCATTCGGAAGCGCGATCCCCAGGCCCGGTTCCGGGCCTGGGGGGGCGACCAAATGGAAGAAGCCGGGGCCACACTGGTACGGCATTACCGTACGATGGCCTTCATGGGCTTTCTGGAGGTGATCCAGAATTTAGGGACCATTCGCAAAAACCTCCGCGACTGCCAGCGGGATTTGCTCCGAACGCAGCCCGATGTTTTAATTCTGATCGATTATGCCGGTTTTAACCTGCGGATGGCGCGTTTTGCCAAAAAACACGCCATCCGGGTCTTCTACTATATTTCGCCCAAAGTCTGGGCCTGGAACCAGAAGCGCGCCCTGAAAATCAAGGCAGCGGTTGACCGGATGTTCGTCATTTTTCCCTTCGAAGTCGATTTTTACCGAACGTATGACTACCCGGTCGACTACGTGGGCAATCCGCTGATGGATGCCATTGCGGGGTTCCGGCCGGACCCGGATTTCAGGCAAAAGCACCGACTCGGTTCCAGGCCCATCATCGCGCTCCTGCCCGGCAGCCGATACCAGGAAGTGACTTTGCTGTTACCGGAAATGCTAAAAACCATCGCTCATTTTCCGGATTATCAGTTTGTCCTGTCGGGGGTCAGCAACCTGCCCGCATCGTTGTATACCAGTCTGACCAAAGAGATAACGGGGCTTCCGATCGTGATGGACGACGCCTATAACCTGCTAACTGTAGCCGATGCGGCCCTGGTCACATCCGGAACCGCAACCCTGGAAACCGCCCTGCTCAATGTGCCGGAAGTTGTCTGTTACAGCATGTCCTGGGTTTCGTACCAGATCGCCAGCCGGGTCGTTGCCGTCCCGTTCATTTCGCTGGTCAACCTGATTTTGAACCGGGAAGCAGTCACCGAACTCAAGCAGTACCGGTTAACGACCGAAAACCTCATCCTGGAATTGACAAAAATTCTGCCCGGTGGCTCCGATCACGAGCGCCAGCTGGCGGATTATGCCGAATTGCGGGAGAAAGTGGGCGGCCCCGGAGCCTCCGAACGCGCCGGTGATCTGATGGTTCGTGATCTTGTCCAAACCCGTCCTAATACGGTCTGATTTTCAACGCCGTTTCGACCTGCTGTTTTTCTTCATCGTACCGATCCGGTCGTCCGAGAAACCGCCTTCATTCCAGCCGAAAGCCCGCACGGGCCACTTGTTGAGAAAAACCGGTTCAGCTTACAATCCGAGCGATCTGGTTTTAAAAAGGTTGGCGGGGCTAAGTAGCAATAATGCCCGTTTCCTCGTAGCGCTTCAGCCAGGTTTTCCGCTGGCCCTGAATCCTGCTGAAGAATTCGTAAACCGGTCGAACGTCGTTCTCGAAATCACCGGTCATCCACAGGGGTTCACTCAGGAAAATGGTTTTGCGGGGGTAATCGAACCCCGTCAGAATGATCGGCACATCCGCTTTCAGGGCAATGTAGTAAAAACCGGTTTTAAGGCGTTCCACATCGGAGCGGGTTCCTTCGGGCAAGATGCAAATGTGAAGGTGTTCACTCTGAACCAGCACATCCACCATCGCATCGACAAGGTTATGCGACCGGCTGCGATCGACCGGCTTGCCCCCTAACAACCGGAACAGCCAGCCCGCATACCAGGTAAACAGCTCTTTCTTGGCCAGATACCGAATCCAGATTCGGGTGGTGGCCCGACCGCCCAGCCCGACCAGAAAATCCCAGTTGGTGTTATGCGGAGCCAGTACCCAAATGGCTTTCGGTAAGTCGGGAACCGGGCCTGAGAGTTTCCAACCGGCCAGTTTATACAACCACCGGGCCAATGCGCTAAACATATTGATCAGGAACAGATGCTATCTGTTGACAACAAGTTTATGAAAAAATGAACGGTTTTGGGCTAAAACACAGCACAAAGATGACGAGCGCCAGCCAACCCAGCACGGTTCGCCCGGTTCCTAACGGCTGATCATCTTCGGTTTCCGGATGATAAACGCCCAGAAAACGGCCCAGAATCAGAATGAATAACAGAAAACCGGGGTAGCCGGTTATGGTCGGGAAGAAAAAAGAAATCAGGAACTGGCCCGCCACCACACTCAGGGCAATCAGCCAGGCCGTCGTCCGGGTTTCGCACATTCCCTGAAAACTGATGAACAGCGCCAGAATGTACAGACCCAGATACCCCAGTTCGTTCAGAAAATCAAGGTCGTTGGCAATCATAAAATCCGACGGTCGGATGTAACCCAAACCGGCGTAGAACGCAAAACCGACGAACAAAACCGGTGCCACCGCCCGGAACGCCCGGCGGCCAATCAGGCTGTACAACACATGCCCCCCATCGAGTTGACCGATGGGGATGAGGTTGAGGGACGTAAAAAACAAGGCAAAATACCCGGCCATCAGGTACGGGTAATGAATCATTTCGTAGGGGTGCGGCAGCCGCGCCGGATCGGCAACGTAGGTTTTGAAAAACCAGAACAGCAGGTTGTCGCCGAGTTGCATCGCACTGTCTTTGGGCAGGTTTTTATACACATGTTGCCCGAAAGCCAGCCCGTATTGCCGGTATTCGGGGTGAATCGAAAAAATATGCTCCGGCGGTGGCAAATGGGTAAAACCGTACCACAGAACCCCCAGTGCGACGACAAAACCGGCCAGCGGTCCGGCAATTCCGATGTCGAAAAACTTCTTGCGGCTGTTGATGAAATCCTTGATCCGGATGAAAGCGCCCAGCGTACCGAGGGTCTGGCCAAGACCAAACCAGAGCGGAATGTAGTAAGGCAGCGTAACGCGGACGTGGTGGTAGCGGGCGGTAAAAAAATGGCCGAACTCATGAACGGTCAGAATGGCCAGAAACGGGATCGAATAATGCAGCCCATCCCAGAATTCCGGCCAGCCAATTCCATGCTCGACGTCCAGAAAAGAACGGCCATACATCCATTCTGCCCCGGCTGCCGTGGTCGATAAAACCGTTAGAACAAAAAGGCTAGCTTGAATGAGGTATGTCCTCGTTTGTGGATTCATCGCGAAGATAATCAAGAATCGTCAGGGGCGGCTGCACCTGTACGGCATGGATACCTAACTCCCCAGCCGATCGAATGTTATGCGGATTGTCGTCTAAAAACAGGGTTTCCTCGGCCTTTAACCCGGACGTATTGAGCACGTACTGGTAAATTTCCGGCGTCGGTTTGGCCAGTTTCACTTCGTAGGAATAATAAACCTTTTCGAACAACTCCTCCAGCGGAGCCAGCCCGTGGGCAGCAAAGATTTTGTTAACGCCGGCAATGTGAATCGGGCTGGTGTTGCTCAACAGGAACAACCGGTAGTGGCCCTGAAGCTCCTGAATCCGCCGGACGCGTTCGACGGGCAGGTCCAGCAAAACCGTATTCCAGGCCGTATCGATCACTTCGTCGGCCCAGGCGTCCGGTCCGTCGCCACGGTTCCGGAGTAACCGCCGGACGTGCTGGCGAAAGCCATCGTCGTCGATCAAGCCGGTTTCATACTGTAACGTCAGCCCATGTTCCCGCCAGAGCGATTCGACCTCCTCTTCCGTCAGGCCGGAAAGGGTCGCAAAATTGCGAATGGGTGCCCGCAGATCAATGGGAATAATGACGTCTCCAAGGTCGAAAATAATGTTTTTGATACCGGGTTTTAAAACTCCTGCCATCGATTTCAATATTATTCAAGGACGACTCCCATCGAACAGAATTTTTCGATTCGCTGATCGATGCGTTCTTCGGGCGTCAGGTTAGTTAGTTCTTCGATGGTGTCCAGAATGACTTTTTTAATGCGCGCAGCCATCGCAGCAGGGTCCGTATGCGCTCCGCCCTGCGGTTCTTCGATGATGCCGTCGACCAACCGGTTTTTCTCCATATCGCGGGCCGTCAGCTTCATGGCTTCGGCGGCCTGTTCCTTATAGTCCCAGCTCCGCCAGAGAATGGTCGAGCAGTTCTCGGGAGAAATTACCGAATACCAGGTATTTTCGAGCATCAGCACCCGGTCGCCGATGGCAATGCCCAGTGCTCCGCCCGAGGCTCCTTCGCCAATCACGATGCAGATAACCGGCACCTGCAACGTGAACATTTCTTTCAGGTTCCGGGCAATAGCTTCGCCCTGACCGCGTTCCTCGGCTTCCAGCCCCGGAAAAGCCCCCGGCGTGTCGATCATCGTCACGATGGGCTTGTTGAATTTCTCGGCCAGTTTCATCAACCGGAGCGCTTTCCGGTATCCTTCCGGGTTGGGCATCCCAAAATTGCGGTGCTGCCGCTGTTTGGTATTCCGGCCCTTCTGCTGACCAATCAGCATCACCGTCTGTCCATCGATTTCGACAAAACCGCCTACCATGGCCGGATCATCGCGCACCGTCCGATCGCCGTGCAGTTCGATAAACTGATCGCCGATCAGGCTAATGTAATCGAGCGTGTACGGCCGGTCCGGATGGCGGGAAAGCTGAACGCGCTGCCAGCGGGTAAGGTTCTCAAAAATCTCCTTCCGGAGTTTTTCAATGCTGACTTCCAGCGACGCCACGGCTTCAGTAACATCCACGTTACTGTTTTCGGCCAGTTTTTTCATTTCGACCAGTCGTACTTCTAAATCGGCAATCGGTTTTTCGAAATCCAAATACGTCCTCATTCAAGAATTGGTTAACGTTGCCCCAGGATACAGATAATCAGCTACCTTGTTAAAAGCAATAGCCCTAAAACCACCCGGTGGCAACATTTTTCGCTTGGCAAAGTTAGCGGAAAATCCGGTTCAGCAACTTTCCCGGCTTTATAAGTCAAATTGTTGCCCCTTTTCCGGTATCACTACCTGGGCAAAACCTTCTTCCTGCAAGGTCTGCTGAAAGGCCACCATGCTGGTGTATTCTCCGTGCACCAGAAACACTTTTTTCAGTTTTTCGGACGATTGATGCTTGACAAACCGGACCAGATCGTCGCGGTCGCCGTGCCCGCTGAACACATCCGTCCGCTCAACTTTCGCCAAAACCGGCTCCTCCTTGTCTTTAATCGAAATGGTCGGCTGGCCGTTGAGCAATCGCCAGCCAAGGGTTCCTTCGGCGCAATACCCGATGATCAGGATGGTACAATACGGATTGCTGATGTTGGCCGCCACGTGTTGTTCGACCCGACCGCCCTGCACCATCCCCGACGACGAAATGATGATGCACGGTTCGCGGTAGTTCGATACCTCCCGGCTGGCCTTCGAGGATTCTAGGTATTCAAAATTGGCAAAATCAAACAATGACTCGTTTTCCTCGTAGTATTCTTTCGCTTCCCGGTTTAATAACCGCAGGTTTTTCTGGTATACTTTGGTGCTTTCCAAGGCTAACGGGCTGTCGGAAAACACTTTAATGGCCGAAAAGCCCTGTTCGGTGTACAAGCGGTTGAGGGTATACAGCAGCGCCTGGGTTCGACCGACCGAAAAAGAAGGAATGATAAGCCGCCCCGGAATATCGATGCAGGTTCGCTTGATTACGTCAGCCAGCATCGCTTCGGGCGTTTGCGAATCCAGGTGCAGGCGGTTTCCGTAGGTCGATTCACAAATCAGGTAATCCACCTGCGGAACGGGTTCAGGATCGGTCAGCAGCGGATAGTGTTGACGACCGATGTCGCCCGAGAAACAAATGGTTTTCCGCTGCCCATTTTCGTAAACCCCGATCACAATATGAGCCGCTCCCAGCAGGTGGCCCGCCGGAATGAAGGTCACGTCGATATCATCGGCCAGGCGAAATTTGCGGTTAAACTGAATCGGCACGACGTTGTCCATCGATTCGCGGACCTGCTTTTCCAGAAACAGATCTTTCTGGAGCGCCACCAGTTTTTTCCGAACCTTCTGCTTTTTGCTTTTGCCGAGTTCGTTCAGTCGTCGGTGGTTGAGCGAAGCCGCGTCCTGAAGCAGCAAATTGGTTAATGAATAGGTGGGCTCGGTACACAAAATCTGCCCCTCGTACCCTTCCCGGTATAAATTCGGAATATTTCCACTGTGATCGATGTGTGCGTGGGTCAGCAGCACCACATTGATCATGGACGGTTCGAACGGGAAAAAACCGGTAGCACCGCTCGGTGATTCTTCGGCCAAACCATTCGAGCCCGTTTTTTTATCCATGTCGGCCCCGCAATCAATCAGAATCCGGTAATGATCATCCGTTTCCAGCAGAAACATACTCCCGGTCACCTGACGCGTCGCCCCCCAAAATGTCAACTTCATTCGTTTAGATTAATACCTTTGCGGTCGATTGTCGCACAGTGACCGGAAAAGGAAGCTAGATACTCTTTAATTTTGGTGTAACAGCGAAAAAGGGCGTAAAATTCTGGCTATATTTTGCAAAAATACAAAAACCGCTTTCATAAACTACCCGACTTTTTACACTTCCATGTACCGGTACCTGGCCTTTTTTTATTGTCTTTTTGGCGGTGTGGAAATCTATTCGTCCCCGTTGTCGGCGGATTCGCTGGCAATTGAACGACTGAAGGCCACCATGTACCACCTTCAAAACAGCGCCTTTGTCCGACACGGAACGGCGGCTTTGTCGGTTCGGCGGGTGCGCGACGGAGCGGTTCTGGTCGATTTTAATGCCCAGTTGAGCCTGCCCTCCGCATCGACCCTGAAGCTGGCAACAACGGCGACGGCCCTGGCGGTTTTGGGCGAAAACCACACCCTTCAGACCGTCCTGGAATACGACGGAGCGATCCGGGACAGCGTTTTGCAGGGGAATCTGTACATCCGGGGTTCCGGCGACCCCACCCTTGGCAGCAACCGGTTTGCGGAGTTTGCCGACGCCCCCACCCTGCTGCGGACCTGGAAAGAAGTTGTTCAAACTGCCGGAATCAAACAGATTCGGGGTTCGGTCGTGGGTGATGCGTCGGTTATTCAGAGTCTTCCGGTGCCAAACACCTGGGTCTGGGGCGATATCGGGAATTACTACGGGGCCGGTCTTTCGGGCCTGAATTTTAACGAAAATCTCTACCGGGCGGTTTTCAAACCGGCCAAAACCGTCGGTCAACCCGCCCCAATCCTGCGAACCGAACCGGCCATCCCCTTCCTGCAACTGCAAAACAACGTCCGGACCGGACCGGCTGGCTCTGGCGATGAAGTGATCATCTACAATGCTCCACCTTCCACGCAGGTTTTTCTGGAAGGCACCGTTCCGGCCGGGGTCAGCGAATTCGGCGTGAAAGGTTCGCTGCCCGATCCGGCGTTTTTTACGGCGTTTGCTTTACACGAGCAGTTGCTGAAAGCCGGCATTTCGGTTCAGAATGCGCCCCGCTCGCTCGGCCCCGCTCGCCAGCCGGAAACCGGCAACCTGCCCCTGGCACCGGGTGGCAAACGGACGCAGCTTCACCTGCACACCTCCGTTCCGCTGGCCGAAATGGCACGGCTGACCAACCACCAGAGTATCAACCTGTACGCCGAATCGCTGTTGATGCTGGCGGGCAATGCCTTAGCCAAAGCCCCCGTGACCACCGACCTGGCGGTTCAGCAGATGACCCGGTTCTGGCAAAGCAAAGGCGTTGATCTCAGCGGTTTTCGCCCCAGAGACGGCAGCGGTCTGTCACCGGTCGGTGCCCTGACAGCGGCCAGTCTGACCGGCATTTTGGCCGGCATGTCGAAAGAAAAAAGCTTTCTGCCCTTCTACGACAGCATTCCGGTCGTGGGAGAATCCGGCACGGTCAAAAGTCTCGGGCGGGGTACAGCCGCTGCGGGTAACGTCCGGGCGAAAAGCGGAACGATCGAGGGCGTGCGGGCGTATGCCGGCTATGCGACCTCGGCGGACGGCGAGCTTCTGAGCTTTGCGGTTTTGGTCAACAAATACCAGCCCGGTTCCCTGAAAGGCGTGATGAGCTTTCTTGAACAGCTTCTCGCCCAGCTTACCGCCGTAAAAGTGAACGAATGAGCCCGGCGCGGTTATTCCCGGCCGCTGACCTTGACGACATTGAACCAGTACTCCCCGATCGTCTGGGTAATGTCCATCAGTTTTTTGAAGGATGCTGGTTTGGTAATGAAGCTATTGGCCCCCCACAAATACGAATTATCGATGTCGATATGCGCATCGGAGGTCGTCAAGACCACCACCGGAATATGCCGCAGCTCGCGGTCCGATTTGATTTCCTGCAAAGCCTCCCGTCCATCCTTGCGGGGCATGTTCAGGTCCAGTAAGATTAATTCGGGCAACGGGTGTGCGGCACTGGCATACCGACCGGTCCGGCGCAGAAATTCCATCAGCTCTTCGCCATCTTCAACGACATTCATTTCGGTCACCGGAAACTGCTGACGGAACGCTTCGCGCGTCAGGAAGCGATCGTCTTCATCGTCATCCGCCAATAGAATATGGACTGGTCTCGTGGGTTGTTGCATTATCATGAACAGACTGAGTCTGCTTTTCGGGTAAAATAATAATAAAGGTGGTTCCAACACCGGGTTGGCTCTGGGCCGTAATCAACCCTTTATGGTTGTTGACAATGCGTTTGCAAATGGCCAGTCCGATACCGGTTCCCTCGTAAGCGCTTTTGCCGTGAAGCCGTTGGAAAATCTTAAAAATATGATCAATGTATTTCTCATTAAACCCGATTCCGTTATCGGAAACCGTTAGTTTATAATACGTTCTGCCCGGGGTCAGCTCGTCGATCTCGTCGGGTTCCGCCAGTTCCCCGCGAATGCTAATCACCGGCGGCTGATCCGGTTTGGTAAACTTCAGGGCATTCGAAATCAGGTTTGAAAACAGATGGTCCATCTGGCTCTGCACCGCTTCGAGAACCGGTAGCTTATCAATTTCAAACCGGGCACCGGCGGCTTTGATCTTCAATTCCTGATCGTTCAGAATGCCCTGCACCACGTCGTTCAGCCGGACGGTTCGAAAGGGTTCTTTCTTGTTCGAAATCCGCGAGAAATTGAGCAGATCCTTGATCATTTTCGACATTCGCTCGGCCGATTGCAGAATTTTGTTCAGGTAGGTCAGCCCATCTTCCGAAAGCCCTTCCTGGTGCCGGTCGCGGAGCAGATAGCCAAACGACTGAATTTTCCGCAGGGGTTCCTGCATATCGTGCGAGGCCACAAACGCAAACCGCTCGAGTTCTTCGTTCGAAATTTCCAGCAACTGAATTTTATCCTGCAGTTCGTCTTCGTAGGCCCGCAGTTGATCTTCGGTTTTCTGCCGGGTATTCAATTCATTTTCAAGCAGGTTATACGAAACAATCAGCGTTACGAACGTCAGCAGCGATAACGTAAAGATACTAATCAGCGTATTCCGGAAATACTCGGCTGCGAGCCTTGACTGTGTATTGAACAAGCCCTGCTCGATTTCATTCATTTCTTTGAGCAGTTCCCGAACCCGGTCCATCCGGGCCTTCCCCAGCATCATATACGTACGGGCGATGGAAATCGGCAACCGGTTTTTGACCGCATCGACCTGCTGACTGGCCATTTGAATTTTGGCATCAATCCGTTTCGTCAGCGAATCAAGATTCCGGAGCTGTTCTGGATTATCGGCCACTAACTCCCGAATCTGAGCCAGTTCCCGGGGAAACTGGGGTAAGGCCGTATCGAAGGCTTCGAGGTAGATTCCATCGCCCGAGGAAGCCAGAAAACCCCGCTCGCCGGACTCTACATCCGTAATCAGCGACAGAATCCGGCCCAGTCGGTTGATAACCTGCTGGCTGTGTTCGATGCGACTACTGGCTTTGCGGTATTGGTTATAACTGAAAAACGTCAGGCCAAAGCCGAGCACAATCAGCAACAAAGCCGTTCCGAACCCGAACATAATTCGTTTTCGGACCGCTTTTGGCAAAACCGCTCGCAGACCTTTCATAGACCAGGTGATTTGTCCGTTTAGTACGGATACGGTTTGGGCATGGGGTTACGATTTCCGCTTTCGAATGGCGGTTTTGCGGTGGTAGCGCGTGAGCCCCCACACCGATCAAGGATGGCCATTACCATACGCCAAAGTTCAAAAACCGTAAACCCAAAAACTACCGAATGGTTTCAACAACCAGATTATGATTCGTATAAATGCAAATATCGGCGGCAATATGCAAACTTTCCCGAACCATTTCTTCGGCAGATAGCTGGGGAGCATGCTTTTTTAAGGCAATAGCTGCCGATTGGGCATACATACTGCCCGAGCCAATAGCCGCAATCTGGTGGTCGGGTTCGAGCACATCCCCGGTACCCGAAATCACGAGTAAGTCTTCCTTGGAGGCAACGATCAGCATGGCTTCCAGCCGCCGTAAATACCGGTCGGTTCGCCAGTCTTTTGCCAGTTCAATAGCCGCCCGTTTCAGGTTGCCGCCGTAGGCATTGAGTTTTTCTTCAAACCGTTCGATCAGCGTAAAGGCATCGGCGGTCGATCCGGCAAACCCGGCCATTACTTTGCCATTCATCAGGCTTCTTACTTTCCGAACGTTGCTTTTCGCAATTGTATTGCCCATCGTGGCCTGTCCGTCGGCCCCCAGGGCGATTTCGCCGTTGTGGAGAATCCCGACAACGGTCGTAGCGTGAATTTTCTGCATTCGTTTCGAATCAATCTATCGTTTAACGTGTAAAGGTTTAACGCTTAACCGGGAGAAACCGTGCCAGTTTCCTCCACCCGTTAAACATTAAACCTTAAACGTTACACCTATTCTTTACACAAGCATCCCGAACGGATTTTCCAGCAATCCTTTAAAGGTTTGCAGGAAGGAGGCTCCCGTTGCGCCATCCACCGACCGGTGATCACACGAAAGGGTTACTTTCATGACGTTGGTGGGTTTGGCGACCTCTCCTTCAAACTTGACGGTTTGCTTGATCGACCCGATGGCCAGAATACACGAATCCGGGGGATTAATGATGGCCGTAAATTCATCGATACCAAACATCCCGAGGTTTGAAATCGAGAAGGTGCTGCCCTCCCAGTCTTTCGGCTGGAGTTTTTTATCCTTCGCTTTTCCGGCCAGGTCTTTCACTTCGGCGGCAATGGCCGAAATGGTTTTCTGATCGGCATTGCGGACCACCGGCACCAGCAGGCCTTCATCGACGGCCACAGCCACGCCAATGTTGACGTAGTTATACCGCCGGATTTTGTCACCCAGCCAGGACGAATTGACCGCCGGGTGTTTCTTCAGGGCCAGTGCCGCGGCTTTCAACACGAAATCGTTGAAGGACACTTTCACCGGACTTACTTCGTTGACTTTGCCGCGCAGTTCCATGGCCTTGTCCATGTTGATTTCCATGGTCAGGTAGAAATGCGGAGCCGTAAACAGGCTTTCCGACAACCGGCGGGCAATCGTTTTCCGCATTTGCGTCACCGGAATATCCTCGTAGCTACCCTGTGCCACCGGAGCCGGTTGGGCGGCTGGTGCGGGCTGCGGAGCGGCCGGTTTGGCGGGGGCGGCTGCGGGTGCCGACTGGGCTGCGGGTTGAGCGCTTGGCTGGAAGCTTTCCACATCCCGTTTTACAATGCGTCCGTCCGGACCGGAGCCCTGAACCTGCGACAGATTCACGCCTTTTTCTTTGGCGATCTGTTTGGCAAGCGGAGAAGCGAATACCCGGCCATTCTGTCCGTTGCTGGCTGCGGGTTCGGCGGGGGCCGCGGGCTGCGCTTCGGCGGCTTTCGGCGCTTCAGCCGGGGCGGCAGCCGCCGGTTGATCGCCTTGCAGGAGGGCTTTGTAATCGGCTCCTTTTTCGCCGACTACGGCAATCACCTCATCGACGGCCACCGAACTGCCTTCTTTGACGCCAATGTACAACAGTGTCCCTTCCTCGTAGGCTTCCAGGTCCATCGTTGCCTTATCGGTTTCCACCTCGGCCAGTACGTCGCCCGATTTCACCGTATCGCCTTCTTTCTTATGCCAGGCGACAATGGTTCCCTCGGTCATCGTGTCACTCATCTTCGGCATCCGAATGATCGACGCGTTGATGTTGGCAGCCGGTGCGGCCGGTGCTTTCGGAGCGGGCTGGTCTTTTTCGGCCCCGTTGGAAACCGGAGCCGGTTTTTCGGCCGGAGCCTCAGCCGGCGGAGCCGACGAGCCATTCGATGCGCCGGAACCGTCGAGTAATGCTTTATAATCTTCCCCGGCTTTACCAACGACAGCGATCACGCCATCAATGGGAACAGCCTGGCCTTTTTCAACACCGATGTATAACAACGTCCCTTCGTCGTACGCTTCCAGGTCCATTGTCGCCTTATCGGTCTCGACCTCGGCCAGCACGTCACCCGACTTGACGGTGTCGCCTACTTTCTTATGCCATTCAGCGATGACACCTTCGGTCATGGTGTCGCTCATCTTGGGCATTCGGATTAATTCTGCCATATGCGGTTTTGTGCAAGTATATCAGTAGTTCTACTTCGAGTGTCCAAAATTAGAAGAAACCGGGGAAAGTTGGTTAACCTGGCGCGAAGTTTCCACATATCAGCTTTGATTTGCAAATTGCCGCCGAATCGTCAGACATTCCGTCTTTTCCCCGTTCCCTCTTCATGAAGCGAAGAAATTTCATTGAAACTGTTATGCTTAGCAGCGCCTTTACGGCCTCTGCGACTTCTTTTTTTACCTTCTCCCCCACCCAGGCCGCCCCGAAAGGATTCGGGTTCCCTGAAAACAGAAACGAATTTTCGGCGGATGTAGTTGTCGCCGGCGGAGGCTTAGGCGGTTTTGCGGCCGCCCTGGCCGCGCTCCGCTCCAATCTGCGCGTTATTCTGACGGAAGAAACCGACTGGATTGGCGGGCAGCTTTCGCAACAGGGCGTCCCCCCCGACGAACACCCCTGGATTGAAACCCACGGTGCCACGGCGTTATACCGGTCGTTTCGCAGCCAGGTCCGTGCGTATTACCGGCAACACTATCCGTTAACCGACGACGCTAAAAACCGGCCCCACCTGAACCCGGGCGACGGGGCGGTTTCGCGACTATGCCACGAACCCCGCGTGGCGGTGGCGGTTTTGCAGAATATGCTGGCCCCCTACCTGAGTTCGCAGCAATTGACGCTGCTCCTCGACCATAAGGTTATCGGGGCCGACACGACGGGCGATCGGGTTCGGGCCTTGAAAGTCCGAAACCGGCGCAGCGGCAAAGACAGTGTTCTAACGGCCCCGTATTTCGTGGATGCTACCGAACTGGGCGATTTGTTACCGTTAACCGGTACGGAGTTTGTGACGGGCACGGAATCCAAAAAGGAAACCGGTGAATTGCACGCACCGGAAAAAGCCGATCCGGCCAATCAGCAGGCGTTTACGGTTTGTTTCGCCATGGATTACGTACCGCAGATCAGGGGCAAATCCGTCACGCACCTGATCGACAAACCAAAGGAGTACGATTTCTGGCGCAATTTCATGCCCAAACTCACACCGGCCTGGTCGGGCAAACTGCTGGATCTGACCTATTCCAGCCCCGCAACGCTGGAGCCCAAAACGCTTGGCTTTCATCCCGAGGGCGTCGCCACGGGATCGGCGCTCAACCTCTGGAATTACCGCCGGCTAATCCATAAAAATAACTTCAAAGCCGGTTTTTATCCGAGTGATATTACGGTCGTCAACTGGCCGCAGAACGATTATTTCCTGGGTAACCTGGTCGGCGTCAGCGAGAAGGAGTTTCAAAAGCACGTAGACCGTGCCAAGCAGTTGAATCTGTCTCTTTTCTACTGGCTCCAAACGGAGGCTCCGCGCCCCGACGGCGGACAGGGCTGGCCCGGTTTGCGACTGCGCCCCGACATCATGGGTACGGAAGATGGCATGGCCAAATATCCGTATGTTCGGGAGTCACGCCGGATTAAAGCGGTTTTCACGGTGTTGGAAGAACATGTCGGCGCGGCCAACCGGGCCCTGATTACCGGTCAAAAAACCGGCAACAAAGCGGCTGATTTTTACGATAGTGTCGGCATTGGCTACTACCACATTGATTTACACCCCAGTAGCCGGGGGAATAATTACATCGACTTTCCGTCGCTGCCGTTCCAGATACCGCTGGGCGCTTTGTTACCGCAACGGATGGAGAACCTGCTGCCCGCCAACAAAAACATTGGGACGACCCATATTACGAACGGTTGTTACCGGCTGCACCCGGTCGAGTGGAGCATTGGCGAAGCCGTCGGCCAGCTGGTTGCGTTTGCACTCGGCAAAAATGTGATTCCCCGCGCCGTTCGGGAGCAAAAACCGTTGCTGGACGAATTTCAAAACCGGCTCCGGAACCAGGGTATTGAAACGCACTGGCCGGCGTAAAAAGCCCGTTCGGATCACGAAATGTGGACGCTTTTTCGGCTATTCCTTAACCACCTGCAATCTTTTGAAGGCTATGATTTCAAGACGTCAATTACTGCAATCCGGCTTGGTGTTAACAACGCTCAATCCGGGATCAGCCCAACCATCGGAGAATCTCCTGCAATCGTTTTCCGTTGACCAGCAACGGGTTCGGCTGTATAGCAAATCGGTCAGTCAAGCGCTAAAACTGCTGTTTGTTTCCGACACCCACCTCTGGCGCGATGACGCGCGCGGGGCATCTTTTTCGGCGTATAGCGGGCGCATGGCAAAAGCTTACAACGCGACCAAACATTTTTTAACCCAGGAAACGACCAACCCGGAAAAAGAATTTCAGGCGGCACTGACCTTAGCCCAAAAAGAAAACGTCGACCTGCTGGCCCTGATTGGCGACCTGGTCAGCTTTCCGTCGGAGGCCGCCATCGACTGGGTGCAGCAGCAACTGAAAGGTTTTCCCATTCCCTATGCCTACACGGCGGGGAATCACGACTGGCATTATGAGGGAATGGAAGGCAGTCTGCGGAGCTTGCGCGCAACCTGGATTGAAAACCGGCTCAAACCGCTCTATCAGGGCCGGAATCCGCTCGTGGATGTGCAGACGGTGAAGGGGGTCCAGGTGATCACCCTGGATAATTCCACGTACGAAATTGAAGAAGAACAGCTGGCCCGGGTAGAAAAAGCCCTGGCTACGGGCAAACCCAGCGTGCTGATGATGCACATCCCGCTGTATGCGCCAGGCCGCAGCCTGGGATACGGTTGCGGCCATCCGCAGTGGGGCTGGGAAGCCGATAAGAGTTATTCCCTGGAACGTCGGGAACGCTGGCCTAAAACCGGCCATTCAACGGTAACAAACCGCTTCTACCAAACGGTAATCGGTGCGCCCAACCTGCTGGGAATTTTTGCCGGTCACGTTCACCGGCAGGGGGTGGATGCCATCCGGGGAAAACCGCAGATCGTGAGCGAAGCCAATGCCACCGGTGGCCATTTAGTGATCGAGGTATTACCGGCCGTATAAGGGCCAACGGCTTCGCACGACCTATTCAGGAATAGAGCGGTTTTCGGCGGTCATCGCAGGGCTTTATCCAGTTCCCGTATCTGCTGGAGATAGGCCGCGGGCAGTAGAATCCGTTGGGTAATGGCGCGTAACCGGAACTTTTCCAGCACTTTATAAAGCCACATCATCGACGCCAAAACCGGGCGTTCGGGTAAGGGCAATAAGTTCCGGACCGTATCCGGCACCAGCAACGATTGCGACTGGAGAAGCAACCCATACCGCCAGTTTCCCAGTTCTTGGCGGTAGCGTTCAAACAGTTGATCGGTAAAGTGACTATGAACGAGATCCCGCGATAAATGAATTTGCCGGTCGACCTGCCAGGTGGCATAGGTTTGCGGAATACCGGGAACGCCCATTCCCTCGCCCACGCGCCGGAACGTATCGTACAGTTCATCCCGTTCCGGCGCGGTCAGCGGCCGGTGCAGAAGTTCGAAAGCGCGCTCGGAATAATCGATCAGCATGTAGAGCACATCGCGGTAGGCCCAGTCGGGAATCGAATAGCCCCGGCTTTTTTCAACGCCACCGTGGATCGCCCGCATACGGTGGATAGCGGCCATCGCTTTTTCGTAGGGCATAAACACGATTTCCTGCGCGTATCTGACCGTTGAAAACAACCGGCCAATCGGATCGGCGGGTAATTTTCCCGTGTAAAAAAGCCAGTCAACCGCGCGGTTCACGGCGAATTCGGCCGCTCCGCCCGCAAAAATCAGCAAAATAACGTCGGCATCGCCCCAGATTTTTCGAACAATCGAATCGCTCTGAACAAAATAGTGCATCCCACAAGTGAATGGTGTTTACCACGTAACGCTGTTTTTTCCAAAAAAATGCGTGAGCAATGGCAACGGTCGTCTTAAGCTGTCGAGCTTACAGCTTTAGCACCGTAAATTCGACGCGCCGGTTTTTCTTTTTGTTGGCTTCGTTGTCGTTAGGCGCAGCCGGGCGGGTGTCGCCGTAGCCCTGAAACTGCAGGCGGTTTTCGGCAATACCCCGCTGGACGAGGTAATTGGTAATAACCCGCGCCCGGTTTTCAGACAGAGATTGATTCAGGCGCCGGTCGCCCACATTGTCGGTATGCCCGGCGATTTCGATCACCAGCCTGGGGTAACTCCGGAGCGTGTTCAGCAGCCGGTCAAGCTGGGGATAGGATTCTTTGCGCAGGATATAACTGCTTTGATCGAAATAGACGTTGTCGAGCCGAATTTTATCATTTACTTTCAAATCCCGGAAAATACTGTCCGGTTTTTCCGGGAGCTCTTTTTCGACCCTCGCCTTTTCCAGGAGCGCAATGTGCTCATACTGGGCGCAGGTGTCGCAGGGCACGAACAGTACCTCCTCCATGGCATAATACCCGATTGCCGTCGTATGAATTACCACGGTATCGCTCTGCCCCAGTGTAAAGGCAAACGCCCGCCCGCCCCCGCTCCGGCCCTGAAAATGCTTCTTCGACAAAACCGCCTTCACCTGAAACACCGCCGGAACTTCCGCCCTGGTCTGTTCATCCACGGCTTTCAGCACAAAATCAGTGGTATGGCGCGTCACCAGTCTGGCCGGCGATTGGGCAGAACCGGTTGGAATTGATAAAATGGTTAGCCAAACAATAATTATCAGGTATCGCATCATGACTTTGAGGGTACGGTATTCGCTATCCGGTTTTCAGTGCATGCGCCCAACCGGGCGAATACCTACCAAAACCGGAAACCGAATACCGTCAACCTGTTGCCAAAACTATGCCAATTAGTTGATCTTGAGAACCGCCATGAACGCTTCCTGCGGGATTTCGACATTACCCACCTGGCGCATCCGCTTCTTTCCTTTTTTCTGCTTTTCGAGCAGTTTCCGCTTTCGGCTGATATCCCCTCCGTAACACTTCGCCAAGACGTCTTTGCGCAGGGCCTTAACGGTTTCGCGGGCAATGATTTTCTGGCCGATGGCGGCCTGAATGGCAATTTCAAACTGCTGGCGGGGTAATAATTCACGCAGTTTTTCGCAGAGCTTTTTACCCCATTCGTAGGCCTTGTCGCGGTGAACAATGGCCGACAGCGCGTCGACGCCCTCGCCGTTGAGCATGATATCGAGCTTCACCATGGTCGACTCCCGGTTGCCCAGAAACTCGTAATCAAGCGACGCATACCCGCGCGAAATGGTTTTCAGTTTATCGAAAAAGTCGAACACAACTTCCGCCAGCGGCATTTCAAACTGGAGTTCAACACGATCGGCCGTCAGGTAAACCTGGTTTTTGAATACCGATCGTTTGTCCATGCACAAGCCAATGATGGCGCCCACGTATTCGGCCTTGGAAATAATCTGCGCTTTGATAAACGGTTCTTCAATCCAGTCGATGTTACTGGGGTCCGGCATTTCGGCCGGGGCACTCACCTGAAGCGTCGCCCCTTTCGTGGTGATAACTTCAAACCGCACCGACGGCACGGTGGTGATAACGGTCATATCGAACTCCCGTTCCAGCCGCTCCTGCACAATTTCCATGTGCAGCATGCCGAGAAAACCGCACCGAAACCCGAAACCCAACGCGGCCGACGTCTCGGGCTCCCACACCAGGGACGCATCATTGAGCTGCAGCTTTTCCATCGCTTCGCGCAGTTCTTCAAACTCGCTGGTATCCACCGGATAAATCCCGGCAAACACCATCGGTTTTACTTCTTCAAAGCCCTGAATCGCCGACGCTGCGGGATTGGCCAGGTGGGTAATCGTGTCACCTACCTTGACCTCCTTCGCCACTTTAATGCCGGAAATCAGGTAACCTACGTCACCGCATTCGATTACCTCTTTGGGTTCCTGCGTCAGTCGAAGTGTTCCAATTTCGTCGGCGAAGTACTCCTTTCCCGTTGCCATGAACTTGACCTTGTCGCCCTTCCGAATGCGGCCGTTCTTGACCCGGAAAATAACTTCAATTCCCCGGTACGAGTTGAATTGGGAATCGAAAATCAAGGCCTGTAACTCGCCCTCGGGATCCCCCTTCGGGGGCGGAATCCGCTCAACAATGGCGTTCAGGATGGCTTCGATCCCGATGCCTTCCTTGCCGCTGGCCGGAATGATGTCGTCGCGCTCACAGCCAATCAGGTCCACCATTTCGTCCTTCACCTCCTCCGGCATGGCACCGGGCAGGTCGATTTTATTCAAAACCGGGATGATCACCAGATCGTTGTTCATCGCCAGGTACAGGTTCGAAATAGTTTGGGCTTCCGTTCCCTGCGAGGCATCGACGAGCAGCAGTGCGCCTTCGCAGGCGGCAATGGAGCGCGACACTTCGTAGGAAAAGTCAACGTGGCCCGGCGTATCGATCAGGTTGAGCGTGTAGCGTTCGCCTTTATACAGATAATTCATCTGGATGGCGTGGCTCTTGATGGTAATACCACGCTCGCGTTCCAGATCCATGTCATCCAGCAGCTGCGCCTGCATGTCGCGCTCCCCAACGGTTTTGGTAAACTCCAGCAATCGGTCGGCCAGGGTGCTTTTGCCGTGGTCGATGTGGGCAATAATGCAAAAATTACGAATATGTTTCACGCGGTGAAAACGGTTTCTAACTCGGTGTAACTGCAAAAATACGGAAAAAAGCCCAGATTGTCGTTGACTCCTGCTAGTCCGTCCGGAATAGCGGCAAGCCTTTCAGGATGAACGGTTAAGGGGAAGCCACTTGCATTAAAACCCCGCAGATATACCCCATATAGGTACCGACGGCATACCCCAGAATGGCCATCAGCACGCCGACGGGGGCCAAAACCGGGTGGAAAGCAGCCGCAATGATCGGGGCCGTCGCCGGGCCGCCAATACAGGCCTGGCTGCCAACGGCCAGAAAAAAATACGGAGCCCGAATCAGACGGCTGAAGGCTACCATCAACAAAACATGAAAAAGCATCCAGACCACCCCCACCAGGATCAGCCCGGGATGATCGGCGATGGCCAGAATATTCATTTTCAGACCGATGGTGGCAATCATTAAATACAGAAAAACCGTGGCGACTTTCGACGCCCCCGCCCCTTCCAGCTTCCGGGCCCGGGTAAATGAGAGGCCAATGCCGACGGCCGTCGCCAGCCCGACAATCCAGAAAAAGGGCGCATTCAGGCTAAACCGGCTTAGCAGGGGAGAATGCGTATCAATGTACGGCGCAATCACCTCGGCCAGGGCGTGGGCAACCGCCGTAGCCCCAAAACCGACGGCCAGAATCACGACCAGATCCGTTGCGGTTGGTATTCGCCGAATGGCTTCCACCTGGTGCTGAACGCGTTCTTTTACTTCCTCAACGGCACTGGCGTCGGCCCGCAGCCAGCGGTCAATGGTTTCGGCCTGTCCGGCACCGTATAACAAGACCCCCAACCACAAATTCGAAACAAACACGTCGACGGTCACAATAGCCGAAAACAGATTGCTACTGGGTTGAAATACTTCCTTCAGGGCGGTTTGGTTGGCTCCGCCCCCAATCCAGGTTCCGGCCAGGGTGGCCAGCCCGCGCCAGACAGCATCCGGCCCCTGCCCCCCCACCAGTTCCGGGACAAACCGGCCAATAAGCCAAACCGCCAGCGGCCCGCCCAGCATGATGCTGACGGCCGAAGCCCCGAACATCAGCACCGACTTCCGACCCAGCCGCCGAAAGGCGTTGAAATCCACGCTCAGGGTAAACAGGACCAGCGATGCGGGCAACAAAACGCGCGACACGATGGGGTACAAAGCCGTATTCTCAGCATCGACCAGCCCGAATGTGTTTAATAAGGAAGGAAGAAAGTAACAAAGCAGCGTTGGCGGGACGTAGTGATAAAATTTCTGCCAGAACGGGTGCCTACGATCCGCGGTAGTCAAAACCGCAGCTAAAATCAGGAAAAGAACACCGAGGGTAATGGTATCCGTCATTCGACCAGGGGGTACGGGATGGTGATGATAGCGATAATTTTACTGAACCGTAAAAATAAGACCCATCCTGACAATCCATCATTCCGAGCAAGGAATTCGGTGTAAAACAAACAACGCCGGCCTCAACCTGAGCCGGCGTGTTAAGATTACACTTCATCAACAAACTAAAAACCAATCGGAATGCAGCTCCTACTAACGAGCTGCCGAAGCCATTCATTTTGTTGCGGCTGATGCTGGATCAAGCCATCTGCTGTAGGAGGGGGACTCGAACCACCCACGGTGCGGTTAGCTACAGTACAACGTCTGGTGGTCAACCCCAGTCGCTTTTGCAAGCGGCATTATGCTGCGTTTATCCCGAACTCACCACCCCCGAGACAGGAGGGCACGTCTGCCAATTTCGACACCCTACAGTGTAAGAAAGAACCGGTTCAATTCATCGCGTTGACCTGCCAGATCAATTGAACGATACAAAGGTAGTCGGTTTTCCTTTTTGTTTCAAATTTTTTAGTAAATTTTTAAAAAAATTTCTGTTTTATCAAAATTTCACTTGTTTTGTTAAGGATTTCAAAAATTTTTCAATCCAAATGGAAAAAAATTTAGAGATTGATAATGTCGATCTGAAGATCTTGACGCTGCTGATGGAAGATGCCAACATGCCCTATACCGAAATCGGGAAACGAATTTTTGTTTCGGGCGGTACGGTTCACGTCCGGATGAAAAAAATGGAACAGATGGGCATTGTGCGCGGGTCACAGCTGGTCATCGATCACACCAAGCTCGGCTGGGACATCAGCGGTTTTATCGGCATCTACCTCGACAAAAGTTCGCTCTACGAGGACGTGGCCGTGCAACTGCTGAAAATTCCGGAAGTCGTCAACCTGCATTACACCACCGGCATTTACAGCATTTTCGCCAAAATCGTTTGCCGCGACACCCAGCACCTGCGCGAAGTGCTCCACGACAAAATCCAGAAAGTAAGCGGCATTCAACGGACTGAAACCTTCATTTCGCTGGAGGAACGCATTTCAAGACCCATTCCGTTCGGCGTCAACGTGCCGGTCGATAAAGAGTAACCTGTTACCCGATCGGTTACGAATCACGGTCTTTGTTCAGGCGCTTCTACCAAATCCAACGAAACTTTCCGATATTTGCCTAATCCGAACGGAACAGTCCTCCTTACCGTTTTGTTATCCTATAGACTTTTGCGTGTATTAGTTCGCAACCCATCATGAGCAAAGACGTTGAAATATTAGAAAGTATTACCAATTCCGAATACAAATACGGTTTCGAAACCTTGATTGAAGCGGACGAGGCTCCTATGGGCCTCAGCGAGGACATTGTCCGTTTCATCTCTGCGAAAAAAAATGAACCGGATTGGTTGCTGGAATGGCGGCTTAAAGCCTATCGGTACTGGATCACCCAGACCGAACCGCACTGGCCGAATCTGAAATACCCTGCCATTGACTATCAAGCTCTTAAATATTATTCCGCCCCCAAACAGAAGAAAACTGTCAACAGTCTGGACGAAATCGATCCGGAACTGCGGGCAACGTTTGAACGGCTGGGCATTTCATTAAAGGAGCAGGAACGCCTGTCGGGTGTTGCAGTCGATGCGGTTATTGACTCGGTTTCGATTGCCACCACGTTCAAGGATAAACTGAAAGACCTGGGAATTATCTTCTGTTCGATGACCGAAGCCGTTCAGGAGCATCCCGAACTGGTCCGGAAATACCTCGGCTCGGTTGTTCCGCCCCGTGACAATTATTTTGCCGCGCTGAACTCGGCGGTTTTCTCCGACGGCTCGTTCTGTTACATTCCGAAAGGGGTTCGCTGCCCCATGGAGTTGTCGACCTATTTCCGGATCAATGCCGCCGGAACCGGGCAGTTCGAACGGACGCTGATCATCGCCGACGAAGGTTCGTATGTGAGTTATCTGGAAGGCTGTACGGCCCCGATGCGCGACGAAAACCAGCTGCACGCGGCTGTGGTGGAATTGGTGGCGGCCAAAGAGGCTGAAATCAAGTACTCGACGGTGCAAAACTGGTATCCGGGCGACAAAGAAGGCCGGGGCGGTATTTACAACTTCGTCACCAAACGCGGAATTTGCGAAGGTGCTCACGCCAAAATTTCGTGGACACAGGTCGAAACCGGTTCGGCGATTACCTGGAAATATCCGTCGGTGATTCTGAAAGGCGATTACTCGATCGGCGAGTTTTATTCCGTCGCCGTTACGAACAATTTCCAGCAGGCCGATACCGGCACCAAAATGATTCACGTCGGTAAAAATACCAAAAGCCGGATTGTCTCGAAAGGGATCTCGGCGGGCCGGAGCCAGAACTCCTACCGCGGCCTGGTGCAGGTGTTCAAACGGGCCGAAAACGCCCGGAACCACTCGCAATGTGATTCCCTCCTGCTCGGCGATCGCTGCGGGGCGCATACGTTCCCGTATATTGAGGTAAACAACCAGTCGGCCACGGTAGAACACGAAGCCACGACCTCCAAAATTGGAGAAGATCAACTGTTTTACTGCAACCAGCGCGGTATTCCGACCGAACAGGCCGTTGCGCTGATCATCAACGGATACGCCAAAGAAGTTCTGAATCAACTGCCGATGGAATTTGCCGTTGAAGCTCAGAAACTACTGGAAATCAGCCTGGAAGGCAGCGTCGGCTAAGCGGTTTTGCCAACCCTACGAAAGGCAGGCTTCGGCTTGCCTTTTTTTGTTTTCGTGCAACCATAAAACCGAACCATCTTTCTCTGAATTTACAGATTTTTGGTCAGCCAAAAGGTGGCCCCAATGCCGTTTCGCTTTTGCGCCGGAAATACGAGAAGCGAAAAGCCTGGCGTCTGCTGCCCTAGAATGTCCGCTGGATTCCGATCCCGATGGTCTGCCGTAAACCGATAACCGGGCGGGGTGGCTCGAATCGGAAGTACTGAAACTGGTAGAACACATTCACCTGAAACCGATTGCCCGGTTGGTACCCATACCGAACCTGCCCATCGAATACGACATTCTGGTTCACCCAGCTGGCAGTAACCTGATCGCGACCCGCGTACAGATAGTTCGGACGGTAAAAGGTACTGATCAATGGCGCAAACAACTGCGCCTGAATTCGTTGCTTTGTACCAATCCGGTAGTCAGCCTTCACGGAGCCGCCCACGGCTATGGCCGCCGTGGCGACCACCGTACTGACATCAATATCGGGGGAATAGTTGGTCGATGTGCCAAACAGCCGCAAACCCGGACCAGCGAAATACTGAAACCGCCGTTGGGGTCTGCTGACCGCCGACAACCGCCATAAATAAGTGAAACCGACATCCATAAAACGCGTGGTGGCCTTTCGGGAAACGATCGATTGCGGGTTGGCGAGCGAGTAGGCCGCATCCAGTTGCCACTCGGTTTTGCGCCGTTCCTGCTGATAGAAGGCCTGCAAACGCAAACCGGCGCCCCGGTACGTATAATCGGAATGAAAATAATCCTTGAATTGCAGCGGGGAAAAACCGCCCCCTACACCAAGAACCCGGTTTTGAAGCTGGGCAACGGCCCGCTGCTCAATGATCAGTAGCAAACCGCCCAGCAGGATAAATCGGAATATAGTCATAGCAGAGCGGGAAGAACGTAGAAACGAATCATGCCAAAAAGCTGGGCGGTCAGTCCCGAATTCAGGTTTCCGGCCGTTGAAACCACCACGATATTTTCATTCGGCAGAACCAGCATAAACTGGCCGCCGTTGCCCGAAGCATAATAGGCGGGATAGGTTTTGTTGTTAACGCTAAAAGACCGGCGCCACCACAAATAGCCGTATTCCTGATCGCGAAGCGTCACCTGGTTGCGGGTTGACTCCTCCACCCAGCTGGCAGAAAGGATCTGCTTTCCCGCCCACTGGCCTTTGTTGAGAAACAATTGACCGATTTTAGCCATGTCCCGCGGACGGATAAACAGTCGACCACTGCTATTCACCTGTCCGGTCGGCATCCGATCCCAGCGAACCGGCCGAATGCCCAGCGGTTCCCATACATACTGCTGCGAAAACTCATCCACGGTTTTTCCGGTTGCCCGCTGCAGAATGCCGCCCAAAACCGCCACGCCCCCGGTGCAATAGTACGCCTGCGTTCCGGGATTATTTTCCATTGGCAAACCCAGTGTATAGCGAACCCAGTCTGACGACGTATACATTTGGGCTTCATTCCCCGGCGACTGCGGATCATCATCCCGGCACGCCAGACCGGAACTCATCGTCAGCAAGTCCCGGATGCGGATCGCCTTTTTGGCGGGCGTCAGGTTTGGCAAATCCGCATACTGCGGAAAATAATCGAGAACCCGATCGTCCAGACTCTTTATAGCCCCCTGGTCCACGGCAATCCCGACCAGAGCGGAGGTAATACTTTTGGTGGCCGAAAAGATGTTTTCAGGAACCGCACGGGTGTAACCGCTGAAGTACTTTTCGTAGACCAGTTTACCGTTTCGGCAAATCAGCAGACTATGAATATTCCGGTACTGCTCGGTTTGCACCTCGTCGGTCAATTGTTCAATCAATTTGGCGTCCATTTGCTGACTTTGGAGCGACGCCACCGGCCAGCCATCATCGATCGCATCCGGTTGCTGGTAAATGTAGGCCCCGGGCGGATCGGTGTTCAATTGATCACAGGCGGTTAAACCGCTCAGAAGAATCACCCGCACAATCAAATTACTGTATCGCATAGCTTCCCGATAAACACACCCAAAGGTGGGTGGATCGGGGAAGAAAAAAAACGACGCTGGGTTCGCTTAACAAAATTTAACAGCCCTCACCGCGACGGTTTTCCGAAAAGCCTCCTTCCTGGTTCTGGGTCTGTTTCCTTTCAGCGCCTGATACTCAAACAAAACCGGATGGATGGATTCAATTCATCCGTACCTTTGTGAATCGGTTGCGAATAAACCGGTTTTTATATCTCAATTTTGTCAGATGAATTTTTCGCTTAAAACATCCCTCGGTCGCTTCCGGCTGGTGGGCCTGCTGGAAGGAATTTCCTACCTGGTTCTGCTCGGTATCGCCATGCCGTTGAAATATCTTGCCAATCTGCCGATGGCCGTTAAAATGGTGGGCTGGGCGCACGGTATGTTGTTCCTTGCCTATATACTGGCCCTGATCGCGGTCACCTTCGACCGGCGGTGGTCCTTCAGCCGCGTCGTGGTGGCCTTCATTGCGTCGCTGCTGCCATTTGGTACCTTCTGGCTGGATGGCCGGCTGAAAAAGGAAGAAGAGGCTACGGCCTAGCCAACCGGCGCTGATTATAGTTGCGTTTGTGCCAGCGGAAGTGGTCTGGAAACCACTTCCGAATGGCCTCCGTCCGCTGCTCCCGAAATCCTTTTTCTTCCATCTGACCTGGTTGTCAAGGCCTAACGAACAGTCTGGTTGTGATCAGGTAATTTTGCTGATTGGTCGGCATGTACCAACGATTCCTTTTGTGTATATTGGCCGGAAGACAAACCAGTATTCACAAACATTCGTGTCGCCCGGAAGAAGATGAGTTTCCTCAAAAGTAGCGCAGTCCCCCTTGCCATCTCCGTATTAACAGCTGTAACCGTTCTAAGCTGTTCGCAAACCAACGAAACGACGCAAACCTCCGCCGTCACAACCGGAAGTGAGGCCCCTTCGGCCACCGCCAAACCGGCTTCCACGACGGCCAGTTTGCCCGAAGCCACCGTCGATCCGGCGTCTATTCCCGCCCATAAAATCGCCGATGCGGCCACCATTCTGAGCCGGAAACAGGTGCCGATTCTGTGCTACCACCAGGTTCGGGAATGGCGACCGAAAGATTCGGAAAACGCCCGCTCCTACATCATGCCGGTACAGGTGTTCAAAGACCAGATTAAAATGCTGGCCGACAGCGGCTACCACTCCATTTCGCCCGATCAGTTGTATGCTTACCTGACCACCGGCGCTCCCCTGCCCGAAAAACCGGTCATGATTACCTTCGACGACGGAGATCTGGAACAGTATGAACTGGCCGCTCCCGAGCTGGAAAAACACGGTTTTAAAGCGGCCTTCTTCATCATGACGGCTTCCATCGGTCGCCGGGGTTACCAGCACTATATGGACAAACAGCAGATCAAGGACCTGGCCGACCGCGGCCACACGATCGGCTGCCACACCTGGGATCACCACAATGTCAAGAAATACCAGGGCCAGGACTGGGTGACACAGATCGAAGAGCCGACGAAAAAACTGGAAGCCATTACCGGAAAACCGGTGCGGCATTTTGCCTATCCCTTTGGCCTCTGGAACCACGAAGCGACGGTCGAACTGAAGAAGCGCGGGTACCTTAGTGCTTACCAGCTGGCCGAAAAGAAACGCGACGAAGAAAATCCGCTGCTGAGTGTGCGCCGGATCATCGCCAGCGGTTACTGGAGTCCGAAGACCCTGCACAACAGCATCAAGAATAGTTTTAAATAGGGTTGATGGCCGGATTTAAAAGCTGACCCGCCACCTGGTCCCTCGGCCCACGGGTTAACCCGTGGGCTATTTTAATTCCATCACATATTTCGAATACGGAATAGCACATTTGTAAAAAACTGCCCCCTCCGGTTTCATCCCGAAGCGCTGGTAAAACGCAGCCGCCGACAGCCGGGCGTCGCACCAGAGCGTCTGTGCCCCCAACCGCCGGGCCTCCTCGATAACGTACCTCAGCAAGCGCGAACCGATGCCCTGCCGCTGGCAGTCGGGCCGGGTGGCAAACTTCCGGAAACGGGCGCTTCCCTCCTGCACGAAGAGTGAAATGACCGCCAGCAGGTCTGTGTCACGAAAAGCGCCGAAATGCAGCCCCGTAACATCCTCCGCCAGAATCACATAGGTGATCGGTTGGTCGGGCCATAGCACCTCATGGCGTAATTGGTAGGTTTCCTCCGGTTTTATTTGTCGAATAATCATCCAAGAACAACGGGTAAATTGCTAAGTTAGGGCCTCCTTACCAAAACCCACAAACTTCATGGCACAGAAAAAATTTGTTCTGACCGAATCCGACATCCCCGAAAAATGGTACAACATCGTGGCCGATATGCCCAACAAGCCCTTGCCACCGTTGCACCCCGGCACCAAAGAACCGATCGGCCCCGACATGCTGGCCCCCCTGTTTCCGATGGAGTTAATCAAACAGGAAGTTACTACCGACAAATGGGTGGACATTCCGGACGAAGTGCGCGAGATATACAAAATCTGGCGGCCCACCCCGCTGTTTCGGGCCTATGGACTGGAAAAATTGCTGGACACGCCGGCTAAAATCTATTACAAATACGAAGGGGTCAGTCCGGCGGGCTCCCACAAACCCAACACGGCAGTCCCGCAGGCTTATTACAACAAACAGGCTGGCGTCAAACGGATTACGACCGAAACCGGGGCCGGGCAATGGGGCAGCGCCCTGAGTTTTGCCTGCCAGTTGTTCGGGATCGAGTGCGAGGTATACATGGTCCGGGCGAGTTACGACGGAAAACCGTACCGCAAACTGATGATGAATACCTGGGGCGCCAGCGTCTACCCCTCGCCCTCAAACCGCACCGAAGCCGGGAAGAAAATTCTGGCGGGTGATCCCAACTCGCCGGGGAGCCTGGGCATCGCCATCTCGGAAGCCGTCGAGCTGGCCTTTCAGGACGAAAATACCAAATACGCCCTGGGTTCGGTGTTGAACCACGTGCTGATGCACCAGACCGTCATTGGCCTGGAAGCCATCAAGCAACTCGAACAGGCGGGTGATTTTCCGGACATCATCGTGGCTCCCTTTGGCGGTGGGTCCAATTTCGCCGGGATTACGTTTCCGTTCCTTCGGTACAATCTCGAAGAAGGTAAAAAAATCCGCTGCATTGCCGCCGAACCGGCTTCCTGTCCCAAACTGACGCGCGGGGTTTTTCGCTACGACCTGGGCGATACGGTCGGTATGACGCCCCTGATTCCAATGTATACCCTCGGGCATAATTTCATTCCGGCCCCGATCCACGCGGGCGGACTGCGCTACCACGGCGCGGGGGCCATCGTCAGCCAGTTACTGAAAGACAGCCTGATTGAAGCCCAGGCACTGAAGCAACTGGAGTGTTTCGATGCCGGAATCAAGTTTGCCCGCACGGAAGGCATCATTCCGGCCCCGGAAGCCACCCACGCCATTGCCACCGCCATTCGGGAAGCCGAACGCGCCAAAGAGGAAGGAACGGCCAAAACCATTCTGTTCAATCTTTGCGGCCACGGCCATTTCGACATGAGTGC
This sequence comes from Larkinella bovis, assembly GCF_042655385.1. NCBI lineage: Bacteria > Pseudomonadati > Bacteroidota > Cytophagia > Cytophagales > Spirosomataceae > Larkinella > Larkinella bovis. The sequence continues at coordinate 500,694 of NZ_JBHSMA010000001.1, read as the reverse complement.
GTACGAACAGTATTTGTCCGGCAAACTGGTCGAACACGAAGTAACCCAGGAAGAAATCATGCAATCGCTGGCCGAACTGGATACGCCCGAGATTGCGTAATCGGTTTTGGGTATACGGTTTTCAGTTTACGGTGGCTCCGTCCACTCATTACGGTAATTACCGTAAATTGAAAACCGTATCCCAAAACCATCCACTGTAACTGTAAACTCGCTTCATGCTGACGATAAACTTTACCCCTTTCCCGGTTTTGGAAACAGAGCGGTTGGTGTTGCGCCAACTGGAACCGGCGGATCAGCAAGACCTGTTTGTGCTGCGGTCCAGTCCGGCCCTGATGCAGTTTATTCCCCGACCGCTCGCGAAGTCGGCAACCGACGCGGCTTCGCTGATCGAAGATTTCCGGATGTCCGCCATCGCCAACGAACGGATTACGTGGGGCATTACCGAGAAAACCGCATCCACGGTCATTGGCACCATCGGTTATGTCAGAATCCTGAAAGAACACGCCCGGGCCGAACTCGGCTACCTGCTCCACGCGGATCATCAGGGAAAAGGCCTCATGCTGGAAGCGGTTCGGGCAGTAATCGACTACGGTTTTCGGGTGATGAACCTGCATGCCATCGAAGCGATTATCGATCCGGAGAATACGGCTTCGGGCCGGGTGCTGGAGCGGAGCGGTTTTCGGAAAGAAGGCCACTTGCGGGACAACATCTGGTTCAACGGCCAGTTTCGGGACTCGGTGATTTACGCGCGACTGGTGACGGATACGAGTTTGGCCGGCCCGCCCTGAAACCCGGTTTTTGAATGCTATTTCAGGTGCTTAAAACGGCAGTTTATCCCGTACATTCTACCGTTCAATCCGGCACTTGAGGTGGTTCGTGGGGGTAAAGGCTTCTTTTGTGGTCTTAGCAGCAAGCTAAAACAGGAACAACACCACAAATGAACGTACGATTGAACCACCGGACTGGCCAACGCCGATTCTTCAGACCGCTCCACCTCCTCCTTTTAGGACTTTTCCTGACCCACGGCCCCACCCTGGCACAGTCCGCAGCCGGACCGCTGACAATTTCCGGACGCGTTGCGGAAAGCGCCACCGGAACCGCCATTCCGTTTGCCTCGGTGGCCGTCAAAGGAAAACCGCTTGGCACTCAAGCCGATGACAACGGCCTATTCCGGTTTACGATCCCCCACCGGCCCGACTCCCTGCTGGTTTCGGCGATGGGTTACCAAACCACAGCCCTTGCGATTGATCCGGTTAAATCCGAACAAGTCCTTGACGTATTCCTGAAACCGACGGCAACAACCTTACAGGAAGTGGTCATCCGCCCGGGCGAAAATCCGGCCTACCGCATCCTGCGGCAAGTGGCCGCCCACCGATCAAGGAATGATTTCCGGCAGCTCAACGGCTACGAATACGAAGCATACAGCCAACTGGCGATCACGATCACTGAACTCTCTGAACGGTTCCGGCAGCGAAAACCGGTGCAGGCCGTCCTGCGATCGCTGGAGAAAAAACTGGGCGGAAAACCGCTCTCCTGCGTGCCCGTCTTTTTCTCCGAAACCGTCTCGACGGTCTATGCCCGCCGGCAACCCGAGCACCAGAAAGAGGTGATTCGAAAAACCAACGTCAGCAGTGCCGGACTGACCGACGACAGTTTTATCGCTCAATTTACCGGAGCCGGTTTTAATACCCTCAACTTTTACCGGCCCACGGTCAGCCTGTTCAAGAAGGAATTTATATCTCCCCTGGCCGACGGCGCCCGGGCGGCCTACTCGTACTTTCTGGCCGACACTGCGCAAATTGGCCTTCATCCATGCTACGTCATTGATTTTGACCCCAAAAACGAGTACGATCTGGTTTTTAAGGGAAAACTATGGATCGATACGCTCACGTACGCGCTGGTTCAGCTTGATGCGGCCGTGGGACCGACCGCCAATCTCAATTTCATTCAACGGGTTGCCATCGAACAGACCTACGAAACCGCCAGCGACTCCAGCCAGGCCTGGCTGCCGGAGGTTACCCGCCTACACGTCCAGGTTGGTGAAGTGGTTAAAAACACGTTTGGCGCCACGGTTGATTACCTTACCACTGTTCGCCAGCCCGTTGTTGGTCAACCCCGGCCAGTCGCTTTTTTTGACAGCGCCCTCCAGATGGCCGAAAACCGGACGGAAGCCACTCCCGAATTCTGGCAGACGCAACGCCAACAGGTTCCGCAAACCGTGGCTACCGCGCAGACCCACGCGCTGCTGGACACGGTGCGCAACCTGCCGCTGTTTAAATTCATCCAGAAATCGGGGCAATTTGTCCTCAATGGCGGTTATCTGCCGCTTACCAAAGGACTGGAGGTCGGATCCCTGTTTTCGCTCTGGGCGTTCAACCCGGTTGAAGGGCACCGCCTGCGCCTGGGGATACAAACCAACAATTCCTTCAGCCGATCCTGGCAACTGGCGGCCTATGGTGCCTACGGCACACGCGATGAGGTCTGGAAAATGGGCGGTGAAATTCACTACATCCCGACCCGCCAGCCCCTGACCCTCATCACGCTTAAAAGCAGTTACGATCTCGAACAACTCGGATTTCGGCCTGAAGAGATCGGCAACAGTCCGTTTCTGCGCACCACCAGCCGCTTCGGGCGGTTCCGGCACGGTTTTTACCAAAACGAAACAGCCTTAACGGTTCAGCGTGAGGTAGGAAGTGACTTTATTCAGACGGTTGGCATCCGGTATCGGCACCTGGACCCGGTCTTTCCGCTGGGTTTCCGGTCGCCCGCATCGGATACGCAGCAAACCAGCACGAACGCCAGTTTCTGGGGAACGGAAGCGTTTCTGGAAATGCGCTACGTGCCGGGCCGGATTCCGACCCGCCGGGTCACCAAAGGGCGAATCCAGCGCCGGGCGACCGAAACCGCCCCGCTCATCAGCCTCCGCTACACGTACGGTACCGTCGCCTTCGACGGCGGTTCGTTTGGTGGGTATCACAAGCTGCAATTCCAGGTGGACCATACGCTGCGGTGGGGCCTGTTTGGCCGGACCCTCTACACGGTTCAGGCCGGTTATACCCCGTCAACACTCCCCTACCCACTCCTGCAGGTTCATACCGGGAACCAAACGCCGTTTTATAACCGGAATGCGTTTAATACGATGAACTACGCCGAGTTTGTCAGCGACCGGTATGCGTCCGTTTCGCTGGAACACAAGTTTGAGGGGCTGCTCACCAATCGGCTACCGCTGGTTCGTCGCTGGGGCTGGCGCAGTTTTGTAACCAGCAAAGTGTTGTGGGGACATTTAAGCGACGGAAACCGCCACCTGATGGCGACGCACGACGCCAACGGCCAACCACTGGCCCCCATTTTCTCGCTCCGGCGCGACCCGTACGCGGAAGCGGGGTATGGTTTTGAGAACATTTTCAAACTGGTTCGGGTGGAAGCCATCCACCGGCTGACCTATCGGCATCACCCGAACGTGACGCCGTTTGCCGTGAAAGTATCGTTTCAGGTGGGTTTGTAAACCCGTAAAAAACCGGTATTTTGCCTTCGGCGACAAAACCGCCGAAGGCTTTTCCATGAATTCCGATTCCAACAACCTGGTCCGCTTTGAAGCCGTACTGGAACGCTTTGAACAGCGCGACCGGACGCATTACATCGACGTGCCCGATGCGGTGGCCCGGCAGTTTACCCAGACCAAACCGGTTCGGATCATGTGCCTGCTAAATGACAGCGTAGAATTTCACTGTGCGCTCCGTCCGAAGGGTGACGGTTCGTTTTTCATCAGCATCGGCACGCCGATCCGGCAGCAGGGCAAATTGAAAATTGGCGACCCCATTCGGGTAGCCATCCGGAAAGATGAAAGCGAATACGGCCGTAACATGCCTGAAGAATTGAAGGAACTGTTCGCCATCGATGAAGTCGGAAACCGGCTGTTCCACGCCCTGACGCCCAATCAGCAGCGGGGTATCATTTATTACGTAGACAGCGCCAAAAGTCCGCAGGTCCGGGTCGACCGCGCCATTCTGATGATCGACCGGCTGAAAACCAACCCCAGCGGCCGCCATGAGTGACATCAAGCTGTATGACACCCGGGCGTTTACCGGCAAATTCATGCCCTCGGAAGAAATGAAGCGGCACTTTCAGGGAACCCGTGATACGTTTTTCATCATGCCCGTGGAGGACATGTACCGGTTTGTGAAACGGGCGGTTCCCGCTTCGCGCTCCACCATTACCTCCTGCCTGTACCTTACCGGAGGGGAAGCCCGCATGAAAATTGGCAGCACGTCGTATACCGTTCGCGTCGATGAAATGCTGTTTGTGCCCGCCGGGCAAGTCTTTTCGTTTCGGGAAGATGATATCAACCAGGGGTATATCTGCGGGTTTCATGCCGATTTTCTGATCGGAAAATTCTTCCGGAACAACGTACTCCACGAATTTGACTTCCTGCGGGTCTGGGGCAATCCGACGATCCAACCCAACCCGGAAGCAGCCGGTTTTATCCGGGCCTTACTCGACCGCATGCTGGTTGATTACTCGCAGCACGGTTTACAGCATTCCGATCTTCTCCAGTCGTATCTGATCGCGCTCCTGACTGAGGTCAACCAGGTTTACAAACCCCTTTCGGAAACAGCGCCGGTTTCCATCGTTACCCTCGCCAACCGGTTTCGGGAGCTCCTGTTTTCCCATGTTCGTACCCACCAGCGGGTCACCGATTATGCCTCTCTCCTGAACATCTCCCCCAATCACCTGAACAAAACCGTTCGCCGGGCAACGGGCAAATCGCCCACGCAGTGGATCGACGAAGCCATCCTGCTGGAAGCCAAGGTACTGCTTTGCCAAACCGCTATGCCGGTGGCCGAAGTTTCATCGGCCGTGGGCCTCGACGACCCCTCCTATTTTACCCGGCTTTTCAAGAAATACGAAGGGCAAACGCCGACAGCTTACCGCCAAATGATTGAAAAGTCCTGAAAACCGCCTTATCCATCCTACCCCCTTTCCGCTCGCCCTGGCGACCTTTGTGCCAGTACGAAAAGGTTTCAAATCCGCATGTATTCGACGCTGTTAGTTTCGCATTCCGCCTTCCGATGGCTCGTTCTTGGAAGTCTTTTATTCGCCCTTTATCGCGGATTGAACGGCTGGCTGGGCCAAAAACCGTTTGCCCGATTGGACAATACCATCCGGCACAGCACCGCTACGATAACCCACATTCAGTTGATGATTGGCTACACCCTGTATTTCTACAGCCCCCTTGTCAGCTATTTCCGCGCCCATTTCAGCGAGGTTGGCAACCAGCCCGAATTCCGGTTTTTCGGCTGGATTCACATCGTACTGATGACGCTGTCGGTGCTGCTCATCACCATCGGTTCGGCTGCTGCCAAACGCCAGGAAACCGATTCGGCGAAGTTTAAAACCATGACCATCTGGTATGCCATCGGTCTGCTGATCATTCTGGCCGCCATTCCCTGGCCCTTTTCGCCCCTGGCCAGCCGCCCCTATTTTCGTTCGTTTTAACCATGCAAAAGTTCATTCTAACCAAAGTCGGTCGATTGCGGCTCATCGGTTTTCTGGAAGGCATCTCGCTGCTCGTTCTCATCGGCATTGCCGTTCCGTTGAAATACCTAGGCGGCAATCCGTCGCTCGTCAAAACGATGGGGCCGGTTCATGGCCTGTTGTTTCTGCTGTTTGTGTTCCATACGCTGAGTGTAGGCATTGAACAACGCTGGCAATTCCTGAAAACCACCTGGAAAGTCATCGTGGCCTGTCTGATTCCGTTCGGCACGTTTTACATTGATTACACGCTTCTGTCCCGGATGAAGTAACCAAAAAACCGGTGGGTCCGGGCAGAAAATTGCTGCCCGGACCCACCGGTTTCAAGCTTGTCTGTTGGTTACTGAGGCCCCCGACGACCACCGCCAAACCCCCGATTGGATGAGTTTTGCCGTTCCTGGTATTGACGGGGTGCCTGCTCCGCCGATCGTTGCTGAACCGGTTCCCGGCTCCGCTCCACCCGCTGCGGACTCCCTTCAAAGCCCCGGTTGCCGAACCGGCTTTCCCGCTGGCCGGACTGACCCGGTTGGGGAAACGAGCGGTTTTCCGACCGGCGCTCGAAATTCGGGCGGTTTACGTCGGGATCGAAGCTGCGGCTGCCCCGGTTTTCGGACGGGTTTTCCAGCCGGTTGGGCCGGTTGCGGTTCCAGTCACTGCGATCCAGCCGTTCTGCATTGCCGGTTGCATTGTTGTCGAAATTGGGCCGACCTCCAACATCCGGCCGATTGACGGGGTTATCGTTGGGTCGGTTGTTAAAATCCGGGCGGTTTCCGTTCTCGGAATTCGAACGATTGTTCCCGTCGCGCGGATTTTCGCTCCGATTCCCCGGATTGTAGGTCCGGTTTTCGCGGGCATTATTCCGGGCGTTCTCGGCCAGTTCACCCCGACGCTCTCCATTGTAGGTTCCGCGGTTGCCGGAGCGATCCGAGGAATAGGTTGAACCGTTCGTACCCCGCGCGCCGACCGTTCCGCGACGAACCACTTCATTGGCCCGGTAAACGGGAACACTTCGGCGGGTATAGCGCTCGATTTCCTCCCGGCGCGGACCGTAGCCGTACGAGCGGTTATTGTACCGATACACGTTATTGATAATCGTCGTGTTATGGTACACATTCACGACCCGGGTGCGGGGTAGGCAGTAATTGTAAACACTCGGACTGGTGAAGTACATCTGCGGAACAAAACACCAGTAATTGAACGGCAGATTGATGTTGATATTTACGTTGATGCCCATACCCGGCCCCAGCGGTGCCCATCCGTAGTAACCCCCACCCGACCGCCAGCTGACCCAGGCCGGTCCCCACTCCCTGTCGGGAACCCAGATCCAGCGGCCATAATAATCGTCAAATAGCCAGCGGCCGTAGTGAAACGGTGCCCAGCCCCAGTCATAGTCCGAAACCCAGGTGTTGCCGTATTCGGTGATGGCCCAGTGGCCGTTGGTCGCATACGGCTGAAAGTCGGCTTCCACCCGTGGCATCCAGACCCGGCCATAGTCCGCGTTCTGCACCCAGTCTCCGTACGGTTCCAGTTCGTCGTAAAAAGACTCAACGGGCATATCGACGCCGGGTTGCGCCATCGTTTTTTGCGGTCCCAGCAAGGCGATCCATACGCCCAAAAGAAACCCCAAAGCCGGTAAGATTCGTCGTGTTTTCATGACCAGTCGGGCATTAGAAGTAGTAATACTTCGCTTAGATTCAAGAACCGGCGTATGGTTTAATCTCGTTTACAATAATTTATCCAGGGTTATGGGAAAATCCCGGACGCGCCGGCCGGTCGCGTGAAAAACCGCATTGGCAACGGCCGCCGGCATGCCCACAATTCCGATTTCCCCCAGCCCTTTGACGCCCAGCGGATTCACAATCGTATCGTTTTCTTCGACAAAAATCACGTCCAGGTCCGGGATATCGGCGTTTACCGCCACGTGGTATTCCGCCAGATTAGGGTTCATAAACCGCCCGAACTGGTGATCCAGCACGCTTTCTTCTTCCAGCGCCTTGCTGATGCCCCAGACCATGCCACCGACAATCTGGCTCCGGGCGGTTTTGGGATTCAGAATCCGGCCCCCCGCCACCGCCGTCACCGCCCGCGTGACGCGAACCGTACCGAAATCTTCGTCTATCTCCACCTCCACAAAGGTCGCCGAATGAACCGCCCGGGCGTAGTTACGCTGCTCCAGCGTATCCGGCAGGGAGGTGGACGTTTCGCTCACCGCCCGACCGCCGTTCAGCCCGACGATGTCCCGCAGCGAAACCGCCGTGTCCGGATTGGATTTCAGCCGGATATGCGCATCGGCGAACACCACGTCTTCGAAGTTGGCCCGCGCCAGGGGCGAGTTTTCCATTTTCTGTGCCAGTTTGAAAAGCCTTTTGCCGAGCGCTTCGCAAGCCACCTTCACCGCCGACCCCACCGTTGCCGCCGTCCAGGAACCGCCTTCGATCGGAGCCAGCGGCATATCGGAATCACCCAGCCGGAAGATTACGTCTTCGATGGGCATTCCGAGTGTATCGGCAGCAATCTGGGTCATGATGGTATACGTTCCGGTTCCAATATCGGCCGTCGCGCTGGTTACGCGGAGTTTTCCGTTCACGGTCAGCACGGCTTCGGCCCGGGCGGGGCCCTGGGTGGCCTCCCAAATGCCGGTGGCCATGCCCCAGCCGATCAGCGTATGTCCGTTCCGCATCGAACGCGGTTCCGGATTCCGGTTGGCCCAGCCAAACCGCCCGGCCCCCTGCCGGAAACATTCGTGAAGTTCCTTGCTCGAATACGGCAGATCCTGGTTCATATCCCGGTCTGTATAATTTTTCCGGCGCAGCTCAACGGGGTCCATGCCTAGTTTATGGGCCAGTTCATCCACCTCGATTTCAAGCGCCGGTACGCCGGTTGCCCCTCCGGGCGCCCGCATATCCAGCGGAGTAAACGTATCGAGGGGCACCAGCTGATAGGTAAACTTCACATTCGGAGCCGGATACAGCATGCCTGCCCAGTTGACCACGATTTCAAAATAATCCTCAAACCGGGAGGTTTGCCCAATGGCATCGTGCCGAATGGCGTCAATGGTGCCGTCGGCGGTGGCTCCCAGCGCCACCTGCTGCACCGTCGCCGGCCGGTGACCGAACGTAAACATTTGCTGGCGGGTCAGCGAAACCCGGACCGAACGTTTCAGTTCGCGGGCCGCCAAAACCGCCAGAAACAACTGATACTGCGGACGAAGCCCCGAGCCAAACGCGCCCCCGACATAGGGCGAAATCACCCGGACATCCTTGAAGGGCAGCCTGAACACCTGAGCAACGTACAACTGGCTGTTGGGAGCCCCCTGCGTTTTATCGTAGATGGTCAGCTTGCCGTTTTTTTCGTAGACAACCGTACTCGCAAACAGCTCGATCGGATTGTGGTGCTCGACGGAATGATGATGCTCGCCCACGGTCCGGAATGGAGCGGCCTGAAACGCCCGTTCAAAATCTCCGCGCGGTTTGGGTGGGGGCGACTTCAGCAAACTGGCCACGCCCGATTTCGGCCCCCGCGCCCGGTGCAGGTTGTCTTCCAAAGCCGTATCGTGCTCTTCCTCCTCGTAATCGACCCGAATGAGGGAAGACGCATACCGGGCCAGTTCGAGCGTTTCCGCCACCACCAGGGCAATGGGTTGGCCGCTGAAGGTGATCGTCGCATCCCGCAACGGCCGGAACGGCGAGCCCGGGGGCGCATCCTGGTCCTTGTACTGGATATCAAAGCAGGCCAGATTCGGGCGGTTTTCGTGCGTAAAGACCTGAACGACACCCGGCAGTTGCAGGGCTTCTCCGGTATGGATACGGGTAATTTTCCCTTTGGCAATGCCACTCGAAATCACCCAGCCGTACAACAAATCGGGGGCAAAATAGTCAGCCGCATACTTCGCCTTGCCCGTCACTTTCGCCACGCCATCGACGCGATTGATGGATTTTCCGATATAGGGTGTCATCCTTGCGGTTCAAGTTTAGCAGCCCGTTGCAGGGCCCGTACAATGGCGCGGTGCGCCAGTTCTATTTTGAAGGAATTGTGCCCATAGCCGACGGCACCCGCCAGCAACGTTTCGGCCACCGCCTGAAAATCGGCATCCGGAACAACTTGCCCGACCAGTAGGGCTTCGGCTTCGGACCTGCGCCAGGGTTTGTGCGCCACGCCACCGAGGGCAATCCGGGCGTCAGTGATCCGGTTGCCGTCCATTTCCAGGCCCACCGCCACCGACACCAGCGCAAAGGCGTAGGACTGCCGGTCGCGGAGTTTGAGGTACGTATGGTATTCGGAAAATCCTTTGGCGGGCAGATCAATGGCCGTCACCAGTTCGCCGGGCTGAAGGGTAGTGTCCCGCCAGGGCTCGTCGCCGGGCAGTCGGTGGAAGTCCGCAATCGGAATTGTGCGTTCGCCCAGCGGCCCCGTCACCCGAATAACCGCATCGAGAGCCGCCAGCGCCACACACAGGTCCGACGGGTGGGTGGCAATACAGCGCAATTCGGCGGGTTGCCCACTGGTTCCCAGAATGGCGTGAATGCGGTTAAAACCGTTGAGCGCCCCGCAGCCCGAACCGGGTTCGCGCTTGTTGCAGGGCGTTTGGGTATCGTAAAAGTAGTAGCAGCGGGTTCGCTGGAGGAGATTGCCGCCATTGGTTGCCATGTTGCGTAACTGCGCCGATGCGCCCGCCAGAATAGCCTGCGACAGCAGCGGATACCGGTTTTCCACCTTCTCGTTATACGCCGTATCGGCGTTGGTTACCAAAGCACCCAGCCGCAGCCCGCCGTCTCCGGTCTCTTCAATAGTCTTCAGCGCCAGATGATTGATATCCACCAGGCGGTTGGGCCGCTCGACGTTTTCTTTCATCAAATCGAGCAGGTTGGTGCCGCCCGCAATGAATTTGGCGCCTTCGTGCGTCGCCAGTTCGCCCACAGCGGTACCGATATCGCCGGGTCGGAAATACGAAAAATGGTTCATAACGTCAGGCTTTAGGAGGAATTTGCATCACCTCCTGAATGGCATCGACAATGTTCGGATAGGCCCCGCAGCGGCAGATGTTGCCGCTCATCAGTTCGCGAATGTCGTCTACGGTTTTGACCCGACCTTCGTTCATCAGGCCCACCGCCGAGCAGATTTGGCCCGGTGTGCAATAACCGCACTGAAAGGCATCGTGCTCAATAAAAGCGGTTTGCAGCGGATGCAGACCGTTCTCAGCGGTCAACCCTTCAATGGTCGTGATTTCCGCCCCGTCTTTCATCACCGCCAGCGTCAGGCAGGCGTTAATGCGTTTGCCATCGACCAGGACCGTACAGGCTCCGCACTGGCCGTGGTCGCAGCCTTTTTTGGTGCCCGTCAGGTGCAGGTATTCGCGCAGGGCATCCAGCAACGATGTCCAGGGAGCCAGCTCAAGCCGGTGTTGGACGCCGTTGATGGTCAGGGTAATCGTATGCTTTTCCGCCACCTCAGGCGCCAGCGAGGCACCGGTTTCGGGAACCAGGATTGTTTGCATAGTGAGCCCGATCTACTTTTCGGATACTATGCAAAAGCCGAATCAGGAAAAGAATGTTGGCGAATGGAGGCAATACTTAGGCTCCGGCCTGAACCGGTTCGCCCATCGACGGCAGTTTCCCGGCCAGCCAGCAAAATAAGCCGTATTCGAACAGGAGCGTAAACGGAATGACGGTGAGGTTTTTTAGAAAGAAAAAAAGCGGCAGTCGGGTGGCATCGCCGTGGATGAGTCCAAAGTCCTTCAGCCCGTAGTAAACCGGTCGCTGGTCCACGATCAGGCTATTGAGTTTATTGAAGCCAAACGCCAGCAGACTAAAAAACAACAGATTAGTGACCAGAACCGGCCATTGGCTTCGGATGGTCGCTCCCACTGTACCCCGAATGTCCCGCCACTGGCTTTTCGTCCATCGAAAAAACCGGGCCAGCTGCCGGTAGCCCTGCCTTAAACTGCCATGCCCGACAATAGCCAGGATGGTTACGATTCTCGCCAGTTCGACCAGTACTTCCAGCCCGTAGAAAACCGGTGGGGAAACCGGTCCGAAAACCCGCATCTGGATGGCGCGTCCCAACGCGGCAAAGAGCATCCAGAACGAAACCGGCCCGACGCAAGCCCGCCAGAAGCGGAAGGTCCAGGCCACCAACCCAGCAGAAGAAATTTGTGGTGCATTCATTCGTATTCGCTGTTTATTTTTCGTTTCACAAACCGCCGGTCGGCCCATTGAACCAGGACGAACAGCAACAGGATAAGCAAGGCCAGTCTTCGACCCGGAAAACCGCCTGCCAAATCAAGGCCCCCAGCGGCAGCAGCCGCATACAGCCCCCAACCACCCGATAGGCCCACCGCTCCCGCCGTTTCATGGCGTCCGGTTGAACGCGCCGAACGACCCGGGCCGAAAAACCGTAGCGCAACTCCACCGGCGGCCCCATTACCAGTTCCTCATAACCAGTTCCTCATAACCAGTTCCTCATAACCAGTTTTTCCGCTTGAAAATGAACAGCGTGACCAACGACGACAGGACAATGGCCGCCAACGCCATCGGATAGCCCAATTGCCAGCGCAACTCCGGCATCGTCGCGAAGTTCATCCCCCAGATGCTCGCCAAAAGGGTCGGTGGCAGAAAGACCAGCGAAACGACGGTGAAGATTTTCACAATGCGGTTTTGTTCGAGGTCAATCAAACCGAGGTACGTATTCTGCAAAAACTCCAGTCGTTCAAAGATAAAATTGGTATGGTCAATCAGCGAGTTGATGTCTTTGATCAATGTCCGAAGCCGTTGCTGTTCGTCGTTGGTAAACCAGCCGTCGCTGCGGATCATCGAGGTAATCACGCGCTGTTTATCGACCACATTCTCCCGAATCGACATCGTCAGTTCCTGGTAATCATTGATTCTCAGCAGGGTTTCGCGGTCGAGTTTGGCATCGAGGTCGAGCCGGCGGTTGATGGTTTTGATTTCCTGCGAAACCGACTCGATCAGGTCGGCGTCGTAATCGATCCGGGATTCGAAAATCGTGATCAGAATCTGCGCCCCGTCGTTGAAAACCGTCCGGCGCGACTTGATCCGCTTGACCGTGTCGGCAAACGATTTCAAATCTGCGTTCCGGTACGTAAACAAGGTGTCGTCTTTCAGCATGAAACTGACCGGCACCGTGACGTACATCTGTTCCTTGTCGGGAACCATGAAGTTCGAGTTGGCAATCAGAAAATCGTCTTCCTCGATGTAGCGCGAACTGCTCTCGATCTCGGCCTGCTCCTGCTGGGTCTGAAAATTAACATCAAATTTTTCTTCTACGCTCTTGGTTTCATCCCGCGAAGGGTTCTGTAAATCAACCCACAAGGTGCGTTCGGTATCCGAAAACGAGTCAATATCCCGAACCTTCCGTACGGCGGTTTCGTCCTGTTGAAATATGCGAATCATGAATCAGTGGTAGCTGATGAATCGAGACTCCCTCCTCAGGAGCCTCGCCAGGTCTGCAAAGTTGGAAAAAAAAGCGAAGTTGACCACCAGCCCCTCAACTCTCTTAATTTTACGGTATCAACGCTGGCCTTCCTTCCCGACGTATGCTGACACTTGACAGTTTTGACACCCAACTCGACAAAAACACCGTGCAGAAAGGTCGCGGTTATTTCACCAAAAAGGCGGTTTTGTACCTGGAACAACCCGGCGAGGCCCAATGGAACGCCGAAGTGGAAGGCACCGAAGTCTACTCCGTCGAAATCCAGCTGGAAGGTCGGACCGTGACGGATTCCTTCTGCGATTGCCCGGTCGAAAGCCCGGTCTGCAAGCACATTGCAGCGGTTTTGTTCGCCCTGCGTGAAAAACTGAAGCAGCCCCAACCGAAGCCCAGAAAAGCCTCGAAAAAACTGACGATAGAGGATCTGCTCCAGAAAGTAACCACCGACGAACTCCGCCGGTTTGTGGCGACCCAGGCCGCTGCCGATCCGGCTTTTGCCAGTAAAGTCCAGCTGTACTTCGCCGACAAGGACGAGCGGATCGACGTGGCCAAACACTACCGCGAACTGGTTCGGAAAGCCATTAAAACGCATTCCAGCCGGGGGTTCGTCGAATACCGTTCGTCGGGCAAGCTCGCCCGCGAAATGACCCGGCTTCTGGCGGAGGGCCGACGGCTCTTCGGGCAGCAAAATTACCGGGATGCCCTGACTGTCGGGCGGGTCGTCCTGACGGAAATGATGGCGGTTCTGGCGCAAAGCGACGATTCGGCGGGCTACCTGGGCGACACGGTTTCGTCCGCATTCGAGTTACTGAAACACCTGGCCGAATCCGACGAAGTGGCCCAGCCGCTTCGTCGGCAACTCTTTGATTTTCTAACCCATGAACTTCAGAACAAGGCCTATTTCGGGTACGGCGATTACGGTTCGCAACTGCTCTACACAGCCTTTGGGCTGGCAATCAACCTCAACGAACCAGACCCGTTTCTGGAACGGATCGACCACCTCATTCCGCTCTACCAGAACGCATATGGCGGCTACACCCTGGATTTGCTGCGGACGACCCAGATCCGGTTTTTAAAAGCCATTGGTCGAACGGCGGAAGCCCGGGAACGGGCCAACGCCAGCCTGGATGTGGTGGCCGTCCGACAGGATGCCGTGTCGGAAGCCATTCAGGCCCTGCAATTTCAGGAGGCAAAAGCGTTGATCCAGGAAGGGATTCAGCGGGCGGAAGAAAAACGGCATCCCGGCACCGTTCGCCAGTGGAACGAGCAACTCCTGAAAATTGCGTACCTGGAACACGACATCCCCGGCATCCGGCGGCTCACCAAAGCGTTTGCGTTTGACCAGGGCAGCGTTTCCATCCCGTATTATCGCCAGTGGAAACAGACGTTTTCGGACGCAGAATGGCGCATCGAATACGAAACCCTCATTCGGTCCATCGTTGAAGCCGCCGAAAAAGAATCCCGGCAGCATAAAGCCTACTGGTTTTATACGACCCACACCCTGTTCTACCAGCTGGAACCACTTTATGTGGAAGAAAAACAGTGGCTCGCCCTGCTCGATCTGGTGCAGAAAGGCCCCCGACTGGATCAGCTGGAACGGGTTTATCCGCATCTGGTGACCCGGTTTCCGGCGGAGGTGCTGGCGTTGTACCTGCCGCTGCTGGAGGAGTTCGGAAAAACCGCCCAGGACCGTTCGGATTACCGACAGGTTGCGCAACTGATTCAGAAACTGAAACACGATCTGCCGGAAAGTATCCCGGTCATGAACGCGCTGGTTCAGCAATTGAAAGACCGGAATCCGCGCCGACCGGCTTTTCTGGAGGAGCTGAATCGGATTCCGTAAGGCCCCACTATCTAGTCAGACAAAAGAAGAAAGAAGAAAGAAAACAGGCAACCTGGTACTAATCAACGGCATACCTATTCCACATTTCTTTTTTCAAACGGTCTGATGCCAATGCTGCGTAACCGGACCCAGTGGGCGAATGCGGTGATTAGTCGGCGTTACGGCTTCCGTTTGCTCGATTTGGCCCGGCCGTTGTAGGCCAGCGCAAGGTCAATCCAGTAGTCGAATTCTTTGGGCGATCGCATCCCGGTTTCATCCACCAGCACATACCCCAGCATCGGACGCGTAGTGGGTCGATTGGGAAAATCCATCGTCCGGCAACCGGTTTTCTCCACACTTTCCTCGTGTAAAGCCGGATCGATGCGGCACATCAGGTCATCCTTCATGATCCCAACGCACATCTTGTCGTTGTACATAAACACCAGACCGCCCATCATTTTCTTTTCTTCGATGTTGGGCAATGCCGCCAGTCGGTGACGGATTCGCTCGGCGACATTTTCGTTGTAAGGCATTTTCAGGGATGTTTAAAAACCGGCATCAGGCCGTTAAGGGAGCTATATTTCCTCCTTCAACCCACCCTATTTTAGTCATACCGGACTCCATAAGCACTTCTTTTCCGGTTTTATTCCCGACCTGACCGCACCTATTCGGCCGGTGGAAAAGCGCGTCCGGGGCACTCGCCGATGCATCCGGTTTTCGGGCGCGGCCATGGCATACGGCGTATTCAGGTTGAGTCACCGGTTTTTGAGCTTGCCGCCCGCACAACACCTTGATTATAGTGCTACGGAACCGGGGTCAAGGTTTGGCCCAACTGCTGGTACATGCTCAGGAAATCATAACTATTCCAGGCCTGAGCGATTTTCCCATCCTGTATATACGCCATACTGATCCCCGGAAAGATGACTTGCTTGCCGGTTTCGGTATGCGTCGCCGTAACCGTCATGCGGGCAGATTCAACCCCATCCTGACTGATCACATCCTCCACTTCGACATGGATGCCGTGAAACTGGCTTCTGAATTCCCGGAAAAAGCCCTTGAACCCTTCCGGCCCCCGGGGCTGATCTTCCCGCAAAATACCGTACGCCCGGGCGTCGGCGGCCAATAAACGGTCAATGGCGTTTTCGTCATCCTGGTTCCAAACGTCGTTGAACCAGCGGTAAAGAACGGTTGATTGGATGTGTCTCATGGTAACCGGTTTTAGGAATGACTACCCGAAATGCGATTCAAAAACGGCAGCTGAGCGCTACCCGCAAACCTCACCACAAGCTACTGATTATCAACGTCCCTATCCAAGAAAAAACCACTTTTTTGTACCAACGGTTCTGGGCACTACAGTACAGGCCGTATGATTTGCCTTTCTGCTAAAAACCTTGTAAATCGGCCAAGAACTCCACCGCTTTCGGGAAGCACTATGAATCGGTTTGTACAAGTCGATACGGTTTCGGGCGATTATTACGGCGTGGTTTATAAAGGCCCGTTTTTCCCCATCCTGCTGTTGGTGCTATCCGTGGTCGCCGTAACCGTTTGGTGGTTTTTAAGAAAACGTGCCGCGAAAAAGTAACGTAAAACCGGCACAATTGGCCGTCCTATCCATCAAATTTTTTAAGTGCCTCCTGGGTAACTGGCGCGAAGAAATTCACCAGATTACCATCTGGATCCCGGAACAGCAATGAACGGTTGCCCCAAGGCATGGTAGTCGGTTTCTGAATGACCTTATCGCCAAGGATTTCGGCTAACGTTTGGTACGCAATGTCCACATCAGGAACCCGGAATTCAATAATGGCGGAGAAATTACTGGCCGCCCGGGCTATGTCGTCACCTCCGAACAACTGCAAGGTGCGGGTGCTGCCGATGGCTAACGTGGCCGACGGGGTATGTAATTCGGCGAAATCATCCGTATACTGCGTCACGGGCAGGCCCGTAATCTGCTCGTAGAAGCGAACGAGGGGTTTGATATCCTTCGTAATAATCCGAATTGAGGCAATAGTCATGGAGAATGGGCGTTTGTGTTGAATTACACAAAGTAACGCACGGTTACTGACAGCGGTATGTCAGCAGCAATTGCCTTTTTCTCGGATCGGATCGTCTTTATTCCAACCTAATTCACGGATCTAAAACAAAAAAAGGGAGCCCAATTCCTCGGGTTCCCCAATTCCAGAACGATTTTTTCTTACTTCCCAATATCCGGCTGACCGTACTTTTCACGGTACATGTGGAACAGCCGCTTGTGTTTGTCATCCAGATTGATGTGACGCCCCTGGATAAACGCGTGTTCGATCACATTGGTCCGCATGTCCAGCAAATCGCCTTTCGAGACCACCAGCGTCGCGTGTTTACCTTTTTCGAGGGTGCCCACCACGTTGTCGATGCCCATGATTTTGGCGGTGTTCGACGTAATCATTTTCAGAGCTTCTTCCTTGTCGATCCCGCTGAAACCGGCCGCCGTTCCGGCCTGAAACGGCAGGTTGCGGGTGCGCCACCATTCGCCGTCGTAGCTCAGACTCACCAGCACCCCGGCTTTTTGCAGCTTGCCCGGCAGTTTGTAAGGCAAATAAACATCCTCATCCTGCAAATTCGGCAAGCGGTGCATCGGCCCCAGAATCACCGGTACGCTGTTTTCCTTCAGAAAATCGACCACCCGACCGGCGTCTTCGGCCCCGACAATCACCGGTTTTCGCACGCCAAGTTGTTTCGCAAACTTGACGGCTTCGATGATATCCTTGCCGTAGTTAGCCCGGATGTAGAGGCATTTCGAACCATCAAACAGGCCTTTCATGGCTTCAAATTTGAGGTTTTTCGGGGCCGGATTTTTCAGGTCAGCATACGCCCGCGCATCCGAGAAGGTTGCCGTCAGGGCATTGATGCCATCCTGACGCTGCTCGTTCTTTTTCAGACTCACCGAAAAGGTTTCAAAATCAAAACTGCGGGCAAAATAGCCCGGCCAGTTCAGCCACAACCCATCGTCGGCTTTCAGGACCGCATCTTCCCAGTTCCAGCCGTCGGTATGCATGATCGACGAACTGCCCGCCAGAACGCCCCCGTCGGGCATGGCCTGCGTCATCAGCAACCCGTTGTTCCGAATGGTCGGAATCACCTCCGAATCCGTGTTATAGGCAATCAGCGCCCGCACGTTGGGGTTGAGCGACCCGGTTTCCTGAAAATCGAGCGTGGCCCGTACCGAAGCAAATTCCTGCAAACCGACCGTGGCCGCCGGGGAAATCAAACCGGGATAAATGTGCTTGCCGGCGACATCGATCCGCTCCGCTCCGTTGATCGGCGTGTCGCCATTGCCCACAGCGGTAATGACGCCCTTGTCGAACACGATGGTGCCGTTGGTGATGACCTGCCCGTTGCCGACGTGAATCGTCGCGCCCGTCAGCGCCACCGCCCGGACCTGCGGACCCGCCGGCGCCGGGTTCTGCGCCACGCTCTTCAGCGCAGCCAGTAATAGTATGGAGAGTGTTAGTTTTTTCATGTTTCAGATTTTAGAAGAGAGACCTGAGACAAAAGATATTTTCATTGGCTTTTGCGCCTTTACTCTCTTGTCTATTCTCTCGTGTCCATTCTCCTCTTACTTTTTTTCTTCCTGTTCTTCGCCTTCCGCCATCACGCCTTCTACGTCTTCGCAGTGCCACATCCGTTGCCGCCGGAAGGTCGGGCGCTGGGTAGAGGCCCCACCGGCTTTGGCCGTCAGCATCTTCTGAATCAGCCGGGCGCGTTCTTTCTGGAGGTCGTCGTGTTTGCGATCTTCATCCTGGGCGTCGAAATAGATCGTGCCGTCGATGATGGTTTTTTCGGGCCGGGCATAAATCGCCAGTGGGTTGTTGTTCCAGAGCACCAGGTCGGCGTCCTTACCCGCCCGAATACTGCCCAGTTTGTTGTCAAGGTGCAGCAGTTTGGCCGGATTCAGCGTCACCATTTTCCAGGCGTCCTCCTCCGAAATACCGCCATACTCCACGGCTTTGGCGGCTTCCTGATTCAGTCGGCGGGCCATTTCGGCATCGTCGGAGTTGATCGAAACCACCACCCCCGCCCGCGTCATCAGGGCGGCATTGTACGGAATGGCGTCTTTCACTTCCATTTTGTAGGCCCACCAGTCGGCGAAAGTCGACCCCCCCACGCCATGTTTGGCCATCTTGTCGGCCACTTTGTAGCCTTCCAGAATGTGCGTAAACGTATTCACTTTGAAACCCAGCGAATCGGCCACCTTCATCAGCATATTAATTTCCGACTGCACGTAGCTGTGGCAGGTGATAAACCGTTTTTTGTTCAGGATTTCGGCCAGCGCATCCAGTTCAATATCCCGGCGCGGTGGCACGGCTTTGGCTTTTTCCTTTGCACTCATCGAGTTGTACGCTTTCCAGGCGTTGTCGTACTCCCGGGCGCGGGTGAAATGGTCGAAGTAGACCTGCTCTACTCCCATCCGGGTTTGCGGGAACCGAATCCGAACCGCGTCGCCCCAATTGGCCTGTTTGACATTCTCGCCAAGGGCAAACTTGATAAAACCGTCGGCCCCTTTCACCATCATGTCCTGCGGAGACTCGCCCCATTTCAGCTTCACAATGGCCGATTGCCCCCCGATGGAGTTGGCCGAACCGTGCAGCAGTTGCGAGGTCGTAACGCCCCCGGCCAGTTGCCGATAAATATTGATGTCTTCCGAATTGACCACATCGCTCATCCGCACCTCCGCCGAACTGGTCTGCCCGCCCTCGTTGATCGAATAGAGCGCAATGTGCGAGTGCTCGTCGATGATGCCGTTGGTCAGATGTTTGCCGGTTCCGTCGATAACCTGCGCCCCCGCCGGGGCCGTCAGACTTTTGCCGACCTGCGCAATTTTGCCATTCTGCACCAGCACGTCGGCATTTTGTAACACGCCGTCTTTCTCGTTGGTCCAGACCGTCGCGTTGCGAATCAGCAGCGTCTGGGCTTTCGGTTTTTCCAGATTCCCCATCCCCACGAACGGATACAGCAATTTGCCGTAGGCCGGGGCGGTTTTCTTCGCGCTATCCGGTTTGGCTGCCGAAGCCACAAACGGCTGGGCCAGAGTCGCCGACCATTTGACGGTTTTCCCGTCCGGCAGTTCGCCCTCCCCTTTGAAGGTCGTCCCGTCGGTCCGGTAACCGGTCAGACGCGTGGTGCCCGGCTGTTTCTTGTCCAGTTGAAGCTGGATCGACAGCAGGTCGTTGGTGATTGAAACTTTCGGCGTTACTTTCGCCGTATCGACCTGCACCTGGTACTCTGGTTTGCCCGGTTTTCCGCTGATGATCAATTTCAGATTGCTGCGGTCGCCGATGGTCAGGTTGTAGGTGCCGCGCAGGTCAGGGGCATTTTTATCGCCGTAAACATACTGTTTGCCCCGAATCCAGTTTTCCAGAATCACATTATCCGCGCTGAACAGATTGTCGGAGGTAATGATGAAATTCGCCAGCAAACCCGGTTTGAGGCTCCCGACTTCGTTGTCGATTTTGAGGAGCTGGGCGGGCGTCGTCGTCAACGCCGTCAGCGCCTGCTGTTCCGGCAAACCGTAGTCGATGGCTTTGCGCAGGTTCGCCCAGAAGTCGGTTTTGTTGCGGAGGTTGGCCGTCGTCAGGGCAAACGGAATCCCGGCTTTGGCCAGCATCCCCGGATTGGCCGGGGCCATTTCCCAGTGCTTCATTTCGGCCAGCGTCACGTTGTCGGCATCCCAGGCATCTTCCACGTCGTAGGCCTGCGGGAAATTGAGCGGCACGATCAGCGAGGCACCCGTGGCTTTCACCTCGTCAAGCCGCTGGTACTCGTCCCCGGCACTTTTTATAATATACTGAATCCCAAACTCTTCACCGATTTTATCGGCCCGCAGCACCCCCAGCTTATCGGGTACTTCAAAAACCGACGGGAGGGTTTGTAACTGATTGAAGGCTTCGAGCGAAAGGTTGGCTTCGGCGGTTTTACCGGCTTTTTTGTACCAGTCGGCATCGTAGTACGTCTGCCGCAAGAGGGCCACCGCCCCCATCGGCGAGTTCGGATAGGTTTGCGTCGAGGTGCCCTTGCTGAACGAATAATGCCCGGCCACCCGCTCCCTGATGACAACCAGGTTTTCGCGGTCGTCGGCCAGGGTTACCAGCGCCGAGTTGCCCCGGGCAATGCCGTCGTGGGGGTGCGTGACCACCGCGCCAAAGCCGAGCTTCCGGAGTTCCAGCGCCTGCGGAACGTTGGCTTTAAAGATGGCACTGGCGTCGGTTTCCGGCTGAATGGCCTGATTCCAGTTGTAGGCCCCTTTTTTGTTGGAATCGTACTGTGGTACCCCGCGCCCACCTCCGGGGGCCGTCCGCTGGAGGGCGGGCATCCCGTAGTCCGACTCGATATCGACCAGTCCCGGATAAATCCGCTTGCCTTTCAGGTCGGCCACCACCGTCCCGGCGGGAATGCTGACGGTTTTGCCCACGGCTTCGATCCGGCCGTTGCGGATCAGGAGGGTTGCCCCTTCCAGGGTGGTTTTAGGGTCAACAACGATCGTGGCGTTGGTGAAGGCATAGAGCCCCGGCCGTTCGTCGTAAACGCCATTCCGGGGAAAAGTAACCTGCGACCAGCCAACGTGGGCCAGCCCCCAGGCCAGCATGCCGGTCAGGAGAAGTTTTCGCATGAAGGAAATTAGTTAGGTGATGATTAGGGAGACCATTTTACAAAGCTACAAAACGAGAAACTTTGTTGTCCTACCAACCAAATTCTATTTTTTACATTCCCTCTTTTTCCTACAAAAAATTCGGAGAACCGTCCAAAACCGGCAATTATTTCTACCAATTATTTACAGCCAGCCAAACCGTTGCAACAACCGGTCTTTTTGCTGGCGGGCCACCGGAATGCTCACCCCGTTCGACAATTGCAGGTAGACGCCCTCCCCTTTGACGAGTTTCTGGATGTGTTCCAGGTTGATGATGTATTGCCGGTGGACCCGCAGAAAACCGCGTTCTTCCAACACTTCCTGAACTTCGCGCAGGGTGCGGGTCAGCAGATACTGGCGGTTTTGTGTAGCATGGAGTTTGGTGTAGTTGCTATCGGATTCAGCGTAAATCACTTCATTCACCGGCAGAAAAATGATCCCCTGTTGGTACGGAACCGCAATTTTTTCGGCCAGGTGGTGGCTATGCAACTGGGTTTTTAGTAACTCGAGTTGCCGACCGTCAATTCGGTGCTGACGTTCGGCCTTCCGAACCGCTTCCTGAAGATCCACCACATCAATCGGTTTCAACAGATAATCCAACGCACTAAACCGAAACGCCTTGACCGCAAATTCGTTGTAGGCGGTGACAAAAATCAGGCTAAACGGCAGCGTATCCAACTTTTCCAGCAATTGAAACCCGTTCATCCGGGGCATTTCAATATCCAGAAAAACCAGATCGGGCTGAAGGACCTGAATCAGCCGAAAGCCCTCTTCGCTGCTGGTGGTTCGGCCCACCACCTGGACCTGCGGGCAGTTTCGCGCCAATTCGCGGACCATTAACTCTACGCAGTCGTGTTCGTCATCGATTAGAATGGCCTTGAGCATAATTTAATTGGGAATGAGTGAGAATCATACTGCTATTCAATCATTCAGTCATTCTATCATTGAAAATTAAAACGGTATCGTCACGACCACTTCGGTTCCGGCGGGCTGGCCCAGCGAATCCACCCGATCGCGAACCTGAACCCGGGTTTGGGTTCGGTACAACTGATTGATGAGGGCAATCCGCTCATCGGTTACTTTCATCCCAAACGATTTGGCGGCCGTGGCCGATTTGCTTTTAAATTCGGCGGCTTTCGCCCGACCAATACCGTCGTCGGCGATGGTAATCCGCAATTGGTCTTCAGCGGGCTGTTCCACCCGGACCCAAACCGTACCACCCTCCAGCTTGTGCATTAATCCGTGCCAGATGGCATTTTCAACGTACGGCTGGAGCAGCAACGGCGGTATTTCAACAAACTCGGCATCAATCTGCTCCTCCACGTCGATCTGAAACCGGAGTTTATTTTTGAACCGCATGGCTTCCATCTGCAAATACAGTTCCAGCGCCCCAAGCTCGTTCTGCAGGGTAACGCGTTCGGAGCGGGAGTTTTCGAGCACCAACCGAATCAACCGGCTGAATTTGGTCAGGTAGTCCGACGCCTTGCCCGCTTCGTTATCTGTTGCGTACAATTTAATCGAATTCAGGCAATTAAAAATAAAATGCGGGTTCATCTGGGCCCGCAGCGCCGTCAGCTCTGTTTCGGCCAGCTTCTGCTCAAACTTCAGTTCGAGCTGCCGGATGCGTTGTTCTTCCAACTCGTTTTGCTGCGCCCGAATTTCGGACGTTCGCTTCACCAACTCCTGTTCCAGTTTTTGCGTATACTGTGCCTGCAAGGATTTATTCTCCAGCTCGGCCAGCCGGTTTCGGTAGGCCAGCGCCAGGGCAAAACAAACAAGTTCGATAACCAGCCCGGTAGCCATAAAAAAAGGCGGGTAGTTGATGATGACGCCCATTTCAGCCGGTAAGGAATCAAACCATAAAAAACCGTGCAACGGTGAAATGGCAATGCAGAACAACCCGATTTCACCCGCCAGCAGGTACGGTTTCATCGGGCTTTTACTCCGAATCGTCGCCACGATCAACAGCAAACCGGTGAGCAAGCCGGATAGGTCACTGAACAGATAGTAGGTATTGTTGGTAAACCAGGGGCCAGTAAAGGCCTCACTCAGGGCCATCATTTGCTGGATAACCAGAACCGCCATGAGCAGCCGGATGATTCGCCAGATAATCGGTTGCTCGCGGGGGAGATTCAGCAGATGGACCAGAAAAAGAGCATAGCAGAAACTGACGGCATACGAAATCGAAATCCAGGTAGGATGCAGCAATTGCGGCATCGATTCCGGTGCTAACCCGAGGGCCAGCCGCCCATCCGCGAATTTTACAATCCAGCAAAAACCCGCTCCCGCGTAGAGCGCATAATACAGAAAGGTTTTATCGCGGTTCAGGAAATAGTGAAATACCGTAAACAGCCCCATCAACAGCAAACATCCGATCATGACCGACATGACCACGGCAAGCCATCTGACCTGAACGTGTCCTTGCACGAGTGCCCGGGCAAACCCTTCGGGCGTGAAAAGCCGGTCCGACGGCATGGGAAAAACCCGAATGTAATCGACCAGCCGGACGAAATAGGTCTGACCGGTTCGGGGCGGAATCGTAATCGGCAATCCCTGGTGACTCGCCCCCTCCCGGGCCAACAAACCTACTTTCCCGATCAACCGACCGGACTCGCTATATAAGGTACTGAGTGCGTGCGTTCCCGGATCGTACCACAAACGCAACGTATCCAGTCCGTGCGCATTGACGATTCGAAATTGTAGCCAGACAATCCGGGTCGCTTTAAGGAAAGCGCCATGGCTCTGCACCGACGGTACCGACGACTCCGTAACAAACGTCCGGGTCCGGACCGACGCCAGGGCTTGCAGGGTGTCACGCGCCGGGTCTTCATAATACAGCGTTTGCCGACGAATGTCAATCCCCTGATTTGTCGTGGGTTGGCCGTTGAAAACAACCGCTTCCGGCGTCTGGGCAACGGCCAGCCGACTCACAACAACTGCTAGCAGCAGGATGGTAAACAGTTTCATGCTCCAACGCCAATGATTGACTACCGAATATAGAAAACGAACCCCGCCAAGCCTACTAACTGCCGGTGAATGGTCCCAATTGCGGTGTCAACAGTCGATTTAGTGAGTGGCAACGCTCACGCAGAATCCACGCTGCTGACGAACTCCTGCCAACCATTCGCCCGACACGAGTGGCAACGGGTTACGGCCACCGATACTTTCGGTTCAGTTTTTATGTCAAACCTTTCAAACTACAATGCCATGAAATCCTTGATGCTTTCGTTTCTGCTTTCTGCTGCTACGGTTGCGGCCCTGTTCAGCCCGTCCTACGCCCAAAAAACCGGCGACGAGGCCGCCATTCTCAGCGTGCTGAACAATTCCCGCCTAGCCTTCGACAAACGGGATCTGAACGGTTTTACCAGCTATTTCATCCAATCTCCCAACCTGTATTATCAGGTCTATTCCGGGAATGAGCATATGCTACTTGCCTACGGCTGGGAAGCGATGAAACGCATGGTAGGCGATCACCTCAAAAAAGAACCGGCTTCCCTGGCCGGCAAACACACGGCTTCCGATTTCCGCACGCATATCAACGGAAATATGGCCTGGGTCACTTCGATGGGCCACCTGGATTTGGGTGGCGAAAAAAAGGAAAGCCGTGACCTGTTCATTCTCCAAAAGCAAAACGGCCAGTGGAAAATTGCCGCGCTGACCACCCAGGAATACACTCGCGAAAAACTTGCGCTCATCAAATGAGGCTATTCCGGCGCTGGTCAGGACGTGTACAACACCGACCCATCACGGGTCGGTGTTGTTATCTATTTATGTATCTTTGACCATATTGAACACATCCTGCCCCGTATGAGAACAACTTCATCCCCAGCTTTCCACCTATTACTTGCGCTACCGTTGCTGATCGGGTCAGTTGCCTACGCCCAGATTCCAAACGTGACCCGCGATATGCTGAATCAGAACCAGAATTTCACGGCTTCCAATTTTGATGTCATGCCCCTTTATACCATGACGGGGGTGGAAGGGCAACTCCTGGGCTATCCCTATCTCGATACGGCTTTTGCCAAAACCACCGTTTCGTTCTACCAAAACATGGCAAAACCCGGCCACCAGCCGCTGCTGGAAATCCTCGATGCGCCGGTGCGGTTTAATTTGCAGACCAATTCGCTGGAATTTCGGATCGATCCGAAAACTGTAAAGGCCGTCAGTGGGGAGCGCGTGCGGCAGTTCCGAATGGAGCAGAAAGGCCAGACGATGCAGTTTGTCAACGCCACCGAAGTGGGTGCCCCCGTCGACGTACGCGGTTTTTTTGAACAGGTGAACGACGGAAAACTCAAACTGCTGCTCCGGCACCAGATTTACGTCAAGAAACCAACGTACAACGTCGCCTTAAGTACAGGCTCGAAAGATACGGAACTGATCCGGGAAGCCATCTGGTACACCAGCGATGGGAAAAATCTGACGAAATTTTCGGCCAGCCGGAAAGGGTTGCTGAGCGTCATGCAGGACAAGGAAGCGCAAATCAGTGCGTATTTGAAGGAGAAAAAACCGGATTTGAAAAACCGGACGGGGCTCATGGACGTGTTTGCGTATTACAATTCGTTGTAATCGAGGGGTAGGTTTTAATTAAACTTTGCCCGTAAATTGCACCCTGTTTTGGATTCATTACCCATCATCAACCGATCTATGAAGAGTCGCCGTTCGTTCCTGCGTTTAAGTACAATCTCCCTTCCGTTTCTCAGTTTCAACCGCCTGCCCGGTTTTTCCGGAAAAGCGGTGGCCGGTCAGCCCATTGTGGTTTCGACCTGGGATAGCGGTACGATTGCCAACGGGAGTGCCTGGCCGGTATTACAAAGCGGAGGCAAAGCCATCGATGCGGTCGAACAGGCCGGTATTGCCATTGAAAACGATATCAACTGCTGCGTCGGACTGGGCGGCAATCCCGACCGCGACGGGCGCGTGACGCTCGACTCCTGCATCATGGACGACCGGTTCAACTGCGGCTCCGTGGCTTTTCTGGAACGGATCAAACACCCGGTTTCGGTTGCGCGGAAGATCATGGAAATCACGCCCCACGTCATGCTGGTGGGCGAAGGGGCGCAGCAGTTTGCGGTGGCCAACGGTTTCCCGCTCGAATCCGGCAAGTTGTCGGCAGATGCCGACAGCGCGTATAAAAAATGGCTGATCAAGTCGGAATACAAACCGGTTATCAACGTTGAATTGAACCAGAAAAAACCGACGAATCCCAACAACAAAAAGACGTTTGCCCCCAACAAGCTGGAAAACGGCGCTCCCAACCACGATACGATGGGAACGGTGGCACTCGATGCGAGCGGTAACCTGTCGGGGATGTGTACCACCAGCGGCATGGGTTTCAAGATGCGGGGCCGGGTCGGCGATTCGCCCATCATCGGAGCGGGTTTATACGTTGATAACGAAGTGGGGGCCGTTACGTGTTCGGGCCAGGGCGAAGAAGTCATCCGGATGTGCGGTTCGCACCTGGTGGTCGAGTTTATGCGGCAGGGCCTGTCACCGAAGGAAGCCTGCCGCCGGGCCATCGAGCGGATTGTCAAACGCGATCCGGTTCGGGCGCGGGATTTTCAGGTGGGCTTCATTGCGCTCAACAAGCAGGGCGAAGTCGGGGCCTTTTCGGTCCAGAAGGGGTTCAATTATACCGTCACTTCGGCTACCATCCCGCAGCAGATTTTCAACGCCGATTATTACCTGTAACGGTTTTCGGCAACATTACCAAACCGGCTCGCGGGCTTTCCGTCGGGCCGGTTTTCGGTGATTCGACGGGTCTGATCGGAAAAGCCGCGACTTCCGTATGTTTTTTTCCTACCTTTGCGCTTTCAAAATCAGACCCGCTTTACAGTGTCTTCTATTCTCCGTATTGCCTTGCAAAAGTCCGGTCGGCTCAGCGAGGATTCGTACCAGTTGTTCAAAGAGTGCGGCATCCGTTTCGATTACGGTACCGGCAAACTGAAATCCGTTTCGTCGAATTTCCCCGCCGAGTTTCTTTTTCTGCGCGATGATGACATTCCGGGTTATGTCGAAGACGGCGTGGCGGATCTGGGCATCGTCGGTGAGAACGTGGCCGTTGAGTCCACGCATCGGATTGAAACCGTTCATCGGCTGGGTTTTTCCAAATGCCGCCTTTCGCTGGCCATTCCGCGCGCCACCGAGTGGCACGGCATTCAGGATCTGGCCGGTAAAAGCATTGCTACGTCGTATCCGCGCATTCTGGGCAATTACCTGCATGAGCAGAACGTGTCGGCGGAGATTCACGAAATCAGTGGTTCGGTCGAAATTGCGCCGGGCATCGGGCTGGCCGAAGCCATTTGCGACATTGTCAGTTCCGGCAGTACGCTGCTCAGCAACGGACTGAAGGAAGTGGAAGTTATTTTCCGCTCCGAAGCCATCCTGATCGCCCGGCCCACGCTGGAGGATGAAAAACAGAACCTGCTCGAGAAACTGCTGTTCCGGATCAAAGCCGTCCAGGCCGCCAAAAACAATAAATACATTGTGCTGAACGCGCCCAACACGGCGCTGGAGCAGATCATGTCGCTGTTGCCGGGCATGAAAAGCCCCACCGTGACACCCCTAGCCTCCGAAGGCTGGAGCTCCGTCCATTCGGTGATCAACGAAAACGATTTCTGGGAAAACATCGAAGCCATCCGCTCCGCCGGTGCCCAGGGTATTCTGGTGATTCCGATCGAAAAAATGATTTATTGAATTTAGGTAGACAAGAGAGAATAGACAATAGAGGAAAGAGGTATCATCCCTTTTCGGTTTCGTCTCTTGTCTCTTGTCTCTTGTCTCTTGTCTCTTGTCTCTTGTCTAAGCAATGCAAATTCTTTCGTTCCCTTCCCGCGCCGACTGGCCGACCTTGATGGCCCGACCGGTTCAATCCACCGAAGCGATTGAAAAAGCCGTTGCTCCCATTCTGGAACAGGTCCGGACGAGGGGCGATGCGGCTTTGGCGGAGTTGTCGGAGAAGTTTGATCAAATAGCCTATACAGGTTTTCCAGTTCAGGAAGCCGACCTGGCTGCCGCCGAACGCCAGCTTTCCGATGAATTGAAAACCGCCATTCAGCGGGCCTACCAAAATATTCGGACGTTTCACGAAGCCCAGCGGCAACCGGTCGAAAAAATCGAAACCATGCCGGGGGTTACGTGCTGGCGCCGGAGCGTGGGCATCGAAAAAGTCGGGCTGTATATTCCGGGCGGAACGGCCCCGTTGTTCAGTACGGTTTTGATGCTGGGGATTCCGGCCCAGCTCGCGGGATGCAAAGAAATCATTCTCTGTACCCCCAGCCACCACCCGGCCATTCTGTATGCGGCTCAACTCGTGGGCGTGACGAATGTATTCCGGGTGGGCGGTGCACAGGCCATTGCGGCCCTGGCCTACGGAACCGAGTCGATCCCGCAGGTGTACAAAATATTCGGGCCGGGCAACCAATACGTGACGGCCGCCAAAATGCTGGTGGCCAAAGAAGGCATGGCCATCGATATGCCCGCCGGACCGTCGGAGGTCGCGATTTACGCGGACGAAACCGCCGTTCCGGCTTTCGTAGCGGCCGATCTGCTTTCGCAGGCTGAACACGGCGCGGATAGTCAGGTCCTGCTGGTTTCGACCCATAAAAACGTGGTAACCACGGTGAATATCGCCCTGATGACCCAACTGGAACGCCTGCCCCGGCGCGACCTGGCCGCCCAGGCCATCGCCAACAGCAAGGCCATTCTGGTCGAAACGCAAGACGATGCCATCGACCTGCTGAATGCGTATGCCGCCGAACACCTGATTCTGAGTGTCGAAAATCCCGAAGCCGTGGCGGAGCGAATCACCAACGCGGGTTCCATCTTCCTGGGCAATTACACGCCCGAGTCGGCCGGTGATTACGCGTCGGGCACCAACCACACGCTCCCGACCAACGGGTTTGCGCGGGCCTATAGCGGTGTTTCGCTGGATAGTTTCGTGAAGAAAATTACCGTCCAGTCCATTTCGCAGGACGGCATTAAAGCCCTGGGGCCGACCATCGAAGCCATGGCCGAAGCCGAATCGCTGCTGGCCCACAAGCAGGCCGTGAGCCTGCGGCTGGCGAGTTTGCAATGATGTTGCGGGCAGATTTGTTATCTTGCTAAAAACCGCCGACGAAACCGCGTGTCTATGAAAAATCCGCCCTGGGCCCGCCGGGACGATAATCGTTAGTTTTCCGTATATGTTTGACCTTACTTCCATTCTCCGCCCCCACATCCTGACGCTGACGCCCTATTCGTCCGCCCGCGACGAGTATACCGGCAAAGAAGGTGTTTTCCTGGATGCCAACGAAAACCCATACGGTTCGACGCTCGACGGTTCGACGCTCGACGGTTTTGGTTCGGAGGATCATTTCAACCGGTATCCCGACCCGCATCAACTGGCCATAAAGGAACGGCTGGCCCCGATTAAAGGCGTTCGGCCCACCCAGATTTTTATCGGCAACGGTTCCGACGAACCAATCGACCTGCTGGTTCGGGCAACCTGCGTACCGGGTCAGGATTCGATCCTGATCATGCCCCCGACCTACGGCATGTACGAAGTCAGTGCCGCCATCAACGATGTGGCGCTGATCAAAGTCCTGCTGACCCCGGATTTCCAGTTGGATGTTCCGGCGGTTTTGGCAGCCATCCAGCCCCGAACCAAACTCCTGTTCGTTTGCTCACCCAACAACCCGACGGGCAATCTGATCGACCGAAAGAGCATTCTAACGCTGTTAGAAAACTTCAGCGGGCTGGTGGTCGTCGATGAAGCCTATATTGACTTTGCTCGTTCTCAGTCGTTTACGGAACTTCTCGACCAATACCCCAACCTGGTGGTACTGCAAACGTTTTCAAAAGCCTGGGGACTGGCCGCTTTGCGGTCGGGCATGTGTTTTGCGTCGGAAGCCATTATTGAGGTACTCAACAAAATCAAACCGCCATACAACGTCAGTGGTCCGACCCAGTCGCTGTTGCTGAAGGCCTTGAACCATCTCGACGCCAAAGACGCCATGGTGGCCCGGATTCTGGCGCAACGGGAAGAATTAGTTGCCAATCTGCTCAATTTACCGCTGGTACGCCACGTTTATCCGTCAGATGCCAATTTCCTGTTGGTTAAATTTGATGATCCAAAGGCGGTTTTCGACTCCCTCATCGACCAGCAAATCATTGTCCGCGACCGACACCGGGTCAAACGCTGCGACGGATGCCTGCGCATCACGGTCGGAACGGAAGCGGAAAATGATCAATTGCTGTCGGCGCTGAAAGTCTACGCCGATCGCGTTCCCACAACCGTTTAAGCTTTTAAAACCGCATGAAACCGTTTTTTTTCATTTCCATTTTATTGTTGATTGGCTTGACAACGACGCGGCAGGCCAGCGCACAAACCAACAACTGGGCCGTCGGGTTTCGGATCGGTGAACCGTCCGGTGTCAATATCCGCAAGTATTTTGGCAATAACCACGCTTTCGATCTGAACATCGGCAGTTTCGGCGGGATTTACGGCACCCGACGCAGTTACCGGAAAGGGGTCTACAAAAACGTCGGGCTGAGTGCTCAGGGGCACTACCTCTGGCACGGGGGCATTGCGAAATCCCAGTCCTTCCGTTATTATTACGGTTTTGGGGGCCAGTTGAACAGCCGGCGGTATTATCCGGATCGATTCAGCGCCGTCAATGCCTTCGATAATACCATTTCGGTCGGCGGATCGGGTGTTGGCGGTCTGGAGTATTTCTCCCCCAACAAACCGTTCTCGGTTTTTCTGGAAACGGGGCTGTACGTTGAAGTGATTCCGGCCCCCTTCTTTCTCGGTTTGCAATCGGGTCTGGGTGTTCGGCTGAATTTATAATGGAAGGGATACGGGCGGAAGGGACGAAAGCCGCAACAAAGCTCCTTGATTCCCTTCCGCCTTCCGGTTTTCTTTCCCTCCTCGTTTCGTTCCCATGTTCAAAATCTTCAGTTCATCCGCCGGATCAGGAAAGACCTACACCCTGACGAAAGAGTACCTGAAACTGGCCCTGCGCGACCGGACCGAACTGGGCAAATCGTTTGAAGCCCACCAGTTTAAGCATATTCTGGCCGTAACGTTCACCAACGCGGCCGCCCGGGACATGAAAGACCGGATTCTGGAACAACTTCAGAAAATCGCCAGCGGTAACCTCAACTCCCAGCTGAGCGAGCTGGCCGCCGAATTAGCGCTCGAACCGGCTGACCTGCAAAACCGGGCGCGGCAGACCTTCCATTCCATTCTGCACGATTATTCCGCTTTTTCCGTCCTGACCATCGACAGTTTCGTGCAGCGCGTGGTCACGGCGTTTACCGACGACCTGGAATTACCGTACAGTTTCGAGGTGGAAATGGACACCGACGCGGTCCTGCAAACGGCCATCGACCGGTTGCTGGAAAAAGTCGGGCAGGAAGACCATCCGTATCTGTCAGAAGCGCTGGAGGAATTTTACCGCGAAAATGCCTCCGGCGGCAAAAGCTGGTACGGTCTGGCCGAGACGCTGGTCGACTTTTCGAAAGGCCAGCTGGGCGACCGCAACTACGAGTTTGTACAAAAGCTGAAGGAACTCAATCCTGCTCATTTCCGAACGATTCGCCGAAACCTGCGGGAGAAAAACCGGGAAACCGAGGAGTTGATCACCCAACTCGCGGGCGAAGGTCACCGGATTATTCAGCAAACCGGCTTGTCCGACAATGCCTTCTACCAGGGCCGTAGCGGAGTGGCGGTTTATTTCCGAAAACGCGCAACCGATCTGGATTTTAAAGATGACCCCAATTCGTACGTCCGCAAAGCCATCGATGACGATGTCTGGTATACGGGCGGCAAAAAGCGCCTTCCCGAACACGATACCATCGATGCCATTAAGGACCAGCTGCGGGAACTCATGCTGCAAATCGAGGAAATCCGGGCCCGGAACCGGCAGCGCTACCGGACCTTCGAAGCCATCGAACAACATCTCCAGAAGGTGGCCCTGTTGAAACAGATCAAGCAGGAATGCGACGATTTGCTCCGCGAACAGAACCGCATCCATATTTCGGAATTTAACCGCCTGATTCTGAAAGTCGTGACCAGTGAGCCGGTTCCGTTTATTTACGAACGGCTCGGCGAGAAGTTTCACCACATTCTGATCGACGAATTTCAGGATACATCAAAGCTTCAGTTTACCAACCTTTTACCCTTAATAGACAACAACTTAGCCTACCAACGGTTTAACCTCGCGGTGGGCGATGCCAAACAGGCCATCTACCGGTTTCGCGGGGGCGACATGGACCAGATTGTTGCCCTCCATAGCGGGAAACTCGCCCCCCTGCTGTCGGCGCATGAAGCCAGCGAAATGACGCTCGAACGCTTAGCGGGCCTGCAGTTTCACCTCCAGCCCGACCGGCTGACCACCAACTGGCGCAGCGCAGAATCCATCGTGGAATTCAACAACAGCTTTTTCCGGTTCATGGCCGATTTCTACGCCAACACCGAATTTGAGAAAGTAACGGAAGTATTTGACGAACAATTCAGGCAGGCATCCGCCAAAGCCGGTCTGAAAGGACACGTGCAGCTTGATTTCATCGAAAAACCGGATCGGTTTGCCGCTAAATCGGAAGAAGATGGCCCGGATTTTAACGCCCAGATGGTGGTGCGAACGCTGGAACTGATCCGGAAAGCGGTGGCCGACGGCTATCAATACCGGGATATTGCGGTTTTGTGCCGGTTTAAGAAAAACGCCCGGCGGATCGCCGACTTTCTCGAAACCAACAACGTTCCGCTGACGTCGGAGGATTCGCTGACCCTGCAATCGTCCGAGCGGGTGCGGTTTCTGGTATCACTGCTGCAATTGCTCCACCAGCCCGAAAACCGGATGGTGCGGTACGACATGCTGTTTCTCTACCAGCGGCTCATCAACCCGAAGCTGCCGGATGCGGACTGGATGGAGTTTATGGACGAAATGGCCAAGGCCGAAGATAACGAACGCATCTTCAGCCTGATTTCGAAGATCGACAAAGCCCCGCTCGATGCCGAAGTCCTGCAACAGCTCAGTATTTACGAACTGGCAGAAAAACTGGCGGATTATTTCGACCTCTATGAAAATGAACGCGATAGCGCGTACCTGTTCCGGTTTATGGACGA
This sequence comes from Larkinella bovis, assembly GCF_042655385.1. Taxonomy (NCBI): domain Bacteria; kingdom Pseudomonadati; phylum Bacteroidota; class Cytophagia; order Cytophagales; family Spirosomataceae; genus Larkinella; species Larkinella bovis. The sequence continues at coordinate 467,127 of NZ_JBHSMA010000001.1, read as the reverse complement.
AATTCTGACCTACAGCAGCCGCTACAGCAATCACCTTTCGGACTTTCTGCATTACTGGGAAACCGCCCAGGAAAAAGTGTCGGTCAGCGCCCCGCCCGATCAGGATGCGGTCACCATCCAGACCATTCACAAATCGAAAGGGCTGGAATATCCGGTGGTGATCATTCCGTATGCCGACTGGTCGTACAAACCGCGGAATAACGAGACGATGTGGGCCGAACTGGCGCCCCTCGGCGAACTGGACGAGCTCACCATTCATAGCCCAAACCAGCAGGAAGTCAGGCGATTACGAACGACCTCGATTACGATTAGAAAGGATCTGGACGATACTCCGCTGGCCGGTCAGTACCAGGACGAACTGTACCGCACCTTCGTGGAGTGTATGAACCTCGTCTACGTGGCCTTTACCCGCCCGACCGACCGCCTTTACATCATTGCGGCCAAACAGGATTTTTCAGTGGGGAAAGACGGTGGTTTCAAAAATGCCAATGGGATTGATTTCTGGCTGTATACCTACCTGACGGATTTGCGGGGGAACCCCAGTTGGCAGGATGGCCAGCTGAGCTACCCGCTTCACGATTTTGTGACCCAACCGGCCAGCCGGTTGTCGGTTTCCAGCGAGCCGCTCCCGGTTTTCGGAAGCAACCGTGAAGGAGCGCAACCGCTCCGGCTCCGGCGTATCGAGCGGGCCATCGACCCCACCGCGTTTGAACAAAGCCGGGCCTGGTGGCAGAAAGTCTGCACCGCCCTCACCCTGCTGCACAGTCCGCAGGATGCCGAAAAAGTCGTTCGCCGGATGGTCGCCGAAGGACTGCTGCGAACCTCGGAACAGGATGCCTTGTGGACCGCCTTACAGACGGTTCTGAACCATGCGGCCATTCGGCCCCTTTTCTCAACCAGCCAGCGGAGCGAAAAAAACCGCCAGATTCTGGTCAACAAGGGCCCGGATGGTAAACCGCAGCGTAACGGTCCCAACCGCGTCGTATATTTTCCCGAAAAAGTCGTGCTGGTCAACTACCTGACCGAAGCGCCCGACGAAGCGCAGCAAGCCCGAATGCGGGCATTTTTGAAACTGTACCAGCAAATGGGATATTCAGCCGTTGAAGGCTGGCTGGTGGTTGTCGATGGCCCCCAAATTCAGTACTGCTGATGACCGGTTTTTCGGCGTAAAACGCCCGGTTCGGTGGGATTGATTGGTGCCCAATCCAACATTTCGCCCCACTTCACGTTCTCCTTACGGACGATTTGCTGATTTCAGATCTGTATGAATTTCCCCAATATGCTTCGTTTTCGCTATTTTTTTAGCCTTTTCGGGTTGTCCCTATCTGGCTTTGCCCAGGACTATCCGATCATACCAGTCCCGCTGGCCAGCGTTAAAACCCAGCAGGGATTCTGGCACGATCGGGTGGAGATGGCCCGTACCGTTACCATTCCGCACGCCTTCCAGAAACTGGAGGAAAACCATAAATTCGACAATTTTGCCGTAGCGGGTGGCCTGAAAAAAGGGACGTTTACCGGCATCCGGTTCGACGAATCGGATGTGTACAAAGTGATGGAAGGCGCGGCCTACTCGCTCCAGATCCGCTACGACCCGAAACTCGACCGCTACCTCGACAGTCTGATTACCCTCATCGCGGCTGCCCAGGAACCCGATGGGTATTTGTATACGATTCGTACCATTTTCAAAGACAGCACCGGTTTGAAGGACTGGATTGCCGGACCCACCCGGTACAGCTTTGAGAACGGAAGCCACGAATTATACAATGTCGGCCATCTGTACGAAGCTGCCATCGCCCATTTCCAGGCCACCGGCAAACGGAATTTTCTGGATATCGCCCTCAAAAACGCCAACCATCTCGTGAAAGCCATCGGCCCCAAACCGGGGCAGCTGATCGTGGTGCCGGGGCACGAAGAGACGGAAATTGCCCTCGTCAAACTATACCGCCTGACGGGCGATAAACGTTACCTCGATCTCGCCCGGTTTTTGGTGGACATGCGCGGCCGGGGCGACAAACGGGCCTTGTTTCAGGATGCGCACAACCTCGGACCCGCTTATTTTCAGGATCATAAACCGGTGATTCAGCAAACCGAGGCCGTAGGCCATGCCGTACGGGCGCAGTATCTGTATGCGGGGATGACCGATCTGGCGGCTCTCCAACACGATCCGGCGATCCGGGATGCGGTTTTGAAAATCTGGGAAGATGCCACCACCCGCAAGCAGTACGTTACCGGCGGGGTGGGTGCCCGCGAAAACGGCGAAGCTTTCGATGAGCCGTATGTGTTGCCCAACGATGCCGCCTACGCCGAAACCTGTGCCGCCGTTGCCAACCTGCTCTGGAATCACCGGCTGTTTTTACTGACGGGTGATGCCAAATACATGGACGTGTTCGAACGGGTTTTGTACAACGGTTTTCTGGGGGGCGTTTCGCTGGAAGGCAACACATTTTTTTACGTGAACCCCATGTCGTCCAACGGGAAAAAGGATTTCGGAAACGGCGAACCGGCCCGGCGCTCCCCCTGGTTCGGCATCAACTGCTGCCCGAGCAATGTGGCCCGGTTTTTACCCCAACTGCCGGGGTATATTTACGCCCTGCGCAACCACGAACTGTTCATCAACCTGTTTGTCGATAGTCAAACCGATGTTACCCTGAACCAAACCGCGGTCCGCATCCGGCAGCAAACCAATTATCCGTGGGACGGTGCCATCAAATTAACCCTTTCCCCCAAAAAAGCGGTCGCTTTTCCGATGCTGATCCGGGTGCCGGGCTGGGCGCGGAACCAACCCATGCCGGGCGATTTATATCACTATTCCTCGACGCTCCCAAGCACGGTCAAGCTCACCATCAACGGACAACCGACTCCTGTTGCGGTCGAAAATGGCTATGTGAAGTTGTTTCGGACCTGGCAACCGGGGGATGTCATCACGCTGACGCTCGACATGCCGGTGCGGGAGGTAGTGGCCCATGCCAAGGTCAAGGCCGATCAGGGAAAAGTAGCGATCGAACGCGGTCCGCTTGTGTATTGCGCGGAAGGCGTCGATAATGACGGCCAGGCGCTGACCATTATGCACCAACCGAATCAAACCTATTCCCCGGAATTTCGGAAAAACGTTCTTGGTGGTCTCGTCGTCCTGAACGCAGCCGGGCCAAAACCCACAACGCTTATTCCCTATTATGCCTGGAATAACCGGGGCGCCACGGAAATGGCAGTCTGGTTTGGGAGAATTGAAAAATAACAAGATTTGAAAAATTGTTCAATTATTTTCCGTCACCGCGAATAACAAGGCCCTTAGACGGAGGAAGTCACAAAAAGTAACGGTTTGTGCGTTACTTTTTTTTCTTCTCCAACGAAATTCAGGCTAAAAGCCGCCCGTATGCCTTTTCAGACTCTTCTGCGCATTTTCTGTTAGACCGATCGCTTCGCTTTCTGTTCCAGTTTCTCCTGCTCCCTCTCACCTTCCAGCCTCAGTTTGCGGTTTTGCCGCTCAAATACCTGAAACAGCACCATAAAATACGACAGCAACAGCGGCCCGATGACCAGCCCTAAAATCCCAAAAACCGGCACTCCCAATACTATGCCAGTCAGGGTAACAAACGGATGAACGTCGCCCATGCGCTTGGCCAGCATCACCCGCAGCAGGTTGTCGACGTTGATAATGACCACTGCCCCCACGGCCAGAATGCCAATTCCGCTGCCAATTTCGCCCTGCGAAAGCATAATAATACCTGCCGGAGCCCACACAATCGGGGTCCCCAGAATCGGAATAAACGCAAAAAAGAAAGCAACCGTACCCCAGAAAGCCGCATCCGGAACGCCAAAAATCCAGAGTGTTGCCCCCGTTAAAACCGCCTGCACCAAAGACACCAGCGCCTGCCCTAAAATATTGGCATTCACCATATTTTTCAGATCCTCTCCCAACTGATTCAGCGTATCGTTCTCAAAAGGCAGGTATTTACGCAGTCCCTTCAGAAACTTTTCTTCTTCCATGAAGATGAAATACAGCCCCACATACAGCAGCCCCAGCGAGATAACCACATCGAGCGTACCACTCAGAATCGACGGAAATTGCCGGCTCGCAAAACCGGCCCCCTGCTGCACCAGATTCTTGATATTGGCCTGATTGGTCAGCTGGATGCCGGTGGCCTTTTCGAGTTTATCGATCAGTTGCAGAATCTGTTCCGTATGCTGGCTATAATACTGTATTCGATTGATTAACAACAAGCTAAGCGCCAGAAACGGCATAATGATCACCACGACCGAAAAGAGAATCAACAGAATGGTCACCAGCAGGCGGTTCCATTTCCGCTTGTGAACCAGGGCCGTAAACCAGGGTCGAAAGATGACGTAGATGATGCCGGAGCCCAGCAGAGCGACCGTATACTGCCGCAAACCAACCAGGATAAAACCGGCAATCACAATCAGGCTGACAATTAAGAGAACACGTTGCTGTTTGGGGGTGTAGATAGTGGCCATAGTACGGTAATACATCAATCTGCTTACTTAACACGCCAGCTCGGGGCTTTTGTTTAGTTAATTTTGCCGTTCGATCCGGGTTCAGCGGCTTTGGGGATAGCAGGACAAAAAAAAGAGTTATGAGTCGAAAAACCCATAACTCCTTACACACAACGCTTCAGTCCCTTACGCCAGCCGATTGATACAGTTCAGATCTTCGAAGGCGGTTTTCAGACGTTGCACCACGCTTTCTTCGGCTTTCCGCAGCCAGACGCGCGGGTCGTAGTATTTTTTGTTCGGCGCATCGGCTCCCGAGGGGTTGCCCAACTGGCCTTGCAGGTAGTCTTTATTTGACTCGTAGTAGTTTTTGATACCGTCCCAGGTCGCCCATTGAATGTCGGTATCGATGTTCATTTTGATGGCACCGTACTTGATCGCTTCCCGGATTTCGTCGCGGCTGGAGCCCGAACCACCGTGGAACACAAAATTAACGGGCAGCGGGCCGGTTCCGAATTTCTCCTGGATGTAATCCTGCGAATTTTTCAGAATGATTGGCGACAGCTTCACGTTCCCTGGTTTGTATACACCGTGTACGTTGCCAAATGCTGCGGCAATCGTAAAGTTCGGCGATATTTTGGAAAGTTCTTCGTAGGCAAACGCTACCTCCGACGGCTGGGTGTACAGTTTCGAATCATCGACGTCCGAGTTGTCAACGCCGTCTTCTTCCCCACCGGTAACGCCCAGCTCGATTTCAAGCGTCATGCCGATTTTGGCCATCCGCTCAAAGTATTTAACGCAGATTTCGATGTTTTCCTCGATCGGCTCTTCCGACAGATCCAGCATGTGGGAGCTGAACAGCGGTTTGCCGGTTTTATCGAAATGTTTTTCACCGGCTTCCAGCAGGCCGTCTACCCAGGGCAACAGCTTTTTGGCACAGTGGTCGGTATGTAAAATGACGGGAACACCGTACAGTTCGGCAACCGTCTGAATGTGCAGGGCACCCGAGATCGAACCGGCAATGGCCGCCTGCTGATTGGCGTTCGACAGGCTTTTGCCCGCATAGAAAATACCACCCCCGTTCGAGAATTGAATAATGACCGGCGAATTAACGGCTTTAGCGGTTTCCAGGACGGCATTGACGGAATTGGTCCCGACCACATTCACCGCCGGAAGGGCGTAATCGTTTTCGTTGGCGTGACGGAAAATTTCGGTGACGCCCTCGCCCGTTACGACGCCGGGCTTGAATCGGGAGGCTACTTCGCTCATAAGAAAAAATAGATTAGCTCAAGAAAAAATTGGCTGATTCCTAGATCATTAGATCATTTCGAATGCAGTCGGCAAATTACGATTAATTTTCCAAAGAGACGCTGTTTCGCGGAGTTAAGCGGAGGTCGGAGGAGGTGAGCGGAGCGTTTGATGAATACCTTACCCGGCGGATCGCTACCTTGAAGGCGTAAACTGAAGATAACGATGGTTCTCCCAATCCGGCCGGTTAGCATGGCCTTCTTTCTGGTTCTGAGTAGTCTTTTTCGGATAAATGCTCAGGGCTGCCTCTGCCGGCAACTGGCGCAGCAAACGTTTCCGAACACCACCATTACCACGGCCGAATGCGTGGCTGCGGACTCATTTCGACTACCGGGAACCACCGCAGCAACGCCCGGTTTACCGGCGTTTTGCCGGATAGCCGCCACCCTGAAACCGGTTCCGGAGTCTACCATTCGCATTGAAGTGTGGCTGCCGCAAACCGGCTGGAATGGGCGGTTTCTGGGAACCGGAAACGGCGGAGGAGCCGGAAATATCAACTATTCGGCCTTAATCAATGGCTTGAAACGCGGTTTTGCCACGGCCAATACGGACATGGGTACCTCGCCTAGTGCCAATGACGCCGTGGGCCATCCGGAGCGCTGGATCGATTTCGGCCACCGGGCTACCCACGAAATGACCGTTACCGCCCAGGCCATTACGCAGGCGTATTACCAAAAACCGGCTCACCACGCCTATTTTGCGGGCTGTTCGACGGGTGGCCAACAGGCGTTGATGGAAGCCCAGCGGTACCCCGACGATTACAACGGCATTCTGGCCGGCGCACCCGCCAACAACCGCACACACCTGCATACCGGTTTTGTCTGGAACTACAGAGCGACCAATCCGGGGCCGGGCAGTGCGTTGCTGCCAAAAGAAAAAATTGCCCTCCTTACCAGCGCGGTGCTCCGGGCCTGCGCCGGGAAGGATGGCGGGGCCCCAAACGACGACTTTCTGACCGATCCCCGGGCCTGCCGGTTCGACCCGGAAACACTGCCCAAATGCCCCGACGGAACCGACGACCCCACCTGTCTGACAGCCGATCAGGTAACCGCACTGAAAAAAATTTACGCCGGGCCAACGAACCCGCGAACGGGCGAACGGATCTACACGCCGATGCCGCTCGGCAGCGAAAGCATTTCGACCGGCATTGAATTCCAGCAAAACCCCAGGCAGGCCCCCAACGCTCTTTTCTACCAATATTTGTGGGTTTTCGGCCGCGATTTCGACTACACGAAATTCGATTTTGACCACGACCTGGATCGAATGGATTCGGTACTGGCTCCGATTCTCAATGCCAACAACCCGGACTTAACGCCCCTGAAAAAGCAAGGCAGCAAACTGCTGATGTACGCCGGAACGGCCGATCCGCTCGTGCCGTATCAGGACGCCGAAGCCTATTATGAACGCGTGGTGAAAGCACAGGGGGGCCTGAAACAGACCCAGGAATTCTTCCGGTTTTTCCTGATTCCCGGTATGGCGCATTGCGGAGGGGGACCCGGTTTGAACGATTGCGGTCAAAGCCTGGCCCTGACCGTCCCGCAGGACAGTGAACACGATCTGTTAACGGCCTTAGTGCGTTGGGTTGAAGAAGGCCGGACACCCGATCAATTGATCGCAACGGCTTACCAGGGCGGGGTTCCCGCCAACGGCATCCGGTTCCAGCGGCCCATTTATCCATTTCCCAAACTGCCGAAATACCTCCGGGGCGACCCCAAACTCCCGGGCAGTTACCGCGGTGTCGTCTACCCCCTTCGAACGGTGCTGAAACCGGCAGAAAGGTATTTGAAATGAGTCATTTGAGGTTAAACGAAACTGCCGCATACCCTGTCAATCACCTTAAACGTTAAACCTCATACCTTAAACGATTTCCATTCACTTCCGATAATCCAGCGCCGGTTTGCGGTTTCCGAGCAACGCTTCGTAATTGAAATTGGCCCCACCCCGGGCCTGCTCCCAGTCGGCGCGGGCTTTCTGGATCAGGGCCGGGTCTTTGAACAAGTCAATGGCCGTCAGCGACAGGGATTTGGCCGCCACCATCATGCCCTTGGTCCCAATGCTGGTACCACTCGAGGCCACGGCCTGCCAGCTGTGGGCCGCCGTTCCGGGTACCCAAGTAGCCGCCGAAAGCCCGACCGTCGGCACAACCCAGCTTACATCGCCCACGTCCGTGGACGCGCTGCCGAGCAGATCGTTGCTGGAAAAGGGCGACACGGTGGCGGCTTCCCCCGGTTTTCGGATGGAGCCAAACGAAGCCCCGAACGATTCGCTCAGTTTTTCGGCAAACCGGGTTTCTTCCGCCGAATACGTGACCCCACCCACCAGACTGAGGTTTTTGTGCATCAGTTTTGCCAGCGATTCCACGGGCAGCAGATTATACACCCCGCCGATGATCTCGTACTCCATTTTGGTTTCGGTCCCCAAACCGGCTCCTTCGGCGGCTTTGACCATGCGCTTCCAGACGTCCTGCAAAATTGTCCGGTTTCGGTGCCGGACGTAATAATACACCTCCGCAAAATCCGGCACGACATTCGGTGCTTCGCCCCCTTTCGTAATTACGTAGTGAATCCGGGTATCCGACGGAATATGCTCGCGCATCATGTTAATCATGTAATTCATCGATTCTACCCCATCGAGCGCCGACCGTCCGCGATCGGGGGCCGCAGCCGCGTGGGCCGAAATGCCCCGGAACCGGAATTTAGCCGTAATATTCGCCAGTGAGGTTGACGGATCCGCGCCGTTCCGATCGGCAGGATGCCAGTGCAGCACCACATCCGTATCGTTGAACAAACCCTCCCGCACCATGTACACCTTGCCGGAACCACCCTCCTCGGCGGGCGTGCCGTACAACCGGACGGTACCGCTTTTGCCGGTTTTCTGCAACCAGTTCTTCACCGCTACCGCAGCCGCCACCGAACCGGGTCCGAACAGGTTGTGCCCGCAGGCATGACCGGCCTTCTTCGCTTCGAGTGGTTTTCGTTCCGGAACCGCATCCTGCGTAATGCCCGGCAGGGCGTCGTATTCGGCCAGAATCCCGATGACCGGTTTTCCGCTGCCGAACGTGGCCACAAACGCCGTCGGAATACCAGCTACCCCGGCTTTTACCGAGAAACCTTCTTTGGTTAGTTCGTCCTGCAACAAGGCCGAGCTTTTCTGTTCCTGATAACCGACTTCAGCCCAATCCCAGAGTTGTTTGGAAAGTGTGCCGTAGTGGGCGGTTTTGCTTTCCAGCCCGGCCAGCACCTCCTGTTGTTCTTTCGTCAGGGCGGATTGGGCGTGGAGCGCGGGCATTCCCCAGCTCAAGGCGATGATACTGAATCCGAAGAGCGATTTTTTGTTCATGCTTCTGGTTAAAAATAGACCATAGACGCCGTACCGGTTTGTCCGGTACGACGCTACGTTTTCGCTGATGAAGTTAGCAATCTATTTTAAAGGTTGGTACAAGGCTTTTTTCGTATCGACCCGAATCACCAGCCGGCAATCGCCAACCTGCCCCCGGGTTTCATCGCAGATGCCGTCGTGGAAGGCATCGAAACGCCGACCGTCGTTGGTCTGGACAACAAATTTCAACTGGAACGTATCGTTCACCAACAGGCTCGCCGGCTGAACGCCCACGGCGGCTGCGGCTTCGGTGGCTTTGATGGAAACCGTTGCTGGCAGGCTCGAAAACGTTTTCCACAACTTGTCGGATGCTGCCAGACGGCTGGGCAGCGGGGCCAGCGCTCCGCTCGGGTACAGGCAACCGACGCCATTGCCGCAGGCCGTCATGGAAGCCGCCAGGGCAATTTTCGGGTTATTGAGCCCCACCCAGACCTCGATGGCCTTCACCCCAACGCCCTGACCAAAGTCTTCCCCCTTCAATTCAAATTCAAAATCCGTGGTCGCCAGGCTGTTGATATCGAAGTAGGCTTTGTTCGCGTTGACTTTGGCAACTGCCACCGCCCCCGCCGGAGCCAGCGGAATCGGGTCCTTCGTCTGGCAGGCATCCGAAATGACGAGACCCACCATGAATAAAGCAATGTAAGTAATTGATTTCATGCCGTTTGAATGGTTTATGGTTTTCGGTATTCGGTTTTCAGTTTTTGGTGGCTCCACCACCTTGAACCTAATGGACCTTTAAAGCCCCGTCAACTGTAAACTGAATACCGTAAACCGGTTTCTTACAAATCCCAGAAAACCGGGGTTATAAAATTGTTCTGCGCCGGAGCGTTGGTGTTGGTGTTCAGTTCACGCTGGGAATACGTAAACCGCAGCGGGAACGGATTCAGGGGCGAAATGGGAGCCATCAGCGACGGGATGCCCGTCCGGCGGTAATCGTTGAAGGATTCAATTCCATTTCCGTACAGTGAAATGTATTTTTCCGTCATCACCACCCCCAGCTTGCCGGCCGCCGGGGCCGTATCGAACTGCGCCAGCCGCGTGTTGACAAAATTGGTGATCGTTGTGGCCGACATTACCGTACCCGAATTACCCGGTGCCTGCACAAAGCTGTTGATACTGTTTAGGTTCAGCGAGATGGCGTTTCTCAGGTATTCCTTCGCGTCACCGGTCGTCCCGAGCGTCAGGGCAGCTTCGGCCAGAATAAAGTTCACCATCGAGGCCGTTATCATCGGAAAAATACCGGCCCCGGTCCCGTCGGAGGTCGTCACGACCCGAAAGTTGGTTGGGTTGTTTACCCCGGTATTGGTCAGAAAAACGTTGGTCGCGGGCAGGCCGGTGATCGGGTTATTGTCGTACAAACCGCCGTACGGATAGATGCCGAACGTAGCCCGAACGGCGTTGTCTGCCGGAGCGCCGGTGGGGTCGCCGGTGAAACGCCCGCCGTAGCCGTTGCTGGTGCGGGTGAAATTCACCCCGGCATTGTTGGTCTGGCGGTAAACATAATAGCGCAGTCGCGGATCATCGGTATTGTACAGACGCTCCATAAAGCCCTGATCCATCCAGAAATCCTTGGTAGCCCGGTAGTCGCTGATGTGAATCGGGTGGCGGTTCTGGGGCGTTTCCGTCGCGCCAAATTTGAAGGTAAAATCCTGGGCATTGGTCAGGATCAACTGACCGCCCGCAATCAGCGCGTTGATCTCCTGCTTCACCCGCGCCTGCTCCGCCGGAATCAGCCGGATTTGATTCAGGAGTTTCAGTTTCAGACTATTGGCCGCCCGCACCCAGCTGGCGCGATCGCCCCGATAGAACAAATCCGCCGTTCCCGGCGATACGTAGGGCGTTTTGTTCAGATCGGCAATGGCTTCATCGATCAGCGTAAAAACCGCCTTGTAGACCTCTTCGCCCTTATCGAATTTCGGACTCAGGTTGCCATCGCCCTGCGAAGCCTGCGTAAACGGCACATCGCCCCACAGATCGACCAGAATGCTGTAGACGTAGGCTTTTTCCAGTTTTGCCATCCCGACGTACGCCCACTGGCTTTTGGCGGTTCCTTCCCGGATGATGATCTCCAGATCGGTAAGTGCTTCCGAATAAATGCCGTTCCAGGGCGTCTGGAAGGTCGAACCGGTGAGTTCAAACCGGCTGGGGCCGTTCTGGGTGGCATGCTGCATGATGACCGTCGCAATCCGGTTGGTAGCGCCCCCGCCGATGTGAACACCGATGGAAACCTGCGTGGCCGGGAGCAGCAGATCCAGAACCGGCTGAGACGGTGTGTTCGGATCCACATTGATGTCCAGAAAGCTGTCGCAACTGCCGAACGTCAGCACGAAAAAAACGCCAATGAACAGTTTTAGTATGGTTTTCATATTGAATTTCTTTCGACAAATAATTGAAAATGAACCAGTCCGCTGTTCTGGATTTGAAATCCAGAACCATACTGATGCAGATTTTAAATCCGCATCAGCCGCCTTGTATCAGCGTCAGAACGTGAAGCGTAAGTTGACGCCGAAGCGTTTGGTCGTCGGAACCGCCACCAGTTCGAAACCCTGGGCGTTGCCTGCTCCCAGCGAATTGACTTCCGGATCGAAGTTCATGTACTTCGGAAAATTGGGCGCTTTGTACCAGAGGTTGCGGCCACTGAACGAGATGGTAGCCGAACCGAACGGCGTTTTGGCCAGCCAGTTCGCCGGAATCTGGTAGCCCAGCGAGACCTCCCGCAACCGGAAAACCGTCGCGTCGAACACCCGGAACTCGTCGGCCGTTCCCTGGCTACCGCTGAAGGCGCCCGTACCGAAGTAGTATTCGTTCACCGAAATCGGAATGTTGTTCGGCTGTTTCTGACCGTCGGCGGTCAGGATAGGCTGTTTGGTGTTCGGATCACCCAGCACGCCCACCGGCACCAGCACCTTGTCGCGGTCCTCGTTGTCGCGCGTAATCCCCCGGCTTAGCATCTCGGAAACGGAAATCGACAGAACATCGCCCCCCTGTTTCCAGTCAAACAAAGCGCCCAGCGTGATGCCTTTGTAGGTGAAGGTGTTGGTCACGCCCAGCGTAAACTTCGGATTCGGATTCCCCACCGGCCCCTGGCGGTCGGCCAGAATTGCTTTGCCGGTCGCCGGGTTGATCAGCAGATTGCCCTCCTCGTCGCGCAGGTAATAGCTTCCGCGAATCAAGCCGTACGGCTGACCAACGATGTGCATACTGCCGATGGTATTCGTCGCATTGGCCTGGCTATAAAAGAGTTCCGTAGCCCCGCCCAGGTCGAGCACCAGGTTGCGGTTGCGGGTAAACGCCGAATAGATATTCCACTTAAACCCGTTGTTGAGCTGAACCGGCGTGATGTCGAGCCCGACCTCAATGCCCTCGTTCTTCACTTTACCGAGGTTTACCACCCGGGTCAGGTAGCCGGACGAAGGCGCCACATCGACCGTAAAAATCTGCGACGTACTGATTTTCCGGTAGTACGTCAGGTCAATGCCGATACGGTCTTTCAGAAAACGAAGTTCAGTTCCGGCTTCAAATTCCCGGATAAACTCCGGTTTCAGCATAGCACTGCCCAGCCGGTTGCTGTAGGTCATCAGGTTGATGCCGTTGAACGGCGACAGAATGTCCACCGGTCCGGGATGGGTAAACGAAGGGTTGATGTTGTATACCGTCTGGGTCTGGTAGGGGCTGGCTTCGTTCCCGACAACCGCGTAGCCCAGCCGGATTTTTCCAAACGACAACACCGCCGGATTTGTCTTGAGCAATTCCGTAAACACCAGCGAACCGTTAACCCCCGGGTAAAAGTAACTGCGGTTTCCTTTCGGCAGGGTCGATGAAATATCGTTGCGGGCCACAACGTTCAGGAAGGCGTAGTTGCGGTACGACAACTGAAAATCGCCAAAGAAAGCCACAAACCGCTGTTTGATCAGGTTCCCTCCGAACGTCTGCTGAATCCGGGTATTGTCGAGGTCGTTGATACCCGGCACGATGATGCCGTCGCCAAATACCACCTGCCGGTCCGTCAGTCGCTGGTTGATGTTGTTGCCGACGATGGCGCGCAGGCTGAAATCCGGGCCAAAATCGCGCGATGCCGTGATGAGCAGGTTCCCATCGAGTTCCTGCCGGTAAATGTTGTCGTCGGTCACGTTGCCGTTCGGGTAAATTTCGCCGTTCTTCCCGTTGACACTCCGGCGCCGGTCGGTATAGGCGTTAAAACCGGCCGTATACTGAATGTTCAGCCACGGTAGCGCATCCACCCCAATCGTGAATTTCCCGAAATACCGGTCTACTTTGCTCGTGAACGGACTGTTCGCCACCGACCAGTACGGGTTGTCGATGCCCACACGGTCATAAATACTGCCGCCGGTTTGCGGATTGGTCGTGGGGTAATTGGTCAGGTCGTAGCTGGTGGGCGTCCACGGGAGAATTTCGATGGCCGACGGACCATTGCCGATGCTGGAGGTAAGCTGCGGGGAGTGCTGATCAATATTGACGTAGGTCAGCGAACCGTTCAGGTAAAAACCGTTGTCAAGCTGTGCATTCCCGCCGATGTTGAAGCTGGTCCGGTTGATTTTGTTATTGGGGACGATGCCTTTGTTGGCCGTTCGCGAAAAACCGGCGGTCAGGCTGGCTTTTTCACTGCCGCCCGACACGCTGAAGGCATTTTCGTAGACGAAACCGGGTTCGTAAAAATTCTCGTAATTCTGCTGGCCAAAGGGTTCGTACTTAACCTTCCTATTGGCGAGTTCGGGAAAAACCGTCGGCAGGCGCACGCCAATCGGGTGAAAAATCGAGTCGATCTGCGTATAAGGTGCTCCCCACGAACCATACACACCGTAGCGCGTATCCCATTCGGTGCCCTGCCCGTAGGTCGTCTGGTATTCGGGTGCTTTGGCAAGTTTCTCGTAGGAATACGAGGTGTTGTAGGTGATTTCCAGGCCCTTTTTCGACTTCTTCCGGTTGTTTTTGGTCGTAATAATAATCGCGCCATTGGCCGCCCGCGAACCATACAGAGCTGCCGCAGCCGCCCCTTTCAAAACCGTCATCGACTCGATGTTATTCGGATCGAGGTCGAACGCCCGGTTCGTAAAGCTGGCGCCCCCCTGCTGCCCGCCATCGGTCAGAAACGATGAGTTGTCGAACGGCACGCCATCCACAACGAACAGCGGCTGGTTGTTGTTCGACAGCGAGGAGTTCCCCCGGATCGTGATGTTGGTGGAACCACCGGCGGCTCCGCCCGAGCCCTGCACGTTTACCCCGGCCACTTTTCCCGATAACGACCGGAGCGGGTCCGGTTCCGAAATCTGGGCAATTTTGCTGCTGTTGATCGTGCTGACCGAATACCCCAGCGCTTTCTTTTCCCGCGCGATCCCGACCGCCGTGACCACCACTTCGGTCAGTTGCTTGGTGTCCGCTGGCAGGGAAACATCGATGGTCGTTTGCGACCCAATCGCGACTTCGGTGGTCTGGAAACCGATGGACGAAAAAACCAGTGTGGTCCCTCCTGCCGGAACGTTTAGCTGGTACTCGCCCTGCGCGCCGGTTACGGTACCAATCTGGTTGTTGCCTTTGACTGTCACCGTCACGCCCGGCAAAATCGTACGCTCTTCGGCGGTGATGACCTTTCCCCGAATAACTCGTTGCTGAGCCTGGCTCAGGAAGGATAAGAAGAGGAAGCAAAGAATGAAGTGTAATTGTTTAATCATAATAGAGATAGGGCGTAAAATAGGTTAGGTAAATATGAAACTCATTTTCCGGAAATAAATAATTATTTTCCAAATATTCCATGTTCAATTAACCATATTTCCGAACATTCTTTCATTATTATAAAAAACTCCTTAAATATTTAAAGCATTTTACAGAAAATGTAAAATTTTAGAAACCCAAGGAATCACCTGTCAAACCAGCCGTTTGGCCCGC
The DNA here is from genome assembly GCF_042655385.1 of Larkinella bovis. Classification (NCBI taxonomy): domain Bacteria; kingdom Pseudomonadati; phylum Bacteroidota; class Cytophagia; order Cytophagales; family Spirosomataceae; genus Larkinella; species Larkinella bovis. The sequence goes on along the minus strand of NZ_JBHSMA010000001.1, from coordinate 452,088 downwards.
AGGCTGGTTGTCCAGATGCCGGAGCCCGAAAAAATCGTACAACGGTTTCTTTCATGGCCTGGCCTGAATGCGTACTTTCAACCGGAATCAACGTATGAATGTGGTGGACAATCAGTTGCGAAGTCTATTTGAAAACTTTCCCCGTCTAGGCCGGGTGGAGTGGATTGGGATACGGCCCATAAAGCGGGAAGCCCCCGAAGCGGTTTCGGAGGTGGTGGTTTCGGAGCGCGAGGGGCTGATCGGCGATCACTACAGCGGGCGCAGCGGCAACCGCCATGTGACGCTGATTCAGGCGGAACATTTGCCGGTTATTGCGGCCCTGACGGGGCATGATGGCGTTGATCCCGGTTTATTGCGGAGAAATCTGGTGGTTTCCGATCTGAACCTGCTGGCCCTGAAAGACCACCAGATTCAGATCGGATCGGAAGTTGTCCTGGAGATTACCGGCCTGTGCCACCCCTGCTCGCGCATGGAGGCCAATCTGGGTCCGGGCGGCTACAATGCCATGCGGGGCCACGGGGGGCTAACGGCACGGGTTATACGTGGCGGTATTATCCGTTTGCAGGATGCCGTAACGGTTCTGCCGGTTGATCAAACCGAAACGGGCCGGCTGAATAAGGACTGAAACCGTTCGGGCGTCAGTTCCGTAAAGTCCCGGATCACCTCATCGGCGCCGACTTCCTGCAAAGCCTCGGGGGTATCGGTCGTTGCCAGGCCAATGACGTAGGCTCCGGCTGCTTTGGCGGCCCGAATTCCCGTGGTCGAATCTTCAAAAATGACGCTCTCCGAGGGCTCAACCCCCAGCAGTTCCATCGCCTTCCGGTAAATTTCCGGATCGGGTTTGGGCCGACTCACCTTGCTCTCGTCCAGCAGCACATCGAAATACGGACGCAGTTGCAGGGCATCCATCACAAAGTCGAGGTTCTCGACCGGCGCGGAGGTGCCGACTGCGGTTCGAACCCCGGTGTTCCGAAGCAATTGCAGAAAGGCGGGCAATCCGGCGACGGGCGCAATATCCGGCTGGTACAGTTCCCGAAACAGGCCTTCCTTTTCGGCGGCCAGTTGCCGGGATTCCGTCAGCGACAGCGTCCGATCCGGAAAGAGATGACGCAGGATCTGATCGTTATGTTTTCCCGACACGTACCGAATAAAATCGTCGTCGGTCAGCGGTTTTCCGTAGCGTTCAAAATAGGTTCGCCAGGCCAGGCGGTGGTGGGGATTCGTATCGACGATCACCCCATCCATATCAAAAATAGCAGCTTTCATAGTTTTTAGATTTGGGAAGAAATCAGCCGGATGAAAGAGCGCCGGGCCGGCGCTCTTTCATTTTCCGTTCTCCCCCTTTGTTTAAATACTCAGACCATAGAAGACTGCGAACAGACAAGCGCAACCCATAAAAAACAATGCGTTACGCCCTTGTCTTTTGTCTTTCCTCTTTTTTCTAACAGTCTACTAAAGTTTAATTTTTCGGGAAATAGCAGCCGAGAACAGGAGCATGACAATGACCAGACCCAGACCATAGGCCAGACCGTAGGCTTCCGCCACGAATCCAATCACGGGCGGACCGGCCAGAAAACCCACAAAGCTAAAGGTCGCGAAGGTTGCCAGACCGGTTGCCGCCGGGATGCCCGGCACCCGCAACGAAGCCGTGTACAGAATGGGCGCTCCCAGCGAACAGCCCGCTCCGAGCAAGGCAAAACCCGCCAGCGCAACCACGGGAACCGGAACGGCAATGGCCAGCGACAGCCCCAGAGCCGCTACCAGACTCCCTCCCACCAGAATCCGCCGGGCCCCGAAACGCGGAATCATGGCATCACCGATAAACCGCCCCAGGGTCATGGTGAGGGAAAAACAGCCGAAGCCCAGCGCAGCCAGCTGACTCGTAGCCCCCGTGGCATCACGCAGGTAAACCGCACTCCAGTCGAGGGCCGCCCCTTCGCCCATCGCAACCGCCAGCCCAACGAGAATCATCAGGAGTAACATCAGGTTCGGTTTTATGAATGTCGCCGACGATTCGGCGGGTGGCTCGGCCGGAATGGTGGCCAGAATGGGACGCAGGCTGACCGTCAGGATCAAGAGGGCGATGGTCATTCCCAGCATATGGAGCGAGGGCGATACGTTCAGCGCAATGAGCAGCCCCGCCAGCATGGAACCGATCATACCCCCCAGACTCCACATCCCGTGGCACGCCGACATGATCAAAATACCGTGTTCCCGCTCGACGTCGGCAACGCAGGTATTCATCGCCACGTTCAGCAACGATGCACTCAAACCAACCAGAAACAAGCCCAGGGCCATGATGGCGACATTGGGGGCATTAATGGGCAATAAGGTACTGAGGCATAACGACAAAGCACTCAGGAAGCAGGTTTGGGCCGCCCCCAGCCGCGCAATGATCCATCCGGAGACCGGATTCATCAGCAGCAGGCCCGCGGGCATCGAAAAAAGCACCATGCCCAGCCCGGCATCCGTCAGGTGCAGGCGGTCTTTCACGTGCGGAATATGGGCCACCCAGCCCCCCAGCAGCAGGCTTTCGGTCGTAAAAACCAGCCCCACGGCGCGAGCCTGAGGGTTGGTGAAAAAGGTTTGCAGACTTCGGAGCGGTGATGCGGTGGATAGCGGTTTTTCGTCGATGCTTACATTCATGGTTTTTCAAATCTTACCGTTGCAAAAATAAGGCTCTTTTCCGAGTTGCTCTTTCGTTTTATTACCCTATTTTGGTGCTGTATTAACGCAACTGACCCGGTTTTAGAACTTACTATATCAATGGTGCATTTATTCCCCTAAAAATGAAACCGCAATTTGAAAAAATCGAGCCCGAATTTGGCAGTTCCTTTCGCCTGGTCCACCATACGGAACCCGACAGTTGCTGGGTTTACTGGCATTACCACCCTGAATACGAGATTGTCTACATTCCGCGGGGCAATGGTAAACGGCATATCGGTCATCATGTGTCCACGTATCGAGACGGCGAACTGGTGTTTCTGGGTCCGAATCTACCCCACCTCAACTTCAGCCACGGCGTTATCGGGGATTTTGAGGAGATTGTGGTGCAACTGCGTGAGGACTTCCTGGGCCGGGATTTTCTGGAAAAACCGGAACTGACCGCCATCCGGCGGCTATTTGACCGCGCCCACCTGGGGATTTCCTTCTTCGGGGAAACCAAGGAAAAAATCGGCCAACAGGTGGCTTCGCTGGTCAGCCTGCCGCCGTTCGAACGGATGATGCAGCTACTTTCTATCTTTCAGCAACTGGCGGTTTCGACGGAATACCACATTCTGAATGCGGGCACTCATGATCTCGACCTAAACGGTCGTGAGCAGGACCGGATCAACCGAATTTACGGATTCGTGGAGAGTCACTACGCCCAGCCGATTGATATGCAGCAGGTTGCCTCGCTGGCCAACATGACGGTGCCGGCGTTCTGCCGGTATTTCAAGAAAATGACGCAAATGACGTTCACGGATTTCGTTAACGAGTTCCGGATTACCCAGGCCCGCAAACTCCTGACCGGCGACCGCCCCATCGGTGACGTCTGTTTCGAAAGCGGTTTTAACAACCTGTCGCATTTCAACAAGGTTTTCAGACAACGAACGGGCCAGACGCCCGGCGCGTATCGCCGGGCGCTGGCGCTTTAGAAATTGAACCTGATGATCCGGTTTAATACCGGATCATGGGTAAAACAAGAACGTATCGAAGCGGATTAACCGAAAAATCGTCCCTGCTGTCCGGCGAATTCTTTACGGGGTTACGGCAAGGCAAAGGCCACGTAGCTATCCCCCTTCTTCGTGCCCAGTTTCGTACCACCACAGGCGATGACGATGTATTGCTTGCCATTGACTTCGTAGGTACTCGGCGTTGCAAAACCAGCGGCCGGGAGTTCGGTTTGCCAGATGACGTTCCCGGTTTTCTTGTCGATGACCCGAAACATGCCGTCTTTGCTGGCGGCAATGAACAGCAAACCGCTGGCCGTCACCACCGGCCCTCCGTAGCTCTCGGCCCCGGTGGGCGGAATGCCTTTTGCCGTCAGTTCTTTCAGTTCGCCGAACGGTTTTTGCCAGAGGTGCTCGCCCGTATTGAGGTTGATGGCGGTCAGCGTTCCCCAGGGCGGCCGGATGCCCGGATACCCTTTGCTGTCGAGAAACCGGGTATACCCATTGAACTTATATGGAACGTAGGGCATTTTGGAGCCCGGTTTTGCGGAACTCGCTTCTACCTTTTCATCACCGAACAAGAAGGCAACCAGCGCCTGTTTCTCGGCCTCTGAAAACCGGGAAAAACCGGGCATCATTCCTTTCCCACTGGTGATAATCGTGTGGACAAAATCACGTTCACGGCGTTGCCCGATGTTGACCAGCGACGGATACCCGCTCGCCGGATTGCCTTTGCGATCCGGCCGGTGGCACACCTCGCAATTGATCGCATAGAGCCGTTCACCGGGACTGAGATGGGCCAGTTCTTCTGCTTTCGGCGTATCGCGCAGGCTCAGAAGCCACGCCATTTCGTTGGCATTTACGTACATAATCCCGTCAGGATCGACCGCAGCTCCGCCCCATTCGGCTCCACCGTCCAGCCCCGGATACACCAGCGTCGGCGTTTTGCCCAGTGGCTGAAAGGGCCCTAATTTGGAACGCCGGTAAATCGCCAGCAGCGAATCCCGGTTTTCGGCGTACGGACTCAGATCCGATTCAGCAATGGTCTGCCGAACAAAGGGGGCCGGTTTGGTAGGAACGGGCTGCGTCGGCCAGGCGGGTTCGTCGGGCAAATCAGAGTTCGGATAGGGCACCTCTTTGATGGGAAAAAGCGGTTTTCCGGTCACCCGGTCGAACACGAACACATGCCCGGTTTTGGTGACCTGTGCCACGGCATCGACGGTTTTGCCGTTTATTTTCAACGTCACCAGATTCGGCGGAGCGGGCAGGTCGCGGTCCCAGATGTCATGGTGAACAAACTGAAAATGCCAGATCCGCCTGCCGGTTTTGGCATCCAGTGCCAGCAGGCAATTGGCAAACAGGTTCTGGCCTTTGCGGTTGCCGCCGTAAAAATCAAAGGCCGCCGAACCGGTGGGCACGTAAACAATGCCGCGTTTCCGGTCAATCGACATCCCCGACCAGTTGTTGGCACCGCCCACGTTCGTATTTTTATAGGTATTCTTCGGCCAGGTTTCATACCCAAACTCCCCGGGGTTGGGTATGGTCCGGAACACCCAGGCTAATTTACCCGTCCGGATGTTGAAAGCCTGCACGTAGCCCAATGCCGCATCGGCGCCTTCGGACAGCCGGAGGGGCATGATTATCAGATCCCCGAAAACCGTGCCGGGCGTGTTGGAAATAACATATTTATCGGTGGCCGTTGGCCCTAACCCGGCTTTCAGACTAGTTTTGCCGTCGGTACCAAAGCTGGAAATGAGCACTCCGGTTCGGGCATCAACGGCACAGAGCGACGCTCCGGAAGTAAAGAGAATGCGTTTGTCGTCGTTGCTACTCCAGTAGGTAACGCCCCGGGGCGTATTGAGGATCGCTTTGCTCGGATCCGTGTACCGCCATTTTTCCTGCCCGGTAGCCGCATCCAGCGCAAAAACCTGACTCCTGGCCGTAATGCCATACAAGGTACCATCGACAATGACGGCATTGCACTGCACCTGACCCGAATCTTTCGAATGATACTCCCACGCAATTTGTAACTTACTGGCGTTGGACGCGTTGATTTGATCGAGTGGCGAGTAATGGTTGCGGTCAGGGCCGCCGAGGTATTCGGGCCATTCGCGGGACGGCTGGTCCTGGTTGGGTGCCTCGGTAGTCCACCGGGCGGCAGTAAACAAAGCCGCCGACAAAACCAGCGCAGGCCATAATAAACGTTTCATTTGGTTTAGGAAAAGGGTAAAAGGGGATTCAGTAGTTTTGTCATGACAGCATCATGATCAACTAAACGTGCAGAAATATACAACTTCATCAACACTGATTACTAGTCTTCATGAATAATTCACCCATTGCGACCTCGATTTTTGATCTGTTCAAAATCGGCCCGGGCCCGTCCAGTTCGCATACCATCGGACCGATGAAGGCGGCTTTTGACTTTCTGGAACGCCTGTCGGTCCTTTCCGAAGAAATCCTTAAAACCGCCCAGTCGATTCACATTCATTTGTATGGTTCCTTAAGTGCAACCGGAAAAGGCCACGGCACCGACCGGGCGATTGTGGCCGGACTGCTGGGCTGGCAACCCGAATCGGCCGATCCGGTTGCGTTGATGGATTTACTGAAAGAGCCAACGGTGACCTACCCCGTCCGGGTGGGTGAATGCGTGGTTGAACTGGCTCCCGAACACATTCATTTCGAACGAAAAAAATACGATTCGCCGTACGCCAATACGGTTGTTTTCCAATTACGGTCCGCCACCGGCCCGCTTTTTGAAGAAGAATATTATTCCATCGGCGGTGGTTTTATTCTCCGGAAAGGCGATGAGACCGTGGACCAGCCGGTAGCCCCCATTCCGTATCCGTACCGGACGATGAAGGAACTCAAGGCCCGTTTGTACGATCATCAACTGAGTCTCGAGCAATTGATGCTGGCGAACGAAACCGCCCTGACCGGCCGAAGTTCGAAAGAAATCAATCAGCGGATCGACCTGATTCTGGAGGTCATGCACAAAGCGGTCCGGCGGGGGTTGCGGCAAACCGGAATCCTGCCGGGCTCCATCAAACTACGCCGAAAAGCCCCGGTGCTGTTTCAGCAGGCCCGCGGACTGGCGCAATCGTCGGATAGCTTTCTGATTTTTCTGAATGCCTATTGCCTGGCGGCCTCGGAAGAAAATGCGGCCGGTGGCATTGTCGTTACGGCCCCCACCTCCGGCGCGTCGGGGGTCATTCCGGGTTTGACCTACCTGGCGCGGCACCATTTTCATTACAATAAACCCACCTTGCGAAAAGGCATGTGGGCGGCTGCCGCCATCGGTTTTCTGGTCAAACACAACGCCAGCATTTCGGGCGCCGAGATGGGGTGCATGGGCGAGATCGGTACGGCATCGGCCATGGGCGCGGCTTTTCTAACCCATTGCGCGGGAAAATCGATCGATGCTGTCGAAGCAGCCGCCGAAATTGGCATCGAGCACCACCTTGGCATGACCTGCGATCCGATTGGCGGTTACGTCCAGATCCCGTGCATCGAGCGTAATGCGATGGGTGCGGTGAAAGCCTATAACGCCTTTCTGCTGGCCACCGCCGGAACGCCCGCCAACCAGAAAATCTCACTGGATGCCGTCATCAAAGTCATGAAAGCCACCGGCCGCGACATGTCCACCAAATACAAAGAAACCTCCGAAGCCGGTTTGGCGCTGAGCGCAACGGAATGCTAACCTTTACCGTCCGGTGACCACTCTCCCTGCTTGAAAAAGCATAAAACCGGGTATTGCTTCTATGCGGCCTTCCGCTACCCTTTTGTTGGATGATCCCGTAACGCTGGGCCTTACTTTTCAATTAACACAGGTAGTTTGTCTGGAAAATGACCGATGGGCATCCCAGGAGCGCAGGCAAGAAATTCTGAAAAACAAAATGAGTAATTCTACTTTATTATTGAACGGATTCAGGAAAGTGTAAAAACTAACCAAGAATAATTCTTTTATGTGATTACATCCGTAGTCTTTTAATGTACGCTTTTCGTATCTTAATCGATATAATTTGAAGCGTGTTATGAAAAATTTACCAATCTTATCCTTAACGTTGAATGTTGTGTCCCTTTCCCGGCGGTTCACGACTTCAAAAACCTGCCCCTACTGCGGCCGAGATCAATCGGCGGCCGAGCGAATCCCCCGAAATTTACTTACCCGAATCAGCTTATTTTTCGTCACTAACCGTTCCTACCGCTGTCAGGGATGCCGTAAAAAATTCATTAAAATCGGCGAAAATTAAGTACATACATCCCCGGCCTGCTGCTAAGGCCCAATCGGAGCACCAGCCATATTTTGCAACGGAAAATATGGCTGGTGCTCCGTCCATAACCAGTTGGCGTAGTTCTTTACAACGTTGGCAGGAAGAAGCGATAAGGTTGACTTTTGGTTTCCGGGCTCTCGTCACTAAACCCGTCTGTTAATCCGGTATAGATAAAACCGTCTCCCTCCTATTTGACGTACGATAACTTTCGTGGGATTGTAAATATCTCGGTCTGGCGACCGTCGATGTAGCGGAAGCTTTTCCCATCAAAGAAACCGTCCTCTTCGAGCATGATGCGGACGGTTTTCTTCCATTCCGGCACTTCAACGGCCGCATTCAGTTCAATCGAATAGGCGGTGTTGGCAAACAAGGGGTAATCACCCGGCCCCGGCACCCCTTTCTGCTGGTCCCACAACCCGATCGTCGGGCCAGCCGCGTGGCCGTGAACGCCAATCGGATGGGTGTAGATCGTCCCCACAATGCCTTCCTTTTTTGCCTGTTCCAACGATTCCAGCAACAACTGGTTACCGGTTCTTCCGGCCTGGAAACGTTCCGTCAGAATGTCCTGCAACCGATTGCCCTGCTGAAAGGCTTTCCGAAGCGCTTCCGGCACCTCGGTTTCGCCGGGGCGCAGGATGTAAGCGTGTTGCTGCTGATCGGTATTAAGTCGTAAATAGGTGATCCCGAAATCGACATGCAGCAGATCGCCCGGCATAATCACCTGGCCCGACGAGCGTTTGGAAAACGTTCGCAGGTGCTCGAACTCCTGCGCATCGGCCCGCTGAATGTCCACGGTTGGGTGAAACCAGGTCTCCAGGCCAAGCTCGGTAATGCGCTGGCGAAACCACCAGACCACATCGTCGGTGGTCGTGACGCCGGGCTGAATCACCTGCTCCGAAAACCCTTCCTGAATGATCTGATGCGACAGGCGACAGATGAGCGGGTAAATGGCCATCTCCTTTGCCGTCCGTGTTTCGAGCCAGCCGACGGCCAGCCGCTCCGCCGGAACAATCCGTTTCTGGTATTCCGCCGGGAGCCTGGCCATCAACTCCCCGTGCTCCGTCATCGTCAGCCCGTCGGCATGGCCGTAGTTTGGGGAAAAATTCAGGCCGATCTTCTTCGGTTTTCGGTCCTGAATGATTTTCACCAGTGCATCCCACTGATTCGGTCGCACGTCGATGTCCCAGGCCCCCTTGAGCAGATTGCCGACGTCGTAGCGGGCAATCGCCAGTTTTTCCAGTTCTTTTCCTTCGCCCGACGTGGCGACGCCCGACGTAACGACGCCCGGATCGTAAAAAACGATGATCGTCCGGCGCCGGGCGGAGAGCCAGGTGCTGGGCAGCATGGTTTTCAAAACCGGGTCTTCGTTGTATTCCCGCGAAATCAGCACCCACATATCGATACCTTCCCGGCGCATCAGCTGGGGTAGCAGGTTCGTAAACCGGTCTTCCAGGATTTCGTCGACCACCCGGGCGCGCTCCCGTTCACTCAGAATAGCGGAGGGCGAAACCGTTTGCGCCCGCAAACCGGAACCAAAAAAAAGAAGCAGAAGCAGCGAGAGGAAACGGTGATTCATGCGCAGCAAACGTTATAGTTTGTTAAAAATACGGTATTTTCTAACGGAACAGGCAACTTTACGGCGGTTTTGCTCATCCGGGTATAAACTGGACCGGATCGGAACCGACCGTTCATCCGTTATGAAATTGTTCCAGTCGCCCAAAATTGGTAGTTTACCTCCCGAATACACAACCTGAACGCATGAAATATTTCCTTACGCTCTTCATCACGCTTTTTCTGCTTCAGTTCGGGTCGGCTCAGGGCATCCGTGGAACGATTAAAACCACCCAGGGCGAGGCTCTCCCCTACGCGGCAATCCTGGTCAAAGGAACGTCCACTGGTGCCGTCACCAATGCGGAAGGTCATTACGAAGTGCCGCTCAAACCGGGCAAATACACCATCGTCTTTCAATTTTTAGGCTTTCAGGCGCAGGAAAAATCCGTCGAAATCGGCAACGACTGGCAAACTATCGACGTCACGATGCAGGAACAGGCGTTTCGGTTGCAGGAGGTGCAGGCCCGCGAAGGCAAGGAAGACCCCGCCTACAGCATCATGCGCCGGGCCATCGCCAAGGCTAAATACCACGAGTTGCAGGTGGTGAGCTACACGGCCCGGGCCTATACCAAAACGTCGTTTACAGTTACCGACCTGCCCATGCAGTTCATGTACCGCAAGCAATTGAAAGAAGCGGAAAAAGAGGGGTTCAAAATCGGCGTCCCGATGCTTTACGAGTCGGTTTCGGAAGTGACGTTCAAACAACCCAATACCTACCGGCACCGGTTGCTGGCCACGCGGAATTCGCTGGGCGATAACGTCTCGGTGAGCGATTATTTCCTGACCAGCTTCTACCGCCCGGAAGTCAACAACGCGGTTTCGCCCCTGTCGCCCAAAGCGTTCGCCTATTATAAATTCGAATACCAGGGCACGTTCAGCGAGCGCGGCATCGACGTCAGCAAGATCAAAGTAACGCCGAGGGCCTACGGCGAAGGCGTTTTTCGGGGCACAATATTCATCATCGAAAACAGCTGGGCCATTCACAGCCTCCAACTCGAAACCCGGAATCCGCTCGGTTTTAACATCAAAATCCGGCAGGTGTACAGCCCCGTACAGACTGTCTGGCTGCCCGTCAATCAGCGGTATGACCTCGAAGGACGCATTATGGGAGCCGCCGGAAACGCCCAATTAATTATCAATCAAACCTTTAGTAAACTACAAGTCAATCCAGCCTTCGTTGAGGACGTACGCATCATTGACGAAAAGATCGAAAAACCGGCCGTCAGCCTGTCGAACAAGGAGATTAAGGGGCAGAAACTCGAAGATAAGATTGCGAAACAGAAGGAATATTCGGCCAAGGATTTCAAAAAACTGCTCAAAGAATACGAGAAACAGGAATATCAGGCCAAAAAAGAGCGGAAGGAAACGGTGGATGTGTCGCGGAACGACTCCACGATTGTCGATTCGCTGGCCCGCAAACGGAGCAACGCCTTCTGGGATTCGCTGCGTACGGTTCCCCTGACTTCCGCCGAAATCAAAAGTTACGTCAAACGGGATAGTTTGCAGATTGTCCGGAAAATTGAGGTGCAGAAAGACAGTACCAAAGCCGCCAAGGATTCGACCCGCAAAAACCGGTCGAGCAAAACCTTCAAACCGGGCCAACTGATTTCGGGCAACACCTGGAATTTCAGCAAGCGAACCGCCCTGACCTGGGACAGCCCGCTGCAAAAAATTTATTACAATACCGTCGAAGGTTACACGTTCGATGTGGGCCTGCGAATGCGGTATTTCCTCCGCAAACCGCAAAACGACTCCACGCGCCGTCGGGTCGTAACGAAGCCAACGCCCGATCTGACCCTCGGCGGAGCGGGGCGTTACGAGTTCGGAATGAAGCGGTTGATCGGGACCGGCGGGCTTACTTATAATTACAAAAGCACGCATATCGACCTGACGGGCGGCCGCTGGGTCAATCAGTTCAATGCGAACGAACCCATCAGCCCGTTCCTCAACTCGCTGACCTCGTTGCTTTTCGAAAAGAATTACGCGAAGTTCTACCAGCGCGATTTCCTGCGCCTGGGCGCGTCGGCCCGGCCGTTCCAAAACCGGGTGACCATCAACGGAAGTCTGGAATACGCCGAGCGCACCGAATTGGCCAACTACAGGGAAAACCTGAAACCGTGGATCGACTGGAACCAGTTTGCCTTCACGCCCAACCGCCCGACCAATGCGGAATTAGGCCCGGCGGCCTTTCCGGTCAATCAGGCTTTTACGTTGAATCTGGCGGTTTCGGGCAAACTGGGGGCCAATCGCTACCGGGTCCGGAACGGGCGCCGGGTACCGACGCGCAACAACAGCCCGGAACTCACGCTGAATTACCGCAAGGGAATTCCGGTCAACCTCGGGTCGGTGGGCACCAGCGATGTGGATTACGATTTCCTGCAGGCGGGTCTGAGCCATTCGTTCGAAACCGGGATTCGGAGCCGGTTAAGTTATAACGTCACGGCGGGCGGTTTTCTGAACGACAACGCCGTCTTTTTCCCGGATTTCAAGCATTTCCAGGGCAACGAATTTTTCCTCCAGCAGGGCGATCCCACCTCCATTTTCCGGATGCTACCGTATTACCAATACAGCACCGGCAAGCGGTTTTTCGAAGGGCACGTGCTGATGGAATACCGCAAATTCCTGATTACGCAACTGACACTGGTCCGTTTGACCGGCCTGAAAGAAAACCTGTTTGTCCATTACCTCGGCACACCGAGTTCCCGCCACTATACCGAAGTTGGCTATGCGCTCGACGGCCTGATTCCGGGTATATTTCCTTTTTTCCGGGTGGAGGTGATTTCGCAGTGGCAGGACTGGCAATACCAGAAACTCGGTTTCCGCATCGGGACAACGCTGAAGTTCCGGTAAACAAAACCAGGGGCGTTGTCGGTGTATTCCATTGCCAACGCGAAGGACGGCTGCGGTTTTTAACGCTCTTTTAACGAGGATTTTAAACGTTTTAAATGTGGCAGCGTTTTGTTTGCAGCAGGAAACAGGAACAAATGGGTTTCATTCGCAACATAACGCTAACGGTCGGCCTGATTTGGGCGGTGTTTTTCCGGGTTTACCCAGCGGTAACCGGTACAACACCACACCCCCATTTCGTCCCGCAAACCACCGTCAAGCAAGCGATCCACCTGGCCGGTCCGGCTTCCGATGCCGCGGTTTTTCTGCTCCAGGATGAGGACGAACGCGTAGCCCCAGCGCTCGACCGGGACTTGCTGCCCGCCTTGCCCCCTGACTGGCTCACGCTCTTGCTGCCCGCCTTTTTGGCCTTGCCTCCTGTGCTGGTTACGATCCGAAAACCGGCCATCCATCACCAGCCTTACTACCTCTTATACTGCGCGTTACGCATTCCGATTGCGTAACCTCCGGACCCACGGTCCTGCATTCTTTCCTTTTGCCAGCCGGCAAATTACCCTCTTAAAACAGACTTAAACATACACCATGAAAAGGATTTTTCTTTTCGTGTTTGGGTACCTATTGAGTAGCCCCCTGGTATCGTTTGCCCAGAGCGATACCCTGCGGCTTACGCTCGCCCAGGCCGAAGCTCAGTTTCGCCAGAACAACCTGCAGTTGATGGCAACGAAGCTGGGTGTCGATGAAAACAAAGCCTATGAGTTTCAGGCAAAACTCTGGAATAATCCGGGAATCTACATCGAGCAGATGCCCTACAATGCCCAGACGAAGGAAGTGATGCCCGTCCGGCAGCAGAATTCGGAACAGGTGATTCAGTTGCAGCAATTGCTGCTGCTGGCGGGAAAACGAAACAAGCAACTGGCGATTGCCCGCACCAATACCGAGCTGGCCAGCGACCGGTTTTTCGACCTGCTGCGGACACTGAATTACCAGTTGCGAAGCACGTTTTACGATTTGTATTATGCGCAACAGGCGCTGGGTGTCTACGAACAGGAAATTGGTACGCTCCGGCAAACCGTCACGCTGTTTCAGCAGCAGTTCGACAAGGGCAATGTGCCGCTGAAAGACCTGACGCGTCTGAAAGCATACCTGTTCAACCTGACCACCGAAAGCCAGCAGTTGCTGAAGAAATTGACCGACGACCAGGCCGATCTGGCTGTCTTCCTGAATGCCAGCCCCTCGATACCCCTCCAACCTGTGCTGGAAAATACGGACGCAGTTCAGCCTGCCGTCGGTCAACTCAACCTGGAAGATCTCTACAAACTGGCCTCCGAAAACCGCTACGACCTGAAAGCATTCCGCGATCTGGCCACGCAGGAAAAACAGAATCTGGCGCTCCAGAAAGCCCTGGCCGTACCGGACCTGACCGTTCAGGCCACCTACGACCGCAACGCCGGATACATCCCGAACTACGTGGGCGTGGGGGTTGGTATCAACCTGCCGGTTTTCAACAAGAATCAGGGCAACATCAAGGCCGCCACCATTCGCACGCAGAGCAGTCAGCAGGCCACCGAGGCCTACACGCTCCAGGTGGAAAACGACGTTCGGCGGGCTTACCAGAAGTTACTGCAAACCGATCAGATGTACCGCACCTTCGACCAGACCTTCAACGGCGACTTCGGACGGCTCATTCAGGGCGTTACGGCCAACTACCGCAAGCAAAACATCGACGTAGTTGAGTTCCTGGACTTTTTCGATTCCTACAAATCCAGCCAGATGCAATACAACCAGTTGCAAAACGACCGGATGCAGCGTCAGGAAGAACTCAATTTTGCCGTCGGCACCACCCTATTCACCCACTAAGTCATGAAAGCCAATCAACTCTTAAAACCGCTAATCGGGATTTGCAATCCCGATTTCAACGCCCGTGAATTTGTAATTCGCAAGCCCGATTTTAACGCCCGCCAGGTTGTAATTCGCAAGCCCGATCCCAACGTCCGCCAGGTTGCCATGCGCAAACGCCTGCCATCGCTGGTGGCTGCCCTCCTGCTGCTGGCTGGTTTATCCGGCTGCCAGTCGTCGGCGCCCCCCGAAGAAACCGGTGCCACGGAACCCAAAGTGAACCTGTTGGCCACGGCCCACATTGATACCGCCCGGTTGTTACCGGTGAACAACGAATTAAACCTGACCGGAAAAATTACCTTCAACCAGGATAAAGTCGTGAAGGTGTTTCCGTTGGTGGGCGGTCATATCGAAGAAGTAAAAACCGACCTGGGCGATTACGTAACGAAAGGGCAGACGCTGGCGGTGATCCGTTCCGGCGACATGGCCGACCTCGAACAACAGGCGATTGCGGCCAAAGGGCAACTGGCCGTTGCCCGGAAAAACCTGCAGGTCACGGAGGACATGTCGCAGGCCGGCCTGGCCGCCCAAAAAGATCTGATTGCGGCCCGCGAACAGATGCAGGCGGCTCAGGGTGAAGTAAACCGGGTGGCCGAACGGAAAAGCATCCTCGGCGGTTCGGGGTCGATCTACGTTATCAAGGCCCCCGTAGACGGTTTTGTGGTCGAAAAAAATGCCGCACAGGGGATGGAGCTGCGCTCCGACGATCCCGAAAACCTGTTCACGATCTCGAACCTCGATCAGGTTTGGGTTCTCGCCAATGTCTACGAATCGGACCTGGCCAACATCCGGGAAGGCTTCGACGCCAGCATCACAACCCTTTCGTATCCAGACCGGGTGTTCAAAGGCCGGATCGACAAAATTTTCAATGTGCTGGACCCGGAGAGCAAAACCATGAAGGTGCGGGTGACGCTCCTGAACGCCGATTTCACGCTCAAACCGGAAATGTTTGCCAACGTACGGGTCGAATATGCCGGGCATGATCAGCGCGTGGGCATCCCGGCCAAAGCCATCGTGTTCGACAAAAGCCGGAATTTCGTGGTGGCCGTCAATTCGCGCAACCAGCCGGTCGTCCGGGAGATCGATCTCTTCAAAACCGTCGGCGACATCACCTACCTCAACAGCGGTTTGAAACCCGGCGACCGGGTGGTAACGCAAAACCAGCTTCTGATTTACAGCGCACTTGGCAACTAAAGAGTGAAAGAGCGATTTTTCAACTCCCACTACTGGCATTCCCAGTTCATTTCACTCTTTCGCTCTTTCATTCTTTCAATCTTCGAACTTCCATGACTAAGTTCATCAAAAATATCATCTCGTTCTCGCTGAAAAACCGGTTTTTCATCTTCTTCCTGACGGCGCTGGCCATCGTGGTGGGTTTCATCAGCTACCAGAACACCCCGATCGAAGCCTTTCCGGACGTAACCAACACCCAGATCACGATCATTACGCAGTGGCCGGGCCGGAGCGCCGAAGAAATCGAAAAATTTGTCACTATTCCGATTGAAATCGGGCTGAACTCCGTCCAGAAAAAAACCGACATCCGGTCCACCACCCTGTTCGGCTTATCGGTCGTCAAAGTGATGTTCGACGACGGCGTTGACGACGCCTTTGCCCGCCAGCAGGTCAACAACCTGCTCGGGAATGTCGATCTGCCGGAAGGCCTCAAACCGGATGTGCAGCCGCCCTACGGGCCGACCGGTGAGATTTTCCGGTATACACTCAGGAGTTCCACCCGCACCACCCGCGAGCTGAAAACCTTGCAGGACTGGGTGATCGAGCGGCAGTTGAAAAGCGTACCGGGTGTGGCCGATGTGGTCAGTTTCGGCGGTGAGGTCAAGACCTACGAGATTTCGGTCGATCCGCGCCGGTTGCTCGATTACGGCATTACCCCGCTGCAATTGTACCAGGCCGTCGCCAATTCCAACGTCAACGTGGGGGGCGATGTGATCGAGAAAAATTCGGAAGCCTACGTCGTGCGCGGCATCGGTCTGCTCAAGAACAGCCAGGACATCGGGAACATCATCATCAAAAACGCCAACGGGACCCCCATCATGGTCCGTAACGTAGCGCAGGTGTCGGAATCGGCGCTGCCGCGACTGGGCCAGGCGGGCCGGGACAACCAGAACGATGTGGTAGAATGCATCGTCGTGATGCGGAAAGGCGAAAATCCGAGCGCCGTCATCGAGAACGTGAAAGCGAAAATCAATGAACTCAACACCAGCATTCTGCCGTCTGACGTACAGATCGACACGTTTTACAACCGGGAGACGCTGATTCATTTTGCGACGCATACGGTGACGCATAACCTGATCGAGGGCCTGGTTTTTGTAACGGTGATCGTCTTCCTGTTCATGGCCGACTGGCGCACGACGGTAACGGTTTCGATCATCATCCCGCTGGCCCTGCTGTTTGCCTTCATCTGCCTGCGACTCAAGGGCATGTCGGCCAATCTGCTCTCGATGGGAGCCATCGACTTCGGGATTATTGTGGACGGTGCCGTCGTGATGGTCGAAGGAATTTTTGTAACCCTCGACGACATGGCGATGCATACCGGGATGCCGAAATTCAACAAACTCGCCAAACTGGGCGTGCTGCGCAAAACCGGCACCGAAATGGGAAAGGCCATTTTCTTCTCGAAACTGATCATTATCACCTGTTTGATTCCTATTTTCTCCTTTCAGAAAGTCGAAGGAAAAATGTTTTCCCCGCTGGCCTGGACGCTCGGTTTTGCCTTGCTCGGCGCCCTGATTTTCACGCTGACGCTGGTGCCGGTTCTGGCGAGTTTCCTGCTGAAAAAAGATGTGCGCGAAAAACATAATCCGGTGGTCGAATTCATCACCCGCAACGCGACCAAAGCCTTCGGTTTTACGTTCGCGCACAAAAAACTGAGTTTGCTGGTGGCCGCCGGACTGGTGATGGTTGGTTTGTCTGGTTTTAAACTGCTCGGCACCGAATTTCTGCCCGAACTGGACGAAGGCTCGATTTACGTGCGGGCCAGCATGCCGATGAGCATTTCGCTGCCCGAATCCGTCAAGCTGACTACCCAGATGCGCCACGTTTTCGAACAGTTTCCGGAAGTGAAAGGCGTGATTTCGCAAACGGGTCGCCCGAACGACGGCACCGACCCCACCGGTTTTTACAATATCGAGTTTCTGGTCAGCATTTACCCGAAAGAAGAATGGGCCCAACGTCGGCCCGGCAGCAGCCTTACGAAAGAGCAGCTTATCCGCCGGATGCAGCAAAAACTGGCGGTTTTTCCGGGCGTCGATTTCGGCTTTTCGCAACCCATTATGGACAACGTGGCCGAAGCGGTTTCGGGTGTCAAAGGATCGATTGCGGTGAAAATCTACGGACCGGACCTGTACACGCTGGAACGGAAATCCACCGAAGTTCAGAAGCAACTGGCAACGGTTCAGGGCATTACCGATCTGGGTGTTATCCGAAACATTGGGCAGCCGGAATTACGGATCGAGCTGGATGAACGGAAACTAGCCCTGTACGGCGTTGATAAGGCCAATGCCCAAACCGTGGTCGAAATGGCCATTGGCGGAAAAGCCGCTACGCAGATTTACGAAGGCGAACGGAAGTTTGACCTGCGGATTCGGTACGACGAACCGTTCCGTTCCAACGAAGCCGAAATCGGGAACCTGATGGTGCCGACCAACAACGGTTCGCAGATTCCGATCAAGGAGATCGCCCGGATTTACACCCAAACCGGCCCGATTCTGATCTACCGCGAAGGCAACCAGCGCTACGGGGCCGTCAAATTCTCGGTTCGGGGCCGCGACATGGGGAGCGCGGTCGCCGAAGCGCAGCAGAAGGTAGCCGCCAACGTCAAACTGCCGCAGGGCTACACCATCAAATGGGCCGGGGATTTCGAAAACCAGCAACGCGCCACCGCCCGGCTGGAGCAGGTAGTTCCGATCAGTTTATTGGGAATTTTCTTCATCCTGTTTGTCCTGTTTGGCAACGTGAAAGATGCGGGACTGGTGTTGTTCAACGTGCCATTCGCCATCATCGGCGGGATCGCGGCCCTGCTCATCACCCACGTCAATTTCAGCATTTCGGCGGGCATTGGTTTCATCGCCCTGTTTGGAATCTGCATCCAGAACGGCGTGATTCTGATCTCGGTTTTTAAGAAAAACCTGCATAACCAACTCACCCTCAACGACTCCATCCGCCAGGGCGTGATTTCGCGGGTCCGTCCGGTGGTGATGACGGCGATGATGGCGGCCATTGGCCTCATCCCGGCGGCCATTTCCACGGGCATCGGGTCCGAAACGTCCAAACCGCTCGCGATTGTGGTAATTGGTGGGCTGATCACGGCGACTTTCC
Source organism: Larkinella bovis (assembly GCF_042655385.1). Lineage (NCBI taxonomy): Bacteria > Pseudomonadati > Bacteroidota > Cytophagia > Cytophagales > Spirosomataceae > Larkinella > Larkinella bovis. Next base: position 433,475 of record NZ_JBHSMA010000001.1, on the reverse strand, counting down.
TGACGCTTTTCATCTTCCCGCTGATCTTTTATGTCTTTTACCGGCCCAAAACCCTGGCGTCCGTTTAAAAAATTTCTGACAATGTTTTAAGAGAATCGGTACAGACCCGCCAATTTTGGCGGGTTTTGTCTTGAAGGCATGAAAACGTTCCTGATTGTTGGGTGGCTTCTTCTGGTTAGCAGCACGACCGGTTTTTCGGAGGCTGCGCGGGCCGGTATGCCCCTGGATTCGGTGAAGCAGGAAAAAACCAAACCCATCCGCTGGGCGCTGAATCTCGATTTCCGCAATTCATTCGTCAACCGGCAGCCGGTCAACGTCTGGGGGGTTAACTCCGGCATTGTGCTGGGGCGCAACCGCCACCAGATTACGCTGGGCTATTACTGGCTGTCGTACAGCTCCTACCTCCGACTGATCAACTGGCACCGGAACGCGGCCCGGCGGCTTAATCTGGCGTATTATACCAAAACCGATATGGCTTACGGCAGCCTGATGTTCTGGCCCAACATCATCAACAACCGGCGGTGGATGTTCAGCCTTCCGGTCGAAATGGGGGCCGGTAAAGCCTCCGCCGTGACAACCGACACCCGGACTGATACGCTGAAAGGTCGTTCGCACTGGGATTTTTTCATGCCGCTGCAGGTGGGCGCCTACAGCCAGTGGAAAGCTTCCCGCTGGGTCGGATTAAATGCGCAGGTCGGATACCGGTATTCGCTCTTCCAGACCAATGTCGATCAGCACTACAACGGCATGTACTACAGCTTCGGGACCGTCATTTATACCGAATTTTTCAAGGATATCTGGGGGTATCTCCGACACCGGAAATGGCCCAAAGGCTCGTTGCTCGATCCGCCCGGTACGCTCTGAAACCGCCCTGAACCGGTTTTTCGCCCTGTTCCTCAGCGGCCCATCCATTCCTTGAAGGCCGTCACCCGGTCGATGCTTACGAACACTTCCTGCCGGGGTTCGGGCTGCAATTCCAGTTTGAGCCGACTCCCCGAGTAGGTGTAGACGGACAGAATCGCCGAATCCGCCACCAGAAACGAGCGGTTGACCCGAAAGAACTGGTGAGGGTCCAGCAATTGCCCTAATTTCTCCAGGCTATAGTCAATGTCAAAGTTATGGCCCTCGCGGGTAGTCAGAAAAGTACTCTTATTCTCATAGAAGAAATAGGCAATATCGTCGGTTTTCACCCGAAAAGCCCGCGGCCCCACCGTTACCATAAACCGGTCGCGGTAGGTATTGGGCCGGTAGTTGGCTTTCATCTGCTCCAGCACGTCCGAATTGACCGAGAGTTCGACCCGGTTTTGGCGTAGCGCCCTGAACTTGTCGATGGCTGCCGCCAGTTCGTCCGAATCGATGGGTTTCAGCAGGTAATCGATACTGTTGGTTTTAAAAGCCTGTAAGGCATACTCATCGTAGGCCGTCGTAAAAATGATCGGCGTGGTTAAATTGAGTTCGTCGATCAGCCGGAAACCCAGATCGTCTTCGAGGTGGATATCCAGAAAAATCAGGTCGGGCTGCTCGTCTTCCGCGTTTTCGAACCATTCGATCGACTTGGCCACCGAGGGTAACTGCGCCAGCACCCGGATCGTCGGGTCGTAGTCGCGCAGCAAATTGGTCAATCGGCGGGCGGTTAGTTCTTCGTCCTCAATAATCAGTACGTTCATGGCAATAGCGGGATTTTGACCACAAATTCGCGTTCATTCTGTTTAATTTCGACCGCCCGGTTTGTGAGCAGGTTATACCGGCTGATGATATTCTGCAACCCCAGGCCCGTCGAAGCCTCCGTCTTGGGCCGCAGCCGGATGCCGTTGCGCACGACCAGGTAGTCATCCTGTTGCTCAATCGTCACCACCAGCGGTTTTTCGTTCGACATCTGGTTGTGTTTCACGGCATTTTCAACCAGCAGTTGCAACGTCAGCGGGGCTATGCCGTAGCGTGCCCGGTCGCCCTCCGGGATGTTGATCAGCACGTTCAGCTTGTCGGCAAACCGGGTATGGAGCAGAAACAGGTACGAATCCATAAATTCCAGCTCCGATTTCAGGCTGATGCGTTCGTCGTTACGCTGTTCCAGAATATACCGGTACACCTTCGACAACCGGTTGATATACTGCACCGACAGTTTCGTGTTCGTTTCGACCAGCGACGAAAGGATGCTCAGACTATTGAACAGAAAATGCGGATTAACCTGGTTTTTCAACGCCGAAAACTGGGCCTGAACGGCCTCCTGTTTCAGTTGCTCCCCCTTGACGCGCAAATCTTCCAGCCGTTTGTAACCGCGCCGGTTGGCCGCCAGGTAAAACGCCGATACCATCGCCATCACCGTCAGGCCGTTGTTCATTTTCTGACGGCGCTGGAGGTCAACCGCCAGACAGTCGGCATCGATGAACTGAAGCCACATCGACATTGGTGAATAATTCAGCTGTCTTTCGAGAAAACCGTCGATCGAAATCCACAGGTTTCCAAAGCCGATATTAAACAAAATTGCCAGCGCGCCCGCGACCACGAGCGTCGCCAGTTGGGTCGGCAATTTAAATTCAACCAGAAACTCTTTTCCCAGTTGGTTAAAAAACCGCTGCTGAATCCATTCGGTAACGCTGAGCCAAAGTACAAAAAACAGGAGCGTGATGCCGATTTCCATCAACCATAACGGCCAGATGCGGTCGAGTATCGCCCAGAAAAAATTCGCCGGATACCGATCATACCAGATCGGCCAGTTAACATACACGCGGATGGGAAAGTAAATGGCAAAGACACTGGCGGCCAGTTGCCACTTCTGACGATTCGATAATCGGTTAGAGAGGGGTAATGCGTTCATGATGAACCAGCGTTAAGGATGAGATGGTGTCCGGTTTTCGGGATACGGTTTATCGGTTTCGGTACTCGGTTTTCGGTATACGGTTTTACAGGCCTGGCAAGAAATAGACAAAACCGTATCCTGTATCCCGAAAAGACAAATCCCCGACAAGGCCGGGGATTGTACGAAATAAAACCAATTATTACAAAACATAGGAAGCGCATCGCGCCTACTAGCGTCCAAGGTAGTACTGAAACCCCAAATCGGCTACTCAAAACCGCCGAATGCCGGATTTCTGCCGATGGATGCCCCATTGCGCCGGTTGAATCCGAATACCGGTTATGGGCCTGAATGATTGTAATAAATGGAGAAGGGTTACAAAACGTATAGGGGGTAAAACCAACGGTAAAGAATAGTTTTATTAATTTTTTGCCTTTTCACTGACAATCAGCTATTTATATTTTTTGCCCAAAATCATCCAAGCGTAAAAATTGAATCGAGCTTATAATTGGGTTGAATTTTCGGGGCAAAATCCAGGCAAACCAGGGGAGGGAATTGGATTTTCCTTGCAGAATTTGAGGGAATGGAGCCAGACTTAAACGGCGTTTAAAGTACCTTAGTGGCTCACAATGTACAAGTTACGGTGGGTACTGAATCCCTGCACCCTATTGAGTGCAGGGATTTTTAATAAGCGTTTAAGTTAGTTTAAAACGTGATTTGCCAGCACCCTTTGCAGGTCATAAACATTGACATCCTTGTTAAACTTCTTCGAAATGCTCGGAATGATCTCACTGGAAATCCAAATCTTCAGTTCAGCATCTAAATCGAAGTGTCCAGCGGTTTCAATACTGAATCGTGAAATGCTCTTGTATAAAATTGACCTATAGTCGATCTTCTTGCCGGTGAGTCCCTGTTTGTCGATCAATATCATCCGTTTGTTGGTGAATAGGAAAACATCCCTAATCAATTTGAATCCAACCTCGATATGCTCATTGTCGGCTAATAACTTACCATACTCGTTTTGTAATTCATCAGGTGAGGCAACGCCAGCGTTACCCATAAATGCGGAAAAAAGGCCCATAAACTAATGCTATAAGGATTTTGATACTTTTTGAATGGTAAATGGGTGATCGTTAAGATTTCTTTTCATCAGTTTTTTTAAATCCTTCAATACGCGGGTGTTTTCCTTAATGGCTTTGATCAACTCCTGGCTCTGCGGATCAATCTGCTCGTGCTGCTGATGTACATTCACATTAAGATGAATTGGTAATTGTTGATTCATGTGTCTCACATAAGTGTCGAATAAATAGACTAAACAAACCTAGTGAAAACACTTAGTCATATCCAAATATATGTATACCTATTTTTTACATTTGGCAATAGGTATACATTTAGGTATACAAAAAGGTATACATCCCGAATTAAGAAAATCCTATTTTTCTGCGAGCATTTTTTTGTAGAGGTTGATCGTCTCTTGCTGCGCTGCAATAATATCATCTTTTGCCTGTAATAATTTTTCGCATTCTGAGCTATTCATAGGATTTCCATAGCCGGTTACTACAGACGCCGTATGTTTTGCCCCCTTCCCTTTCTGCTTAATGTTGGAATTGACCCTGACATCCGGCTGACCTTCCCCATAATTAATGGAGAGATTCGTCAAAAGGAGTTCGTCAAGTGAGACTTCGAAATAATCTGCCAAAGTCACCAGATTTTCGACCGGAGGGTAGGAAATTCCGTTTTCATAACTCCCTATTGCAGAGTTCTTCTTGTCAATCAGTACAGCGATTTGTTCCTGACTGACTCCCTTCCTTTTTCGTAAAAATTTCAGATTGGCTGCAAAAAATGTGTCCATTTATTTTGGATTTCCCATAATTAATGGGATATTCGTCCTGTCATCATTCGGGGACAAGTTAAATGAAGACGGTAGAAGAAATCAAGAGCTGCTTATGCAACGGCGATTATGCCCGGATAGGGAAGATGGTTGGAGTGTCCAGAAACTACGCCAAAAAGCTAATGGACCGGCCTACTTCGGCAAGGTTTGAAGCGGTAATTAAGGCAGCAGAAAAAGTAGCTAAATCCAATATTGACCTCGGTCTTGTAACACCATGAAAAAAGTGGCGGATATATGGTATGTGGAGTTTGGGGAGCTTACCGAACGCTGTGGCATTCTTGACATTACGGTCAAAATGGGTATCAGCAGGGGGGCTAAAAACTGGCAATACATCCCTGATCCTGATGATCGTCGCCGTCGATTAATACGCTACGAAAGTCTGGCAGATAAATACAAATTGATCGTCCGTCAGGCGATTTGTAAAGGATTAGAACCTGAAGAATTTTACTCACAAAAAACGCAGGTGCTTTTGAGCGAACGGTACAGCTTAGAAGAGTTACTTGAACAGGCTTGTAAGAGTGAATACCTTCGATACACGGGGCTTTATAAGGTTACTTCTGGTTCTGATCGGCAAAGGAAAATGACGATTCAGAGCCTTGCCAGGGCTGCGGCAGTCATTGAGACAATTGGTGCCTATTATGAGGGTTTGGACTGGAGGGATTACGGCCCGATTGAGAAAGCGGTGGCGTGGCTTGATTCTGAGTATGATTTCTATTTTCCAAAAGGTTGTCAGTACCTACCGAAGTCTGGTATACGTCTGAAAGAGGCAGTCATGCAACGGTTTTTTGGTCGAAAAGAGACAGGAAAGCCGCGCGAGAATAACCCCCTTCCCATTACGGAAGTAATCAGACTCCCACGCCAGGGTAACGATAATCGGGATAAATTCTCAAATGACCGTGAATTGCTCTCCTGGGTGGTTCAAGCCCGGATGGATAACCGGAACTGGACGGCTCGTGACATCGCGCGGAAAATCGCCCAGGTGTGCCAGATTACCGGCAAAAAGGCTCCTTCGGAGAGTTGGGTTTCTCAGTTGCTCTGTGAACCCAAAATCCAGCAATTGACAACGGGTCGATGGGGTCACGAGGGCGGAAAAGCAGCCATATACCAGCATTATATTTCAGTAAATAGGGCCATGTACGCGGGTGACTGCTGGCAGATCGACGCAACAAGATTCAATTTCATCGAGCATAAAACACCCGATGGGAAAAGTACCCAATTCCTGTTCATTGTCGCAATTCGGGACGTTTATTCGGGCTATATCGTTGGGGTTGATTTTGGGGTAACGGAAAACCGATGGACCTACATCAACGCGCTCCGCATGGCCGCGCGTGTAACCGGCTACCTGCCGCATACGCTCGTTCATGACCGGTTTCCGGGCCATATGTCCGATGAAATGCAAATCGTTCTGGGCAAAATGGAGGCCAAGGGGGTGAAATTGGTTTGCACTCACAAAGCAACTGGTAAAGCAGCATTGGAACGGTGGTTCGATACGCTGCAAACCGTGTTTGAGTCTCAGAGTAAATACTATTACGGCCAGGGTATCCGCTCAACTCGTGATTACGCCCACCGCGCACCAGCGTATCTTGATAAACTGCGCAAAGAAGCGAGAGCGGAAGGGTTCGATTTTGACCAGGCATGGCAGGAAGCCTGGCAGTGTGTGGACTCTTACAACCAGACCCGCGTTGGCTACTACAGCAAAAAGCATCCTGATCTGAAACTATCACCGTCGCAACTCCACGAGCAATCAGAAAAGCCCCACGTATATGGGTTAGAGTTATGGGATGAAGCTGCCCTGTTCTGGCTTGAAAAAGTGGTCACTATTTCCCGGAATCAGATATTGATCACGGTCCATAAGCAAGACCATATCTATCAGATTTTCGACCACAAACTACTGTACAGTTACTCGAAAAAGAAGATTTCCGTCCGCTACGACGAAACCGATCTGAGTCAGATTATGCTTTTCGTGCCGGAATCGGATGTTTTCATTACCGAACTCAAGGAAACGAGCAAGGTAACGCTCTACGGCCCTGACGGTAATCATGATCATTTGGCTGCTAAACAGGCTCAGATCAAACGATTTGAGAAGGAAAAGCAGGCTGATTTAAGCGAGATACTGGAAGATACACGAGACATAACATTCCTATTGGCCGGACGCGCTTCCAAGGAAGAGCAGATCGAAGCAGAAAGCCAGGCTACCAAAATTCTATACACCCAGATGGGGGCAAAAACAGCCGGACCAAAGCCGAAAGCCTTAAAGACCGAGGAAATAGAAATTGACGCATCGAAATACGCTCAAAATCAGTACTAAAAACCAATTATAGTCATGAATGTAGAATACGGCTTTTCAATGGTCGATGTTATGACACGCCATTTTAATGGCTCTTTCCAGGAGGTTGACATCGACCGGCTCCGCGACTTTCAGGATTTAACCTTAATGTGGCTTGACCTCCTGAATGAGCGAATAGCAACGGAAAAACTGCCCAGTTCAGCAAGACTTTATCTGGGTGAAGATGTACGGCTTTTTTCTCGAATTGCCGATGAAATCGGGGCTATTCTGACGGCTGAATTCTTCACCCGGTAGCCATTTAAATGGCGTTTAAACGAGCATACTAACCAAAATAACCATATGATTACCGATTTACACCGCAAAAACATTGCCGACCTGCTACTACGGGAGTACGGCGTTCTTGGCACTTGGCAAAAAGTAGCAGCCAAAACCGGGGCTAACGTGGCTACGATCTCCAAAAACATGATGGAGCCGGGCCGATGGAACCTCGTTTCTGACACTATGTGGGCCAAGGTTGCCGGGAAATTGGCTTACAAAATTACTCAAACTGAATGGGTTTATGTGGAGACTACAAACAGCAAGATCGTTAAACAGGTACTATCAGATGCCCAAAACGATTGTCTGTTCATCGCAATCTCTGATAAAGCAGGTTCGGGCAAGTCTTCCAGTATTGCAGCCTATAAAGCCCAGGACGCCAACAACAGCGTGATTGTTTTCGAGTGTCGGGATTGGACGCGGCACAACTTTTTTGTAAAACTGGCCGAAGCTCTCGGTGTTCAAATGCCCAAGTTCGGCATGTACCACTTTCGGACGGATCAGCTTTTTGAAAAGATTGTCAGCTTCCTCAAAACGATGGTGGCAACGAAGCGCCCCCTATTGATCCTTGATGAAGCGGACAAATTACGGCCTGAAGCCCTGACATTCATTGTGCCCTTATACAACGAATTGAAAGGAGAAATAGGGCTTGTCATCGCCGGAACGGAAAATTTGGAACGGCAGATTAAGCGGGGTGTTCGGTACGCCAAAAAGGGCTATGATGAGGTAGATTCCCGCCTGGGCCGGTCGTTCGTTCACCTGGTTGGGACTACAAAAACCGATGTGGTTAATATCTGCTCTGCCAATGGGATCGACAAGGCAAAGGCGAATGAAATCTGGAACGAACTGGAAACTGAGCAGAAGCAAATTGGTGGCCGGTACATAGAGGTTGTGGTTGATTTGCGCCGTGTTGAGCGGATCGTAAAGCGGGTCCAAAAACAACAGTCTCGTGATATAATGATGCTGAACGGACTGGAGGCCGTTGCCGCATGAAAAAGCAAAACCAATACCCGGCAAATATTCTGGACAAAGTAGCGGAAATCTACTCGCTCTGTCTCCAGATCGACGCCCTGGGCAAGTTCGCAACCAGCTACAATTATGACGGCTCGGTAAAGAGCATTCATGTGCGGGTGATGCTATTTAAGGGTGTTTCAGATGAGTCCGATGCAGTTACAGTGTACGACTCCTATAACGACTCCGCAAACACTTTGTATCTGGACTGGCCTGACCGGGCCGCGAGGTTAAGCCGGTGCATTGCCCGACTGAAAGAGCTACGCAACCTGAGCATCCCGGAAGCCCAAATCAACCTGACCTATGATTACTGAGCAAGACATCCAAGAGGCTGGCTTCGTGCCTTACCAGTACGTCTGGATTGACGAAAAAATCAACCGCGAAACCGGCAAGTACGACCGCAAACGGATTACCAGGCATGACATTTTCGTCCATCCTGGCACCTCCCTGAATTCGAATAAATCCATGCCGGATGGCCCCTATATCCTGATGGATGTTTCCCGCCAGTATGGAATGCAGGACGGGAAAATGGTCGAGACCAGCAAGCAAATCCGGTATGAGGGCAAGCACGGAGCCTTGGGCTTCCAACTGAAAACGGTTCAGCAACTTATCAATTTCAAGTCATACATCGAAACCCCAACAATCATATGAAAACAACCCCAAAATTCAGCCGTAAGCTGACCGAAAACATCACTAACTACCTGTCGATCAAGAAACAAATTGCCCGATTGGCCGAACAGGCAGAGGCCCTCAAAGCGCAAATTGATACGGAATGCGACATGCTTGCCAAGGGTAATCGGTTCGACAATGGAACGTTGTTGGTACCAACTGCCGGACTGGTCAAGGTGGTAATGAATCCCCCCAAATTGATCTACGCGGCCAATCAAAAGCCCTTGGTGCCGGTCGAACGCGCGGCACTGGCAAAGCTCCTGGCGGCTGATTTCCGAATACTTGATGTGAATCTACCCAGGATTAAAAGCCACATCGAGCGCCAGGATGCGCTTATTCTGGCTGCTCTGGCCGGACAGGGTGTAAAGTGTGTGCAGGAAGCACGATTTGATGTCAAGCCCCTGACTCTTTGATGGTTTGACCGGGCAGGCGCGTAGCGGGGTCCGATTCCCCGCCCGGTCGCAATGGCAACAGTGCCAGTTTAAACGCTCATAAAATGGCAAAAAAAGAAGGCACTCCACCAGCCGCAAAGGTGGCTAAAACAGCGTCCCTGAAGGTGCGTTTCAATGTCTCGCATGTCTCGAATTATCCGGGTGGTCAGGTTGTTCGGCTCAACGCCATTGATGATCTGGATGGCGTAAACAAAGCGTGGACAAAAGGCTCCCCGGTTGGCCTTGTGGAATTGCACATCGACACGGACGAAGCTCAGGGCATTTTCCCTTCTGGTAAAACCTTCGAGGTCGTGTTTTCGGAGGTGCTGCCGGTCATTACCCCATTAACGTAACCGTGGCCGGGAAACCGGCCACACATCCTGCTCAACTATGCCCAGATACCTGCTCCAAGATGTGAAGTATTACAAAGTCATGGTGAACATTTTTCTCAAGTACGTCGCCTTTGATGGCAGGCCGATCATGACGGACGACGAAACGAAAGCCAAACGGTTTTCGACGCCTGACGAAGCCGAGGCATTCCGGGCAGCGCACTTAAAAAACCAATGGTACCGAACTTATGCAACGGACAGTCAATCAAAACAGTCGATTCCACACGCTGATTAGCCTGCGGAAAATCGAAAAAGAGGAAAAGCAGGAACTCGTTAAGGCGTTCACGGGTGGGCGCGAAACGTCCAGTTCGAAAATGACCATTGACGAAATGGCGGCTCTCATTGACCATCTGGAGGGCGAAAACCAAGCCAGCATCAAACGGATGCGGAGCAAGATCATCAACATCGCCAAGGACATTTTCGCCGTCCCGGATATGACTCAGCGTCATTGGGATGCCCTGAACAAGTTCCTGACCAGCAAATTCAAAGCGCCCCTGCACATGCTGAAATATGAGCAGCTACGGAATGCCGTCACGTCGCTGGAACGCTGGCGGGATTCAGAAACAAAAAAGATGCTTAACGAACTTTTAAACGGCTTTTAAACAACTAAAACATGGGACAAAGTATAGCTTTTTGTGTGGTGCTGGCCTTAATCTATGCGGCCTATTTTCTGGGATTCAGTGAGGGGTTCCAGAAACGGGAACGCATTATTGGGGAAGATGAAGAGTAAAGAAATGCCGGTCAATCAATACCCTTTTTACGCATATTTTTTTTATGGACAATCCGATTATAAAAGAGATTACCCCGCAAACTGATATTGTCCTGGCTGAAGTCCGGGGCGAAAGGGAGCGCCAAGAAGCCAAGTGGGGACAACAAAACCGACGCCCTCACATTTACTCAATCATTCTGAATGAAGAAGTTGGGGAAGTCAACAAGGCGATTTGTGAATGGTACTTCGGAGATGCAGACGCGACCCTGCAAAACCTGAAAGACATCCGATCTGAGCTAATTCAGGTTGCCGCCGTCGCCGTCGCAATGGTCGAATCAATGGATAGAAACGAGTTCAATTAAGATCCGAAACTGAACATGGGAAAAGCACACTCTTGGCCGGACTTGGTTAACCCTGAATTGACTCATTTAGTGGGCGAAGGAAACTATACCTGGCTGCATTATAAGAACGGCAAATCGGTCCTAAATGCCTATACGCTGAAAACGTGGCACAACCAGAGACTCCCCCACTTTATCCGTATCCACAAAGGGACGCTGGTTGACCCGAATCACGTAACCAAATGGCTTTGGGACAAGCATGAGATTCAAATTGGCGATTGTTTTTTGCGGGTTTCCCGGCGGCTTTTTCTCTCCGTATGGCTGGCATTTATGGCATGGAAGCAATCTACCAGGGACCAAATAGTATGGCACTCAAACTATCAAAAACCGAAGCTCTGATACTGGCTAGGGCATTGGATGATGCCAAATACTCATTCACTCGTGGCGCGGCTGGTAGAAGTAAAACAGCCAGTCTCCAAATGATGCGGAAGCTCAATGAGTTACAGGATCGTTTGGAAAAGCACTCAGAGGATGGCCGGTTGCACCACCGGATACATACCCGGCAGTTCTGGGATCGGCTCCGATGGTGGGTATTTGGCAAGTTTGATGAGTGGAAGTTGCCTCAAGACCCCAAACAGGAAACAGGTGACTTCCAATCAACACTGTTCGATTAAGGAACTAAAAACCCGTAGAATTACTTATGAACAAGCTGAAGCTCAAACTCAATAAAACGGCGTTTCAGACGTTAAATAATACATTGTACCTCGCTATTGAACAGCGAACAGCGGACCCCGAATTAAAGCGGAACATCGGGGAATACACGATCTCCAGTCTCCTGTACGAGTTGTACACCAAAGTCAACAAAAAAAATGATGATTTGAATTGGTTTGCTTATACGGCAGATCAGCAATTTCCTGTTGTCGTTTCCCGCTCCCAGGCGTTGGCCCTGTATTATGTGTTCACCTCTGAAACAGAAGGGCAATCGGTTGTTCTGTTTGCTCCGGCCAGCTACGAACGAGCCTTGGTAGAGAGCATTCTTACCCAAATTCACAAATCATTTCTTGTCTAATCTATGGCGCAACTCTCCGAAACGCTCACCGTATCAATGGAAAATGTATCTACCGCGCGGAAATCGCGTCAGGATGCCCGTAACGAGGCTATTCGTAGGGAATTTGTGCGCCTGCATGACAAGAAAAAGCTACGTCTTGATGTGGTGTACCAGCAGCTTGCCGACCAGTATTATCTATCCCAAAAAACCATCATGTCCATCACGTTTAAGTGGGGACGCTACCGCGAATAACCGTATGGAACAACTCTCTAATTTCATTTCATCTCCATACGGTCACGTGATCGTATGGCTGATTCTGGTCATCGTTTTGACCGCCTTCGGAAGCTTTGTTCTGGGCTTCGTTCTGGGAGACCGGGAACGCAAGGACCGAAACGCTTATCTCGACCGACCCGATGACTATTACCGCAAACATTATAAGCTCTAAGTTTATGACCCAACGCTATTCTATAACGTCTACCCGATTTGAGGGTGAATTGCTTTTTGAGTTCAACGAAGGCGTCGTGGCGGCCTTCTACAATAATGCGACGCTCAATGATGATCAATTGGCATTCCTGGTGAAGAACTTCCCGATGACCGTTCCCACGCTGGAGTACATCGCCGGAACCACCAAAACCATGTCGATCCGATTAGTGACCAGCGAGGTAACGTTCTCAGAATTCTATGACGCCTTCGGGCTGAAGGTGAACCGGAAGGAAGCTGAAAAAGCCTGGGAGAAACTGACACTGGAGCAGCGGCACCGGGCGTTTGAGTCGATCCCCAGTTACAACTATTTCCTGATGACCCGGCCAAACCAAAACCGGATGTACCCGGATACCTGGCTAAGAGGAAAATTTGAGAACGACTATAAAGCATTGGCAAAGGCCAAATAAGCGTTTCATTAGACAGAGAGCATAAAAAAGCCGCCCGGATATTCGGGGCGGCTTTTTCGTTTAAGTGGCGTTTAAACAACGACGTACATCAGGTAATTATAGATCGCGTATGCTTCTGCTTTCATGCCGCTGGCATTCGGGTGATGATCCGTTTGCACAACCCTGGCCGGGGCGCTATTCAGGTTGAATTGCATACGTTCTGCATTCGCAAAAGCGTAGCCATATTCCCGATTGAAAGACATGTGGACTGGCACTAAATAGATGCCTTCTGCTTCCCGGTTGCCGAACTTGGAAATGTAATTATCATTCTGGATAAGGCGACCGCCCTGCCGATTCACCGAGTCAAATCCCGCCCGGTTCTTTTCAGCCGGAGGCACCATGCAGACCAGGATCTTGCAGGCCGGAAGGTCGGCCTTAATCGATGCAATCATCTGGTTCATCTGTGTACCATCGCCCCCGTTGACGCCGAGGTGGAAACAGACGACATCGACCGCCCCGATGCCGTAGCTCGTCCGATACTGCGCGAAATCGAACACAGCGTTGGCGGGTGTGTCGTCCGTCGAAAACAAGAATGGACTGTGTAGGTTCGGATCGCTACCGGCGGCATTAACGTTCGCCCGGTTTGCTGTGGGAATGTACTTCGTAAGGAATGTCACCTCACTCCACCCGGCATAGCATTCGCCCCGGTAGCCATAACTAGTTCTAGTCCCCTTAAAATTGATGGTATTGCCATCTGCCAGGGCAAACTGATTCAGGTACGCCATCGCCCCATCACCCCATTGGGCGTCGAAAAACGAATCGGTGATCAACAGCAGGTTGATTGTCGCCCCGGTCGGTTTGGCTTTGGAAGCAACTTGAATCGTCTTTTGGTAGGCCGTGTACGGGTCACGGCCACCAGCGCTGTAGTCCTGCACCTTCACGGTCAGGTTGAAATTTTCGCCCCCTGTAATGACGCCCTGCCCCTGCATATACGAGAAAGGCGTAATTGCCGTGCCGTCGCTGATCCGCGTCGCCGACAGGTCGATTTTCAGGGGTTCCCGTTCGAAAACGTATGAATTTCGCACAATCGCATCGTCGTAGAACCAATATTGCGCCCCGTTGATTAAGTGCAATTTTGGCGGCAATACGACATCCATCGCAGCCGCTACCGGCTTGGCGGACCTTGAACACCGTGGACTTATCCCCGCCGAATTAAAGCTGGCCCCCGAAATATTCAATCCCTCCGTTACTTGTGTCCAGTCGATTGTAATTTCACACAGCTTTCCGGAACCGCTGATTGCGATCGTTTCAATATCCGCGCCTGGCACGTAATTTACCTTTGACCAGCTAAACGCCGTGGCACCTAACGAGGAACCATTCCATTCCTGAATGATAATTTGCCACGTCGCAGGGACCCCCGAAACGGTGACATTCCGGCGAAAGGTGGAAAGGGCGTAGAGCTTTCCAGAAGGCACATTGAAAAGCTTCACATCCAGAATCGACGCCCGAAGAACCGCACTTGGCGTGGCCGCGACCTGCCACGGGTAATTCTTCAACACCACGGCGGATTCGAGCTTGGGAATTGTCACGGCGGCATCGGGAATTTTGGTTGTGCTGGCCGCACCTGGTGCTAACGACGTTTCGGTAACACTTCCAGCGGTCAGTAGCCCTGCTACTGACGATTGATAGCACAGAGGGCTGATACCGGCGGTATTATACCCGATTCCGGTAGAATTGACTCCGGTTAATTGCGACCAATCAACAACGATCACCGCCACCAATCCGCCCCCGGTCGTAATCTTTATCGTATCAATCCCCGCCCCCGGTTCGGTATACCCGGTTTGCTGGAAATTGAACACCAGTGAACCCAACGCCGAGCCGGTCCACTCATAGATCGACAACTGCCAGACGTTGCTTGCATTCCGCTTCACGATGCCAAGGGTGTACATCTTCGACACATCGACGCCATACAACGAAATGTCCCGAATACCCGCCCTGATTTGGGCCGTGGGTGTGGCTGAAGGTACCCAGGGGAAATTGCGTAGAACTGTTTTGTTAATTAAACTGTAGGGGTCGGCCTGGTAGGTCTTCGGGTGGATGCCGGATGTGGGATACGTCATTCCGGTATTGTTTACCGTGCTGCTCATGGCTGACCATTTGACGCTCACTTCTGCCCGCAAGTTGCCGCTCCCATAGATCGTGATAGTTGTCGTGTCAGTTGTCTCGGTATAGTCGGTCTGTTGCCAATTGAAAACGACGGGCCCAAGTGCTGATCCTGTCCACTCTTGAATCGTGACCTGCCAATTTGCGCCTGAATTACGGCGCAAATTGCTAATCGTGTATAATTTGGAAGGATCGACCCCGTAGAGTTTTAAGTCTGGAATTCCGTTTCGTAATGAGCTAATTGGATTGGCGGTGGTTGCCCAAGGGTAATTTTTAAAAGCAACATCACCGCTGAGCTTGTCATTAGTGACCGTGCCATTGGCAACGGTGCCGCCCTGGGCCAGTAAATCCCAATCGGCCAAATTGAATACGGTATCCGTGCCGTCCGTTTTGCGTCGGTAGCTGTTACCCTCGTTTTCAACACCGTCTCCTGCCTCGTACGGAGTGTTTGCTTGCCAGGCCCCTTGCCAATTCACCCACTTGTCGCCCGTGTCACCCTTCTCTCCCTTCAAATTAACGCCGTCATCCAGCGTGCCATCGGCGTGCTGCACCTTCAATACCGTACCTACCCACTGGTGATCCGGGCGCGGGCCACGTTCTCCCCGGATGCTAACGGCCTGGGCGCTATCGGTTGTATAGCCGTCTTCGGATAAATAGACACCAATAGGCGGTTTTACTCCCGCGCCCCCAGCCCAATCCACAACCCGAAGCAAACGGCGCTCGCCATCTGATACGCCCCCTAAAACGGGAAGCCACCCGTTCGGCCCCTGAATATTGCCCAGGGCGCGCCATTTGCTATTGTCTTCGCCCTGGTATTTGTAGCGGATGGTCGTTACATCGATTGAGAATTCAACGGGTCGTCCATCCCGGCCCCGCTTGTAGGGTATTTTGATTACTTGTGTCATGATACGGTGGTTATGCCTGGTTTAATGATGAAGGGTCCTTTGGCCCGCCCTTCGACGGCTTCTAAAGGTGTGGTTTCAATCAGGTCGTAGTAATACACGCCGGGAGCAAAGACCATTTCGGAAGCGGGCTTTTCGAGGTGAATAGTCGTGTCGTCATCCGTCAGGGTAATCCCATTGCCGGTGGACAGGCCAAACAGCAAATCGCCGTTATCGCTGCGAACCTGCATGTTGAACGTAGAGTCAGGCCAGGCGTAGGGCTGGTTGTCGTCCGGGTTGACAAAGGAAAGTTCAAGATCCAAATCCCGGAATTGGGTACAGGAAATGGCTAGTTCAACCTCGTTATCATTCTCTAAAAAATCGGGGGTTGTAATCATACGTTAAGAAGGATGTTCATAGGGTTACGGTGATGGTTGCATTAATGGCCGGACTGGGCAACGGAGCGAGTGGGATATCCGGCTGATAGGTGTGGCGAAAATCGTAGGTCTGCTCAATGACAAAGTAGGTGCTGGCCCAATACGGTTTTGGGCTACCGGTCCGGCGAAGCACTCCGCTGACGGCCAGCATCGTTTCGTGAAGCTGCTCGGCCATGCGCTGCACTTTCAGGTTTTCGGGCAAGAGCGGATCAAGCGCGTGCGTCTGGGCCGGTAGTAGGGTAACCAGTTTGATGGTGATGGGTCCGTTGCCAAGCTGAAAGCCCTTACCAAGTTGTTCCCATTCGACGGCGGACGGATCGACCAGGATACCCGGCACCACAATGGCGTTGAACTTTTCGGGTTCGTCTAGCTGCCCTTTATCCCAGTCGATCCACTGCGCCCAGGGCAGGCTACGTTTAATTGCGTCGATGATAATTAAATAGGTTTCGATCATCGTTTAAATGCCGTTTAAATGGGATTAAAAAACTGTTTGAGTTGACGATCAATCTTGTCGATGATCTTCTTTTCGAGGGCTTTACTTGGTCCCATAAACTGACGTTTCGGGGTTCCTTTCTCTCCTTCATTGTGCCGTTTGGCATAGGGCACGTCGGAGCCAAACACAACCTGACCGGGTTCAATGTCCGCGTCGATGCTATCGCCCAGGTTGCCCGAATCGGTTAGGATCGGCGTCAGGCTTCCGTTTTTTCTCCGCTTCCGGTCCTTCGCCTTTTCCGATATATCCGGCCATTTGACTAGAATTTCATCGGTAAAGCCTTCGTCCCGGAATGACTGTTTAAAATGGTTTTTCCCTTCAACCTGGACGATTTTGGGTATATCGGTCTGGATGAAGGTTTGAACCTTTCGTGCCGCCTGCTCAAAACTTTTCGGGTCCACAATCTTTTGCTTTAAAAATTTGTTATACTTGTACCCAACTACTTCAAACTCATGGCTACGAAAAACCCCTATGCTGCTCCCGGTGGTGGCCCGAAACTGGGTCAGATGGCCGAGTTCTTCCAGTGGGAACAGGAGAAGGAAGCCAAACGCCGGGAAACATTGACGCCCGAACAGCGGGAAAAAGAGGACGCAGATCGTCGGGGCTTACAGCGCCGGATGGATGCAGAAGCCTCATTTCTTCTTTAATTCTTCCAGGCGGATGTACGTCACGCCACCAACATCGCTTACCTCCAGTACTTTAAACTGCGTTCCTGCATCAAATAGAATTTCCTGCTCCGACTCGAACTGACTCAGTTTTTCAATGCTTCGTCCATTGATCGACTCAATGACGTACTTCACATTTCCGTTGAACTCTTTACCGGACGTTCGGCTCGTTGAAGTAAATGCCAGGTGCGTTATTGGCTTACCATCTTTCAGGGCTTTCCGGTAATCAGCAATGACATCTGCCGGTAAATCGGTGCCCCGATACGCCGTTCCTTTATACCGCTTCATGTGTTTCAAGCCCGCCGATAAAACCCGTTTTAATGCGCCTAAAAACTCGTTTTCATCCTTGCTTCCATGCCGAAGCCAGCGGTTTAAGTCAAAATATTCTACCGAGGAATAAATGTTGATTGCGGCCAATTCTTCATTTTCGGCCTTTTTGTATTGCTTCAAATACTTTTGGGTTCTCAACATCGAATCTTTGAAGTCCTCATTAACCTTCAGCGTTTCGTAGTCGATCTGTTTTGCCAGGCGTTCGGCTTCTGCCTTTAGTTCCTTTTTCGTAGGGGCATCAATGCCGTCCGCGTAGGGGTGCGTTTCCGGGTTGAACAGTTCGCCCGAAATAGCCGGGTTATTGTCCAGGCCGGGGGCTGGTTTCGGTCCTTTCTCTGGTATTGGCGTTACCGGTTCGTCGGTCTGTTCGACCCCACACATACAGTTATAGGCGGACGGCGGCAAGTGCTTCACCCAGAAATCGTCATCAATGGGCCGGACAACGCCGTAGTAGGGTTTGTGTTCCTCTCTGGGCGTTGCGGCACGACTAGGCAAATACTTCAGGTTTGGGTACAGATCGGAATTGGCTTGCCATTCGGACCACTGGCTGACGGTTCGGGCCGAACGAATGGCCGTGTTGTACTCCGTCTTCAGCCACCGTTCATTATAGTTCTGGACAATACCCTGAGCGGCTTTTTCGAATTCCTTCCAGGGGCGCTTAGTTTTACCATCCGAACTTACCAGAAGAGCCGCCAGGTCTTGCCTTTGCTGGTAAGACTTCTGGGCAGCAAACCACGCTCCTGATTGTTTCAATTGCTCAATGAACGCCTGGTTGGGCTTGCCGTAGGCCAGCTTGCCAAAACCCACATCCACCGCATTACTTAGCGTCAGGTAGGTGATTGAAAACAGGTTGGTTTCGACCAGTCCCTGAAAGCCATCGTAGACATTTTTCAGCGCCTTTTTCGTCAGGGCATTGATGTTTACGATCTTGGTAGGCAAAGGCAATAGGTCGTCTTCCCCATCCGCCAAATGCAAATGAAAAGGATCACCACACCCACAATCAGTATAAAGAGTTCGGACGCTGGCCCCGACAGCGGATAGTTTTATAGGGCTTACTCGAAAAAACCTTGCTCTTTCAGAACTTGAGCAAACTGCATGAACCGGCCAAATTCATCAACAGCGGATTGCTTTACCTTTTTCGGCTTTTCTGGTTTTTCTTCGTCCTCCGGCTCTTCCTCCGTAGTTTGCAGAGCTTGCTGCTGACGATTGCTTAAGGCTTCTTCATCTATCGGCACGTTGTATTCCTGGGCGAAATAGTCCACTTTGATTGGTGCAACTTCCTTATGGATTTTGATATCCATTTCGAGCCGATCCTTTTTGGATAGCCGTTCTTCTTCTTCCACGAAGCTGAACGCCTCCCCTTCCCCAACCGGGTAGCCCTGGGCAATCAGAGCCGGTTTAATCCGGCTGTTCAGAATGCGGAGCGCAAAGCGCCGGTCGGACTGGGCAATCTTACCAGCCGTGCGTTCATGTACCTCACTCTGGCTCCGGCTGCTGCCGTCTTCCGTGGTCATGGTCTGGCCCACAATCAGCTTGGAAATCGCCTTATCCATCCGGTTGGCAAACCGCTCATAGGTGTCTGCCGCTGCCGTTTGGTAGGTCGTGGGGAATTCAACCTTTGCGCCGTCGGGCAGGATCATATACGCCATTGATCCCATTTCGGCCATGCCTTTTTCCAGGAGCGGTTTTTGAGTGGGGTCCATCGGGTTGTAATAGGCCACCCGGAGCGGTTGCCCGAATACCTCGTTGAACGTCGCCCAGTCGCTGACATCACCCCGTTTCAGCAGCACCAGCGGAGCGGCCGCTAACAGTAACCCAAGGTCGTCGGCCCGACCTGCCGGGGTGTACAAGGTGTCATAAGGAGGTTGGGTATAATCGATGCCGGTCATGTCGCCCGGATTGCCAACGACAATACCAAAGCCAGGTTTCACATGGGCGCGGGGCACCAGCTTGATTTGTGGTTGCTCGTTGATAATCGTGGCAAAATCGTTTTGGATCAAACTGAACCCAAAAAACCGGCTGTCGAGAATATGTTCGAGTAGTTGCTCGAATGCCTCCGTATCGATGAGTTTGCCGATAGCCTCGTTTTCCTTGCCATCCTTCCCGAACATCAGCGTGACGCCCGTGACGTTTAACCGGCGCTGATCCGTCACGCTGATCAGGTGCTCATCGAGCATGATGTCCGCGTAGAGGTTGTACAAAAGCTGGCGGTTCGGATTCAAAAGAGACTCCGCCGACTGCATGGCGGTTTTCCAATTGTCGAGCGTTTTCCGGCTCCGGTCAAGTGTCCGAATCTGGATAGTATTATCGACAATATTGACGTTTGCGTTTTTTGCCTGTTTTTTCGCCATTTTATTTACGGTGGTAATACGGATCGGTTTTTTGGTGCGGGGCGATTCTCGAAGAACTTAAATCACATTTAAACGGGTGTTACGCCAGCGTCGCCCTTCTGGGGTTATAGCCAAAGCCAATTTGACCCGTAACAGGTCCGTCTTCTGGTACTGGAGCCAGGGGAACACCGATTAGTTTCATTTTGCCAGCGGCCAACCATTCCAGCATCCGAATGGCCTGGTCATAGCGGTCTTTTCGTTTGGCGGGCATCGTTTCCAGGGGGGTGTACAGGTGGTACACGGCCAGGTCGCGGCCCAGACTAACCAGAAAGTCATTGCGGTTTACGCCCGTTTTAGTCAGTTCCGGGTCGATGTCGTAACGGCTACCCAGATACGTTTGCAATTGCGCTTCAGCCGTTACCAGGTGAGCGTTTAAGGCGGTGTCAGCATAGCGGGTCATCAAGTCCCGCATTTCGGGGTACAGATCACCTAAAAGGTCGGCTTTGTTTAAAAACATGATTCAATAGCGGTTATTACGGCGGTGGCCTCCGGTCATTGCTGGCACGGAAGTTTTTACTTTTTGATTGGCAATAAAGACGGCCCCTTCTGTGGCATCGGGCGCGTCATCGTGCCCGGTTGGAAAGGCTAGAAGCTGGTCTTTCCAGTTGGTAAAATCCCGGTTTCCCTTCAGGGCTTCATTGATCCGGAAAAAACCGTGTTCAATCGGAGATTGAAGATTTGTTTCTATTCGTCCGGCTTTGTCTGGTTTGTCCCTGGTATCGGCTCGGATCGGCAAAGCAGCACTACGGTTTTCGGCTTCTTTCCAGTAATGCTCCAAATGTTCATCCTGCATCAATCCACCCTCAATGAAGTGGTAAATGACTCCGGCACCCATTTCCCGTAGCTTTTCATCCATGTTGTAGTGAGCGATGACCATTGAGCTTTTCGAGCCCTGGCGAACCCAGCAATCCAATAAGTCTCTGTACTTCCCGATTACCCCAATGGCAACTAATGCCTTGTAATCATTCTTTTTGCTGTCCTTCCAGGAGGGGTCAACATAACAGACGATAAATTGATAGTGGGCAAGTGGTCGGGCGGTTTGAGGCAATTGGAAATAGGTCAGCCATTCCGATTTGAAGACTTTGCCCGATACGATAAACCGGTGGAAATATTCCCGCTGTACCATCGCATAACGGATTTTACTCCACTTCTCCAGCAGCATTTGCCGGGTGTAGCGTTCTTTCCAGGCAGGTACGCCGGTTTCGCTCTGGTCCTCTTTGTGGGTTTTGGGGTTCTCTAAAGCGAAAACCTTGCAATGGAAAATCGACGCTTTAACCGGGTCGCCGTCTTCGACATCCCCCACCAGGTGAGCCAATACCGCTTTGCGACCAATCCTGTTTCCGGCAACCACGAACCGGGCACCCAGAATGGAGAAACAGGGGTACAACGCCCCTTCTACCCAGGTGACGGTTTTTTCAACCCGTTCTTCATTTTGGATTAGTTCGTCGTCATCGATGTCATCGACTACCCCGTAATTGGGCCGCTTCTCCGCTTTCCGAAGGCCGCGCGGGGATTGCCCACGGCCCAACGCCCAGAACCCTACGCCGTCCTGTGTACTGAAATTCCCTTCTTCCCAATCCCCAAATGAAAACTGCTCGCCAAAATCATTGATGTACCGCTGGTTGAACTGTAATTCAACCTGCACATCCAAAAGCAAGCCGATGGCTTTGGACTGATTGGCCGACACGATCACCATGCCGGTTAATTCGTCCTTCGCTTTCAGATGCAAGGGAATCAACACGTCCGCGAAAACCGACTTCGCGTGTTCGCGCGGCCACTCCAGCACCGCAAAGATATTCTGATCGGCAATGATGGCTTTGGCCGCTTTCTTGTGGAACCAGCCAAACGGAGCTGAAGCATAGTGCGGAAAGTAGTATTCGCAGAATGCAACGAAATCACCTTTCAACCGGTCGATCCGGTCGGCTTTAACGGCGGCTGGTTCGTTCAGGGGTATGTCCGACGTTTTAGCCGAAACAATCTCTTTCCGACTGTCTAAATATTCCTGAAACGCCTTTTTATCTTTTGCAGTCAGGCCCATTTAAATAGTCATTGATTCACGCTTAAACAATAAGAAATCATCCATGAACGGTACAAGGGCCTTGGCAAAATCGGGGTCTTTCCGATTGACGGCTTCGCCAAATTCCCGGATGACATCGACCACGTTCGACCACTGCAATTCCTTCCCTTTGATGACGGCAAACATCTTACTGAGCGCGTCGATCTCGCCTTTGTCCAGGAGTGGCAATTCGTCCATCTCCTCCCGGTTTTTGCGCACCTTTTCCGATAGGGCTTCTAATTGGTAGTCGATCAGAAAAAGTAGGCTATCCTGAATCGTTTTCTTCTGGGAGAGCTTGGAGGCCCGTTCTTCCCGCCATCCTTCTTTCGTGGTCCAATTGGAAACCGTAGTCGTCGAAACGTCCAGCATTCGGGCTATTTCCTGGGCAGGCTTGCCCAGCATATATAGCTCCTTGCCGATCTGTTTGGTCTTGTCGCGTGAATTCATGGGTACGGTGGGCGTTGGTTGCCTTGTCAAAGTTGGCTAACCCGCCATTCTGACCCAAAGTGTTTAGTTACCGAGTAGCTGAATTTGCTACGCGGTAGCTGCTACAGCTACGCGGTAGCTAAACATTTTGCTTCCCTTCAACCGGCTCCCCAATTTCATCCCAACAAAAGGCGAGAGCCGCCACCGTACCCTTGTAATTGTAGCCTATGCCAAAGCCAAAAACCTTCCGCGTTTCGGACCAGACCATTACCTGTTTTAACGTCCGTATTCTTAGCTCAGGCTTAAAGATCGACGCCTTCCTAGCGAACCCGGTAATGCTCTACATGCACGTTCGCGGAAGGGTTATTGGCAAATGGAACAATCTTCGACTGGAGAATAATGAGTGGCTGGCCGAATCCGAATTTGATACCGAAATTGAGCTAGGGGCTGAAATCGGCGGTCAGGTTGACCGTGGCTTTCTCAATGCGGCCAGCATTGTGGCCGAAGTTCACGAGGTGGTCTGGAATGAAGACCTCAAGTGTTACGACGCTACCAGTAGTACGCTTCAGGAAATCAGCATCGTGGATGTTGGCGGGAATCGAAACGCCCTGAAACTATGCGATTCACGCGGTGAAGTGCTGACCGAAGACCAGGCCAAAGGCTACCTGCTCCAGCTTTCCAATCAATCAAAACCTTTCACAAAACCCCAAGAGCAAATGGATTACAAAGCCATTGCCCTGGCATGTGGCCTTGCAGAAACGGCCACCCAGGAACAGATCGTCGCTGAGGTGATCAAACTGAAAGCCCCTGTAACTCCGGCAGATGGTACCAACTACAAGGAGAAGTACGAAGCCCTGGTCAAAAAGCAGAAGGACGAGCAAGATACCAAAGCCATTAAGCTGGTTGATGCCGCTATTGCAGAGAAGCGGATTTCGGCGGATCAGAAGGATACGTACATCAAATTGTTTGCGACTGATTTCAGCCTGGCTGAAACCGTCCTGAACAGCATGAAAGCCCCGGTTGATTTGGTTGCTCTTGCTGCTGCCGGTGGTCAGCCGCCATTGACGCTGACTGATGAGGAAGCCGCCAAAAAATACGATGAGCTGGACCGCAACGGTAAGCTGGTCAAACTGATGGCTGACAACCGCCCGGAATTCGACCGTATCTACAACGCCAAATGGGGTAAAACCTATTCGGGCAAATAACATAACCCAGAACAGCGCCCGCCCGGAAGTGTAAACCGAAGGGCGGGCCAACCGATTTTACCCGTACCCACGTAACTATCTTTCAACCAAATGGCCTTAGAAAAAGAAATTTGGCAAACCGACATCGTTGGCGGCTTGTACAAAGGCAACGATTTTTTGCTGAAATCAATTAATGCCGATCAATATGTATTGGCCGGTAAAGTAGTCCACATCCCGAACGCCGGAACTGGTTCTGGTGCCACGCGTAACCGGTCGGAATTGCCTGCCACTGTTACCAAGCGGTCAGATACGGACATCACGTATGCGTTGGATGAGTTCACATCCAACCCGATCCTGATCCCCAATATCGACGCAATCCAGTTGTCCTATGACAAACGGCAGTCGGTCATTGCCGAGGATATGGCGACGATCCGGCAACTCGTGGCTGAATGGGTCC
The DNA here is from genome assembly GCF_042655385.1 of Larkinella bovis. Classification (NCBI taxonomy): domain Bacteria; kingdom Pseudomonadati; phylum Bacteroidota; class Cytophagia; order Cytophagales; family Spirosomataceae; genus Larkinella; species Larkinella bovis. Next base: position 409,239 of record NZ_JBHSMA010000001.1, on the reverse strand, counting down.
TTCGCAACTGGGCACCGACGACGGCGGCCCAATACCTGCGGACAACTGGCGCGGCCATCGCTGCGGCCTCGCCTTCCGCAACAGGCAACCGGAAAGGGTTAACGAAAGCCGATCTGAAAAAGGCCCGTCTGGCGATGAACAAACAGAACATTCCAGAAGAAGGCCGGGTGGCGCTGATCCCATCTGACCAAATGGATTTCCTGTTGGACGATTCGGATTTGATGAAGCGTGACAAGTCGCTGGAACTGGACGTAAAAGGGGGTGTCATTGCGAAATTGTACGGTTTCGAGTTGATGGAGCGTTCCACGACTCTGACCTACACAAACGCCAGTACGCCGGTCGTAAAAGATCCTGGTGCGGCTGGTGCCACAACGGACAATATGGCAACCATTTGCTGGCATCCAACCGTGGTTGAACGGGCAATGGGTACAGTGGAGATGTTTGAAAAGTTGGGTGATCCGACCTACTACGGAGACATCTATTCTTTCCTGCTGATGATGGGTGGCCGTCAGCGTCGCGCTGATGGCAAGGGCATTTTTGCCATCATTGAGGACGCTGCTGCTTAATTGTGAGTGGCCGGGCTACAAACCCGGCCCATGATTTCTTCACTCTTAAATCTCACAATTGTGGCACAACCAAAAGTTGACATACAAATTCAAAACGGTGGTCTGGGCCGAACGGCCACCGTGCGCGATGGCGTTGCCGGGCTGGTGGTGACTGGTATTGCTGCCAGTGGCCTGGCTCTGGGGGTTCCCAAGCGGTTCTACTCGCTGGCGGAAGCGGAAGCGGTTGGGATTCTGAAAAGCGTTTCCGGTCTGCTTCATGCCTGGACGCAAATCAGCGACTTCTTTGCGACGGCTGGCGATGGCGCTGAACTCTGGGTCATCCTGATTGCCAACACCACCACCCAGGCCACGGCGGTAGCCCTGACGGGTGACGATAGTTCTCCGCTGGAAAAATTATTGGTTGGTGCTTTGGGACGTATAACGGTAGTCGGTACCTCACTGGGCCGGGCCGGTGGTTATACCCCTTCGTACTCGCAAGGCTTCGATGGCGGCTTAACGGCTGCTGCCGGTGCTGCCCAATCGGTTGCGGGCAAGTTCTATGGCCGCTACACGCCGGTTCACGTCATTCTCGACGGTGCCTTTATGGACCCTGCCCTGAATTACACGAATTACCGCTCCGGTGGCAGCAATAACCACGTTTCATGTTTCGTCGGAACCGACGTTGCCGGTTCGCGGGTGGCCTGCATGGGCAAGCTGTTGGGGCGAATTGCGAGCAATCCTGTTCAGCGCAACGTTGGCCGCGTAAAGGATGGGCCGTTTATGGCTGAAGGGCACCTTACCACAGGGTTGCCCGTGGTATCGATGGCAAAAGCCGCCCTGGACGCTATTCACGATGCCGGGTTTATCCTGCCCCGCATTCACCTGGGCATTCCAGGTGTGTTCCTGTCTGATGATCCCACGTTGGTTGATGCGGCTGATGATTTTACGTCGATTAGTCGCAACCTGGTCATCGGCAAGGCGGTTCGTCTGACCTATGCAACCTACGTTCAGGAGCTATTGGACGAAGTGGAAATCACGGAAGAAGGCCGGATTTCGCCGTCCAAGGTGGCCTACTACGAAGGCCGCATTGAGCAGACCTTGATTCAGCAGATGGTCACGAATGGTAACTGTTCGTCGGTTTCCTGTTCGATCAATCCCCGCCAAAACATCCTGTCAACGGATCGTCTGGAGATTGATCTGAAGATCGTTCCGGTGGGTCAGTTGAAGGAAATCGTTGTCAAACTGGGATTCTCCAATCCCGCATTAACTGAATCGTAATGGCACAATTTGCAATGGATACCCGGCTGTATAGCTGGTCACAAACCGAGATTCGAATCGGTGGGTTGCTGGCAATTGGGATCATCGGGGCGCAGTGGGACGCCAAACAGGAGAAGGAATTCATCTATGGCAAGGGCAATGAGCCGCTGGCGATTAAGTCAGGCAACAAGTCCTATGAAGGCACGTTGACGCTTTTGCAAAACGACCTGGAACGCATTTTTGATGCGAACCCGCTGGCGGAAGGGGATATTAATCGGATTTCGCCCTTTGAGGTTCAGATTACCTTCCGCAATGAATATGACCAGATGGTGAACTATACCCTGTTCGGCTGTCAGTTCAATTCAAGCCCCATGAATGCCCAACAGAACATGAAGCGCATGGAGATTGCCTTGCCCATCATGTATCTGGGTCAGAAGCGCGTCGCTATATGACCGAATTAGCCCTAATCTTCAGGAGCTATCCAACCGTCAGGACGCTATACCAAACGACTGACGGTTGGGTACACCTGAAGAAAGAGGACGCCCAGGCGCAGGCCCGGCACCTCCATGACCAATCCATTACTCCATTTCGCCGTTCCGATGTTCTCGCTGCTACCCCTTCTGACCCAAATCAATAGTGCAACTGAAATCCGCTTAAGCATGGCGGAGGTTTGGGGAATTGCAACGGCCATTGGGGTAGGCATCCCTTCTCTGATTGCTATCGTTCGACAGTTCGAACGAACCCGCATTCGGTTCGTTGCCCAGGAGGAAAAAATCATTCAGTTGACCGCCCTGGTTGAAAAGCAGGCTCAGGACATCGCGGTACTGACGAAACAGGTTGAAACACTGGTCCGAACGTTCCGGCAGGTAACGAGTCGCAAACGTCGGGCGAAAAACCCCCAAGACAATGCCTAGTACCCGTAACATTTCGGATGCCGTTGTTCAGCTTCAACCGGCATGGTTATACCTGCAAAAACAGTGGTCGATCCGTTACCCCAATCTGCCCAAAGTCATCCTGACGGAAGTATTCAGGCCGTCAGCCGTGCAACGGGCTTATTACGCTCAGGGGCGGGAAAAGATAGCTATCGTCAATTCGTTGCGCCGGGGTGCGGGTATGGGTCCGATCTCAGAAGAGGCCAACCGTCAGATTGTTACCAAGGCCAAGCCCGGCCAATCGAAGCATGAGCGGTATCCCTCCCAGGCGTTTGACATCGCGTTTGTTGTGCCTGGTACAACGAAGCTGGACTACACGCCCAGGTTGTTTGAGTTGGCAGCAGCCATCATTCACGAAAAATTCCCCAATGTCATCTGGGGTGGCGATTTCAACCATAATGGCAAGGCCGATGATGGTTTTGTTGACCGGCCTCATTTCGAGGTATAGTTTAACCATAAACCCATTTAAATACCACTTAAACGCCGTTTAACGATGAATACGAAAGAAGTCCAAACTACCAAAGAAGTCCAAACTACCGTCGCTGCTATCGATCTGAATGCTTTAAAAGAAAAGCATGGCGAAATTTTCAGGGTGGTTGTTGCTGATGAAGTGGTCAAGCATGACCCCTACATGGTGCCAACTACCAATGAGGAAGAGATTGAAAACGGAGTCGTGGCCTATATCCGCAAACCGACCAGCAAGGAAATCAATTACGCGATGTCGAAGATGCCGCAAATGATTGAAGCTGGCAAAGTAATCCTGAAAAGCTGCTTTGTGGCCGGGGATCGACGCGTGATCGATGAGCCTGGTATGTTCACGGCGGGTGCCCTTCAGTGTATTGAATTGCTGGAAATTCGTCAGGCACAGCTAAAAAAAGTTTAGAGGAGGACTTCCCGGAAATTGAGGATTCTGACAGTTTCCGGGTAATGTCCTCCTGGATTCGCTACTTCTTCCCTTCCATTGAGCCGTATGATCTGGAACCAGGCGATTTCGCCCGTATCTGGCGGGAAGCTCAATACCTGATGCTGAAGACCAAACCCCAAAAAACAGACTCGTGAACTACGATTTTATCATACGCCTGCAAGACCTGATGTCACCTGCTTTACTGCGTTTATCGCAGCAATACAGTGGCACTATGTCCACCATGCAGCGGCTGACCCAGCGGTTTCAATCGGGTTTTAGCCGGGTGGCTCAAACGGTCGATCAACTAAAACGGAAGCTCAACTTTACTAAAGAAGGACAGTCCATTGACTCGCTCCGGGGGAAGCTGGACGAACTCACCAAAAGGCGTGATCTGATGGTGGGTACGGGTGAAATCCGCAAGGCCAACCGGGAAATTGAATCTCTGGAACGGCGCATGGACAAAATGCAGCAGTTGGGCCGAAGCAGCGCCGGTAGTGGCGGTTCGGGTGGCTTACTGGGCGGGCTAAAGGGGTTGATTTTAGGCGGGGCAATGGTGGCCGGTGTTGGCAGTGTATTGGGGCAGGGTATGAAAGCCGAAAGCACCAAACTCGCTTATGAGCAGTTTGCCGGTGCCCAAGCCGAACCGCTCTATGCAAGCCTGAATCAATTCGCTAATGTGACCCCCTTCACGAACTCCGAAATTATGGAGGGTGGCCGCACGATGCTGGCCGCTGGTTTCGATGTCAATAAGATTGTGCCCCTTATGACCGACATCGGGAATGTTTCGGCGGGTTCCGGTAAAAATTACGGCGAATTAATTGCTGCCGTCAGCAAAATCAAGCAAAAGGGTTTTGTCGATGGTGGAGAGCTTCACCAGGAGTTTGGCGGAACGCCCTTAATGGACGTGCTTAAAAAGCAAATGGGTGTCAATGGTGAAGAGCTATTCAAGAAGGCCGAAAAGCACCAAATCAAGTACGCTGATCTGGAAAAGGCTCTCCATACAATGTCCAGCGGGGACGGCATTTTTGCCGGGATGCTGGATAAGATTTCCAAAACAGCGGAAGGGAAATGGTCCACGTTCACGGGTTCCTTTGAATATAAGTTACAGCAATGGGGCGAAAAGCTCAATCCGATGCTGGGCAAATTGTTCGATTTTGGAACTAAGATTCTGGACAACTTCGGGCCGGTAGAAGAGGCATTCGGGAAACTCCTTTCCGCCTTCAGGCCGCTCTGGGATACCGGAAAGATGATTCTATCCCTGCTCAGTGGCATTGGCGGCGAGGGCGATACAGCCACTAAGATTATCAATATTCTGGCAGGTGCAATCAACGCCCTGGCTTATGTGGTATCCGCATTCACAACGCCTTTAGGTCAGCTTTATTTAGCGGGTATAGCTGTCTTCAAAATGCTTGGCTACCTAAAAGTTGCCATGAATGCCCTGACCATCTTCATGACTTCAAATCCGCTTACGGTTTGGATCGTCGCTCTGGGTGCATTGGTGGTTGGGTTAAAATGGGCTTACGATAATGTGGACTGGTTTCGCCATAGCCTGATTCATCTTTGGGAGGTCGGAAAGTCGGTTTTCGGCAATCTGGGGAAAGCCTGGGATGCGCTGAAAAAAGGTGACTTTTCGGGTGTTGGTCAGGCGCTGGCAAATGGATGGAATGAAGGATTAGCCAATGCCGAAAAGAAAATCAACGCCGAGAAGCTGGCAAAAACATTGGCCGCTCAACAGGCGAAAGCGAACAAGAAGACAGGCGCACCGGGCCTCTCTGCTAACGGAACGGCTCCCGGCGCGTCCGGCGCAGATGGGAAAGACCTGGACAAAGCGGCTGGCCTTTCTTCGACCGTTGGCGGGTCCAAATCCAGCACCATCAACATCACCATCAACAAGCTGATTGAAAAGTCAGAAATCCACGTCAATCATTTCCAGGAGGGCGTAGAAGAGTTGGAGGAAACCATGAAGGACATGCTTCTCCGAGTATTGAATAGTGCCAATTCTGTTGCAATTCCGTAATGGCGAAAATTCGAACTGATTTGCCCTTTGTCATTCCGACTACGAACCAGTTGCCCGATAAGGCAACGGTTCAAAATACGGGGGTGACGATGCAAATGCCTCTCAGGTTAGGGTTAAAACGTGATGGCTCCGACCTTTGGACTCTTCCCATTGAGCCGCTGATAAGTATGCGAGGACGGAATATCATCGTTCGACGCAATATCAGCAAAAAGAAAGGGATAGGATCGGTCAAAGAGATATGGAGCCAGGACGATTATACTATCCGAATCCGTGGCATATTCATGTCGTCTGTGGAGGGCGAAATGCCCGAGTCCAACCTATCAACCTTAAAGCAACTACTTGAGGCCAAACAAAGCCTGACCATTTCCTGCAAGCTGACTGACATCATGGGCGTAACTCTTTTTGCTCCCGAAGAGTGGGAGTTACCGGAAACGTCGGGGCTGAAAAATCAATACTTCCAGATTTCGGGCTATTCCGATCAAGACTTTGAATTGATTTAGTTTCACCATAACCCCCGTACAAACCATGAAAACGCTTCAATCCATTGGGCTGTTGTTGGCCCTAACTATTAGCTCAATTACCACAGTCATTGCAAAACCAGACCGCGAAATGTTCCGAATGGATTATGAAATCGAAATCGGGAATGTGACCCTGAAAGGCATTGAATCCGTCACTGTCGAATCATCCGTTGATGCCCTGGTCGATACCTGCACGATTACCCTGCCCGGTATGATCCGCAATAAGGCGTACCAGATCGAAGACAAAATCAAGCGAGGTGATAAAGTGGCGGTAAAGCTGGGTTATGATGGCAATTTAAGTACCGAGTTTGTGGGCTACCTCCGGGCGATTTACCCCAACACGCCGATGAAGCTGGAGTTTGAAGATGCTATTTTCCTGACCCGAAAGGATATAAAGGATAAGACTTTTGCCAAAACAAACGTGGTCGAAATTCTTCAGTACGTGGTCGATGAGTTGAATAAGCAACTATCACCCAATCAGCAATTCAAGGTCGTAACGGACATGAAAGGGTTGCAATTCGACAAGTTTACCATTCTCCGGGCGAACGGGTTTCAGGTTCTGGACAAACTCAAGCAGGAAACCGGTTTAGCCATTTACGCAAAAGAGAATGAGTTGCATTGTCATTTAAAGTATACCGAAAAAACCGGTTCAGTTACCTATGATTTTACCCGCAATTTAGAAGAATCTTCTGACCTGCAATACGTCAAAAAGGAGGATACGAAGGTATTGGTGAAGGTTATTGGTCGAACGAAGAAAGGGGCAAACATCGAGGTCGAGGTAGGCGAAAAGGGCGGTGATGTTCGGACGTTCCAGCGTCCAACGATTTCGGATAAAGCCAGTCTGGAGACAATTGCTAAAGAAGAACTGAAACACCTGAGTTATGACGGCTACAAAGGGTCAGTCAAAGGGTGGCTCCTGCCGATCTGCGCAACCGGTTACACTGCCAAAGTCATCGACCCGGATTATAAAGAGCGGGAAGGGAGCTACTACGTAAACGCCGTTAAAACCGAATTCTCCGCCAGCGGGGGCCGTCGAACGGTCACTCTGGGTGTGAAGGTTTCATAAAATTTCGTCCGGATGACCAAAACGAGCTGACGACCGGAACGGATCTCCAAATTTTCTATGGGAAAGAACGCCGAAATTCTTCAGGCATTGCGGGGGCTAAACGGCACGCCAATTGTTCAGGTATGGCCTGCCGTGGTAAAAGCGGTAGGTGGTACCACCTGCACGGTGGACATTATCGGCACAGACCTGGTGGATTTGGAGGGCGTGAAGCTCCGGGCGGATGACGAAGCCAGCGAAGGAATTCTACTCACACCCCGTGTCGGCTCTTTCGTTTACGTCGGCTGCATTGAAAATGAAATCAGCAACCTCTTTGTCTGTCAGTTCTCAGAAGTCGATGCAATAGCGGTCGTCATCGAGGGCGTAACGCTCCAGATCGACCAGGCCGGAGCCACCCTGAAAACCGACGACATCGAGGTGACGCTGACGGATAAGGCAGTGCTGAAGAAAGGGGATGTCGAACTAACCTTGGATGATGGGGCAACCATCAAGCAGGATCAAACCGAATTGTCCCTTAAGTCGGGCAAGGTGACGGTTAAGAATGCCGGGGTCAATCTGAAAGACCTGTTCACTGGGCTGACTACGCTCCTCAAATCTTTTCAGGTGGTTTGCGGCCCGGCTGGTAGCCCTTCTGCCGCCGTCTTCCCCGCTACTCTCACCAGCATTACCCAGGTTGAAACCAAAGTTAACCAGCTACTCCAGTAATCATGTTTGAAAAAATAGCCACAGACGAAGCTCCGGTTATTTCTGCCGAATACATCGGCAACCGTAAACAGCCTTATTTGTGGAAGCTGACCCGAAGCATAAGGATTCTGTTACCGGCCCCGTGGAACCGTTGGCTACGCATTCCAAAAGGCTATACCACCAATTTCGCGTCTGTGCCTGGCATCGCTCAACCGATCATTCCGACGCAAGGGCCAGCCACATCCATAGCCGCTACCGTGCATGACTGGCTTTATGATAATCAGGACATGGCCGATACCCTGGGGCACAAAGCGGCTAGAAAACGGGCTGACGATATTTTCCTTGCGTTGCTGGATCGGTATGAACCAGATCGAAAGTTCCGCAACCGGATCATGTACCGGGCGGTGCGCTGGTTCGGCAAGCGGCAGTGGGACCTTGTTGAAGCGCCCAATCTGGACCGGAATCAGGATAACCCCATCACCTATGAATGATTTTCTGCACGATCCCGAAACCGGGGATTTGCTCCTTCGAAATGGTGATCTGGTGGTAGGTGACGCCACCGACAAGCATCACGAGGATATTGTGATTTTCCATAAGGCGTGGAACCATTTTGATCCGCTGATCGGGGTTGGGCTGTCCAAATACCTGCTGGACGAAGGTGGTGCGCCGGGCTTAACCCGTTCAATCCGGGTAGAACTGGAGCGCGACGGCAACCGCGTGGAAAACGTATTGCTGGAGCCTGACACTATTACCATTGTGGCCCGCTATGAATAACTATGTGGTGAAAGCCGGTCAGTCCCTCCTGGACATTGCGGTGGAAGTATACGGCGATGTCGAAGGCGTTCACTGGCTCATTGAAGACAATCCAATGGTTTACGGGGCTACGGATCGGCTCCGTGCCGGGCAAGTCCTTGTGGTCCGACCCGAAACCGTGAATTTCCGGTATCAAGCCTATCTACAGGAATTTGCCCCCTTTGCCACCATTACGAAAGACGATCAGCCGGAAGGCGTCGGGTACTGGTGGTTTGATGAGTACACAATTCAATAACCCAACATGAGAACAACAGAAGAAATCATGGCGGAAATCGATGCAACTCAGGCATCGATCCCGGAACTGGCAACACTGGATTCATCCAGCCAGGTAGCCTTTTACCGACTGCTTAAACGCATGTGGGCACTACTGGTGCAACTGGTTGAGAAAACGGTCGATGATTACAAGGCGAAGGTTGAAGCCCTGTTGGCAGAAAAAACCATTGGCGATTTGACCTGGTATCAGCGGCAGGTCTTCGCCTTTCAATTCGGGGATGCGGTGATTGTGCGCGGTGCCCAGGTAACGTATGCCACCATCGACCCGGCCAAGCAAATCATCAAGCAAGCCGCCGTAACAGAAGATCCGGTTTCGGGGCGCTTGGCCGTGAAAGCCGTCAAGCAAGGGCCGGGCAACACGTTAACCGCTCTATACCCCGCCGAACTGGCCGCGTTGAAACAGTACATGCGGGAAGTGAAATTTGCCGGGGTTGCGCTGGACGTGGTTTCGCTGGATGCCGACGAGTTGAAGCTGGTCTGTGTCGCCAAGGTCGATCCACAGGTCATGAAACCAAACGGCGAATCGCTGACCGCTCCCGGAACCTATCCGGTAGCCGATGCGATTGCGGCCTATTTACGGGCGCTGCCGTTCGATGCAGTATTTTCCTGGACGGCCTTAACGGATTACATGCAGGCCCAGAAGGGGGTCAAGGACTTCGTTGTGAAGCAATCCTTCCAACGTCCTTCCGAAACCGGCTCCTGGACGGCCTTCGAACGTCAATTCCTGACTCGTGCCGGCCACATGGTCTTGAAAGATTCAACCATCACCTATGCTTGATTTGATTTCCTACATCCGTCAGGCGTTACCGCCGAGCAGCCGAACGCCGTTGAAAATTGCGTTGACCCGGATGCTGTTTACGCCGATCCTGACCGTCTGGGCCTATTTGGACGCCTTGCAGGAATCGTTTTTGCCCAGGGCAACCGCTAGCGGCCAAACAGCCATTTTGCGTCACCTGCTGAATCAGGCTATCGGACTGAGCAATGAAATCTACATCGTTGATGGGAACTTCAGCACGGTCGATTTTCAGGTCGTGATTCCAGACGGTTCTACTCCTGATTTGGCTACGACAGGCAAGCTCATTGAAGTTCTGGAACGCCATCACCTGACCAGCAAACGGTATAAAATTGTAGCGGCTTCCGAGGTGAGCTGGAAGGTGGATATTACAATTGTCGAAACGACCAACCGGCCTGACTGGTTCTATGGGTTGGGTATTGGTCGAACCAGCAACCACCAGTCCAGCCTGTATTTCCATGTTAAGGATCAAATCAAGTGGTGGATTGAACGGCCTACCAACCCGCAACCCACCGGGGGCGATGACTGGGAGGCTAAGACCTGGGCAATGGCGCTGCCGGAAACCTATACCGATCCGTGGAACTACGTAGCCCGGTTAAACCCGGAAGAGCTTGGCGTCGATGGCATCTTGTCAGGCGTATCCTACACCGTCAAGGTGTGCCGCCGTGCGAACGAAGCAGAAGTGTACCGCATTGAAAATGTCGTGTTTCCTGAGTCAACGGGCGGCATTACCGCCATTGATTTGCGGAACGCTCCAGCGGTCGTAGAAACCAACGTGAAGCCTGCCCACCTGGTTGGATTGGCGTTCTCCCGTCTGGAACTAACGCATGAGCATAGTGCTTACGTCAACTCGCCGGAGCGCCCTTATTACCGGATCACGAAGTTGAACGATCCTACTGCACCTACGGGCGGCAACGGGTGGAAGCCGAATGCGTTCTATGCCGCCAAATCCAACCCGTACAATCCGCCGTATGGGTGGGTGATCCGGTTGAATCCGGGCGTTTTAGGGACGGCAGGCATCCTGAAGGACACGGCCTACCAACTGGCTTTGTGGTGGCCCAGTCATCCGACCTCTGTATTCACCTACAATTTTACGCCGACTGGCGACGCCGGAATTACGCCGGTGAATTTTGACCCGGTAATTCCCGATCCCGGTCCCGGTCCCGATCCTGATCCCGATCCGGGCAGTGGCGGGGAATCCGAGGAAGGGGATGGTCCGGGCATGGGTGGAGCCGTCGAAACCACCATCATGGCATCGAATCGAAACGTGATGAACCTGGCGGTGAGTTGGGTTACGGTTGAAGGCGTCCAACGGGCGAAAATCACGGATAGTGCAACGTATTCGACGCCGGGCGGCCAGAAGCGCGGCGTGCATATAGATGGCGGGGATTGGTACATCGATGACAACTCCTGGCAAAATCTGACGTATCCGCCCAGAACCCGCGTCTCGGTCATTTGTGTGGTTTCGCCCAATCCGAAGGATTCGTATACCACCATTACCGCCCTGGCTCAAGCGCATATTTCCATTGGCGACGCTCCTTAATTAATCTATGGCACGACTTCAAATTCCATCCTATATCATCCCTTCCCGGCGCGAAGTCCGGGGGATGAAATACGCTCCCCCCTTTACGCTGGGAGAAAATAAAATCGTAGGCACCTACAACAAGCGAACCGACCTGTCGCCCCCCGATTTGGTCGGCAAAGGCGGCCTGACCCATTACGGCGACGCCTATAGCGGAACCGGGGTTGACTATTCAAAACGGTTTGCTTTGCCCGGTGCTGGCTTGTTCGACGGTCTGGCGTCACCGGGTACCGCTTACGGTGGTCAAAATTTAACAGAAGAGAATGTAAAGAGTCGCGTAACCAACATGCCGCCCGACATCCTTTTGTACGGTGATCAGTTTTACGAAGACCCGCTTTATTTTCCGCCGAATTCCCAACAGGCCATCTGGTGGTATCAACGGGTGAAAGAACGCGGCCAGCAATTGGGCAAACCCTACCGGGCGTTCGGGCAATACGGCGATACGACAACGTACACCGTGAAAAGTTGGGAATCGGGCGTATTGCCGACCGATAACCGCTACCGGAAGTATTACGCTTCCTCAGCGATGGCGCGGACCTCCTGTAGCTATTTTAACCAGATGTGGAACCTTCGGGGGACGAATGTCAACGCGTATGCCTACAACTGGAGTTACGCCCAGGAATACTACATGAAAAAGCATTGCATGGAAGTCGTGCGACTCGGTCAAACCGACCAAACAGACCCGCTACTGAACTTCTGCATCCTGTTCATGTGGGCGCTGATTGAGGGCACGAGTGGGCGCGGGTACATGCACAACCTCAATCTCTGGGAAAAGGACATTGCCGGTGGGATTTACAAACAACGGCGGCATATGAATTGGGATTTTGATTTTTGCGTCGCTCTCATTTTTGCCGTGGGTTTTTGCGTGGGCAATGGGGTCATATACTGGGAGTCCGCTACCGAGGGGGTCGATGACACGAAAATGCCGCCCGTTAACGCCGATAACATTTGGGTTGGCGAAGGTTCTGCACCGTCAGCCACCAATGGTGCCCCGGCCAAACCGGTTTCGATTCTGGATTCGCTGTACGTGGCAACCGCCTGGTATAAGGCATGTGAACGCACCAACGGGCTACCGTGGGTGTACCTGGAGTATAAAATTGATGATGGGCCGTGGATCACTCCGGCCCCCGACGGAGCGACCATTCTGGAACATGCGGCGGCTGGTGCGACCGGTAGCGGCAGCACTCTCAAGCTGAAAGGCCGTGGGGACTGCATGGGTCGATTCTCCGGAACCGCCTATGACTTTTACTATTTCAATCCTGCCTTGGGCAAGCACCTGAGTGAAACTGTGACGGTTCGTTTCAGCAACGGCAAAACCTTCACCAATCGCATTCAGGGCAAGACAATGGGCGTATTCACCGAAACTGCATCTTAACTATGGCCCAATTAAGCCGAGCCGACCTCAAGGCAAAATTCGCCCCAGGCAAAAAGCCCACCGCTCAGGATTTCGCGGACCTGATTGACTCTTTTCTGTTGTTTTCAGAACAGACTGCTGCCAACTCAGCCATTTTCAATGAAGCCCTTGCCAACTACGATAACGACCTGAAGTCAGAAGCCCCGAATGGGGCAGTCGATACGTTGGGCGATGTGTTCAAGATTTTACAGGGGTGGTCCGATGGGGAGACACTGCTTGAAAGAATTGAAGACCTGGTGTCGAACGTCTATTGGCGCGACATCAAGGAGAAGCCGTATACCTTCTACATCACCTGGAGTGAACAGATCATTTCAACCGTGGTTTACGCGCCTGAAACCCCCAATTTCAAGTGGATCATTTCGGAGATTTCCGGGTTGCCCAACAGCAATAAATACCTCATAATGGACATGCAAATTAAACGTTCGTATGTTCCGCAACAGTCTTTCCCTGGCGCGTATGATAAGGCTGATTATATCCAGGCAATCCGGGTCGCCATTAATCCTTACTTCTATTACGACATATGAAAATCTGCATTTTAATCGTGAACCGGGTGGATTGCCAGTTGAGCGCCATGCCACCCGCCGACGAATTTATTAGGGCGTCAGCAGCCGGAAGCCCATTTTTGACCGACCCCCGGCAATTCGCCATGTACACCGTCAGCGTTTCGGATGAAGTGTACCAGGATGTTTTCGATCACCGTGGGAATGCCTACATTCTGGCTCCTGATCTGGCTCTGAAAGATGTCTCACAGATTGTCAATCCATCTCCTGCTTATTTCCAACTGAAAGACCAGACGCTGGAGCGCGTCATCGTCCCGGAAGAAACCCGTTTTAATTTTAAAAAGCTGGAGAAGTTGGGGATTTTGGAATGGAAGTTCTCCCAGGCTAAAAAAGGGCGTTTTGAGAGTTCCGCAACCGGCCAACAACGGTATTATGATGGTGGGGATTTTCTGACAGATTCGCTTATGTTCCGACAGGCTCAGGAAGATGGCCTTTTCCGGTGTGCAGTCTCGGAAACCGCTCAACTGTTGCCCGTGATGCACTCCAACCAGGATATAGTTGATGTGTCTGTAGACTTCAATACCTGGTACCAGGCACTGTATACGAAGTTCTACGCTTGCCAGCAAGCCGTGATGGAAGCGGAAACAATCGAGGCCGTGGATAGTGTGACCTGGTAAAATTTAAGCTGCGTTTAAATCTGGTTTAAAAAGACCGGCCGATGGCCGGTCTTTTTTTTGTTATTCAAACGGGTTCGCGACTTCAGTACAATGAACAGAAATCTCATTGATCTCTGGATCATAATACCTCATAGTTACTTTCCAGTATCCTGTTCCCGAATGCTTCATCTCAACTTTGAAAGCAGTTGATTCAATAGGAATGATGATTGTTTCCCCAATTGCGGGAATTAGATTGTTTTTGTTGAACCATTCAGTAAGCTCTTTCATGTACATGGGCTTACCGCGCTGCATTTTCCAAATGGAAACATTAGGCATAATGTGATGAGTTTGATTTCATGCAATTTAAGCTAATAACCCTATTTCGCTTGTTTAGCCAGTCAAAAAAAAGATCGTTGAATGTCGCGGAGTTTAAACGGGCTGGTGGTCAAAAATTGAAAAACGGAGCACTTTTGAGGGTTCCATTTTCGGGCTTGATAGGTCATGGCATTGGTCAAATTTGGGTGGTTGGTGGGGATGAGGAAGGGGGAAAGAGAGGGGTCAAATCTTCGATTTAAGACTACTTAATGGGTTTGGCCTGCTTTAGAAAGTCAAAAAAAGATCGTTGAGCAGGTAAAAACTTAAATGGGCCGATGGGCAAAAGTTGAAAAATGGGGCATTTTTGGGGCCACTTTTTTTCTGATGGGCAGATGTTGGGAGATTGCAAGTTTGGGGCAAAAATCGGGTTTAAGTGCAATTAGGGGTATACCTGAATTTTTACGGTTGGAATTGTTAAAATTTACATTTCGTTTTGTGCCTTATAAACGCTTGACAATTTCAAAACAAATCAGCTCCTTTACAGTGTATTAGATAAATAGTACACTAAAACTATGATCTCAATCAAAAACCTGACCTTTGGCTACTCACCGAAGAAAATCATGTTCCGGGATTTGAACCTGTCCCTCCAACCCGGCAACATTTACGGGTTGCTCGGAAAAAACGGGGCGGGAAAATCAAGTCTGCTGCGGCTGATGGGCGGTCTGCTCTACCCAACTGCTGGTACTGTCAGCGTGGCCGGTCATACCCCCGCCCGACGCGAACCGGCTTTTTTGCAGGAAATTGCGTTCATTCCCGAAGAGATTTACCTGCCCACGATTTCCCTCAACCGATTCATCGACACGATGGGACCCTTTTACCCGAAATTCGATGAATCCCAATTCCGGAAATACCTGGACGAATTCGACGTGCCGACGGATCAGAAGCTGACGGCCCTGTCGTACGGCCAGAAAAAGAAGATCACGATCTGTTTCGGACTGGCGACCAACACCCGGGTGCTGATTATGGACGAACCCACCAACGGGCTCGATATTCCGTCGAAAAGTCAATTTCGGAAAGTGGTTTCATCGGCCCTGGCACCCGACCGTTTGATCCTGATTTCGACCCACCAGGTCCGCGATCTCGATCACCTCATCGACGGCATCATCATCATCGATGAAAGCGAAATCCTGCTGAACCACTCCCTGGTCGATATCGGTGACCGGCTGATGTTCAGCACATTGAGCACCGTTACCGAAGCCGACCGGGTGCTCTACGCCGAACCCTCCCTGCGCGGTTATTCGGTCGTGATGGAAAACCTCGACCAGGAAGACAGCAAAGTCGATCTGGAGCGGCTGTTTAACGCCGTGGTCACCAACCGGGCCGGCATCAAGAACCTTTTTCGGTAAACCCATGAACTTTTTAGCCATCCTGCTCCAGCTACTGCCGGCCTTCCTGACGGATCTGCCTGCCCCACTCTTGTCCTTTGTCTCCTCCCTCCCCTCCCCGATCTGACCATGAATCAAACGTTCAGTTTTCACCGCTTCGGACTCGTTCTGAAACTTCACCTGTCCGAACACCTCAAATCGTATCTGCTGGGTATGGGCGTTCTGCTCGGTATCTGGATGGTATTGCTCCTGCCGAGTGTCGAGAATATCAACGCTTTTGGCGAATCGGTTTACAGAAGCCATAGCTTTATGTTCGGCTTCCTTTTCTGCGGAACCGGGGCCTGGTTCGCCAGCGAAGCCTTCAAGGTGGTCAGTACGCCGTTGCGGGGAATTCCGCACCTGATGCTCCCAGCCTCCCGGCTGGAAAAATTTCTGGTAGCGCTGTTGTTGCTGCTGGTCTTCATCCCGGTTTTTCTGGGGATCTTTTACGCCGTCGAGGGGCTTTGTTTTTCCCTGATCAACGCCAAACTTCCGGCATCCTCCCCCAAATACGAGCTTCTGAACCCGTTGGGACGCTACATGGATTCGTTTATGCGAAACCTGATGTTCATTACGCCCTCCTTTTTCCTGTTGGGTTCCATCTATTTCCCCAAACTACCGTTCGTCAAAACCGGGGTAATTGCTTTTACGCTGCTCCTGTTTACGACCATCTATTTAAACAGTTTCATCATCCGGCAACTCTTCCCCGCCCGCGACCGGTACGGTTCGACGCTGTTTCAGGAGGTGAGTTTTACGGAAGACGGACGCACCTATTTTGTGGAATTACAGGGCACTCCGCAACTAATCATTAATGGAATTTTACTGCTGATGATTCCTTCCCTGTGGTTTATCAGCTACGTACGTTTCAAAGAGAAACAACTCTGAGTATGGATTTTCTGGATAAAAAAGCCATTTACCTGCAAATCGCCGATTACGTCTGCGAAAAAATACTGCTCAGCCAATGGCCCCCGGGCGAACGGATTCCGTCGGTCCGCGATCTGGGCGTCGAACTGGAAGTAAACCCCAATACCGTCATGCGTACCTACGATTTTTTGCAGCAGAAAGACATCATTTACAACAAACGGGGCATCGGCTATTTTGCCGCCGACGAAGCGCCCGCACGCATTAAATCGTTCCGCCGGGAGCAATTCCTGGAAACCGAGTTGCCCCGCTTTTTCCGCAATCTCTACCTGCTCGACCTCCGTCTGGAAGACATTGAGGAACGCTATAAATCGTTCATCGAAACCGAGTTCAACGCCAACAAAGCCTGACCGGTTTTCAGGTTACGGTTTACAGGTGCTGGCGCGAATTGATCGGCCAGATCAAGGGTCTATACACAGGGCCTAATGCCATTAACCAACGATTGAAAACCGTAACCAGAAAACCCAAAACCGTATTGCCATGAAAACAAGCAATAAACTCCTCATCACGCTCTTTGTCGTTGGCCTGCTGACGCTGGTCGGAGCCAATGTAGCCCTGCGGGCCGAATACGACCAAATCGATTTCAAGAATCCATTTTATGGACTTTCCACGCAGAAAATCCAGCCGTTCCGGGTGCTGAAACTGGAAGGCGACAAAACCGGGGTTGGCCTGCTGAGCGTTCAGACGGGGAATACGTTTGAAATTCACCTGCCCGATAAATCGAAACACCAGTTCACGTATCAATCGAACGGCGACACCCTGACCATCCGCTACCGGCCCGAAAATGGAGCCGGGAAATCGCGCCCCAGTTACTCGTTTACTTCCAGTCCGGCCGCGGTCATCGTCGCTCCGGCGCTCGAAGCCCTCTATACCACGCAGATCAGTTGCAGCCTGAATAAGGTGGAAACGGGCAACCTGGTCCTTGTCCAGAAAAATGCGGGCGTTCTGCTGAGCAACAGCACGATCGGAAACCTGACGGTTTCGAATACGGAGGGGAGCGACCTGCACACCCGGGCAATCAACCAAATCAAAACCGCCCAAATCACCGCGTCGGACAGCTCCACCGTCCTCGTCGAGCGCGACATTTTTGGTTCACTGACCCTCGAAACCGATAGCCTGACCACCGTCAAACTTCCGGGTGGGCTGTTGAAAAAGCTGAGACAGTGATTTGTTGGTTTACGGTTTTCGGTTTACGGTTTCAGTACACGGTTTTCAGTTCTGGCACGAACTGGTCAGACAGGGCACAGCGCCATCCACAATGCCATAACCAAAGACGGTAAACCAAATACCAAATACTGAAAACTGAAAACCGTAAACCCTCCCTATTCCGGCTCGAGAACCGTCCGTTTTTCCGTGACGGTTTTTATTTTTTCGGGGGAGAAATAAACCGGGAAATAATCGTCTTTGGCCCAGATCGGGAACAGGTCGCGGTAATGCGGGCTGGCCGGATCGCCCGACTGGCCGGGGTTATTGATGCCCAGCGTTTTATCCCAATCCTGCGTATCGACCAGAATCCGAAAACTGGCTCCAAACTCCTGATTCAGACCATTTCCCGTGCTGTTGACGGTTTCCCCGTAGCCTCCGCGCGGCAGCGGCCCGATGGCCAGTTCCGACGCCTGCTGCTTCGTCATTCGATGGCTCAGCGGATGGGTCAGGTAGATGTGTTTGTTGTTCGTTTGGCCATACCACCAATGCGTTCGGTCGTACCCCAACCGCTCGGTGAGGTCGGTCATGGCGTTTTCCAGACTAACCAGCAGCAATTCCGGGCGGTCCACGTTTTTCATAAGGCCGCCCGAATCCGTCAGCAGCAGCTCCAGAAACCGCTCCGTTGGTAGCGACGGCAGGTAGTTCCAGGCTTTTTCGGACACCGTCAGGTCGTAAACCGCACGCTGTAACTGGGTTTCCCAGGCCACATACACGGTTGCCGGAATGGAACCAGGCTCCAGTTTCAGGTCCCAGTTGACGAGCTGCTGCCGCGCCCACTCCACCGGCTCGTCCGGACTCGACAACGCCCTCAGCAACGGAACCAGTTTGCGGGCCGGCACCGACAGGTAATCGGTTTGCAGGGTTTTGAAATCAGCGACCGAATGCTTCGGTTTACTCCGCAATACTTCCGTAATCCGGCTGGCCCGCGAGGGCGAAGACCACTCCCAGCCGATGGCATTTCGGAATTGAAAACCTTTTGGAATCAGGTTGTTATTGGCCGTCACGATAAAGCCTTCCGTCGGGTTTACGTTGCTGGGCAACTGGGCCACGGGCAGAAAACCGTCCCACTCAAACCGCCCATCGCCCGGAACCGGGACCAGCCCCGACCAGTTCCGGCGCACCGGCGAAATCCCGCTGGCCTGCCAGCCAATATCTCCTTTTTGGCCCCCCGAAGGCCGCCCCGCCCACACCATATTTTCACCAGGAATGCGGTTTTTCGTACACGCCTGCCGAAATTCCGCCCAGTTGGTCGCCTGATTCATTCGCAAGCTCGCCAGGTAGGGCGCACAGCCCGGTTCGAGCCACGCAGCCCGAACCGCGTACAGCTTCCGGTGTTTCCCGTCCTCAAAAACTACCGGCCCGTGCCGGGTGTATTTCAGCGAAACAACCACCGGTTTCCCGCCTTTGACGGGTATCGTATCACTGATGATCCGACAGTTTTCCCACTGTCCCCGGTATTTATACTGATTCGGTTGGGACGGATTGGTTTCGTACACGTACAGGTCCTCCACATCGGTCTCAAAAATGGTCAGGCCCCAGGCACCAAACGCGTTATGCCCCACCGAAACCCCCGGCAGGGCCGGTTCGCCCGCCCCCACCACATTCCAGCCCGGCGCGTTCAGGTGGACCCAATAACGTAGCGAGGGCACCGACTGCGCCCGGTGCGGGTCGTTGGCCAGCATCGGGAAACCGCTCGCCGACCGCGCCCCGCCCACCACCCAGTTGTTGGACCCGACGTATTTTCTCTGTTGATCAAACCAGACCGCTGCCCCTTCTTCCGTCGCGCCAAAACCCGTATCCTGATCGGAAAACCGAATGGGCAACCGAAAGGCTTCGTAGAGGTCGAGAATGGGTTGAAAAAGCTCCTCACCGTTCAGGTGCAGCGTCAGGTCCGGTTCTCCGGTTTTCGAAACCGGCTCAAACCACGCCAATTGCCGGACTTTTTCCGGTCCCAGCAGGTGAACCAGCCGCCCGTAATCCAGTTCGGTACGAATATTTTCGAGCAACCCCTGGTGACGGCTGACGACGACTTCCGGGGTCCAGAAACCGGGTTGGGTTTTCAGGATTTTAAATTCGACGGGCAATTGTTCGGGCGTCTGGTTGATGTGCCGGACATAGGCATTGATCCCTTCGACAAAAGCCGCCACGATTTGCGGACCGCGCGGGTGATAGTGTTTCAGTTCCTGCGCCAGATTGCCCCGGAATTTGAACAACCGCGCTCCCTGATCCCGTTTGAGTTCCTGCGGCCCCAGCAGTTCGGCCAGGGTTCCGGTGGCCTGCCGTCGCCAGATTTCGAGCTGAAACAGCCGATCCGAAGCCGCCGAATACCCCTGGGCAAAAAATAGATCATGCTCGTTTTGGGCGTAAATGTGCGAAACGCCCCAGCGGTCCCGCCGGATTTCGACCGGCTGGCGCAGGCCCGACCGTTTCAGGGTCTCGGTGGATTGCGTACAGGCAAATGGACTGCTGAACAAAAGCCAGCCAAGGAAGAGCAAAACCGTTAGACGCATACAAACTTCAAGAGCAGGTTTTCATCGCTTCAGAAACGCCAGCACTTCCCGCGCAAAACCTTCCGAACCCGAGGTGTTGCCGTGGTTGCCGGGTACGGTTTTCAACGTTGAATTGGGGAGGAGTTTGGCCAGATCGGCCGCGCGGCCGTTGTCCTCATCCTGATCGCCGGAAATGATCAAAACCGGAATGTTGACCTTTCTCAAGTCTGCCGGGCTAGTGGAGGGCTGCGCCTGTTGCTGAAAACCGAGTGCTAATGTGTCGAGTCCGCGGGTTTTGGCGGCATTCAACGCGCCCTGAAATTCGGGATGCAGGTGCGCTTTCCCACTGAACAGTTCGGCAAATGCCATCCGGCGCGACCAGTTTGGATCGGTAAAGTCGGCACCCATACCGCCCAAAACCGCCGAGCGCAGGTTTTTATCCAGCACCAGTAACCGGGCCGTAATGATCGAACCGCGCGAATACCCGACGGCATCGTAGCGGGTCAGCTTCAGGTGTTTCATCAGGGCCATGATGTCGCGGGCTTCGGCATCGTTGCGGTAGGCTGCCACCGTATGCGGTTTATCGGACAGGCCATTCCCCCTCAAATCAAGCTGCACCACTTGATAGCCCGCATCGAGCAGCGCCTGCCGCAGTACGGCTTTTTGCCAGGAACTGCCACTGCCCATAAAACCGTGTACCAGCACGACCGGTTTTCCCGCGCCGGTGACTTCATAATGAATTTTCGTTCCGTCAAACGACGTAAACAGCGGCTCGCGCGATGCCTGGGCCAACACGGCCGTCGGCAACACCAGCCAAAAAAGAGTAAGCAGGGTTTTCACAGGGTCAGGACATTTAGCAAGTAAGATACTAAAAACCTTTCAGGTGCCGCATGGTTAAGTATGGAAATACGGACCGGGCCGCGTAGGCCGTCCATAAACCCAGGAAGTTATGAAAGATCCGGAACTCATTGGGTCGCGGGCGTTTCGCCTGCAACCCGGGCTGTTCACCAACCAGAGCGGTGCGGCCATCGAAGACGACGATGAGGGCGAATTCGACGAAGTGGAAGAGGAAACCGATCTCTATGACGAACCGGTCGATGAGGACGGTGATCCGACCGGCGAACACGACCATCATCAGGACGATAATTACGCGCTCGGGGGCAAAGTTACCCGCAGCGGCACCTAACCTTTCACGTATGGAAACTTATAACCCAGCCGAAGACGAAAATCAGGGCGTAGCCACAACATTCGCCCGCAACAATGCCGACACGGGCAAAGAACAGGAACCCGAAATCAGTCCTTCGGGCAACTTACCCGGCCCCGAACCCGATTTATCGGACACAACCTTATACGAAGAAGAAAGCCACGAAACCGGGCTTACGAGTGAAGAGTGAAGAGTGATGAGTTGGCTGACGCACACTATTTATTTCAACTCTTAACTCATCACTCTTAACTCATCACTCTTTTTATTCCCACTCGATGGTAGCGGGCGGTTTGGAGGAGATATCGTAGACGACGCGGTTGACGCCTTTGACGCGGTTGATGATTTCGTTGGAAATATCGGCCAGAAATTCGTACGGCAGATGCGCCCAGTCGGCGGTCATCCCATCCACACTGGTGACGGCCCGCAGGGCAACGACGCGTTCGTACGTCCGCTCATCCCCCATTACCCCAACCGACTGGATGGGCAGCAGAATGGCCCCCGCCTGCCAGACCTGGTCGTAGAGGCCGTATTTTTTCAGGCCGTTGATATACAGGGCATCGACTTCCTGCAAAATCTGCACTTTTTCGGGGGTGATATCGCCCAGAATCCGAATCGCCAGACCAGGCCCCGGGAAAGGATGCCGTTTCAGGATGGCATCGGGCAAGCCAAGCGTCCGGCCCACGTTGCGGACTTCGTCCTTGAACAGCGTGTTCAGGGGTTCGACGATTTTCAATTTCATGAAATCGGGCAAACCGCCCACATTATGGTGCGATTTGATGGTAGCCGATGGGCCTTTCACCGAAACCGACTCGATAACGTCGGGATAAATCGTCCCCTGCCCCAGCCAGTCAACGTTTTCGACCAGATGCGCTTCGTGATCGAACACATCGATGAAGGTCTTCCCGATGGCTTTGCGTTTGGCTTCCGGATCGGTCAGTCCGGCGAGGGCTTTGTAAAACTGATCTTTGGCATCGATCCCTTTGATATTCAGGCCGAGATGCCGGTAGGATTCGAGAACATCCTCAAATTCATTTTTCCGCAGCAGGCCGTTGTCGACAAAAATACAGTAGAGGTTCTGGCCGATCGCCCGGTGAACGAGCGTGGCCGCTACCGACGAATCGACGCCCCCGGAGAGAGCCATCACGACTTTATCGTTGCCTAATTTCGCTTTCAGATCGGCAATCGTCGATTCCACAAACGACTCGGCGGTCCAGTCCTGCGAGCACCCACAGATATCAACCACAAAGTTTTTCAACAGCGTTTTTCCCTGCGTCGAGTGCGTCACTTCGGGGTGAAACTGAATGCCGTAGGTAGGTTCGTTTTCCACCTGAAAAGCCGCCACCCGCACACTTTCGGTCGAAGCGATAAGCTGGAAATTATCCGGAACCGAGGTAATGGTATCCGCGTGCGACATCCAGACCTGGGTGTTGGCTTCCAGTCCTTTCAGCAGCGTATTTTCCGTGTTCAGGGTACTGAGTTTGGCGCGACCGTATTCGCGAATGGACGACGGTTTCACTTCTCCGCCACTCGTATGGGCCAAAAGCTGCGCCCCGTAGCACACGCCCAGGATCGGCATCTTATGCCGGAAAGCGGCCAGATGGACCATGGGAGCATCCTCATCCCGCACCGAGCAGGGGCTGCCGGACAGAATAACGCCTTTAACATCGTGACTAATCGGTGGAATGTGGTTGTACGGATGGATCTCGCAGTAGACGTTGAGTTCGCGCACCCGGCGGGCGATCAATTGGGTGTATTGCGAACCGAAATCGAGGATCAGTATTTGTTCGGTTGTCATGGTACGTTTCTAAAACGCAAAATTAGGGTCTTTTTAGGAACCTGCCAACTTAATCAACCGAATACACGTTTTCCGGGTAAAATTCCGGAGTCACAGCCCGTTCCGGCGCTGTGACTCCGGAAAAATTTACCGGGTAAGGATTATTTTCCTAACAACCTTCTGACCGCTCATTTGCACGGCCACCAGAATCGTATGAGTAACTGGGGTGGGCACGTCCACCACTTCCTCGTGTATCCTGCCCGCGCCCGTAACGGTTTTCTGCCAGACCGAACGACCGGAAACATCGAAAATATGCAGGAAAGCAGGCTGTTGGTCGGGGACAAAAAACCGGATGGTAAGCTGTCCGTTGGATGGATTCGGATACACACTAACGGTTAACTGCACATCAATACTTTCGGCCGACAGGCGGGCCGCCTGGGTGCAGGTCACGTTCTTGGCACCACCGGGCAGGAAATAGGTCGTACCGACCACGCGTGCTTTAATGGCCTGGTTCTGCCCGGTTTTAAGCGAGGCTGGTGGGGCAAAATTAAACCCGTGTTCGCCGTTGCCCTTTCCGGCACTCTTCAGATCCTGCCGGAAATTAGACGCCACGATAGAACCCACCACCACGTTATTAGCCAGAAACTCGACTGTAATGGGGGCATTGGGATAGTCTTTGTTGTACACCCAGCCCCAGATGTTGTCGCAATGGGCCCCGTCCAGGCTCCCACCGTAATTGCTTCCCGGCGGGTTGGTCGAGGACGTGGGCGGAGTGTCAACGGGCGGGTTTTGGGTGGGCGGGTTCTCCGTCGGTGGGTTTTCAATGGGCGGTGTTCCGGTCGGCGCATTCTCGATGGTCACCTTATGGAAGGTAAGCGCCCGCATGCCCCGGGTATTTTTCAGGAAAGGGCCACTGAAGGGCGTTTTATAGGAATTCGGCAAATAAGTGATGGTTGACGCCGAAATCGGCTTTGTCAGCGTCAAGGTGATCCGGTTTCCCTCCGCTACCCCGCTGGCAATGACCCTTTCCTGCTGGACATTGGCATAATCGAAATAAATAAAATCCCGAATGTCCATTAGTGAGCCCTCAACGACCGTGTCCTGCTTCCAGACCATTTTTGCACCGGGTTCAAATTCGAGAACCACTTCTTTCATTTCGGCGGTCTTGTAATAGGCTTTCTGAATAGCCGGTGACGAGATTCCATTCACGTCGGTTGATTGGTACGCATCCCGTGCAATAAGCCGAAAAACTTCTTTAGCGAACTGATACTGCCCCTCCGGACCGTAATGAACTCCGGCGTAGGCCGGGAGTCCCACCGTCGCCAAGGGTTCTGTTCGCAGAAAGAGCTGTGAGGTTCGGCGCTGGAAATCCCGTAACTGAGCAGCTCCTTTGTTATTATCCGGCAGCAGATTCACCTGCGCCACGTAATACTTCCCGACATTGGGATAATCTTTCTGCCAGTTCCCAAAAAGGGTTTGAATGTCAGCTTCATACCCAACGGCCGAGCCGCCACCGGCTTCGTTTTCACCCTGCCGCCAGATGAAAGCTTTTACCCGATCCGCCACGCCCGCTTTCTGAGCCCAGTATAGAAGTCGACCGTACAAGGTGGTATAATCCGCCGGGTTGGCCGGGTTGCGATACATATGGCTCTTGATCGATGTGCCACCAACAGACGCGTTAATTAGCAACGTTGGCATATTGAAGTTTTCCAGAATCAACCGCTGAATCTCCATCCCAATTAACCCAACCTGCCCATCCTGCACATTGGACAACCGCCAGAGCGTATCCGGATTCGATCCGGTCGTGTTTCCGAACGTCCGGGTGAAATTGTTCCGGTAGCTGTAATTATTGGGAAAATAACCTGTCAGGTTGGACTGGCCATTACACAAAATAACATCCCCACACACAATATTATCACGGCTATCCACCAGAACCGAATCCTTTCCGTTGACCGCATAAACCATGAATTTATACTGATTCAGTCCGGCTTCGATTGTTGGGGAAAACTGTATTTGGGACTGTCTGCCATTTTTTAAAACCGCTATCCGCTGGTACTGCCACCGAACGCCATTTTTAAACACAACCACCGACGCGTGGCTGTAGGAACTGGTCTGAAGTTGCCCGACAATGGGAACGCTGGCTTTGTTCTGATTATCCCGGGGATATAACTGAAGATTTGCGGGCCATTTCTGCCATTTAACTTCAACTTGCGCAACAGACAAAAATGGAAACAAAAGTGGTATCAACCACCAGAAAGAGGTAGATTTTTTTTCATCAAGACGATTAAAGGATTGCCCTAAATAATCTGATTATGAGCATACCGACTAATCGTTCCCCGAAAAAGATACCACTATTTATTTTTCGGTAACAAGAACCGTAATAAGAAAGAAATTCACACGAAGTTTATGGATAAATCAAGTACTTCATCCGCATCTTTTTAAATTCTTCCAAACCAGGTTCCCAGGTTTTACGAATGGCACTTTCGGTTAAACCCGCTTTCAACTGCAACGGTAACTGATCGTTTCCGTATAATTTATAGATGTAATTGGTAGCCAGAAAAAACTTGTCCTTGTCGATGGCTTTCTCGTAAAAATCGATCAGGTATTTCAGTGTCAACCCCTGCTTCGTCGCATCGATGCCGGACAAATCCAGGCCATAACAGAGCTTGCCTTCCTGGGGAGGGTTGACGGCCCCCGGTTTATCGACCGGCGTAAACTGGTAGGAACCGAATTTCGGATTGTTGGGCCCGCCGATCACCTGAAACTGCTTATCCGTTCCGCGGCCCACGCTCACGATGGTCCCTTCAAACAGGCAGAGCGTCGGGTACAGCAGAATCGCCTGCTGATTCGGCAGATTCGGTGAGGGGGCCACCGGCAAGGTATACGGAAGCTGGTGGGTATAGTTTTTTACCGGCACCACGGTCAACGGGCACATCAGTTCGGCGCTCCCTTTCAACGGCTTCAGCCATTTTTGGCCGTTGATCATGCGGGCCAGTTCGCCCACCGTCAACCCGTGCAGAATCGGAATGGGGTGCATCCCGACAAACGATTTAAACTGCGGATTCAGAACCGGACCGTCGACGTAGCGACCATTGGGATTCGGTCGATCGAGGATAAGCAGCGGTTTGTTATATTCCGCACAGGCTTCCATCGCGTAGTGCATCGTACTGATGTACGTGTAAAACCGGGTGCCAACATCCTGAATATCAAACACAATCACATCCAGCGAATCGAGCTGTGCCTGCGTCGGCCGACGATTGGCCCCGTAGAGGGAAATGATGGGCAGTCCGCTCCGGGGATCGCGGCCATTGGCAATCAGCTCGCCATCGGTTGCCTGTCCGCGAAAACCGTGTTCAGGCGCAAAAATGGTTTTGATGGTCACCCCTTTCGCCAGCAGGGTATCGACCAGGTGCGTTTTTCCGATCACGGAGGTATGGTTCACAATCATTCCGACCCGTTTGCCGAGCAGGGCGGGCAGATACAGATTCAGTTGTTCGGCCCCGGTCTGAATTCCTTCCGAACCGCTGGTTACGGCTGGCTTCTGTTTGGTCTGGGCCTGGCAACCAAGGGAAAGTCCGAGGATACTGATAAAACAGGCGGTAAGAAGAAATTTTCCGAAGGAAGTCATAGGTACGGATCGTTGATTATTGCAAATTGTTATTTTTTTTGCGGTTTTTATCAAAAACCGGTTCCCGGTTGTCAGTTTTTCCGTTTATTTATCAAATTCGAATTCCTGATCCGGCTCACTACCGGCTAAACGCATTTCTACTTGAACGTTCCGTTTTTTATTGCCCAACGCATTCGCCACACGCCCACTGCGAGTTTTTCGGCCACCGTCACCAAAGTCGGAATTGCCAGCATTGCCATTGGGCTGGCGAGCATTATTGTGGCGTTTGCGGTATTGTTCGGGTACAAGGCCGGTATTCAGCAAAAGATTTTCGTGTTTGGCTCCCACATTACGGTTACTAAATTTTCGCTGAATAATTCGTACGAAGAAACCCCGCTGGCGGTCCAGACTCCGCTCTACAACCAGGCGAAGAACATCGGCGGAATCCGGCACATTCAGGGCGTGGCGACCAAAGCTGGCATGCTCAAAACCGCCGATGAACTATCGGGCGCTATTCTGAAAGGAGTTGGCCGTGAATACGACTGGAGCCTGTTTCGGAGCTCACTCGTTGCGGGCCGTTTGCCCGATTTTTTTAAGGACAGTGCCCAGTGTAATCCCAATTATTCCTGCCAGATTCTGATCAGCAAACGGATTTCCGACCGGATGCAGCTCGGTGTCGGCCAGGACGTTATCATGTATTTTATTGGCAACACGCTACGCCCCCGGAAGTTGCAGGTAACCGGCATTTACGATACGGGGCTGGAAGAAGGCGATAACGTCATGGTCATTGGCGACTTACGACTGATCCAGCAACTGAACAACTGGGGGGCCGATTCGGTGGGCAGTTACGAAATTTTTGTCAAGGATTTCAACCAGCTGGACGAAACCTACCGGGCCGTTCGCGAGGCCGCATCCCCGGACATGCGCCCCATGCGTGTCACCGACAGTTACAAACCCCTGTTCGACTGGATGATGCTGCTCGATCAGAACACCAGCATCTTTCTGATCCTGATCCTGTTTGTAGCCGGTTTCAACATGGTAGCCATTCTGCTGGTTCTGATGATGGAGCGAACCCCCATGATCGGTTTACTGAAAGCATTCGGCAGCCCCAACACCCTGATCCGGCGCGTCTTTTTATACGTGGGGCTCAACATGGTATTCAAAGGGCTGGTTATTGGCAACCTGGTCGGAATCGGTTTTTGTGCTCTTCAGTATTATTTTAAACTGATTCCGCTCGATCCCAAAAACTATTACATGGACACCGTACCCATTGCCTGGGACTTTGGCATCATCGCGCTGGTCAATGTGGTCACGATTGTTCTGATTGCCCTGGTTCTCTGGCTCCCGACACTGGTAGCCACCCGCATTCAGCCCATCAAGGCCCTGGTGTTTAAAAAATAAACCGGTGCTGAAAACCGCCCTAGCAATTTAACAGGCGGTTTTCAGCACCGGTTTATCCAATGCAGCCCTTACGGAGTCAGCAGGATCTTCTTACTCTGAACGGATTTGCCCTGGCGCAGTTGAATGAAAAATCCCCCCCGCGTTCCGGTCAGGTCGATGGTCTGCCGCTGCGTCCCGCCACCGGAAACCTCCTGGCGATACCACGACCGCCCCGACCCATCCACCACCGACAACGTCCCCGGCCTTCCCGCCGACAACCGGTATTCCACCTCAAAACGACCCGTCGACGGATTGGGCCAGATCTGTAAACCCGCCACAGTCTCCGCATCGCCCGACTCCCCACTCAACCGACTGCCCGAAGGACAAGTCAGGTCTTTCGGCGACCAGTTCAGTGTATAGCTGCTGTTCTGCACTTTCGCACTGATCTTGTAAGTTTGGCCCGTCTTCACACTGCCCGGCGTCACAAACGTGTATACGTGCGCCCCGTTGCCCTTGCCTGCATCCTTCAGATCCTGACGAAACTGATCCGCCATCGCCGTGCCGATCGACACCCCATTGGCAAAAAACTCCACCGACAGAGCCGCGTTGGGCTTGTTGCGATCCCACACCCACCCCCGAATACTGCTACACTCCACCTTATCCAGGTACCCCTCGAAATTCCCGGTCACCGTCACGGGGGTACTACCCGACCCCAACGGACTGATGCTTAAGCCCACCAATACGAACGCGCTGGCTCCCTGCGGATCGGTCGCCGTATAGGTCAGACTAAATGAACCGCTCACCGTTGGTGTGCCCGTGATCTGGCGGTTGCTGAACTGCAAACCGGCGGGCAAACCGCTCAACGTATACGTCAACGGATCCGCATCGGTAAAGGCCGGTAAACTGGCGGAAAAACCCACATTCACCGTGGCCGACAAGGGGCTCACCGCCGGGGCCACCGGCGCCACATTCGACGGGGTGCCCTCGCTGGGACAGTTCAGGGCTTTGGGCGACCCCTTCAAAAGGTAGTCCGAGTCTTTCACCTTCGCACTGAGTTGAATCGACACGCCGGTCTTGACACTTGATGGTGTCATGAAGCTGTAGGCATGGGCCCCATTGCCCTTGCCCGCATCCTTCAGATCCTGCCGGTAAATATCGGCCAGGGTGGTGCCAATCGACACGCCGTTGGCAAAAAATTCCAGCAACAGGGGCGTATTGGGTTTGTTGCGATCCCAGGCCCAGCCCCGAATCGTGCCACATTCGACCTTATCGAGGTAGCCCTCGAAGTTGCCCGTCACCGTCACGGGGGGCGAGACCGACTGCACCGTTAGCGCCAGGACAAGGGAAGTGCTGGCAGCCTGGGTATCGGTAGCCGTGTAGGTCAGGCTGAAGGAGCCGCTGACGGTGGGGGTTCCGGTGATCTGCCGGTTGCCGAACTGCAACCCATTGGGTAAGCCTGTCAGTGTATACGTCAACGGATCGGTATCGGTAAAGGCCGGTAAAGTGGCGGAAAAACCGGTATTGACGGTTGCCGACAGCGGTGTTACGACCGGAGCGATTGGAGGCTGGTTGCCCGGCGGGGGCGTTTGAGCGTCCGCGACGGTCAGAGCGATTAAAACCGGGGTAGTGGCCTGACCGTCGCTGGCCGTATAGGTCAGGCTGAAGGAGCCGCTCTCCGTTGGCGAGCCACTGATCTGGCGGTTGCTGAACTGCAAACCGGCGGGCAAGCCCTTCAACTCATAGGTCAGCGGGTCGGTATCGGTAAAGGCGGGTAAGCTGGCCGAAAAACCGGCATTCACCGTGGCTGATAGCGGTGTTACGACCGGAGCTACCGGCGGCTGATTGGTGGACTGGGGAGTGTTGCTTCCAACCACCAGCGTCACCGGCGTTGAAACACTCGACTGGCCGTCATTCGCGGTATAAACCAGATTGTAGGTGCCCGTCGCCGTTGGTATGCCCGAAATTTCACGGCCAATCAGATTAAAGGACAATCCATCGGGCAGGCCGGTCAAGCCGTAAAACAAGGTACCGAAATCTTCATCGTAGAACATGGGGAGTGCCCAGTTAAATTCGGTATTGACGGTTGCTGCCAAAGGACCGATTGGGGGCGCTTTCGGTAAATTCTGAACGGGTGGACACGTAAGACTGCGGGAAGATTGCTTCAAAATAAAAGAACTGCCCTGCACTCTGGCCGAAATGATATGCGCTTTATTGTCCTGTAACGATTTGGGCGTTGAAAAGGCGTAAGCATGGAAACCATTTCCTTTTCCGGCGGTTTTTAGTTCAGGCCGGTAAATGGTGGCCGGAACCATGGCCACCACTTTTTGCCCGTCCAGAATCTCCACCATAAGGGAGGTATTTGGTTTTTTGCCATCCCAGGCCCACCCCGAGATCGTACCACAACTGACGGTATTCAGATACCCATCGTATGCGGTTTGCTGATTGACCTGAATGGTCAGGGAATTGGAAAATGCGCTTTCGCAACCGGCGCCCTGACGGCAAAGGGCCTGATAACTGGTCGTCACGGCAGGCGTCACCGTGATCTGGCTGCCCACCTGCCCGGTATTCCAGACAACGGTATGAGCACAGCCCGTCGCCTTCAGGAGCTGGCTTTGCCCGGCATTGATGGCCGTAACACTGGCCGAAACCGTCGGGATGGCGGGCGGTCCCGGACAGGCGCCCACCAAGACGGTCGGCCCATAGTTGGCTAGCTCGTCATTGTTAAAAATTTTCAACCGGTAATAGGCGACCGCAGCAGCGTTGGCGTGCGTAAACTGATAGGATGTTTCCGTGGAGCTATTCCCGGTGGCGGTAACCTGCCCAACCTTGGAAAAGGCAACCCCGTCGGCGCTGTATTCAATCTCAAAACGATTGGCATTCTTCTCGAAACGGGTTGTCCATTGCAGTAGTTTTTCACTGCCCGATACCTGCGCCGTAAAATTCAGCAGACTGATTTCCACGGCCGAAGGATCCTCAGCCGGAAATTCGCTAAAATACTGATCCAGAAACGCCAGCCGCTTTTCTATCCAGGTTAAAACCGGATTAAGCTCATTGGTATTAAAGGATCCGGCCCAGCGGAGCCCTTCGCGCTTGTAGGCACCATCATTCGTTAAAGCGGTGACATTGTCGGTTAGATTTTTCCTGAAATTAGCGGTTGTCCAGTCGCTCTGCCGGAGGGCGAACCACCGCTTCCGCATCCGGCTTTTAAAACCGTTCGGATTGGTGGTCAACAACCGGTAAAACAACCCGTTGGTCCCAATTCGCTCCACGATATTATCCGTGGTTCCTTCCTGGTTGCCCATGGTTACATCCAAATCCCAGGGCACATAAATATACGGTTCATTTTCCTTGTACCGGACTACAAATTGATTATTGCCAAAATTATCATCAACTCCCCCAATGGCATTCAGAAACAGAAAATAATCAATCAGGTTATCGAGTCGAAACTTGCTACCAATCTGGCTCTTAAAGTCCGCATCCGACGATTTAACGACAAAGCTGGTCAGGTCAAAAAGCCGGTTCCAGTACGGTTCTTTCGGATAATCCATTTCGTAACCCGCCCATACTTCGGAGTTATTGTTAAAAGGAAGCAGCTCATTTTGGTTGAACACACTCGAATACGCCGACGCATCAGAACCGTAGCCCGACTTGTAGAGTTCACCCCGGATTTCGCCGTTATCTTTGGTTTTTTTAAGCTTGAGCTGTTTGCGATCCAAATCTTCGGTCAGCATATGAACGCCATTATAGGCGTTGTTGATAAACACGTCACAATAGCGATTTCGAATGCCCGGCAATGCGTCGGGTTCCTGCGACTTATAATACAACTGGTGCATTTTTATCCAGATTTTCCAGGCCGTCATATTATTGGCCCGAAGCGGCTCATTATACATGGCTTTAAAAAACCACTTGCTGTCTTCCCGCATGCCCAGCAATGACGTTTCAAGCTCTTCCTTGCCCTCTGTATCTTTCCAAAGCTCCATATTGTACGACTTTTTCGGGTGCATACGGGAGGTATTGCCCCGGATGCGAATACCCATGCTGGCCGTAAAGAGGGGGGCTGCCGGATCGGCAACAGTCACTGTGCCTTTCGTCCGGTTTTCGTCATCGCTAATCGCTACACTATTGGTGTTCAGTGCGATGATGGAAAAATTCGTAAAGTAGAGCTTATAATTTCCGTTACTGCTACCGAGCGCATACTCTTTCCCTACCTGCAACGCTTCGCCCGTTCCGGCCAGCGTATAATTCTTATCAAAAACCAGGGTAACCGACTGGGGCGTCGAGGGGACGCCGGGAATTCTATTGCAAATGATCAGTTTCAGTGCATTGTCAACCTGATAATACCCCGGCGTTATCGTAATGGGCTGTGCATAGAGCGGGCTGAATGAAGCTAGAAGCAAGCCGACTAAAGAGAATACGGTTACGTTACGTGTGTAGAGACGTTTCATATAAAATAGGACAATTTGGATTACTGGACACTCCGACACCAGGTACAGAAAATAAATGCCGAGGTCTTTTCAAGGATAAGTAGTATTACAGCAATAATGTCGATATCCCCTAGCGTAAATCGGAAAACGCGAAAAGACATTTTAGCATTTTAAAACAGGCATTAAGTACTTATAAACAATACATAGTAACCATCACTTCCTCAAAGATGAGTACCGTAAATTACTGGCAGATATTTTTACGTACAAATATAATCTTTTTAACAAAAGCTCCTGCAAGCTTCCACTTTTATTAAAAACTAAAAATACAGGAGTCAATTCTATTGAAAAATCGCCCGGGAGACAAGAAAAACACGATGCAATTATCAAACGGCAGCAAATTTATTTTCCTATTTTATAACCGTTTATTCGATTTATTATACTTTCAACTACTACTCAAAAGTGATATAAGTATATACCCCCTATGTAATGAACGGAGTAGTATAAACGAAAAGCATATTCAGTTTAAAAAGTAAATATCTGAGAATACTATCTGCCTATTACTTAACTACTATTACCTGAGCGTCAGAGAACGGTTTTGACTTCATATGACTTTTTTTTGCCATAGTTAAAGACAAAAAAAAAGTCTGATAAAACCTCGGTTCTTACCAGATGTTCCGGTTTAGACGTATGCGAACTGCGCCAATGCTATTTCCCAATCATACATCTTTCACAAAGGTGTTGTTTTGCCGGTCTTAGAGGAATGATAAAAAAGCCTGGTACTCCGGCCGGGTTTCCGGTAGCGGGCCGTCTTTTGCTTTTTACCTTGATAGTACAGAACTAGGCCTTCCCTATAACCAATTTCAAAGTTGCTGGCACAAACACATTGCCCGGCAAAAAAATAAGCCAAATCGCTTTGGCTTATTAAATATCTCTGACGATCAAGGCAGTGGCCTAATAGCGCTCGACTTCGAATTTAGAAACTCCGCCTTCGTACCGAATGGTTATTTTCTTGGTTGTACTTCCGTATCCCGGCGTCTGGTAAATCCCGCCCCCGAGGTTCTCAAACCCATCGAGTTTCTTCAGCGTCAACGCCCCCTGCGTCTCGACCTGACAGCCTACGGTTTTCGGCACTTTCAGCCTGACGGCGGTTACCCCGGATTCAATCTTGATATCGGTCTGCGGAGTCCGATCGCCCAGTTTCAATTCCACATCGGCGGCCCCGGCCCCCAGTTTCACCGACCGGACCGCGTAGGCACTGAGGTCGAAATTGGCCTGCCCCGCCCCGATCCCGAAATCGAACGACCAGGTGGGTTTCGGATTCAGCCGCAAATCCACCAGATTAACCAGTTCGCCCGATTTCAGACTCACTTCATCATCGTCCAGCTTCAGTTCAATTTCCGCCGAACGGGATTCGTCACTCCGGTTAACTGACATGCTGTATTTGCTGACGCTCATCCGGGTATCGGCCGAAATCAAACTATCGGACGATGAACCAATGTAAAACCGCCCGGCCCCACTCTCAAACTTCAGCGTCGCCTGCTGAATGACCGAATCCATCGGTTCGGCAATGTGGCTGGTCTGAACCCGGGGCCGATCGTGGTCGTCCCTATCGTTAGCATCGTCATCATCATCCGACTCGTGGTTATCGTCGTAAGAATCATACCGGTCGTGATTCCAGTGATTGCCCCGAAACGCCCCGACAATCGCCAGCGGAACCGAAACGGCCAGTAAAACAGTGGTGACCAGAGCCGCACTGGCGTTCTTTCGCGCAAACATCAGATTCAAGCCGGCCAGAATGATCAGGACGGGCCAGAAGCGGGAAAAGAAGCTCCAGTCAATGTCAAACCAGCCGTAATTCTGCCCCAGGAAGACCACGCCCAGCGTGATCAGTAAAATGCCCCAGAATAAGCCTGTTCGATTCATGGTGGGTCAAAGCGGTTGCTGTGGAGGATTGTTGGATGTATACGGGTCGCTGGTGCCGTACGGATCTGACCCGCTGGTGTAGCGATCGTTCGGGGGCGGAGTATTGTCGTCACGACGGTTCCGGTCCTTGGCAATCAGCCAGGCCCCAATACCAATCAGAATCAGCGGCCACATGTCTCCAAAGTGGATGTCGAACCAGCGATCGAGTAAAAACAGGAAACCGATCCCTACCAGAATGGCCCCGCCAACGAGGTTACCATTGCGTTCATTCGTATTCATAGTTGTGTACAGATTAGTTAAAGGTTGAGATTGAAGCGTCGAATAATAGCCGGAAACCCGTTCCGGTAAGACAATCCACAAGATAGCATAAATTATCAGCGACGGCACATGCGGCAGGAAAAACCCGGCGACAAACAGGCACCGGATTAACGTCCGGTCGATATTGAAGTAATGAGCCAGGCCGGCGGCAACTCCACCCAGCATAGCCTCGTTTCGAATGCGTTCTAAGCGTTTAGTCATGAGCGTATTAGTTAAAATACGCTGTAAACGTAGAGCGGTTTTCGGTAGCTTGAAAGAAAAGAAAGGAAGAATGGACGCGGATTCGGATGAAAGTACGGATTACATGATAATAGGTAATACATACTACCGGGTAAAACCTAATAATTCAATCGTCAGTTTCGAGGACTTCCAGGATGTCCATCAGCTCGCCGAACTCGCGTGACCCGGGCCGGTCTTCTTCCCCACCGGTCAGCGCAATTCCCTGAACGGGCAGTTCGGCCAGTAAATCATGGATCGATTCCGTCGAAAAACCGATGCCGAGCAATATCGGATACTGAGCGGCCAGTTTTTTCAGGACGGTTTTCAGCTCGTCATCCAAATTAATCTGGCTTTTGCTTTCGAGCAGGTAATAGTCAACCTGGTCGGACTGAATGGACGAAAAATACGTTTCCAGCTGATCGAGCGTCAGCAGCGACAGGTCGGCTTTCAGAATAATCCGGCAATCGAAGATCGACAAATAGGGCAACAACGCCGGTTCTTCGATTTGTAAGACATCGGGTTCGTACAAGGCCAGCAACCGTTCAATTTCGAGGGCGTCGATCGATACGGTTTCGCCCACGATATGCAGTCCGGCCACCCACGACCGGATTTCTTTAAACTTCTCCGGCGCAACGTATTGCTGCGACTGTTCGTCCATGGAAAAACCCAGCAAATCGACACCCATGCCCGCGCAGTAACGAGCATCGCTGAGGTTGGTAACATTACTAATTTTGACGATTGTCTGAAGAGCCATACGAAAAATAAGGACCGGAAACGGTCCGAAGCAAAGTCCAAGTATTCGGCAAAAGTAAAACCGGTTTCTCCTTTCAACGCATTCAGGCCCGAAATATTCCTGAAAAGCCGGCCCGACTCCGCCCGGTTTTCGGCTTTAGTTTGAAAAAAAGCCCCTGGTTCAGCCTGTTTCCAGCGGAAATCAGGCCGAACCAGGGGCTCGTCATCCGGTTTTAGCCGGTCTTAATACTTCATTTTTTGCGCATCCGGCAAGCTCGATACGTGATTCATTTTACCCCGCCGGAATTCCGTGTACAGGCGTCGGATATCATCTTCCGAATCTGCAATAAAGGGCCCATGCGAAACGATCGGATCGCCCTGCGGCTGGCCGGCATACAGGATGATCCGCCCCCCCGACGCGCCGGCGGTCAGTTTCAGCTCGCTCAACACCGGTTCAGCGAATCGATTGAGCCAGCCCACCTGATCCGGGTGCAGCGTTTGGTCGTCGCCCACCTGGATACTGCCTTCTATCGCGTACAGAAAGGCGGTGTAGGACGCCGGTAGGTGCTGCACGGTGGTCACACCCGGTTGCAACCGGATATCCGCGATGATGACGGGGGCATAATTCTGGACGGGCGACGAAATCCCCGCCAGTGACCCGCTGTACAGATGGATCGCCAAACCGTCTTCCACGACTTTCGGAACCCGTTCCGCCGATAGATCCTGAAGCCGGGGGGACGCCCAGCGGTCCTTTTTCGGCAGATTCAGCCACAACTGCAAAAGCCGCATCCGGGTATCGCGGTCGATCGTTTCGGTATGCACGATCCCGCTTCCGGCCGTCATCATCTGAAAATCCCCGGCTTTAAGCTGATGTTCGCCGTCACCCATTGTCCCTTCGAGCAGCAGCGTAACAGTTTCAAAACCGGCATGCGGATGTGGCCCGCCGACGGGTTGCCCTCCTTTTTTATCAAGCCTATCATCCATCAGGAGGATAAACGGATCGCTTTCGGAAAAACCGGTTTGAATAACGGCCCGGGCGGTGTGATCGGGACCCAGAAAGCCCGGTCGGGCGGGCGGTGTATGAATCGTGACGAGTTTACGTTCGATGATCCGTGTAGGGGATGGTGTTGATTGCATTTCCATAGCGGTAGTCCATTAAGAGCATCGCGCTTTTAGTGCATTGGCGCCAGCTCATTGTCTCATTGTCTACAAATTTATGTATATTTGCTATCATTTTGTAAGTACTATACAAATGGATAGCTCTATACTTCAGGATAGTCAATCAAACGCACCGGCAAAACCGGTGCAGCGGGAACATTCCGAATGCATGGGAATTCTGCGTCCGATCCGCGACGCGCTGGACGTGCTGAATGGCAAATGGAAGCTCCCGATCATTGTCGCCCTGACATTCGGGGAGAAACGGTTTGGGGAGATTTCCCGGGAGGTGCACGGCATCACGGATCGGGTCCTGTCCAAGGAGTTGCAGGATCTGGTGATGAACGGGCTGGTCAAACGGACGGTCACCGACACCTTTCCCGTCAAGGTAACCTACGCATTGACACCCCACAGCGAGTCCCTCCAAGAGGTCATCGACTCGCTACGCAAATGGGGCGTGCTGCACCGGACCTACCTGCAAAACGAAGATCGAAAAGCTTCGTAAAATCGGCTACAGCATCCCTATGCCGATTAGAAACCACTTTTAATCCAATTTTTGACCTGAACTTCGTACCTTTGTCGTTCTTATTTTTCAGTTAATTTTTATCCATTATCGCAAGGCTTTGAACCTTGTCAGATAAGTTATGAGCAAACACGGACGCATTTTGGTCGCCATGAGTGGCGGCATCGATTCCTCCCTGGCAGCGGTTCTGCTGCACGAAGAAGGCTACGAAGTCATCGGCATGACCATGAAAACCTGGGATTATGCCTCCTCCGGCGGGACGAAAAAAGAAACCGGCTGTTGCAGCCTCGACTCCATCAACGACGCCCGTAACATCGCCGTCAACCTCGGTTTTCCGCATTACATCCTCGACATTCGCTCCGAATTCGGCGACTCGGTCATCGACCACTTTACGGGGGAATACCTGGAAGGCCGGACACCCAATCCCTGCGTTTTGTGCAATACGCACATCAAATGGGATGCACTGCTGCGCCGGGCCGACCGGCTGGATTGTGAGTCGATTGCGACGGGCCATTACGCCCACATCCGGCAGGTGAACGACAACAGCGCGGCCAACGGGCGGTATGTTATTTCCAAAGGCGTCGATACGCTGAAAGATCAATCCTACGTCCTCTGGGGCGTTTCGCAGGAAAGCCTGAGCCGGACTAAACTGCCCTTGGGGCACCTCCGGAAATCCGAAATCTACGCGATGGCCACCGAACGCGGTTTTACGGAACTGGTCACCAAGTCGGAATCGTACGAAATCTGTTTCGTGCCCGACAACGATTACCGGGGCTTTCTGAAACGGCGCGTTCCGGGGCTGGAACAGTCCGTGGCCGGGGGGAACTTTATTCTGGAAGACCCACTGACCGGCACCCGGAAAGTGGTCGGCAAACACGAAGGCTACCCGTTTTACACCATTGGACAACGCAAAGGGCTGGGTATTGCCTTCGGCTACCCGGTTTTTGTAACCGATATTCGGAAAGATACCAACGAAGTCGTACTCGGCATCGACAAAGACCTGTACCGCGACGGGATGGTGGTCAGTCGGCTGAATCTTCAAAAATACGCATCGATTGAAAAACCGCTCGAAACCGTGACGAAAGTGCGGTACAAAGATCCCGGTACACCCGCCCGGATTTCGCAAACCGGTGACCAAATCGAAGTCCTGTTCGAACAGGGCGTTTCGGCCATTGCACCCGGACAGGCTGCGGTTTTTTACGAAGGCGAGGACGTTATCGGGGGCGGCTGGATCATGAAAAGTTTCCGCCAGGCCGACGGTGGCGCCGAAGCGGATCCGTTTTCGATGCCCGCCATCCGCCCGGCAACGCGATAAGCCAGGCATGGAGCCAGCCATTCCGAACGGTGAATGGCTGGCTCCATGCCTGTTTTCCACCTGCGGCTGAAAGTCCGCGGTGGCCGCGCTTCTGTTTGCCTGCTTTGGGAATGTACGGCCAACTGTTTATTTTCGTTTTTCACCAACCCGGTCTTATGCGCTCCCTCTTCCCTCCTTTCTCAGTTCGTCACGCTCTTTTTTTATTGCTTGCCCTAGCAACAATATTTCTAAATTCCTGCCAGAAAACAGCGGAGCCTTTGCGGATCGGGCGCGAGTATTTCCCGCTGGAAACCGGCCTTTTCCGGATTTATGACGTAACCGAACAACGGTTTTCCCTCAACGGGCCGCCCACCACCCACACCTACCAGTTGCGGGAACTCATCTCCCAGTCGTACGACGATCCGTCGATCGGGACAAGCTTCCGCGTTGAACGCACCCGACGGGCGAACGATCTGGACAACTGGCAGCCGGATTCCGCCCGCACCGTCCGGCTCTGGGAAGACCAGCTCATCCAAACCGAGAACAACATTCCGTACGTCAAACTTATTTTTCCGGTGATGCCGCAAAAATGGGACGGAAATGCATATAATGCGTTGGGAGAAGATGAGTACCAGCTACGCCATACCGGGCAACCGCTAACCGTTCTGAATCAGTCTTTTGCCGAAACAGCCACGGTTGTCCAACAAAATGATTCGACGCTGGTTAACCAGGATAAACGGCTGGAAGTGTACGCCCGAAACGTGGGCCTGATTTACAAGGAAACCGTTCAATTGCAATTCTGTTCTGCTTCGCCCGCCTGTGTTGGCAAAGCGCAGATCGACTACGGTTTCCGCCAGTATCTCCGGCTGCGTTCGTACGGAAAGTTATGAACGGATGCGTAGATTTAAAGATGCTCTACTCTCAACCCCATGCTACACCTCTGCTGGACCTTATTGAATAGTGGACTCTTTGTTTTCTTTCTGGTCATTTGCTTTCGGGCTACCAAGCTGATTCGAAAAAAATGGGATTTTTTGCAGCCGTTGTTTTTGTGGCAGGACTTTTTTCGGCAAACTCGTACCGCAACGGTACTTTTCCGGAAAATAAGCCAATGAAAACAGTCGGTGTTATCCCGGATAGTAACCTGGTACCGGGCTTACATCGTATTAGCTACCGCATCATCGACAAAAACCGGGTAAACCGAATTGAGCTGACGGTTGAAACCGGCCTCAATTCGACTTCCGGGAAAATCTCTGTCGTAGCGGCCAGTGCCTACCTGTTTGGTTCGACAAGCGGCTTCCGCTGGGAGCCGATACTTCTAGCCGCTGAAGCAACGAAAGACCAGGAAATAACGTACCGTGTATCAGGAACACTCAACTGGAAATTATTCGGGGTGACTGTTTATAATGAGCCTAAACACATAATTGGCACTCTGGAAATTAAGGCCATATGAAACAACGTTTGCTATTCCTGCTCCTTCTGGCGACTGGAAGTTTGTCGGTCGAGGCCCAAAACCGCAAATACCTGGTGCTTTTGAAAGACAAAGCCAACACCCCCTACTCCATCAGCCGCCCGCAGCAGTTCCTGTCACCGAGGGCCATTCTGCGCCGGGATCGTCAGGGTCTTGCGGTACAGGAAAAGGACTTGCCGGTCAATCCGGCCTACGTAACGGCCCTCCAGCAAACCGGGGCCAGAATCTGGTTTACCTCCCGCTGGGCCAATGCGGTGCTGGTGGAGACGACCGAAACCAATCTGGCTGCGATTCGGGCACTGCCTTTTGTTGCCGGGATCGAATCCAACCGTTCCATCGGGAACGCCCGGATCGGTTACTCGCAATTCGCGTCCGATCCGCGGAGTAACAAACTCGAACAGGCGGACCCCAGTCTCTACGGCAACGCCAGCGAGCAGTTGCTGCAAATCGGGGTCGATAAAATGCACGCCCGGGGTTACCACGGCGAAGGCATGCTGGTGGCGATTCTGGATGCCGGTTTTCGGAACGCCAATCAGGTACCGTTTCTGAGTTATCTGTTTCAGGAAAACCGGGTGATCGGAACGTATGATTTTGTCCGGAAAGAAACCAGTGTGTACGAAGACGACGCCCACGGCCTGCAAGTCCTTTCCATCATGGCGGGCTATCAGGAAAATAAGCTGGTGGGCCCGGCATACAAAGCGTCTTACCTCCTGCTCCGGACCGAGGACGCGGCAACGGAAACGCCCCTTGAGGAAGTTAACTGGCTTCTGGGGGCCGAATATGCCGACAGCACCGGGGTTGATGTGATCAATTCGTCGCTGGGTTACACCACGTTCGACGACCCCACCCAAAACCATACCTACAACGACCTCAACGGCCAGACCACCCTGGTCAGCCGGGCCGCCCGCTGGGCTTCCGAAGCCGGTATGCTGGTGGTGGTTTCGGCGGGCAATGAAGGCAATGACCCCTGGCGGTATATGGGTGCTCCGGCCGACGTAGCCACGGTTTTAGCCATTGGCGCCGTAGACCGGAACGGGAACAAGGCCGCGTTCAGTTCGTATGGCCCGACGCCCGACGGCCGGATTAAACCAGATCTGGTCGCCCAGGGGGCGGGTACAACCCTTGGCTCAGCCACCGGCTCGATTTCAACCGGAAACGGCACTTCCTATTCGTCTCCCCTGGTGGCAGCTTTAGCCACCGGATTCTGGCAGGCCAACCCCCGGCTGACGGTTGCTCAGGTCATTGAATGTCTGCGAAAATCGGGCAGTCAGTTCGCCACGCCCGATAATGAACGGGGCTACGGGATTCCAAATTTTGAGCGGGCCTCAGCCATTGCCGCCGAGTCTTATTCCCTATTGATTTACCCGAATCCGTTCACCGGTGCCGACCGGCTAACGGTTCAGTGGAACGAAATTCCGCTGAATCAGGTCATCGATGCGACCCTTACCAATTCGGCGGGTCAGGTGGTCTGGCGGCAAAACTATTCGTCAGATCGGGCGATTCATGTTTCCCTGCAACCCTTGAGTCTCTCGCCGGGGCTGTATTTTCTGACGCTTTCGAGCCCTACTACGAAGCGGACCGTGAAATTGATGAAGAACTAACCTATCAAAAAATGAAGCTGACCGTAAGTCAGGGTGATATTACAAAATGCAAGGTTGATGCCATTGTCAACGCGGCCAATTCGAGTCTGCTGGGTGGTGGCGGTGTCGACGGGGCCATTCACCGCGCGGCTGGCCCCGAATTAGTGACCGAATGCCGGACCCTGAACGGCTGCCAGACCGGTGATGCCAAACTAACCGGCGGGTATCGGCTGCCCGCTCCATACGTCATTCATACGGTTGGGCCGGTCTGGAACGGCGGAAAAAACCGGGAGCCCGAACTGCTGGCTAGTTGTTACCGCCGGGTGCTGGAAATTGCTTCCGAGCGTGCGTTAAAATCGGTGGCATTCCCCAACATCA
Source organism: Larkinella bovis (assembly GCF_042655385.1). Classification (NCBI taxonomy): domain Bacteria; kingdom Pseudomonadati; phylum Bacteroidota; class Cytophagia; order Cytophagales; family Spirosomataceae; genus Larkinella; species Larkinella bovis. The sequence continues at coordinate 366,954 of NZ_JBHSMA010000001.1, read as the reverse complement.
GCACCGGCATTTACGGTTTTCCGAAGGAGAAAGCCTGCACCATTGCGCTGGAAACCGTCCGGAATTTTGGGAAACAGCAGCAGACCTCCGTCGAACACGTGCAGTTTGTCTGCTTCGATGACGAAAACTACCGGCTTTATCAGCAGCAGCTCGCCTGATTCGCGTTACCGGCCAAACCGGTACCAATACAGTTCGCTGGCCTTTTTCCCCACTAACACGTCCCGAATCAGTTCGGCCGCCGTCACGCTGAACGTAATGCCGTTGCCGCCAAACCCCAGGGCAAAGTAACTATGCGGAAAAGCCGGGTGTTCGCCGATATACGGCAACCCGTCTTTGGTTTCGCCGAAAGTGCCCGCCCACACCTGGTCCGGCACCAACCCCAGGTCAGGGTACAGCTCCCGGATCTGGCTCATTAGCATTTCCTGTTTTACCCCAATCAATTTGTCGCGAAGGGCTGCATTTTTAAAGGGTTCATCACCGCCCCCGACCAGTACCCGCTGATCATCGGTGGTACGTAAATAAAGGTACGGACGTTGTGTATCCCACAAAAGAATCGATTGTAAGCCGTCGGGAAGCTTCGGCAACGGTTCACTCACCAACGCAAAGGTGCTTTTCAGCGTAACCACTTTTTCCGGTAGCATTTCCTGCGCTTCATAGCCGGTGCAATACACCACTTTCCCGGTTTTAATCAGCGCCAGGTCCGTCGTCAGCAGCCGAACGCCGTTGGGTTCATAATCCGTCGATTGAATTTCAACGTGATCGAAAACGCGTAAACCCTTCGCGACCGCAGCCCGGAACAGATCGTGCGTAAACCGGTACGCATCCATTTCGGCGGCATCCGCCGAACAGATAGCCGCCACCGACGCCAGCCCAAAGCGTTTCCGCAGCCGCGCCCGATCGAGCCATTCGACCTTAAAACCGTGTTTCCGCCGGACGTCAAATTCGTTTCGCAGAAACTCCTCATCTTCCTGAACGGCCGCCAGGTATAGACTTTTCTTGCGCTTAAAACCGGCTTTGCTTTTCAGCGTGCGCACCAGCGCTCCCACTTTGCCAATGGCATCGCGGCACGACTCGTAGGCGCGAACGGCGCCCTCCTCGCCAATCATCGGAATCAGCTGGTGCAAAGCCGTGTCAATTTCGTATTGCAGCATGGCCGTACTGGCCGCCGTGCTGCCCGTACCGACGTCCCGCTTGTCAATCACGACCGTATCAAAACCGGCCTGAACCAGCGAATACGCCATGAGGGCCCCGGTAATACCGCCCCCCACAATGAGGACCTCGCAGGATATGGAATGAGTTAATGAAGGGTAAGGTTGTAACAAGCCGTTTTTTAACAGCCAGAAAGGTTCGTGAGAGCGTACGTTCATAGGGGTGGTTTGAGAAAAAAGCCGGGAGCCAGTCAGGACCGGAACGGGTCTTCCGATACGATTATGTCCCTCTGCTGCCTATAACTACCGAAATCCAGCCAGAGTTTGCCGCAACAAAAAACCACCCCATTACTGAGGTGGTTTTTCCGGTTGGTTTTCTTAATTCCCAACGCTTTCGTCTGCTTCGATTCGGGTGGCGACTTCCGGTTTATTCGCAGCGGGCTGCGGGTTGACCATCCGGTTCTGCTGTTTATAATTCCGGCTGGCCAGCGAAGCGGGGGTAGCCGGAACGGTAATGGCCGGGTCACCAATGCCGCCCCGGCGCTGTTGCTCGCGGTAACTGGCAATGTTCTGCGGTTTTTGTTTCCGACGCCGGAATTCAATGCCGTTTTCAGGTTCCCACTGCCGGGCAGCGGCTGCTTTGTTAGGATGTTTATAATTCGCGGTGGAATACGTCGGATCGCTTTTCAATTTCTCCTGCGCCGTCGCCGGAATAGCCATAGCTACCGCTAGCAGACCGAGGCAGGTCTTCGTTATCGATTTCATAATTGCCTGTGGTTTTGTTGTATTTTGAAAACCGCCGGGCAGTTTTCGCAGGCAATATAACACGCTACAGTATAACTATTCTTTTAGTTTTTATCTTTTTTCTTAAAATTCATGCGTAATATTGATTTTTCGGTCGTCAATTCGGCAATTCTATCACAATCGACCCAGCGAATCGCTTTGGTTTCGCGGGTTTGCCTAAACGGCTGATCAGGGGGCGCTTCCAGCAAAAACCGGATGTCGTAGTGCAGGTGTTCAGGTTCCGTTCCGCGGGCCGGAATCCGGTGAATGTCTACGTCGAAAATGTCCGGACCGACGGCTTGCAGGGAAGAAAGCCCGGTTTCCTCCTGCGCTTCCCGCAGCGCCACCCGCAGGAGATCCGGATCGCCATCGGCATGCCCGCCGGGCTGAAGCCACCGATCAAGTTTGGCATGATGGATCAAAACGACCCGCTGCCGATCCGGGCTAACCACCCAGGCCGAACCAGTTACGTGGCCAATAGCCAGGTGGCGTTCGAAACAATCGGGGTGTTGCGTCACAAATTCGATGGTCTGGTCCCGCATCCGACGCTCCTGTTCGTCGGTGGGCTGATGCTTATCCAGGAGGGAAAGCAACGGTTGTCGGTGCATATGATGAAAAGAAACTTGATTTATACCGCAAAAAAACCGCAAATTCGTCCTAAGTTTACTACGACGTACAATTAAATTAACATCATGAAACACGCTTCTATCCTGTCCATACTGCTTTTTGTTACCCAGATCGGTATGGCTCAAATCAAATTGCCGCAGCCCAGTCCGGGTGCAACGATCATGCAAACGGTTGGCACCACCGATTTTACCGTAGTCTATTCACGGCCCAGTCTGAAAGGCCGGGCGGCCTTGGGCAATCAGACTCCCCTGGCTCCGCTGGGCCAGCTCTGGCGAACCGGGGCAAATGCCGCCACTACGTTTAAAACGACCACCGATGTACGGGTGCAGGGCCAGAAACTTCCCGCCGGAACCTATTCGGTGTTGACCATTCCCAACCAGACAGAATGGACGCTCATTTTCAACAAAAACCTGACGGCTACTGCCGAAGAAGGAGCACCGAATGGCTACAAGAAAGAAGAAGATGCCCTGCGGGTACAGATCAAACCCGAAAAAGTAACCCGGCCGTATCAGACCTTTACAATCGGTTTCAGTGACCTGACCGACAGCACGGCTAACCTGAGTTTTTACTGGGCAGATACCCGGGCGACGGCCAGTCTCTGGGTGGATGTGAATGCCAATGCCCAGGCTAACATTCTGAAAGCGGTGGCCGAAAAACCGGAAGATGCCGGGGTTCTGCAGGCGGCAGCGAACTGGAATCTGGCCAAAAACCGGAATCTGGATCAGGCACTGGCCTGGGTCGATAAATCAATCGGCCTGAAAGAAACCTATTCGAATCTCTGGACCAAGGCGCAGATTCTGTCCAAAATGGGAAAAGTGGCCGAAGCCTTGCCCCTGGCGCAGAAAGCCCTGGTCGTGGGCGAAGCGTCAAACGATCCGATTTTCCGCTTCTTCAAAGAGGGCATCCAGAAAGGCGTTTCTGAGTATCAGTCACTCATTCCCGCGGCACCGGCCAAAGCCATCAAAGGAAAAAAGAAGACCTCATAAGTCCGGCGTACGGCCACAAAAACCGCCTTTGGATCTTTCCGAAGGCGGTTTTTGTTTGCCCTAAACTCACTCCTTCGCACCAGCTATTTCCCGCGCGGGCAACAGCCTTTCGAGCAGCCAGGCAATGGCAATCAGGAGCACGCAGCCAATGACGTTGAGCCACAGGAAGGCGGTCAATTCTTCGAGCCAGCACCAAACAACCAGCCCTTCGGTAATAATGGCGGCCCAGAAGGTTGCCCTCCCGCGGATGGTTTTGAAATAAAAAGCCACCAGAAAAATCCCCAGAATGACGCCGTAAAACAGGGATCCCAGAATATTCACGGCCTCGATCATGCTCCCCAATTTGCTGGCAAACTGGGCGACAATGATGCAGAAAATCCCCCAGATTACCGTGGCAACCTGCGACGCTTTCAGGTAATGACCGTCGGAATAATCCCTGCAAAACAGGCGTTTGTAAATATCCACGATCGTCGTCGAGGCCAGCGAGCTGTAGGCAGCCGCAATCGATCCCATTGACGCGCTGAAAATGACGGCAATCAGCAACCCGATCAACCCGTGGGGCAGCACATCGAGGACAAACCGCAGAAAAATATAGTTGACATCGCTCGTATCGCCGACCGGATTGTTTTTCTTGATCAAAGCTACCACCTGGCTTTTAACCCCCTTCGCCTGCTCGTCGGTTTGGGTAATGATCGCTTTACTTTGCGCAACGGATGCCGAATTCTGGTCCGAAATGGCTTTGTTCAGCGTCAAAACCGCCTGCTGCCGCCGGGCCGCAATCTGCTCGTGTTCTGCTTCCAGCTGGCGGTACTGGCTAGCATACGGGCTTTTCAGCAGTTGGTCGGTTTCTACCTTATTGAAAAAAACCGGTGCCGGGTTGAACTGATAAAATACAAATACCAGAACGCCCACCAGCAGAATCAGAAACTGCATGGGCACCTTTAACATGCCATTGGCCAGCAACCCCAACCGGCTTTGGCCAACCGACTGCCCCGTCAGATACCGCCCCACCTGTGACTGATCCGTTCCGAAGTACGATAATTGCAGAAAAAAACCGCCAATGAGGCCCGACCACAGGTTATACCGGCTATCGGGATCAAATTTGAGATCGATTGTATTGAGTCGTCCGGCTTTTCCGGCGACCTGCAGGGCATCGATGAAGCCCACATCCGGCGGCAGCAGATGAACCGTCATCCAGCCCGCAATAAACATCGCCCCGGTGACAATCACCATTTGTTGCAAATGCGTATACGAGATCGCTTTGGTGCCGCCCGTTACCGTATAAACCAGGACGATTCCTCCCATAATGATGTTCGTCCAGAAGATATTCCAGCCCAGAATGGTCGAGAGAATAATCGAGGGGGCATAGATGGAAAGCCCGGTAGACAGACCGCGTTGCAGGAGAAACAGCAAGGCCGTAAAAACCCGTACCCGGGCGTCGAACCGGGATTCGAGGTATTCGTAGGCGGTAAAAACCTTCAGCTTGTGAAAAATCGGCACAAAAGTGACGGCCAGCACCACCATCGCCAGGGGCAGCCCGAAATAAAATTGAACAAACCGCATGCCGTCCGTAAAACCCTGCCCCGGTGCCGACAGAAACGTAATGGCGCTGGCCTGCGTGGCCATCACCGACAGGCAAACGTGGTACCACGGTAACGATTGATCGGCCAGCAGGTAATCGTCCATGTTACGGCTCCCCCGGCTGCGGATGACCCCATACACGACGATGGCGGCTAACGTACCAACCAAAATCAGCCAGTCAAGACTACTCATGAAAAATACCGCATAAGCCCGTAAAACAAGATAATTTCAAGCAGCAGGCTGCCAATGACAATCGCGTATAACTGGCGCCAGGATCGGACAAATGGCGGCAAATCGGAGGGCGGCAGGGACATCGGAAGCGGTTGGTTAGGCATCTTATTTTTTTACGGCAACGAAAAAAAGGGAACTCTGGTATGTTATTTCCGCAATCTGCTCCGGCCGGTTTTTGAAATCTTCGGACTAAAGCATAGTTTGCAAAATCACTTCTACGCATACGCGCCAAGATACGGTCAAATATGGAAATCTCATCCTTAAAAGATACGGAGCAATCCGTTTTTGGGTTGAACGGCAAGGTAGCCCTGATTACCGGAGCCAGCAAAGGCATCGGCGAAGGCATCGCCCGTCTTTTTGCCCGGTTCGGTGCCAGGGTAGTTCTTAGCAGCCGCCGGCAAAGCAGCCTTGACGCGGTGGCCGACGATATCCGAAAAACCGGCGGAGAAGCCACTGCTATTGCCGCCCACACGGGCGATCCGGATCAATGCCGCGCTCTGGTGGAAAAAACCGTCGCGCGCTACGGCGGGATTGATATTCTGGTCAATAATGCGGCTACGAACCCGGTTTTTGGCCCTGCACTCGACTGCGATCCCGGCGCATTCGACAAAATCATGCAAATCAACCTCAAAGCGCCGTTTGAACTCAGTAAACGGGTGTATCCGGTTATGAAAAACCGGGGGGGCGGCAGCAGCATCATGCTGAGCAGTATTGCCGGCGAAACCCCCGATCCCGGTTTGGGTATCTATAGCGTGAGCAAAGCGGGCCTGAACATGCTGACCAAAGTACTGGCCAAAGAATGGGGCCCCGACGGTATTCGCGTGAACGCCATCTGCCCGGGTTTGATCAAAACCAAGTTCAGCCAGGCCCTCTGGCAGGACGACGCTACGCTCGCCCACTTCACCCAGCGTCTCCCCATTGCCCGCATGGGGACAACCGACGAAATCAGCCCCCTGGCCCTGTTTCTGGCATCCGACGCATCGACCTATTGCACGGGCAGCCTTTTTCATGCCGACGGAGGAACCTTGATTTAAGGCGCATTCCTTTTCCATTTCGGCGAATTTCCCAGGGGTTTACTTGGCCCCGAATCCGGGAAGACGCCCGATACTCTCCCTATACATACTTGGACGTAGACTTCTTCCCTGATCCGGCTTTTACTATATGCTTTTTTCCCATTTATATTTTATTCTCTGGCTTATAGGGATCGGATTATTAACGGCTGGTTTATTTCTTCCCCCCGTTTCGCTGTTCAAACGGGATTCGGTATTTTTCGGGTTATGCGTTCTCTTTCTGGTTGTGCTCCGCCTGCCCAGCATGGTTTACAACCAGCAATTGAATCCCGATGAATCCCAGATGATTACCCAGGCAATTACCTTACTCCAAAATCCGGTTTACTGGGATTCGGTGGATGGGACGACGATCGGTCCAATCAATAGTTATCTGTTGGTCTGGCCCGGGTTATTCGGTTGGCCCATCACCTATTTTACCACTCGTTTAACCGGCACCGTTCTGATCGGTTTTATTCTGTTGTTTTTGTTTGCGGGCCTTCGGCGAGTAGTAGCCCCCCAATCCGCCCGGATTGCCTTAGTAGTGCTGGTTTTATTTTTCTCGTATGTCATTCATTTCGACTTTTTGCACTACAGCAGCGAGTTGGCCTCGCTGGTTCTGCTCACACTCGGATGGTATTATTTTATTCGGCTTCAGGCGCCTTCCGGCTTCTCCAACCAGCGCCTTGACGGGCTATGGGCCGGTTTCGCCCTCGGCTGTGTCCCTTTTGCAAAACTGCAAAGTATGCCCTCAGCGGCTTTAATCGCCGTCGCCATCCTGGCCAGTCTGTTTTTCCTTCGACCTTGTCAACACCGGGGTATCAATCCGCCGGTTTGGTTCATCCTGGGCTTAGCACTGCCTACGGGTTTTGTTGTTGGCTGCTGCTACTACTTCGGAGTGCTGAACCGCTTTTACACGTTTTACATCCAATCCAATCTGTTCAATTACGGCGAATACAACCAATATTTATATCCCGCCACTCGGCTCTCCTTCTGGTCCAAAACCCTTCGCCTACCCGTTTTTTTTCAATCGGAAACTACCTTTCTGCCCTTTTTCCTTTTCGTCCTCCTTCTTTCGGCAGCCACTGTTTGGATTATCCTGATTAAACGGCAGCCCCTTTTACCCGGTAAGCGATGGATTGGCTGCTGGTCGGTTGCCTGGCTGGGAGCGTCTCTCTATTCGGTCGTCAAACCTGGCACCGAATTTACGCACCACCTGCTGCTGCTGGTCCCTTCGCTTGGGTGGTTGGGCAATCTGGTTATCGACCAGTTTTTATCCCTGCAAACCGCCCGGTATCCTGTAATTTTTCCCCGGTTGTTTCTCCTTGGCAACCTCTTCTTTTTCGGAAAAACCGCCATACAGTTTCGGCAGAATCCGGTTGCCACCAATTATTATCTTTACGCTACCAGAAATCCGGCTCACTTCCCAAACAGCCGGGTTTCCGATGTACTATTGCACTATGCCCGGCCCAATGACCGGTTAGTCGTCTGGGGCTGGAACATGACCTACCATGTCGAAGCTCAACTCCCTCAGGGCACGAGCGAAAACCATAGCTTTCGAAGCATTGTGCCACACTCACTGCGCCGGGCCTACCAGGAAAAATACATGGAAGACATCACGAGCACGCAACCGACGCTCTTTGTGGATGCCACCGGTCCCAACAGCCTGTGGATGACCGATACGACGGTTTACCGTCACGAGAACTTTCCCGCCCTGGCTTCCTACATTTCAAAACAATACCACCAGGTGGCCGTTGTCGATCAGGTCCGGATCTACCTGCGGAATGACCGCGCAATGCGGCTTCAAACTTTCCTTCCCCCCAATTTGATGCACTGACGCTCCCCGTGGTTACTGAACGGCCACGATCCGGAACTCTGTCCGCCGGTTTTGCTGGTGTTTGTTTTCCGGGCAGGCTACCTCGTCCGTGCAGCCGTTCAGAATTTCGGTTTCGCCGTACCCCTGAGCACTTAGCCGGGATGGATCGATTCCGCGATTGGCCAGGTAATCGACAGCCGCGCGCGCCCGGTAGGTCGACAATTGCAGGTTATAGGCATCGCTGGCCCGGCTATCGGTATGCGACCGAAGCTCAATTTTCATTGCCGGGTATTTCTGTAGCAAGGTAACGACGTGATTCAGTTCACGGGCCGCATCGGGCCGGATGAAGAATTTGTTGTAGTCGTAATAAATATTCTTTAGTTCGAAAACGTCGCCTTCACCGTAAATTCCCTGTTGTTTTTCAATCAGTTTCGGATTTTTTCCCGCCTTCATTTTCGGGATCTGTTCCTGGTTGGCCGTATACCGGTTTTTCTGCGTGGTAAGTGTATACGGTGCGCCCGGTTTTACCTCAAACTCGTACTTCCCGTCCGCACCGGTCACCACTTTCTGCTCCGAATTGTCTTTATCATTCCGCAGGGTCACCGTCACGCCCGGCGCTGGTTGCTGGTTCACTTCCGTCTTGACGGTTCCTTTCACGAGGGTATTGTCGCTCTTTTCGAGATAGATAGAAAGCGTCATAATCGGCCGTTCTGACTGGGTCATGGTTGAAAACCGGAGGCTGTTGGCCGAATACCCTTCCTTGAACGCCTTAAATTCGTAATCGATGTTGGCATCTACGCAAAAACTGGTTTTCCCATCGACACCGGTAAACCGCAAATCCTGATTGACGCCCGCCTTCACGACCCGGACATCGGCCACCGCCAGCGGTTCACTGGTTTTGGCGTCGTACACGAAAATGTTCAGCTGCTTGCAGGTTCGCCGGAAACTGTAGATATTGTCGTCGCTGGCGCCCCGTTTTCGGTTGCTGCTAAAGTACCCGGACGTACGGTTCCGGGTCGTTATCAGGCCAAAATCATCCTTCTCGGAATTGATCGGATACCCCAGATTCTGCACGCCTTTAAACGCAATGCCTTCCCGCAATTCAGCATAAAACACATCCAGCCCGCCGAGTCCCTCGTGTCCGTCGGAGGAGAAATACAGGTTCTGGTTTTCGTCTATAAACGGAAACATCTCATTGCCCTCCGTATTCACTTCTTTGCCCATGTTGACCGGAGTGGACCACTGACCATCCTTGTACTCGACCACGTAAATGTCCGTTCCGCCAAAACCGCCCGGCATATCGGACACAAAATACAATCTGGTATCATCGGGCGACAATGCCGGATGGCCGACCGAATAGTCACTGCTGCAAAAGGGCAGTTCCTCCACTTTCTGCCAGTTTCCGTTGGCGTTTTCGGCGATGTACAATTTTAATTTACGAATGCCCTCGGTGCTTTTCCCGTTTTTCCCTTTGGACATATTGTTCCGGGTAAAGATGACGCGTTTCTGATCCTTGAAAAACGTCATGGGGCCTTCGTGGTATTTGGTGTTAAGAGTCCGGCTGAATGCCTCCGTTTTAGAAAGCGTTTGTACTTCCTGCGGAGCAGCCTCTACCGATTCGGAGGTCGTTCCACTCCCCCCCAGCGAAGCCGCCTGAGCCGCCAGGTCAACGGTTTTATGAAGTTCGGCCGTATCCGGAAAAAAATACAGGTCCAGAAATGGCGTTTGGTTCCAGCCAAAAACCCGCTTTACCGGGCCGGTTTCATCCCGTGCCGACACAAAGGCCAGTCCATTCTGGTAATACATGGGACTAAAATCGGCCTGTCTGGAATTGATGGGCAGATAGTCTACGCGATACGAGGAAGAATCCTGATAAAACCGGGCCATGTCCATGTAGGAAACCGTAAACTTCTGGCCCCGCAAATCCTCTTTTTGCTTCTCGCCGTATTTGCTGTACATCCGTTGTGAATCCCGGTATTTGCCGTTAGCAGCCAGACACTGGGCATAATACAGGTAATTCCGGGAGTCGGTTTCGGGAAACTCTTTTAGTAACTCCGCATAAATACGCTCTGCATTTTTGGTATCCTGCAATGCCCGGTAACTATAGGCCAGTTTCGTGAAGGCCTCCTGCACCTCGGTGGCCTCTCTGGCTTTATCCAGCTTCAAAAATTCCTCATAAGCCCGAACGGCATTCACATACGCCAGGTTTTCAAACTGTTTATTGGCCGCTTTCAGACGGGCACTCTGGGCCTGAACCGCCACTGTCGCAGTAACCAAAACCGCACTTAGCAGGATCCGTCGTAAATAGTTCATGGTAAAATGAAAGGGTTACTTCCAGAAGACCACAAAATAAATGCCAACATTGCTTGTACAACAGCAAGCCAGCAAGAGGTTTCGCAAAAACCTGAACCCGTTAACCGATCAGGAATGGAACTTCAGGGGTAATCCATGTCCCCTCATTCCACAAAATGCTGTTCAATTTTCAGAATTTGCCGGGTTTGGTCGGTTATCCGAAACCGATCATCCGGTCGGTACCCAATCAACCACACGATCTGATGATTGGACATCAACACGATGGCTGCCCGCCTTTCGGCCACGGACACCTTTCGATTCGTCAGAAAATCACCCACCGACTGGCTCCCCTTCAACCCAAGGGGGCGAAAGCGATCGCCCTCCCGCCAGGGGCGGATGCGCAAGGGCCAGGTCAATTGCTCCGCATCGAAACAGCCGATATGCGGATCCGAAGGAATCCGAAAACCCGGTGTGTGCTCCAATTGCTCAATGCGTAAAACATACTGCGTTCCCACTTTGATTTCGGACCGGGTCAACTCGTTCAGAACCAGCTCCGGAAGCACAGTTGGGTGCCGCGATTCGATCACCAGAAAGCCCCGGTCCCGAACCACCGTGTGGGTATCGGAGTAGAACACCTGCCCAAACCCCGCCGACCGAACCGCTTCCACGATGGGGCCCATCCGGGCGTATTGAAAACCGTACGGTTTTAGCCATTCCGACAAGCGAAACGCCCATTCCGGCAACTGAGTGAGGGGTTGAATCGGCAGGGCAACCCCATCCGGGCGGTTTTCAGCCAGCGCTTGCCAGGAACTGGCCAGTTCCTGATCAACCAGCTTGTCCGCCGATTGCAGGCGTTCAACCGTAGTCTGTAAGGTTTGTAACAAACTGGGATTCAGATTTTTGAAAATTGGAACTACCTGATGACGAAGCTGGTTCCGGCGGTAATAGTCCGATGCGTTGGAACTGTCTTCGCGCCAGGAAAGCTGATGCTGTCGGGCGTATTGTTCGATCGACAACCGATCCGCAAACCACAAGGGCCGGATAACGCGTCCCTGCCGAACCGGAATGCCCCGCAAGCCCGTAAGACCGGTTCCACGCACGAGGTTCAGCAGCACCGTTTCAAGAACGTCGTCCTGATGATGGGCAGTAGCAATATACTGATAATCAAACGAAACGGCCACTTCTTCAAACCATTCATACCGCAATCGACGGGCGGCCATCTGGATGGAAACTCCTGTCCTGTCAACCTCCGCTTGGGCTTCGAGTGGCCGGGTATGAAACGGAACCTGATGGCGCTCCGCCAGCGATTGCACGAAAACTGCATCCCTTTCGGACTCATCTCCTCGCAATCGGAAATTTGCGTGGGCAATCCCGTATTGAAAACCGGCTAACCGAAACAGTTCCGCGAGCACCACCGAATCCAGCCCACCGCTGACTGTCAACAGGACGCGCTCCGCCGGATCAAAAAGCTGCTGTTCGCGAATAAACCGGACGAATTGCTCACGCAGCCGCTCCTGTTTCCCGGATTTTGATTCATTTGTAGCCATTGCCCTCCGATCGGCCGTTATGACGATCCGAACCCGAACAAAAGTACAGAAAATTCTCCATGTGCCTTGTTACCGCCCGTCTGGCAACAAAATCAACGATCAGGCTGCGACGATAACGTTCCGAATAGCAAAAAATCCCGGTTTACAAAACCGGGATCAGGAACAAGTCATTAGTGGATTATGCGGTTAAAGCGGCTGCACGACGCCGAAAAAGCGAACGTTAGCTAAGCGACCTTTTACGAATATGAGGAACGATTTCAATGGATTTTCGGTCGAAATGGCTGGATACTTGACCCGCCAGCCATTCGTCCAGCTGCATTTGGGCACCGTATTCGTTATAGGCCGTGTAGATTTTTTTAGCAAAAACAGTGCCTTTCTTCGTATAAACTGTGCATTTAAATTTTTTCCGGTCTTTGGGATTAGGTAGTGTGACGGGTTTCAAGGTTTCCATGAGCAAAAAGAAAGAAGGTCAGAGAAAAGGTTGCTAGTTCCTGGTCAGGAGATCATACCGCGGGGTATTCCACGGGGATTTACCCAATGAATTGGTAAAATTGTTAACAATTGTTCCTAATCGGTAACAACTTTAATGCAAAAATTGAACCAGAAATCTAAGTAATAATGACATTTTTTCCTGCCAGGATCCATTTTTTTTCGAACAAAGCCCGAATCAATTTTCGGATAACTACCCATGTATGCCAGCTTTTCTTTCGGTCGGATACCGTAGGCACCGCGCCCGGATGATTTGGTCCAGACGGATGGCGGATAGTCGTTCTTTTTTAAAGAAAGCCCCGAAATGTAATCAGTTATCCCGAAATGTTGTTCTGTTAAGAAAGGTTAAATAACCGCAACGTATAGCCGGTTTTACCTGAAAGGTCTAATTTTGTGTCTTGGATTTCCTGAGCCTGCATTAGAATCCTTCCGGGTCGGCAAAACAGAACCGCATCGGAAACCGGCTCAGAAAGATTTTTTATCATGCATCGCAACCCTTTGTATAAAACGTGCGTCTTTGGTAACAGAATGGTAGACCGACTCCTGGTTTTACTGCTGGTTTTGTGGGCCGGTCTGGCAACCGCCCAGGTCAACAATTCCCCGGCGGGCGGCACGGAAGAACTCGTCATTCTGAAGCATTCCGACCAATTGGAAGGGTTACAGTCGGGAACGGAAGAGATTCGAAAGCTGACCGGTAATGTGCGGCTGCAGCACAAGAACATGCAGATGTACTGCGACCGGGCGGTCCAGAACCTGAGCACCAACGTTATCGAAGCCTACGGGAATGTGCGGATGGTGCAGGGAGATACGCTGAGCGTCAGAGGAGATACGGTTTTTTATTTCGGAGCCAGCCGGCAGGCGAATGTCTCCGGTCGAACGGTGATTCTGAAAGACCGGAAAATGACGCTAACGACACGAAAGCTGGAATACGACATGGTGAACGGAATCGCGCATTATCCGGTGAAGGGTCGCATCGTCGATCGCGAAAATATTCTGACCAGCCGGGAAGGATATTACAACACGCGGACGAAGCTCTTTACGTTCATTGAGGACGTAAAACTGGTCAATCCGAAATATACCCTGACCGCTGATTCGTTGCTTTATAACTCATTCAGTAAGATTGCGACGTTTCAGGGCCCCACCAAAATTGTGAGTAAGGAGGGCACGCTGATTGCCAAAGACGGTGATTACAATACGGTATCGCGCTTGTCGAACTTTCAGCGCCGGGCCACCATCGAGACGGAAAAATATACGCTGACCGGCGACACGCTATATGGAAATAATGCCAATGATTTTTACACCGCCCGGGGCAACGTTATTCTGTTTGCAAAGGGCGACAAAACCATTCTGACGGGCGATTTTGGTCGATACAACCGAAAAGCCGGCGTCGCCCGAATGACGGGTCACGCGCTCGTCAAGAGCATATCCAGTTCCGACACGCTGTTCATGCGGGCCGATACGCTCTGGTCCTTTGAGTTACCGAATCCGAAGCGTATCCAGGGCAGCAAAACCGCTGACTCGACGTATCGGAGGCTGATCGGGCACAAAAATGCGCTGGTGTTTAAAAACGATATGCAGAGTAAATGTGATTCCATTGTGTACGAAACCGCCGACTCCACGATCTTTTTTTACCGGGATCCGATCGTCTGGAGTACCAATTACCAGATGGAAGGCGATTCGATCACGGCTTTGATGAAAAATAACCGAATCAACAAAATGTTACTTCGGGGTCATTCTTTCGTCATATCACAGGATACCCTGCAAAATTTCAACCAGGTGAAAGGCCGGACATTAACCGCCTATTTCGCCTACGACCGGCAAAAAGATCGATCCGACATTGACCATGTCGTGGTGGAAGGCAACGGAGAGAGTCTTTATTTCGCGGTCGATGATCACAATAAAATGGTCGGCATGAACCGGGTTTTGTGCAGTAAAATGACCATTCGGTTTGTCGATCGAAAGGTGAAGAAAATTAGTTTTTACGGCCAGCCGGACTCAAAGCTTGTGCCGCCGAAAGAACTGAAAGAGAGCGACAAACGGCTGGATGGTTTTAACTGGCGGATTGCGGAAAAACCGACAAAAGCCCGCGTAACCGGCCAACCGGAAGCAACCGGACAGCCCGTGGTTTCGGACACAAAACCGGGGAATAAACCGACAACGGCAGCCCCCGCCGACGCATCAGCTACGATCAGAAACGAAGTGCCAGCAAGCAGGTCCACTCTGAAAAACCTGATGCGGCCGAAACCGGATCAGGCCGCCGTCGAGACGATGTCGGCCACGAAAAAGAACGAACCCGGGCCGGTGGCTGACGAAAAAAAAACAACCGTTGGTGGAGCAAAACCGGCTCAGCCCGGCCCGACGAAACCGCCTGCGGCACCGGAAGCAAGCCAGCCGGAAAAGGTGTTGATTAAGAAGCCCGTCCGGAAAGCCGGGAACTGAACCGTTAGTGGAAATTTTTAATAAAAATTCTGTTTTCCGTTAAACCTTTGAATACAAATCAGGTTCTAACTGACAAAAAAGGGAATTAATGACAATTTTTTGAGGAAGCGGACGTTGACTTTCTCGTTTTTTTAAATATGTTTGTGATGGGGTATTATATCCACCCAACTACTGAATGAATAGTTATGAAACAACCTGTACGTTTATATGCCTGGTTAGTCGGCCTGGCACTTCTGGTATCGCAGAGTCTCCTGGCTCAAACCGATAGCAGCAAACCCCAAAGCCGGCTGGAGCTGGGAAAAAAACCAGCGACACCAAATCATGCCATTCCCTCGAAGTCTTTCTCCTTTTTAAAACAACATTCCGTTACCAGCCTGGATCGCGGAGATGCCATTCATAAGAATACGGCGATTAACCAATTTTACCGCAATCAATTCCTGAATGCCGCAGCCAGCCGGACTCCGGCCCGGACTGCCACCGCCGAAACCGGCACCCTGACCGTTGCCGAAGCCCGGCAATCGGCCGAAGAAGCCCGGAAAGCGGACGACCGGATGTATGCCAACGAAAAAATAATCGTATCCAACATCTACCCCAACCCGGCGAACGAAAGCGCCGAAATCGACTATCAGATTTCGGGCAATGTCAAAGATGCCAAACTTGTCTTTTATAACGTCTTGGGTGCTCAGGTCGGAGAATATATACTGGACAAAAACGAACGAAAAATCCGGATTGCCACCAGTGAAATGAATTCCGGCATGTATTTTTATCAATTGTCGCTGGACGGTAAAAAGATTGCCACTAAAAAATTAATGGTTAGTCATCAATGATCCGATTGGCTATCCCGTAAGCAGTAGGCAGATTCCTGTTTACTGCTTATTTTTTGCCCCCCATCCCCTTGGCTCCGCACTATTTACGAAACGTAATCGTTAGTCTTACAGAGATTTTTATTAATTTTGCAGCCTTATGCAGCATTGTTGGAAAGCAGGTACGTTAGCGCTTTTAATTCTTTTGTTTTTTGCCTCCTGCAGCCCCTTCCAGAAATTACAGAAGAAGGGCACGGATGAAGAGAAATATAAAGCCGCCGTTTCGTACTTCAAGAAAGGAGAGTTTTATAAGGCCGGACTGTTGTTCGAAGAGTTGATTCCGATCCTGAAAGGAAGTACGGAATCGGAAATGGCTCAGTTTTACCGGGCTCACTGCGAATACCAGCAACAGAACTACCAGTTGTCGGCATTTCACTTCAAACAGTTTTATGAAACCTTCGCGCGAAGTGATTACGCCCACGAAGCGATGTATTTCTACGCGCTTTCCCTCTTCAAGGATTCGCCCAATTACAATCTCGATCAATCCAACACGCTGACGGCCATGGCCGCCTTGCAGGACTTTATCAATGCGAATCCGCAAAGTCCGTTTCGGCAGGAATGTACGGACTATATTCAGGTTCTGCGGGATAAACTCGAACGGAAGGCCTATGACAAGGCCAAACAGTATTACAAAACCAGTGCGGCCAACATTGCCAACTACCGCTCGTCGGTGGTTTCCATTACCAACTTCCTGCGGGAATATCCAGACTCCAAATACAACCAGGAACTGGCGTACCTGCGCGTTGACGCCCAATACCACCTGGCCAAAAACAGCTTTGCCGATAAGCTGAAGGAACGGCATCAGGATGTTGTTACCTATTACCTGGCCCTGGTTGACAAGTTTCCGCAAAGTCCGGACCTGAAAAAAGCGGAACGGATGTATTCGGACAGCCAGAAAGAGCTGGAAACGATCGCCAATCTGGAAAAAGAAAAGTTAAATCAACAACAAAAACCGGCCAAAGTAACGGCGACAACGGCGAATTAATCCATCGGTTTTCAGGACCTGCGGGCCCCAAACCAGTATCTGAAACTTTATAACTATGGCAAATAATCCTTCTATCATCACCCGCGACACCGACAAGATTGCGGCAGCAACGGGCAACCTGTACGAATCCGTATCGATTATTTCAAAACGGGCCCGGCAGATTTCGAGCAAAATGAAAGAAGAACTGAGCAACAAGCTCTCCGAATTTGCATCGGCCGTCGATAACCTCGAAGAAGTGTTCGAAAACCGGGAGCAAATCGAAATTTCCAAATATTACGAACGTCTTCCCAAACCGACGACCGTGGCGACGGATGAATTCCTGGAAGGCAAACTGCAATGGCGCACCGTCGACGAAGAAACGACCAGTTCCTTGTAAGCAAGCGATCCGACCAGTAACCGACCGGGGAAATACGGCGGACACCAAGAAAATCGCAGCAGCGAACGTTCTTTGTGTTCCCTGGATTTCCCCGGTTTCTTTTGGGTTTGTATTTTTGTTATTATGGCCATTTTGAGGGGTAAAAAGATCGTTTTAGGGGTAACGGGCAGCATTGCTGCGTATAAATCGGCCTTGCTGATCCGGTTACTGGTGAAAGCCGGGGCCGAGGTGCAGGTAATTATGACCACGGCCGCGAAGGACTTTATTACCCCGCTGACGCTGGCAACCTTATCGAAACGGCCCGTCCTCTCGGAGTTTATAAACCAGTTGGCCGGCGACGGCCAGTGGAATAATCACGTCGATCTGGCCCTGTGGGCGGATCTGATCGTTATTGCGCCGGTTTCGGCCCATACGCTGGCCAAACTGGCCCACGGTTTTTGCGATGACCTGTTATCGGCGGTTTACCTGTCGGCCAAGTGCCCGGTTTTTCTGGCACCGGCCATGGATCTGGATATGTACCGCCATCCGGCAACCCTGGACAATCTCCGCAAGCTGGAGTCGTTTGGAAATTTCCTGATTCGGGCAGAACACGGCGAACTGGCGAGTGGCCTGGTTGGCGAAGGGCGGCTGGCAGAACCGGAACACATCCTGTCGGATCTGGAACGGCATTTCATGCACCGCCCGGTTTTCCGCCATAAGAAAGTACTGATTACCGCCGGCCCGACGCAGGAACCCATCGATCCGGTTCGGTTCATTAGCAATCATTCGAGCGGCAAAATGGGGTACGCCATCGCCCGCGCGTTTGCGCAGGCGGGGGCGGAGGTAACACTGGTCAGCGGGCCGACGGTTCTGCCTCTCCCCGATCCGACGATCCGGCGCATTTCGGTGCGGTCGGCCCGGCAGATGTACGAAGCTACGGCGACCGAATTTTCCGGCGCGCATATCGTGGTGCTGGCGGCTGCCGTAGCGGATTATACGCCCCTGAATCCGGCCGACCAGAAAATCAAGAAGAAAGAAGCGGTTTTTGCGTTGGAAATGACCAAAACCGTCGATATTGCGGCAACGCTCGGCCAGGAGAAAAGGCCGGATCAGATTGTTGTGGGGTTTGCCCTGGAAACGAATGATGAACTGGCCAATGCGAAGGCCAAACTCCGGGCCAAAAATTTCGACTTGATCGTCCTGAATTCCCTGCGCGATTCGGGAGCCGGTTTTGGGCACGATACCAACAAAATTACCGTTATTGACAAAGAGGAACGGGTCTATCACTACGAGTTAAAATCGAAGGACGAAGTGGCCGAAGATTTGCTCCACCTCGTTCAGGAACAGCTTTCGATGGTATGAAGATTCAATCCTTGCTTTTGATCATGGCGGTGAGCGTCGGTTTATCGGTCCAGGCAGCGCTGGCGCAGGAGCTCAACTGCCAGGTGACGGTGAACTTTAATCAGGCCCAGTCGTCTCAGGTAACCGATCGCTCCATTTTCCCGCAGCTTCAGGGATTTATAACCGACTTCCTCAATAACCGCCGTTGGACCAGCGATGCCTTCAATCCGGAAGAACGGATCAATTGCAAACTGATCATCGACATTCTGAAGGTTCCGGCCCAGAATTATTACGAAGGCCGGGCCCAGGTGATTGTGATGCGCCCGGTTTACGGCAGTAACTACGAGACGGTGACCCTGCGGTATATCGATAATGCCTTTAATTTTCCGTACCGGCTGAACGACCCGATGTATTATAACGAAAATGCGTATTCCAGTGAACTGACGTCCCTGCTGGCTTTTCACGCGTTGATCATCCTCGGAATGGATTACGATACCTTTGGCAAACAGGGGGGGAAACAGTTTTTCCAGCGGGCCTACAACGTGATGACGCTGGCCAATCAAAGTGTGGGGGGCGGTGCGTGGGGGGCGCAGGGCGACATCCGAAACCGGTATTGGCTGATCGAAAACCTGCAAAGCCAGCAATTCATTCCGTACCACGAAGCACTGTATACGTATTACCGGCAGGCGCTGGATACCTTTACCGCCAATCCGGCCGGTGCCCGGCAGCAGGTGCTGGACGTGTTGACCACGATTCGGCAGGTTAGCCAGCAACGCCCCAATTCGGTGGTCATCAATACCTTTTTCGATGCCAAAGGAGAAGAACTCCTCAACATCATGAATGAAGGATCACGGGATGAACGGCAGAAGGCATTTACCCTTTTGTCGACGCTCGATCCGGCCAAAACAGAAGTTTACCGAAAGTTACTCAGATAATTCATGGGTAAGCGTTTAATTCGCATTCGGACTACGGACCTTTTCAACAACAGGATAACCGATCCCGACCACCGTCTGATCAACTCGGAACTGAACGTGGTTTTTCGGGACGGACGCACCCTGCATGGCCGGCTGACGGGCGTTCAGGGTACGGAATTGTCGGTACGCGATAACCGGGGCCACAGCCATACCGTTCCGCTCCACACTGTTGACGAAATCATCCTGGACGAAAAGGCGCCTTTTTAGAATTTTGTTATGCTCTCGCATCTGCTGATAAAAAATTACGCCCTGATCGAACATCTGGAAATGGACCCCGCTGCCGCCCTGAACATCATTACGGGTGAAACAGGCGCGGGCAAATCCATCATGCTTGGCGCGATTGGCCTGCTGATGGGAAACCGGGCGGATGTGAAAGCCCTCTACAACCCGGATGAAAAGTGCGTGATCGAAGGGGTTTTCAGTGTGGCGGGTTACCTCATCGAGCATTTATTCGAGGAAGCGGATCTCGATTACGACAGCACCTGCGTGGTCCGCCGGGAAATCAGCCCGAGTGGCAAGTCGCGGGCGTTCGTGAACGATACGCCGGTTAACCTCGAATTGCTCCGCCGGGTAACCAGTCATTTGATGGACATTCACTCCCAGCACGATTCCATCCTGCTGGGCTCGAACGAATACCAGCTCGAAATTGTCGATACCTACGCGCAGAACGATGTCCTGCTGCGGCAATACCGGGCTGATTACCAGACTTACCGGCGTAAACTGGAAGCCTACGAACAGCTCCTTGCCGAGACGGCGCAGATGAAAAAAGAGTTTGATTACAATCATTTTCTGTACGAAGAATTACAGAAGATGGGATTGCAAGCCGACGAGCAGGAATTGCTGGAGCAGGAATTAACCATTCTGGAAAACGCGGAAGATATCAAGGAACGGCTTCAGTTGTCGTCGGATTATCTGGACAATGCGGAACAATCGATCGTCGTCTATCTGAAAAATGTTGTCAATAACCTCAATTACGTCACCCGGTTAACGGAGCGGTTTAGCCAGCTTCGGGACCGGGCCCAAAGCGCCCTGATTGAACTGCGCGACCTGGCCAGCGAAATCAGTACGGAAGAAGATCATATCGAAACCAATGATGTCCGGGCGGAAGCCATCCGGGAACGCCTGAATCTGATTTATCTGTTACAAACCAAGCACAGTGTCAAAACCATTGCCGAGTTACTAACGATTCAGGCTGATCTGGAACAGAAAGTCAGTAAAATTCTGAACTCTGACGAAGAACTTAGTCTGGCCAAAACCGAAAGCGAAGCCGCTTTGCAGCAACTGATGGCCAGCGCCGAACGGTTGTCGGTTTCCCGCCGGGAAGTTAGGCCGCAGATTGAGCAGCAGGTCGGCACGCTCTTGGCAGACCTTGGGATGCCGAATGCCTCGCTGAAAATCAGTGCCGAAACCGGTAAGCCGACCAGCAACGGCATTGACACGATTTCGTTTCTGTTCAGTGCGAACAAAGGCGTTAAACCGCAGCAATTAAAGAATGTGGCCTCGGGCGGTGAATTTTCCCGGCTGATGATGGCCATCAAATACATCCTGGCCAGCAAACGGTCGCTGCCCACTATCATCTTTGACGAAATCGACGCCGGCGTTTCCGGCGAAATTGCCGTCAAGATGGGTAATATGATGCGGGATATGGCGCAGACGCACCAGATTATTGCCATTACCCACCTGCACCAGATTGCCGCTCAGGGCAAAGCGCATTACTTTGTGTATAAAGACAACTCCGGAAACCGAACGGTCAGCCGGGTGAAAAAACTTACGTTTAACGAACGGGTGCAGGAAATCGCCCAAATGATTGGAGGGAATAATCCCTCCGCCAGCGTCCTGAAAAACGCGAAAGAATTGTTGTCCCAGAAGGTTTAGGCCCGCTCCGACATCTCATTTTTTGTCATAATCCCATTTACACCATGAAACGTTTTTTTAATTCCATTCTCCCCATCGGTTTTGTCATCCTGGGCCTAGGTTGCCAGTCAGCTAACGAGAAGACAAGCATCGAACAACTTCAGGAACAGGTCATGATCGTCCACGATGAAGTGATGCCGAAGGACGAAGTTCTGATGACGCTGAAGGAGAAAATAACGCAGCGTATGGATAGTTTATCCAAAATCACCCCGGCTCCGGCAGACCTGAAGAGCCGCCAGGAAGAAAGTATCGTCATCAATCAGGAATTGACCGATGCCAGTACCCTGATGTACGACTGGATGAATCAATACAAAACGGATACACTCAAAGGCATGGACAATGCACAGGCCAAAGCGTATCTGGATGCCCAATTGCAAAAAATCAACGTCGTGAAGGAGAAAATAAATGGCGGAATTGACCAGGCGGAGAAATTCCTGGCGAACTAAGTGTGTTGAATAAATGAGTCCGATGTCACGATTCAGGTCATGGCCTGTTTCTTAGTCCACTTTTCAGTATGTTTTCAGTTATTAACTATAGTACCCTGGTTCTGATGGCGGTTTTCGTGGCCGCCTGTTCCTCATCCGAAAACCGCCTGCCCATCTACGGTGAACGCGATACGGTTACCAAAGAAGTGGATGGCAAAACCGTTACGGATACGGTTTATTACCAGATTCCGCCTTTCCAGTATACCAATCAGGACAGCCTTCCGGTTTCCGATAAAACGTTTGCCGGCAAAATCTACGTCGCCGATTTCTTCTTTACCTCCTGCCCGACTATCTGCCCCAAAATGAAGACGCAGATGAAGCGGGTTTTCGACAAATTCAAGGGCAATCCAGACATCATGCTGCTGTCGTACACGATTGATCCCCGGCACGACACCCCCGCCGTGCTGAAAGAGTTTGCGACCAGTCTGGGCGTAACCGGCCAGCAATGGCAGTTTGCCACCGGGCCGAAGGAGGAGATTTTCAAAACCGGCAAAAGCTACATGGTCGTGGCGCAGGATGATGCCGGGGCTCCGGGCGGTTTGCTGCATAGCGGCCATTTTGTACTGGTGGATAAGGAGAAACACGTCCGCGGCATGTACGACGGTACCACGGAAGAAGGGGCTGATAGGCTCATGGCCGACCTAAACCGTTTACTGGCCGAATACGAGAAGAAATGAGAAAACGGCCGATCTATTTACTCGTCTTACCCCTGTTTTTGCAATTCGCCTGCCAGAGTCAGTCAGAGTTGAAACAGGAGAAATATTTTGTGGAAGGCTATCAGTTGTATACCCAGCATTGCGCCAACTGTCACCAGGAAGACGGCAAAGGGCTGGAAGCCCTCTATCCGCCCATCAATGGGTCGGATTACCTAAAGAACAAGGAAAAGGTCATTTGCCTGATTCGGTACGGCCAGAACGAACCCATCGTGGTCAACGGACGTCCCTACAACCGGCCCATGCCCGCCAACCGTCAGTTAACCGACATCGACATCGCCGAGATCACGACATACATTTACAATAAATGGGGCGACGAAACGGTCATTACCGACGTAAAAGAAGCCAGTAAAATTCTGGATACGTGCCGGGTGCAACGCGAACGGCAGAAATTACAGCCTTAATTCGTACCGGAAAGCCGGAAAATGCCGGAGGTTTTTCGAATAAAATAGTGCGAAAAGCTCTGGTCCGTGTCGAGTCCAATTCCTTCGAGTCGTTCGTTGGTATTCCTGCTCAGCACTTTAACCGGTTTTTCGGTATACACCTTCTTGGTGGTGGGGTTCCAGTTCAGTTCGGGAGTATAAAGTTCTTCGTTTTTTTTCTTGTTGATCACCACCACATTGCCCATGACGCGGTAAAAGTTCTGGGCGTGAACGTACCGACCGGAATCCGCCCGTAACGTTGTTTCAACCTGTCCGTCCGGGCCGTAAAACTCGATGTTGACGGTTTTCGGGTAAACGCGGTCATTGGTCTGGTACTTATACTGCAACGGCGTTTTCATCTTCACCTTCAGCTGGGCCGCTTCGCTGTAGAGAATCTGGACATTGTTGATTTCTTCCGTTGGCCCTGAATACGGTTTTGTGGCTTTAGCCGCCGGCTCGTCCTTACACGCGATGATTCCGAGACTTAAAGCACTTACAAACAGAATAGATAGGGTACGCTTCATGGTATGTTGTTGGTTACTACTCAGGAAACGCAAGTCCGGTTGGCATGGTTCGCAGCCTTTCGTAAACGGTACGGCGGTTTTAGTCAACCTTATACCGCTGGAACCACTGCTGATTCAGCGACAACCCGAGTCCGATTTTGAAATACCGTTCCCGGATCTGACCGTCGGTGATGGTTCCGCGCTGTCCGCCGATCAGCGAAACCGTCACCGAGTTGACAAACTGCCCGACCGGCAACGAAAGCCCCAGGCTGACGTTGACATCCGTCGGTTGTTTTCCGCCCACGGAATACGGCAACTGGGCGTAATTGAACCCAAGCCGATACGGAATCAGATCCAGGTACCGGGTTGAACGGATTCTGGGCGTGTATTCGAGTCCGGCACCGATGGAATAACTGTCTTTCAACTGCCCTGACGTGCCGTCCAGGGCTTTATACTGTGACCAGGGCTGGTAACCAAACTCGACGCCAACGGCCAGTTTCTGTGATTTTTCGAGCACAATTCCGCCCCGAAACTGCGTCGGGAGCGTCACCGCACCGCCGGTACGGGAGCTCACCGTATCCGGATTGGAAATCAGGCTCCCACTGGCATCGATCTGCTGGTAGGTGTCCAGCGACGTTCCGTTCAGTTTTGTCTTTGGATCAATGGTTGCGCCGACGTTCAGGAACCAGTCTTTGTGCAATTTTGGTCGCCAGGCCGCCCCCAAGCGCCAGACGATGTCGCTATATGACGTCAGGGTGGAGCGTTTCACGGTAATATCGTCACCGCCAATCAGCAGACGCGAATCCGAGTCGTTGGTCGTATTTCCGAAAATAAACGCCCCTTCTACGCCCACAAAAATATTCTTTGTCAGGCTGAATCCATTGGTAAACGTAGCCTTGTTAAGCCCCCCTCGACCGCGGTAAATGTATTCGGACTCGTAAATCGTTCCGGGAACTTTCTGGTATTGGGTGGTCTGGTAGTCGACATAGCTATAGGGCCGCAGGCCAATGCCCGCCGACCAATACCGGGTTACCGGAAACGTGAAGGTCAGGTAGCTGAGGTTGGCCCCGAAATCCTGCTGATTCTGCCCCCGGGAATCGGCCAGCTTCTTGGATTGGCCCAACAGCCCGACTTCAAAAATCGTGTAGCGGTTACGAACCAGCAAAGCCGGGTTGACACTGTTCAGAAAGAAGCTGTTGGCGTAGGCCGTCCCCATGCCCCCCATGCCCAAATTGGTAATGTTACTGCTGCCATAAATTTCACCAACACCCAGTGATGAATAGGGAGAATTGCCAATACCTTGTGCCTGAGCGGTAAACGAAGCCATTCCAAGCAGTAAAAGGCAGGTAACCAAGACGGAATACAATCCGTTACGAGAGATAGACATTATGCTGTAAAATTCGATTCAATCCGATCAGTACCAGTTCGGGAACTGCAAAGATGGGGGGTTTCAGGCTACTTTCAAAAAACGGTGCATCTCCCCCGCAGATTAACACCTTTATTGCCGGATGTTCCCGACGATGAGCGTCGATGATTCCGCCCAGTTCGGCCCGTAAACCGTTGATCACTCCGGCCTGCATTGCCTGGCGGGTATTTTTCCCCAGCAGCGACGGCCGTGGTTCGTCCGGCTCTACCAGGGGTAGCCTTTCAGTAAACGAATGCATCGCCCGGAATCGCATACGAAAACCGGGAGAAATCATTCCGCCGAGAAAAACCGAGTCCGCATCCACATAATCGTACGTCACGCAGGTTCCCAGATCGATCACCAGACAGGCTTCATCCGGAAACAGAACCTTCGCTCCCACCGCCGACGCAATCCGGTCGGTGCCGAGCGTATGGGGCGTATCGTAACGCTTCTCCATCGGAACCGGCGTATAGCCATCGACCGCCAGCCAGTACGTTTCCGGTTTCAACGGCAGTTGTTCCCGCAGCTGTTCTGCCGGTCGGTTCGTCGAAGAAACCACAACCGCCGTCGGTTGTACGGTGAGGACCAGATCCTGTAATTCTTCGATGGTTACCTGCAACCGCGTTTCCAGTAACGTTTCGTTTTCGAATAAACCGGCTTTAAGGGCGCTGTTTCCCCAGTCAATAGCAATGTTCATCACTGCAAAAATTGTAAATCGATCTCAGATTCCTCAATTTTGGTACGTTAAAAATGCTTAAAATGTGGCATGGAATCCGTAAAAATGTGGTTTGAGCAACAATTGATGGGTAACTCCGTCGGAAATCTGCTGGTGTTTGCCCTCCTTATCCTGCTGGGTTTGTGGTTGAAACGCGTGCTGTCGATGACGCTCAGCCGGCTTTTTTACAGGCTGGTACGCCCCGATTCCGGTTCGGTAACCATCAGCGATTTTATACGATTGATGCGCAAACCCATCGAATTTCTGATTCTGCTGATTATGCTTTTCCTGGCCTTCGACCGGCTGGCCATTCCCGAACAATGGGGGTTTGTATCCCGAACCGAATTCGGTTACCGACTGATTATTTTCCGGTTGTATCAGACGACCCTGCTGGGCACGTTGGCCTGGATCGCCATCCGGTTTGTCAAATTTGTCGGGTTGATTTTTCAAAAACGGGCGGAACAGACCGAAACCAAGCTGGATGATCAACTGGTGCCTTTTGTTCGCGACCTGATGATTCTGCTGGTGTTAACCATTGCCTTTTTCGCCACGCTGAGCATTGTTTTCGACATCAACGTAATTGCGCTGGTCACCAGCCTGGGCATCGGAGGGCTGGCCATTGCGCTGGCCGCCCGCGAAACGCTCGAAAATTTATTCGCTTCCTTCGCCATTCTGCTCGACCGACCGTTCATTACCGGCGATACCGTCACGGCCGGGACCGGACCTAATCAGGTAACGGGAACCGTCGAAAAAATCGGTTTTCGCAGTACCCGGCTCCGGACCGACGACGGCAGCCAGATTGCCGTGCCCAACCGGCTGATGATTTCGCAATCGCTGGATAACCTGACCCAGCGGAAGCAACGACGCGCCAAATTTTACCTTCGGATGGCCCTCGACACCCCGTCCGAAACACTCCGGGCGATTGTTAGTGATATTCGCCAGTGGCTTGAAAACCACCCGCAAACCAACCAGAATCCCGCTCTGGTCCAGTTCGATGCCTTCGGTGAAAACTCGCTGGATCTCCTGATTCAATTTTACGTCGCTACCGGTGACTGGCGGGAATTCAACAAAGTAAAGGAGGAAGTGAACTATCAGTTACGGGCCATTGTTGAAAAACATGACGGGCAGTTTGCATTTCCATCCAGTATGGTGTATCTTCGAACCCATCCCGAACACCCGCTCGAAAAACAGTCCTGAATTTTTCAGTTTTTTTTGATAAATTGTAAAACATTCACGGGATTTAGCCGTTCTTGTTGACAAAGCGGGATTTAAATCTTAACATTGCGGTCAAAAGTTCCTGACCGGGTTGACTGGTTTCTGCCAATTTATCCATGTAATCTGAGGCCGCAAGCCAAATTCACCTGAACAACCTGTCTTCCACGAAACCATACCGCGCATCCGCGACGATGAGTTTACGCCCCGAAACAGTTGCTGAAAGTGCATAGGTCAAGCAAGTATCTGACTGTAAATTAATAACTATTTAAGCACGACTTTTCCTCATTTGGATTCATTCATCCACCGTTCACCAGGACTATGGTCCGATGCAGCGACAATTCTCTCACACTTATCAAGTAAAGCCCTCTTAGCTTAACTTAGGCTTTTTATGTACAATAAGGAAGACCTCGATCTGAAACTCTTATCAGAATTGAAAGCGATTGCGGAGTCATTCAGCATTCGTGACATTAGTAAATTAAATAAAAAGGACCT
This sequence comes from Larkinella bovis, assembly GCF_042655385.1. Lineage (NCBI taxonomy): Bacteria > Pseudomonadati > Bacteroidota > Cytophagia > Cytophagales > Spirosomataceae > Larkinella > Larkinella bovis. The sequence goes on along the minus strand of NZ_JBHSMA010000001.1, from coordinate 339,587 downwards.
GGTTTACAAGATCTTAGACCAGCAATCCCTCCTGCCTGATCCGGTTCCGGCGGCTTCAGAAAATGGGACCAAAGCTGCCGCCAAAGCCTCCCCGACCGTCTCCCCGGAAGCCCCCCGCCGGGGCCGTCGCACCCGTATGGAAACGCCGGCTCCCGAACCGACACCCAGTACTCCGGAACTTTCCACCCCAGCCCCTGAACCGGTGATTCAGCCCGAAATCCAGTTGCCTCCTCCGGCTGCCGTTACCGAAGAAGTTCCGGTAGCCGTTGAGCGACCGAATCGCGATCTGACTCCCCCCCGAAATGGCCGCGTCCCTGAAAACCAACCGAATCGCCCCCAGAATCGCCGTGGGCCGGATGGCCTGACTCGACCACGTGGCGATCAAGCGGAGCCCAATGATCAGCGTCGGATGCGCCAGCGGATTCGGAAAGATAGCGAGGGCGTTTCGGAGAACCCGGTTCCGGCCAGCGAAAAACCGCAGGAACGAAAACCGGATCAGGACCGGCGTCCGCGCAGTAATGATCCGTTCCGAAACCAGAAACGGGAACTCGAACAACCCGCCCTGGATTTGTCACTGGAGCCCGATACCGACGATTTTTACACGGCTCCCGTTGAAACGGAACCCGAAACAATCGAGGTAACCGCTGTCGCTCCATCGGTGCCCGAAAGCCCGGTGCAACCGGCTCAACCGGAAGTGCCCGCCCTGCCCGCTCCTCCGCAACCGGATCGTCAGCAGCGTGATGTGACGCGGCAGGATGAATATACCAACCGAATTCGCCGGCAGTATAACCAACATGTTCGGGAGTTCGACGGCATTATAGAAAACGAGGGCGTGCTGGAAATTATGTCCGACGGAGGCTACGGTTTTCTGCGCTCGGCGGATTACAATTACCTCGCCAGCCCCGACGACATATATGTATCACCGTCACAAATTAAGTTGTTCGGCCTGAAAACCGGCGACACCGTTCGCGGTCAGATCCGTCCGCCGAAAGAGGGCGAGAAATACTTTGCCCTGTTACGGGTTTCGTCGGTCAACGGTAAGACCACCGAGGAAATTCGCGACCGGATTCCCTTCGAATACCTGACTCCGCTTTTCCCGGAAGAAAAACTGAACCTGAGCTACCGCGCCGACCAGTATTCGACCCGGATTGTCGACCTGTTTGCACCCATCGGTAAAGGGCAGCGCGGGATGATTGTGGCTCAGCCCAAAACCGGTAAAACCGTCTTGCTGAAAGACATTGCCAACGCCATTACGAAAAACCATCCGGAAGTTTACCTCATCATTTTGCTGATCGATGAACGCCCGGAAGAAGTTACCGATATGGCCCGTAGTGTAAACGCAGAGGTCATCTCCTCTACCTTTGACGAACAGGCTGAACGGCACGTCAAGGTATCGTCCATGGTGTTGGAAAAAGCCAAGCGAATGGTTGAGTGCGGCCACGATGTGGTGATTCTGCTTGATTCCATCACCCGTCTGGCCCGGGCCTACAACACGGTCGTCCCGTCATCCGGCAAGATTCTGTCGGGCGGGGTTGATGCCAACGCGCTTCATAAACCCAAACGGTTTTTCGGAGCCGCCCGGAATGTCGAAAATGGCGGTTCTTTAACCATTATCGCGACTGCGCTGATCGATACCGGCTCCAAAATGGACGAAGTTATTTTCGAAGAATTCAAGGGAACCGGTAACATGGAACTCCAGCTCGATCGGAAACTGTCCAACAAACGGGTTTATCCGGCCGTCGACGTTCTGGCTTCCGGTACGCGCCGGGAAGACCTCCTGCTCGACAAGGAAACCCTCCAACGGATCTGGATTCTGCGCAAACACATGGCCGACATGAACGCCATGGAATCCATGGATTTCCTGCTCGACCGGATGCGCGGAACCCGCAGCAACGAAGAGTTTCTGGTTTCAATGAATCGGTAAACACCCGGCGTCGAATTTTCGATTCGGTACCTGTAAAAGCCGTGCCGCAGATAGCAGGATCTGCGGCACGGCTTTTTTTATCCGGTTTTAGGATGATGATACTGACGGGGTTACTAAAAAAACATTGCGGTTTGGCATGACTTTCCCGGGTTCTGAACGTCACAAAGAGGATTGCAACCTTCAAATCCCCGTTCTTTCATGTTCACGCATAAAACTCCCTGGGTTGTTCTGTTACTCCTCTGGATGGGCGGTTCAACCTACTGGCATACGTGCCGGATCAAATTGCTCTGCCCGGACGATGCCTCTCCTGCAACGGTTTCTGTCCGGACCACGCCCGAAGCCCCCTCCTTCACGCCCCCCGGTCTGGAATTCACCGACGGAAAAACGGCTTCCTTCCGGTCCCTGAGTAATCTTTCTTTCGCCAAAGCCGGTGCTGAGGCCAATGTCACTAGCGTGAAACCCCTCCTCGACTCGCTTTCCCTATACCTGAAATCGAATCCGAACAAGACGATCCAGCTTACCGGTCTTTATGGTCCGAACGAATCGTCGGCAGAAGCCAACCTGGGTCTGGCGCGGGCGAACAACATCCGTGCGTACCTTATGGGTCCTGGAATCCCGGAAAGCCAGTTCCGGCTGACCGGCGAAGAAAGTAATGCGCTGGCTTTCACACCCGCGGGCGATTCATTGTACGGTGGTATTCGGTTCGCCTTTTTAGATGAGGTGGTGGTCAAAGCCGAAAAACCGGCCTCGGAAGAAGACCTTGCCAAAAAAGCGACGTTCGAATCCATTTTCAGGCCGATGGATCTGTATTTCAATACCGGCAAAACAGATTACATCCATACGCCGGAAACCAACGAATTTCTGAAGAATACGAAGGCGTACCTGAAATTGAATCCGAACCGGAAGCTGGTCGTAACCGGCCATACGGATAATATCGGGTCCGATGAAATCAATCTCATGCTCTCGAAAAAACGGGCCGCTGCCGTGAAAAAACAGTTTATAGCGGCCGGTATTGCCGCCCGCCAGATCGAGATTCAGGGCAAAGGTGAAGCGCAGCCCATTGCCTCTAACGACACGGAGGAAGGCCGCCGAACCAATCGCCGAACGGCAGTCGTCGTCAAACAATAATCATCCCCAATCCATCAAAATCTGTTACCGCTATGTTTGAAATGAATCCCCATCAGTTGCCTGATGCCGTCATGCAACATTGGATTATGTTGCTGGTATCCGGCGCGCTAGGTTTCATTATTGGCTACATTACCCGAAAAGCCGCCATTCGCACGCTCGAGGGGCAACTCAGCCGAACGGAAAGCCAGGTTGAAGAATGTGCCAAATCAAGCCAGACCCAGCAGGAAGAACTGGTGCTCCAGCGGATTTCGGCCCGCGCCAATGAGTTGAATTTCGGCCGCATCGGGCAAGCATCCCTCGCCGATGCTGACGATTTGAAAGAAATCAATGGGATTGGTCCCTTTTTCGAGAAAAAGCTTCACAGCCTGCGCATCTACACGTTTCGGCAATTGGCCAGTTGTACACCTGCCGATGTGGATCAGATCGGCAACATCATCGAGTTTTTTCCCGACCGCATCGAGCGCGAAGACTGGGTGGGCCAGGCCCAGAAACTGTATCGCCGGAAATACAGTGTGTAAAACAAAGTTTGACCACAAAACAGCCACAAAACCATGTTTACTTTAGATCCGTTAAGCCGGGGTGTCGCCATGACCGAAATGCTCCTGTTGCTGGCCTTTGCAGCACTGGTTGGGTACCTTTTAGCCTGGTTACTTACCAACGGCCGTATCAACGAATTACGGACTGCGCTGGCCGAACAGGAAGCATCGTTGGAAGAATGTCTACGCAAGCGCAAAACCACCAAAACGATTATTCAGCCCGTTCCCAAACCGGTAGAAAGAGTTGCTTCGGACGAAGAGATTATGTTTCGGAAGATCAGGGCCCGGGCCTCCGAGCTCAATTTTACCCGCATCGGTACTGCTACACTGAACGAGGCCGATGACCTGAAGGATATTGTGGGCGTTGGGCCTTTCTTCGAAAAGAAGCTGCATACACTCGGTATTTTCAGCTTTCGGCAACTCGCCAATTTTACGACCGAAGATGTGGAGAAGCTCAGTGATATCATCGAGTTCTTTCCCGACCGTATTGAGCGCGAAGACTGGGTGGGCCAGGCCCGACAACTTCAAGAAGCAAAATACGGAAGGCCGGTAAACTAACGTTTTCGGTATCCGGTTTTCGGTCCTAACGCACCTTTTATGAAAGGCCCCAGCGACCGAAAACCGGATACCGGAAATTCTCTACAACGTCTCCGCCGTCCGACGGATAAAGGCTGTCAGGTCGGCGCCGGAAAGCATGCCCTGCGCCAGTTTGGCCAGATCCAGACTTTGTTTTACCAGGACTTTCTGTTCCTCGGCGTCACTTTCCTTCAGAATACGGTCGGCCAGCGGATGGTTGGCGTTTACGGCCACGTTATAGCTGTCCGGCATCGGCCCGAACATATTCCGTTCGCCACTCAATGCCGACATATCTTTCATACGCCGGAAGAATTCGGGCAAGGTGATGATCACCGGCAGTTCGTCGGTCGGCATGGCCTCGACCGAAATCGTGGCGGTTTTGCTGCCGAGGGCTTCTTCAAACAAGGTTTTCAGCGTCGTTTTATCCTCTTCCGACAGCACGGTTTCATTGCTCAGGCCCTTGTCGATCAGCTTATCAAACGTATCCGAATCGACCCGCTTCAGGCTGGTCTTCTCCAGTTTGTACTCCAGTTGGTTGATGAAGTGGCTGTCGATGATGGTATCGAACAACAGCACCTCATAACCCCGTTTCCGGGCTGATTCCACAAAACCGTCCTGCTTCTGGAGGTCATTCGTATACAGCCAGACCACCGTTCCGTTCTTGTCGGTCTGGTTCTCTTTAACGGCAGTTGTAAATTCGTCGAACGTGAAGTATTTACCATCCACATTTTTCACCAGACAGAAATCCTTCGCTTTTTCGTAGAATTTCTCGTCGCTGATGATCCCGTATTTTACGAACAGGCCAATGTCGTCGAACTTCTGTTCAAAACCGGCCCGGTCGTTTCGGAACATTTCGGAGAGTTTATCAGCGACTTTGCGCGTGATGTAGCCGTTGATTTTCTTGACATTACTATCTGCCTGCAGGAAGCTACGCGATACGTTGAGCGGAATATCCGGCGAGTCGATCACCCCGTGCAACATCATCAGGAAGTCCGGCACAATATCTTTTACCTCATCGGTAATAAACACCTGGCGGCTGTACAACTGGATTTTTTCGCGCCGAATCTGAAAGTCATTCTTGACGCGGGGGAAATACAGCACCCCGGTCAGGTTAAAGGGATAATCGACGTTGAGGTGAATCCAGAACAGCGGTTCTTCCGACATCGGATAGAGTTCCCGGTAGAAATTCTTGTAGTCTTCGTCGGTCAGTTCCGAGGGTGATTTGGTCCAGATCGGAGCCGTGTTGTTGATCGTCGTTCCGTCAAATTCAATCGGAACCGGCAAAAACCGGCCGTACTTTTCCAGAATGGTCCGCAGGCGGTTTTTATCCAGAAACTCTTCCGAATCCGCGTTAATGTGCAGAATCACGTCCGTGCCGTATTCCGCGCGGTCCGCTTCAGTAATCTCAAATTCGGTCGAACCGTCGCAAATCCAGCGAGCCGCTTCCGAACCCTCTTTATACGATTTGGTAATAATTTCGACCTGGTCGGCGACCATAAATGCCGAATAGAAGCCCAGGCCAAAATGACCGATGATGGCCCCCTTCTCGTCCAGCTTATCCTTGTATTTTTCCAGAAACTCCGACGCCCCGGAAAACGCAATCTGGTTGATGTATTTCTTGATTTCGTCCGCCGTCATCCCGATTCCCCGGTCGCTGACGGTGATGGTTTTGGCTTCTTCATCGAGAGTAACCGTAACCTTCTGTTCGCCCAGTTCCCCGTTGAATTCGCCAAATCCGGCCAGTTTTTTCAGCTTCTGGGACGCATCGACGGCGTTTGATACCAGCTCCCGCAAAAAAATCTCGTGGTCGGAGTAGAGAAATTTTTTAATGATCGGAAAAATATTCTCCGTATGAATTGAAATTTGACCTTTTTCCTGAATGGTCGAGCTCATGACAATAAAGTGATGTTTAATTGACACTAAAAACCCTGCACAGGCGGTACCAACAACTGTTCCAGAGCGTCCCAGTGTGACAAGTTGGCAGGAAATGACACGTTCTTTTACAGAACGGCTCCCGTTGCAAGGAGGGAAAGCCGTCTTACAGCTGATCCGATGCGTCACGCCCCCCGATCAGTTGGTGTGTAAAGCGGTATTGGTACCCCTCAACCCGGTTTTCCAGGAAACCGCAAAAGTCTGAACCGCGCGACAGAAAGCCGGTTTCCGAAATTTTGACATTCTTCCCTTATTTTCGGACAAAGGGCAAACACCCTTTCATTTTTTTGTGTTTCGTATGCAGTGAAGTCGGGCACATCGCCGTCTATACCAGCCTTGTTACTGTGAATACGAAAACGTATACCGACATTACCACGGAAGAAATGGAGTCACTGGTGATGGAACCCGAAACCGTCATTGTGGACGTACGCGACGAATGGGAGTTTGAAGAATTCAACATTGGTGGCCTGAATATTCCGCTGGCCGAAATTCGGGCCAAACGTCATTACCTGGCTCCTTACGAGAATGTGATCGTGGTCTGCACCAACGGTGTCCGCAGCCGGGTGGCCGTCAAGGACTTATGCCGACATGCCGACATGGATGAGAAACGGCTTTACCACCTGAAAGGCGGTATTCTGGAATCCGACGAATAAACGCTCAGGCTTTGATGGTTCCCTGGTAGACCCGTACGGCCGGTCCCATCAGGTATACATTGCTAAAACCGCCCGCTTCGCCCGTTTCGAACGAAACCCGCAACATGCCGCCGAGCGTCTGAATGGACACCGGACTTTGCATGCCGAGTTGTTGGTGGGCCACCAGCGCTGAAGCCGTCACCCCGGTGCCGCAGGAATAGGTTTCGTCTTCTACCCCACGTTCATACGTCCTGACAAACAGCCTCTTATCGCTGGTCGGTTCCATAAAATTGGCATTGGTGCCGCCGGGCGCAAACCGGTCGCTGTACCGCACCGCCCGCCCTTCGGCCACGACATCCATTGCCTCTACCTCCTCGACAATCTTTACGTAATGCGGTGATCCGGTATTCAGAAAAGTAAAATCCGGTTGCTGGTCGATATGGGTCACGTCGTTCATTTTCAGCGACACTTCGTCGCCATTCACGGCTGCCTGGTGTTCACCATCAACGGCCAGAAACCGGGTTTCTTTCTCAAAAAGACCCAGATCGTGCGCAAACCGGACAATACACCGTCCGCCATTGCCACACATGCTGCCTTCGGCCCCATCGGCATTGAAGTAAATCATCCGAAAGTCATACGCCGGGTGATTCCGGAGCAGAATCAGGCCATCGGCGCCGATGCCAAACCGGCGGTGGCACAGGTGCGCAATGTAGTCCTGCGACACCGGAAACGTTTCTTCCCGGTCGTCGATCAGAATAAAATCATTGCCGGTTCCCTGGTATTTAAAGAAGTCGATCATCGCTTACCTGATGAATGGGAATGATTGAGTAATGGGCCTGGACGCGCACAAACTGGAAACGGGGTTTGTCCAAGGCTAGTTCATCATTCATCGCCCCTATGTATAAAAAAAGCCGTCTTTGCAGACAGCTTCTTCCTTCGAATGCGGTGCAATCTTATGCCTGTGGTGCTTTTGCCTTACGCTCCTTGATACGGGCAGCCTTACCCTGGCGACCACGCAGGTAGAACAGACGAGCCCGGCGCACTTTGCCCAGACGAACGACTTCAACTTTATCGATGTTCGGCGACAGAATCGGGAAAATCCGTTCTACACCGACACCGTTCGAAATTTTACGAACCGTAAACGTTTCGCCGTTGGTGTTCGGATTCCGGCGTTGGATCACCGTACCCGTATAAACCTGAATGCGCTCCTTGTTTCCTTCGCGGATTTTCACATGCACATTGACTGTATCGCCTGCCTGAAAGTCGGGGATATCGCTCCGGCGACTTGCGTTATCAGATTCGACCAGTTTAATTAGTTCACTCATGACCGTAGATATCTTCGGGGGGTATGAAATTTCTTATTGAGCCGCAAATGTAGCGATTCTTTTCCGTTTTATAAATAGTTGACCCGAAATAAATTGAACGGTTGGATGGTTAACGGGTTTTTAGCTATTTAGCCGTTGAAGAACGTAATCCGCTCATCCGTCCCAAAATTGGCACTTCGCTGTCCAGTCGAATGAAAATCCTAACCGTCGAACAAACCCGCGCCCTTGATCAGTATACCATCGAGCACGAACCGGTTGCCCCCCTCAACCTCATGGAACGGGCCGCTCAGGCATTCACCGACTGGTATACCGCCCGTTTTGACAAAAACCGGCCGGTGCGGATTTTCTGCGGACTGGGCAACAACGGTGGCGATGGGCTGGCCATTGCGCGGCTGCTGATTCAACTGGACTATACGGTTCAGACGTGCGTCGTGCGGTATGCGCCCCGCGAATCGGAAGATTTCATGCATAACCACCGCCGGCTGAAACTGCTCGCTTCTATTAAGTATATCGAAAGTGAGCAGGATATTCCCGTGATTCGCCCCAAAGAAGTGGTCATCGACGCCATTCTTGGCTCCGGGTTATCCCGCACTACCGAAGGACTTGTTCAGTCGGTCATTGACGCCATCAACCACAGCCCGGCCACCGTCGTAGCGGTCGACATTGCCAGCGGTTTGTTCGCCGATACGGCCAACGGTCCCAACGCCACCATCGTACAACCGGATTATACCGTTGCGTTTCAATTGCCCAAGCTGGCCTTTCTGTTGCCAACGCTCAGTCTCTACGTCGGCGAATGGCATTGGGTCGATATTGGCCTGAGCCGCGCCTATATTGAACGAACCCCGACTACGTATTTTTATACGACCGATCAGGAAGTCCGGCATTTGCTGCGGACCCGCAACCGGTTTTCGCACAAAGGCTCGTTCGGCCACGCCCTGTTGCTGGTGGGCAGTTATGGCAAAATCGGAGCGGGTGTGCTGGCTTCGCGGGCGTGTCTGCGGTCGGGGGTCGGTTTGTTATCGGTGCAGGTGCCGCGCTGCGGGTATGAGATTCTACAAACCAGCGTACCGGAAGCCATGTGCCAGCCCGACGGCCACCTCCATATTTTAACGGGGCAACCGGAGGTGGAGCAGCCGGAGCTGGATACGTTTTCCGCCGTTGGAGTTGGCCCGGGCATTGGAACGGCCCCGGAAACACTCGAAATGCTCCGAAAACTGCTGGCCAGCGTAAAAAAACCTATGGTCATCGATGCCGATGCGATTAACCTGATCGCCAAAAACCGGGACCTCATTGACAAAATACCGAAGAACAGCATCTTAACCCCGCACCCCAAAGAGTTTGAACGACTGACCCGGCGCTGGACCAGCGATTACGACAAACTGGGTATTCTGCGTGATTTTGCGCAGCGAAACCGCTTCGTGGTCGTCCTGAAAGGGGCCAATACCGCCATTGCAACCCCCGATGGCACCACACATTTTAACTCGACGGGCAACCCCGGCATGAGCACCGGCGGAACCGGCGACGTACTGACCGGTATTCTAACCGCCTTACTCGCTCAGGGATACGATCCGGTGGAAGCTGCCGTACTGGGCGTTTTTGAACACGGCCGGGCGGGCGACCGGGCGGCTGATCTCCGGGGCCAGATTGGCCTGACCGCTTCCGATGTGATCGAAGCACTCCGCTGGGATTAACCCGGTGGCTCTATAACGGACTCCCGAACTCCCTCCTGCCAGCCGCCGACCGAGTCGCTCCTGAAAAATATTTCGACCAAAGTTCACGTTGTCTGCAACCATCGTAGATCTACTTGGGTCTTACTAGTGTGTAATAGGTTCGCACTCGCTGTGGATTTATTTCCCCAAAAATTCCTTTGTTACCGTGTACAAAAAAGTACCAAAAATGCTCTTTTTCAATTTACCAATTCATAACCAACTGTCAATCAGAGGCATATTATCGGCGACACTGATAATTAAACATACAGAAAGGGATTGGAATAATATTTGAAACCTGAATAAGTATACGGATATGAGAAATGTGGAAACTACCTGATTTTGAAATTACGTAGTTGTACGCTTACCCAAATCAACCTGAATACTGAACTTTGCAACTATATCTAACACCACAATAAATACAAACAACCACACCACTAATTGAACGTTACCATGAGAAATGTTGCCCAAAAAGAATGGAGAGTAAATCGCCCGAGCCGCCGGTTTCGTTTTGAGATCGACCAGATTTCATTACTTGGCGTGCTGACGGTTATGATTTTTGCCTACATCCTTTTTCACTTCATTTATCCAATCATTTCGAAAGGATTGCTCTGGTAACCTAGTAATTTGCTCTATATACAAGAACAGATTTCATGACGGAATAGCGGTGAATACCGGGTTTTCGTCACGAAATCTGTTTTTTATTTGAGCAGTTCATACACGAGAAACGCCGACACATAGGCCAGGACGCTCATGTAGGCAAGTTGAATCAAGGGCCATTTCCAGCCTTTTGTCTCGCGGTAAACCGTGGCAATGGTGCTCATGCACATCATCGCGAACACGTAAAACACCAGCAGCGAGAACGCCACCGCCGGGGTATACATCGGGCCGCCCGTGTCCGGATTCGTTTCCGAAGCCAGTTTCTGCCGGATCGTGCTGTCATTTTCCGCATCGGAAGCGCCGATACTGTAGATCGTCGCGATGGTACCAACAAATACTTCCCGGGCCGCAAACGAACTGATGAGTGCAATGCCAATCTTCCAGTCGTAGCCCAACGGTTTGATAACCGGCTCCAGGATTTTACCAAACCGCCCTGCATACGAAGCCTCCAGTTTTTCGGAAGCCACGTGACTTTCCACCTCCTCCGCCGGGCGGCTGGCGTAGTGCCGACGGGCCTGGTTCTCAGCCTGTTCCATCGAGTCACCGGGGCCGTAGGAAGCAAGGACCCACAACACAATCGAAATAGCCAGAATCACCCGCCCAGCCTGCCAGATAAACGATTTCACGCTATCCCAGACCGTAATACCGACATGGTTCCAGCGGGGCCATTTGTAGGTTGGCAATTCCATGATGAACAGTCCCCGTTCGCGCGCCTTGACAATTTTCTTGAATACATAAGCCGCCATCAGGGCCGCCACCAGTCCCAGTAAATACATTCCCATCAGGACAATTCCCTGCAAATTCAGGAAACCAAGGACGGTTTTTTCCGGCACAACCAGCGCAATGAGAATGGTGTAGATCGGCAACCGGGCCGAGCAACTCATCAGCGGTGTCACCAGAATGGTGATCAGTCGTTCACGCCAGGAGCTGATGCTGCGGGTCGTCATGATGGCCGGAACCGCACAGGCCACGCCCGAAATCAACGGCACGACACTCCGCCCGTTCAGCCCAAACTGCCGCATGATTCGATCCATCAGAACCATCACCCGCGACATGTACCCCGACTCCTCCAGCAGGGAAACCAGAAAGAACAGAAAAGCAATCTGTGGAATAAAAACCACAACCCCGCCGATTCCGGCAATGACCCCATCGGTTAGCAGATTGGTGAGCGGTCCTTCCGGCAAACTTTCGTGCAACGTGCCGTTCAGCCAGGCAACGCCCTCATCGATGCCGTCCATGAACGGCTGCGCCCAGGCAAAGATGGCCTGAAAAATCAGCAATAAAATCGTCCCGAAAATGGCGTATCCCCAAACCGGATGAAGCAGAATCCGGTCGATGCGCTGGCTCCAGGTCGGCTGGTCGAGGGGACGCTTGTCGGTCACGACCTCTTTCACCACCCGCCCGATGCGCTGGTAGCGCTCAATGGTTTCCTTCGTCTGAAATTCCAGTTCGTTGAAATGGTATTTCTCGATCAACCGGTCGAGCCCGACCCGCTGCGGATCGTTCAGAAACGAAAACCCGTCGTGCTGGATCACGTACTGGAGGGCCAGGTAGTTATTCGTCAACCGGTATTGCCTCCGAACGTCGGAAATCAGGCCCGGCACATCGGCATTCCCGGTAGTTCCGGCCTGTTCGGGATCAAAAAAAAGTGTTTCCGCCCAAACGGGCTGGGCCAACTGTTGCTCCATTGCCCTTTTGAGCAAATCAAGCCCCTCGCCTACCCGCGCATTGATGTTGACAACCGGTACACCCAGTTGCATCGACAACCGAACGGCGTTGATTTCCAGTTGTTGTTGCCGGGCAATGTCGAGCATGTTCAAAGCCAGGATAAGCGGCACACCCAAATCCCGGATCTGGCTGAACAGCAACAAATTACGACTCAGGTTGGAGGCATCGACCACCACAACCGCCACGTCTGGATAATCTGGATGCGCCGGATTTGCCAGAATATCCGTAACGACCTGCTCGTCGGCCGATTTGGGATAAATACTGTAGACTCCGGGAAGATCGACCACCGTGATTTCGGTAGTTTCGTTCAGGAAAGCCGTTCCGGATTTTTTATCAACCGTAACCCCGGGGAAATTGCCCACTTTCTGACGAAGGCCCGTCAGTTCATTAAACAAGGACGATTTTCCCGAATTCGGATTACCAATAAGCGCAATAACAGGTTTTGATTTCAATGATTCAGCACAGTAAAAACCGTCGGAGAGGCCGACGAATCGTTCAATGAGATTCGACCAGAATGGTGGCCGCTTCGGACTTTCGCATCGACAGACAATAGCCCGATACGTTTAAACAAATAGGGTCGCCGAGTGGCGCTTTGCAGTGAAGCGACACTTCCGTGCCGGGCAAACAGCCCATTTCGAGCAGCTTCAGCGACATCCACGGATCGCTAAACGAGCGAATCACGGCTTTTTCGCCAATGGTTAAATCAGCCACGCTGCGGCTTCCTTCTTTACGATCTGCCATACACCTCACGCATTATTTAGAACCTTTACAAATTAACAGGACACAACCCGGTTTTGCAAGAATGGGGTTAAAAATAACCAGTTTTCAGTCCATTAACACAAACGGCAAAAATAGTTGCACGTCATCGATTCGCCGAATTATCGCCCATTCCATTTCAGGCAAGGGCCGTCCGTGAAAAAACCCGGATTTTTAGCGAGCGGAACTGGGGTTTGTGTTGTAATTTTGTAAAATCTGGTAAAAACGGCGGCAGAAAATTCTGCCATCATCAGATTTTTTGGGTACAAAACCCCTACGAATAGCGCGATGCAACAGATTAGTGTACTTATTGGCAAGGAATTCCGGCTCGAATGGCGGCAACGGTACGCCCTGAACGGAATGCTATTGTACATCGTCAGTACGGTTTTTGTCTGTTACCTGAGCTTCAGTCTGCGCCGGAATCAGTTGACGCCGATGGTCTGGAACGCCCTGTTCTGGATCATTTTGCTGTTTACGGCCTTCAACGCCATCGCCAAAAGCTTCGTTCAGGAACGCTCCGGCCGGCTTTTGTATTATTACACGCTGGTCAGTCCGCAGAAAATCATCATTTCAAAAATTGTGTACAACACCCTGCTGATGCTGGTGCTGGCAGGTCTGGGTTTTTTCATTTATACGCTGGTCATGGGCGTTCCGGGTCAGGATATGGATATGCCCCTGTTCATCGTTAATCTGTTTCTGGGGGCTATCGGTTTTGCGGCTTCGCTGACGCTGGTGGCCGGTATTGCCGCCAAAGCCGAGAACAGCGCAACGCTGATGGCCGTGCTGGGTTTCCCGGTGGTGCTTCCGCTGCTACTTATGCTGATTCGGGTATCAAAAAATGCACTTGATGGATTAGACCGTAGCGTTAGCATCGACGAAATCGGTACTTTACTAGCGATCGACGCCATCGTGCTTGTGTTATCGGTCATGTTATTTCCCTTTTTGTGGAGAAGTTAAAAAGACTATGAAAAAACATTGGTGGAAAGCCCTGGGCGTCGTGATTATGACGTACGTGATCTGGGTCGGTTTGCTGGGCGACGTTCCGCGTCAACCCATTCTGAATGAAAGCATTCGCAACGTTTATTTCCACGTGCCCCTGTGGTTTTCGATGCTCATTCTGATGTTCACCTCCATGGTTTTCGCCATTCGGTACCTGCGGAAAGGACAGCTGAAAGACGATCATGTGTCCGTTGAATTTGCCAATACCGCCATTTTATACGGCCTTCTGGGTTGCGCAACGGGTTCGCTCTGGGCGACGGTTACCTGGGGAGATCCCTGGCCGAACGACCCCAAACTGAACAGCGTGGCGGTTGGGATGCTCATGTATTTTGCCTACCTGATTCTGCGCAATTCGTTTGACGATGAACTGCGCCGGGCCCGGATTTCGGCGATTTATAACATTTTTGCCTTTGCGGTCTTTGTGCCGCTCATTTTCGTACTGCCGCGCCTGACCGATTCGCTGCATCCGGGGAACGGCGGAAATCCGGCTTTCGGCCAGTACGACATGGACAACCGGATGCGGCTGGTGCTGTATCCGAGCGTGATCGGTATGACATTACTGGGTGTCTGGATTACCCAACTGCGCGTACGCCTGCGCCGGTTGAGCGATCGGCTGGATAACGTCAACGATCCGCAACCCAAAGCCCATTCAACGGCGGAATGATTACCCTTTAAAACTTGTTACCACTTTACACTACTCACTAGAATGATACATAAACTCCTCGTTCTCTGCTTTTTGATGTTGCTGTCGTTCAGCAGCCAGGCTCAGGAAATTGAGATGGCTGACCGGCTCCGGGCTGATGGAAAGATCTGGGTCGTCGTGGCGGTTTTTCTGGTCACGTTTGCGGGTTTAATTCTGTATCTCATCCGGCTTGATACCAAAATCAGCAAACTGGAAAAGGAGATTTTGAAATAGCCGTGTGGGATAAGACACGAGTGTAAAGACGGGATTTTCTCTTTACCTTTTGCCTAACTTCTTTATTTTCAGAACAAAAGATGAAAAAGACACATATTATAGGTATTATTATCATTGCCATCGCCATCGGAATCATTATTTCAACCGCAGGCGACGCCAGTTCTTACGTCACCTTTACGCAGGCCGCCGAAATGGCCCAAAGTGGCGAAAAAGACGGGGTGCACGTGGTGGGGAAATTGACCAAAGACGCAAGCGGCCAGATTACCAATATGGTCTATCAGCCGCAGATTGACCCCAATCGTTTTGAATTTACGCTGGTCGATAACGAAAACCACACCCAGAAAGTGGTGTATAACGCCCCCAAACCGCAGGATTTCGACCGGTCGGAGCAGGTGGTCGTGATCGGTAGCATGGATGGTGATCATTTCCGCGCCGATAAAATTCTGTTGAAATGCCCGTCGAAGTACCAGGAAAACAAACTGGAAACGAAGGAGTACGAAGCAAAAAAAGCAACTATTTAGACGATTTTGGACGGTTAAAAGCCTGAATGGCTGGAAGGTGTACCCAGCTAGCCGTATAGTTTTTTAACCCGATGACCATGAAAGCGATTCAAGCATGATTCATACGACACCCGGTGAAATTGGTCACCTTTTTGTCATCCTTTCTTTTGTAACGGCCCTGATATCAACGTTCGCCTACCTGCGGATTTCGTTGGCGGGGACTGATTGGCTCCAGAATAAAACAGAATTAACCCAATGGCGCTGGTTGGCCCGGGGCGCGTTTTTTGTCCACGGCCTGGCGATTATGGGGATTGTCGGCTGCCTATTTTACATCATTTCCAATAACTATTTCGAATACCACTACGCCTGGAACTACTCCTCGCGCGCCCTGCCCACCGAGTACATCATTTCCAGTTTCTGGCACGGTCAGGAAGGGAGTTTTCTGCTCTGGCTGTTCTGGAACGCGATACTGGGGGTGGTCCTGATTTACACCAACCGCGATGATCGCCCGCGCAGCCAGGGGGCGCGCCAGTGGGAAGCGCCGATGATGACGGTTTTTGCGCTGGTTCAGGCGTTTCTGGCCTCGATGATTCTGGGTGTGGTGTTTGGCGATAGCTTCAAAATCGGAAGTTCGCCGTTTTTGCTATTGCGGGAAGCCCTCTCCGATATGCCCATTTTCACCAGCAATCCCAACTACATTCCGGAAGACGGCAAGGGCATGAACCCGCTGCTGCAAAACTACTGGATGGTGATTCACCCGCCAACGCTGTTCCTCGGTTACGCTACCACCCTGATTCCGTTTGCCTTCTGTATTGCCGGTTTATGGAAAAACGAACCGAAAGAATGGATGCGCCCCGCCCTCCCCTGGGCATTGTTTTCGGCCATGGTGCTGGGGGTCGGGATTTTGATGGGCGGTTACTGGGCCTACGAAACCCTCAACTTTGGGGGCTACTGGAACTGGGATCCGGTGGAAAACTCGGTGCTGGTGCCGTGGCTGGTTCTCATTGCGGCCATTCACGCCATGCTGATCGCCAAGAAGAGTTCGACGGGTTTAAAGACCGCCATTATTTTGTCCGTCGCCTGTTTTCTGCTGATTCTGTACTCCACCTTCCTGACACGCAGCGGGATATTAGGCAACGCGTCGGTTCACTCGTTCACGGACTTGGGGCTATCGGGGCAATTGCTGATTTACATGCTGGTGTTTGTGGTACTGGCCATCGCGCTGATTGCCGTGAAATGGAAACTGATCGAAAAGGACGAAGAAGAAACCTCGGTTTATTCCCGCGAATTCTGGCTGTTCATCGGAGCCATCGTGCTTTGTCTGGCCGGTTTTCAGGTACTAAATACCACCTCCTTCCCGGTTTATAACAAGATTGGGGAAGCCTTCGGTTTTAGCCCGAACATTGCCATGCCCGCCGATCAGGTGGCGCATTATAACAAATTCCAGATCTGGTTTTTCTCCGCCATTGCCGCCCTGACGGGAATCGGGCAATTTGTCTGGTGGCGGAAAACCGGTAAAAACAACCTGAACGCCCTGATCGCGCCGGCTGTCGTAGCGCTCCTGATTAGTGGTGGCCTGATTGCCGCCGGGAAAATCACCAAACCAGCCTTCATGGCCCTGCTCACGACTTCGGTTTTTGCCATCGTCGCTAACCTCAGCATTTTGTGGGGCGTTGTTCGCGGAAATTACCGGTTATCAGGCGGAGCCGTGGCGCATATTGGAGCCGCGCTGATGCTGATCGGCGTGCTGTTTTCGTCGGGCTACTCCAAAATCGTATCGCTCAACAATACCGGTATGTTGATTTCGAAGAGCGAAGATTTCACGAAAAATGACAACAAGGAGAACAAAGAGAATGTCATTTTGTGGCTGAATCAACCGCAAAAAATGAGCGGTTATTTGCTGACCTACCGGGGTCAGCGGATTGAAATCCGTGACGTTCCCGACTACGTGCCCCGCAATTGGGTGGAGCCGCTGGTGGGGGCCAGCCCGGAATTCAGTTATCATGGCGTGGCCCTGCGGGATATCGAACAACAGGGCAAACTTTACCATAAAAAAGGCGATACCGTCGCGCTGCACCCCGAAAATACGTATTACGAAGTCGAATACCGCGAACCGGATGGCAAGGTGTTTACCCTCTTTCCGCGCGGACAGATCAACGAGCAAATGGGCGCGGGCGGTTTTCTGCCCTCGCCGGATATCCGGCGCATGCCCGGCAAGGACTTGTACACCTACGTTGCAACGGTGCCCGATCCCAACAGCGAAGATACCTGGAGTCCCACGGAAACCTACCGGATTGCGCCAAGGGATACGTTTTTTGTCAACGATTACGTAGCGGTTTTTGACAATATCGAGCAAACCCGCGACGTCGAAGGCACTCCGCTGGGGCCGAACGATGCGGCCGTGAAGGCCGTTATCCGGGTACTTGACAAGGAACGCGAATACGTGTTAAAACCGGCTTTTATCATCAAAGACCGCATGGTTGGCCGAAAATCGGAAACGAATGAAGAACTCGGTCTGCGGATTCAACTCGACGAAATCGATCCCCGAACCGGTTTATTTACCTTCTCGGCCAATACGACACAGCGGGATTATATCGTCATGAAAGCCAAGGAAATGCCGTTCATTAACCTGCTCTGGATCGGCACGTTTGTGCTGGTGCTCGGTTTTTCGATGGCCGCCATCCGTCGCTATATTGAGTTTACCAAAACGCGGGACAAAAAGAAACCGGCTCCGGTCGGTAAGCCTTCTGTCAATCGCGTATGAAAATTCCTGAAACCATTCTGGGCGCTCTTTCGCTCGGTTGTTTGATTCTGTGGGTGCTGGAGTTCCGCCGGACGGGCACGTTTCGCGAACATTACTGGCTGCTTATGCTGTGTCTGGCGTTTTTGCTGGGTTTTCTGTATGTTCGTGGCCAACGCCTGAATCCGCCCGGTCGAAAACCGGCGGTTCCGGTGAAAGCAACCAAACGAAAGAAAAAAAAGTCCTGAACGGGGATTACCCCGATGAAAGGATGAACCGGGATTCCGTCTCCCGTTCTGTCCATCCTTTCACCGGGGTAATCCGAGTTCTGATGCTATGGAATCATACAGCATTCTGCTTGGCGCACTCGTAGCCCTGGTACTGGCCGGTTTTTTCTCGGCGGTCGAGATGGCGTATCAGTCGGTTAACCGGCTCTACTTCGAACTGCACAGCAAACAGGGGCCATTGGGCGAGAAACTGGTTTCCGCCTTTCTGAAACAGCCCATCCTCTTCGTGGGAACAACGCTCACCGGAAATACGCTTTTCCTGGTCCTGTACGGCGTTTTGGGGGTGACGGTTCTGAATCCGCTCCTGGCCACGTACCTCCCCGAACTGTTTACCCATCCGGTTACGCTGATTGTTATCGAGACGTTCCTGCTGACGTTTCTCTTCATGCCGTTTGCGGACTATGTCCCCAAAAGCCTGGCGCTCATCCATCCCGACGCTTTCATGGAGCGACTGGCGATTCCGATCTGGGTCATTTACAAGGCCATTGCGCCGGTTGTCCGGCTGATGGTCTGGCTGACCAAAGGCATTGTGAAAATCATTCCCGGCAGCCAGTATTCCGAAATCCGGCCGGTTTTCGGACTGATCGATTTAAACCATTACCTCCAGCAGTTTAACCAGCAGAAGCAGACCGACCACGACAACCAGGAGGACGTCAACATCGATATTGATACCGAAATACTCAACAACGCCATCGACTTCCGGAATGTGTCCGTTCGCGACTGCATGATTCCCCGGACCGATATCACGGCGGTTGATGTTGAAGATAGTATTGAGGAGTTAAAACGCTGTTTCCAGGAAAGCGGACATTCCAAGATTATCGTCTACCGCGATAACCTCGACAATGTCATCGGCTATTGCCACGCGCTGGCCCTTTTCCAAAAACCGCAAACGATTGAAAGCATTCTGACGCCCATCCGCGTCGTCCCTGACAGCATGCCCGCCCGGTTGTTACTTGAAAAATTTCTGGCCGAACGCAAAAGTCTGGCCCTGGTGGTCGATGAGTTTGGCGGCACCTCCGGGTTGGTCAGCGTCGAGGACCTGGTGGAAGAAATTTTCGGAGAAATTCAGGACGAATACGATATCAACGAAGACTGGGATGAACGCCAGCTGGACGAAACAACCTGGCTGCTGAGCGCCCGGCATGAGATCGAAAGCCTGAATGAAAAGTACGGCTGGAACATCCCGGAGGGCGATTATGATACGCTGGGTGGTTTAATATTAGCCGTCAACGGTGAGATTCCGGATGTCAATGACGTCATCGAAATGCCACCGTTTACGTTTACCATTCTGTCGATGAACGAAGCCCGGATTGATCTGGTGAGGCTTCAGATCGTCAAAGCGGAGGAGTAAGAACAAACGGCTCCTGGCCCTGGCTTCCGGCTCCAGCGACGAAGCCAGCCGCCCTGCATTTCTCACCATCAGCGGCTCATCCGCGACGTCTAACCTACGCCCGTACCTCCGCTTTCTCCCGGTTTGAGTAACGATTTTTTAATAAACATTCGGCATCCGATGCGGTTAAAATCATATTACTCAAGCAAACAAAACCATCATGACAAACGACGAAATTGTTGACTCGCTCAACGACCTGGTCAAAATCAATAACGACCGCATCAACGGTTTTGAAAAAGCCGCTGAAGATATTGAGGACACCGAACTGGCATCCCTTTTCAAAAACCTGACCTCACAAAGCCGGAAATTCCGGAGCGAGCTGGCCGACAACATTGTTCGCATGGGCGGGGAGGTCCCGGGCATTGAAGAAACCAGCGCGGGGAGCAAAATTCACCGGGCCTGGATCGACATAAAGTCGGCGTTTACCGGAAAAGACCGCCATACGGTGCTGGAGTCCTGCGTATTTGGCGAAAATGCCGCCGTGGAAGAATACGAAGAAGTGCTGGAAGAAGAGGAAATTCCTTCCTACATCCGCCAGACGCTCAGCACACAACTGGACGAACTCCGCCAGACCCGCGACCAAATTGCCACGTTGCGGAACGCTACGGAATAAATCAACCAGGCCTGCTGAATAAGGAACAGTCCCCGAAACGGCGAAATGGTTCCTTATTCAGCAGGTATTCGGATCATTCATACGGTTTCTTTACCAATCACTTTCCTTTTCTTCCCAGGCCGGTCGAAACCGCATCCAGCGTTGTTGCCAACTCCTGAAGTTTTTCTTTGAGTGACTCGTCGGCCCCCTCCAGACTCTTACGGGTCAGTTTGGCAAGCGAGTGAAGCGACTCGGCAATCTGCAGGCTTTTTCCCGCGGCCAGCGCGGCTTTCAATTGTTCCAGTTCATCCGAAATATCATCCAGTACGAGGTGGCCCGAGCCCAGTGCGCGAACCCACTGATCAATAAAACTATTCGCCATTGGCTGAAGATGGCCCGGATCGGTGCTCAGTTCCCGTAGGGTAATGTCCAGCAGCTGGTCGGCATTGTTTGCGTGCGTCATTGGAGTGCAAGGAATGATGAATGCGCACAATGTACGACGAATGGGCATTACTTGTCATTTTCCGGGGTCATTTTTAATTAATCCAAGAGATTTTTTACCCAAAACCGATCCGGTTCGCCTGCTCTTCTCTCCCTTTCTCCCTTAAAAATACGACAACCCTCAAAACCGGCCCGATTTTGGTTAGTCTTTGACTAATCCCGCATTTCCAGACAAAGAAGATGTCCTTTATGTCAAAATAGTCGCGGGTTTACAGCAGAAATGAAGAATAAACGCGTTGTCTATCAAGACACTTTCCCCCGGCGGATCATGAAATTCATCGTCCTTCTTTCTTTTGTCGTGAGTTCGTTCAGCACCTCGGCGACGGTTTTACCAACACCCACGACCCGCCTGGATTCCATTCCAGCAGGGCCTCGGTATGGCGTTCGCATGGGGTCGCCGAATAGCCGGCCAGCCCTGCGTCCGTCCCCGCGTTTTCATACGCTCATTGTTCAAAACCCGGGACAACCGGGCGGGAATGAAACGCTCAAAATCGAAATTTTGCTTCCTCCGGGCATTAACGAAAAAACCATCGCCATTGTGGTCGGCCATACGGCTCTCAAATCCAATGAAGATTACCAGTACAATGCCGCCACCAACCGAATCCAGATCCTGAATCAGGAGGTGCTACGCTCCAATGAACCCATCGAAATTTCGTACGACACGATGCGGTTTTCGTACCGATTCTGACTTTTCATAAAAAAAGGCAGTCCGAATCGGACTGCCTTTCCGGTTTCATAACCCTATTATCAATATTCGTAGCGGACGACTCCGGCGATCATTGCGCATAGAAGCGGATTATTCACTTTGGTTTCTTCCGTAGACAGCCGTCCTTTTTTGTCGTACGTTTTTTCCACCAGCGCAATCAGCTCCGAGTGGTTTGGCATATGCTCGCTAATGTGCCGGCGGTTTCCGGCGAAGGAATGCGAAAAATACCGCATGACTTTATTCGTGTTGGAATACCAGGTTTCGCGGGTCAGCACCTCCCCTTTGTATTCGTACTCGACCCGGTAGCTTGCGTTCCCATTGGCATCCAGCCACTTCTGCCCTACTTTCCGGCCCTCTTTAAACTCGTATTCCACCGACCCGGTCAGCACGCGTTGCTCCGGGTTGCGCTGGTTAAAATAATTCCGCTCGGCTTTCAGCACGCCGTTGGCATACTCGTATTCGGTTTCGTCATAGGCCACCCAATCCCCGTTGCTCCCGTACTTTCCGTACCGAATCTTTCCAACCAGGTTGCCGTGTTTGTTGTATATCAGTTCGCTATACGCCTGCATTTCCAGTCTGTCCGCCGAAACCCGTCCCCAGGTTTCAATCCGGGTGGGTTTGCCCTCCTTGTTGTAGGTATACTGCTCGTAGTTGATCGGCACCTCGCAATTTCCGGTTCCACAGAATACTTTCCGGGCCGGAGAGGCTTCATCATTGTAGGTATTGCCACCGGGTTCGACCCCGAACTCCGAAGCGTCTTTCTGGCAGGCCAGCCAGAACAAAGCAGAGAATAAAAGAAGTAAGCGGTTTTTCATAAAAGATGGGGGTTTGGTCGTCAGATTGGCAGACCCCATTTGAGTATAAACCGTTGGAAATGATGTACTCATCACATCAAAAAACCGCAGTTCGGTACCGGGTTTTAACCGATAATGGAAATTCCGAGAACATTTCAGTCGTTATTTCCCTATACTTGACCACATAAAACCCCAAGCCCGATGAGTCAACCCCTGCAATCCCAACTCAGTGACGTGCTCCAGAAACTGGAAGGGTTACTGGAACGCGTGCCGGAATCGGTCGCGAAGGAGGTTCGTCAGCAGTTGCGCGAATTTCGCCAGTTGCTGGTTGATACCCGGCCTCCCCGCTTTGCCCTGGTCGGTCGGCGCGGGAGCGGAAAATCGTCACTGATCAATGCCATTTTTGGCCAGAAAGTGGCCGAGGTGGGTCACGAAAAAGCGCAAACCGGGGAGGCCACCTGGTGGTCGTATTCCGGGGAACTGGGCACGATCGAGCTGCTGGATACGCGCGGTTTGCAGGAAGGCTCCAGCCCCCGTGAAGCCGATTCGGCCACTTCCCCCATCGAATCGATTCTGGCGGCCCTGAAGGAGAAAGCGCCGGACATCATTCTGTTTCTGATCAAAGCTACCGAAGCGGATGCGGGCATCGACCCGGATCTGGAAGCCCTGAAACTAATCGGCCAAACCGTCGAAAAAATCCATACGTACCGCCCCCCGATCATGGTGGTGGCGACCCACTGCGACACCCTCGAGCCCAAAAACGTCCGCTTGCACCAGCCAGCCGACGAAGACCCCGATGAGTTACAGGAGAAGCTCGATCGGGTGGCCGTCATTGAAAACCACCTGAAAGCCAAATTCGAAGCCGATCCGTACCTGAACGATTCGCTGATCACGGTTTTGGGCGTTTCGTCGTACCAGTCCTGGAAGAACGACATCCGGCGCTCCGACGAACGCTGGCGGATTGATACACTGCTCGACTATATTTTCAACGAAATACCCAGGGAAGGAAAGCTGGCGTTTGCCCGACTCAGCCAGCTTCGGAGTTTGCAGGAGTCGCTGGCCAACCGGCTGACGCAGGTGGTGGCGGCCATTTGTGGGGGCATTGCCGCCGTTCCGATTCCGTTCGGCGACATTGTTCCGATCACGGGTTTGCAAATCGCCCTGATTTCGGCCATCGGCTACGTGGCCGGGCGGCAATTGAGCCAGGAAACCGCCCGGGAGTTTCTAACGGCCATCGGGGCTACGATCGGTGCCGGGCTGGTGCTGCGGGAAGTGGCCCGGGCCTCCATCAAATTTCTGTTTCCGGGCGGTGGAAGCGTGATCTCCGCCGGCATTGCTTCCTCCGCGACCCTGGGCATTGGCAAAGCCGCCATTGCGTATTTCATCCAGAACGCCGGCATCGAACGCGCCCGGCAGATTTTCAAGTCTGAGCGCGAAACCTCCAAAGCGACGCCCTGAGCCGGTTTTATTTCCGGTCGATGCCTTCCAGCACCCGCCGAATCTGGTTGGCCCGGGTCATGAATTCGGAGGAATCCTTTACCTTTTGCTCGTCGATCAGAATTTTAAACTGCTGCAAAAATTCAATGTAGTCGGCCAGGGCCTTCGAAACATTCGTGCGGTTCTGGTCGAAAATTGGTGCCCACATCTGCGGGGAACTTTTCGCCAGCCGGACGGTCGAACTAAAACCGGTACTGGCCATATCGAAAATGGCCTGCTCGTCTTTTTCTTTCTCTAAAACCGTCAGTCCCAGCGCAAACGCACTGATGTGACTCAGGTGCGAGACGTAGGCCAAGTGCAGATCGTGCTCCTGCGGGTTCATGTAGAAGAGCTTCATGCCGATGTCGCTGAAGAGTGCTTCGACCAGTTTCAGGCTGTCGGGAGCGCTTTTCTCCCGATCGCAAACGATCAGGTTTTTGCCCGGCAGCAACTCCCGGAATGCCGCCCCCGGTCCGGAATTCTCGGTTCCGGCCATCGGGTGAACGGCTACAAACTGGGAACGTTTCGGGTGGCTATCCGCCAATTGGCAGATTAACGCCTTGGTTGATCCCAAATCCGTCACCGTTGCGCCTTCCGGCAACTCATCCATGACTTTCGGCAGCAGTTCCAGGATGGTGTTGACGGGGGTGGCCAGCACCACCAGCGTGCTCATCGCCACCGCTTCGTCCAGCGGTTTCATTTCATCGACGATGCCCTTGGCCAGGGCCAGTTGCCCGTGCACGGGCGAAGCGTCAACGCCAATAAATTTCGCCTTCGGGTATTTCTCCCGAACCGCCAGGGCAAACGACCCGCCCAGCAAACCCACACCTACAATCGAAATGACCATGCTATAATTCTCTGATGACCTCTGATACTCCCTGATTAACTCTGATTAATAGTTGTAACACAGCGTTAATCAGAGGGCATCAGGGTCATCGGGGTGTTATTTTGAAATTCGTTGGACCGCTTCCAGGATACGCTCTTTCGGCATGCAGAGCGACAACCGGATGTACCGATTGCCTTTCGGACCGAAGATAAAGCCGGGAGCGATAAAAATGTGCTTGTTATACAGTAAGTCGTCGACCAGCGCGTCGGCCGAGGGCACGGACTCGGGCAATTTGGCCCAGAAAAACATTCCTTCCTGATCGTCGGCGTACGTGCAATCCAGCGCATCCAGAAACGCCATGGCGGCTTCCAGACGGCCTTCGTACACCGCATTACGCTCCCGGTGCCAGCGATCCGAATTGGTTAAGGCTTCGGCAGCCGCATCCATGACGGGCTTGAACATGCCCGAATCGACGTTGCTTTTGATCGACAAAACCGCATCGACATACGGTTTGGCCGCGGCCATCCAGCCGACGCGCCAGCCCGCCATATTGTGCGACTTGCTCAGCGAGTTCAGTTCAATCGCCACCTCCCGCGCCCCGTCGATGGCCAACAGGCTAATGGGCGGTTTTTTATTCAGGATGAGGCTATACGGATTGTCGTGGCACAACAGAATCCGGTGGTCATGAGCAAACCGGACGGCTTTTTCAAACAGCTTCCGCGTGGCCGGGGCCCCTGTCGGCATGTGCGGATAATTCAGCCAGATGATCTTCGTCCGGTCGGAAACCAGTCCTTCCATGGCCTCCCAATCCGGTTGCCAGCCCTGGGTTTCCAGCAGCGGATATTCGTTCACCGTAGCCCCGATCATTTTGCTTACGGCGCGGTAGGCCGGATAGCCCAGTTCGGGCACCAGCACCTCATCGCCCTCGTTCAGAAACGTCAGGGAAAGGTGCGTAATCCCTTCTTTGGAACCCATCAGGGGTAGAATCTCCGTTTCGGGATCGAGGGAAACCTGATACGTATGGTCGTAATACCGGGCAATAGCCGTGCGTAAACCGGGCGTCCCTTTGTACGGTTGATACCCGTGGGCGCTGGCCTGCTGAGCGGATTGAAACAACGTCTGAATGGTGTTGTCAGACGGCATCATATCGGGATTTCCGATACCCATGTTAATCACATCGTGTCCGGCAGCCAGGAGTTTGCGTACCTCGGCCAGCTTGACCGAAAAGTAGTACTCCTGCGTTTGTCCGGCACGATGAGCGACTGGAATAATCACTGGAACTGGAATTAAAAATGATCTGAGCCGCAAAAGTACACTTTTTAGCCATGCGATGGATGAATCGGCGGTTCTTAATCCAGCCTGCTGAACCGTAAAATGAATAGGACGATGTTCTAGGTAGCGGACTTCTGCCTTTCAGACGCCGTGTTCTCAGGTTGTTCCTGTAATTTGACAATTTTCTGTACAATTTTATTGACCAGATCCACGCCAATAAAGAGGCCATTTACAACCGGCATGCCAAAGTTAGCGGCAATACCAGTATACCAAATACGTTCAGGTTCATTGGATCCCGGAAATTTGACTCTGAAATCTTCCGTTAATTCAGGGCTATTCAGCGACCGGGGAGGTTCATCATGCAAGGTGATTGTGTTGGCGGTAGCATGGTAGCTGGGATAATAATAGCCAATTGCGCTAACAATGGCGTCGAAGCTATCTACCTCACCTGAGCGCCATCTGACCAACCAATGGCTTTCGTTTCGTTCTATCCCGACTACCTCCCCGGCACATACCTTTAGGCAACCTTCCTCCATATACCGCAGGAGTTTGTGCGCATTCTCCACTGGCATAGCCGTTACATACCGGGAAAGTAAGCCCTGATAACGCTCCTTCACTTTCTTGACAAATTGCCAGTCCTGAGGATTTATGGCCTGATTTACGGCCCCAACCAGGGCGAAAACCGTATGCTCCCAATGAATCTTGTTCATTTTGGCCAACTCTATTTCCTTACGCAGCAATGCAATCGTATCCTTTTCCGTAGCGATCTGTTCGCTCAAGGGCCCTGGAGCAACCTCCGCGATTGTGTTTAGGACCAGCTCAATTAACTTTTGTTCAATAGTATCACTTTGATAATCAATGGCAAGAGCAGCGGATTTGGCGAATTCAACCAGGTGCTTTGGACTCCGAATAAGGTGGTTGCGCACGGCGGGAAGTTCTCCGGAAGGAGATACCATCGTAACTTTATGATTGTCTCGACAAAGAACTAAGGATGCATCCACTGCCGACAATTTTGAACCCAGGATGAGTATGCGATGATGGGGACTCATTTTCTGGATCAAATTCCGTTCCGGGTACGGAGAAATACAAATAGAGGGTTCAGCAATGTGGGGCTCAAGCGTTTCGGGAATCCGTGGCCGGCTATACCCATTACAGACGAGAACATCCGATACCTGAACGATCTTTTCCGTATTCGTTTCGATCCGGTAACTTCCGTCATTATCGCGGACGATCTGGAGCGCATGATCGCGGACTTGTTTCACTTCAATACCATACCCTTCCGCTAATTCTAAATAATAGTTGAAACGATCCTGCACATAAGTCCCTGCCTGACAGCGAGGAATAAAGCTGCTAGGCATTACATGGCGCTGATTTTGATCATATAAATAGTGTAGTAAATCGTCAAATTCTACAGGTAAGACCGCCATCAAATCTACCGAAGTGTTGCACAATAGTTCGGGGTCCGTACAGTCATAAATTATACCTTGACCAGGCAATTTGGGATCAATCAGGGTAATTCGCTTAGCAGCCTGATGGCGTATTAAAGCGATAAAAGCTGCAACTCCCATTGCACCCGCACCAATGATGGCGACATGATGTAAATCGTTTTTTTTCATATTGATTGCTTTATTGAGTCGCTGATCAGGGCATCTTCTACATACCGTAAATACGTCTGGAGGTGTGGCATACAAAAGATATCAAGACTCATTTGTCAGTTATTTACCAGACTTTATTTGTATTCACAAACAACTATATTTAAATTTCTTTTCCAAATAATTTATCTCTTTTTTGTATTTACTTTTTAATGATTGGCTACATCTGACCGGAAAGTGTCTTACAGATGAAGAGAAGGTGAGCTACTAATCCTGCGTTATTCGATCGGCTCGGTAAACGCGTCAAGCGACGTTTTACCGAACTTTAGCGTCATTTTTTCTCAACGCCTTCCCAATTTGTTTCCATTTGATTGATTCATCCATGGGTCAGACGGCTACGCAGGAACTAACCTCGATACAGGCTGCGGGATACGATCCAACCCGGGACACAGTCTTTACAGGTGTACATTAACAGACTTACCAATATGCATATAGCAATACGCTCACACTTCTATTTAGCGACAAGTTGATGTCTGACAATACTTCGTCTTCACGGCTGCACGATTACCGTCAATAGCCTGCAGACGGAACCCACTTATTCCGTCCGGCTACATATATACGCTGCGTACGCCCTTACTCCATCCGCAGGCTCTTCACCGGATTGGCCAAAGCCGCCCGAATACTCTGGAAACTGATGGTCAGCAGGGCGATCAAAACCGCCAGCCCACCGGCCAGCGCGAACACCCACCATTCGATGGCCACTTTGTAGGCAAAATCTTTCAGCCATTCGGTCATGGCCCACCAGGCAATGGGCGCGGCCAGCAGCAGCGCGACGAAAACGAGTTTCAGAAAATCTTTGGATAACAGCGCGACAATCCCGGCTACCGACGCGCCCAGCACTTTCCGGATGCTGATTTCCTTGGTGCGCTGCTCAGCGGTGAACGTGGCCAGTCCAAACAGCCCCATGCACGAAACCAGGATGGCAACCGCGGTGGCAATTTTGACTAACCGACTGGTTTTCTGCTCTTTTTCGTACAGACTAGCAATCCGTTCATCCAGAAAATCGTACTCGAATTTTTTGTCGGGATGTACGGCTTTCCACTGCTCCTCAATACGGGCCAGGGTCGTTTTTACCTCGTCGACCGACTGGCCGGATAACTTAACCCCGAGGTTACGGGCCTGAGGCATATTGCCGATAAACGTCGGATCAATTTTTGAATGGAAGGATTGTTCGTGGAAATCATCGACTACGCCGACAATAGGGTATTTCTTACCGTTAAAATCCAGAAACTGATTCAAGGCCTCCGCCGGTTTCTGGAAACCGAGCCGTTTGGCAAACGTCGCGTTGATGACCAGTTCCCGCAGTGAATCACTTTGCTGGAAATTCCGGCCGGCCAGCAAACGAATCCCGTACAGAGGAATAAAATTTTCGTCGCCCACTTTCGCCGACACGTCGAGTTCCATTTCCTTTTTGCCGTAATACGTCATTTTGGTTAGCATGTAACTCATGCCCATCGGCGGAAACCACTGCTTCGCTACCCGTTCGACCCCGGAAAGCGTTTTGATTTTTTCGGCCAGCACCTCGGTTTTTCCCGCCCGCCCCGACTTCACCTCAATAATGGCAGCGGTCGAAAAACCGAGGTCCTTGTTACGGATGTAACCGAGTTGCCGCTCCACCATCAGCGTTCCGATGATGAAGACCAGCGAAACCGTAAACTGGAAGATAATTAGCCCCTTGCGCAAATACCCGCGTTGACCCCCCACGAGCGCACTCTGTCCCTTCAGCGTCAGGGCCGGCCGATACGACGACAGCACCAGCGAAGGATAAAAACCGGCCAGCAAAGCCGTCATAACCGCAACCAATCCCAGGAAAAGCAGCGTTGGCAAACTGAACAAATCGAACGTCAGCCCGTTGGGCGTCAGGGATTGGAAGACCGAAAGGATCGGGTCGACCAGCACCATCGCGATTCCCACGGCCACCAGCGTCAGCAGGGCGGTTTCGCTCAGAAATTGAAAAATCAAACTTTTCCGGCTACTGCCCAGTACCTTCCGAACGCCTACTTCCTTGGCCCGCTGAACCGACTGTGCCGTCGATAAATTGATGAAGTTAATGGCGGCAATCAGCAGAATAAAAACCGCAACGCCCATCATCCCGTATAAGGTTGGCAAATGGGCTTTTCGGGAATAATTGTCGACATAGTCCGCATTGAAATGCAGATCGGACAATGGTTGCAGGCCCGGCCAGAACTTGAATTCGCCTTGAAAATGTTTCCGGGAAAACTGCCGGAAAGCGCCGTTGAACTGCTCCGGTTTTGCCCCTTCCGGCAACTTCACAAAGGCCTGTGAGGACGACCAGATATCTTCCCACTGATCGAGGTCGATGCTTTTCTTCAACAGGCTCGTCCGAACCGTCGCCATGGAAATAAAATCGGTAAACGTAAAATCCGTCGGTTTGTCCCACTCCTTCACAATCCCGGCAACATTGACCCGCACGGAATCCCAGTAAATCACCTGCTTTCCCAATAGCTGTTCGAGTGGCAGATTGCCAAAATATTTCCGGGCTTTCTGCTCCGACAGCACGAGCTGGAACGGCTCACGCAGCGCGGTGTTGGGGTCACCCGCCAGCCATTGATACTTAAATAGGTCGAAATACTGCGGATCGGTGATAATGATTTCCGCCGGATCGACACTGTGATTGCGGTGCTCAAACCGCTTCGGTTTTTCCGAACCGTTCGGAATCAGCACTTCCGACTCAATGTTGTGAAAAGCCGCCACCGTCCCCAGCCCGGCCACCTCGCGCCGGATAGCCGCCGGAACCGCATTCGGAACAAAGCCCGCCGGACGGGCGTCGGCCCGGGGATTGAATTTTTCCGTACCGACCAGCCGGTAAATCCGCTCCCGATCGGGATGGAATGTATCGTAGCTCAGTTCAAAATTCGTAATAAGGTAAATCACCAGGCAGGCCGTAACGCCCAAACTAAGGCCCAGCAGGTTAATCAACGCACTGACCTTATGCCTGATCAGGTTGCGCAAGGCGGTTTTGAAGTAATTCCGAATCATGACAGGATGCAGAAAAGAAGGTGAGGAATGCGCATCCGCCCGGTGCCGGCGTTTGAGGGCGAACGGACGAATGAATTTCAACACATTGGCCATAAATCGACGGTTGGCACCGGCAACACCGACCCGCACCACATCCCGCCCGTAGCGTTCGTACAAATCCCCCTGAATCTCCTCCAGCAAGTGGGGAGCACAGAAGGCTTCCAGCAGCCAATCGGCCCAGCGGGGAGGAGTCATGGGAGTCAGGAGTTATGAGTTAAGAGTTATGAATTAAGAGTTGAATGGAAGGCTGTGGACCACGTTGTTCGGTTCTGGATTTCATGGCGAATGGATTTGCGAGTAGCGGAGCTTTTAACTCATCATTCTTAACTCATAACTCCTTATTCCGCCCGCAGGGAGCGCACCGGATTCATCAAAGCCGCTTTGATGCTTTGAAAACTGATGGTCAGCAGGGCGATGCCGACCGCCAGTAGTCCCGATACCGCAAAAACCCACCATTCGATGTCGATCTTATACACGTACCCCTGCAACCACCGACTCATGGCAAACCAGGCTACCGGCGACGCAATAACAATGGCGGCCAGCACCAGTTTGAGAAAATCCTGGGACAATAAGGCGACAATGCTCGGTACCGATGCGCCCAACACCTTCCGAACGCCAATCTCTTTCGTGCGTTGCTCCGCCATAAAAGCCGCTAACCCAAACAAACCCAGGCAGCTAATAAAAATAGCCAGAAATGCGAAGTAATTCGCCAGGGTACCAACCAGGATTTCGCTCCGATATAGTTGCTGGAAAGCTTCATCGGCAAACCGGTAGCGGAACGGGAACTGCGGATTAAATTGCCGTACCAGGGTTTCCAGACTCGCCATCGCCTGTTTCGTCTGACCGGGCTGAATGCGAACAATAATGTTTTTCCGCTGGGCCTGGTTGCTTAATTTGGCGATAAAAGGCTCAATGGCGGTGTGCATCGAACTTTGGTGGTAATCGGCCACCACGCCAACGATGGTCCCGGTTTTGCCCCACATCGTCAGCGGTTTCCCAATCGGATCTTTGTATCCAATCCGTCGGGCTGCGGTTTCGTTGATGAGGTAATTGGTAGAATCGGCACCAAACGCCTTCGAAAAATCCCGTCCAGTAACGGTTACCCGCAACGTCTTCGTGAAATCGTAATCGACCTGAGAAAACTGAAACTGGATGTTGGTCGTCGGGTCCTTACCCGGCCACTGGACGTTGCCCGTACTCCCAAACCCGTTGGTGGGGGTTCCGTCCATAAACGTGACGGACTGAATACCCGGTTTACGCAGCAATTCCTGTTTGAACGTTTCGTATTTTTCCGCCAGTTCCCCTTCGGACGACACATAAACCATGCCCGCCCGATCAAATCCCAAGTTCTTGGTCTGGATGAAATCAATTTGCCGGTAAACGACCATCGTTCCGATCATCAGGAGCATCGACAGGGCAAATTGAAAAATCACCAGCCCCTGCCGGAAATGCCGCGCTCCGGAGCCAAACCGGATGGAGCCTTTCAACACCCGAATGGGGTTGAGCGACGACAGAAAGAGCGCCGGGTAACTACCGGCAATCAGGCCCGTTACGAACGTCATTCCCAACAGCAAAACCCAGAACGAAACCGTGGTAAACTGAAACGTGATCTGTTTCTCCGTTAAGCCGTTGAAGGTCGGCAGCAACAGCCAGACAAGACCCAGCGCAATCAGCAAAGCCAGCGAAGTCAGCACCAGGGCTTCGCCGAGGAACTGCCCAATCAGCCCATTCCGACCGGCGCCGACCACCTTCCGCACACCCACCTCCCGGGCCCGTTTGACGGATCGGGCCGTGGCCAGATTCATGAAGTTGATGCAGGCAATCAACAGAATAAAAACCGCTACAATACCAAACAGCCGGACGTATTCGATGCGCCCGCCATCCTGGTAGCCATTCTTGAAGTTGGAATACAGGTAGGCGTCCTGATACGGTTGCAGAAAAAGCTGAATATCCAACCCGCCCTTCGCCTGAAGACCCGGATTTCGGGTTTTGAGAAACGACTTCATCTTCGCTTCCAAACGGGCCGGGTCCGCCGAAACCCCGTTCCGATCAACGGCAAGCTGGATACGGGTCTCGGGCACGCTGGTACCCCAATCCTTCAGCCATTCGTTATGACTCAGCAGATCCTTCCAGGTCAGCAGATAGTCGTAGGTCAGCGAACTGTTCTCCGGGATTTCGAAAACCGCACTCACCTGATAATCATCCTTGTTATCAATCCGGATGCTCTTGCCCATTGCCGCCTGCGGGCTGCCAAAATACGTTTGGGCCAGTTTCCGGGATATGGCAATGTTCGTCGGAGCATTCAGGGCAGTTTCAGCGGTACCCGCCAGCAACGGAATGCTGTACATCGTAAACCAGTCAGCTCCAGCGGCCCGC
Organism: Larkinella bovis; assembly: GCF_042655385.1. Classification (NCBI taxonomy): domain Bacteria; kingdom Pseudomonadati; phylum Bacteroidota; class Cytophagia; order Cytophagales; family Spirosomataceae; genus Larkinella; species Larkinella bovis. Next base: position 306,618 of record NZ_JBHSMA010000001.1, on the reverse strand, counting down.
CCTTTCTCTTTGTTCAATTGATCGCCGACCCGAAACGTACGCTCCTGCTCCCACGAGAGACTGGCGGCATAGGCAATTTCGGGAAACTCTTTTTTCAGTTCATCCGCGAGTAAACCGGGTGTTCCGGAGCCGGCTTCGACCTTGCCGTCGTAGAACTGGCGCTCCATGACGTTATACAGCTGGGGGCCGTTCGCGTGAAACCGGTCCGTGCTGAATTCGTCCTGAATCCAGAGACCGATGAGCAGGCTGCACGCCATGCCCAGGGCCAGGCCCAGGATGTTGATGGCTGAAAACGATTTGTTGTGGGCGATGTTCCGCCAGGCGATTTTCAGGTAATTGCGAAGCATACTGGGGTTCATTAACGATGTTGTTGAATCCGTTGAGGATGGTTTATTCTGGAAAAACGGCCCGCCAGCCCGGGGTTTCAAAAAACTCAGCACGTCACGGACGTACTGCCGTCGGGCATACGGTTTTCCAAACAATTGCCCATTCCGCACAAACCGCTCGTACAAATCGCCCTTCACCTCCTCCAGCAGGTAGGGAGCGCAGAACTGTTCCAGCAGCCGGTCGGCCCAGCGGGGCGGTTTTTGATTTTCCATAGGGTCCGGGCGTCGGGCAAATGATTAAATGCAGCGCTTTTAAAACAGACTGACAGCGGGTAAGCCGTTTGGCGCAATCGAATCCCAGAGTTGTTCGCGAACACTACGAATATCGTGTAACGTGCGGCTGCCCAACACCGTCACCGAAAACAGGCGCTTGCGTCGGCCTCCGCGCTCGGCGGTGGCGTCGCCCAGGTGTGATTTCAGCATTCCTTTCTCTTCGAGCCGGTGCAAGGCCGCGTGGACGGCGCTGATGCTGACCGCCCGGCCCGTTTGCCGGTCTAACTCGTCGGTGATGGCCACACCGTAGGCATTATCGCCCAGCACCGCGACGGTAAGCAATACGATTTCTTCAAATTCGCCCAAATACGATCGTCTCATGGGGTCGGAGATATAATTAACTTCTGTAGAACAAATCTATTGCCAGAAACAAAAAACGGCCATTCCAGGCCGTTTTAGATATTTTTCAAAAACCGGCTGTCCGAATTCGTACAGTTTGAATGTCCGAACCCGAACAACCGGCCGGTCAGGGATCAGAAAGAGTTACCGGGCGGCTTTTAGTTCATACCGGCGGTTCGGTTTGTCGATGGTTAACCAATAGGCCAGCCGTTCACTGCCCCTTTTCACCTGTAGCCGGTATCGACCGCTGAGCAGGTGCGTCACATCAAAATACCGGTTATAGCCCGCCAGTCGGCTCATTTCGTTGTAATACACCGTTTGGACATTTTCATCGGTGAGTTCAATAACCACCGGTTTTTCGGCAGGATTGGCGAAATTGATCCGTAGTTTCCCTTTTTCGTTCACCAGCGGATTGACCATAAACGTTCGGTTGGCATCCGTCATCACCACCGGCTTCGAATCCGCCGATTCGACGTTCAGCGCAGTACGGCTAAACCGCAGATCGTTGGAAGCCAGTAAATCGTACGATCGCAGCTGCGACGCCAGTAAGTGGCTGTTTATGACGCGGTCCAGCATTTCATCAAACAGCCGCATGTTTCGCCGGGTCAGCTTGACGTATTTTCCGTGCAGCGTTTCCTGGTAAATGGGTTCATTACTGCCCTGGTAAAACCGGATAACCGTGCTCCGGGTGGCATAATCGGTCTGGATTTTCCAGTACCCTTTTCCCGACTCCCGGGTGGAATACGCATCCGGCTGGGCCGAAACGGACAGACTCATGAAAAGAAAAGCGGCCGTCAAAAGGGTAGCCATAACGGGAACAAGTTGTTTTTGAACAGGTTTCATGGGATTGTGCTTGTTGTTTACAGATTATAATTGGGGTTGATTCGTTCGCTAGTTGCCGACCAAATCCGCTGCCAGAAATCAGAAAGGACGTTCTGAGCGACTCCGGGTAGTTTCTGAGCAAATTCACTGTCCGGGACCGTACATCAGTTGTCCGCTTCCGTACCCTTCCTCGGTCCGGCGAATAGTTTACCGTTCAGCGGTTTCGTTTGTTTCCTTCCCAAAACAGCGTAATTCCGCTCGGATTGATAAACTTACTTGACGAATAGCCTTAACAATGTGACAAAAACCGGCTGGCGGCTTTCCAATCGTTTGAATCCGATGGCAATGAGTCATCGAATGGCCCGAATTTCGTAGGTCCGGGGATTCTCGCCGATAATCACCCGGTAGGCGTAATCCCGCTGCGAGCCACTTATATCCAGCCGAAATTTTCCCGCTGGCAACTGGGTCAGATTCAGCGTCCGGTTGTACGACAGTTGCGTCTCTTTCTCCTTGAAAATATGGCGCCCAGCATCGTCTATCAACGTAACCAGCACCGGTTTTTCCAGCAGATTCATCACCAGAAGCCGGAGTTTCCCGGTATTGCTGATGCCGACATCCGAGCGCAGCGGATTAGTTTCGAACGATTCCTTCGTCGATGTCCTGATGTACGAGGTAGCTACCGGCGTTACCGGTGTTGAAAGAGGAGCCGACGCGACGTAATAGGGCAATACAGAACCGGAAGCGAGCAGATCGTGACTCCTGACTTCTGCCGAAAGCAACTGATTGGTCAGTAACCGGTGCAGCATCTCGTCGAACAGGCGGATGTTCCGGTCGGTGAGTTTAACGTACCGGCCTGCCAGGGTTTCCTGGTAAATGGGTTCGCGGTGGCGGTTAAAAAACCGGATGACGGTCTGCTGGCTGGTGAAGTCAGTCTGGACCTTCCAGTAGGCCTGGCTGGAGTCGGTTTTCGTGTAATAGTCCGGTTGCGAGTGGGCCGAAAAACCGGCCAGGAGCAGGCCGGCAAAGAGCATAAAACAGAATCTGCCCTGGGTGAATGGGGATACGGTTTTCATGGGATTGTGCTTGTTGTTTACTGAAAAGAGTGTATCACTTGTTATTATCTCAATATTTGCAGACCAAATAGTCTGCCAGAACATTGATACTGTTTAAATCTGCTTAAAAACCGGATTTTCTAGTTCAGGTCAGAACGGCATCGTCCATTAGTGGACATCAGCGTCCCGGAACGGACATTTTTGCGGACTCAATCGAAGCACGGCTGATGAATTATTCCAAAGATGGATGGTGTCTGGCGAATGTTGCATTTCCGTGTCGATTTTATCTATAAAAAGCACCCGCTTTATCAGCCTGATTCTTGCTTTAATACAATAGTTTGCCCACCTTTGCACTTTCTTTCCCTGAAAAGCACGGCACCATCAAAATGCCGTTTTTCATAAGGGCTTTTCTCCACTAACTATATATACTTAATCAGTTATGCAACCTGTCTCAGCATCCGACTCTTCTTCCGAGGCTACTTCCCCGGTCGGACTGAACTTAAATGGACTCAAGATAACGGTGCAGGGCGAATCAGCGGCCGAGCAGGTTAAAATTCTGCAAACGGTTTTTCCCGACTCCGAAGTCGACCTGGCTCCCAGTTCTCCCGCCCGGTCGATCCTCTTACGCCGGCGCAACCGCACGGAAATCGTCATTTATATTTTCTCGGCCCTAGCGCTGATGATTGTCGGGCATTTACTGTTCAGCTACCTGACGCTCGACCGGGTAACGCTGGTCATGAACTCGCTGGAACTCAACAACGATTTCTGGTATTACCTGGCGGGCGGTTTTGTCGCCCAGATGATCGACGGTGCCCTGGGCATGGCGTACGGCGTGACCGCTTCCACCCTCCTGCTGACCGTCGGAGTTAGTCCGGCGGCCGTCAGTGCCAGTGTTCACAGTTCGGAAATTTTTACGAGCGGGGTTTCGGGGTATATGCATTTGCGGTTTGGCAACGTCAACAGCAAACTCTTCAAAGCGGTTCTGATTCCGGGGGTCATTGGTGCCTGTCTGGGGGCCTACGTTCTGGTGTCGCTGGAACAGTATTCCGTCTATATCAAACCGGCCGTAGCGGTTTATACCGCGGTGCTGGGCGTCCTGATTCTTAAAAAAGCACTGGCCAAACGCACCAAGAAAAAACCGATCAAGAAGATTGGCCTGCTGGCCTGGTTTGGTGGGACGATGGACGCTATCGGGGGCGGAGGCTGGGGCCCGATTGTCTCCTCGACCCTCATTGCCAGTGGACGCCATCCACGGTATACCATCGGGTCGGTCAACCTGGCCGAATTTTTCATTTCCCTGTCCAGCTCCCTCACGTTCGTGACGCTGATCGGTCTGACACACTGGCAAATCATTGTCGGCCTGATTCTGGGCGGTATGATTGCGGCCCCCATTGCCGCCCTGTTATCAACCCGTTTGCCAATAAAAGCCATGATGATCATGGTCGGCGTAGTGGTAATAATTGTAAGTTTGCGAAATATATTGTCGGTCGTATTATGAGACAAAAGAGGTAAGACAAAAGACAAGAGCCTAATTCCTCCGTCTATTTTCTCTTGTCTATTCTCTCTTGTCCAGCTTCTCATTCATGAAAAAACAAACAAAAGCCATCCGTATCCAGACGAAGAAGTCGCAGTACCGCGAACATTCGACGCCTTTGTTTTTAACCTCCAGTTTTACGTTTGAGAGTGCCGAACAGGGAAAAGCTCTGTTTGAAGAATCGGAAGAGGGGAATATTTATTCGCGCTTCTCGAATCCGAACGTATCGGAGTTTGTCGAGAAAGTATGCATGCTGGAAAATGCCGAAGCCGGGATTGCCACGGCAACGGGGATGGCTGCGGTTTTTGCCAGTATGGCCGGTCTGTTGCAGTCGGGCGATCACCTGGTGGCCTGCCGGGCCCTGTTTGGATCGGCCCACCAGATCATCTCCCAGATTCTGGTGAAATGGGGCATTACCTATACGTACGTGGACGCGAGTGCCACGGAAGCCGAGTGGGAAGCGGCCATGCAGCCCAACACCAAAATGGTGTACCTGGAAACGCCGTCGAATCCGGGGCTGGAACTGGTGGATCTGGAGATGCTGGCCCGCCTGAAGCAGAAATACGGTTTTATCCTGAATGTCGATAACTGTTTTGCCACCCCCATCCTGCAAACTCCGCTCGATCTGGGAGCCGATCTGTCGGTACATTCGGCCACAAAATACATGGACGGACAGGGTCGCGTGCTGGGCGGAGTGTTGGTCGGTTCGGAAGAGCTGATGGCACCGATCCGGTTTTTTGCGCGGCATACCGGCCCTTCGATGTCGCCGTTCAACGCCTGGACGCTGTCGAAGAGCCTGGAAACGCTCGAACTCCGCATGGAGCGTCACTGCGCAAATGCGCTGAAACTGGCGCAGGCCCTGGAGGCTCACCCGGACGTGCAGCACGTGAAATACCCGTTCCTTCCCTCCCACCCCCAGCACGACCTGGCCCGGCGTCAGATGTCGGCGGGGGGCGCCATCGTCACGTTTGAAATCGAAGGCGGTTTTGAGCGGGTGAAGGCGCTGTTCGAATCCTTGAAAATCGCGTCGCTTTCTTCTAACTTAGGGGATACGCGCACGATTGTAACGAATCCGTATACGACGACCCACTCCAAATTAAAGCCCGACGAAAAAGCGGTTTTAGGAATCACCGAAGGGCTGATCCGGGTGTCGGTCGGGCTGGAAGATGGCGACGATCTGGTGGCGGATTTTACCCAGGCCCTGACCAAATCGGCCGAAGCCGTGCAGTCGGCCGCCCATTAAGTGTCACCGTCAGGATACGGGCTATTAATTCAGCGTAACAATGTGTACCTTCATTGACCGATTGATCGCCTAAACCCCTTTGACTTTCCCATGCGAATCACGTTCCTTTTATTCGTCCTTGTGCTGGCTTTTAGCTCCGAAAATAACGCCCAAACGGCTAAAAAACCGGTTCGCATCGGGGTGGTGGGACTGGTACACTCCCACGTCGGCTGGATTCTGAACCGGGCCCAAAAAACCGGCGACCCCGATATCCAGGTTGTTGGCATTGCCGAACCCAACCGCGAAGTGGCTGAACGCTACATGAAGCGGTACGGCCTGCCCATGAGTCTGGTGTATCCGACGATCGAGGAAATGCTGGATAAGACCAGGCCGGACGCCGTGACCGCGTTCAACGAGATCAGTCGGCACCTGGAGGTGGTTAAAGTTTGCGCCCCGCGTGGCATTCACGTCATGGTGGAAAAACCGCTGGCCGTGAGCTTCGACCAGGCCAAACAAATGGAAGCCCTGGCTAAAAAGCACAACATCCATTTGTTGACCAATTACGAAACGACCTGGTACGGCAGCAACCATAAAGCCTACCAGATGGCCGTTAAAGACGGTGCGATCGGCCCGATTCGACGGATTGTGGTGCACGATGGCCACGACGGGCCGAGCCGGATGAACAAAGAGTTTGTTGCCTGGCTGACTGACCCGGTGACCAATGGTGCCGGCGCCCTGTTTGATTTTGGCTGTTACGGAGCCAATCTGGCCACCTGGCTGTTGAAAGGCCAGCGCCCAACGTCGGTGAGTGCCTTTACGCTCCAGATCAAACCGGATACGTATCCCAAGGTCGACGACGATGCGACGATTGTGCTGGTGTATCCCAAAACACAGGTCGTGATCCAACCGTCGTGGAACTGGCCGTTCAGCCGCAAGGACATGGAAGTGTACGGCGAAACCGGCTACGTCTTCACGCTGGACGGCACCCGGATGCGGATGCGGCTGAAAGACGACAAAACGGAACAGACGACCGAAGCCGCCAAAACCGACGCACCGGTTTCTGATCCGTTCGATTACCTGGCGCAGGTGGTGCGCGGTGAAACTAAATCGGTGGATGATTTGTCATCCCTGCAAGTAAATATGGTGGTCATGGAGATTCTGGATGCGGCCCGTCGATCGGCCAAAGAAGGAGGCAAACCCATTGCCCTGAAATAGCATACGACTAGAGCACGATAAATAGCACGGACGGACGGCCGTGAATACCCAATGATAGCAGAACCTTCTTATACCATTGAAAGCCTGACGGAGCTACTGGCGGGGAAGACCGAAGTAGAAAGCCTGCGGACGCTGGCCGAGTTGTTTCCGGGCCAGATCGTTTTTTCATCCAGCTTCGGCTACGAAGACCAGGTAATTACGGACATGATTCTGGCCAACAACATTCCGATCCGGATTTTTTCGCTGGATACGGGCCGGATGTTTGGCGAAACGTACCAGGTCTGGCAGAAAACCAACAGCCGCTACGACACCAAAATTGAAGCGTATTACCCCAAAGGTGAGCCGCTCGAAAAAATGCTGAATGAAAAAGGACCGTTCAGCTTTTACGAGTCGATCGAAAACCGGAAGGAATGTTGCTTTATCCGGAAAGTGGAACCGCTGAACCGGGCCCTGGCGGGCAACAAAATCTGGATCACCGGGATTCGGGCCGAACAGTCGCAAAACCGCCAGACGATGACGCAACTGGAAGCCGATGAGGTCCATAACCTGATCAAATTTCATCCGCTGATGAACTGGACGTTCGGGGAAGTGAAGGCCTACGTGCGCCAGCATAACGTCCCCTACAACCCGCTCCACGACCGCGGTTTTGTGTCGATCGGCTGCCAGCCCTGCACCCGTGCCATTCAGGAAGGCGAAGACTTCCGGGCCGGTCGCTGGTGGTGGGAAGATAATTCGAAAAAAGAATGTGGATTACACGCCAAATAAACCCTGATCACCTCTGATGCTCTCTGATTAACTCTGTGTAATAGCTATTAATCAGAGTTAATCAGGGAACATCAGAGGGAAACAGAGATTGCTATATGAGTACTTACAAACTTGACTATTTAGACCAGCTCGAATCGGAAGCGATTCACATCATGCGCGAAGTCGCCGGGCAGTTCGAACGACCGGCCCTGTTGTTTTCGGGTGGGAAAGATTCCATTACGTTAGTGCATCTGGCCCGCAAAGCCTTCCGGCCCGGCAAATTTCCGTTTCCGCTGGTGCACATTGATACCGGGCATAACTTTCAGGAAGCGCTCGATTTCCGCGACTGGCTGGCCGAAAGCCTGGGCGAAAAACTGATCGTTCGCTACGTGGAGGACACCATTCGGGAGAAAAAACTGAAAGAACCGACCGGCCGGAACGCCAGCCGGAATGCCTTGCAGACTTTCACCCTGCTCGACACAATCGAAGAATTTGAGTTCGATGCCTGCATCGGTGGCGCCCGGCGCGACGAAGAAAAAGCCCGCGCCAAAGAACGGGTGTTTTCGGTACGCGACGAGTTTGGCTCCTGGGACCCGAAACTGCAACGACCCGAACTCTGGAACATCTATAACGGAAAAATTCACAAGGGTGAAAACGTCCGGGTGTTCCCGATTTCGAACTGGACCGAACTCGACGTCTGGAATTACATCAAACGCGAAAACATCGCCCTGCCGAGCATCTATTTTGCCCACGAGCGCGAACTGATTCTGCGCGACGGCAAACTGCTGGCAACCGCCAAAGGGGTGATTCAGCGGGAAGAGGCCGATCAGATCGTCACGCGGAAAGTCCGCTTCCGGACGGTGGGCGACATTTCCTGCACGGCCGCCGTCGAATCGGAAGCCGACACGCTGGAAGCCGCCATCGCCGAGATTCAGGCCACGCGCATCAGCGAACGGGGCGAAACCCGGATCGACGACCAGGTGTCGGAAGCCGCCATGGAAGATCGGAAAAAGGGCGGGTATTTTTAAGGTACGAGTTATGAGTTAAGAATGAAGAGTTTCTTCTTTCCATTCCTAGCTCATAATTCCTCATTCTTAACTCTTCATTCTTACAAGTGGACTTACTTAGATTTATTACCGCGGGTAGCGTCGATGACGGCAAAAGTACGTTGATTGGCCGCTTGCTATACGATTCCAAATCCATTCTGGCCGACCAGCTCGAAGCCATCGAACGGGCCAGCAAAAGCCGGGATGAGGGCGAAATCGACCTGGCACTGCTGACCGACGGTTTGCGCTCCGAACGCGAACAGGGCATTACCATTGACGTAGCGTACCGGTATTTCCAGACGCCCAAACGCAAATTCATCATTGTCGATGCGCCGGGCCACATTCAGTATACCCGCAACATGGTGACGGGGGCTTCCAACTGCCAGCTGGCGGTGGTGCTGGTCGATGCCCGTCACGGGGTGGTGGAGCAGACTCGCCGGCATTCGCTGATTGCTTCGCTGCTGGGCATTCCGCACATTGTTGTGGCTGTCAACAAAATGGATTTGGTGGATTATTCACAGGACGTCTTTTCCAACATCTGCATCCATTACAACGAACTGGCGCAAAAGCTCAATTTTGGCGAAGTGACCTATATCCCGCTGAGCGCCCTCAACGGAGATAATGTGGTTGAGAAATCAGCCCAGATGCCCTGGTACGAAGGCGAACCGTTGCTCAGCCATCTCGAAACCGTTGTCCTGGATCAGGATGAGAACCTCACCGATGCCCGTTTCCCCGTTCAGTATGTCATTCGGCCCCAAACCGCCGAATTGCACGACTACCGGGGATATGCCGGAAAAATTACCAGCGGCATTTTCCGCAAAGGCGACGCCGTAACGGTATTGCCCACCGGAGAAACCTCGACCATCGATGCCATTGAAATTGCCGAAGCGCACTACGACGAAGCGTTTGCACCCATGTCGGTGGTATTACACCTGGCCGATGATGTCGATATCAGCCGGGGAAACCTGATCGTCAAGTCCGACAACCAGCCCATCGTCTCCCAAAACCTTGAAGCAATGTTGTGCTGGATGGATACCAAGGCCCTCCAGGTCGGCAGTAAATACACCCTGCAACACGGCACGTTCCGCACGCGTTGCGCTGTTCGTGAAATTGTGTACCAGTTGAATGTCAATACCTACGAGGAAACTACCGGGGTGGACAGCCTGAAACTGAATGATATTGCCAAAATCGTGCTGAAAACCGCCAAACCGGTCAGCTTCGATCCGTACGGATCAAACCGGGTCAATGGCGGTGCCATTCTCATCGATGAAACCTCGAATGTAACCGTAGGGGCACTGATGCTGCAGGGCGAAGCCGAATAATCAGACCAACCTTTTCAGAAACGGAGCCCTGCTAAAAGAGCGGCTCCGTTTTTGCTTTAAGTCAACTCAACCGCGTTACCGGATTTAAGGCCTACCAGGCGCACCTGCGGCATAACCAAAAGTTATGATCAATAATAAAAAGTAGGTCTGGCCAATTCCGGTGAGGAACTCAGAATGCCGTACATTTGTATGTAAACCATAGTTGAACATGCCGGGAGCCAAACCGGCCTTTTGTTCCAACTAGTAGTCTCTTAATTCTATCGACTATCTCACTAAAGCAATACATCATGCCCGTTCAATTCACCGATAACGTCAGTCCCCTGGTCAAACGCGACATTCTCAACCTCGAGAAAAAAATCGGCGTGTTTGCCGAGGGCGAAATGACGGAGGAGCATTTCCGAAAATTTCGGCTGTCACGCGGAGTCTACGGCCAACGTCAACCCGGCGTGCAAATGATCCGGATCAAGTTACCGTACGGGCGCATTACTGCCGACCAGCTGATTCGTATTGCCGACATTTCCGATAAATACGCTACCGGCAATCTGCACGCAACCACGCGTCAGGATATCCAGTTGCACTTTGTCAAGCTGGCCGATACGCCCCAGCTCTGGGCCGATCTGGAAGATGCCAGAATCACCCTGCGCGAAGCCTGCGGCAATACCGTCCGGAACGTAACGGGTTCGGCCAAAGCCGGGATTGACCCCGACGAACCGTTTGACATTACCCCCTATGCGTACAGCATTTTTGACTATCTCCTTCGCAACCCCATTTGCCAGGAGATGGGTCGGAAATTCAAAATTGCCCTGTCTTCGAGCGAAAAGGATAACGCCTACGGCTATATGCACGATGTTGGCCTCGTTCCCCGGCTGAACGAAGAAGGGCAACGCGGTTTTAAGGTGATGATCGGGGGCGGGCTGGGCGCCCAGCCCTACATGGCCGAAACCGCCTACGAATTTCTGGAAGAAGAGAAAGTCATTCCGTTCATCGAAGGCTGTATCCGCGTATTCGACCGCTACGGCGAACGGACGCGTCGGCACAAAGCCCGGATGAAATTCCTGTTGCAGGACATCGGTCTGGAAGAATTCCTGCGCCGGGTGGAAGAGGAACGACTGGCGTTAAAAAACAAAACCTACCGGATCAATACCCAAATACGCGGTACCGCCGAGTCACTGGCTGCGGATTTGAAATTCGCCCCGACTGAAAACGGACTTGTAACTTCTGGTCAGCTCATTCAGGAAAATGCCGATCCGCAGTTTCAGGCCTGGCTGAAAACCAATGTATTTGAGCAAAAACAAAAAGGCTGGTATGCGGTTCAGTTGCGGATTTTACTGGGTGATATGCCTTCCGATAAAGCCCGGGCCCTGGCTTCGCTCGTGAAACAGTACGCCGGCGATGACATCCGGGTAACCGTGAATCAGGGGTATTTGCTGCGGTTTGTAAAACCGGAAAACCTGCCCGCCCTGTATGCAGGCTTGCACGCACTGGGCTTGGCTGACCCCGGTTTTGATTCGACCGCCGATATTACCACCTGCCCCGGTACTGACACCTGTAACCTCGCTATTTCAAGCAGTTACGGCATTACGCGGGTGCTCGAAAAAATGATGAAAACCGAGTTTCCCGACCTGATTTACAACGACGATATCAAAATCAAGATTTCGGGTTGTATGAACGGGTGCGGCCAGCACTCGGTGGCCAATATTGGCTTCCACAGCAGTTCGGTTAAAAATGGCGCTTACGTCATTCCGGCCCTGCAGGTGCTGCTCGGGGGTGGTTTTAACGGCAAAGGGGAAGGGCTGTTCGGCGATAAGGTTGTAAAAGTGCCGACCAAGCGCGGCCCGGATGCCCTGCGTCTGTTGCTGCGTGATTACGAAGCCAACGCGTTCGACGGTGAATACTATAGCGATTACTATGCGCGGCAAGGCAAGAATTATTTCTACTCGATGCTCAAACCGCTGGCCGATCTGAAAACCCTGTCGCAGGCTGACTATACCGACTGGGATCATACGGAACAGTTCGTCACGGAAATCGGGATCGGCGAATGTGCCAGTGTCATGATTGACCTGGTGGCTACGACCCTTACCGAAGCGGCCGAAAAGCTAAGCTGGGCCCAGGAAGCCCTGGCCGAAAACCGCTGGGCCGACGCCATTTATCACACGTACAACGTCTTTATAACGGGAGCCAAAGGCAGTTTGATGACGAAAGACATCAATACCAACACCCAGCACGGTATTGTCAGCGATTTCGACAAGAACTTTCTTGGTGAAGAAGGTTTCCATGACCAGGAAGGCGATTTTAAAGCCCTCGTTTTCAGTATCAATAAAAACGAGCCAACCGAAGCTTTTGCGCTGGAATTCAAGGCGAAAGCCGAATCGTTCATCGAGAAGGTGAAAGCGTACCGCGAGCGGCAGATCGAACAGGATGGTTTGCCTGAATTGCAGGAATTAGCCATTGCAAAAGATAGTTAAGAAGGATGAATTAGGCGGTACGAGTTCAGAAGGATGAGTTGGTTGACACACGCTGAAAAACTCATCCTTCTGAACTCGTACCGCCTAATTCCTAACTTATTTTTCATGAAATTAACGTTGGTAGGTGCGGGTCCCGGCGATCCGGATTTGATTACCCTCAAGGGCGTGAAAGCATTGCAGCAGGCCGATGTGGTCATGTACGATGCGCTGGTTCACCCCGATTTACTGGAATACTGCAAACCGGGTGCCCTCAAAGTTTACGTGGGCAAACGGTTGAATGAATACTCCTGCACGCAGGAAGAAATCAACCCCCTGATTGTGCATTACGCCCGGCAATATGGCAATGTGGTTCGGTTGAAAGGCGGAGACTCCTTCGTGTTCGGGCGCGGTTACGAGGAATTGGAATACGCCCGGCAACACGGCATCGATATTGAAGTAATTCCCGGCCTGTCAAGCAGTTACGCCGTTCCAGCGCTGGCGGGCATCCCGTTGACGACCCGCGGGCTTAGCGAAAGTTTCTGGGTGGTCACCGGCACCACCAAAACCGGGCAGCTCTCGCAGGATTTACATCTGGCGGCTCAATCGACGGCCACGGTGGTGGTTTTGATGGGCATGCACAAACTGGCCGAAATCATGGCGGTTTTTGGTGCAAACGGAAAGGATGACCTGCCGGTGGCCATTATCCAGAACGGTTCGCTGGCGGATGAGCAAGTCGTAACCGGCACGGTTTCAACCGTGGTGGATCTGGTCGCCCAAACCGGCATTAGTTCGCCCGCGATCATCGTGGTTGGCGAGGTGGCCCGGCTGCGCGAATCCCGGTTGGCAGCCCTGCAACAGAGCATCACAACCCACTGAGGTAACCACTCCGGACCGAGTGGTTGTTCAACGTCTATCCCTTTCATCCGCGTTCCTGCCCCTTCGTTCGTTCCGGCCATGAATACGCTTTTCCCCATTTTCGTTAAGATTGAAAATCTGCAAACGCTGGTGGTGGGCGGGGGCTACGTTGGACTTGAGAAAGTAACGGCCTTACTGTCCAACGCGCCCGATGCACCGGTTACACTGGTGTCACCCGCCATTCGGGCCGAACTGGTCACCCTGGCCGAACAGCATACCAACCTGCACCTGATCTACGCCCCGTATCACCCCAATTACTTAGCTGGCAACGACTTGGTGATCGTGGCTACGAACGACAAAGCCATCAACGCGCAGATTCGGGCCGACTGCAAAAACCGCCGGATCCTGGTCAATGTAGCGGACACCCCCGATTTGTGTGATTTTTACCTGAGTTCGGTGGTTAAGAAAGGCGATTTGAAAATTGCCATTTCGACTAACGGTAAGTCCCCTACGTTTGCCAAACGGTTTCGGGAAATACTGGAAGACATCCTACCGGATTCGTTGCAGGAAACCCTGGACAATCTCCAGACAATCCGAAACCGCCTGAAAGGTAATTTTCAGGAAAAGCTGGAACGCTTGAACGAGATTACCAAAGTGATGAAGCCCTAAAAAGCAGGCAGTAAATGAGACAGATCAAGCGGTTCTTTCCGCAGGATCAGGAAGTAAATCAGGCCGGCCAGCACCAGATACATCATGATAAGCCACTTCTTTTTCTGCTCGAATTCAACCGGATGGTGATGATAATCATAGTACATCGATGCCGATAACGCGATGACCATCAGGAAAAAAGAGAAAACCGCACAGTCGGTTCGGTACACCGCTACTTCCTGCATAAACCGGGCGCCCATCAGGATATACAGCAGCCAGAAACCGAATCCGGCCCGGTATAAATAGACACTGAGTCGGCGGTCATTTTTTACATCAAAAAGCTTATCCGACATGATTATCAGGAATTTATTCGAGTGAAATTACGTAATTTGTTAGTAACAAGCAATCTTGAATTTTCCGCCCACTACAATAACGAAAAAAACATGCTAAGTGAGCAATCCAATCCCGTTTCTCCGGCTACAAAAACCATGAAAGTAGAGTTGAACCGGGTCGATGATGCCTTCCATTTCGAAGCAGTCGGGGTTTCCAACGTTCCCATACACATCGATGGTGCCGTCGACATTGGTGGCCATAATGCCGGAGCACGCCCGATGGAAATGTTGCTGATGGGTCTAGCCGGATGCAGCGCCATCGACGTGATTCTGATTTTGAAGAAACAGCGCCAGGTCATCGAGGAGTTTCGGATTTCGGTAGAAGGCCAGCGACCGGCCGATGCCACGCCCGCTCCTTTCCACGCGATTCACCTGCACTATATCCTGAAAGGCAATCTGGACGAAGACAAGGCCCGGCGCGCCATTGACCTGTCGATGGACAAGTACTGCTCGGCCACGGCCCAGCTTCGTCCGACCGCCAGCATCACGTATTCCCTGACGATCGAAAAACCGGTTGCCTGAGAAACCGACTACCGCGACTAGACTTGGGCAAAAAACCATTCTGTTTTTCAATTCGTTGCCCCCCGGTCTCGCGCTTCCCTTCTTTTATTCTGACGAAAGGCTTCCGGTTTCGGAAGCCTTTCTTTATTTTGGCAGTATGAAACAATACCACGATTTACTCCGTCATATTCTGGCAAACGGTACCCAAAAAACGGACCGGACCGGCACCGGCACCCTCAGTATTTTTGGCTACCAGATGCGTTTCGATTTACAGGAAGGATTTCCGCTCGTTACGACGAAGAAAGTACACCTCAAGTCGGTTATTCACGAATTGTTGTGGTTTATCAAAGGCGACACCAACATTCAGTACTTAAGCGAACACGGGGTTCGGATCTGGGATGAATGGGCCGATGAGAATGGCGAGTTAGGACCGGTCTATGGCAAACAGTGGCGCAGTTGGGCCGCTCCCGACGGTCATACGATCGATCAGTTGCAGGATGTGTTAAAGCAGTTAAAATACCGCCCGGATTCGCGCCGGATGATTGTTTCGGCCTGGAACCCCGCCGATGTTCCAAACATGGCTTTGCCGCCCTGCCACGCCCTTTTTCAGTTCTATGTCGCCGAAAACCGGCTCTCCTGCCAGTTGTACCAGCGCAGTGCCGATGTCTTTCTGGGGGTTCCGTTCAACATTGCCTCCTATGCCCTCCTAACGATGATGATGGCGCAGGAATGCGGGTATGAACCCCATGAATTCATCTGGACGGGTGGCGACACCCACCTGTATCTCAACCATCTGGAACAGGTCAATCTCCAGCTTTCCCGCGAACCCCGCCCGTTGCCGGTGATGCAGTTGAACCCGGCGGTGAAGTCAATTTTTGATTTTAAATACGACGATTTCAAACTCGAAAACTACGATCCGTACCCGGCCATCAAAGCCCCGGTAGCTGTCTGACCTCCTGGCGTACCCACGGACTTTAGGCCGTGTTTGCCTATAATTCAAGTAGCCTTGCTAAAAACACGGCCTAAAGTCCGTGGGTACGTTTGAGACGTTCGTATTCCCGTTCGGCCAGGTTCTTTTCGTTGAAACCGTGGTAGACGCTGAAGTAATGGGAAATCAAGCCGATGCCCCAGCCCAGCGTGGCCCAGATAGGCCAGGGGTAATACCCCCATTTTTCCTGAAAAACCAGGGAGATAATCAGCCAGATCAGCCAGAGAACAACGTTGACAAACAGATAGGTCCGCAAATGCATTTTAAAACCGGCACGAGCTTTTGCCTGCTTCCAAAGATGGGGGTCACGAGTGTCCATGCAGAGGGTCTACGATTATTGGGGGAATTAAGTTAGTGAGATTCGGTACATAATCAATGGGTTAACCCAACTTTCTTTTAAAGCGGACCGGCTGGAAACCGGTTTCGTTTCGCGAAAGACACACATATTTCGAAATCAAGCCGATGAGCAATACTGAAATTATTGATATTCTGGAGTTGACGGCCAAACTAATGGAACTCCACGATGGCGATGCATTCAAAATCAGGACGTTTCAGGCGGCTGCGTTCAATCTGGACAAAATCAGCGACGATCTGACGCGCCTGTCGCTCCCGGACCTGATCAAAATACCGGGCGTCGGAAAATCCGTAGCCGGAAAAGTATTGCAGATTGTCGAAACCGGGAGGCTTCAGGACCTCGACGATCTGCTGGCCCAGACCCCCGCGGGCGTGCTGGAAATGTTCCGGATCAAAGGCATTGGGGCCAAGAAAATCCGAACCCTCTGGCGTGAACTCGGCATCGATAACCTCCGCGATTTGCGGCTGGCGTGCGAAAAGGGCGAAATTGCCAAAATCAAAGGGTTCGGCGAAAAAACGCAGCAGGCCATTCTCGACTCCCTGGCTTTTCTGGAGAACCAGACCGGTAAACTCCGCATGGACAAAGCCGAAGCGCTGGCCAATATGTTACTGGAAGTATTTGAACGGGAATTTAACCGGGCGGCAATCAGCGGGCAGGTTCGGCGGAAAGCCGAAGAAGTGGATACGGTCCAGTTTGTTATCAGTACGCCCGATCCAGTGGCCGCTTTCGAATTTCTGAATGCCCAGTCGTACCTCGAACAGAACGAGATGGAATCGTCGCCCTTCGTCTGGCGGGGCCGGGCAAGTGGCTATGACGCCGAAATCGAGATTATTACCGCACCGGCTGACGAATTCGAACGCTATTTATTTACGAATTCGGCGGCCGAAAAGCACCTGGCGGTGGCCGGAACGTCGGGCTGGACGCTGCTCCAGACCAGCCTGGCTTTCCCGGCCGAACCGGAAGAAGCCCTTTATGAGCGAGCTGGTTTGCCCTACATCGTGCCGGAAATGCGGGAAGGGAGCTTCGAATTTGCCTGGTCGCAGACCCATAAACCGGCTGATCTGGTGACCTGGGACGCCCTGCGTGGCATCCTGCACAACCACAGCACCTATTCCGACGGAAAGCATTCGCTCGAGCAAATGGCGGGCTACTGCCGGGAACTGGGCTTTTCGTACTTCGGAATCGCCGATCATTCCCAGGCGGCTGCCTATGCCAACGGGCTGGAACCACACCGGGTCAAGCAGCAGCACGAAGAAATTGACCGGTTGAACGCGCAGTTCGGCGGTTCGTTTAAAATTCTGAAGGGCATCGAATCCGATATCCTGGGCGACGGTTCGCTGGATTACAGCGACGAGATCCTGGCAACGTTCGATTATGTGGTGGCTTCGGTTCATTCGAACCTGAGCATGAACAGCGAAAAAGCCACCGCCCGGCTGATCCGGGCCATTCAGAATCCGTACACCACCATCCTGGGCCACCCAACGGGTCGGCTTTTGCTGGCCCGTGCGGGGTACCCCATCGACTACAAAGCTGTCATCGATGCCTGCGCCCAGCATGGCGTGGTCATTGAAATTAACGCCAGCCCCTGGCGCCTTGACCTCGACTGGCGCTGGGTACAGTACGCCGTCAGTCAGGGTGTTATGCTGAGCATCAACCCGGATGCCCACGAAATGGCCGGTTTTCACGACATGAATTATGGAGTAGCTGTGGCCCGCAAAGGCGGTTTGACCAAAAACATGACCTTCAACGCCCTGCGTTTACCCGAAATCGAAACGTATCTGCAAAGCCGTAAACAACGGCTTTAGGTTGGTACGGATCAACCCTTAAATGGAATTTTAATGGCGTAATTATTCGTTATTTACTATTCAATAATTGATCTTTACAATTATAAACCGATTATTACGACCTGGCCTTGATGCGACTTTTCTACTTCGCCCTGGTGGGCAGTTGGCTCTCTGTGTTTGGGGCCGCTGCCCAGCCAAAAACCGACAAGTCCCATCATTCCCTAACCGGCTACGTGCGGGATGCCGCCACCCGACAACCCATTCAGGGCGTTACCGTCTTTATCACCGAAAACCGTCAGGGCGTTTACACCGGCCGTGACGGTTTTTTTATTCTTCCCCTGCCCACCGGCACGTACAACGTCAAGTTTACCCACCTCGGTTTTCGGCCACAAACGCACACCATTACGGTTAACAGGACGGTTTTGGCGGAAGTCTATTTAGAAGACGACTCGAAAGATCTTGAGGAAGTAACGGTTACGTCCGAATCTCCGGATCGGAACGTCAAAAAAGTGGAATTGGGCGTTTCGCAGATGACCATCAAAACCCTCCGGCGGATTCCGGCGTTGATGGGCGAGGTAGACGTGATACGGAGTCTGCTGTTGCTGCCGGGGGTAACCACGGTCGGCGAAGGGTCACCGGGAATCAACGTCCGCGGAGGGAGTACCGACCAGAACCTGGTGCTGATGGACGATGCCCCCATTTTCAATTCGAGTCATCTGATGGGTTTTTTCTCGGTTTTTAACCCGGATATTGTCCGCGACATAACGCTCAACCGGGGCGGTATTGCCCCGAGTTTTGGTGGACGGGCGGCTTCGGTGCTGGACATTCGGGTCAAGGAACCGTCGGTTGAAAAAATTACGGTCAATGGCGGGATTGGCCTGGTGGCGAGCCGCCTGGGCATTGAAGGCCCGCTGTTTAGTAAAAAAGTGTCATTTCTGGTAGCCGGGCGGGCGTCGTTCAACGATTTTCTGTTCAAACTCATGCCCCGCAGCATTCGGGATACCAAAGCCAACTTCTTCGATATAACGACCAAACTGAAGTTTCAACCCAATGAACAGCATACGGTTACGTTTACCGGCTACACCAGTTACGACGATTTCAAACTGGCTGCCGATTCGCTCTCGACCGTTGAAGTCAACGCATCGTCTACCATTTTCCAGTACCGGACAACCAACGGCACCCTGAAATGGAATTATTCCATCAACGACCGGTTTAACCTCGCGACGACGGCGGTTTTCAGCCAGTATCGCCCCGAAACGTCCGCTCCCGACCCGGCCAATGCCTTCCGCCTGACGTCCGAAATTGTCCAACGCCAGCTTAAAGCCGATCTGACCCTGGCCGCCACGGATGACCATCAGCTACAGGGCGGTATCAGTCTGATCGATTACTATCTCCAGCCCAACCGGATTATTCCCGGTTCCCTGTCGAATGTTTTGTCCAAAAACCTGCCGGTCGAACGGGCGTACGAACTGGCCATTTACGCGCAGGATGAATGGAAAGTAAACGAAGTCCTTTCGCTTCTGGGCGGGATTCGTTACTCGCAACTGCTGAACCGGGGACCGGCCACCGTTCCGGTTTACCAGGAAGGTGCTCCCCGTATCCCCGAGACCACGTCTTCCGCAACGACGTATTCCCGGGGGCAGATTTATCACCAGGCCGGTGGCATCGAGCCCCGGCTGGCCCTGCGCTTGACCGTCGGCGATGGCCAATCGATCAAAGCCGGGTATAACCGAATGCGGCAGTACATCCACCAGATTACGAACACCACGGCTGCCCTGCCCATTTCCCGGTGGAAACTGAGCGACTCGTTTACCAAACCGGTGATTGCCGACCAGTGGTCGATTGGCTATTTCAAAAATACCGACGGAAATGCCCTTGAAGCCTCTGCGGAAGTGTATTACAAAAGCCTGAAAAACGCCATCGATTACAAGGATGGGGCCGAGTTAGTGCTCAACCCGATGCCGGAAACCGAGTTACTCCAGGGGAAAGGCCGGGCGTACGGGCTGGAAACGCAACTTCGGAAAAACAAAGGCCACCTGATTGGCTGGGTTAGTTACACGTATTCGCGGTCGCTCTACACCATCAACGGGGCGTTTCCGGATGAACGGGTCAACAACGGGAAGGAATATCCGGCCAATTTTGATAAACCGCATACGGTGAATGCCATGGCGACGCTCCGGCCCAACAACCGCACGAACGTTTCCTTCAATTTTACGTACAGCACGGGGCGGCCCGTTACGCAGCCGTATGCCCGCGCCAGCATCAATGGCATCCTGGTTCCGATCTATGTCAACCGCAACCAGGAGCGGATTCCGGATTATCACCGGCTGGATTTCTCGGTCGAATTCAATCAGGACCCCGCCAAAAAACGGCGGTATGAACGAAGCTGGGTCTTTTCGATTTACAACGTGTACGCCCGGAAGAACGCTTATTCCGTCTTTTTCAAGCTGAATTCGGCCTCGCTGAACGATGCCTACAAACTGTCGGTTTTTGGATCGGCGTTCCCGTCGCTCACCTACAATTTCAAGTTCTAGCGCGGCTACTCACCCATGAAACGGATAAAAAACAGCGGCCCGGTTTTATCGATGCTCCGGTTGAAGCTCGGCATTTTGTGGGTATGCGGTTTCGTCAGCTCCTGTCTGACGCCCTACCAGCCGGAAACGCAATCGATTGGGCGGGCGCTGGTAGTGGAAGGCATGATTACCGACCAGCCGGGGCCGTATGTGGTCAACCTGACGTATACGGCCGATTACACCTATACGGGTCTGAACCTGCTCGTTCAGGGTGCTACGGTAACCCTTGCGGATAACGCGGGCAATCAGGAGGTTCTGACAGAAATCCATCCGGGTAGTTACCAAGCCCTTAGCATGCACGGCATGGCCGGCCGCAGTTACCAGCTTTCGATCCGAACCGCCGATGGGAAGCAGTATGAATCGACACCCGAACGGCTGAAGGCCGCTCCGCCAATCAGCCGGCTAACCTACGAATACCAGTACAACCCGGTTCCGTTTGAAAACGACAAACGCAACACCTGGGAGGTCTACCTCGACACCAAAGACCCCGAAACGCCCGGCGATTACTACCGCTGGATCTGGAAAAATTACGAGTTTACGGCGGCCTGTCGGTTGAGTCCCAGCCTGAATGCCGACGGTTTTTATACCGGGCTTCCGTGTTGTTCGGACTGCTGGGACATCAACCAGTGCTACAGCAACTGCATCAACATCAGTTCCGATGCGGCTATCAATGGAAAATCGATCAGCCGCCAGTACATCATGAGTGTGCCGTTTACCTCGCGCGGGATGTACTACCTGGAAGTGGAACAACAGGCCATCAGCGAAGGGGCCTTCCGGTTTTTCAACAGCGTCAGAAAACTCGTCAGCAATACCGGCGGTTTGTTCGACGCGGCTCCGGCCACGATTGGCGGCAACCTGAAATGTGTCAGCCATCCCGACGAAGCGGTTTACGGCTATTTCGGGGCCGCCGGGGTGAGTGCCACGTTTCTGAAAGTAGACCGTTCGAAGGAGGCTGTTGGCCTTCCCAACGGAAAAAATGTGCAACTCGATAACCTGGCGCCCTGTCTCGCCTGCGAAAATAGCCGTTACCGAACACCGAACAAACCGCGCTGGTGGGATCAATAACCGCAAACCCGATGCTGTTTCGATTGTTTTTTCTCTTCGTGCTGTTGAATCTGGGAACCGGTTCCTGCATCTCGCCTTACCAGCCTACCACGCAGTCCATTGGTCCTGCACTCGTGGTGGAAGGCATGATTACCGACCAGCCGGGGCCGTATGTAATCAAGCTGACCCAAACCAGCGATTATTCCTACAAAGCGTTAAATCTTCTGGTCACCGGTGCTATCGTAACGATTTCGGATGATAGGGGGAATCAGGAAACGCTGAAGGAAGTACCGGAAACCGGGCAATACCAGACCAGCCGGATGCAGGGGGTTGTAGGCCGGCGTTATCAAGTTTCCATTCGGACCTCAACCGGCAAACAGTATGAATCGGATCTGGAGTTGCTGAAAGCCGCCGTACCCGTTCAGAAGCTGTATTATCAGTTTCGGGCCGACCCCTATGGGCTCAAAACCGAAGAGACCAATGGCTGGGATGTGTACGTCGATACCAAAGATGCGCCCGGGCCGGGCGATTATTACCGGTGGGTCTGGACCCATTACAACCCGATTTCCGTATGCAACACCTACCGCCCCTCCCGATCCGACACGATATATTCCCAGACGTGCTGTTCGCCCTGCTGGGACATCGTCCGTTGTGCCAACTGCCTGACGGTGCGGTCCGATGCGGCCATCAACGGGCAGACGATCAGCGGGCAATTCATTACCCGGGTTCCGTATTCGTCGACGGCCCGGTATTACCTCGAAGTAGAACAGCAGGCCATCAGTCTGGGCGCGTACCGGTTTTTCGACAGTGTGCACAAACTGACGTCCGGCACCGGCGGTTTATTCGATGCCGCTCCGGCGGCCGTGCGGGGGAACATCCGGTGTACGAGTCACCCCGACGAATTGGTTTTTGGCTATTTCGGCGCAGCGGGTGTTTCCGTTCAGGCTATTTCGATTGACCGCAGCGGTTTGGCCGTTCCGCCGACACTCCCTCCCGCGCCCATCTTTAAATACAATCCGCCCGACGCCTGTTTTCCCTGCGCCAACGGTTTAATCCGGACAACGCAGCAACCGCGTTGGTGGTAGTGCTGATTTTATTGTATTTTTGCCCGAAATGCGCACCACTCCTGGCAAATTTCTGCTAATCCGGTTTTCGTCCATCGGCGATATCGTGCTGACGACGCCCGTTATGCGCTGCCTGAAACAACAGGTTCCGGGGGCGGAGGTCCATTTCTGCACCAAACGCGGTTTTCAAACCCTCGTCGAATCCAATCCGTACATCGACAAGGGCATCTACCTGGACGGCAACCTGAACGACCTGATCCGCCAGTTGCGGACCGAACGCTACGATTATATCATCGATTTACACAACAACTTGCGCACGACGCTGATCAAACTGCGGCTGGGCGTGCCGTCGCGGAGTTTCGACAAGCTGAACTGGGAAAAGTGGTTGTACGTGCGGTTTAAGCTCCCGTCGATGCCAGACCTGCACATTGTGGATCGGTACCTGAAAACCGTTGAACCATTCGGCGTTGTCAACGACGGCAAGGGCCTGGATTACGTCATTCCGTACAAAGACATGGTGGAAACTGAATGGCTCCCTCCTACCCATCGCCGGCGGTTTGTCGCATACGCCATAGGAGGTCAGCACAATACCAAAAAATTACCCGTGGCGCGAATGGTTGAATTATGCCGCAAAATCAATTTCCCCGTGGTGCTGCTGGGCGGAAAAGAGGACACCGCAGCCGGGGAAGAAATTCGCCGGGCGCTGGGCGATCACCTAATTTACAACGCCTGCGGTAAATACAACCTGAACCAGTCGGCTTCGCTGTTGCAACAGTCGGCTCTGGTGTTCAGCCACGACACCGGTCTGATGCACATTGCGGCTGCGTTGAAGAAAAAAGTCTATTCGATCTGGGGGAGCACCACGCCCCAACTGGGCATGTATCCGTACAAAACACAATTTATTGCCCTCGAAAATAAACCGTTACGGTGCCGTCCGTGTTCTAAAATTGGCTACGACCGCTGCCCGCTGGGCCACTTCAAATGCATGAACGAACTGCCGTTTGATTTCGACCTGAAGGAGCTCAAGCGCGGAGCCGGTCCGTCGACCCGGCGAACGGGACCCGAACGTTAATTCCATTTTACAATCCGATGTCAAAGAAAGTAAACATAGGCCTGGTGCAGATGTCCTGCTCGGCCGATCTGGATGCGAATCTCGAAAAAGCCATTGCCGGTATTCGGGAAGCGGCCGCCAAAGGGGCTCAAATCGTTTGTTTGCAGGAGTTGTTCCGATCGCTGTATTTCTGTGATGTGGAAGACCACCACAATTTCAGTCTGGCCGAAGCGATTCCCGGCCCGACCACCGAGCGACTGGCCGAAATTGCCCGCGAAACCCAAACGGTCATTATCGCGTCGCTGTTCGAAAAACGAACGGCGGGATTATACCATAACACCACGGCGGTTCTGGACGCCGATGGTACGTATCTGGGCAAATACCGGAAAATGCATATTCCCGACGATCCCGGGTATTACGAGAAATTTTATTTCACGCCCGGCGACCTTGGTTACAAGGTTTTCGATACGAAATACGCCCGAATCGGCGTTCTTATCTGCTGGGACCAATGGTATCCGGAAGCGGCCCGGATTACGTCCTTAATGGGTGCCGAAATTCTGTTTTACCCCACGGCCATTGGCTGGGATACGGAAGAAACCGACCCCAAAGTGGATGAAGAACAATACAGTGCGTGGCAGACCATTCAGCGCAGTCACGCCATTGCCAACGGAGTCCACGTGGTGTCGGTCAACCGGGTCGGGCAGGAAGGCGGTCAACGGTTTTGGGGTGGTTCGTTCGTAGCAAACCCGCACGGTTCGTTGTTGTATTTGGCCCCCCACGATCAGGAAACGGTTCATGTACAGGAAGTTGACCTGGGCTTAACCGACAAATACCGCACCACCTGGCCCTATTTCCGCGACCGGCGTATCGACTCGTACCAGCCGATCACGAAACGGTATTTAGACGAATGACCCATCGTATGAAGCTATTTTTGATCTCGCTGGTGGCCGGAACACTGGGAGCCGGATATTGGTATACCCGTTCCACCCGTGGCCCGGAGCCGGTTGTGGTTGTTCATCAGGGCGCATTGCCCGCGCAAACGGCCCTGAATCCTACGCCCCGGCAGGCTTTTACCCCCACGACTCGAAAAGGCTACTGGAATCCGGATGTCGTTGGTGATTTTACCTTACCGGCCACCAAATCCATCACGTTTAGTGGGGCCGGTCGAAACCTCCACGTCAATCAGGACTGGTCCAAACTCTTCCGGCGGGGCTTTTCGTCGATTGATAAAACCCGGATGTCGCCCGACGAATACCGCAGCGAATGGAATCCCAAACCGGAAGGCTGGACGAGCCGGCTGAAACCATCGCAACGGGCGCTGACCATCGGCCAGGGGTATCTGGCGGACGCTCCCTTCCATATCGGCTGGGCCCGGACCAGCGACCGGGCTCCGGACACCTGGTACACCCGTCCGTGGGGGGATAACAATTACAAAAACAGCGTTTCCTGGGCCATGCTCGAACTGAGCGGAGGCTGCGTAAATTTCGGCGATTGCCCGCCCGATAAAAAACGCAGTACGTACGGCAAAATCTATTTTGATATTGAAAACGAAGGCGTTGGCAATGTTCTGCTCCGGCAGGAACAGGTCAACCTGTACGTTTTCATGTTGAAAACGCTGCGGCAGTGGCTCAGCCCGTACACCGAAGTCGGTTCCATTGCGCCGGTTCCCCGCAACGGATACGGGTATTCCAGCGCCCGCGATTTCAACGCTGCGCCCGACTGGCTTTGGGCCATGCCCGCCAAGCATACAGCAACGTCGCGGCAACGCGGGATGCCCGACGAGATTGTCGGAAAAACCGTGGCTGATTACGTTGATTTCCAGATGCCGGGCACTTATTATCTATACCCGGAATTTGACTATTCCATCCCCCATAACGACGACGGTTCGCGCCATTGGCTGGCGGCTCTGCTGCACGAGCAGGAAGTCAACAGGCGGTTATCGCCGAAAAAACGGATTGCGTGGCAATGGCTGTTCAATACCCAGAGCCGTGATTTTCCCAACAGCGAAAAAGCCAAAAATGCCGCTCCGCCCGCCATTGCCGAAGGGATTGCGGTTTTTTACTGGTTTACGGGTGCCTACGGTGTCATGTTCTGGGACGACGCGACGGACCTCAAACCGGATCAGCCAACGCCGGCGGATGTCAACCAGCAGGGATTGGGCAACGATCGGGTGTATGCCTGTTACGAACACTACCTTCACGGCCTCTGGCGGCTGTTCAAACACCACGGCGACCTGTTCAACGGCCGCGAAAAATACCTCAATGAGCAAACCGAATGCTCGGTCGATGGCGGAAAAACCTGGTACAAATACACCGGCAATCAGCTAAAAACCCATGATGTTCCGTTTGTTCGGGCCATTGTCAATGGCAATCAGATTCTGGTGGCAGCCACGCAGCCGTATGGGAAAACCGGCGAAAAAAAGCAGGTAATGGTTCGGTATGTCGACGATGGGTATCAGTTTTACAGCACCATCAACCTGACGGGTGATTCGATCTATCTGGGCCGGGCCACCATGCCCAAAACCGCCGGAGCCCGCAAGAAAGCCTGATTTTTCTGCCAGCTTCTCTTCGAAAAACCGGTAGAGCCGGTTTTTCGTGTTCCTCTTTGCAGTTCGGCCCGTTTTTTTTCCTTACAGGCCATTAGGGAACCGTTTGGCTTAAAACGGTTATTTTATCATCTTGCACCCACCTAATATTGTTCCGTCTTTTATCCGAGAGCGCACGTTTAACGACCATACGATGGCAGAACAAGAAACCACTTCCGGGCTGGAGGGCTTCGGAAAAAAAATCCTGAATCTCTTTATCAAGGACGCGCCCCCCACCGGGCAACCGGCACCGGCTCCCATCCCAGCCTCCACGGGGCCAACCCCGCCACCGGTTCGGCCGACCAGTCCGGGGCCCGCAACGCCCGTCGGACAGGCGCCTGCCGAGGGGTCGGTGGATACCAAGTTTGTGGATCATTTTGCAACGGTGCTGTCCAGGGCCAACCAGCCGGGTCCCGATTATTTCGAATTCCGGGAAACGCTGAAAAACCTGTCGAACCTCAACCTGAGCGAGGACCAGCAGTACCAGGCGGCCTGGGCCAGTTTTAAGGCCATGGGTGGTTCGGGCGATGTTTCGGTGCTCATCAATTCGGCGAATCAATACCTGACGGCCCTGAACAATGATCAGGCGGCTTTTTCGAAAACCGTGGATGCGGCCCTGAATGAGAAAGTCGGTGGCTTGTCAAACGAGCAGAATCAGTTGCAGGCGGAAAACGAACAGCTTGCCAAACAGATTCTGGACCTCCAGCGGAAAATCGATACCAACAACGGTCGGCTGGTCCAGATTGGTGGCGAAATCAATGAGCAAAGTCAGAAAATTGCCCAGAACAAAAGCAATTACGAAGCCACCCTGGCCGTCTTTATCGGCCAGATCAAGCGGGATCTGCTCAAACTGGGCGAATACATAAAGTGACCGTTTACGGTTTTCAGTTTACGGAACTCGGTTGCCAGCCGGATACCATAGGCCGTAGTTGAAACGGATCATACCCTGCTTGTTCACTCCTTTCGAATACCATAAACTGAAAACCGCATACCGCAATATCCTTAAACGTTAAACCTTAAACTTCAAACGATAGAAATGGCATCAACTCCTGATTTTTCACAAGTGGGTGGCCGAACCGACGACGGCGACAAGCGCTCATTCTGGAGCCGCCCGGAAGGCATCGTAGGGCTGTTTTTTCTGGCCGCCATCGGTGCCATGGGATTGGTCTATTTTAACCGGATCGTCGAATTTCTGATCAAGGTTACTGAAAATACGCTGTATCTGGCCGGTTTACTGGCAGTTCTCGGCTTTCTGATTTTTCTGTTTACCAGCAAGGATGTTCGCACGGCGGTTTTCTTCCTGTATAAAACGCTGATGCGGAAACTGACCGGCATTGTCATCGAACTCGATCCGATTGCCATCATGAAGATCTACGTCAATGACCTGAAAGACAAACGCCGTCGGATGCAGGGACAAATCGACACGCTGGCGGGCCAGCTGGTCAAGCTGAACCGGAAGATTGCCGAGAACAACGAAGTCATCAAACAGAAGTTTGCCGAAGCCAACAAAGCCACTAACATGGCCGACCGGCCGGGCATGCGGGAAGCGGCCCAGCTGGCGACCATCGAAGGGGCCGGTTTGCAGGAAATGAACGAAAAGCTGCAACCTCTCCAGCGCAACATGCGCACGGTCCTGGAATTCATGGAGAAGGTCAACAAAAGTGCCGACTACATTATCAAGGAAACCGAAATCAAGGTCAAGCTGAAAGAAGCAGAATATCAGATCGTTAAAGAAAGCTCCAATGCCCTGCGGACGGCCATCAGCATTTTTAAAGGGGATCCCGACAAGAAGTTTTACTTCGATGAATCGATGGAATACATCCAGGATGACATGAGCAAAAAACTGGGCGAAATGAAGCGGGCCATGGATATGTCGATGGACTTCATCAACTCGGTGGACATCCAGAACGGTATTCTGTCGGACAAAGGCCAGGCCCTGCTCGAAGCCTACAACCACGGCGATTTCAAGCTGATTCAACTGGACGACAAAACACCGGCCACTCCGCAAAACCGTCCGATCAATCCACCCAAAGACGAAGGCTACCGGAGTCTGCTGGAATAATGGCGAAAGAGCGAAAGAATTAAAGAGCGCAAAAGCAGCCTTATCGCACCCGCACTTTCACTCTTTCGCACTTTCACTCTTTCTCTCATCCACTCAATTACAATAACACTATGCAACGCTTAACCGTAGCCGGAAGGCTTTTAATTACGGCCCTGATTCTGGCCGGTATTTACTTCGGTTTTAAATACATCGGCGGAGTCGATTTACTGAAAAAATTCGCTTCAAAACCGGCTTCCGAACAATCGTCGGAATCGCCGACCCTGCCGTCGGGTTCGTCCGAATCGTCGGACGAAACGCCAACCAGCTCGTCGTCGGACAATGAAGCAACCGACAACGGTGGCTCGCGGTCCACATTTAACTACACCCCACCTGCCCCCGAAAACGGCAAGTTGAAGGGGGTCGTGGAACTGGGAGCCAGTGGCTTTAATTCCTTCATTATCAACGTTGACCCCAGGAAAAACTGGAAGCTTGAAAAAGCCGAATTCGGCAACAGCCTCGTGCTGGAAAATATGGCGACCGATCAGGACATCCGGGAAGGTTTGAAAAAATACATTGCCCAGATGCTGAATTTCGGGGTCGCCGGCCGGGATATTCACTTCGTGGTGAGCTCCGGTGCCGTGAAAGCCGAGAATACCCAGAAAATTATCAAGGCGCTAAAATCCCTGAATTACGTGGTCAATACGGTTACACCCGAGCAGGAAGGCAAGCTGGCGCTGCGGTCGGTTTTACCGAAAGATTTTGAGAGCAACGCCTTCGTGGTGGATATTGGGTCAGGCAACACCAAGATTTCGTGGAAAGAGGGCGGCCAAACCTCCGCGCTCGAAAGCTACGGTGCCAAGTATTTCCAGAACGGCGACGACGACACCAAAGTCTATAACGAGGTAAAAGCCAAGGCCGGGGAAATTCCGTCGGCCAACCGCAAAACCTGCTTCATCATCGGCGGGGTGCCGTTCGAGCTGGCCAAACAGGTCCGCAACGGAAAAGAACGGTACACGGTTTTGAGTGCGCCGTCGGCGTACAAATCGACGGAAGCCAAAACCAAAGCCGGGGTGAACATCTACAAAGCCATCGCCGACGGCACCAACTGCGACCAGTTCGTCTTCGACTGGGATGCTAACTTTACCATTGGTTACTTGCTGACATTGTAATACAATATTGGAATACTATTTCGCGGAGTTAAGCGGAGTTTTAATGAGTTTAACGGAGGCTCCGCTCAACTTTGATAACTCCGCTTAACTTCGCGAAATAATTGTTATTACCGTTTCAATGACGCTCCAGGATTTCTTTCAATTTGTTTCGTCCAACCCCGCCCTGCTGACGGTTTTTCTGCTGTCGATTCCGGCGCTGGCGTTTATTGTCAACGTGTGGTCGGGCGAAAAAGCGGAGGAAATCTGGCGGTGGCGGTTTGTCTACGCAACCTTGGTCTATCTGGCCTGCATTCCGGGCATTTTTGCCGTCACGCTTAACGTCTACCTTTTCCTGTTTGAGCGGCAAAGCATCTGGCAAATGAACCTGATTACGCAGGTATTGCCCGTCCTGACGATGGTGGCGACCCTGATGATTATCAAGCAAAAACTACCTTTTTCCTACATTCCCGGTTTCGGAAAGCTATCCGGTTTTATGACGCTCATTGCGGCTGCCATTGGCATTCTCTGGTTCATCGACCGCACCCGGATTTACGCCGTTACGTACATTCCGTTCGTTTACATCATTGTCGGATTTGTCGGATTGCTGCTCCTGATCCGGTTTGCCTGGAGCAAATTATTCTAATTCATTTTCGGCAGCCGTTCTTTGGTAAGTTGGGTCAATTGCTGTAAAACCGCCGGCCGGTTGATACGGTCCCCGCACACCACTGCGGACCGAAGGAAGCGGTCTGGCAAGGGGATACCAGGTTTTCAGCCCATCCAGTTCCGCTTCACGCAACCGCCGGTCCTGGGCCAAAGCGCCCGAAACCAGTCCGAACAAACCGATCATTAGAAAGATTCGCAACCCGTATGCCGACATATTTTGTAGTTTTGTGGTGTGATCCAAAAATTGCATGAATATACAATCGCAACCCCATTCGTCAAATCCGCACTTCATCCCGGCCCAGAACGGTTTTTTCTTTCCGGCCGAATGGTATCCGCACGTCGCGACCTGGCTGAGCTGGCCGCATACCGAAGCCTCCTGGTCGAACGAGCGGCAGGAGCAGATGTTTCCGGCCTACATCGAATTCATTCGCGCGATCAGCGAAAGCGAGCAGGTGTGTATCAACGCCCATAATGAAACCGTCATCCAGACGGCGAAAATGCGGTTACTCCTGGCGGGTGTCGACCTGTCGAAGGTCACGCTTCTCCCCCACCCGACGAACGATTCCTGGTGCCGCGACCACGGCCCGGCGTTTCTGATCAACCCGGTTTCAAAAGAAAAAATGATCGTCAACTGGGGTTACAATGCCTGGGGCGACAAGTACCCCCCCTACGACCGCGATGACCTGATTCCGGTCGAAATTGCGCATTACCGACAGCTTCCCTACGTCAATCCGGGAATCGTCATGGAAGGCGGATCGGTCGAGTTCAATGGGAAAGGGACGGTTTTGACCAGCCGGGCCTGCCTGCTGAATCAAAACCGCAATGCGCACCTGACGCAGGCGCAGATCGAGCAATACCTGTGTGATTATTACGGCGTTCAGCAGGTGTTGTGGGTCGAAGAAGGCATTGTGGGCGACGATACCGACGGCCACATCGACGATACGGTACGGTTTGTCAACGAAGACACGGTGATGGTGGCCACGGAATCGAATCCGAACGACGAGAACTATCCGTTTTTGCAGGATATACACCGGGAGGTTAGGGAAATGCGGCTTTTGAACGGCAAACAACTCAACATCATCGAGTTGCCGATGCCCGATCCGGTTCTTAGTGAGGGTCAGCGATTACCGGCCTCGTACGCCAATTTTTACATCACCAACGGCGCGGTCATCGTGCCCACGTTCCGGTGCAAGAAAGATCAAACGGCCATCGACATTCTCGAAAGCTGTTTTCCGACCCGGAAAGTAGTCGGCATCGATGCGACCGAAATCGTGTGGGGTTTAGGTACCTTTCACTGTCTCAGCCAGCAGGAACCCGCCATCGACTGATGCAGTACGATCAGAAAATTTTCCGCTCCGTCGCCAATACGGATAACGGCGAAGTCAGCGCAGCCACCACCTTCTGGTACCACCAGGAGGGCGAAGTGGTTTGGGCCGACTACCGGGGCGGTTCGGTCGTCAGGGGGTCTCTTATCGCCAGGGTGCTGGCGGATGGCGAATTGGACATGGTGTACCAGCACCTGAATACGGCAGGCGAGTTTCGGACAGGCATCTGTCGTTCCACTCCGGAGACGCTGGCCGACGGACGCATTCGGCTGCATGAACGCTGGCGCTGGACCAACGGCGACGGGTCCGAGGGCGCATCGATTATTGAGGAAATTTCCTGATTTGTAACGAATGAAAGCGTATTTTTGGGTATTGATTCTGCTCCTTTCGGCCTGTTCCAGCCAAAAACCGCTGACGGCCGAAATGCGGTTAAACAGCCTGAAAGCCATTAACCTGGAGGAAACCATTACGCGCCGGGATGAGCTGATGATGACCTGGTCGCTAACCGCGTTTGACCGGCAAAACCGCCTGATTGGTGTGGCTTCCAGCGCCTGGGGAGTGGAGACCGTAAAAAAAGGAGCCGTACTTTCCTTTGAGAAGCAGGCACCGGTTCAACTGACGGTTCCGAAAGGAGGCAAAGTGGTGGCTTCGCTGGTGTTGATCGAAGTCGATGATTATTCGAAGGCCCAGCAGTTGATCAAACGCATCCGCGACATCAACGGCTGGATTCAGGTACCCGCCGGTTTTTTTGAACTGGGCACCGAGTTGCTGACCCCGTTGAAGTATGTTACCACCGCCCTGACCGCAGCGGGCCTGGGTGTTCAACTGACCGATCGGCTGGACAAGGACGACGTGCTGGGGCAAAGCAGCGTAGAGTTGCGCGACAGTACCGATTCCCGGAAAAGGAAGCAGACATCGGTGATCCACGTGCCCGCCCGGTTTTCGGGCCGACATCTGCGCGACTCGTTTGAATACCAGGTTGAATATGATATTCAATTAAAACGATTAAAAATAAAGCCGACCGCTGGTCGTTAAAAATTGATAGATCCAACATTCAAGAAATTAAACCACGGGAAAAGGGTAATCCGAATTTTTCGCCCCGGTTTCCCGTTTATTTAATGCCGTATTAAATTGGATAGCACAGTTCAAACCATCCAACACAATCCATTCCTGTTTTGACTTCCACTGATTTTTCAAAAAAAGCACCGGGTATTTTGCTGGCTATCGGTTTGCTGGCGGGTTGTAAGCCCTCGGCTCCCGTAGTCACCAAAGCCCCCGAACCGGTTATTTTAAGGTTAGGCAATAAGGCATTTACGACGGACGATTTTTTTCAGTCTTTCACCAAAAACCAAATCAACGGGGATTCGTCGCGCCGGACCGATCTCCGCGAATACATCGATTTATATACCAACCTGAAACTCAAAGTGATGGCCGCCGAGCAGGAAGGCCGGGATACCACGGAAGGTTTTCGGGAAGAAATTGCGACTTACCGCAAGCAACTTGCCCAGTCGTATCTGAACGACAAGGAGGTTATCGAACACCTCAGCGCCGAGGCCTACGAACATTTGAAGGAGGAAGTCAATATTTCACACATTTTGTTCGCCGTAGCGGAAGATGCCGCCCCGGCCGATACCCTGGCGGCTTACCAGCAGGCGCTCGACGTTCGGAAAAAGCTGCTGGAAGGCCTGGATTTCCCGGCGGCCGCCCGGCAATACTCCAACGATCCGACGGCCGCCACCAACGGCGGGAACCTGGGGTATTTAACGGCTTTCCAGGTGGTTTATCCGATCGAAACCGCTGCGTATTCGACGCCGGTGGGCAGTGTTTCCGCGCCGGTTCGGTCGCGCTCCGGGTATCACCTGGTGAAGGTTCTCGACAAGCGACCCAGTCGGGGAAAAGTACAGGTCGCCCATATTCTGGTGCGCATTAGCCCGAGTGCAGCCGCTTCGGGCGGGGGCGACGAAGGACAAAAAGCCGCCAAAGCACGGATCGACGAAGCCTATAGCCGCCTGGAAAAAGGGGAACCGTTCGAGCTGCTGGCGAAAGAATTTTCGGATGACCGGGAGTCACGCAACAACGGCGGAATTTTGCCCGTCTTTGGCGTGGGACAGATGGTGTTACCCTTTGAGGAAGCCGCCTACAGCCTGAGGCAACCCGGGAGTTATTCCAAACCGTTTCAGACCAACTACGGCTGGCATATCGTCCGGCTGGTTGACCGGCAACCGCTGGAATCCTTCGAATCGATGGCCGGAACCATCCGGCAGAAGGTAATGACCGATACCCGGGGCGAAATCGTCCGCCAGGCCTTGGCGCAACGGCTGCGCAAAACGTACCCCGTAACTGAATCGCCCGACGTGCTGGTTAAAACGCTGGCGCTGGTCGATACCAGTTTGCTGGCCGGAAAATGGAAGCTGCCCGCCACGCTCGACCCGGCCATTGATAAAAAACCGATTGTGCTGATCAATAAACAACCGTACACGGCCAACGATTTTCTGGAAACCGTCCTCCGCCGTCAGCAACCCCGTCGGGGACCGGGAGCCTCGGCGACCGTGCAGGTGGAGCGCCTGTTCAAACGGTTTGTTGACGATAAACTGATCGAACAGGAAGAAGCAGCGCTGGAGAAGAAAAATCCCGAATTCCGGGCGCTGATGAACGACATTCGCGACGGGGTGCTGCTTTCGCAGGTGATGGAAATCAACGTCTGGGAAAAATCCCTGACCGACTCGCTCGGCCAGCGGACCCACTGGGAGGCCAATAAGGAGAAATACCGCTATGATCAGCGGGCGGTGGCGTCGGTGCTGGTGGCGTCGAACGACGAAACCCTCAAACAGGCGTCGCAAATGTTGACCCGAAGTCCGTACCAGCTCCGCCGGTCGGTCGAAGAATTGACCTATAACGTCAACCAAACCACCCTGACCCCCAAGCAACGGGAAATCCTGTTTGACCTGATTGTGTTGATGATCAAGAATCCGGACTATCTAGTCGAAGTCTCCGGCTCGGCCGACGCGACGGAGCGGGACACGGTTTCGGCCAGTCGGATCCGGACCATTGTTAACCTGCTGACAGCCAACCGGATTCCCATCGTTCGGATTATGGAGAAAGATCACGGCAAATTCCGGCCCGGTACGTCGGGAAAGACCGACAAAGCCCGGCGCGTGACCTTTCAGCTGTTCACGACGTCCAAAAAGGACGTGGAGAAAATCCTGAACGCGAAAGATCCTGGAGCGGTGAAACTGACCGAAGGTATTTTTGCCAAAGGAGCAAATCCGTATCTGGATGCGGTCAACTGGCAGCCGGGAGAGACGACCCTCCGGCGCGATGGCAAAGTAATTTTGGTAAAGATTGACCAGGTTGAAGCGCCCCGGCTGAAAACGTTTGATGAAGCCCGGGGAGCGGTCATCAATGATTATCAGGCCCTTCTGGAAAAGCAGTGGCTGGATCGGCTGAAACAGCAGTATCCGGTGCAGATGAATGAAGAGGAAGTGCGGAAACTGGCTAAATAGCCGGATTCTTAACATCATTTAACACATTCGCAGAAACCGCATGGCGATAAATCCTGCCGAAATACGTAATATTGGATAATAAACCTGAATGAAGTTTTTAATGAAATCAAGCCTTCTCTCATTTTGTAC
Source organism: Larkinella bovis (assembly GCF_042655385.1). Taxonomy (NCBI): domain Bacteria; kingdom Pseudomonadati; phylum Bacteroidota; class Cytophagia; order Cytophagales; family Spirosomataceae; genus Larkinella; species Larkinella bovis. Next base: position 271,571 of record NZ_JBHSMA010000001.1, on the reverse strand, counting down.
ACTGACGGCGTTGCTGGCTCTGGTGGCATCGCCCGGTTTTTCGCAGGGAAAAGGAGTCAGTTTGAACAAGATCATTGCCAAAGTCGATAATTATTTCGTGCTGAAATCTGATCTCGAACAGACCCGCCAGTCCTACGCCCAGCAAAACCAGAAAGCCCCGGCCGATTGTCAGATTCTGGAAAGTCTGGTCGTCCAGAAAGTATTGCTGGCGAAAGCCGAAATTGACTCCGTCACGGTTGACGACAAGCTGATCGACAATCAGATGGACAGCCGGATGTCGTATATGATTCAGCAGTTTGGCTCGGAGAAAAACCTCGTTGAAGCCTACGGAAAAAGCATCGAAGCCCTGAAAAGCGAATTGCGCTCGGAGGTGAAAGAGCAGATGCTGGGCCAGCGGATGCAGACCAAGATTACGGATGAGGTAAAGATCAGTCCGAATGATGTCCGGAAGTTTTTCAACGCCATTCCGACCGACAGCCTGCCGTATATTCCGGCGGAAGTGGAAATTGGCCACATCGTCCGGCTGGCGAAAGTTACCAAAGAACAGCGGGATGAGCTTCGGAAACGCCTGCTGGGCCTGAAAGAACGCGTGGAGAAAGGCGAGGACTTTTCAAAATTAGCGACCGAATTTTCGGAGGACGTGGGCTCCGCCCAGAAAGGCGGAAGCCTTGGTTTTGCCAAGCGCGGTCAGATGGTACCCGAGTTCGAAGGAGCCGCTCTGAAGCTGAAACCGGGTGAAATGTCGGATATCGTTGAATCGGAATTTGGTCTTCACCTGATCCAGCTCATCGAGGTGCGGGGGGCGGAATACCACGCCAAACACATTCTGCTCCGGCCCGATTACAACCGGCTCGACCTGACCGAGCCCCGGCGGTTTCTGGACAGCCTGCGGACAATGATCGTAGCCGACAGTATCAAATTCGAAAAAGCCGCCAAAGACTTTTCCGAAGACAAAGCCACCGCCGATGCCGGTGGGGTCATTCGCGACCCGCAAACCAACAGTTCCCTCATGCCGCACGATCAGAACATGGATTATACCCTGTATATGACGCTCGACACGATGGCCGTGGGAACGATCAGCCGGCCGCTGGACTACCGGCTGGAAGATGGTAAAAGCGCCGTTCGCCTGTTGTATTACAAGCGGAAAGTGGCTCCCCATACCGCCAGCCTCAAAGACGATTACGAGAAGATTGCCAACATTGTTCTGGTCAACAAAAAGAATAAAGCCATCGACGAATGGTTCAAAAAAGCTGTCAGTGATGTCTACATCAACGTCGATCCGGAATACGAGAGTTGTCGAATATTTGGCACCAGTAAAACAGAAGGTCCCTAAAGCAGTTAAGGGTTAAGAGTTAAAAAGTAAATGGACGCTGCGCAAACAGCTCATGGCTCTTAACTTCGACCGCATCGGAGGCTTTGTGTTAACTCTTAATTTTTAACTCTTAACCCTTAACTGCTTGTGGTACAATTCAATTCTGACGTTGCGGCTGCTGAAGCGCTGAATGAAGCGTATAAAAAATTAAAAAATGAAATTTCAAAAGTCGTTATCGGACAGGAAGAAACCGTACGGCTTTTGCTGACTGCTATTTTCTGTCAGGGCCACTGCCTGCTGGTGGGCGTGCCGGGCCTGGCCAAAACCCTCCTGATTCAGACCATTGCGGGCGCCCTCGACCTGAGCTTCAACCGGATTCAGTTTACGCCGGACCTGATGCCGTCGGATATTCTGGGTTCCGAAACGCTCGATCAGGAGCGCCGGTTCAAATTCATCAAAGGGCCGGTTTTTGCCAACATCATTCTGGCTGACGAAATCAACCGGACTCCGCCCAAAACCCAGTCGGCGCTGCTGGAAGCCATGCAGGAATACGCCGTAACGATTGCCGGTCAGAAATACCCGCTCGATCGCCCCTTCTTCGTTCTGGCCACCCAGAACCCCATCGAACAGGAAGGAACCTATCCCCTGCCCGAAGCCCAGCTCGACCGGTTTATGTTCAATGTTTTCCTGGATTATCCGTCGTACCAGTCCGAGTTGGATATCGTTAAATCCACGACGAGCGACGAGCGGTATCAGGTGAAGAAAGTGATCTCGGGCGACGAAATTACGGCGTTCCAGCACCTGGTTCGCCGGGTTCCGGTGGTCGACAATGTGGTCGAATACGCCGTCAAACTGGTTCACAAAACCCGCCCGAATACCGAACTGGCTTCGCCCGATGCCAATACGTACCTGGAATGGGGCGCCGGGCCGCGTGCCTCGCAGAACCTGATTCTGGCCGCGAAATGCAACGCCCTGCTCAACGGCAAATATTCTCCGGACATCGAGGATGTGCGGGCGGTAGCGTACCCGATTCTCCGCCACCGGATCGTCCGGAATTTCAAGGCCGAAGCCGAAGGCATTACGGTGGATCACCTCATCAAACGACTGCTGTAAAGACCGTTTACGGTTTTCTGTATCCGGTTTACGGTAGTGGACCGGATCAACTCCATGCAAACTTGAATGCCTGAGCGCCGAAAACCGGATTCGTTCATAACCACTCAGTAAATCGATTTTATTTTTCCGGGATTGTAACAAAATAGTAGCAAACTTGATGGATAATGACCGATCCATCGCTTCGGATTTGGCCGACGTCAACGAAGAGGCTCGTTTGATATTACCTGTCAATCCATGACCACAACTACTCTTACGGCTTTTGCGAGCCGACACTACCACCTGGCCCGGGGACTGATTGTCCTTTCCGAATTCTGGAATGCGGCCATTGGCCTTATTCTTGGTAGCGCCCTGCTGACCGACCGGCCCGGCTGGTATTTGTCGGTTTGGCTGGCTGGACTGGTTCTGATCCGGTTTTTATTGACGCGTTACATTACACTCCGGCTACCCGACCTGAAATCCCACCGGCGGTTCTGGTTTCAAAAACATAGCTATTCCCTGCTGTTCCTGATTAACTTTCTGGCCTATACAATTGCCGGGGGGATCGGCGGGCGGGCCATCCTGCATCCGGAGCCGACGGGAAGCGTCGCCAGCGAACGGTATGAATCCTACGCAGAACTGAGCAAGAAAGACACCCTGGTGACACCTTCTTCCCTGCCAACCACTAGCCCACCTGCCGCTCGTAACACAGGAGTATCGTCCGGAACTCGAATTGCCTACATTTTGCTCTTTCTGGCGAGTATTCCGGCTTTCATTCTGTCCGGTCGTCTTGCATGTAACCTCGCCTGTGCCAATCAGGGATTTGCGGCCGTCATGGTCAGTTTGCTCGGGCTGGGCGTGCTGGTAGGCGGTGTTTATTTCCTGGGCCGGGCCCTGACCAAAGTGTTGAAACCGTATCGGGACATGACCAAAAGTGACCGTAAACGGGAAGGCCGACGACTCCTGCGCGCCTTACTCATCACCGTGGCCGGCCTGTTCATCCTAGGGGCCATTCTTTCTTTAACTAACAAGTAGCAGCCCTACCATCGAACCATTTGACGAATTCTATGAAATACCTCTATGGCCTGTTATTGTCTGCAGGAATTCTAACTTCCGCCTTTTCTCAATCCCCTTTTAACCAGACCATTCGCGGTCGAATCATCGATAAAGAATCCAAATTTCCATTGAGTGACGTTACGGTTCAGCTGCTGGAAGGCACTTCGACCGGCACCCTCACGGACTCCCTGGGCCGTTACCGCATTGCCAATGTCCCGCTGGGCCGCCGAACGATCCGCATTACCCGAATCGGTTACAAGGAAGCCTTGTTGAACAACATCATCGTCGATGCCGGTCGCGAAACCATACTGGACGTTGAACTGGAAGAATCGATTACCGAACTGGCCAGCATCACCGTCAAAGCCCAGCGAACCGGCGACGCCCGCAATGAAATGGCCATGGTGTCGGCCCGGCAGTTTACCGTCGATGAAGCCGACCGCTACGCCGGAAGCCGGGGCGAACCCGCCCGGATGGCGTCGAACTTTGCCGGCGTCCAGGGCGCCGATGACTCCCGGAACGATATTGTGATTCGGGGCAATTCGCCGAGCGGAGTGCTCTGGCGGGTTGAAGGCATCACCATTCCGAACCCCAACCATTTTGCTATTGCCGGAACGACGGGCGGACCGGTGAGCATCATCAACAACAAAATGCTGGCGAACTCCGATTTTTTCACAGGTGCCTTTCCGTCGGAATACGGGAACGCCATCGCTGGCGTGTTCGACTTGCGGTTACGCAACGGGAACAATGAAAAACACCAGCGCATGTTCCAGTTCGGCTTTTTAGGCACGGAAGGATCGCTGGAAGGCCCCATTTCGAAAAAGAAGGGCTCTTCGTATTTTGTTTCGTACCGGTACGCCAACCTCTGGCTCTTCAAAAAAGCCGGTATCGACATTGGCACCCAAGCGGTTCCGTCGTACCAGGATGCCTCTTTCCGGCTGAATTTTCCGTTGAAAAACAACGCCAAACTCGCCCTTTGGGGCTTTGGTGGGACCAGTACCATCGACCTGCTCATCAGCGAACAGGAAGTATCAGACCGGAATATTTTCGGGCAAAATGACCGCGATCAGTATTATACCTCCCGCATGGGCGTGGTGGGTCTGACGTACGAAAAACCGCTCAGCCGACAATCGTTTCTGAAAATAACGCTGGCCGAATCGGGTAACGTTCAGGATGCGAACCACGATTATGTATTTTTTCAGTATGACGCTAACGGATTGCCCGTAGTCGAGAATAACCGCTACAAGATCACTGGCAAAGCCCCCATTCTGGACTACCGGTTTGCCGAAATCAAAACTTCGCTGGCCGCTTCCATGAACCACAAATTCAGTCCTCGAAGCATCCTGAAAGCGGGTTTGAATACCGACCTTTTTTCCTTCCATTTCCTCGACAGCGTCCGCGTCGTGACCACTCTGCCCAACACCCCGGCCCAGCTAGGCCCCTGGGAATACCGCTGGGATTCCCGCCAAACCGCCCTGCTGGTCCAGCCGTATGTGCAGTGGCGCGTCAACCTCGTCGATCGGCTAACCCTGAGTGCCGGTTTGACGAGCCTGTATTTTTCGCTCAACAACCGCAGTTTCTCCCCGCTCGAACCCCGGGCCGGACTGGCCTGGGATCTGCCGAATCGCCAGAAGCTCAGTGTGGCGTTGGGGTTGCACAGCCAGATCCAGCCGACGTACACCTACTTTTACGGCAACGACCTGCACCACCCAACCAAAGCCACTTCCCTGTTCAATCAAAACGTCGGATTGACCAAAAGCTGGCATTATGTCACCTCCTACGACCGGTTGCTGGGCCGGAATCTCCGGCTGAAACTGGAAGCGTATTACCAGAAATTGTTCAACGTGCCGGTGGAGGAACAACGCAGTTCATTTTCTATTTTGAATACCGGGTCCGGTTTTACCCGGGTTTTTCCGGGAAAACTGGTCAATTCCGGAACCGGGCGCAACTACGGGGCGGAGGCAACGCTGGAGAAGTTTTTCAGTGAAGGCTATTATTTTCTGGTAACCGGTTCGCTGTTCGATGCCAAATACAAAGGGTCCGACGGGGTTTTGCGGAATACGGATTTTAACGGAAAATACGCCTTCAATGCGGTTTTTGCGAAGGAATTCACCTTTCGAAAAACCAGCCTGAACGTCGGCGCCAAGTTCACCGCCATCGGCGGACGCCGGTATGGGCCGGTAGACGTTGCGAAGTCACAGGCCGCTCAGGAAATTATTTACCAGAGCGACGGCCGAAATACGCTCCAGTTTCCGGATTACCGGCGGCTGGACCTGAAGGTCGATTACAAAATCAACCGCAACCGCCTGACGCACACGATTGCGGTCGATCTGGTCAACATTCTCGGCACTCAAAATATTCTGACCTTAAGTTATGCTCCGCAACCCGACGGTTCGTTTATCAAACAGGAATACCAGCTCGGTTTTCTGCCGGTTTTCTATTACCGGATTGATTTTTAATTTTATGAATGAATACACCTGTTGACGTTGGTAGAGGCCGTGGTTGGACGCATTTCGGCGGGGTTTTCTGGCTGTATCTATTGAGTTTTTTTCAGGGTGTTTTTGCCCAGGAAACACCACCGCTGACGAATTATACATCTGCGGTTTACAATGCCCACAATCAGAACTGGGCGGTTTCCCAGAGTTCGGATCAGCTGTTATACGTTGCCAATTCCGACGGTTTGCTGGAATACGATGGAGCGAACTGGAAGGTGTACCCCCTCCCTGACCATCAGATTGTGCGGTCGGTTTTATGCGATGACGTGGTTAAAACCGGGAAGAAGCCAACCGTGGAACACCGGATTTACGTGGGCGGTTTTGCCGAATTTGGCTATTGGCTGAAAGGTGTTGATGGGGAGCTTACGTATCATTCCCTGAGTAAAACCGCTGCGTTTAAAAGCCTGAAAACCGAGGAGATCTGGCACATTCTGAAAACCCCGGATTATATTTATTTTCAGTCCTTCTCCAGAATTTACCGGTACGACGGCCATAACCTGACTGAAATCAAGGCCTTCGGTAATTTCATGTTTCTGCGGTACGTCCGCAACCGGTTACTGATTCAACTGATCGGGCACGGTTTATTTGAACTGAAAGGGGAAACCTTCTCCCCGGTTCCGAACACCGACGTTCTTTCCCCGTCCACGGTTTCGTCCATTTTGCCTTTCCCGGGCAACCGGATTCTGATTACCACCACCAAAAACGGACTATACATTCTGGAGGACGATCGACTTCGTCCCTGGACGATCGGTATTTCCAGGGAGTTGCAAACCAATTTGCTGAACCAGGCAATTCAGTTGCGGCCGGATAGCTCGTACGTTTTCGGGACCATCCAGCAAGGGGTGTACCTGGTATCCGCTACGGGGGTGCTCCAACACCAGTTCAACCAGAAAAATGGCCTCCAAAATAATACGGTGCTGGCGCTGGGTCAGGACAATAGCCATAACCTGTGGATTGGTCTGGATAAGGGAATTGATCTGATCAAAACCTCGTCCCCGATTGTCTATTCCCAGGCCAATGACAACCCTTTGGGCTCCACCTATGCCGCTGCCATCTGGCGGGGGAATTTTTATGTGGGCTCCAATAACGGTGTTTTCGTCAAAAAATGGGGTGCGAAGGAACCGTTTAAACCGATACCCGGGCTGGGCGGGCAGACCTGGAGTCTAAAAGTTATTGATGATCAGCTCCTTTGCGGACACAACGACGCAACCTTCCGGATTGACAAAAAGGGGGCCCGGCGCATCTCGGACGTAACGGGTGGCTGGGTTTTTCTGCCCCTCAAGACGCCCACCGATTCGGTAATCCTGCAGGGAGCGTATAACGGCCTGCACGTCTACCGGAAAAACCGGCAGCAGGAATGGTCGTATTCCCATTCCGTAAAAGGCATCCCTCCCCTTCCCATCCGGCAAATCATTCAGGATCAGGACGGTTCGTTCTGGCTGGTCCATGCCTACAAAGGGTTGTACCGTACCCGGCTGACGGTTGACCTTGATTCCGCCCTGAGTTGGCGCGATTACAAATCCCCCCGCGATCTTCCCAGCGAATTTTCGATCGAACTGACCGAATGGGCGGGTCAACTGCGCATCCGGGCGGGAAGCCGGTTTTTCGTTGCCGATGCAGCGGGGAATCTAAAGCCCGATACGACCTTGCCCATGGATGAGGAAGATGCTTTCAAAATTCGGGCCGGGCTGGCGGGCGACTGGTTTAAACTCTACAAAAACCGGGTGCTCTATTACCGACGCGATGCCAAACCGCAGTCGTTCGACCTGTCCCTCGTGCGGAACTACGAAACGATTCTTCCGATTTCTGCCAATGATTATTTGTTCTGCCTCGACAACGGCTACGGACTGTATAACCGCCTGCACGACAGCCTTTCGCTGACGGCTATGCCTCAACCGATCATTCGAAAAGTAGCCAATTGGCGCAATTTGACGGAAGTATTCAGCCTTTTACCGAAGGTCGTCCTGCCCCCGGATGTGCGTTCCATTCGGATTTCGTATGCCCTGCCTGTTTACGGGCAAAACGTCCAGTACCGCTACCGGCTGTCGGGCTTGTCGGACCAATGGTCAGAGTGGACGTCGCAGAGTTCGGTGGAATACACCAATCTCGAAGCTACTTCGTACACGTTTGAAGTCCGGACGAACCTATCCGATCGGGTAACGACCTACGCTTTCGCCGTGGCACCCCGGTGGTTCGAAACCTGGTGGGCCAAAACCGTATTCATCATTTTGGTTAGTCTGGCGTTGATCGGGCTAATTATCTACCAGGAAAAACGACTGGTGCGCCACCGCCAAAAACTGCTGGCCGAGCAGGAAGAAAAGCTCCGGCAGCAGCGACTTTCCAGCGAACGCAAGATTATTGAACTGCAAAATGAAAAGCTCCAGAGCGAAATAAAAAACAAAAGCCAGCAGTTGAGTAACGTGGCCATCAACGTGGTTCGAAAAAACGAAATTCTGGAAGAAATCCGGGATGAGCTGAAGCAGGTGAAAGATGAAATGGGACAGCAATTCCCTAATATTCACTACCAGAAATTACTGAACAGCATCGAACGCAACGTTGCGGGCAAAGAAGACTGGGTATTATTCGAAGAGAACTTCGACGAAGTCCACGAAGAATTTTTCAAGCGGCTCCGTGCCCTTTGCCCGTCCATCACCCCCACCGAACTCCGGTTGGCGGCCTGTTTGCGGATGAATCTGTCAACGAAAGAAATGGCCCCCGCCATGGGGATTTCAATTCGGGGGGTGGAAATCAAGCGGTATCGTTTACGGAAAAAACTGGGACTCGATAACCACGCCAACCTGGTTGAGTTCATGATGGAGGTATAATTTTCCCGATAAGCCTAAGCAGAATATCAGAATTTTATTGTATATGCAATTGTATTATTCTTATTGATGTAGTAGTGATGTATTGCAATTTTTGAAAAAAGGAGTTGGTCCATTTTACCTTTGGTTCAATAAATTCTTTTAATAATTCAATCATCCATATTCATCAATGAAAACTATTGTACGATTTTCGTACCTGCTGGTTTTTCTGATCTGTAGCACGGTTTCCTTTGCGCAGCAAGTTAGTGTGTCCGGAAAAGTCACTTCATCCACAGACGGCACGCCACTTCCGGGCGTCAGCGTTCTGCTTAAAGGCACGACGACGGGCGTTCCGACCGATGCTGACGGGATGTATACAATCAACGTTCCATCACCCAATTCCGTCCTCGTCTTTTCCATGATCGGGATGGTTACGCAGGAGATTCCGGTGGGTACACAGACCACGATCAATGTCGACCTGAAGGATGATGCCCGCTCGCTTAATGAGGTGGTCGTGGTCGGCTACGGAACGCAGCGTAAACTGGATGTGACCGGCTCAGTCGTTCAGATCAAAGGGGATGAAATTCTGAAACAGCCTTCCATGAACCCCGTCAGCGCGCTTCAGGGAAAGGTGGCCGGGGTTCAGATCAACAATTCCGGCAAACCGGGTGAAGCTCCCCAAATCCGCATTCGGGGCGTCGGGACGGCCTACGGAAGCCCGAACCCTCTGTATGTGGTCGATGGCGTGTGGTTCGATGATATCAGCTTCCTGAACTCGGGCGATATTGAGAGCATGAACGTGTTGAAAGATGCGTCCAGTCAGTCAATTTACGGCGTCCGGGCGGCCAACGGCGTGGTCCTGATTACCACTAAAAAAGGGAAATCCGGTAATGCGGTCGTCAACTATAACGGTTTTGTGGGTTATCAGAAAGTAACCAACCAGATCAAAATGGCCAACGCCAACGAGTACGCCACGATGGTCAACGAACTGAGCGCCATTAACGGCAAAGGGCAGGTTCTGGACCCGGCCCAATTCGGCGAAGGCACCGACTGGTACCGCCAGATTCTGCGGAATGCCTTTGTGACCAATCATCAGCTTTCGGTAAGTGGCGGTGGCGAAAAATCGACTTATAACTTCTCGCTAGGCTACCTCAATCAGGATGGTATTGTTGAAAAGAACAATTTCAAGCGGTATACGGCCCGCGTTCAAAATGATTTTCAGATCCTGAAAAATCTGAAAGTGGGGTATACGGCCACCGGCGCGTTCAGCCAGTCGCAGGACGAAGCCGGCGGTATTTTCCGGCAACTGTATGCCGCCGGGCCGGTCGTGCCGGTTTATTACGCCGACGGTGCATACGGTGATCCGACCGACTATAACCTGGGGGATGGCAACAACTTCAACCCACAGGCCACGATCGATTTCTACAATCAGGTTACCAGGAAAACCCTGCTGACGGCGAACGTATACGCGGACCTGGAAATCCTGAAAGGCCTGACATTCAGAACAAGTTTTGGCGGCCGGTATTCGCAGGACGAAACCCGGACGTATACACCGGAATATGTGGCGACGTTCAAGCAACGGAACACGACCAGCAGCCTGCAATTTGTACGGCCCCAGGCCCGCTACTGGATTCTGGAAAATACGTTAACCTATACGAAAGATATTGGCGATCATACTTTCACGGCCCTGCTCGGTCAATCGGCCCAACGGGATCAGTCCTATAAAGTAACGGCCTCGGCGCTGAACGTGCCGTATACCCGCGAAGGCGATCTTTACCTGGCACTGGGCAGTGCCGACGGCCGGAACGTTGTGGATGAGGGCGATCTGGCAACCTATGCGTCGTATTTCGGGCGGGTCAACTATTCGTACCAGGATCGGTATCTGCTCAATGCCTCCCTGCGGGCCGACGGGTCTTCCAAGTTCTTTCAGGGTGGCAATGCCTGGGGTTATTTCCCGTCCGTTGGGGTGGGCTGGGTGATCAGCAGCGAGCCTTTCATGCGGAATCAGGCGGTTTTCGACAACCTGAAATTCCGGGCCAGCTGGGGTAAAATCGGGAATGCTTCCGTTCCGTCCAACCTCTCGACGCTGACGGTGGCCAATGGGGCCGATCTGGCGGCCATTTTTGGCGGACAACTCTACACCGGGGCCAGTATCAACTCCATCATTCCACCGGTTACGTACTGGGAACGCGGGGTTGGAACCGATGTCGGTATTGAAGCGGCCCTGCTCAAAAACCGCCTGAGTGTGGAACTGGATTATTACATCAAGAAAACCGAACGCGCTATTTTCGACATTCCGGTGCTGAGTTCCATCGGTACGTCGTCGAGCCGGATCATCGGGAACCAGGCCACTTTCCAGAACCAGGGCTTCGAAGCCGCCTTAACCTGGCGGGATGAAATCGGTCAAAACGTATCCTACAGCATCGGTGTCAATGCCGGACTGAACAACAATACCGTCTTGTCCGTGTCGTCGGGTGCCAATCCGATTTACGACGGGGGCGTCGGCCTGACCGGTGGGGCGCTGGCTACCCGCACGAAGGTGGGTGATCCGATTGGCTCGTTCTACGGCTACATCGTCGATGGTATTTTCCAGAATCAGGACGAAATCAAAAATTCGGCCCAGCCCAATGCCAAACCGGGCGACTTCAAATACCGCGATATCAGCGGAACCGACGGCAAACCGGACGGCGCCATCACCGGGCTGGACCGGCAGGTGATCGGCAATCCGAACCCCAAATGGACATACGGTATCAACACCAGTTGGAACTACAAAAACATCGACCTGATGCTTGACTTCCAGGGTGTTGCGAAAGTGGATATCTACAACGCGAACCTCGGCTGGCGGTACGGTAATGAAAATTTCACCAAGGATTTTTACGACAACCGCTGGCATGGTGAAGGCACGTCCAATACGTATCCGTCAACGAACATCGGTGGTGGCTCCAACTACATGCCGAACTCGTTTTACGTCCAGGATGGCAGCTACTTCCGGGTTAGAAATGCCCAGATCGGCTATACGTTTGCGCAGGACCTGACGCAGCGCCTGAGACTGAAAAAACTACGGGTGTACGCCAACGCCCAGAACGCCCTTAACTTCTTCAAATACAAAGGGCTTTCACCCGAGGTACGGGCTAATGAAAACAAACCGACACAGGCCGGAATCGATGCCAACGTCTATCCGCTGTCGGCGACCTATAACTTCGGTGTTAACGTTACTTTCTAATTCCTGTCTAATCGAATGAAAACGATATTTCAAAAGACGCATCTCCGGCAACTGGGCCTTTATTCCGGTCTGGCGGTCTGTTTACTTTTTCCTTCCTCCTGCAAGGAGGAGTTTCTCGACGTAGATCCCCAGGGCAAACAGGCCGATACGGTTTTCTGGGCCAGTGAAGACGATGCGACCAAGGCGGTGAACGCCATGTATGCCAACCTTCGGGGCTGGAACAATACCGCCTTTGCCGCCATCGCCCTCGAAAGTGTGGGTTCCGACGAAACCGAAAAAGGCAGCACGGCCTCCGATGCAACATTTTTCAATGATTATGACACCTTTACCGTTGGATCGAGCGACGGTCAGCTGGGCGGTTTCTGGTCGGGTCAGTACCAGAACATCAACTATGCCAATCAGGTACTGGACAACATTCCGGCCATTCAGATGTCATCGACGCTGAAGGAGCGCTACCTGGCCGAAGCCAAGTTTGTCCGGGCTTACTCGTATTTCCGCCTGGTTCGGGCTTTCGGCGATGTTCCGCTGCGGCTCAAATTACCGGCGGATGCGAGCGAATACAACCTTCCGCGAACGCCCAAAGCCGAGGTCTATGCCGCCATCGAAAAGGACCTGACGGAGGCTGTTGCGGTTTTACCCTTATCCTACGGACCCGCCGACCTCGGCCGGGTGACGAAGGGTGCGGCACAGACCCTGCACGCCAAAGTCTCGATGTACCAGCAAAAATGGCAGCAGGTATACGATCTGACCAATCAGGTCATTACGTCGGGCCGTTATGCGCTGGTTAAAGATTTCGAACAACTGTTTCGGCTGAACAACGAAAACTCTTCCGAGTCGATTTTTGAAATTCAAAACGAATTGCTTCCCAACAACAAAGCGGCTTCGAACTCCCAATACTCACAGGTACAGGGGGTCCGGGGCGTAACCGGGGGCGGCTGGGGCTTCAACGTTCCCACCAAGGAACTGGCCGATGCGTTCGAAACCGGCGATCCCCGGCGCGATGCAACCATTATTTTCCGGGGCGAAACCACCCCCGAAGGCGATGCCATTCCGGCCGTGGGCGACAATCCGATGTATAACCAGAAATCGTACGTACCGTTCAACCTGTTTGTCAGCGGTTTTAACGAAGGCGCGCAGCAAAACATCCGGGTGCTTCGCTACGCCGAAGTCCTGCTGATGAACGCGGAGGCTGCCAACGAACTGGGGAACACGGCCCAGGCGCTGGCATCCCTCGAACTGGTTCGGGCCCGTGCCCGCGGCACCAACACCGCCATCCTGCCCAAAGTGACAACCACGGATAAAGCCGCCCTCCGGCTGGCCATCTGGCACGAACGGCAGGTCGAACTGGCCCTGGAATTCGACCGCTATTTCGACGTCATTCGCCAGGGTCGGGCTGCCCAGGTCTTTGGTCCCAAAGGCTGGAAAGCCGGAAAAAATGAAGTCTGGCCCATTCCCCAAACGGAACTGGATCTAAGCGCCGGGGTGCTGACGCAAAACCCGGGTTATTAAGTTTCACCCTTTCGATTGACGATTCACCATGATGATTCACCATAAATGGGCGCTTTTCCTCGGCGTTCTGCTAACGATTGGCCTGTCAGCCTGTTACGAAAAATTCGATCCGGAGAGCTATGCCCCCAGCGTTTCAATTGGCGGTTTTACCGCTTCCGGCGACATTGCCAAAGCCAACCTGGTGGCCTACTGGCCTTTTGACGGCGACTACGCGGACAAAGTGTCCAATACCGCCGGGGTCAACACCGGAACCACGTTTACCAACGGCCTGAAAGGGCAGGCCATGAAAGGGGCCCAAAAAGGCTACGTCCTGTTCGAACCAACCGACGCGATCCTCAAGCTGCAAAGCTTTACGCTGGGCTATTGGGTGAACTCCCCATCGACTACGGCGGCCGGGGGCATTATCGGGATGGTGGGGCTTTCCCAAAAAACCGCCTTCTGGGGGAATATCGAAACGTTTTTCGAGAACGGCGGAACAAATACCGACGGCATTTTCAAGGCGCACATCCAGAACGACTCCCTCGATACCTGGGTGGTCAAGGAAGGAATCGTGAATATATACAACACCTGGAACCACATTGCGCTGACGTACGACGCCCCCAGCTCGACATTCAATCTGTACATCAACGGGACGAAAGCGGCCACATCGACGGTGGCGAAATTTGGTGCCATCAAGTGGAAAAATCCCGGCAAACTGGTGTTTGGGACGGTGCAGTTCCAGACCGACCCCAGCCTGACCACGGCGGCCCAAACCCAGGACTGGGCCAGCTACCTGACCGGTTCGTTGGACGAAGTTCGGATTTATAATACGGCTTTGAAGGAGAATGAAATCAACGCCCTGGTGAAACTCGAATCCCGCGGAAAATGAGGCATGTCCCCCGATGCTAACGCAGAAGGCAGAAAGACCCCGGTTTTTCTGCCTTTTTTATTCGGTCGCGTGCTTATCTTCGTCCATGAAGAAATGGATTGGACTCCTTGCCGCTGTCTTTACGGCTTTTACCGCCCAGAGCCAGGCCCGAACGGATGCGTTCCTGGCCGGGCTATTGGCCCGAAATACCCACCCGGTTTTTCAGGAAGTGCTTCGCCATCCGGACACGTACCGGCTGCAAATTATCTATACCCGGATCGATCGGGACCGGAACAACGTTCCCACGTTTACCCACTATTATTTCCACGCCGACAGCACGGCCTACTTCAACCCGGCCTCGACGGTGAAACTCCCCCTGGCGCTGCTTTCGCTGGAAAAGCTGAACGATCTGAACAAACCGGGTGTCACCTCCCGGACCGCGATGCAGTTCGACAGTGCCCATCAGGGCCAGACGAAAGAATGGACCGACAACACCTCCGAAACCGGGTTGCCGTCGATTGCCCATTTTATTAAAAAAGCCTTTCTGGTGAGCGACAACGACGCCTACAGCCGTATGTATGAGTTTGTGGGCCAGGCCACCACCAACCGGACACTGCACGCCAAGGGATATGCCGACACCCGGATTACGCACCGTTTTGTGCGGATGACGCCCGAGGAAAACCGCCATACCAATCCGGTTCGTTTCATCCGGCCCGACGGCTCGCTGATTTACGCCCAGCCAGCGGCCTACAATTCGGATGCCTTCGATTTCCGGCGCACGGCCCAAATCGGGAAAGCGTACCGGACCAACCGGGATAGTCTGGTGCACGAACCCTTCGATTTTACGACGCGCAACAAATACCCACTCGAAGCCTTTCAGCAGACCCTGCAATCGGTCCTGTTCCCACTCTCGGTGCCGGAAAAACAACGGTTTCGTTTGACCCCTGCGGACTATGCGTTCCTGCACCAGTACCTCTCCCAGTTCCCGGGCGAGACGAATTACCCCAAGTACGACGCTACGCAGTACTACGACAGTTACGTCAAGTTCTTTTTTCGGGACAGTCTCCACCGCCAGTTGCCCGCGGGCGTCCGGGTGTTCAACAAAGTGGGCTGGGCTTACGGTTTTATGACCGATGCTTCGTACGTGGCCGATTTCAACAACCAGGTCGAATTTATGCTCGCGGCTACGCTTTACGTCAATAAAGATGAAATCCTGAACGACAACACCTACGAATACGATAGCGTGGCGCATCCGTTTCTGTACCAGCTCGGCCAAACGATCTACCAGCACGAACTGAAGCGGGAAAGAAAAAACCGCCCGAATTTGAAGGCATTCCAGCTTGTGTACGAAAACCGGGTAAACGATAACCGGCCCACAGTGAAGGATGTCGACAACTGAGGAAAATCCATCGGAGGCCATGCCTGAACCGGAAACATTGTCATTCAATAAGTTATACTCTACCCCTATCAAACCTATTGGTGAATTCCCTATATTCGAGTCTTACTTTTCCTTTGTCTGAACGTAAACACGCTATGAAAGCCAAAGACTACGATTTCGAAGAAAAATGGAAAGAGCTGGAAGAATCGAGTAAGGAGCTAAGCGGCACCATCGGGGCCGTTGTCGGAACAGTGGTGGGGGTATCGCTGCTCGGTCTGAGCGCTCCGGTTCTGTTTTTGAACAAGCGGGCCGCCGGCAAGGAAACGCAGGATGCCCTGAAGGAAATCGGCGCGACGGTCACGGAAAGAGCGGAATGGATGCGGGAATTTGGCCGGTTTGCCGGGAAAAAGTACGGTCCTAAAATTCTCGGTGCCATGCTGTTTGGGGTCGTGGGCGGAGCTGCCGGTCAGGAATAGAGTAGCTATTCCGGTGGAAAACCGTTACGGTTTCATCCTTTCGGCTCCCTGCCCAAAAACCGCTCTACATCCTGATCGGTATCCAGATCTACTTTGCCGGACGAAAACGGCACTTCTGCGCAGTCATCCGGGTGACTTTTGATGACGTTCCGGGCTCCCGTATCGCCTTCCAGACTCAACAGTTCGTGGATGTATTTCCGATCGAACAGGGCTGGAACGCCCAGGCTATCGGCATAACCGGCGGCCACAATCCCCTTACCGGTTTCCTGGTATACCTGCACCAGCTGCAACAGCAGCCCCCGATCGACATACGGCTGATCGGTGAGCAGAAACAGGACCGCGTCAATGTCTTTTCGGGTGAGGTACACGGCCGCCAGTCCGGTTTTTACGGACGACGAAAGGCCCTGCTCCCAATGCTGGTTATCGATAATGGTTACCGGCAAGCCGTCCAGTTCGGGCAACACCTGTTTTTTGTGAGCCCCCACCACCACGACTACCGGGCGTAGTTCGGTCGAAAGCGCCGTATCGACCACCCGCCGGAGCAACGTCTGCCCTTCCCATTCAATGAGTTGCTTGGGTTGATGATTCAGCCGGGAGGAACTGCCGGCGGCTAAAATGACGATGGCAATAGTCATACGAATCAGTTCGCACAGGTCAATCCATTCTCAAAGCCTGACAGGGTTTCCGGCTCGCCCCCGGCCAGCGAACTGATGCCCGGAACCGGCTGATGAATGGGTGCATTTTTAAATTTTAGCGGTTGTGCGGAGGTTTCCCGAAAAACCGCCTGAATCTCGGCCAGAATCGATAACGCAATTTCCGGCGGATTATCGGCCCCCACATCCAGGCCAACCGGCCAGAAAAGCCGGTTTTGGTCGGCGGGTTTCACCACCTCGGCCACTTCTTCGAGCAGCGCATCCCCCCGCTTTTTCGGCCCCAACAGCCCAATGTAGCGGATATCGGTTTGGAGCAACTCGCGCAAAACCGCCTTATCGTAGTTGAAATTGTGGGAAATCAGCACCGCAGCGGAATACCGGTCGATAGGAACCTGCTGGCGAATGTTGTCGCGCTGAACGGCCAGCAGTTCGTCTGCTTCCGCAAACCGCCGGGGTTGCAGGTGGGCCACGCAATCATCGGTTACCACGACCCGCCAGCCAATTTGCTTCGCCAGTTTGACCAGCGGAACCGCATCGTAGCCGCCCCCAAAAACCAGTAATTGAATGTCGGGCTTAAGCGCTTCCACGAACAAACCGGCCTCGTTCGGCAAAACCGTTTCAAAGGTCAGGGGCCGCCGTTCCTGCATCACGCGATCAAGAGTTTCGAGCGGATTTTCCGGATCGTTGGGATCGATGGCCTGAATCAGCACATCCAGAATGCCGTTGCAGCCCAGTCCAATGCCGAAGTTCTCGCCTTCCGGGTCCGTCGTGTCGTACGTCACCAGCCGCGCCCGTTGCGTTTGCATGACTTCGCGGGCCTTCCGCAACGCATCGCCTTCCAGACAGCCCCCGCTGATGGCTCCCACCCATTGCCCGTCGTCGGTGATGTACATCCGCGCGCCCGGTCGGCGGTATCCCGAACCGCTCAGCCCCACAACCGTTGCCAGGGCGGCTTTGCGTTGACTGAAATCGGTATTCCGGTAGGCCCGAATAAGCTGCTGAAATTCGTTGATCACGATTCGGAAAGATGGCTAATGGACAATGAGCGATGAATCTTTCTAAAATTACGCGAATTCATCGTTTATCGTCTATCAATCCTCATTTTTCTTCTGAAAGGCTTCCGGAGGATAGCCCACTTCGACCAGAAACAAACCGCTGGCGGGCGCTGACCGGCCCGCCTGGGTCCGGTCTTTGGCGAGTAGAATCCGTTCAAATTCAGCCAGCGTCATGCGCCCCTGCCCCACTTCCAGCATCGTTCCCACCAGCGTGCGGACCATGCCGTATAAAAACCGGTTGGCCTTGATGTGGAATGTCAACTGATCGCCTTCCACCAGCCACTCGGCCCGGTGAATGTCACAGCGAAAGTGTGAAACTTTCGTCCGGACCTTGCTAAAGCTCTCAAAATCGTCGTATTTGAACAACAAGCGGGCGGCTTCGTTCATGCTTTCTACGTCCAGCGTGGGCTGAAAAACGTACAGGAGCATATCGAGAAACGGGCTTTTCTGTTTGCGAATCCGGTACTGATAGTAGCGCGAAACCGCCGAAAACCGGGCGTGAACGCGGGGGCCAACCGGGAAAATGGTCTGGACGGCAATATCGGGTGGCAGGATACAGTTCAGGGCGTGAATAAAGGAATCCGTGAGCTCAAGGATCCTATCAATCTCAAAATGAGCAAATTGCTGTTCAGCATGAACCCCGGCATCCGTCCGGCCGCTCCCAATAATCGAAATCTTTTCCCGCAGCAGTGTACTCAGTTTTTGTTCGAGAACTTCCTGGACCGTAAGCCCGTTGGGCTGAATCTGCCAGCCTTTGTAAGCTGTTCCCCGGTACGAAAGCTGGATAAAATAGCGCATAGAATGCAAAAATAACGCCCCGCTGCGGAAAACCGCTGGAAACAAAATTCCGTATTCATCCGGCAGCAGGCTGAACGGATGAATACGGAATTTTCAGTTCAAAATCAGGCTTCCAGTTTGCGGCTCAGGGCGTTGTCGTACAGGTCTTTAGTGGTAGAAACCGCTAAAACCGACTCGCCATCGATCACAAAATGTTCATCGTTGACCGCCCCCAGGCGACTGAACGCCGTCTGGCTTTTCTGAAGCGCTTCCTCGAACTCGGCCTGTTTTTCGCGGGCCACCGACACCACGACCCGGCTCTGGCTTTCGCCAAACAGGAAGGCGTCTTTCCGGAACCGGCTGTCGGTTTCAATCGTAAAACCAAGATCCCCAGCCATGGCTGATTCAGCCAGCGCGACGAACAACCCGCCGTCGGAAATGTCGTGCGCCGAGACGATCAGTTTGTTTGTGATCAACCCTTTGACGGCCTGCTGCACGGCAAACTCCTCTTCCATCTCGAAAGCCGGGGCCGGCGATGCCTTCACCCCCCGGTACGAATACAGGTATTCGGACGAAGCAATATCGTCTTTCGACTGACCGACCAGATAAATCAAATCACCCGCCTGCCGGAACCGGAGCGTCATGCGGTTGTCGGGATCTTCCATCAAACCGAGCATTCCGATGGTCGGGGTCGGGAAAACCGGCCCTTCGTCGGAGCTTTGGTTGTAAAAACTGACGTTACCGCCCGTAACCGGCGTCGCAAACCGCTGGCAGGCTTCACCCATGCCTTTGACAGCCTCCACAAACTGCCAGTATACCTCGGGTACGTACGGATTGCCAAAATTCAGGTTGTTGGTCACCGCCAGTGGTTCGCCACCGGTGCAAACGATGTTGCGCGCGGCTTCGGCCACGGCGATTTTCGCGCCGGTGTTCGGATCGGCATTGACGTAGCGGCTGTTGCAATCGACCGTAATGACAATGGATTTATCGGTGGCCGGCAATCCGGTTCCCTTCACACTGACGACGGCGGCATCCGACGGAACGTTGGTGCTCCGGTTCGCCGTTCCCACCATCGAATCGTACTGCTCATACACCCAACGGCGCGAACAGATGTTCGGATGCGACAGCAGATGTTCGGCGACTTGCTTGAGCTCAGCCGCTTCCACATCCGGTACATCCGTAAGTTTAAATTTCTTAAACTCCTGGAAATAAGCCGGTTCTCGGTATTCGCGGTGGTATTGCGGAGCGCCCCCGCCCAGCACCAGATCGTGCGCCGGAACATCGGCCACCAGTTCGCCGTAGCGGTAGAAATGCAAACGACCGGTGTCCGTGACCGTTCCGATCTGTTCGCAATTCAAATCCCATTTATCAAAAATACCCTGAATAACGTCTTCTTTGCCTTTTTCAATCACCACCAGCATCCGCTCCTGTGATTCCGACAACAGGATTTCGAACGGGTCCATGTTCGGCTGGCGGGTCGGCACCTTATCGAGGTCGATGATCATTCCGTGTTCGCCCTTGGCGCTCATTTCGGAGGTGGAGCAGATGATTCCGGCCGCGCCCATGTCCTGAATACCAATCACATGGCCCGTGCCGATGATTTCCAAGGATGCCTCCAGCAGCAGTTTTTCCATGAACGGATCGCCCACCTGCACCGCCGGGAGTTTCTCGGTCGATTTGTCCGAAATATCCTCCGAAGCAAACGTCGCCCCGTGAATCCCGTCCTTGCCGGTCGCCGAGCCCACGATGAAAACCGGGTTGCCAACGCCGTACGAGGTCGCCTTGGCCACTTTGCCCACTTCGACAATTCCGGCCGAGAAGGCATTCACCAGCGGGTTGACGTTGTAGCAATCGTCGAAGTAAACCTCACCGCCCACGGTTGGAATCCCGAAGGCATTGCCATAATCGCCGATTCCTTTGACCACCCCTTTCAACAGCCGCCGGGTTTTGGGCAAATCCAGGTTTCCGAACCGCAGCGAATTCAGCTGCGCAATGGGCCGGGCGCCCATCGTGAAAATATCGCGGTTGATCCCGCCTACCCCCGTAGCGGCCCCCTGATAGGGCTCGATGGCCGAGGGGTGGTTGTGCGACTCGATTTTGAAACTACACGCCAGTCCATCGCCGATGTCCACCAAACCGGCGTTTTCTTCGCCGGCTTTCGCCAGCATCCGATCCGAATCACGGGGCAGGGTTTTCAGCCAGACAATCGAATTTTTGTAGGAGCAGTGCTCCGACCACATAACCGAGAAAATACTCAGTTCAGTAAAATTGGGTTTACGGCCCAGTATGGCAATAATGCGATCGTATTCGTCGGGAAGCAGGCCCAGTTTGCGGGCGGTTTCGAGCGTGGGTAAATGGTCGGTCGTTTCGGCAGACATGCGGATTGAGCAGAATGTTCGTACCACAAAGGTAAGGCTTTTCGTTCATTCGGGCCGAACGAATCCGCAATTCGGCCCGAATTCTCAAAAAAATGGTCTAAATTTCCCGCCAGTTTTTGCGAAACCCGGCGACTGACTTCCGCCTGTCAGGCCATTTCCTTTAATCCATCTGGACTTGTGATCCATCCCGAAGCCCAAATCCGAACGGTTGAGGTCATCCGTTACGTTACGCCCCTGCGCGAAGGCGGTTCCCTGCCCGCCATCGTTGAAGCGGACGACGATTTTTTGTACGTGCTGAAATTCCGGGGAGCCGGACAGGGCGTGAAGGCCCTCATTGCCGAACTGATTGCCGGGGAACTGGCGCGGGCACTCGGTTTTCGGATTCCCGAAATTGTGTTCGCGGTTCTTGATCCGGCCCTGGCCCGCACCGAGCCTGACGAAGAAATTCAGGATTTGCTCCGGGCCAGCGGTGGGCTGAACCTGGGGCTGCATTTTCTGTCACGCGCCCTCACCTTCGACCCGATACTGAATACCGTCAGCGCCCGGCTGGCTTCCCAAATCGTCTGGTTCGACTGTTTCATCACGAACGTAGACCGCACCGCCCGCAACACCAACCTGCTGATGTGGCATAAGGAATTGTGGCTGATCGATCACGGCGCTTCGCTTTATTTTCACCACGCGGGTCTTAACTGGGAAGAGCAGGCGAAAAAACCATTCGGAGCCATTAAGGATCATGTTTTGTTACCCGGGGCCACTGAACTCGACGCCGTTGATGCCGAATTTCGCCAGATCCTGACACCGGCGGTCATTCAATCCATTGTGGAGCTGGTCCCCGACGAATGGCTGGTTAGTGACGATCCGTCCGGGTCCGTAGCCGAACGACGCCGGATGTATAGCGGTTTTCTGGAAAGCCGCCTGGCCCATTCCGAAATCTTTGTCAAAGAAGCGCAGCATGCCAAAGCACGTATTTGAATACGCCGTGATTCGCGTCGTGCCGCGCGTCGAACGCGAGGAATTCCTGAATGTGGGTGTTATTGTTTACTGCCCGGCGCAGGGCTTTCTGCAAACGGCTTTTGACCTCAACGAAAACCGGCTGCGGGCGTTTTGCCACGATCTGGATTGCACCGAACTGGAAGCGCGGCTGCGGGTGTTCCAGAAAATCTGCGCGGGTCGACAGGAAGGCGGGCCGATTGGGCAGTTGCCGATGGCCGCCCGGTTTCGCTGGCTGGCCGCCAACCGCAGCACCATCGTCCAGACCTCGCCCATGCACACCGGTTTGTGCGACGATGCGGCCGAAACCCTGCAGAAGTTGCTGGAGCAGTTGGTCCTTTAACGGGTTCCCTGTTGCGCCAACTGCTCCAGTTTCATCACCAGCTTCACCATTTCCCGGGTTTCCGGCGAATTGCCCAGGCGAAGAAAAACCGGCCCGTCGCCGGGCTCGAACACGAGTTGAAATTTCAACCAGGGACAGCACAGCCGCTCGAACTGAATGAATTCCATCAATTCCGCGTAAAGCCCCCGATCCGGTTTCTGAAAAACCAGGTCGTAGCTCGTTGCGTGTTCCACCAATTGCGTTACTTTTTTGAACAGCGTCTGGTGCAGTTCATTCATCCGCCGGACTTGGTCGGGAGCCGTCAGCTGGCAGGCCAGCGCAATCTTCGCTTTCAATGTTACCGGATGGTTCATACAGTTGGGAGGGGTAAATGGCTCGAAACAGATGAACAACCGGATTGCGGAAACGGTTTCAGGAAACCGGGTCGTTATTCTTCGGTCTTCTTGTTAATACGATGTGGGGCAATCCTGTTTATAGCCCGTTATAAGATACCGATCCGGCTCATTGCTCCTGATTAAGATACGAATCACGTAGTTGAGATGACCTTCCGCATCAAAAATGTATTGGTAATCCAGCCGAGCGTTCCCGTCCCGGTCATATTCTTTAATCATTTTATTCTGATTCGGTTTGCCCAAATAGGGGAAAAGGGTAGGAATTGGGTTTGGTGCCGTTACGTCAAATTCATAATCGGTTGTCCGCGGTGGCAGTCCGTCGAAACCTCCGCCCGGCTTAGCCGTCCAGACCCTTTTAATCGTATTCCCATTCTGAAGGGTATACGTATGTGTATAGCTCTCAAACCGCTCTTCGGTCACATAGCCGTTGGTATAGGTAATGTTGTCGCGGATGGCCACCCCGTCACTGTTCAGATTATAAACCTGCGTGGTTACCAAGGTGTCCGGAAACGTTTTCATCCACTGCTTGTAGACATCGGTTACTTTATTGGGAGCATAGGAGTATTCATGAATAAAGATGCCATTGGAAAGACTCCGCCCACTTGTGTGGGAACGTTTAACCCGTCCATCCGGGCCATACGTATAGTGTGTTGAGTATTCAGGGCCGCCAACGGCATAGTTACTACCATTGATCGTGATTATATCCATTACCGGAAAGGTCGTAAAAAGCCCCGTCACGATATCGCCAATGTTAACGGTCTGCCCATTCGGGATTTTATAGTAATCAAGCTCGTAGTTGATCTCACGCACTTCACACGAACTGGATTGCGGAACGATATGATCCTTTAACGAACAGGACCCAAACAGAAGCACAAAGCCGAAGCCTAACAGGGAACGGAGACGGAGTTGCATGACAGGAACGGTTTAATGGTAGGAAATGGATTTAACTCCTATGACACCTCTCACCTGCAAACCGTTGTAAATGATTGAAATTAATTATTTTACAACGATTTTTCGCCCTCCGGTTTACGTCCAGAACTCCCGATCTGATTTCGGAGAGAATACCGGGAATTTATGCGCGGAGACCCAATCCAATACTGACGAAAAACGCGTATCTTCGGGCAGAAACCCCTTCGTCGATCTGCCATGCGAAAAGCCGCCGGTTTTGGGCTGATTCTGATTGCCTTCGCGTTTGTGTATATGTCCGTTCAGGTGTACGCGAACGACGAAGCGATGCGGGCCATCAACGAATACGGCTGGATGGCCGTGGTCGCCAAGATTGGCAGCGTCATCCTGTTTACGTACCTGGCTTTTGTGGCGTTGCGAAGGGGGATCGCCCTGATTCGGGAAGAATAGCTAATCGGCCGCACGATGATGAAACGTTTCCTTCTGGGCTTAATCGTAAGCTGGCCGTTGGTGAGCCCCGGCCAGTGCGTCGTGACGGAGGATCGCCAGAAACGAGTCGTCACCATTTGCGAAACCTACGTCCCCCCCAGCGGTCTGTTGATCAACCGCCCGGATCGGAAGCAGGTACTGGCGCAGACGACCTACCTGGGTAGCGAATACCTCACCTACCCGGTTTGGCAAAACGGCAGTCTGGAATTGGCAAATCACCGAAATTCCATTCCGTGCCGGATTGCTTTCAACCTGATGACCCGGCAGGTGCTTTGCCAGTTCGAAGGCGATTCGGTGGTCCGCGTCGTAATGCCGGATGCGTTCACGATCAACGGGATGCATTTCGTAAGTTTGCCCGAAAACAAAACCGAACGGATTTATTACCGGGTGCTGTACGCGGGTAAAACCCGGTTACTGGCCCAGTATAAATGCAGCATCCGGCGCGTCAGCAACGAACCGTATGCCGCCGAGCAGGCCTTCGACGGCACTTATTTTACCCAGAAAAGTTTCTACCTTCAGCGCGACAACCAACGGCTCCGGCGCATCGGTTTATCCCGAAAATCCCTCATCAACGCCCTGGATGTTGCGCCGGGAACACTGCCGGCCTACCTCACCAAAAAGAAAATGAATGTGCACGACCTGGTGGCTGCCGTGGCGTATTACGATGGTTTTCAGTAGCCAAGCGGTTTTTCGGCTTGTGGGTTCATTCTGCTGACTTCCCGGCGGGGCAGTCTTTCCATCCACAACTTAATTCACACAGTTTCTGAAAATTTTGCTATGCGACTGGGCTAAATCCGTATTTTTGCGGCATTATGGAAGAAGCAAAACCGACTCAGGCTCCGGCCACCTCGCTGCAAGACATTATCTCCCACGCTAAAGAATACGGTTTCGTGTTCCCGTCCAGTGAAATTTATGACGGATTACAGGCTGTTTACGACTACGGTCAGAACGGCGTGGAACTAAAAAATAACCTCAAAACGGTCTGGTGGAAAGCCATGACCCAGGTCCACGAAAATGTGGTGGGCATCGATGCCGCCATTTTCATGCACCCGCTGACCTGGAAAGCCTCGGGGCACGTCGATTCGTTCAACGACCCGATGATCGATAACAAGGATTCCAAAAAACGCTACCGCGCCGATCAGTTGCTCGAACTGAAAGCGGAAGAATACGCGGCCAATGGGGAGGCCGAGAAAGGCCACGCCCTGCTGGTTGAAATGGGCCGGCTGCTCGATGCGGGCGACCTCAATGGTGTTCGGGAGCTGATCATCAGCGAAGGCATCGTTGACCCGATTTCCAAAACCGCCAACTGGACCGAAGTCCGGCAGTTTAACCTGATGTTTTCGACGCAGGTGGGCTCCGTGGCCGAAGACGCCAGTCTGATTTACCTGCGCCCCGAAACCGCCCAGGGGATTTTCGTTAACTTTCTGAACGTGCAGAAAACCGGCCGGATGAAAATTCCGTTCGGCATTGCGCAGATTGGCAAGGCGTTCCGGAACGAGATCGTGGCCCGGCAGTTTACATTCCGGATGCGGGAGTTCGAGCAGATGGAAATGCAGTTTTTTGTGCGCCCCGGCACCGAAATGGAATGGTACGAAAAGTGGAAAGAAACCCGGCTGAAGTTCCACCGGGCTGTTGGTCTGCCCGCCGAAAAGCTGAAATTCCACGTTCACGAAAAACTGGCGCACTACGCCAATGCCGCCGTCGATATCGAATTTAAATTCCCGTTTGGTTTCCGCGAAATCGAGGGTATTCACTCCCGCACCGATTTTGACCTGAAAAGCCACCAGGAACTGAGCCGCAAAAAGCAGCAATATTTCGATAACGATCTCGACGAAAACGGCAAACCGTACGGCAACTACATTCCGTACGTCGTCGAAACCTCCGTCGGTGCCGACCGGCTGTTTCTGGCGGTTTTCTGCAATGCCTACACGGAAGAAGTGGTTGGCGAAGGCGAAACCCAGAAAACCCGGACCTACCTGAAACTGCACCCGGCACTGGCCCCGGTGAAAGCCGCCATTTTTCCGCTCGTCCGGAAAGACGGTTTGCCCGAAAAAGCACAGGAGATTGTGAAACAACTGCGCAGTGAATTCCGCGTCATCTACGAAGAGCGCGACGCCATCGGTAAACGGTATACGCGGCAGGATCTGATCGGAACCCCGTTCTGTATCGCCGTTGATTACCAGACACTGGAAGACGATACGGTGACGATCCGGTATCGCGACACCACCGAACAGGTCCGGGTTCCGATCAGCGAGCTGAAAAGCCGCATCGGTCAGGAAGTTTCCATCGAGCGGATTCTGGAGCAACTATAGGTTACTTTCGTACCCACGGACCGGCAGGCGTTCGTCCGTGGGTACTCATACCGATGAAAATGGCCCTCGATACCCTCGTTGAGCAGGACTTCCGACGCGTCTGGGCCGGTTTCGACCGGCGGTTATTCAACACGCTGAGTCCGCCGTTTCCGCCCGTCCGGGTCGTTCGGTTCGACGGTTGTTTACGGGGCGATACGGTGCATCTGCAACTGAATTTCCTGTTTTTCAGGCAGGACTGGATCAGCCGGATCATCGATCAGCAGGAAACCGGGCAGGAAATCTATTTCATTGACGAGGGCACGAAACTGCCCTTTTTTCTTTCGTACTGGCAGCACAAACACCGGATTATCCGACACGGAAGCCAGACCCGGATTGTCGATGAAATCACCTATCGGACCCCGACCCGGTTTACGGATTTTCTGCTGTATCCCGTACTGTACGGTTTGTTTGCGTACCGAAAACCCGTTTACAAACGGTATTTCCACGGCTGACGGGGTAAGAGTTGCCATCGGAATCCGCAAGTCGTGCCCCAATCATCGCCTTATCGCCGTAAAACTGCCCGGATTCGGAATTTTCTCCTATTTTTGTTACCGTTCACCCCCGTATAGATTCCCATTAAAATCTTCTTCGTCATCTGAATGAAACTAAATATCACTACCAAGATTGTCATCGGCTTTACGCTGGGTGTCATCATCGGTCAAATTTTACACAGTACTTCCGACCCGGCAACCGCGGCAGAAATTGGCAATAAATTCCAGATTGTCAGCAAAGTATTCCTGAAACTCATTAAAATGATTGTTGGACCGCTGGTGTTTTCCACGCTGGTGGTCGGGATTGCCAAGCTCGGCGACTTCAAGGTGGTCGGTCGGATTGGCATCAAAACGCTCGGTTATTTTTACTTTGCCACCATTCTGTCGCTGGTCGTTGGTCTGGTGGTCGTGAATATTACCCGGCCCGGAACCATTCAGAGCTGGCCCCGCCCGGCTTCCGGCACCAGTATTGGTATCGAAGGCAAGAAGCTCAACAGCGTCGAAGAATTTATTCTGCACATTTTCCCGGATAGTGCGTTCCGGGCGCTGGCCGAGAACGAAATTCTGCAAATCGTCGTCTTTTCGCTGTTTTTCGGTATTGCATTAGGGGCCATTGGTGAAAAGGGGAAAGGATTGATGAAAGCCCTCGATGCCCTCAGTGAACTGGTTTTCAAGATGGTGGGCTACGTGATGCAACTGGCTCCCTACGCGGTTTTGGGCGCGATGACCGCCGTTGTTGCCGCCAAAGGGCTCGAAATTCTGGTCTCCTACGCCTACCTGCTGCTGTGTTTCTACGGGGGATTGCTGTTCTTTGTATTTGTTATTTTGGCCGGTATTTGCACCTTCATGCGCATCCCGTTCTTTAAGCTGCTGGCCCAGATGAAAGAATCGCTGCTGCTGTCGTTCAGTACGGCCAGTTCGGAGGCTTCGCTTCCCCAGCAGATTAAAGCCCTTGAAAAGTTCGGCATTTCGCCCCGGATTATCGGATTTGTGCTGCCACTAGGCTACTCGTTCAACCTCGATGGATCGATGATGTACATGACCTTTGCAACCGGTTTTCTGGCGCAGGCCTACGGGGTGACGCTCACGCTCGAACAGCAGATTCTGATGCTGCTCACCTTGATGGTCACCTCCAAAGGGATTGCGGGCGTTCCGCGGGCGTCGCTGGTGGTCATTGCCGGCACGATGGCGATGTTCGATTTGCCACCGGAAGGACTCGCCCTGATTCTGGGGGTCGATCCCTTTCTGGACATGGGCCGTTCGGCCACCAGCGTGGCGGGTAATGCCGTAGCGACCTGTGTCATTTCCAAGTGGGAAGGCGATTTTGTCAAACCCGCCGACCCAATTGCGGTGGAAGATTGACCGCTTACACAAAAGGTAGTTACGAAAATGTAACATTTTTGGCTTGCAGTTGGATTTATTGTCTTGCATTCCGTAGGTTGGGCTGTTTTTCAAATCCTTACCTTCCATTTTTATGCAACCCACATTCAATCCACCTTCAACCCAGGTGAAAGCAGACCCGCTGCAACGTTTTCTGGCGGCCCTGATCGATGGTCTTGTAACGTACATTCCGTTTTTCATTTTCACCTTCATCAGTTACCGGCTCGCCATGCTGGGCTGGGTCTTTATGCTGGGTTATCAACTCACGAAAGACGCTCTGCCCGAAGTCGGCGGTTTTCTGGGTGGTCAAAGCATCGGCAAAAAGCTGATGAACATTAAAGTTATTCGGGAAGATACCGGACAGGGCATTCTGGGCGACTACGGCACGGCCATCGTCCGGCAAGTCTCGCTGATGATCCCGATTTTTGGAATTATCGATGCCATCATGGTATTGGGCGACGAGCGAAAGCGATTCGGTGATAAATGGGCTAAAACAATCGTCGTCAAAGCCTGATAGTTTAAAAAGCGAAGGGCTGCGGTTGGATAACCGCAGCCCTTCGCTTTTTAATGGAATACGAGAGATAGGATCGTTATTGTATTTTCAGAATTCACTTTTCCCTAATTTACACCGCAAAACCGCCTTCGCGCCCATTTGTCCAAAAAGCTCCTCCGTTTAACCAGGCGGTTTTATCTTCGTGTCTAATCCATTTTATGTAGCGGCTTTTTAACCTATCTATGAATATTCTGGAAACCCGCCATATTGTCAAACAATATGCGCAACACCGGGCATTGGATGATGTCAGCATCGATATTCCACGCGGTCAGATTTTTGGCCTCCTGGGTCCAAACGGCGCCGGAAAAACCTCCCTCATTCGCATTATCAACCAGATTACCGGCCCCGACCAGGGCGAGGTTTTTTTTGATGGAAAACCGCTCGGCCAGGAACACATCCGCCGGATCGGTTACTTACCCGAAGAACGGGGGCTGTATAAGAAGATGAAAGTGGGCGAACAACTGCTGTATCTGGCCCAACTGAAGGGGCTGAGCGAACGGCAGGCGATGGATAAACTGCGGGATTGGTTCGTCAAATTCGACATCAAAACCTGGTGGACCAAAAACGTGGAAGACCTCTCGAAGGGAATGCAGCAGAAAATTCAGTTTGTGGCCACGGTCATGCACGAGCCGGATCTGATCATCCTCGATGAACCCTTCTCCGGTTTCGACCCCATCAACGCCAACCTGATCAAGGATGAAATTCTGGAATTGCGGCAAAAAGGCAGCACCATTATTTTTTCCACCCATCGGATGGAATCCGTGGAAGAACTTTGCGACCATATCGCCCTGATCAACCGTGCCAAAAAAGTGCTCGATGGGCCCAAAAAAGCAATCAAGGAACAATTCAAAACCAACACCTACCACGTTGAGTACCAGGGCGTTTTAAACGCCCTGAATCCCGCTTATACAGTTTTGGACACCAAACCACTCGAAGACGGTTTTCACCGGGCCAACATCAGGATTCCGGCCGGTTCCGCCGTCAACGATCTGGTCCGCGACCTGATCGATCATGTTGCGGTCCGCTCGTTTGGCGAGAATATTCCGTCCATGAATGATATCTTTATCAAAGCCGTCGGCGAAATTCCAACCACTTAACTAATTGTGAATGAGCGATTGAGTGAATGAGTGAATCGCTTCGCTGGAAGCAAAAAATGGCGGTACTATTCACTCAATCGCTCATTCATCCACGCATGACACTATGAAAACAATTTTCCTCATTCTCAAACGCGAATACCTTGTCCGGGTCAAGAAGAAATCCTTTCTGATCATGACCTTCGTGACGCCCCTGCTGGTTTCCTGCCTCTGGCTCGTTCCCATTATTTTCGCCATGCGGGACATCGACCAGAAGAAAGTCGAAGTAATCGACGAAACCGGGCAGTTCGAAAAGGCGTTCAAAGACACCAAAGAACTGGTTTTCAAGCCCGTCCAAGGTTCTGTCGATCAGGCCAAGAAAGAGTTTGGCAAAAGTGGCTACGACGTCCTGGTGCACATCCCGAAGAATATTCTGGAGAATCCCAAAAGCCTGAAAATTTACGCCGAAAAGAACGTGAGCCTGGAGGTGAAACGCGGCATTGAAAACGCCGTGGAACAGGAAATCGAAAACATCCGTCTGCTAAACGCCGGAATTGACCGCAAGGTGCTGGAAAGCACGAAAGCCAATGTGTCATCGGATACCTACAGCCTGAGCGAAGAAGGGGAACGGGACAGCAGTTCGGGCGCGGCCACCGGCATCGGCTATTTCTGCGCATTCGTGATTTACATCGCCATTTTTATTTACGGGGTGCAGGTGATGCGGGGGGTGATGGAAGAAAAAACCAACCGCATCGTCGAAGTGATCATTTCTTCCGTCAAACCGTTTCAATTGATGGCAGGCAAAATTACCGGCGTCGCTCTGGTCGGTCTGACGCAGTTTTTGCTCTGGATTCTGCTGACCTTCGGGATTTCCTCCGTGGTATCGAATCTGATCGGCCAGAGCGTCGGACCGCAGCAACGGGTGGAGATGATGACCCGGGAACCCGCTCAAAACCAGGCGGTAGCCACTGAAAAACCCAAGAAGGAACAGACGGGCAACAACCCGATGGGGGCCGTCATGAAGGCCATCAGTACGCTGGACATTCCGCTGATCATCGGCTGTTTTCTGATTTACTTCATCGGTGGCTACCTGATTTACAGTGCCTTATTCGCGGCTGTCGGCTCAGCGGTGGATAGCGACACGGACGTGCAGCAGTTCATGTTCCCGATCACGATTCCGCTGGTGCTGGCATTCATCATGGCGCAGTTTGTGATTCGTGAACCCGATGGCGCGGTGGCCTTCTGGATGTCGATGATTCCGTTCACCTCGCCCATCATCATGATGGTCCGGATTCCGTTTGGCGTACCATTCTGGGAAATTGCGGTTTCGGTGCTGCTGCTGATCGGCGGTTTTCTCGGCACAGCCTGGCTGGCCGCGCGGATCTACCGCGTGGGCATCCTGATGTACGGCAAAAAACCGTCCTACAAGGAACTGGTGAAATGGCTGTTTTATAAAGTGTAGGCTGGAAGGTTTTTGATGCTGGATGCTAGATACTGGATTCTTGATACTAGATGCTGGATGCTGGAGTAGTTAGCCAAATTCCAGGCACATCCAGTATCAAAAACCATCCAGCATCAAAACCTTCCAGCATCTAGTATCAAGAATCATCAAGCATGCAGCATCAAAACAACCCTGCTACCAATCGATTTTCAGGTATTTAGCCAGGTTTTAAACGAGTCGGCACGCTCCCGGCTGACCGACACTTCCTCGTCCGACGGGCGATGTTTCAGCCAGATGCGAAGCCGGCCGTTGAAATACGGTTCGATGCGTTCGATGGCCGACAAATGCGTAATGTATTTCCGATTTACGCGAAAAAACAGGCGCGGGTCCAGTTTGCCTTCCAGTTCATCCAGCGTCTCATCGACAATATATTTCCGGTTTTGGCTGGTGATCAGAAAGACCACCTTGTCGTCGGCGTAGAGGTAGAGAATCTCGGATGTTTCGACCACATCAAACCGCCCACCTTGTTTGATTAGAAACCGGTTTTTATACGTAACCGGCTTAATTCCAAACTCTTCCAGCATTTTTACGAGATTTTCCGATGTATCGGAAGGCCCTACACCATTTTGCCGCTGGTGCCGGAATTTTTCAATGGCTTTCGCCAGTTCTTCCTGTTCGATGGGTTTCAGCAGGTAATCAACACTGTTGACCTTGAAGGCCCGTAAGGCGTACTCATCGTAAGCCGTCGTAAAAATAACCGGCGTCTTGACATCCACTTGCTGAAACACTTCAAAGCTCAGTCCGTCAGCCAGTTGAATATCCATCAGCAGCAGATCCGGTGCCGGATTGGTTTGCCACCAGCGGACGAAAGCCCGAACCGTATCAATTTTTGCCAGAATTTCGGCATCAGGTGCTACCTCCCGGATCAACCCCTCCATTCGCTTGACGGCCAGCGGCTCGTCTTCCACAATAACAATTTTCATTTCCGTAATCAATTTCCAACCGAACGGTGGGCCGCCGGTTCCAGTAAAGGCAGTTTAACAATAAATTCACGGTCGGTCTGATCGATCGCAACCGGTCGATCAGCGGCCAATTGGGTGTACCGGTTTTGCAGGTTTTTCAGGCCAATCCCGGTCGAATCCGTGCGTAACCGGCTTTTGGGTTGAAACGAATTGGCCACCACCAGGCAATCTTTTTCGGTGAAAATCCGAATGCAGAGCGGTTTTTCCAGCGAACACTCGTTATGTTTCACCACGTTTTCGAGCAAGGTCAATAAACCCTGCGTCACGATCTGGCGGTTTCGGTCGTCTTCGGACAGCGCAACGGAATACCGAAAACTTTCGCCAAACCGCATCTGATTGATAAATAGGTACGATTCGGCGACTTTCAGCTCCGTCGCCAGTTCAATCGTATTCTG
Organism: Larkinella bovis; assembly: GCF_042655385.1. Classification (NCBI taxonomy): domain Bacteria; kingdom Pseudomonadati; phylum Bacteroidota; class Cytophagia; order Cytophagales; family Spirosomataceae; genus Larkinella; species Larkinella bovis. The sequence continues at coordinate 238,699 of NZ_JBHSMA010000001.1, read as the reverse complement.
CTCGGAATGCTGCAAACTGTACCGAAACACCTTCGAGAGCCGCTCGACAAACTGCACGGATTTGCCGGTATCTTCCGGAATTAACGCACTCAGAATGTTGAGTGAATTAAACAGAAAGTGCGGATTGACCTGGTTTTTCAGCGATTCAAACTCGGCTTTCAGGACGGCCTGTTTCAGCCCTTCTTCCATCAGCAGCAGGGCTTTCCAGCGTTGCACGAACGATTTCAGCGAATACACGGCCGTGATGCCCGCCGTGATCAGGGCAAATAACCCGCCGATCGAACAATAGTCGATTGGGCGAAAGTCGACATTTCCGAACCAGTCGAGGCTCAGGGTGGCGATAAAACCGGTCATGGCGGCCAGAATACCGCTCGAGGTAACCGTCAGCGAAACCAGTTTCTGGGGGGAGAGCTGCTCCGCCGAATGATTCAGAATATAGGGGATGAACCAGGATAAAGCACTGTAAATCAACAAGCCGCTCCCAATGACGATCCCGATAATAATCCATTTCATCTCGTACGGAATCGTCGAATCGGTGGACAGCAAACCGTATATCAGCAGCAGCAGCAAACTCAACAGAATACACAATCGCAGTTTATTTCTCATGGGGGTCGTTATACTCTTTTGATGGAACCGGCTCCAGAGCTCTCGAAATGGACGCTCGGTTCGCCCTGGTACTGGACTTTGCTTGCGCCGGTGGCCTCGGCTTTCAGAATTCGGGTGGCATAAATCTGGGCCGTACAGGCGCCAGTCACTTCCACGGTGGCGTCTTCGACCGGATATTGGAGGGCGTGGAGCGTCGATGCGCCGGTCAGGTCGGCGGCCAGATTCGTGCCCCGGCCAATGAGGCTGAGCCGGGAAGCGCCCGTAATGTCGATGTTCAGCGTCTGCACCTCCCCTTCCAGCGATACGTTGGAAGCGCCCGTAATATCGATGTCGAGGGCGGGCAATTCGCGGAAGCCGTTGAGTTGAATCGTACAGGCTCCCGACACGTCCAGTTTACTCAGCGTGGGCGTGGTCAGCGTCAGGAGCAGGTCGTACTGCCGGTGCCAGAAGAAAAAACCGCTTCCGACTTTCAGCCACTTGCCGCGTTGCCGGACCTTGACGTTATGAATAGCCTGGCGCGACCCACGGGCCGTCAGCGAATAGGCCGGGCCGTCGGTCACCAGCACGTTCAGCATGCCCCAGATCTCCAGTTTTTCGAAGGCCGTAATGGGCAAATCTTCGGTCACTTCTTCGTACGACTCCTTATCGGTTTGCCACCAGATGGTGGTCACCAGCGCCAGCAGCCCCACCGACAACAGGGTCAGGTGCAGGTAATTTTTAACCGGCTCGACTGGCAGCGCATCCGCCAGCAACAGTAAGTTCGTTAAGTCATTCATTTTCAACGGCGCATTTTTCGCAACAAAGATGGCAGGACGGATGGCGGGCTACAACTTCCCGGCGACGAACTAACTAAAAAGCTGGATGAGCCGTCGAACCTACCGAAAGATAGGCTTTTTCTGTACTTTTGAATGTGGGTTATTACACAGAGATGATCAGAGGAAATCGGAGTTTATCTGAGAAATCCGATGATAGAAAGCGCTGATCAACGCGGTGCAATAACGCTTAAAAACTCTATTACATTTTATATCAACGAGTTATGCCAAGCTGGTATCAGGGAAAAATTCGCTACCAACAACAAGACCCGACGGGAAAATTCAAAACCATCAATGAAGCGTACTTGATTGATGCGGTTTCGTACACCGATGCCGAAGCCCGGTTGTATAAGGAGGTTGCCGCCAACACGCCCGATTTTACCGTGACGGCCATCACCCGGATGCGGCTGGCCGATCTGTTCCATTTCGAAGAAGGCGGAGAAACCTGGTTTAAATGCAAAGTGGTGTATGTCACCGAAGACGACAAAGGCCGGGAGAAACGCATTGTGAATCAGATGCTGGTGAACGCCGAAAACGTCAAGCAGGCTTACGAACGGATCGAAGAAAGCCTCCGTACCATGCTGATTCCGTTTGAGACAACCGACATTAACACCACGAAAATCCTGGATATTTTCCCCTATGTGGAAGAAGAACGCCTGCCCGCCAACCTGCGCCCGCTGAGCGAAGTGGTGGGCCAGGAGGAATAAATCCGGTTTTCCGTTTAACGTTTACAGTGGCTGACGCAAGCCCAAAAGGGCGTCAGCCACCGTAAACCGAAACTCCCCCTAGCGTCCCGCCAGTGGCTGCAACGTCACCATCCGTTTCTGGCCTTTTGAGTCGGTAATTTCCAGCGAATTCACATGCTTGCCGAGAGCAATTTCCCGGGCGGTCTGGGACAGGAACGACTGGCCGTAGTAAAATTCCAGCTTCTGTTTTTTGCCGTTGGCATCGGTCAGCGTGGCGGACACATCGGTCGGTTTTAACCGGATGGTTTGGGTTGGCTGGCAATACCGGAACACCTTCAGCGGCCCCCGGTTTTGGGTCGCAACCAGGAGGGAACGCGCGGCTCCGCCGGAACCGGCGGCCCCCGATAGCCGGACCAGTCCCTTCGCATTGCCGGGCACATAAAAACCGCTGGCGGCCGGATTCAGCGCGGTAAAACCGCCTTTCCCGTCGCCTTTCAGCAACAGCCCATTCAGAGCGTCCAGCCGTCCCGCCAATAACTCGTTGCCGTAATCATTACCTACCAGCAGCACATCCGGGTTGCCATCCTGATCGAAATCGTCGGCGATCATGCCAAAAACCGGGGCCACCTGCGCCTGAATGGGCAAATCGCGGAGTTCAAACACCCCATTGCCCTTATTTTCGACATAGGCCGATTTCATGTAATTGGCTTCCAGCACAATAGCGTCTTTCAGCTCTTCTTCTTTCAGTAATTTGTCGATGGTGGCCGTGGCAAAATCCTTGTGCAGCGGAAACCGGGCCCGCATCGAAATGATTTGCCGAATCAGGTCTTCGCGCCCATTGAACGGGTATTCCCGGTTTTCGCCGGTTTTGGCATCCGGAAAAAACACCGTCGGAATGGCGTCGTAAAACCCGTTGTTGTCAAAATCCTTGGCATACACCCGCACCGGTTCTTTTTCGCTGGCGTGGGCGAGCGTGTTCAACCCCAGGTTGCCGGCGATGTAATCCATATCGCCATCCTTGTCGAAGTCGGCAGCTACCAGCGAATTCCACCAGCCTGTCGGAATCATTTTGGAATTTCCCAGCTTCGGCGTATGGAGGGGTACGCCTTCCGTTTTCTCGATTCCCAGTTTGCCGTTTGTATTTTTCAGGATCGTCAGCGGCATCCACTCGCCGGCCAGCATCAGATCCAGCCAGCCATCGTTGTTGGCATCCGTCCACAAGGCGTCGCACACCAGACCGCAATTCTGTAAATCCGGCGCCACGGTTTTTGTCACATCGGTAAATTTCGGCTCACCCGGTTTCGAATCATTCCGAAGAATGAAACTCGACACGGGCCGGGGATACTGATTGGGGACCACCCGCCCGCCGACAAACAGATCCAGATCCCCATCGCGGTCGTAATCGGCCGCCTTGACACAGGATTTGCTGATGCGGTTTTGGGGCAGTGCCAAAGGCGAAAGCACAAACCGCCCTTTGCCATCGTTAACGTAAAACCGGTCCTGGTAGGCGGGCGTGTTGGCCTCGCTCTCAAAGCCTCCGCTGGCCACGTATAAATCCAGGTCCCCGTCGCCGTCGGCATCAAAAAGCAGCGTTCCCATGTCTTCTTCCGGTTTGCCGTCGCCCGCCAAACCGGGCAGCAAATCCTGAGGAACCAGTTTACCGGCCGCCGTCTGCACCAGAAACGTGCCTTTCTGGGTACGCGATCCACCAATGAACAGATCGTCCAGTCCGTCGCCGTTAATATCGCCGGCGGCAATGGCGGGTCCGTACTGCGACAATTTATGCGGCAACAGTTTTTGCAGATTGAAATCGATGTATTCCGGTTCCTGATGCACCAGCTGTAGTTGGAGCGAATCCGTAATATCCCGGAACAGATTTCCCGCCGGTGGGGTTGGCGGCTGGCTGGCCGGTTCCGTCGCGTTTTTCACATCGACCGTCAGCACCTGATTGGCTTTGACATTCCGCAGGATCTGCGTCCGGGCCGGTTGGCCTTTTTGGGCGGGCCAGGTAATCCGGACTTCATCCACCGTGTTCACCGGGCCCAGTCCGAAATGGGCCGCATTTTCCATCGTCGACAGGTAACCGCGGTAAATGGTATGCTCATAAATCTGTTGCTGGCCGTTGCCGTAGCGCAGTTCCACAAACGCCCCCAGCCCCATGCGGTTTTGTTCGGTGCCGTTGAACCGGATCCGCAGGTAATTGGCCTGTTGCGGTTTTTGCTCGACGAGGTTGTTGCGGTAAACGAAGGCCGAATCGTTGATGTTGTTGATCACCATATCCAGATCCCCGTCGTTGTCGAGATCGCCGTAAGCCGCCCCACCCGAAAACGCCGGAGTCATCAATCCCCAGTCTTTGGAAACATCGGTAAACGTCAGGCCCGGTCCGTTGTTTTTGAAGGCGTAGTTATTGATTTTGATGACCGGAATCTGACTCAGCATGAACTGCGTGGTGGCCACAGAAGAGTTGTCGGCGTAGTACTGCATGAAATCGCGGTCGGTCACGTCTTTCGGAAAACCGTTGGTTACCACAATATCCCGGTAGCCGTCGTGGTCGAAGTCCACCGCCAGCGGAGCCCAGCTCCAGTCGGTAGCCGCCATGCCCGCCATCAGGCTGATTTCGCTGAAAACCGGGGTCCGGGTACCGGGCCGAAATCCCTGATTGAGTTGCAGCGTATTCCGCATGTACTGATAACTAAACTTGAATTCTTCGTTGTTGAGATAGGTCTGGTAGTTGTTCGGCGGAATGAACATTTTCTTCCGCTGGTTATCCTTCGGCAACATGTCGAGGACCACGATATCCATCAGCCCGTCGTTGTTCAGGTCGTTGACGTCGTTGCCCATCGCCGTGTTGCTGGTGTGTTTGAAGAAATCAGCCGCCTGATCCGTAAAACCGCCTTTCTGGTTGTTGATGAAGAAGTGATCTTCGGACAGAAAATCGTTCGTCACGTAAATATCCTTCCAGCCGTCGCGGTTGATATCGCAGATGTTCAGGCCCAGGCCGTAGCCTTCGAGTTGAATACCGGCCTCTTTTGAAACGTCGGTAAAAACCGGGTGCCCCAGTTGCGGATTAAAATCATTCCGGTACAACCGGTCGGTGGTGGGCGATGAGCCGTCCGTGAGTTTTTTATGGTACGAGTTCGGATACCTTTCCGCCATGTTGGTCAGCAGAAAAAGGTCCAGATCGCCGTCGTTGTCGTAGTCGAAGAAGCCCGCATTGGTCGTATAGCTATCATCGGCCAGGCCGTATTCTTTCGCCATTTCCCTGAAAACCGGCACCCCGTCTTTCGACCCGTTCCAGCCCTGGTTGACATACAGTAAATTCTCCCGATCGCGGGCCGCTTTTTTGATCGTTGCAGTGACGTATATATCCAGCAGTCCGTCGTTGTTGATGTCAATGACCGCTACCCCGGAGCACCATTTGCCGCCCCCGCCAATCCCCGCCTGCTCCGACACGTCCGCGAACTGGAAACCGCCCTTGTTAAGAAAGAGCTTGTTAGCCACCAGATTACCGGTAAAAAAAACATCCTGAAGGCTGTCGTTATTAAAATCGCCGATGGCTGCTCCCCCACCGTTATAGAAATAATCGATATCCAGAATGCTCAGCGTGTCGCGTTCATCCATCCGGTTGGAAAACGTAATCCCGGTTTCGCCGGCCGGAAGCAGGCTGAACAGGGGATTCCCGGAATACTGGCAGGCACTGAAAAAACCGACGAAGAGAAGTAGCAATAAACAGCGAACGGATTGGCGGAGCATAAAACAAGATAATAAATCAAATTACTAAAGTACAAAAACGGATTCAAACCAAAGTCAATAGATCTCGAAACAATGCCCCCGTTTGGGCGACACCATCGGCCCTTGTTGTTTCCCTCAAACGGCCGGACAAAATAAGGGAAATCACTCGTAAAAAGTGGGTATTTGCTTATTAATCAAATCTTAATGAAAAAAAATCACCCCCTATATGGGAAACATCAGAAAAGCTTAATTTATTAAAAGTCAATCGCATACAAAAAAATAAAACCAACTTATAATAAACGGTTGTAATACTGATTTTTATAATATTCCTGAGAAAATTTTGAAGAATGTTCAAACTACTCTTATTTTAGTACGAAAATAAAACCAATTATTACAAAACCTATTATGAAAGCACAATTCTACAGATTGTTCCAGTCTGGTGTTCTGTGCGTGTTTGTGTTGCTATGGAGCACGAACGCGATGGCACAGGACCGCCGGATTACGGGAAGGATTACCGGCAACGACGGCCCTGTACCCGGAGCAAACATTGTTCTAAAAGGAACGACCACCGGTACCTCATCCGACGCCGAGGGGAACTATGCGATCAATGTCAGGGGCAATGATCCGGTTCTGGTCATTTCCGCCATTGGTTTCAAATCCACCGAAGTGGCCGTTGGCAACCGTAGCACGGTGGATTTAAAACTGGAGGATGATGTTACCGCCCTGAGCGAAGTGGTCGTCACCGGTTATACCACCGACAGCAAACGCGATAACGCAGCCGCTATTTCCACGGTTAAATCCCGCGACTTAAAAGTTACACCATCGGCCAACATCGAAACCCAGTTACAGGGCCGCGTCGCCGGGGTAACGGTTATTGCCAGTGGTCAGCCGGGCGCCAACAACACCGTCCGCGTCCGCGGTTTCGGAGCCTTTGGTGGTAACCAGCCGCTATACGTTGTAGACGGGGTCCCCATCGGTACGACCAACTTCCTGAACCCGGATGATATTGAAACCACCACCGTTCTGAAAGATGCCGCTGCGGCTTCCATTTACGGAGCGCGGGCCGCCAACGGGGTGATTGTCTATACGACGAAGAAAGGGGCCCGCCGGGCGCAGAAACTGACGGTTACCTACGACGGGTTATACGGTTTTACGGACCCGGGTAAAGCGCAGACCATCCTGACTCCGCAGGAGCAGGCCGACTGGACCTGGGCCGCCGTTCATAACCGCCAGGCTTCCCTCGGACTCCCCGATGATTTCACGGGCATCGCCAATGGGCAGTACGGCTCAGGGACCAAACCGGTTTTGCCGGACTACCTGATGGTCGGAACCCGCTACGGGGTAATCGGTAATGTGGACCTAGCCGCTGAAAGACCCAAATACAACATCAACACCGATGCCGGGGCGGTTTATCAGGTGGTTAAAGCCAACAAGGCCGGAACCAACTGGTACGATGCCATTACGCGGACAGCACCGATTCTGCGGCAGACGCTGGGCTTCTCGGGCGGAACCGAAAGCAGCCGGTATTTTATCAGCCTGGGGCAGCAGAACCAGAACGGTATCCTGAATTACAACAACTTCAGCCGGTATGATCTCCGGGTCAACACGGAATTCGACATCCTGAAAAATCTGCGGTTTGGCGAGAATGTGCAGTTAACCTATGCCAACACCTCCGGTTTGGTGGGTGGCAACACCGGTCAGAACCTGTCGCAGGAAGAAAGCGACATCCTGAGCGCCTTCCGGATGGCCCCGATCCTGCCGATCTACGACGAATTCGGTGGCTGGGCCGGCACCTCGGCCAAAGGGTTTAACAACCCGACCAATCCGGTTGCCGCCCGGGCCGGAGCCAAAAACAACAACAATTTCGGGGTGGGACTCTTCGGCAACGCCTACCTGGAATTCGATCCGATTCAGGACCTGACCCTGCGCAGCAGCATCGGTGGGATGTTCTTCAACTTCTACAACAAAACGACCTCGCAGAACACCTACTGGAACGCGGAAGGGAACGGACGGGGTTTGTCGCTGAGCGAAGGGGGCGGTTACACGCTGGCCTGGACGTTCACAAATACGGCCCAATACCGGAAGAAGTTTGGCATGCACAGCATCGATGTGCTGGCCGGGATTGAAGCCCTGAACGACGGGCGGGGCCGGAACCTCAGCGGGACGGGATCAAAACCGTTCAGCGATGATGTTAACTACGTCACCCTGACCACGACTTCGTCGGTCGGTCGGGTGGTAAACAGCAACATCATCAACGGGGTTAACTTCTACTCGGTATTTGGTCGCCTGAACTACATCTTCAATGATAAATATATCGTAACGGGCGTGGTTCGGCGCGACGGTTCGTCACGGTTCGGGGCGGCCAACCGCTACGGAGTGTTCCCGGCGTTCTCGGCTGCCTGGCGGATTTCCGGCGAAGAGTTCATGAAAGGTGTAACGTTTATCACCGACCTGAAACTGCGCGGGGGCTGGGGCCAAATGGGGAACTCCAACAACGTTGATCCCAACAACCAGTACAGCCTGTTTGCCACCAGCGTAGCCAACTCCTACGACATCAGCGGCAGCAACAGCACGGTTGATCCTGGTTACTTCCGGAGCCGGATTGGTAACCCGAACGCCAAATGGGAAACCAGTACGACGACCAACCTCGGGATCGACGCCACCTTCCTCAACGGCAAGCTGGATTTAGTGTTCGATATCTGGCGGAAAGATACCAAAGACCTGCTGTATCAAGTCCCCATTCCGGGGGTAATCGGGATCCGGGCCACGGCCCCGTCCGTCAACATCGCCGGCATGCGGAACCAGGGGATCGACCTTCTGCTCGGCACAAAAGGCCGGTTGAGCAGCGATGTTACCTACGAAGTTAACCTGACGGGTAGCGTACTGAGCAACCGCATCCAGTCGCTGGCCCCGGGCGTTCCTTACTTTGATGTCGCTCCTTCATCCAACCGGTTGAGCCTGCCCGCTACGCGGAACCAGCCCGGTCAGTCGATTGCGTCCTTCTACGGTTTCCAGGTGATTGGTCTCTTCCAGAATCAGGAAGAAGTGAAAGCCGCTCCGGCGCAAACCGGTGCCGGTATTGGTCGCTTCCGGTTTGCCGATATTGACGGCAACGGAACCATCGACAACAACGACCGCACCTTCATTGGTAGCCCGGTTCCGAAATTCACGGGTGGTCTAAACATTCAGTTGAACTACAAAGGCTTCGATTTTGCAACCTATCTGTACTCATCGCTGGGGAACAAAATCTTCAACCTCTCGAAATGGTATACGGACTTCTATCCGTCGTTCCCCGGTGCTGCCGTTAGCGCGCGGGTGAAAGACTCCTGGTCGCCCTCGAATACGGGAACCTCACAGCCGATTTTCGAAGACGTTTCGAACTTCAGTACCAACACCCAGCCGAACTCCTTCTACGTCGAAGATGGTTCGTACCTGCGGATGCAGAACATCACCATCGGTTACACCATCCCGGCAGCGGTGTTAAGCAAACTTCGGTTGAATCGGGTCCGGTTCTCCGCTTCCGCGAACAACATCTTCACGATCACGAAATACCAGGGCTTAGACCCCGGTGTTGGTGGAGCTGCTGACCAGAACTTCGGTATCGATGTGGGTAACTATCCCTTAACCCGCAGCTATAACTTCGGTCTTAGCCTGGCCTTCTAATTTCAACCAACCGAATACGAACTTTTTAGAAAATGAAAGATATAGTCACAAGAGGAACACTACTGGCGCTGGTTTTTACCTGCTTCACACTGGCCTGTAAAGACAGCTTCTTAAATGTGCAGCCGACGGGTACGCTGACCAGTTCCCAGTTAAATACCAAGGCGGGTCTGGAAGGGTTGCTGATCAGCGCGTACACGGAACTCAACGGCCGGGGCTTCAGCCAGACAGCCAGTTCGACCAACTGGATGTACGGTAGCATCATGGGGGGCGAAGCCAACAAAGGCTCCAATGCCGGGGACTTTAACTCCATTACCCCGTTCCAGCGGTACGAAATGCTGGCTTCCAGTGGTGAACTTACCGCCCGCTGGCAATGTATGTACGAAGGGGTCAGCCGGGCCAACTCGGTGCTGCGCCAGTTGAAAACAGCCGACGCTACCGTATCGGAAGCGGATAAGGCCCGGATCGGAGCCGAAGCCAAATTCCTGCGCGCCCACTACTACTTCGAACTGAAGCGAACCTTCAACATGGTGCCGTTCATCGACGAAAGTGTTGATTACGCGGCCGGGATTACGGAGGTCACTAACAGCACCGATATCTGGCCAAAAATTGAAGCCGACTTCAAAGCCGCTTACGATGTCCTGCCCGAAACGCAGAGCGCCATTGGCCGGGCCAACAAATGGGCGGCTGCTTCTTATCTGGGGAAAACGTATCTGTATCAGAAAAAATACGCCGAAGCAAAGACGATTTTTGATGCGGTGATTGCCAGCGGCAAAAACTCGGCGGGTGTTAAATACGCCCTGTATCCGACCTACTGGGAGGTCTTCAGCGCCGACAATGAGAAAAACACCGAAATTATTTTCTCGACGCAAAACGTCGCCAATGCCGGGAGTTCCGATGCGGCTTCGGGTGACTTGAACCTGAACTGGCCTTATAACACCGGTCCGGCGGGTCCGGTCGGTTGCTGCGGTTTCTTCCAGCCAAGCTTCGAACTGGCCAACTCGTTCCGGACAGATGCCAAAGGGTTGCCCCTGCTGGATGGCTCCTACAATGTTGGCGCAAATCAGTTGAAAACCGATCAGGGTCTGGCTTCGTCAGCCGCCTTTACGCCGGATGCCGGCAACCTCGATCCGCGTCTCGACCATTCGGTTGGCCGTCGGGGGATTCCGTATCTGGACTGGCAGGTTTTCCCGGGTCAGGACTGGATTCGTGACCAGGCTTTCGGTGGTCCGTATGCGCCCAAAAAATACATCTATACCAAGGCCCAGGAAGCCCGGATTGCCGACGTTTCGAACTGGACCAAAGGCTGGACCGGTATTAACGTGATTCTGATTCGTTACGCCGACGTGCTGTTGATGGCGGCCGAAGCCGAAATCGAAGTGGGTAGTCTGGAAAAAGCCCGTGAGTATGTCAATCTAGTTCGGACCCGGGCTGCGAACCCGGCCGGTTTCGTGACGATCGGTGGCAAACCGGCTGCCAACTACGTGATCAGTACCTACTCGACCCCCTGGACCGACAAAGCAGTAGCCCGTACGGCGGTGCAATTTGAACGGAAACTGGAACTCTCCGGCGAAGGTCACCGGTTCTTTGACCTCGTTCGCTGGGGAACGGCCGCTACGGTGCTGAACGCTTACCTGACGTACGAAGGAGCTAAACTGAGCAACGCCTTGGGAGGAGCGAAGTTCACGCCGAACAAAAATGAATACATGCCGCTGCCCCAACGGGAAATCGACTTGCAGGGTACTACCGTGCTGAAGCAGAACCCCGGTTATTAATTTTTAACTACCAATCTCTATAATCACAGCGGTGGGGCCGGTTGCTCCACCGCTTTTTTTGTGCTTTCCGGCGAAATGACAAAATCCTGTACAGGAACCCAAAATCCTGTACTTGTTTTTTCTCCCCCTATCCGCTACTTTTGACCCGTCATGAATCGCACTCTCGTCAAATACGTTAACCTCCTGATGGCCTGCATCGTGCTGCTGAGCAGTACAGGTTTTGGCCTGATTGAGCACACCTGCCAGCTGCGCGGGAAGAGAGTGTCGATGGTTATTCATCAGGAGTCAAAATCGACCTGTCCGGTTCACAGCAAAAAGTTTTCGGTCTCCAATCAGCGTTCCATCGGGCCGGTTTTGAAACGAACCGACTGCTGCAAGGAAGAGCAGAAATACGAAAACGTCGATTTTTCGTCGTCGCTGACCCAACTGGTGGCGAAGTTTCTCAAATCGGTGACCGATGTGGCCGGTGCCGGCATGGCAACGCTGATCAGCTGGCTGCTCAACGATCTGTTTCCAGTGGTCACCGAGTCAGTAACAATCCGGACCGATTCCCCTCCCCTGCATTACGGGCGCAGCCTGCTCTCGTTTGTCCAAAGTTTCCTGCTATAGAATCCGTTTTGTGCTGAATCTGGGCTGTGCTTTCGAAGCATGGGCTATTTCGTTCTATCACCACCAAACGACTTTTATGGATCCACATTCCACCTTTAAAAAGGAGGTAGCGGTGTTTACCTTCTTCATTTTCGCTTCCCTACCAATACACGCGCAAACCATCAGCGGTACGGTTTCGGAGCGCGTCACGAATCAGACGGTTCCCCTCACCGGCGTTACGATTTACTGGGCCGGAACCGCCGTATCGACCACGTCCAACCCGCAGGGGCGGTTTGAAATCGCACGATCCGGGGCAACAAACCGGCTGGTTTTTAGCTTCATCGGCTTCAAACCCGACACGATTACCATCACGGATCAATCATCCGTAGACGTGATTCTGACCAGCCAGAACACCTTGCAGGAAGTGACGGTGCAGGGCGCATCGTCGCAGATCGACCGGATGTCCCCCATCCAGAACGAAATTCTGACCACCCGAACCCTGGCCAAAGCCGCCTGTTGCAACCTCTCGGAGTCATTCGAAACCAATGCGTCGGTCAACGTTTCCTACAGCGATGCCGTCACCGGTGCCAAACAAATCCAGATGCTGGGGCTGAGCGGCAATTACGTCCAGACCAATGTCGAGAATATCCCAACCATTCGTGGGCTGGCTTCAACCTTCGGACTGAATTTTGTGCCCGGCACCTGGATTTCGTCCATCGACATCGGGAAAGGCGCGGGGTCGGTCGTCAACGGGTACGAGAATATGGCGGGCGCCATCAACGTTGAACTACAGAAACCGGATGCCCAGGAACGCGTGTTTGCCAATGCCTACGCCAACAGTTTCGGCCGGTTTGAGGGCAACCTGAATCTCTCGCGCCCGCTAAACGAGAAGTGGAGCATCGGTTTTCTGGGGCACGCCAGTACGCTGCAAAACCGCATTGACCAGAATGGGGACAACTTCCTGGACTTACCGCTGTTTACGCAGTACAACGGAATTGTTCGCGCCAAATACGGAACCGAGCGGTTCATGACGCAATTTGGCGTCAAAGCCCTGTACGAAGACCGAACGGGCGGACAAGCGACTGAAAACCCGGGGGCCAGTCCCACGTACCGATTTACGAACCTGACGAAGCGGGTTGAAGTGTTCTCCAAAACCGCCCGTCTGTATCCCGAAAAACCGTACCGGGGGTTAGGGTTGATTCTGAACGCGGCCAATCACGAGCAGACTTCGAAGTTTGGGTTTATTCCGTACAACGGGCGGCAGCAGACACTGTACGGCAACCTGATTTACCAGTCGATCATCGACAATACAAACCATTCGTTCAAGATCGGGGCCAGTTTTCTGCTCGACGATTACCGCGAACAATACCGGGACACCCTGATGACGCGCACGGAATCGGTGCCGGGTGTTTTCGGCGAATACACCTATTCGTATCTGGAGAAACTAACGTTGGTAGCCGGGGCCCGACTGGATTTCCACAATCTCTTCGGAACGCAGTTTACCCCCCGGATTCACGCCAAATACGATCTCACCGACAACCTGACGCTCCGGGCGTCGGCCGGCCGCGGGTTCCGAACTCCCAATGCACTGGCCGAGAACTATGGGTACCTGGTCAGTTCGCGGTCGGTTATTTTCGATGACAAACTACAGGCGGAGGTCTCCTGGAATTACGGAGCCAGTCTGGCGCAGGACTTCAACCTGTTCGGACAGAAAGCGTCGCTGGTGCTGGATTATTACCGGACCGACTTTCAGAACCAGTTGATCGCCGATCTGGAACACCCCCGCGAACTCCATTTTTATTACCTCTCGAGCCGGTCGGCACCCGGTCTGAAAAGCCGCTCGTTTTCCAACAGCTTCCAGGCCGAACTGAACTACCAGCCCATGCGTCGTATGGAAGTCAAACTGGCCTACCGGCTTTTCGACGTTCGGCAAACCATGGGGATGACCTTCGGGGAAAGTCTATTGCTGCCGCGCATGATGGTCAGCCGCGACCGGGTATTGTTCAACGCGGGCTATGCCCTCCCTTACGACAAATGGAAGTTTGATTTTACGGTCCAGTGGAACGGTCCGCGCCGGATTCCGTACCTGCGCGAAGGGTACGTGCATACCAGTTACCAGAACATGCCCCGCGAAACCGCTCCCGGTTTTTACAATCTTAATGCGCAGGTTAGCAAGGCTTTCCGGTTGTGGGAAATTTATCTGGGCGGTGAAAACCTGGGCAATTTCCGGCAGAGCAATCCGATTGTTGGCGCGAAGGATCCGTTCGGTCCGGATTTCGACGCAGCGGCCCGCGTCTGGGGTCCCATCACCGGCCGCATGATTTACGCCGGTTTCCGGTATAAACTTAAAATCTAATCGCAGAACCGGGGTTTCAGGGATTAGATATGATTCGCAGGTTAGTTACTCTCAGGTAATCTTTTAATCCGTGGAATCCCCGTTCGAAACGCGTACAGGCATGAAACTATTCATCAAACATATGGTCTGCGGGCGGTGCAAGCGCGTCGTTCGGGAAATTCTGGAGGAACGGGGAATGACCGTCCAACGCATCGAACTGGGTGAAGTCGAAATTAGCGAACTCCCCGAAAACGTTTCGCTGGACGACCTTCGCCGGGTGCTGGCGGAGAATGACTTTGAACTGCTGGAAGACCGGAAAACCGTGCTGGTCGAACAAATCAAGACGCTTATTATCAACGAAATACACCACGATCGTCGCGAACGCCCGGAACACCAGAACCTGTCGGATTTCCTAACGCAGAAAATGGGCTACGACTATTCGTACCTGAGCCACCTGTTCTCGGCCATCGAAAGCCTGACGATTGAGAAGTACGTCATTGCGCAAAAAATCGAGAAAGTAAAAGAATATTTGCGCTACGGCGAGTTATCCCTCAGTGAGATTGCCTGGCGACTGGGTTACAGCAGCACCCAGCATCTCTCGAACCAGTTCAAGCAGTTGGTGGGCCTGACACCGAGTGATTTCAAACGAACCGGCCTCGAATACCGGACCGAAATCGACAAGATCGGTACCGCCAAATGATACACAACAGGGACGAAGTTTTATACGTTTAAAATCGGGCAGCCCACTAGTTTTGCTTCAACACCGTAACGAAACCCGTTAATAACCGATTGTTCAACAATTTAACTGATTAATTACGTTATGGAATCGATGCAACACCACGAACAGCATGTTCAGCTCTGTTTTGATTGTGCAGCCGCCTGCGAACGCTGCGCGACGGCCTGTCTGCGGGAAGACCACGTCATGATGATGCGCGAGTGCATCCGGCTCTGCCGCGATTGTGCCGATTTTTGCCGGATGTGCGGTAGCTTAACCGCCCGCGACTCCGCGTTTATGATGCCGTTTATGGTCCTTTGCGCCGACGTGTGCGACGCTTGTGCCGACGAATGCAGCCAACACGATCACGAACATTGCCGGGCCTGCGCCGAAGCCTGCCGCCGTTGCGCCGACGATTGCCGTCGCCTGTCAGCGACGGCCTGATGGTTGCCGTATTGATGAATTGTATTGGCCATGAATACACCGAAAAAAACGTTACTTGTACTGCTTTTTTGCGGCCTCCTGGGTTCCGCCCGGGCCGACAGCTTTCCCCCTGACACCAGCCGGAAAGCCCGCCTGCCTTCGGCAAAGGGGATGATGCGGCAGGACAGCCTGAACCATGCCGCCATGGGGCACGCCATGCACGATATGATGCAAATGCAGCAGAGCGTGTCGATGATGTCGCACCTTTACTCCCGGAACCTACCCATGAACCGGAATGCCTCCGGAACCGCCTGGCATCCCGATCACACGCCGATGTACATGTACATGTCGCATCCCACCGGGCCATCGGGCAAACCCTGGATGACGATGCTGCACTACAGCCTCTTTATCCGCCACACCAACCAGAATTTTAACAATCCCGGCCAACGCGGCCGGGCAACGGCCTTCGATGCGCCCAACTATGTGATGGGAATGGCCCAGCGACAAGTCGGTCGCCGGGGGTTGCTGGCCTTGAAAGCAATGCTTTCACTCGATCCGCTGACGGTGGGCAACAACGGTTATCCGCTGCTGTTTCAATCCGGTGAAACCTACAAGGGCGAACGGCTGGTGGATCGGCAGCACCAGCACGATCTGTTCTCGGAATTGTCGGTCGGTTATTCCTATGCGCTGTCCCGCAACGCCGATGTCTTCGGGTACGTCGGTTATCCGGGTGAACCGGCCCTGGGACCACCGGCGTTTATGCACCGGATTTCGTCGTTTAACAACCCGGATTCGCCCCTGGGCCACCACTGGACGGATGCCTCGCATATTACCTATGGCGTGGCGACGGCGGGTTTTCGGTATAAAATCACGAAATTGGAAGTGTCCAGTTTTACGGGGCGCGAACCGAACGAAAACCGCTTTGGGTTCGACCGACCGCGTTTCGACAGTTATTCCTACCGGCTGTCGGTCAATCCGTCGCCCTCACTGGCCCTTCAGTTTTCGCAGGGATTTCTCAAAAGCCCGGAAGCTATCGAGCCGGATCATAACGTCACCCGGACCACGGCCTCCCTCTTGCACAGTAAACCGCTGGGGCGCCCCGACAGGTACGTATCTTCCGCCCTGGTCTGGGGTATGAATTCGCACGACAGGCAAAACGAAAGTGCCTATCTGGCCGAAAGCAGTCTGCAACTGGGGCGAATGGCGTTGTTTGGGCGGTTTGAGAACATCACCAAATCAGTTGATGAACTCGGACTTCACTCGTATTTTTTCGATTATGATACCGACGAAACACTGCTGGCTACCATCAACAGCCTGACGCTGGGCATGAATTACCGCCTGGTCCAGCTGGCGCAGACGGATCTGACACTCGGTGCGCAGCTTACCGGCCATTTTCCCGGCAAGACCCTGGAACCGGTTTATGGCCAATTTCCGTTATCAGGACAAATCTACCTGCGCATCACCCCATCGCTTATGCCCATGAGGCTGCCTGGTAAGCACCATTAACCAACCATTTTGTAACCATACCTCGTAAACCATATATTGATGAAAAAGCACTTATTTGGCCTCCTTACCCTCGTTCTGCTCGCTTTCGGATTCACGGCCCAGGCTGGTGACGACAACGAAAAAGAAGTAAAAATCAAAACCTCCGCTATTTGCGAAATGTGCAAGTCCCGCATCGAGCGCAACCTGGCCTTCGAGAAAGGGGTTAAAGAATCGAACCTGGACCTGACCAACAAGGTCGTTACGGTAAAATACAATCCGAAGAAAACCGATGTAAACCGCATCAAAGCCACAATTTCAAAAACCGGCTACGATGCTGATGAAGTGACCGCCGACGAGAAAGGATACGCCAAACTCCCCTCCTGCTGCAAAAAAGGCGGCATGAAGCACCACTAGGAGGTAAGAATGAAGAGTTAAAAAGCTATGATTAGAAATTGGCGGCAGGTCTTTCGCCCGAAGGCTTCTATGGGATTCCAGCCGGATTCGGACCGAGCGCGTCAGACTCGAAATGTCGTCCAACGGAATAAACGTGTTCCGCATTAGCATACAGCTGGAATAGTTAAAAACAGTTAAACAACTATAAATATCGTTGCTTTTTAGAAAAAAATCTTTGTAACTTACTTTTCCTTCTAAATGAGCAAGATATGTTCCGGCTTCTCTTCTTTTTCGCCCTATTGGCAGGCATTGCCTACGGCCAAAAACCGGTTACCCGCTATACCATTACGGGGCATTTGAAGAATCTGAAGAACGGTCAGACGATTTACCTCATTCCCCGCGCCGAGTTGTTTGTGCCGAAATCGAGTCCACGCGCGCCCCAAATTGATTCGTGTGTAGCCAGCGAAGGACGTTTCACCCTGGAAGGCATGCTCGGCGAACCCAATTATTACGCTCTTGGCATCAAAGGACAGCCGCACGCCCGGTTCAGGTCGTTTATTCTGGATGGTCCGCTGATTTCCATTATTGGCGACGCCGATTCGCTGGAGCGGGCGTCGATCGTGGGTAGCACGTCCCTGCGGGATCAGGTCATTCTGGCCAAATCCGTCGAAGTGTACCTGAAGCAGCAGAAAATCCTCGAGTCTTTGCTCCGGAACGCCGAGCAA
The DNA here is from genome assembly GCF_042655385.1 of Larkinella bovis. Lineage (NCBI taxonomy): Bacteria > Pseudomonadati > Bacteroidota > Cytophagia > Cytophagales > Spirosomataceae > Larkinella > Larkinella bovis. The sequence continues at coordinate 220,764 of NZ_JBHSMA010000001.1, read as the reverse complement.
AAAGCTGATAAAGACAGTTTGTTCGTTCTTAACAACCAATACCAAAAATTGAGCAACGGTATTCTGGATGTAAAAGCCACTTTTATTGGCTTCAATCCCCGCTCGTACGTCAGTCTTTTTGCGTTACAGGAAATGCTGCCAGAACTGCCGAAGGAACGAGCCCGGTATCTTTTCAACCACCTTGATTACTCCCTGCAGCAGCATTCGGTCGGCCGACAGATTCGCGAACAGGTTTTTGAACGGGTGAAGCCAGTCCGTCAATACGCCCCCGATCTGGTGTTGGCCGACAAAAACGCAAAACCGGTGCATCTACAAGCGTACAAAGGGAGCGTCCTCCTGATCGACTTCTGGGCGAGCTGGTGCAGCCACTGTCAACGGGAGCAGAAACGACTCAAAACCCTCTACAAACAATACAAAAGCAAAGGCCTTGAGATCGTTAGCATTTCGGTGGACGAAGACCCCAAGGCCTGGAAGAAAGCACTTCAGAAAGCCGGTTTGCCGTGGCCCCAGCTTTCTGACCGGGTTGATGACCAGAACGCCGTTGGTACCCACTACGGGAACAATTCGATTCCGATGAATCTGCTGATCGACAAAGAAGGGTTTGTGATCCGTAAAGGACTCCACGGCGCCGAACTCGAAAAACAGTTGGCGGTGGTTTTCAGCAATCCGTAAACCGCACCCTGCTCGTCCGGATTTGAAACCCTGACGGTTTCAGCAGCGGATTTGAAATCCGCTGCTTTTTTCAAACCGGGTGGTATGGAAATACCGCAGACCTTACGTTGTCTGTGGTACTAGGAGTGAGCCGCTACAATTTCCTTCAGGAACTTCAGAAAAGGCGCCGAAAACTCCTTACGCTTCAGAGCAAATTCAACGGTGGTTTTCAGGAAATCGAGCTTATTGCCAATGTCATGCCGTTTGCCCTCAATCCGGTGGGAATAAATATTTTCCCGCTTGAGCAGCAGCAACATCGCATCCGTCAGCTGGATTTCGTTGTTTTTTCCCTTGGGCGTTTGTTCGATGGCGGCAAAAATGTCGGGGGTCAGGATATACCGTCCGGCAATGGCCAGGTTCGACGGAGCCGCGTTAATGGCCGGTTTTTCGACCAGCGTATTCAGTTCCATGATACTGTCGCTCAGGGTTGAGCCACCCACAATTCCGTACCGGTTTACTTTGTCCGAAGGGACTTCCTCCACCGCTATGACCGTTCCGCGGTATTGGTCGTACGTGTCGATCAACTGCTGCGTCACCGGAATTACCGAATCCATGATCGTGTCGCCCAGCAAAACCGCAAACGGCTCATTGCCAACGTGGTGACGAGCATAATAGATGGCATCACCCAGACCATTCAATTCTTTCTGGCGGACAAAATGAATGTCGGCCATGTCCGACAACCGGCGCATTTCGAGCAACAGGGCTTCGTCTTCCTTCTCCTCCAGCCGGGTTTCGAGTTCGTAGTTCCGGTCGAAATGATCTTCGATGGAGCGTTTCCCTTTTCCGGTAATGATCAGAATATCTTCAATGCCCGAATCGACGGCCTCCTGCACCACATATTGAATGGTCGGGGTGTCGATAATCGGCAACATTTCTTTCGGTTGCGCTTTGGTGGCCGGTAAAAATCGGGTTCCCAGTCCGGCAGCAGGAATAACGGCTTTCTTAATCATAATTTTGAATGAGGGAATGATAGAATGCGTGAATAGCTCCAATTGACGAAGCTATTCACGCATTCTATCATTCAAAATTAAACGACGTACGGTTTAATAACGCGGGCGTTAAGTTGTTTCATGGTGACAAACAGGCGGTTCAGCATATCGTCGTCTTTGTAAATTCCGACAATAGCCCCGCCCGAACCGGCAAACGAGGCCGACGCTCCGATGCGACGGGCCGCCGAAATCATTTCCAGGTTGCTTTCGCTGATGTTGTAAATCCGCCGGCGAAGGTCGAAGTTCTGGTTCACCAGCTCGTGCAACTGTGCCTCTTCGTGGGTCATCAACGCTTCACGGCCCTGGCGGGCCACATCCGCAATCTCCTGCAACGTTTTGACAACCAGTTCCTCTCCTTTATCCCAGCGCGAACGCACATCGTTGTGAATCCGGCCCGATTGCTTACCCAGTGAGGTTTTATAGGCGATATACAGTTTGGGCAGCAGACGTGGGTCGATAGGTTCGTAAAAACCGTGTCCGCATTTTTCAATCTGTTCGCGGTCAAAATTCATGTAGACACAACCTTCGTAACACTGAATGACCCGGTCCTGCAAACCGGCCGTAATGCCCAGTTCTTCCGACTCGGTTTTCAGCACCAGCGTCGGCAGTTGCGGCAACGGGATCTCGACCTGGTAGAACTTCATCAACGCCCGAAATGTCGCAACGATGATGGCGCTGGAACCCGACAGTCCGACCTGCCGCGGAATGGAAGTGCTATACCGGATGGTAAAGTTCTTGTTCGGCAACCGAACCCCCTGCTGATCACAGTATTCACAAAACCGCTTAAGGGCGGCCTTGATCAGCGGCACACCGCCGTGGTAGCCCAGCGAGGCCACTGCATCGCGGAGGTGATAAATACTGCGGAACGAGTTCGTATCCTGCGGCTGTGGTTCAATGTTCAGTTCCGGCGATTCATACAGGGAAACCGAGGCCCCAAAATTCCGCACTGAAATCGAAATCGTTTTGCCGAAAAAACCGTCGGAGGGATTGCCCAGCAGCCCGGCGCGGGCGTAGGCGCGTGTTTCAATAATCAACTTTTTCTACTGTTGGTAACGTTGGCCGGCAAGTTAGGCGTAAAATGCCTATTGAACAATGAAAAATGAGAGATCGGGTTGCTCAGCTCCGTTTTATGGTAAAATCCAGCGTTTTTCGCCCGGCCGTTCCTCCGGTTGCTTAATTAATTTCATTCCACTGTTCTGCAAGGCGAACCCAGTAAGTAACGCAACGCAAGGGGATTCAGGTGATCGTTGTCGTAAGGCTTTACAATGGCTATCTGGCCGGTTGTCATTGCGCAAGCCCGAGCCGACTGAGCAAAACAAAAGAAGAACCAGGGAGTGTTTCGATTGCATGCGTCAGGGGGAGTAGTGCCTGACAAACCTACAAAAACGACGCAGCGATGCGTGCTGGGACTACCGGTTAAACCGGGTTAGCTCCGTCTCTGTGACCTGCCGGATCAGAGATTTGACCGACCGGTTTTCGGCCTGAAGCCGCCGGGCAATCTGACGCATAAACTCTTTAAAGGCCGGCTGGTCGGAGGCCATTGGCGCGTTATCCAGATCGGCCACAACCAGATTCAGGGTCTGCAGTAAATGCCCCAGACATTCGTCAATCATCAGAACCGTATCCAACGGACCTACCCGGTCCCGCAGCGATTCCAGCTCGTGATACAACGCAAAAGATTCCCGTACCTCCCGGTTCCATCTGGGGCTGGAATGGGGGGCGTTCGGAGTGCCGGACATGGCCAGTCGAAGTGTTGTTTCCATTTTAATTCGGCACGAATATAACTAAGTATTTTTAACAGGCAACAAACTCCGTACCACTTAGTGATAAATTCAAAAAAAAGCCTGAAAAAGACTGTATTTTGCCATAAAGCCTAAGTAAAACCACCAAATCGACCTTCTTTATTTTTTTGATAAATTTTCTCGAACTACACCAGGATGGCATATATTTTGATGCAATTCAGGAAGTAGTAAAATTTAGTAAAAATTAAATAAGTGAAGAGTAGTCACTTATTCGTTAACAATCTCCATGCAGGCCGTCTATCTTATTAGATTTTCATTAGTGCTGTATGGCCTGGTTGCGGGCTATTACGCGTATACAGCTTTTCAGAAGGCACTAAAACCGCATAAAATGCGCCGTTTACTGGCCGCATTTGCCATTGTTTTCGTGGCTGTTTTATTAGGTATAGCCTCCGTTTGAACCTTATCCAACGTGTAACACCCTGGTGTTCCGCAGTTAATTCTGTTCCACATTTATGAATGAAGATACCTGGTTGGCGGTCTTGCAGGCTCTACCTACTTCCATCGACACGCCCCTTATTTTATTCGACAATCCCGTTCAGGCACTGGCCTGGATTCAGTTCAATGCTTTCGCAGAAAGCAACCTCTGGATTGTCACCAACGATGATCTAAAGTATTGGGTCGTTACGTTCGAGGTGGGAAAACAACTGATAACCATGGGATTTAAACGCATCAAAGCGACACGCCCACCAACTCTTCCACCAACTTCAACAACTCCTTTGGATGGAACGGTTTAGATAAGTACGCGTCGGCCGGGTAGGTGGTCATTAGGTTTTTGTTGAGAATGGCCAGATCGATCGAAACGGCGATGACCGGTACAGGTGCGCCCGATAGTTTGCGAACTTCCCGAATGACTTCGGTTCCATCTCCGCTGGGCAGGTGCATATCAACAACCAGGACATCCGGTTTCTGGTGATGAAGCAAACTGTTCGCATCCCGAACATCACTAGCCTGGAATACAAGGTAACCCGCCCGCTGCAGGCCTTCCACCATGATCTTCCGCTGCGACGACTGGTCTTCAACCACCAGAACTGTTTTCTTCATCCGAAGTCAGAATTTGCCAATAACCGAAATAGTCAATTCTTTCTGAAGAACTGACTATTGTCAAATTATTTCACAAATATCAGGCCAATCCCTCAATAAAGTTCGTATTCGGTAGTGGCCCTTCCCAGCGGTACGCTCAAAAAGTTTGCCAATCAAAATTGCGGACTCAGTAGTTACCCTTACGGTCCTTCTTTTGTCGAAAATCTCCCTGAAAATTCAATGCATACCCTTTTCTCACTCCCGGTTTTTGGTGTATTATTACTGGGATGCCTGTCGGCCACGCTGGCTCCTGACCAGCCAGGAGCCTCCACAAGCACCCCTCCTCCATCACCGGCCCAAAAACGCGTGGTGTTTATCGCGGGTAAATGCAGCCACGGGCCCGGCGAACACGAACACAAAGCCGGGTGCATCCTCCTGGCAAAACGACTCCGGGAAAATGTGCCGGGTATTGTAACGGAAGTCTTTACAGAAGGCTGGCCCACCCGTTCGGAGGCACTCGATCAGGCGGCTGCCGTGGTGGTTTATGGTGATGGCGGAGAAGGTCACATGATCAACCAGCACCTGGAGAAGGTGAATACCCTGATGAAAAAAGGCGTCGGTCTGGTCTGTATCCATTATGCCGTCGAAGTACCCAAGGGAACGCCCGGCAACTACTTTATGGACTGGATCGGCGGGTATTTTGAAACGTTCTGGTCGGTCAACCCGGTCTGGACCGCGGAGTATAAAACGATCCCGTCGCACGTCATTACGCGGGGTGTCAAGCCGTTCACCCTCAATGACGAGTGGTATTATCACATGCGTTTTCAGCCCGGGATGCAGGGCGTCACGCCCCTGCTGACCACGGTGCCTCCCGCTTCGACCCTGAACCGGAAAGATGGCCCCCACGAAGGGAATCCGGCCGTCCGGGCCGAAATCAGCGAAGGAAAACCGCAACACATGGCCTGGTGCCGGGAACGGCCCGACGGCGGACGCGGTTTTGGCATCACCGGCGGTCATTTTCACCGGGTCTGGGCCGACGACAATATGCGGAAACTCGTGCTGAATGCCATTACCTGGGTCGCCAAAGCCGAGGTACCCAGGGAAGGGGTTTCGTCATCAACGCCTTCCAACGACGAAATGGGGGAAAATCGATGTCCGCATTAATGAGGCCTTACGAACAAAAACCGGATCTTCAAACCCATCAAGTGCTATTTTGCTACCTTTGAACGGCAACGCGTGACCCCTGTGGTAAACACCCAATCCGCTCATCCTACTCCAAAACCTGATTGACATCATGAAATGCTCACTTTTCTGCACCCTGATCGGCGGGGCCATCCTGACGGCGTTTACGGTTCGCGCCCCCCAAAAACCGGTGCGAATTTTCGACGGAAAAACGTTTCGCGGCTGGGAGGGCGACACCCTGAAAACCTGGCGGATTCAGGATGGAGCCCTGGTGGGCGGTTCGCTGACCGAAACCGTTCCGAAAAACGACTTCCTGTGCACAACCCGCGAATACGGGAATTTTGTCCTGCGCTGCACATTCAAGCTGCTAGGCTCCGAAGGCTTCATTAATACCGGCGTTCAGTTCCGCAGTAAACGTCTTACTAATCCTGCACACGAAATGACGGGCTATCAGGCCGATCTGGGGGATCGCTATTGGGCCAGTCTGTACGACGAATCGCGCCGGAATAAAACGCTGATCCAGCCGGACTCGAATCTGATCAAAAAAATCCTTAAACGGAACGACTGGAATACGTACGAAATCCGGGCCGAAAACCGACGCATCCGGCTGTACCTGAACGGTAAACAAACCATTGATTACACCGAGCCGGATCAAACGATCCCCCAGACCGGGCTGATTGGTTTACAGATTCACGGGGGCGGCAAGGCGCAGGTGTATTTCAAAGACCTGGTGCTGGAGGAACTGCCTTAATGACCCCGACGGTGTTGAACGCAGAAACCCGGCCGGAGCCATCAACCAGAATAGTTGGTATCTCCGGCCGGTTTTCACGGTCATTCGTCTGCTGGATCAGGACAGCCGGATCGTGTGCTGAAACGGCGTAAAACCGGTCAGGTAAACCGTGGGCGCATCCATCGGTGGCAAAGCCCCCCGCAGTACCACACCTTTGTGCAGCGCCTTGCCTGGCCCGAATGAAATGGTATCGTTTCCCACCGTATACGAACCCGACCCCCCGCTTAACAGGTGGGCGTTGGGACGGGTCGGATGTTTGGTGACCCCCGCGAACGTACCGCCCGCCCGGAAAATCAGTTCCAGCGAAACCGGAACGTTGTCAGTTCCGGTCATCTCAATCCGGGCTTCCATTCCGCTACTGGTTTCCCGAATCGTCACTTTCGCTTCGTATGACTGAATCTCGGTTTGCTTCCGTTTGGCGTGCCCCATCTTCTCCCAGTCGCCCGCCGGATCGATTTCACTTTTCGTAACCGGTTGGTAATAAGGCGCTTTTAATGTTTGCGTCAGCACCCAGCTATCCCCCTGCTGCTCGATTTTTTCGGTCTGGAACTGGCCTTTCCCGAAAAAGGAAGCCGACAGCCGCAAACCCTGCAAAACCGCTTCGCCCTTCGAAAAGGTGAGCCATACCGGGTTCATTTTCAGGATCGTGGCGTCCCAGTTCCCCCGCCGAATCCGGACCAGACCCGAATGCGGGAACGGTTTTACGTAGCTCGTCGGCAGCGGTTTGCTGGCGGGCAACTCGTTCCAGAACGCGGGATCATCCAGGAAATAATCGAGAAAATGTACGCCCTTTTTCAGGACGGTTTTTTCGATCTGCCGACACAATGCCGCCAGTTCGCCGTTCTGGTCTTTCAGCGCCATATACCGGGCCGGGTAATAATAGCCTTCCAGCGTGCCGACCAGCGCCTTGTCCTGCCGACCCGATGCTTCCGACACCACTTCCCCGTTCGGATGAATGTAATAGAGCGTCATGGCCAGATTCCGCCGGACATAATCCAGCAACTCCGGCTTGTTCATTCCCTTCGCAATCGTGATCAGCAGGCGGTCGGTCAGGGGCGAATAAATCAGCGTACTCCGCTCGTTATACTGCCCGTCGGCATCCATGTCGATGTGTTCGCCCAGCCACTGTTCAAGGCGGTTTACATAGCGTTTATCGGGCCAGAGCGTGTTCAGTTTGGTCAAAGCCGCCGATACCACCCAGCGGTGGTTGGGCGTATGAATACCGCCGACGATCAAAGCCTCGCCCGCGCGCTGCAGAAAAGTTTTCAGCGAAGGCAAAACCGTATCCAGTCCCGGCGCACCCGACCGCTCCAGCAACGCATAGCCGGTGGTTAACCGCTTGACAATAAAACCGGTATCGGGTGTTGAGTGAAAATTGGTGGCCGGCAAATCAATCGTACCGTCCGAATGCTGGATTTTCAGTAAATACTGAACGGCCTGCGCCGTTTCGCCCAACAGCTCTTTCGAGCGGTAAAACGAAGACTCCGGGCAGGAAATGGCACAGGCACAGCGCCGGACAAAATCAGCGGTCGATTGGGGATTCGGAATATCCTCGCCATCTCTGACGCCACCGAATGCCGGACTCCCGGTTTCGTTCACCCGGTAGGCCCGAATCCGGTTGATCTGCTCATCGTTGGCTTTAATGGTTTCCAGCAGCCACGTTGGTTTGGCCTGCGGGGCAACCGCAAAGGAACGGGCGCGCATGGCCACGGTCAGCGTGGGCAAACTGCAAAGCGAAACGGTTCCGATGCGGACAAAAGTTCGTCGCTCCATCTAGACTTTCTTCGGATCAGGGTGAACCCAGGGACTCCGGTACTTCCGGGCCAGCATCGCCGTCGCTTCCTTATCGCCCACCACTTCGCGTTTTTTCGGATCGTACACTAACGGGCGTTTGAGTTCCATCGAAAGGTTGGCCAGCAGACAGCTCGCCGTCGAAATATGTCCTTCCTCAATGTCGGCCACGGGGCGGCTTTTTTTCTCAATAGCCGCCAGAAAGTCAAGCATGTGGAGCCGCGTGGCCGGGGCCGCATTCAGTTCAATGCGCTCTTCGGTGTTATCTTCCGGGTACTTTTCTTTTTCGTAGACCACATCCTTGTGGATTTTCTTCCCGTCCTTATCCATCGGAATAAAGTCGTATTGCATGGTGCTGGCCCACAACGTCCCTTTGTCGCCGTAGAGCGTAAACGACCACGGATACTCCGGGTTGTTGGGGGTTCCCCAGGTACGATGCTGCCAGACGCAGTTCAGTTCAGGGTATTCGAAAACCGCCGACTGCGTATCGGCAATATTGGATTTGCCTTCTTTCTGGACGTAGATTCCGCCCTGCGAACTGATTTTCGTGGGCCAGCCGAGCTGCAGCATCCAGCGAACCGTGTCGAACATGTGAATACACATATCCCCCATGATCCCGTTTCCATACTCTTTGAAGGTTCGCCACCAGCGGATGTGCGGCAGGCCATCGTAGGGCCGTAACGGGGCCGGTCCGGTCCACATTTCGTAATCCAGAAAAGCCGGAACGGGCTGCGTTTCCGGATTGCCGTTGGCCCGCATGTGAAAGTAACAGCACATTTCGACGTGTTTCACCTTCCCGAGCAACCCGGTATCGACGATATTTTTCTTGGCATCGATCAGGTGCGGAGTGCTTTTGCGCTGCGTACCGACCTGCACCACCTTATTGTATTTCCGGGCAGCCGCCACCATCGCTTCCCCTTCCATGACATCCACGCTGATCGGTTTCTGCACATAGACGTGCGCACCGGCCTTGACGGCGTCAATCGTTTGGAGCGCGTGCCAGTGGTCAGGAGTTCCGATTAAGACAATATCCAACTGATTTTCAGCCAGCAGTTTCCGGTAGTCGCCGTACAGCTTGGGAGTTTTACCGGATTTCTGGCGCTGACTGACCAGTTTGGCCGCAGCCTCCAGCATGTTTTTGTCTACGTCGCAAAGCGCCACCACTTCGACGGGAGCAACCTGAATCAGGCGGAATAAATCACTTTTGCCGTACCAGCCGGTGCCGATCAGCGCCACCCGCCAGGTTTTGCCCTGGCTCAGGCCGTCCATTCCGTAGGCCCCTAAAGCTGAAAGCGCGAGCGAAGCCGTGGCACCTTGCAAAAAGTGACGGCGGTTCATGTTAAAAAGGTTCATTGACGTGAAGGTTTCGGCCAGTTACGCCGGGGTTGTTAATTCCGTTAAATTGTACTTGGTACATAAAGTATACACGATTCAAAAACTACCATCCTAGAAAAAGTAACTTTTTCTGGTAAGTTTACCATCCAATCAATTCGTGCCCGCAATTACAGGTAAAAACCGTATCGAACTACCATCACCGCTGGTATTTATGAAAACCGTTGTCAAAATTTTCCTCCTGCTAACACTGTTCGGAACGACGATCAACGCCCAGACCGACCACCTTGGCAATACAATTTCGCTGCCGGAGCACCCGCGAATCCTGCTCCTGAAGGGGGAGGAAGACCCGATTAAGCAAACCATCGACTCCGACAAAACCTGGGCCCGGCTACACGCCATTATTCTCGCCGAATGCAACGAACTGCTCGACGAGCGCCCCATTGAACGGATTCAGGTCGGACGGCGGTTACTCGGCAAATCCCGCGAAGCCCTGCGTCGCATCTTCTTTCTTTCCTACGCCTGGCGAATGACCCAGCAGGAAAATTATTTGCGACGGGCGGAGCAGGAAATGGTGGCTATTGCCGGTTTCAGCGACTGGAATCCCTCTCATTTTCTGGATGTGGGTGAGATGACAATGGCCATGGCGATCGGGTATGACTGGCTGTATTATGGCTTAGCGGAGCAATCACGCAAGGCTATTCAGCAGGCTATTCTCCAGAAAGGCATTGAACCTTCACTTGACCAAAAGTATAATAACTGGTTAAAAGTCAGCAACAACTGGAATCAGGTTTGTAATGCAGGGATGCTGTATGGAGCCCTGGCGGTTTTTGAAGAACAGCCGCAGCTGGCGAAGAACATCATCAACCGGGCCATTGATGCCGTGGCGCTGCCGATGACCGAATACAGTCCGGATGGCGCGTACCCGGAGGGCTACAGTTACTGGGGCTACGGAACCAGCTTTAACGTTATGCTGATCAGCGCGCTGGAAAAAGCGTTCGGCAACGACTTCGGACTGACGGCGAAACCCGGTTTTTTGAAAACGGCGGGTTATCTGGAAAACATGACCGGCCCCTCCGGCAATTCCTTTAATTATTCCGATGCCGGAAATGGAGGTGGTCTGGAACCCGCGATGTTCTGGTTTGCCGAAAAGCTGAAGGATCCTTCGCTCCTGTGGGTCGAGCGGGGCCACCTGATGAACGACAACGCCCGCCAATTCATCAAAAACCGGCTTCTGCCCGCCACCCTGCTGTGGAGCGCCGGGGTGACGATGAGCACGATGGCCGACCCGAAAACCCTGATGTGGACCGGGGGCGGCAAAACGCCGGTGGCCCTCATGCGAACGTCCTGGAGCGATCCGAATGCCATTTTTCTGGGCCTGAAAGCCGGCACACCGTCGGCGAGCCACGCCCACATGGATGTCGGCTCGTTTGTCATGGAAGCGGATGGCGTCCGCTGGGCGATGGATTTCGGGATGCAGGACTATGAGTCGCTGGAGTCGAAAGGTGTTGATTTATGGAACAGCCGGCAGGGCTCCCAACGCTGGCAGGTTTTCCGGTACAATAATTTCGTCCACAACACACTGACCGTCAACAACGAACTTCAGAAAGTCAACGGAAAAGCCGCCCTTCTCTCTTCCTCGAAAAAACCCGGTTTTATGAACGCCGTAACCGACCTGAGCACCCTGTATGCGGGCTCGCTGCAGCAAGCCGTACGCGGGGTCGCGCTGGTCGAGCAGGCTTATGTGCTGGTGCGCGACGAACTGGAAACCGCTTCGACCGAAGCCACCGTCCGGTGGACCATGCTCACGCCCGCCGAGGTAAAAATCGTTCAGAAAAACAAAGCGGAGCTAACCAAAGACGGTAAGAAACTAATACTCGAGGTGCGGGAACCGGCCAATGCGGTTTTGAAAACCTGGACCACCGATCCGCCCAATCCGTTCGATGCGCCCAACCCCGGCACCATCCGGGTCGGTTTTGAAATTCAGGTTCCGGCCCAGTCCCAAAAAGCCCTTACTGTCTTACTCGTTCCCGAAAAAGCCGCCAAACGAAGCAAAAAAAACGCTGAGCCGCTGGCAAAGTGGCCCCGATAGGTGTTTTCCGGTTTCCGGTAATCGGTTTACAGTTTTTGGTTTATGGTATCTACAGGTGTTCATGGTCCCGTCAAAGTGGCGCAATCGAAACCAGACTACCATAACCTGTAAACCGATTACCGAAAACCGCTTCCCTTCTTCTGCACAGGACGGCTGGCTATGAATTTTAGCCTCTAAGTAAATTCTAAGCAGATCTTCAGGCTAGCTTAAGAACCTGCCACCAGTTTTGAGTCGTGAATCAATCGCACGGCATCATGACTTTCCCCCTGGCTTTTCAGCGTGCACTCCATAACCGCCCGGCAAGGCTAGCGCATTTCTATAACCGGTTTTCCAAACCGGGCCGCAAAAACCCCAAACCCGTCGGTCCCGACTGGCTGGTGGTTTTCACCTTTGTCATGATTGCGATCATGTTGTTTTTCGGATAGGGGCTCACGGCTGGAAACCCTTCTTACCGGCTTCAGCCAGAATTTCCCGGCCAAATCGGGACCGCTGCCAGGTGGGTGACAGGATTTGGTACATCTCCAGGTAATCGGCTCGGGTCAGGTAATTGCTCAGTGTACACAGCGTCGGCAGGGCCGCTCCCACCGCGCTCGTACTGTACCGCCTGACGTAGGCTTTCAGCAGCCCGATCCGGTGGGCGGTCAGTTCGTCCACGATTTGTTTTAAAATAGCCGCGTTGGCAGTATCCTCTTTTGCCGATAGCGAATCGTAAACCTGTTTGATGCGGAAGCGCTGGTAGCCGATTTTCTGGTCTTCCTGCCACCACTCTTTCCACAGCCGGTCGATGTCCGACCCTTTGACCACCACGCTGTCGTAAACCGGTCGCATTCCTTCTACCTCCAGGTTTCGGTTGTCGAGCAGAATATCGGCCAGCTTCAGGCTCACGCTGCCCCGGCCCGCGTACAGATAGGTATGCGCCGGTTCCGGCAGGGTTCCATTGATCTCAAACCGCTCCTGATAAACCACCGCCGAGTCGATGATTTTCCGTTGTCCGCCATCAATCAGGTAAATTTTCGTCCGATCCGGCAACCCGCGGATATGGCCCCTGACCCGGTAACCCGAAGGGACCTGCGCGGAGCATTTGATTAACAAAAAGTAGAGCAGAACGAGCAGCAGGAGTTTCGGGAGTTTCATCCGTCGGCAGTGATTAGGTTTTCACCTGCATAGACGAAACCGCCCGGTTTTCATTACAAAACGGTTTTCGGTATACGGTTTATCTTTCGGTGCTGAAAAGTTTGCCCATCCAGCGGTTGCGAACCTTGTAAACCGTAAAATACAAAGCTCCAGCAATTGCCGGAGCCTGTGGTCAACCAACCTATGATGAATAACACGCATTCAAGACACTAGAGCCAGGCAGTTGCCGGGAATCCCTATTATGTTGAATTATTTCTTTTCGTTATACTAAAAAATAGGCAGTTGGACTATTGGCAACGGTAAATATTCTAAAACTTCAGTTTGGCAGAAGCTTCCGGAACCAGTACCCCTATTCGTTGACAATGCGCTGCTGCACCGGGCAATCGACGTATACAAGCCCGCAACGCGGCCGGTCCCTTTTCGTCCATTCGAAGGTATCCAAAAGCGACCAGGCAAAATAAACACCTGCCGAATGCCCTCCGGACCGCACTACCGGTTGGTACATCGTATGGGAAATAACTAGCTGTCCGATCCGCACGTACAGTGGTGGGATGTATTTATAGTAACCAAAACTTCGCAAACGATTTACATTGTGTTCATACTGAGGTCACTTCTATCCCAGAATTTTACGGTAACTTTTCGAATGACAGCGTGCCGTATTCCCTGCGTGTTCTTCTGCTCCGGCGACTCAATCAGACTTTCTGGCTACTTCTGTTCGTGGGTTTATCGATCTGGGCTATCTGGCGTTCCTGCAAGGTAGAAACGCCAGCTTATTCGGTTTTCTGGAAGCCCAATCCCGTACCTGTCGAACTTCAAATCCTTTATAATCAATTACTTAACTCTCTCGATCGACCCTTACCCTTCAGCGAATGGCCGTCATGTCGGGCCAGCCGGATGCGGTTTTGCTGAACCTGACCGAACAACTTCAGCAGCAGGCGCAGGAAATAACGCTATTGACGTCATCAGGAAATATATTTCCCTCAAAACCGGGTGCATCGGGTACTTCTCTGATGGATCATTGTACGACTTTCCGAAAACTGCTTTCGACGAAAGCTATGATCCGGGTACAGACCCGGCAGATTACGGCCTTTCAGTCGGAGGTTCGTCACCTGCAATACTGTGCAGACGAAAACCGCTGATTGAAAGTTTACAAAAAAACAAATCCCGGCAAAATGGCCGGGATTTGTCGTCCGGTTCGTTGAAACAGAGCCTGCCGGAAACCGTCAGACTGTTTGAATACCCAATGAACATGAGATGCGAGAGCTACAAAACTAGCACGAATCCGGTTGCTCGTGGGTTAACAAATTGTAAACGTTTGCGCAAAATCAGTTCAGCACGATCGCCCGGTAAGCAGTCGCCACGGGGGTGCTGGTCTGCACTTTCACTTCTTTCACGTCCGTTCTGACGCCGTCGGACACTTCAACTTTGTACACACCATCCCCGAGATTATTCAGGTCAAACCGGATGCTCGACGACTCGTTGTCCTTGCCCAGTTTCAAAACCGACAGCGTTTCACCGGACTCGTTCAGTAGGCGGACCTTCACCGGGCAGTCTTTCGGTTTATTGATGTTTACGCTCACTTTCATGCTGTTGGCCATCGGATAAACCGCACTCTGGAAAGTTGATTTGGTTTCAGCAGTTTCTTTGTTATCGGCGGCAAAAGCAGCCGGAGCGGTTGCGAACAGCAGGGCCATCAGGGCGGAGGTAACGACGGTTTTCATCAGTCTTGTTGTTTATGGGTTCTTCGTGCTTGTTGTTACTGGGTTGGATCGGCGTCTTGCTTCGCGGGCCGTTTGAATGACTCAAAGGTATCACAACTCCAAGGTACCTTGCTATACATAGTACTTTGGCGGCAGAAATCCTGGGATGAATGGTTGCTAGCCGGGATGATCAGATCATCCCGGCTAGCAAGGCCTGGTGATTTTCTCATTAAACCGTCTGGGAAAACAGATTTCTGGTTGCGTTAGCCCGTTGCAATCGTACATCAAAAGCCATGCAGATGTTGCGCAGAAATGGTTGACCCAGCGGCAAAACCCGCAAACCGCCATCGTCGAAGGTAATCAGCCCGTCGGCGCTGAGGTCATTTAACTTCGGTTCCAGTTGCTCCCATTCCTCTTCCGACCAGTCATCGGGCTGCCAGCGGGTTTCCGACCGACAGATGATATTCAGAATCTGCCGGCGAATAAACCGGTCCTGCCCACTGAGTTGGTGGCCCCGCAGCAGCGGCAGTTGTCCGGCCTGCACCCGATGAAGGTAAGCGTTGATCTCTTTCTCGTTCTGGGCAAAAGCGGTTCCGGTATCCCCAATAGCCGACACGCCCAGGCCGATCAGTACCTCCGTTTGCTGCGTGGTGTAGCCCATAAAATTCCGGTGCAGCGTGCCGGTCTGCTGCGCCCTGTACAACGAATCGTGGGGCAGGGCAAAGTGATCCATCCCGATTTCGGAATACCCATTGGCTTCCAGCATCGCCCGACCAGTTTCGTACAAGGCCCGTTTCTGGTCGCCGGACGGCAAATCTTCGTCGCGAAAACCGCGCTGGCCGTTGCCTTTCAGCCAGGGAACATGGGCATAAGAATAAAACGAAATCCGATCCGGGCGGAGTTGCAGGGTCTGTTCGACGGTTTGCCGGATGGATTCGATCCGTTGAAAAGGCAGGCCGAAAACCAGGTCGTGGCTGATGGAGGTATAGCCTATTTCCCGCGCCCAGGCGGTCACCTGCTGCACATTGGCAAACGGTTGGATCCGATGAATGGCCCGCTGAACGACCGGGTCATAATCCTGTACGCCAAAACTGACCCGCCGAAAACCGTAATCGTACAGAACCTGTAAATGCGCGCGGGTGGTGTTGTTGGGGTGGCCCTCCCAGCCGTATTCAAACCCGTCGGTCGGACGAATGGCCGACACGAACAGGCCATCCAGCAGCCGTTTCAGGTTTTCGGGCTGAAAGAAACTCGGTGTTCCTCCGCCCAGGTGCAGTTCCGCAATGCGCGGTTTTTCCGGCAAAAGGTCACAATAGAGATTCCATTCGGCCAGCACGGCGTCAATGTACGGTTGTTCGACCGCGTGGTTTTTCGTGATGCGTTTGTTGCAACCGCAGAACGTACAAAGGCTCTCGCAGTACGGCAGGTGAATGTAGAGACTGATGCCCTTTTCCCCGTGACTAGCCGAAAACCGCTGCTGCAACTGATCGATCCAGGCGGTTTCGCTGAATGAATCGGGCTCCCAGAAGGGCACCGTCGGGTAAGAGGTATAGCGCGGGCCGGGAACATTGTATTTCTGAATGAGCGTCGACATAAGCTAAAGAACCGGAATCACAGGAATGGAACGAAAAACCGGTTTTCGGTCGGCTTTCGAAGTTACCGGGTGTATTTCCGTCCTGATTTTTTTTCAAAGCTGCCCCAAATTCTGCTCCCGGGTTGTAAGCAAAATCAGGGTACGAACTGATTCTTCTCAGGAAAACCGGTCTGATAAACAGCGAGATTTCGGAAAATTTACAGATCATGAATACGAGTACGGTTACGAGCCTCAGTTGTTACCACTGCGGCCAGTCGTGTGACAACGGCTCCCTCTTTTTTGAAGATAAACCGTTTTGCTGCGAAGGTTGCCAAGCCGTTTATCAGGTTTTGAACAACAACCAGCTCTGTCAGTATTACGATCTGACGACGGCACCCGGCCAATCGCCCCGACTGCCCCGGCTGGAGTTTCTGGATCATCCCGATATCATCGCTCAACTCATCGAGTTCACGGATGGCCAGCAGTCACGGGTTACTTTTTACGTTCCCTCCATCCATTGCAGTTCCTGTTTGTACCTGCTGGAACACCTCTACCGACTCCACCCGGCCATCCAGCGCTCCACGGTCGATTTTCTCAAAAAGCACGTTCACGTTTCGTTCCGGCCCAAGGAGTTGTCGCTCCGGCAACTCGCCGAACTCCTGACCTCGCTGGGCTACGAACCGCTGATCAGCCTGAACGATGTGGTGCAGGAGCAGCAAAAACCGTCGTACAAACCGCAGTTGTACAAACTGGCGGTCGCCGGTTTCTGCGCCGGAAACATCATGCTGTTCAGCTTCCCCGAATACCTGGGACTCGACGACCCGGCTTTTCAGCGGCTGTTCGGCTACCTGAACTGGGCGCTGGCGACACCGGTGGTTTTTTACTCGGGCTGGGAATACTTTCAGTCGGTCGGGGCGGCCCTGCGCCGGAAGATGATCAATATCGATCTGCCGATTCTGGTTGGTGTCCTGACCGCGTATTTCCGGGGCGTCTACGAAGTGCTGACCCACACCGGGTCGGGCTATTTCGATTCGGTCACGGGGCTGATTTTCTTCCTGCTCATCGGCAAATGGTTTCAGAAACGCACCTACGATTTTCTGTCGTTCGAGCGCGATTATAAATCGTATTTTCCGCTGGCGGTGACCCGGTTGGTACCAACCGGCGAACAGTCGGTTCCGGTGGCATCCTTGAAAAAAGGCGACCGCATCCGGATTCGCAACGGGGAATTGATTCCGGCCGATGGCATTCTGTACCACGGTCAGGCGACGATCGACTACAGTTTTGTCACGGGCGAGTCGGAACCGGAGCCCAAAAAACCGGGTTCGCTGCTCTACGCGGGCGGCAAGCAACTGGGCGAAGCCATCGAACTGGAAGTGGTCCGGGAAGTCTCGCAAAGCTACCTGACTCAGCTCTGGAACAATGACGCCTTCCGCAAAAACAAACCCAGCCGGATTCGCACCTTCGCCGACGCGGTTGGCAATTATTTCACCATCACGGTTTTAACGCTGGCTTTTCTGGTCGGCACCTATTGGTACGTCAATGATCCGACGAAAGCCGTCAATGCTTTTACGGCCATTCTGATCATTGCCTGTCCGTGCGTCCTGTCGCTCTCGTATCCCTTCGCGCTCGGCAATGGCATGCGGATGCTGGGGAAGCTGAAGTTTTACCTGAAGAATGCCGACATCATGGAACAAATGGCGGCCTGCGATACCATCGTGTTCGACAAAACCGGGACGCTGACCTCCAACACCACGGCTCCGGTTGTGGAGAATTTTGAAAACCCGCTGACCGAAACCGAGCGTTCGCTGGTTGCATCGCTGACGCGCCAGTCGATTCACCCGCTGAGTCGCAAACTCACCGCTTATTTGTCCGAAGCGACGGTTTTTCCGGTTCGCAACCTGACGGAAATTCCGGGCCAGGGCATCAGGGGATTAATCGACGGGCAGATCCCCGTCCGGATTGGTTCACGTTCGTTCGTTCAACCATCCACAGGCTCCGAAACCGGGGGCGAGGGCTCCGTTGTTCACGTCAGCATCGACGACGTCTATCGCGGCTGTTTCTGGTTTCCCAATCAATACCGGCCGGGCATCCGAACCATGCTGTCGAAGTTGCGGACGAACTACTCGCTCCAGCTCCTTTCCGGTGATAACGATGCCGCCCGCGCCGATCTCCAACGCTGGTTTTCCGGCCCGAATCAGATGGTTTTCGATTGCCATCCGCAGCAGAAGCTCGATGTCATCCGCTCGTTGCAGCAAGCCGGCAAGAAGGTCCTGATGGTGGGTGATGGTTTGAACGACGCCGGAGCCTTGAAACAGGCGGATGTGGGCATTGCCGTAACCGACGACACGATTCAGTTTACCCCCGCCAGCGACGGAATTCTGGAAGCCGATGCGCTGCAAGATTTGCCCGCGTTTCTGGCCTACAGCCGGTTTGGGATGCGCCTGATCCGGTTCAGCTTCTGCATTTCCCTGATCTACAATTGCATCGGGCTATCGTTTGCCATCGGCGGAAATCTATCGCCCGTCGTGGCCGCCATCCTGATGCCGGTGAGTTCCGCCACGATGGTATTCATCGCCACGCTGGGCATGCGGTGGCGGGGCCGGAAGCTGTTAAAAACCGTTTAGGGTTACGTAAATAACAGAAAAAAAGGGGCTTAACGCCCCTTTTACATATACTCCAGATCGCGCCCCCGTCGTAGGTGCACAATTTTCAACTTATCCAGCAGCACAATCAGCGGATAGGCCGGATCAAACTCATGCCAGCGAAAACCGCCGAAGTTGGGCCGCCCGCCGAATTTGTGGTGATTGTTGTGGTAGGCCTCTCCCATCATCAGAAAATCAAACGGCAGCAGGTTTTTAGCCGTATCGTTCACTTCGAAATTGGTGTAGCCGTAGCGGTGGGAATACCAGTTGATGATGGCACCGTGAACCGGCCCCATCAAATAATGAATGGGCAGCAGCAAAAACATCCACCAGGCGGTCGCAAAATAGAGGTAAAACAGGGTATAGGCCGTTCCCCAGGCAATCCGAACCGCCCAGCGATCGCCAAACCACTCCATCCAGCGCCAGTTGGGGACGCCTTTCTTAAACTTTTCCGGGATTGTATCGCGGTTGTGGACGATATCGTTATAGAAGGATTTCGTTTTCCACATCATGTCGAAAATCCCGTTCGAGAAGTCGGGCGAATGCGGGTCTTTCTCGGTGTCGGCGTAGGCATGGTGCAGCCGGTGCATGATTCCGTAAGCGCGCGGGCTCAGAAAAGACGACCCCTGCGCCAGAAACGTCAGAACGTAAAAAAACTTCTCCCAGGCTTTACTCATCGTAAACATCTGGTGAGCTGCGTAACGGTGGAGAAAAAAAGTCTGCATCAGCACCGACAGGTACCAATGGGCCAGAAAAAACAGCAGAATGGGCATACAATAGTAGCGAGCGTGACGGGCTCTCCGTAACGTTTAGAGGTGAAACAAGTAGGCCGTAAAACCGGATTACCATACCCGCAAAGGTGCTGCCCCCCCAACGGTTTTGCCATGAGGCCCATCACGTCACCACCTGATCGCTATCAGTTACCATTATTAGGCAACTCGGTAGGAATCAAAAAAAACGGGGCCGGAACTATACGCTCCGGCCCCATCCGATCTTTTTAGAAGGGAACTTAGGGGATCAGACTCGTGGGAACCACGGCGGTGCTGGTCCGAACGGGCAAATCCTCCAGCTGAACGTAACTTAGTTTCCAGCCCGTATCGGGGCTTTTTTTCCAGAGAAGCATGAAATTGCCTTCGCCTTTGCCCTTGGGTTCGTCCGGGCTGGCGGGTAGTACCTCCACCGAGAAGGTTCCCGCTTCATACGCCGTTTGGCTATCCATGCCCGAACTCAGCGCGTAAATTTTAAGGCCCTCCAGGGTCGGAAGTGTGGTCCGGACCCATTTGGACGCCACTTCGGACTTTCCCTGCCAATGACTGCTTCCCTGCACAAACTGAACGTCCTCGGCCAGAAAGCCGGTGATTTTGTCAGCTTCTTTCGTATTCCAGGCACTAATAAACTGCTTATTAAGCTCCTGAATTGTAACGGTTTCCTGGGTTGTTGTTGAACAGGCCGTAGTCAGCATGGTGAACAACAACAGATGCAAAACAGATTTCATGATGATGGCGATTTAGTGTTAGAGATGAATGAAAACCGGGTACGGTTACCAGCTTTTTTGCCGGTATTCGGTTAACCCGTAGGGCGCATCCGACTGGCCATAAAACGGATTCGGCAAATAGCCCTGATTCAGAATGTACAACGCCGGATTCGTCTCAGCTACCGCGGCCTGCTGTGTTGCAGCGACTGGCAATTGCGGTACGGATGCGGGCGTTTTTGCGGGCAGCATCACCCGGGACGACGACTTGGTAATGGAAGGCGCTGCCCCGGTATGAGATGCCAGCACGGGACGTTCCGCAGCCCGGCGACCGGCTTCTTCCCAGGCGGCTTTTTTGCGTTTATTATCGATATGTTTACCAATGGCGTATCCGGCGGCACCACCGACCACTCCGCCGACCACACCGCCAACGACCCGGTTTCGCTTATGAATGATCGCTCCGGCGGCAGCTCCCGCTCCGGCACCGATAGCCGTGCCTTTGGCCTGTGGACTCCAGCGTTTCAAAATCTGCGCCTGTACCGATTGCCCTGCCAGCAAAACCGCCAACAGCAGCGGAATGTATTTTTTAAGAATCGTTTTCATGACGTTATGCGATTTTGTGATGAATGACTTATAGACACGCTGAAGAATATATAGTTTAAAAAATGGCAACATCGATCCGGGCAAACGGCCCGAAAACTCGACTCGGCCGGGGGGTGAACGTCGGTAAAACCGGTGGGTTGATCGATAAAAAACCAGACTTCATCGATCTTCCCGCGACTCAAAAAAAATCCCAAAAAATGACAAAAAATATTGTCGCAAATCCCCTCCTATTTGTCGCAATCACACGCTATCGCTGATGCGCAACGGTCTTACCTTTGTTAGGTAAACATTAAACCTCAAATACGCATGGCAACGAAAATCTTTGTAAATCTGCCCGTGAAAGACCTGAACAAATCCGTTGATTTTTTCACCAAACTTGGTTACACGTTCAATCCCCAGTTCACGGATGAAAAGGCAACCTGCATGATTATCAGCGAGGACATTTACGTAATGTTACTGGTAGAGCCGTTCTTCAAATCGTTTACCAAGAAAGAGGTAGCCGATGCCTCCAAAGTGACCGAATCGATTATTTGCCTTTCGGCCGATAGCCGGGAAGCCGTCGATGACGTGGTCAGCAAAGCCGTTGCGGCCGGTGGCACGACGCCGAATGAGAAGCAGGATCAGGGGTTCATGTACGGACACGGTTTTGAGGATCTGGACGGCCACTTGTGGGAAGTCATGTGGATGGACCCCAGCGCCGTTCAGGAACAACCCGCAGCCGCAGCCAGCCAATCGTAAGCCCATTCCAAAATGGAAAAAGCCGTAGCGAATTTGTCAGATCGCTACGGCTTTTTTTGGCTAGAAAAAATAGCTTACAACGCTACTTCCGAGAGCGGCTCGTTGACGGCCGCTTTTTTGGTCCGGTAGTGAATCACTCGTTGACCGAGGAGCAACCCCACCAAACCCGTCACCACACACAAGGTCATCATCCCCACCATCGGGATGGCGGTACGGTTGTGAAAAATGCTGACGGATGCCGAAACCAGCGCGCCAAATCCCATCCGGAAACTGCCCATCAGGGCCGCGGCACTGCCAGCATGGCGGGTAAACGGAGCCAGCGAAAGCGCCGACGCGTTGGGGCCCGTCAGGCTTTGCCCCAGCAGGAATACAAACAAAACCGCAATGAGTCCATACGGACCAAACCACCCTGCCCAGGTTCCCGCAAGCATCAAAATACCAACAATCGACTGCAGAACAAGGGTTGTAAAGATGATTTGTTCGCTCTGAAACCGTTTCAGCAGAATATGATTTAATTGAGATGGCGCAATGATGGCAATGGATAAAAAGGCAAAAATCCACCCGTATTGCTGCTCACTGAGGTGGTAGATATTCATGAACACGTCCGGCGAACCCGCGATGTAGGCAAAAGGCGCCGAGGTAGCAATGCCCGCCACCAGGGAGTAGGTCAGAAACTGCGGCTGTTTCATGACGGTCAGGTAATTACTCACGACCGCTCTGGGACGCAACGACAACGAAGGATCCGGTTTTTTCCCGTCCGGCAGCACGAAATAAATAGCGATGATAATCAGGGCCGTAATGCCCGCCAGAATCAGAAAGATTGAATGCCAGCCCATCGCCACGGTTGCATACCCCCCAATCGTCGGAGCAATCATGGGCGAAACGGCCACCACGAGCGTTAATAGGGAAAACACCTGGGCGATTTTTGAAACCGGAAACAGGTCACGCACCAGCGCCTGAGCCGCTACCAGACCAACACAACCACCCAGAGCCTGCAGCAAACGCATCAGAATCAACGTTTCAATCGAATTTGTCAGGGCGCAGCCTACTGAGGCAACCAGGTACAGCACCAGGCCGCCGTATAATGGGAGTTTCCGGCCGTACCGATCCAGCAACGGCCCGTATAGAATCTGTCCGAACGAAATTCCGATCAGGTAGGCTGTTAACGATAATTGAACCTGATCGATCGTGGTATGCAGGCTTTTGGCAATGGCCGGAAAACCGGGCAGATACATGTCGATGGAAAAGGGACTGATCGTTGTCAGTGTTCCTAAAATCAGAATAACAATAGCGTGTTGTCGGCGCGTCATATCCGGTAAAAATGATGGATACCTGATAGACATTCAGAAGCTGGTGATTGTTCCCATTTTTGTATTTTTTCAGGAAAATCACCAAGAATTATCCGGATAATACAGTCCGGAACGCCCCCTGTTTTCGGCCGGTTTTCTCTCAAAATAAATCCCCGAACGGCAGGCCTCCGATACACCGGACCACCGGGTTCCGGGAATTGTTTCCGGATTGGAAGGCTGAGGAAGCCCAAACCCGTACTAAAAAGTCCCTGTTCCTGCCCGACTGACTCAAATCACCCGCTCCGTTGACCAAGCTCATTCATACCCCGTAACCAATTGACCAATTTTGAACCCGTAATAGTTACTAAAACCGTCATGCAAGTCATCTTTTTCATGATCGGCATCAGCCTGGTGCTGGCCCTGGGGTTTCTGGGGGCTTTTTTCTGGTCAATGCGCCACGGTCAGCACGATGACCTCTACACCCCTTCCATCCGCGTGCTGCTGGACGATGATCCAAAACCGCACTCCCAACCACAGACAATTAACCAATCGTCCCTATGAATGTAACTCTTCAACCCGATTCCACCCCCGGAATCCCGGCGCTACCCGATTCCGGCCGCCGAATACCGATTCAACCCGCTTCGGTGGTTGAGCGCTTCGCCTATGACAACGCCATCGTCCGCAATTTTGCCGTGGCCACAGTCGTCTGGGGGGTAATCGGCATGCTGGTGGGCGTTCTTGTAGCCTCTCAGTTAGTGGCTCCGGCGGCCAACCTCGGGAATCAATACACCACGTTTGGACGCATCCGTCCCCTGCACACCAACGCCGTCATTTTTGCGTTCGTTGGCAATGCCATTTTCATGGGCGTTTACTACTCGCTGCAACGGCTTTGTAAAGCCCGGATGTTCAGCGACTTTCTGAGTAAGCTTCATTTCTGGGGCTGGCAGGCCGTTATTGTATCGGCGGTTTTAACGCTGCCGCTGGGGATTAACACCTCCCACGAATACGCCGAACTGGAATGGCCCATCGATATTGCCATCACGCTGATCTGGGTGGTTTTCGGGATCAACATGTTCGGTACGATCATCAAACGCCGGGAACGTCACCTGTACGTGGCCATCTGGTTCTACATCGCCACCTTCGTCACCGTTGCGGTTTTGCACATCATCAATTCGTTTCAGATGCCCGTCACGCTGTTCAAGAGCTATTACCTCTACGCGGGTGTGCAGGACGCGCTGGTGCAGTGGTGGTATGGCCACAACGCCGTGGCGTTTTTCCTGACAACGCCGTACCTGGGAATGATGTATTACTTCCTGCCCAAAATGGCAAACCGCCCGGTGTATTCGTACCGGCTGTCAATTCTGCACTTCTGGGCGCTGATTTTCATCTACATCTGGGCCGGACCGCACCACCTGCTCTATACTTCACTGCCCGACTGGGCGCAGTCGCTGGGTGTCGTGTTTTCCATCATGCTGATCGCACCGTCCTGGGGCGGGATGATCAACGGGTTGCTGACCCTGCGCGGAGCCTGGGATAAAGTCCGGGAAGATACGATTCTGAAATTCATGGTCGTCGGGTTGACCGCTTACGGGATGGCCACGTTCGAAGGACCGATGCTGTCGCTGAAAAACGTCAACGCCATTGCGCACTTTACCGACTGGATTGTGGCCCACGTCCACGTTGGCGCACTCGGCTGGAACGGTTTTCTGACGTTTGCGATTCTGTACTGGCTGATTCCAAGGCTGTACCATACGCCCCTGTATTCCAAGAAACTACTAAATATCCATTTCTGGATCGGTACTCTCGGCATTCTGTTCTACGCCATTCCGATGTACATCTCCGGTTTTACGCAGGGGATGATGTGGAAAGAATTTACGCCCGAAGGAACCCTGAAATACCCCAGTTTCCTGGAAACGACCCTTCAAATTCTGCCCATGCACATGATGCGGGCTGCGGGGGGAGCGCTCTACCTGATTGGTGCCATTCTGATGGCGTACAACCTGTTCAAAACGATGGCCGCCGGCTCGCTGACCGCCAACGAACCCGCCGAAGCTCCGGCCCTGGAAAAGGAATACGTGGCCAAAGGGCAGGATACCTACTGGCACCGCTGGTTCGAACGCAAGCCCATTCCGCTCCTGATTGGCTCCCTGGTGATGATTCTGGTCGGGTCGCTCATTGAACTGGTGCCAACGTTCATGGTGGAGTCTAACGTGCCAACCATTGCCACGGTTCAGCCGTACACGGCGCTTGAGGTTGAAGGGCGCGATATCTACATCAAGGAAGGTTGCGTCAACTGCCATACCCAGATGGTGCGCCCGTTCCGGAGCGAAACCGAACGCTACGGCGAGTACTCGAAAGCCGGCGAATTCGTCTACGACCACCCGTTCCTGTGGGGTTCCAAACGGACCGGTCCGGATCTGCACCGCGAAGGCGGCAAGTATCCCGACTCGTGGCACTACCACCACATGCGCGACCCAACGTCGATGTCGCCCGGTTCGATCATGCCGCCGTACCCGTGGTTGCTGGAGCAGGACCTCGACCTGTCGACCCTCTCCGCCAAGCTGAAAGCGCTGAAAGCCATCGGGGTGCCGTATGACAATCTGCAGATCGCCCATGCCGAATCCAATGCCCAGATCCAGGCGGCCGAGGTCAGTCAACGGCTGGCGAAGGAAGGCATCAAGGTCGATTCAGACAAGGAAATTATCGCCCTCATCGCCTACCTTCAGCGCCTGGGCACAGATATCAAGAAACTAGAATGATACGTGAATGAGTGAAGACGTATGAATTAATAAAAAGCGCTTCGCGCCCGAGTTCATCCCTTTTCACTCATCACTCTTAACTTTCCAACGGTATGTTCAAGCAATTCATCGATAAAATCCCGGGGGCCGATGTCTACATGGTCGCATCGTTTCTGACCTTTCTGCTCTTTTTTGTGCTGGTTGGCATCTACCTGCTGGTCGTGGACAAAAATCACATCCACAAAATCAGCCAGCTTCCGCTAGACGATCAACAGTCTTAGTCAACTCACTATGAACCGATTTACACTCCTACTCGCCAGCGAACCCACCGCCCAATGGATCAAGATTGAAAGCACGGAGGATCTGGTCCTGGTCATCGTTCTGGTACTCCTGCTCATGGCCGGCCTTGTGCTGCTGGGCGTTGCGATCTTTCTTTACAATACCCTCAAACAACTGGCGGGACCGGCAGATTCTTCCCAATCCGTCAGCGACCCCCGCAGCTTCTGGCAACGTTTTGCGGGCTTGAGCCCACTCAAACAGGAGAAAGAACTGATGATGGAGCACCAGTACGACGGCATTGCCGAACTCGACAATCCGACGCCCCCCTGGTTCATGTCCCTGTTCTACGGAACGATCGCCATCGGGATCATTTACCTGCTGGTCTACCATGTTTTCAGTGATGGCAATATCATGACGAAGGAATACCAGCAGGAAGTAGCCGTCGCCGAAAAACAGCGGGCCGCCTACATCGCCAGAGTCGCTGGATCGATCAATGAAAACTCCGTAACGGTCCTGAATGATGGCCCCGCCATCGACGCCGGCAAAACGCTTTTCTCCCAGTTCTGTGCTGCCTGCCACGGACAGAATGCGGAGGGGGTGATCGGCCCCAACCTGACGGATGAATACTGGCTGCACGGCGGTAGCATCAAGGCGATTTTTCACACCATCACCGAAGGGGTTCCGGACAAAGGCATGGTGGCCTGGAAAAACCAGCTGAACCCCCTCCAGATTCAGCAGGTATCCAGTTACATTCTATCCCTTCAGGGAACCAAACCGGCCAATGCCAAAGAACCGCAGGGCGAAAAGGCGACTGCCGAGCCGGTAGCGTTGAAGTAGCAACGTTGTTTCACCGCGTTGATCAGAGGGCATCGGAATGATCCGGTTTTCCCTGATTACCTCTGATACTCCCTGATCAACCCCGTGTTACTAACCAAGATTTCACCATGGACTCGACGATCGTACCCAAGGATAATTTTCGCAACCAGTTGCCTACTTCCGATTCCAAAGGCAATCGGACCTGGTTGTATCCCCGCATCGAGAAGGGTAATCTGCTCCGCTGGCGAACCGGCGTTGCCTGGGTATTGCTGGTGGCTCTGTTTGCCGGTCCTTTTCTGAGCATCGACGGCCATCCGCTGTTTCTGTTCAATGTGGTGGAGCGAAATTTCATCTTTTTTGGCGTTCCGTTCTGGCCGCAGGATTTTCACCTCGTCGCCATTGGCCTGCTCACGTTCATCGTCTTCATTGCGCTCTTTACCGTGGTGTATGGCCGGGTCTGGTGCGGTTGGGCCTGCCCGCAGACGATTTTCATGGAGATGGTTTTCCGCAAAATTGAAATCTGGATCGAGGGCAGTCCCAACGAACGACGCCGTCTCGATGCTGCCCCGTGGACGCGGGACAAAATCCTGAAAAAAACCGCCAAGCACACGGTTTTCTTTCTGATTTCCTTCCTGATCAGCAACCTGTTTTTGGCCTACATCATCGGGAAAGATGAATTGTTCCGGATCGCAACCGACAAGATAACCAATCACCTGGGGGGGCTGGCCTCCATTTTGATTTTCACCGGTCTCTTTTACCTCGTCTTCGCCCGTTTGCGGGAAATAGTCTGTACGACCATATGCCCCTACGGCCGGCTTCAGGGCGTGTTGCTGGACAAATCCTCGCTGGTGGTGGCCTATGACTATCTCCGTGGCGAACCGAGAGGAAAGCGGGTTAAACAGACAACGAACCTGCCCGCGCCGAGTACGCCCAAGGGCGATTGCGTCGATTGTGCGCTTTGTGTTCAGGTGTGTCCGATGGGGATCGACATCCGCAATGGGTTGCAGATGGAATGCATCAATTGTACGGCCTGCATTGATGCCTGCAACCACGTGATGGACAAAATTGATCTCCCACGCGGGCTGATTCGGGTAGACTCGCACGAGGGAATCGAACAGAAAAAACCGCTGCGGTTTACGGGGCGCATGAAAGCCTATACCGCCGTCCTGGTAGCCCTGATCGGCATTCTGGTGTATCTGCTAGTCAGTCGGCCCACCATCGAAACGACGGTTTTGCGGGCTCCGGGCCAACTGTTCCAGCGCGAACCGGGCGGGTATGTCACCAACCTGTACACGATCGAAATTATCAACAAAACGTACCAGGATTTGCCCATCTCGTTCCGGACCAATCGCCCGGATGCGCAGATTCGGCTGGTTCAACCCATAACGCATATTCCCTCCAATGCACTGGCCAAGGGGGTATTTTTTATCCGGTTACCCGAAAAATCAATCCGGCAAAACAGTACCCGGCTGGAAATAGAAATCCTGTCCGGCAACGAGGTGATCGACCGGACGTCAACCACTTTTTTAGGACCAAACTAAAAGCAGTAATGAGTTATGAGTGACGAATTGGGCTCCGCTACGGCTCAGAAATGGCAACGCCAACCGCAGAAGCGGCCCATCACCACTTGTAATTCGTCACGCATAACTTCCAAAACCATGAACTGGGGCAAAAGTATTATCGCGGTTTTTATTGTCTTCGCCGGTTTCATCGGCAGTCTCGTTTTTCTGATGAGTCGCCAGCAGGTCGATCTGGTTCGCGACGACTATTACCAGACGGAGGTCGCGTATCAGCAACACATTGATCGCATCAGCCGAACCGCCCGGCTCGGCCAGCCAGTCGAGTTTACGTATCAGCCGGATCGGCAGCAAATCCATTTTCTACTGCCCGACGGATTTCAGCGCGGAGAAATCAAGTTCTACCGTCCCTCCGACCGGCAACTGGATTCATTCGTACGGATTGAGTCCGGACCAGGCCGTCAATGGCTTTCTACCGCCAACCTGGCCAAGGGCAACTGGCGGATTCAGTTCACCTGGTCCGACGGACGGCAGGATTATTTTGTGGAGAAACCCCTTGCGATTCAGTAAGCCGGTTTCGGTTTTTCAGTACTCATTCGTTTTCCTACCATGAATCTCTGGTACTCAGCCGCCTTGCTGACCGGTCTGGTCGGTAGCCTCCACTGCGTCGGGATGTGCGGTCCGCTGGCCATGGCGCTGCCCATCGGGCGACTGAAACCCCACCTACGGTTTCCGGCGACGCTGTTGTACCATACCGGGCGGTTGAGTGCCTACGGCCTGCTGGGGCTGGCCCTGGGTCTGACGGGGCAAGGCTTCTGGCTGGCGGGTTTGCAACGCCCCCTATCCATCGGCACCGGCGCACTGCTCCTTCTCTGGACACTAACCAATCGGAAATTCGGCTTTTTACCTACTACGCTATTTTTCAAGCAATTAACTACCCCCCTTACCCGCCTGATCCGAAACCCCTCCTTACTCAATCTGGCGGCAGCCGGATTTCTGAATGGTCTGTTGCCGTGCGGTTTTGTCTATGTGGCTTTAACGGGGGCGCTGGCTCAGTCGTCGGCCATTGAAGGAGGAGTGTATATGGTCTTATTCGGCACGGGAACCTTGCCCGCCCTGCTGGGCATCCGACTCCTTCCGTCGCTGTTTCCGGCTCAGCTTCGTGCGCGCTTTGTGCGGGTGTTACCGGTTTTCACCCTCGTTCTGGCCCTGATGCTGATTGGGCGCGGCATTGGTGTTCCGGCCTGGAAATGGCCGGGGCAGGCGGCATCGACGGTTCCCATCTGCCACGGAATTCCGGGGCGGTAAAAGAACCGCCGGGGATCAGCGGTTGGTTAGAATTTTCAGGCTTTGGTTGATCCGTTGAGCAACTTTGGTATAACCGGATGTATTGAGGTGTAATTCGTCGGAACGCAGCGAGGTCGGCACCACATCGTCCGTATGATCAATAATGTCGCGGGCGCTATTGCGGTCGTACTGCGCCAGCAGATACGTGTGAATATTGACAAAATGATCGCCGTAAATTCTATTTAACTCATTGTTCAACTGCGTTATCCGTTCGTGGCCCTGGCCAAAAACCTGCTCATTGGGGGCAATGTTGTTGACAATTCCGATAACCAGATACCGCTTATGCCCCAAAGCCGCCACCATCGCTGCAATATTGGCTTTGACGTTTTCCAATTCATAGTAATTATTGCGTCCCGCCCAGATAATCGTATTGTAGGAATGCTTGTCGGTGGCCGCCAGCATCCGTTTCGCGATCTGCTGGCTGGTTTGCCCGGCAACGCCTTCGTTGATGGTCTTATAGCCCGTCATCTGTTCGAGAATCGTCAGGTAAGGCGTCCCGCCCACCCCTTGCGTCAGACTGTCTCCCCAGCCGATGATCGTGTCCGACGTGGATGTATCGGGCGCAACGGCATCACCGGTTTTGCAGGAAGCCACCGTAAAGACAAGGCAAACGACCGTCAGACGGAAAAGAGAAGAAGAAAAAAAGGCCCTGGAACGATTGAAAAGCCGAATCAGAATCCTGTGCATTGGTGGGGGCATTTACTATTTGATCGTTAAAGTAACGGTTATTTACCCCCGAAAGTGTTGTCGGGGGCGGTTTTTATTTCCTCCTCAAACCGGGTTCAGGGCCCATCAAGAGTTCACAGAGCAGGCGCGCGCTGCCTCCCCGGTTTTGAACGCTGCCTTGATCCAGCCGGTTTTTCGCCCAAATTATCGCTTTTTTTACGAACACGAAAACCACCGGATTCCGGGCGGGCAAATCAGGGTTTTGGTGATTTATTGGGTTAGGGACGCCGGGCCAGCCCCGGTCGGGTTCCTTTCCAGACCAGCTTTTCATTCGACAAAAACCAGGTGTGGCCTTTATCGTTATTTCCCTGGTAGAACAAATACGTTTGGTGATGGCGATCTTCAAAAACATGCGGATGTCCCGACTCGCTGGTGTTCCAGTCCCCCGGTTCCCCATTCTTTAGAAAAGGTGCTGTTTGCTGGCGTTCCCAGTGCAGGCCATCTTTGCTACTGGCAACGCCAATTTGCTGCGGCCAGTTGTTGTAGGCTCCGGCGTAAAACATCACCAGTTCACCGTTCCGTTCAATGATCGAAGCCCCTTCAATACACTCACCTTCCCAGGGCAGCTCCGGTTTCAGAATCGAGCCATCGGTGGAGAGTTGTTTCCATTCTTCCCGATTAAAGGATGTTTTTAATGGCGTTACCGCAACGCCCAGCATCTGTTTTTTATACCCCGGATCGCGGGTTGCAAAATACAGAAAATACTGATTTTTAAACCGGTACACTTCCGCGTCGATGGCCCGGCCACAGTTCCAGGAACCGGTCGGCCGAAAAATGGGATTGGTGGCATTGCGGGTAAAATGAATGCCGTCCTCCGACCACGCATGGCAGATGGCATCCTTAGGACCACCCCCGTAAGTCTGGTAAAACAGGTGCACCTTCCCCTCTTTCACCAGCGCACCGGGCGCGCAGATACCGGCTTTTTCATAGTCCGCTACGGGCGGAATTTCGGCAATTTTTCGCCAGTCAATCAGGTTCCGGCTTTCGGCCACGCCAATTCCCCACCCATGCTTAACACCGCTGGAGTCCGTAAAGGCCGGTACGGAAAAATACATCAGATAACGCCCTTTGTACGAAATGACGTGGGGATCTTTGGCGTAGGGCCTGCCCAGCCGGGAGGAGTCGCCATACATCATTTTGGCCCCCTCCTTCTGGTCGCGCTCAGGCAGGTGCAGCCAGCCGCTGCTTACCGTCAAAAGAAGAATCAGACACACAGGCAACCCAACAAAATAGTATTTCACGTGATTCAGGTTTAGGGGTTCGTTACGGATAAAAACGCAGTAAGAGGGTTAATGGCCAAACCGGCGACGTACTCCCCGGAAGGGCCTGTCGTTGCCCGCCGGTGCGCGGGGCAGGTTAACGGGGTAGCATGGGAAAAAGCCGCCTGATTTCTTCCGGGCCGGGCTGTCGTCCGTACTCGCAAATTTCGAAAACTTCAACCGATTTAATTTTTCCCGCCTTTTCCTGCCCATACCATTTTTCGAGGGAGGCCTTAATTTCCGGCGTCACCGAAGACCGTTTTTCCATGGCAGCCAGCAACCATTTTTTTCGCTCCGTGGGATCTTTGGGTACGTTAGCCAAATCCTGTCGGGTCCAGGGGAGCCACTCATAGAACTGGGACATGTGCGCATCCAGTCCCTCCACTTTTTTAGCCAGTGTTTCGGTAATATCGATGGCAATGTCGGGGCGAAACGGATTGGGCCGCTGAAAACCGTCGCGAAAATAGAGAAAAACCGGGTTTTTGGCCAGCGGGGGCACACTACTCAGAATATTGGGAACGATGACCAGGTAGGCGGCATCCTGCACAATAATGCCCGTGTTTCGGTGATCCGGATGATAATCGTTGGTGCGTGGAGCAATTACCAGATCCGCCTTCCATTCCCGGATTTTGCGAATAACCGCCAGCCGGTTTTCCAGGGTGGGCATCAGTTCACCGTCGTGATTGTCGAGCACGTCGTAGGTAATCCCCAACCTTCTGGCCACCTCCTGGGTTTCTTTGTACCTTCGTTGGGCCAGCTCGCCCCCGCCCATGTCCTGATGCCCGGCGTCACCGTTGGTCAGCGAGACAAATTTCACCTTGTGCCCCATGGAGGAGTACTGGAGGGCCACCCCGCCGGCCCCCAGGTCGCAATCGTCCGGATGGGCGCCGATAACGATGACGCGTAAAGGTGTGGCTGGGGTTTGGGCAAACGTACAGGTAGTGCTCAGGCAGAGGGTCAGAAGCAGCAAAAACCGCATCGACAGGGTCATCCGATTGTACATAGTGATCAAAAATTAAGGGTTTTGCGGCCTTTCTATTCCCGTCCGAATCAGCCATTTGCCGACCCGGTTTTGCGTAGAAAATCCGATGCGTTCAAAAACGGCATTTTAACCGAATTTTTAAAACAATTCGGTTAAAGACTTTGCCCTCCGATCCGAAAACAAGGGTCTTTTCCTGAGGGAGCGTCAAAGGATCGACTGCGGGCACAGGTGTACCCTGAAGAATCAGGCTGGTTCGTCTGGCGGCCTGATTGCAGAGTAAAGGCAAAACCGGGTTGGCGCTCCGGCCAACCCGGTAAGTTTTTATCGGAAGCAAGGGAGCGAAGCACTACCCGCCGACGCTGTTTAGAGCGCAACACCAGCCAGGGCGGCATCACAATTGGGCTCCACAGTATTTGCAGAAAACCGCATCCGCATCATGTCCTTCCAAACCACACGAAGGGCAGGCTTGGGAACTGACTTTATTCAATTTCCGGGCAGCCTGGGAAATCTCAACGGTGACAATGCCAGTAGGAACCGCAATAATGCCATACCCCATCACCATGACTAATGAAGCTAACACTTTGCCGGCGGGTGTTTGGGGGGACAGGTCGCCATACCCCACGGTCGTCAGGGTCACAATGGCCCAGTAAATGCTCGTCGGGATGCTATCGAAACCGTTTTCTTCCCCTTCGATGATATACATTAGCGAACCCAGAATGATAACTAACGTCAAAACCGTTAAGATGAATACACTGATTTTGCGCTGACTCGCCCGCAAAGCACTCGTCAAAATGGTGGCCTCTGATAGGTATTCTGACAATTTCAGGACGCGAAAAACCCGGAGCAGCCGCAGGATGCGGATCGTAAACAGGTACTGGGTACCTGGTATGATCAAACTCAGGTAGGTTGGCAACAGGGCCAGAATATCGACTACCCCAAAGAAACTACGGGCATAGCGCAAGGGACGTCGCACACTCACCAGCCGCAGAAGATATTCAATCGTGAACAGGCCCGTAAAAAACCACTCGACCCCGTTCAACACCTGGCCGTAGTGAATTCGCACACTCCTGATGCTCTCCAGCATCACCGTAGCCACACTCAGGAGAATGCTACCAATAAGAACGATATCGAACGCTTTTCCGGCGGGGGTATCGGCTTCAAAGATGATTTCGTGCAACCGGATGCGCCAGGGGCGTTCAGGTCGGTCAGGTTCATGTAAGGCCATCTCCTTTGTTCAATTCCATAAAAAGTCCGGTCACCCCGAACCTCAATCCGGGGCACAACTTATCAGGTTCCGGAATGAAAAACAAACCGCCCGGCGTTTAGAAAAGTAGCCCTCAGCCCCTGCCGCTATACGTCGTCCAGTAAACGTGGACAAATGAGGTATGTAAATGGTAGCCAATCCGTTTAAACCGATTGAAAACCCAGACAATGACAACGGATTACACTCGAAATTTGGGAAGGGGTATTGCCCCGTCTATTGGACGCTTTAATACTACTTACAGGCTTCGGTATGCGATTTGAGCACATAGGTTAAACTTCGGCTCTCCGACGTGGTGCCGGTGGTAAAAATTGCCGACCAGGCACCTTCATAATCGACCCGGGCTTCGTAGGTGGTATTGGGTTTTAAGCCGACCAGCTTCCCCTGGCCATTTTCCAATGTAACACCGGCAAAGGTAGCGAGGTCAGCTCCGGGTTTACCATATCGAACCAGAGTCGTGGGATAAACTTCGATGTTTTTGCCATTTTCGCACGTGGCCCGGATGGTAAAATCTACATCGATTGTGCCAGAGGGATGGGGCACTGTTACAAGGTGCTCCCCGGAAAGATTTTGACCAGAGGTCTGACTCAGCAGATTCCCTAAGGCATCATATATATTCAAAGTAAAAGGTACACCGACCGGCGCCCCAGTACCAATGTTATTGTTTCCCGCTGTACCTGCAGCCGCCACAATGGTATTGTCATCAGGCCGCGACACAGTAGGCACAAAAACATTCAATTCATAAAGTACAGAAAAAGTTGAGGGTAACCCGACAAATGTAAAGAAAGCAGGTTGAGTAGCTAGACTACCACCAACGGCATAATCCGTAAAATGTGAAACGGGAAAGCTAACCACGAAGTCTGAGCCTTTGGCTTCGACCTTCACCTTCTGAACGGATTCCCAGCTTCCCGTTTTTTCATTGCGGGCGTAGACGGTCAATTGATCACCCGCTTTAACTGGCTGGCCCGTCGACAAATTCGGAAAACCAGCTGCGATTCCCATTTTGATCTCAACCGGTTTGGTAAACGAGGTGACACTTTTGCCGTCCTTGGTAGCCAGGTTCACCGAGATGTAATTGGCCAGGTGGAGCGTTACGTCCTTAGCGTTGCCATTCTCGATCACTTTCGTCGTTAAACCAACGGGTATACTCTTAGCCAGGCGCGAATAAACCGCTATCGTAGCCGCTACCGTGCCCGAAACCGTATTTCCCTGCTCATCTTTCATTACCGTTCCGCTGGCAAACTGAATCGTCGCGGGGGCTGTCAACGATGTGGCGGCCAGTACGATTTCTTTTGCTGCTGGCAGGGTTCCATTCGTCGCCAGGGTAAGCTGATCCTGTTTGACGATGACTCCCTGCGGGGGATCGGTTTCCTTCACCAGACGAATGATGAAGGGATAATTAAGGTCTCTCGTTAATTTCAGATCAACAGCCGACGGAATGTAGCCAGCCGCATCAACGACCACCCGGAGCTCAGCCGCTGCCTGACGGGTCGGGACGTCCCCTTTCAGGCCGATGAATAGATCACCTTTCGGGCTACTATACGTCGTTTGGGCCTTTCCATTAAAATTGACAACGCGGCTGGCATCTTTTCCCAGAATCGTTACCTGAACCGGAATGGTGAGGGGCTGACCGGTTTTGGCATCAATTACCAACCCCTGTATTTGCGTAGTGGTGGGTCGATAATTCAATTTATAAATAATGCCCTTCAACGGGTCAAGGTTCTTCAAATCGTTACAGCTGCCGAGTAAAATAGCCAGAACTATAGCTACCAGTAGGGTAGTTCCGTGTATCAGGGCACGTTTGGGTAAACTTGATTGCAGATTCATACAGACAAAAAGGTAAAATAAAAAACTACAAACGATAGGAAAGGCCCAGATTCAGAATGGGATAAAACGTCAGGGGCTGCAGATTCTGCTCAATCACCGCTCCCTGATCGCTGGAGGGTTCGAGCATGCCGGTCGTGACGAATGTGACCTGAGGGGATTGCTGGTAGAAAAGGCCCAGATCCACCATAAACTTGAGTTTGGTACCCCGAAATGGATGGCCCCAGCCCAGGCCGGCGTAAGGCGCGATTCTGTTAAAATCAGCCTTTCCGTTGATGGTGCCGACCTGCTCTTTGGTGAAGATCACATCATTAAACCTCACCTCTTTCATGGGCGTACCGTCGAAGGTTAACTGGTTAAGGTTATAGAAGACACCCGTCGTCAGTCGAAAACCGGCTCGTTTGAAGGGGTAGAAGTCGACCAGGGCATTGATGGAGGCCAATTTAAGTTCGTAATCGTATGCTATCTGGACTACATCGGTCGGCTTACCGCTGTCTAATTGACCCTGATAGGAAAACAGACTGGCTCCGGCCCGAACCGTAAACCGGGGCACAATGGATTTAAAAACATCGAACCCAACGCCCGCCGTACCCGCTCGGATTGCCACCGCCAGACCGGGCTGATAACGAGGCAAAGAAGGACTCTTTCCAAACTGTGCCCAGCCGGACAATGGAAATAAAAACAGGGTTAAATACAGTAAAGCAATTTTGTTCATCGTAACCATTTTAAATACATATACCCGATATAGTTTGCTTAAATATTGTCTGAAAACAATCAAATAACTAATATAAAAATAGGCACATAGCTTTATGTTAGTTTCTGGTATAAAATAGTTGATTAGCAGATTGGCGCTCATGGCGTGATCGGTAAGCGGAGCCACCATGAGGCAATCAGAGAATGAAAGATGATTTTCTCTTCTGAAAAAACACAGCCCCACATCAATGCGGGGCTGTGTCGGAAAGGCTGAGTAAATTCTAGAGGGTAAATGATACAAACAAAGTACGGCCCATTTCGAGATAATGCGTAACGGCAAACGGGTCTTGTTTAAAACGGAACCAGATTGTGAACCGGCAAAGTGAACGTCAGGCATTTCAAACGCGCGACGTTACGTTGATTGCCAATTCCCCCGAAATCGAGGGTTTTAGAATTTCCCGCAGATTTGCAGACAAAGCATAACTTGCTGGTAATCAACGTCGTTTAAATCGCGTTTTTTTTACCAAATTTGGGAATAAGCTAGCCGTGTAGAGGTATGCAAGATTTACAAATAACTTAATCCCGGACCAGACGAACCGAGACTCCGTTAGCAACATCGACATCGAAACGAAATGCTTTTGTTAAGTTTTGTTTATTGCTACTGGGAGGGCCACCATAGTGGAAGTTCCATCCCCAGGCTTTACCTTCAGCGCCCGCGGGTGAGGACGTCCAAAAGAAACCGAAAAAACCCAAGACGTGATAACTGCCTTTTCTGCGAATACCTCCCGGAAGAGCGTTAAAGCCGCTGCTGTTCGTGCCGTTACCGTCTTCACTCCAACCCTTGACGCTTTTTAGAGCTTCACCGGCCCTGTCCATACCGCCAAACTGATTCACAAGCATAGCCCATTCGCTATCCGTCGGTAAATGCCAACCATTGGGACAGGCTTTTTTTGCTGCCTCCCAAGTGTAAAGCAAGCCCATTACTTTTCGATTATTCTCATTATCATCATAAGCATAACTACCTTCACCTTTGTAGTTCAGGTTTTGTGCCATCCAGGTAACGGTTTTACCCGTCGAAGCTTCTTGAAAGCTGATCGTTTTATACGTTTGACCATCTCGCGCGTCAGTGAAGGTGCCGCTAGATTGGGCAATCCCCCCTTGTGTAAAAAACAAGGCAGCAATTAAGGTAAGAATGTGTTGTTTCATCTTTTACAAATCGTATGCGAGCGTAAAGGATTTGTAATAGTAGATGTGCACAATGTACGTACGTTTAACTCCCTGATTTATATGTACGTTATGCCTTTTTCACTATCTTTAGTAATACACAATGAACTTACTAAGGCAATGAAAGACAGCCGTTTGAATATCAAACTTAGCAGCAAGCTCAAAGCCGGATTTATGGCCGCTTGTGAAGAACGCGAAATAAGCGCATTCGACGCCCTGCGCAATTTGATTGCAAATTGACAAGTTAAAGTGTCAGGAATTACCGAAACGGGCGAGCAAAACCGGGCATTTTGGCTGGCTAAAGTCGTCAATGATATAGTCAACAATAAAAATAGCAAGTATCTAACTAGTTAACTTAGAGATACTTGCTATCAATTTTCGTGATCCCGTTTGGATTCGAACCAAAGACCGTCTGCTTAGAAGGCAGATGCTCTATCCAACTGAGCTACGGGACCCTAAACCCATTCCAAAAATCCTCGGATGGGTTCTTCAAGGCCCAAAAGTACGGCAATACCCGCAATTCCACAAGAAACCGGGCCGTGATTCTGCCGGGAGTCCACCATGCGTCCGGTTTTGCCGGCCTGTTTCGCAAAGAACCGAACCAAAAACCGCCGGTTTGCGGCCCTGTTTTCTTCTCCGGTGCAGATAACGGCAACGGCCCGCGCCGGTAGTCAGCCAGGGTTCCCTTTCCGTTTCTTTGACCGGCGTTATCGGTATAATCCGTACTGCCCAAAAAAGCAGCCACGAAAGAACGATCAAATCTAATTGTGATCATTTTTATATTGCAAAAAGCTATATTTATGCCTGGTAACGTGGATAGCAGGCTTCGATCAGCAGAAGTTCCAAGAATAACGCTAAACAGTATTGTAACAATACAAGGATCAATTTGAAATCTATTCCAAGTGGGCTCTTTAAAACGTATCGCTCACAATAGTGTCAAAAAGGTAAGTGTGATTTACTGTTTTTTCAAACCCCAGCCTTTAACGTTAGCGAATCAAGCTACCTTTCCGTCACAAAAACGTGATCGTCAACAATCTGCCATATTTGCCGTTGCAATTCAGGAGATTTTTAACGAGCGGTTTTTTGTAGGGCTGGCGCTCATGGCAGGCATTTGGATTTGCTCGTTAATCAAGGCCAATGCCCAGGCTCCTTTGAATTTATTGCCCCAGATTCAAGCCGAAAAACCGGTTACTTTAACTTGTCAATATCTGATTGATTCAACGGACCACCGGACAATTCATCAGGTCACCGATCCAGCACTTTCCTGGCAATCAAGCGTTGATCCGACCCTGATTCTGGGCTTTACTCCGCACCCGGTTTGGTGCCGGTTTACCCTTCAGCCATTAACCAGTGCGTCACGAACCTACGCACTGGAATTGACCAACTTCTATGTCGATAGCTTAACCCTCTACCAACCGGATTCGCTCAGCGGCTGGCGAATTCAGCACTCCGGCGATCTCATACCGTTCGCCCAACGAACTCCCGCAACCCGCTATCCGACGGTTTATGTAACCCTGTCCGGAACCGTCCCCCAAACGTTCTTCGCCCGTATTCAATCTTCGCAGCACCACAGCTATCATTGGCAGGTCTGGAATCAGGCGACCTTTGCCGCAAAGCGCCTGCCTGATTTTGAGCGCTATATCCTGTTTACCCTGGCGTTCATTCTGGCCTTATTCCAGGTTGCCCTCCTGGGGTTCATGTATCAATACGTGATTCTGCGCTCGTACGCCCTCTTTGCCCTTGCCGTCTGCCTGAGTGTTCTGTTTGCCAGCGGATTTTCAGGAATTTTATTTCCCCTGTCGCCCTATTGGGTTCATGTCAGTCATTACGCGACAGTGGGTTTGTTGTTGCCAACGATGGCGTATTATGTCATTCAAGCCTTCCAGCTGCCCCTCTACATGCCGCGTCTGGTGTGGTTATACGTCGGTTTTGGCGGAATTGGGCTCCTGTATGCGGGGTTAAGTTTTTTCGTCCGGCATCCGTATATCACCCGAACCTTGATTGGATCGTTCGCCATCATGCTCGGGTTTACGATGATCCTCATGTTTCTTTTTTTCATCCGGAGAATCCGGCCCGTGATCTGGAATGTGCTGGCGCTGGTGTTTACCCTACCCGTTTATACCTATTTCTACGGCCGGAATGCCGGTTTTTTTACCGGCTCTCTCAAAGAAGAAACCCTTCAGGGCCTGATGATCCTCTGCTTTGTCAGCGAACCGTTTTTTATCGTGGTCATGCTGTGGCAGGCCACGCGCGAACGCATCCGGACGATGGAAATTCTGGCGATTGAAAAGGAGCGTCGGACTTATATCCAAACACTGGATCAACTCAAAACCGACTTCTTCACGAATGTTTCCCACGAACTTCGTACGCCGGTTACGCTCTTGCTGGGGCCGCTGGAAGGGCTGCATCGGCGGTTTCCGGATAATGAGTTGTACGCGCTCATGTACCGCAATGCAAGCCGGCTCCAGACCCTCATCGACCAGCTCCTCGATCTGGCCAAGCTGGATGCAAGCCAGATCAAGAATTCGCCAACTCTGGGCAATTTAACGGAAGATATACGCATCTGGGTCAGACAGT
Source organism: Larkinella bovis (assembly GCF_042655385.1). NCBI lineage: Bacteria > Pseudomonadati > Bacteroidota > Cytophagia > Cytophagales > Spirosomataceae > Larkinella > Larkinella bovis. The sequence continues at coordinate 180,662 of NZ_JBHSMA010000001.1, read as the reverse complement.
TCGATGGGCTGGCCCAAAGCCGATCGATTTCATTAACCCTGCACCAAAACCGGTCAAACTGGTCGGGATTGTACGATGCCGACAAAGTCGAGAAGATTCTGTTCAATCTGCTGAGTAATGCACTCAAGTACACCCCGGCGGGTGGAGCGGTCACCGTCGAAGTCCTTTACACGAAGGAGGACGTTACCATCGAAGTACAGGATACGGGCATTGGTATGGAGCCCGGGGTAGTCGCTCATTTATTCGACCGGTTTTATCAGGCCGAAGGGACCGGGCGGCAGAAAGCGGGCACGGGGGTCGGACTTGCCCTGACGCATGAGCTGATTCAATTGCTGAACGGCACCATTTCGGTTACCAGCCAACTGGGCAATGGATCGACGTTTTGCGTCTATCTACCCATGGTAGAACAGCCCGGTTTGTCATTGAATAAACCCGGATCGTCTCCCGAACCAGTGAGAAGTGCATCCTCCGGAGCGTTGGTTCAAAAGGTGGATAACGGCCAGGAAGAAATTACCGGGCAACCTGAACTCCCGGACCGGGAGAAACACACCGCAAAACCGCTGTTGCTGCTGGTGGAGGATAACGAAGATTTGCGGTTGTATATCCGCATGATCTTGTCGGCGGATTACACGCTGCTCGAAGCCGAAGATGGTCAGCAGGGATTGGAAATGGCTCTTGATGCGGTTCCTGACCTGATTGTGACGGATTGGATGATGCCCCAGCTCAGCGGTATCGATCTGTGCCATGCCTTGCGGACTGATTCGCGGACCGATCACATTCCGATCGTGATGCTTACGGCCAAAACAGCCGTGGAAGACCGGCTCTCGGGCCTGAAAACGGGGGCTGACGACTACCTGACCAAACCGTTTCTACCCTCTGAGCTGACCGTTCGGTTACAGAACCTGCTCCGGCGGCAGGCCTCCCTTCGAACCCACTGGCAGCGTTCCCTGGCCAATCCGCCGGAATCGTCGGAAAGAAACCCGTCGGTTGCAGAGACGCCACTTTTCCTACAGCAGTTGTTCCCGATTCTGGAACAATACCTCGATCAGCCTGATTTCGAGGTCGAGCAACTGGCGGAGGCCCTTGCCCTGAGCAGTCGCACGCTGACCCGCAAACTCAAGGCGTTGCTGGGCCTCAATGCCCGCGAAACGATTCGCAACTACCGGCTTCGGCGGGCGGATGAGTTGCTGCAGGCGGGAATGCTCCCGACCCAGGTCGCCGATGCCGTCGGTTTCGGGAGTTTGTCTTCGTTTGGAAGAGCGTATAAAGAGCAGTTCGGACAAGCACCTTCGGAACGGAAAAAGTAATCCCACCAGCGGTTTGCAAGCCTGCAACGACCGGAAAAATTTGCCAAAAATCATCAGTGGCGGATTGAGTAGAGTTTTTGTCCGATTGGGTAGAGTCCGTTGCCGATGCGCTTCCGAACTTTGCTCCCAGTCACATACCCCATCTTTTACCTTTTTCTCTCATCCAATGGCCAGGGCTTTTCCTTGCCCTTTACGTTAAACCTACAAGATATGACGACATCTTTACTCCACCTGCGCACCGGGTTGGCGCGGTATCTTTTTGGCTTTTTTCTGCTGACCAGCACCACGCTGATCGCCCAGACACCCACCAAACTCTGGGACAAATCACTCGGTGGAAGTCATGGAGATGATGGGCGGGTTTTATTGAAATTACCCGATGGGGGGTATCTGGTGGGGGGGTACTCGCTTTCTTCCCCCCACGAACCGGGGGAGAAGTCCGCTGAGCATATGGGTGGTGGTGATTTCTGGGTCATTCGCTACCGGGCCGACCACACCAAACTCTGGGACAAAACCTACGGGGGGCTCCTTCGAGATTATTTAATGAACATTGTGGCGGCTCCCGATGGCGGGTTCTTACTGGGAGGAGAATCCAATTCTGATCCTTTGGAAGGCAAAAAGCAGGCCCCAGCCTACGGTTTCGGGGATTTTTGGGTCGTCAAAATTGACGGGGACGGCAACTACCAATGGGACCAAAGTTACGGCGGTTCAAAACGCGACATCCTCACCGCGATGGTGGTGACACCGCAACAGGACGGCTATCTGCTGGGAGGGAATACCGGTGAGGATTATAGGGTCATCAGGATTGATCTAAAAGGAAAACTGCAATGGGAGAAGACGTATGGGGGAAGTGGCACTGACTATTTATCCGCCATGGCGCCAACACCGGATGGGAATGTTCTGTTGGCAGGGCATTCGAACTCGCCCCAAAGCGAAGATAAAGAGGCTGAACACTATGGCGGTGGTGATTATTGGTTGGTGAAGATTGATCTCGATGGCACCAAACTGTGGGATAAAGCCCTGGGCGGGACAAGTTCGGATAATTGCAATGCCCTGATTGCCACCTCCGACGGTGGATTTTTGCTGGGTGGAAGTTCCTTTTCAAACTCCAGTTCAACTAAATCGGAGCCGCCCCTCGGTCACTTCGATTTCTGGATTGTGAAACTCGATGGCCAGGGAAACCGGGTCTGGGATCGAACCCTGGGAGGAGGAGGGTATGATGAGTGTCGAACGCTTCTGGAAACCCCGGAGGGAGGTTATTTGATAGCTGGATCTTCCGCATCCGATCAAAGCCCGACCAAGTCAGAAAATAGTCGGGGCGAGAGCGACTACTGGCTGGTCAAACTGGCCGCTGATGGGCAGGTGCAATGGGACAAAACCCTGGGATCGAATTCCGATGAAAGCGTTAGTGCTGTATTGCAACGGCAATCCGACGAATTTCTCCTCCTGGGATATAGCGAGAGCTATTCCGGGGGAGATAAGGAGGCTGAGTTTTGGGGTGCTTCAGATGCCTGGCTGGTGGCGGTGAAGGTGCCATCCTGTACCAATCCCACCATTACAATGACCTCGAATGTAACCACCCTGCCGATTCTGCAAAACACCCCCGGAGTTTCGCTGGCTATTACCGGCTGTGAGAGTGGCACCATCCGTTGGGCGGGGCCCAACGGCGTCAGTGGCACCACCCCCCTGATTCCGGTTTCCACCACCGCCATTGGCTCGCTGGTTTACTCGGCGACCTGTACCGTGGGTTCTTGCACCGGGTCGGCTTCCACGACCCTGACGGTGGCGGCTCCCTGGGTCAATGCCAGCCTCGATGGCTACATCTACGGCGCCGATTGCGCCAGCTTCCGGGGCTGGGCCTGGGACCGCAACAAGCCCAATGCCGCCGTCTCCATCGATATCCTGGAAGGGCCCAATGTGATTGCCACTCTTTCGGCCGACGGCTTCCGCCAGGATCTGCAAACCGCCGGCAAGGGCAACGGCAAACACGCCTTTAGTTTTACGATTCCGCCCGCCCTGAAGGATAATGTCCCGCATACGTTATACGCCCGGGTGTCGGGCAGCAGCTTCCTGCTGAAAGACTCGCCCAAGGCCATCGTTTGTCAGAGCAGTGGCAGCCCCGGCAACCGGGCACCGGTGCCCCCCGCGTCGAGTGTCATCAATACCCCACTGGCGGCCCAGGTCGGTGTCCCCTTCTCGACCACCCTGGCGGCTTTTACCGATCCCGACGGCGATGCCCTGACGTATCACCTCAGCGGGTTACCCGATGGGTTGTCGATCCAGGCGGGCACGCGGGTGCTCAGTGGCACCCCCACCCAGGCGGGCACCTTCCTGCTGGCCTATGCGGCCACGGACACCAAGAATGCCACCAACTCGGTGAGCTTCCCCTTGACGGTCCACCCGGCTCAGACCACGACGGTGACGGGCAGTTTCGAGGGGTATCTGGACAAAGTGGAATGCGGCACGATTCGGGGCTGGGTCTGGGACCGCAACAAACCCAACAGCCCGGTGACGGTGGAGTTTTATTCGAAAACCGAAGGAGGCCTCGAAACCGTCTGGGGCAGCACCGTAGCCAATATTTACCGGGATGATTTGAAGAAAGCCGGTAAGGGCAATGGTTCGCACGGCTACAGTTTTGCAGTTCCCAATGGGTTGAAGGATGGCAGACGTCGGGTGATGTACGGCCGGGTGCAGGGCAGCAGCTACACCCTGAAGGATTCGGGCAAACCGCTGACGTGTGGTTCGCCGGCCCGCCTGTCGGCGGAAGCGGATTCGGAGCTGCAGGTGCGGGTGTTGGGCAACCCGGTTTCGGATCAACTGACCGTCGAGATTCGGGGTATGGAAAACCAGTCGGTCCGGCTGCAATTGACGGATGCCAGCGGGCGGCTGATCAATCAGCGGCAGATCGAAGGGGCAAAACCGGTTGAGCAGCAGACCTTCATCGTCCGTGAGCAACCGGCAGGGTTGCTGCTGCTGCGGGTGAGCAGTGGCCTGAAAAGCCTGACACTGAAAGTGCTGAAGCAGTAGAGTAATTAACATGGAAGGAAAAGGCGCCGGTCATTGATCGGCGCCTTTCGGTTGCTTTTCAATTGGGGAATACTGGCAGATTGACCGTCCCCTCCTGGACTGTACCTAAGGCGGTATATTCGCTCTAGGCGATCAGTTACCAATGATACAACTGTTCCATGATGCAGGTTGGCTTTGTTGGCAATCGAAAGAAGTGCGTACTTTGACGTTCCGTCTGAATAGACTGGACGGAAACTTATATAAACCGGATTATCACCTTCCTACTGTTAGCCATTCTCTTTGTAGCTGTTGCCTGTAAGAAAACAGAACAACCAGTACCTGATACCTCCATATCCCCCCGCGATGCCAACTTAGCGCTGGGTAATCCCAGCAATGCAAATACCAGCCAGGAAAACAACTACCTCATCGAGCGGCCGCCTACACCCTAAACTATACCCGTAGCACCGGCATTGCCAACTGGTGTTCGTGGCATTAACCACCGCCTGGAAAGGGTCGGCCAAACGGTACTCGGGAATGACGTTTCCCCATTTGGGATTTACCCAGCGATCTGCAGTTCAATTTGTATGTAGCTAATGGTTGTCTGTTGAGAGGGCCCATCCGCTATAAAACCATCGAGGAACGCAATCAGGTTATTCAAAACGTCGCGAATGGGATTTGGCTCAGGCCCCCACCCGAGAACTCAATCAAAAGCCAGGATTGGTATTGGCAGCATAAAAAACACCGAATACTTCCAGGTGCGCCGACTGAACCGGATAACGTATCCAAAACAATTCATGACTTACCGTTAAATAAAACGAGCATATTGATAGTCGTTGAATTTTGTAAATTGTACTATAAGTCAAGTGTTTAGCCCATAGTTGCTGGTACTCTTAAACTGTCCTTTTACCATTTAATCCTCAATCTCATGGAAACGGTAGAAACGATTGTTGAAACGGTTAAACAGTCTGAAATAAAAAAACCAGCATCAACTAAAAAAGAAGATGAGAAAGGTCAAAAGGCTCACTGGCCTTTTGAAGTAATGGATCCTTGGCAAAAATTTGTCAGAGTCTTTTTTATTGGCTTTTTCTTTCTGTGCTGGCTGGCTCTGTTATTCTTTGGATTGAGCTATGATTCATCTTATTATCATGATTTGATTTTTGGAGTCATATATGATCCGGCCCAAGAAAAACTAAAAGATCCGGCAGAAGCAATTATCAAGTTTTATGATTTTACCGGACAGCCCTGGAAAAAGTTGCCATACCCATCTCTCAAACACTATATCATTTATCTTCTGAGTCTAACACCACTTAATGTCGCATTGCTCTCCGCGCTATCGGCCGCAATTGGAGGGCTGGCGAGTAACCTGTCAGCCAGTAATAAATTAGCTCATGAATGGCGAAAGTATATTAAACCTAACTCGGCGGAGTTTCGTAGCTACGTATGTATGACTGAGAGTCCAGCCGTTTCAATGCTTCGCGGTTTTATTGTTTACCTACTGGTTATCACAGGCGCATCCCTTACGAATTTTACTTCTGCTATTGACACGACTTCAAAGTTTGCCTTTGCCGGAACATCTGCACCGGCCTATTTTAAGTTTGCTGTAACCATAACGTTATTATCATACCTGGCAGGCTATGACTCAACTCGACTAAAAAGCCTTTTGCAAACGATCAACATCACTAAAAAAGAGGAAGACCCATCGGAGAATAATCAGAAAATGCTGGAAGTTATTCATACGCTAGCAATTAAACGGAAAAGTAAGCCTGATAGAAGTCATCACAGTAAATCGAATAATAGGACCGATCAAATCGGTCAGTTAAGATCAAAAGAGGATACTTTAAATGGAAATGCGGTAACGTCAGGTAAATCTAGTGATCTCGGTGCAATATGAAATAGGAAAACAGTAATTGCTTATGTCAGGGTAAAAATCCCATGGACATCGATTCTATTTCTTCATCACCTCCGCATTCATTTCATTCTCATCAAGCGACTGCATCAGTTCACTGATTTCGTATTTGGTTAAATTCGGATTGATCCAGCGCCGTTCGTCGACTGAGCATTAAAGGCATCCGCCAAAATCCACTTATTGGTACGATACAAGCTCTTGACCAGATAATTCAAGCGATCAGGAGTAATATACGGAGGCTAGAATATCCAATTGGTCGGAAAATTGCCCTATGTTCGTCGTTAATAAAAATGACCGAAGTGCTGGGTCGAGTAGGTGGGATTACTTGTGTATCAACTAAAATAGCCGCCCCTAAGAGAGACGGCTAAGTGCTTGATCTTGAAGAGCCCCCAGTCGGGATCGAACCAACGACCTACTGATTACAAGTCAGTTGCTCTACCAGCTGAGCTATGGAGGCAAAACGATTTAGCTGGTGGTAAATCTGGTGCAAAAATAGGGAATTTGCCGTTTCAATCCAATAGTACAGTCTTTATTTTGCGGATAAAAACCGTTGGCTGTCTTACTGCGCTTCCCGAATGACCTTCAACTGGTGTTTGAGTTCTTCCAGTTGTTTCTGCGCCACCTGAATTTTCTTGTCGATATCAGCCCGTAATTTATCGGCCCCTTTCGACCGGCTAAAGAACTCAATGTTGTTGTTATACACCGCAATATCGTTCTCCAGCGTCGTCATTTTCCGGCGAATATCGCCCTCTTTTTTATACAAATCACGCGAAGAACCGGTCTCCCGGATCAGCTCCGCTTCGTTTTCCAGCACCAGGCGTTCTTTCTCCTTGGTGGAAATTTTCCCATTGGCTCCTACAAACGTGTTCACGGCATTTATATACCGCTTCTGAATTGACTGCATGTCCTTTTTCGGCACGTAACCGATTTGGGCCCACTGTTTTTTGTAGTCGTTTAACTGCGCCAAATCGGCATTACCACTCACAGCGGCAGCTTCGATCTGTTCACAGAGCGCAATTTTTTTCGACAGGTTTTCCTCAAATTCCCGTTCAACCTCCTGGTTCCGTGACCGCTTTTTATTGAAAAAGGCATCACAGGCAGTTTTAAACCGCTCAAACAGGGAATCCTTGAATTTTTCCGGAACCTGACCGATTGTCTTCCATTCCCGCTGAAGCTCGATCACTTTCTGGGTCGTTTCGGCAGATTCTTCTCCTGAGGCCAGGATAGTTTCCACTTCTTCGCACAGCTGTGTTTTCGCTTTCAGGTTCTGCTCACGCTTGCCTTCCAGCTGTTTGAAAAACTCTCCTTTGCGGTGGAAAAACTGCTTCAGAGCCGCCCAGAACTTTTTACTCAATTCTTTCCCTTCTTCCCGGGGCATCGGTCCACGGATCGCATTCCAGCGGTCCTGAATCGCCATCACCTCGCGGGTTTTTTCGTTCCAGTCGTTGATACTGCTGGACGTAAAGGTGGTAAACGGCACGAGTCCTTCGTAAAGTTTCGATTTTTCTTCGTACAACTGGGCACCTTCCCGCCGAATCTCCTCATTCTGGCCCCGGCGACGATCGTAAAGCGTATCCAGTGCTTTTTTGAAACGCTGCCACAGTGCCTCCTGCTCCGATTTCGGGGCCGGGCCAACGTGTTTATATTCCTCGAAAAGGGCGTTAGCCTCGTCGATGATCGCTTTGGTTACCGGACTGCCTTCGTTGGCTGAAACCAGCGCTTCCACCTTCTCGCAGAGTTCGGTTTTCAGCGTCTGATTCTTTTTCCGATCCAGCTCTTTTAACTCAAAATAAATATTGCGATTGCTGTAATAACGGTCGACCAGCGCGTGGTAGGTAGCCCAGAGGGTCGCATTATGCGGAGACGACACATTTCCGGCTGCTTTCCATTCGTCCTGAATCTGTTTAAAACCGTTCCAGCTGGTTTTGGGATCACCGGCATTGTTTTCGTCGGTTTCCACCAGTTCACGCAACCGGCGCAACAAGTCGGTTTTGACGTTAAAGTTGGTATCCTTCGCCTTTTCTACCTGCTGAAAATACTGGTTTTTCTGATCCTTAATCTGTTTATACAGACTTTCGAATCGACTCACCACCTCATCGTGCTTGTATTCAAACCCTTCTTCGGAACCGGTGTCCTGAATATAACGCTGCAATGCTTCAGCCCGATCAGCGGCTTTCGACTGATCAAACAAGGGGCGAATCTCTTTCAATACCTCGTCAGCCCGGCGGTAATCCCCGGTCGACACGGTGTCGGTTTTGAGCGACGACAACTGTTTTTCCAACACACCCACCAGTTCCACCTTCGATAACTGGCTGTAATCGACGGTCGGCGCAGCATCCTCCAGTTCCGATTCTGCTCCGTCGGATGGATCGGCATGCATTTCCAGCACCTCCGCCGATTCCGGGGTTTCCACCGTCGGTTCTGACGGTGCCGGCTCAACGGAATCCATGGGCCCGGATTCGGCCATAGCGCTGGGTTCCGGAACCGTTTCGTCCGCAACGACGGGTTCTTCCCCTGGCCATTCGCTACCGGGCGATGGTTCTTCGGCCAACGCAGGCGCTGCCAGGTCTGCCGTAGCAGCTGGTTCCTCCGTCGGCTCGGGTGCCGCATCACCGGTTTCGACCGCTTCGGCGGACACTTCCGGGCTTGCTTCACCCATCGGCTCTTCGGTGGGTATTACCGCATCAGTCGGTTCAGTTTCCGGTTTTTCTTCCTGGACAGGGTTCGGATTCTGGTCCTTGCGTTCAGTTATTTCTTGCTCTTCGCTCGCCATACGATTTTTTAGGAATCGTTACTTTTGCAAAAGTAAGAAAAAAAGCGGATTATTATTTTTTTGCACACCGTACTATAGTTAGACCTCCAACTTCCATGTTATCTCCCCTGGCTGATCTCCGAAAAGAGTATACCCTAAACGGTTTAGACCCGAAGGATGTTTCCCCAAGTCCGTTCGCTCAATTTCAGCGCTGGTTCTCGGAAGCCCTGACGGCTGAAGTCCCGGAACCCAACGCCATGCATTTGGCCACGGTGGGAGCCGATGGGCGGCCATCCGGCCGGATTGTCTTATTGAAAGGGTTTGACGAAGGCGGTTTTTCGTTTTTCACCAATTACCAAAGCCGGAAAGGCTCGGAGATTGCCCTGCATCCGTTTGCCTCACTCACCTTTTTCTACCCGGAACTTGAAAGACAGATTCGGATTGAAGGCTTCCTTACGAAAGTAACCGACGAGGAGTCCGATCGGTATTTCCAAAGCCGACCGCGCGGCAGCCAGATCGGGGCCTGGGTTTCGCACCAAAGTTCCGTTGTCGAAAACCGGACGGTTCTGGAAGAACGACAAATGGAACTGGAGCAGCAGTTTGCCAATCAACCCATTCCTCGCCCACCGCATTGGGGCGGTTATCAGCTTGTTCCCGACCGGATCGAATTCTGGCAGGGCCGCCCCAGCCGGCTGCACGACCGGGTTCTGTACCGGAAAGAAGACGAAAACTGGCGAATTGAGCGACTTTCGCCGTAGATGAAGGCCGCAGGAGCACGTAAACCGACGAGCCCAATTCGCCAATCCTTATTTCAAATCAAAGAGATTCGTGACCCCAATGGTCCGGTCTACCGTGAAGCCTTCGCCATATTTTACCCCGATCACGTGACCGAACTCTTCGGCGCGGGCGCGCAGAAACTCCATGAATTCCTTGCTGGCGATATAGCTCATGGGTTCTTTACTGGTCGGATCGTAAAACTGGCTTCGGTAGGCCAGCAGGGATTCCTGCTTTTTGTCGTAAAAATCAGTGATATCGACAATAAAATCCGGTTTGATATACCGGTCCTGAATAAGATGGTAAACGTGTTTCGGACGCCAGGCAACCTGGTCTTCCCCCGTGGCATCCGCTCCTAGATTATCCACGGTTTTGATTTGCCGCAGGCCGGAATAAAAACAGGCATCGACCACCAGCGCCGACGCCCGTCCGTGGTCAGGGTGGCGGTCGGTGATGGCATTCGTAATCACAATTTCCGGCTGGTATTTCCGAATGGCCGCAATCAGCGCCAGTTGGTGTTCTTCGTCATTTCGAAAAAAACCGTCCCGGAAATTCATGTTTTCCCGGGCCGACAGTCCGAGAATTTCGGCGGCCGCTGCGGCTTCCTGCAACCGGATTTCGGGGGTTCCACGGGTGCCCAATTCGCCCCGGGTGAGGTCCACGATACCGACCTTTTTACCTTGCGCAACCAGCGAGAGAATAGTTCCGGCGCTGCCCAGTTCAGCATCGTCGGGGTGAACAGCAATGACAAGCAAATCCAGTTTCATTCGTTGTATCAGCAGGAAGAGGTTCGGTTCGAGCCCAGGGGGCCGTTTTATACTTGAAATAAAATGAAAGCCCGTGGTCAATCAGTGAACCCGCAGTTTCTGGCCGGGCCGTATCCGGGAGCGGGTCGACAGGTGGTTTTTACGGGCCAGTGTTGACGCCGACAACCCGTAGCGCCGGGCGATGCTACTCAGGGTTTCCCCGGAACGAACCCGGTGCAAAACCGTCCGCTTGTACCGGGGTTTGAAACCCGCCAGGTTCACATTTTTGCCCCGCAGGTAATCCCAAACGGAAGCGGTCAAAATAAAGTGGTCCGAAATCAGGGAGTTGGTCGGAAAATCGTAGAGGTGTACGGGGCTAAACGGGTTGCCCTCATACCGGGTTTCAAAGTGCAGATGCGAACCAAAGCTCCGCCCGGTATTCCCACCCAGCGCAATCTGATCACCGGCTTTGATCAATTGACCCGATTCGACCAGCGTTTTGGACAAATGGCCGTAAATGGTTTCCAGGCCGTTATAATGCCGGAGCAGCAGGTAACGACCGAAACCGCCCCCGTCCCATCCGACCACGCGGACGATGCCATCAAAAGCCGCAAAAACCGGGTCGCCGGTCTCCAGATCCAGGTCCATTCCCTTATGCCAGCGACCCCAGCGCGGGCCAAAAATAGAGGTCACTTTACCGTCCACCGTCGGGGCCGACCAGAACCGGTTTTGGGCCGGGTCGTATAATTTCAGATCAATTACTTCATCAAACTGAAGCGGGTCGATTCCGTACGGATCGACGTTATGCGGGTCCCAGATGGCAAAATAATCGGCAATTTTTACCCAATCATCCCCAACCTGAACGGAATCGATGTATTCGACCACCGCCGGTTCCCCTTCGTCGATCGTGGAAGTATCTTCGGCTACGACGGGATTGATTTCTTTCTTGGGTTCGAACTGACTGTTAAACCGTAGGTTGGAGGGTTCCTGTTCAAATTCCTCCTCCGGCTCTTCAGTCGATTGTTTTGCGGAAGACTTCGGATTTTCGCTCTCTGTTTTCTTGGGCTTGATGCTCAGGTTCTTTTTAAACTTTCCTCGCTCCTGTGCTTCTACGGTCGTGACGCTTGCCAACAGGCAAACGCTGGCGAACAGCCACCAGACTGCCAGTTTTCTCATCCTTGGGGATAAAGTTTGCCAAAAGGGAGTTACGCGTTATGGGTTAAGAAGGAAGCGTTAACATGCCTTGGCCAACGTTTCCTTCTTAACCCATAACGCGTAACTCCTTTCTGTGGTGGTTACAAATTCGGTTACACTTCAGCGTGCATTTCAACTTCTTTCATGGCCAGGTACCGCTCGGCGTCGAGGGCGGCCATACAACCCGTACCGGCGGCCGTGATGGCCTGACGGTACACATTATCCTGAGCATCACCGCAGGCAAACACACCCGGCACGCTGGTTCGGGTACTGCCTTTTTCGGTGATGATATACCCCGTCTCGTCCATTTCGACGAACGGCTTGAAAATCTCGGTATTGGGCTTGTGACCGATCGCAACGAAAAAACCGGAAATGTCCAGCACCCGTTGCGCACCCGTCACGGTGTTTTTAATCAGCGCACCCGTCACCCCTTCTTCGCCTAACACCTCTTCGGTTTCACTGTTCCACAAAATCTCAATATTCGGCAGTGACTTCACCCGGTTCTGCATGAATTTCGACGCCCGCATTTCATCCCGGCGGACAATCATGTATACCTTCCGGCACAGATTGGCCAGATAGCTCGCTTCTTCGGCGGCCGTGTCACCGGCGCCAACGATCGCAACATCCTTACCCCGGAAGAAAAAACCGTCACAAACCGCACAGGCCGAAACGCCCAGGCCGTTCAGCCGCATTTCGGACGGCAAACCCAGCCACTTGGCCGAAGCACCCGTGGAGATAATCACCACATTGGCACTGATTTCCAGCTGATCATCCACGACGGCTTTGTGAATCGGGCCGGTAAAATCGACCGCCGTCACGAGCCCGTAGCGAATATCGGTTCCGAATCGACGGGCCTGCTGTTCGAGGTCCATCATCATTTGCGGGCCGTTTACGCCTTCCGGATAGCCGGGGAAATTATCAACTTCATTGGTGATGGTCAATTGACCGCCGGGTTGCATTCCCTGGTATAAAACAGGCTTCATGCCCGCGCGGGAGGCATAAATGGCGGCAGTATATCCGGCCGGGCCGGAACCGATAATAAGGCAATTGACGTGTTCGGTGGTCATTGGCTGACAAAAATAGATTGTTTAAACCCGCTGGGGCATTACGGAAAAACCACCCCAGTCACGGAAAAAACAAGCGCAAAGATGCAAAAAATTCCCCGGCAAACCAAGTTAACGGTTTATGAACAATTAACAACGAATAATGAACAATTCGGGTTAAAAACCGCATTGCGCGGTCTGGCTCCCCGCTATCCGATAGCCAGACCGGCCGCATTCCTTACAGGATTTTCCACTCAATCCGCCGGTTCAGCTTGCGGTTTTCGTCACTGGTATTGGGCGCTACCGGGCGGGTTTCACCATAACCGGCTGATTTTATACGGGCAACCGGAATGCCAGCGTTGACCAGATACTCAACGACCGACTGCGCCCGTTTTCTGGACAACTCCAGGTTGTTGGCCGCCCCGCCCTGATCGTCGGTATGTCCGGAAATTTCGATTTTGACGGATGGATTCACCTCCAGGAATTTGGCCAGCCGATCGAGTTCCGTCCGTGATTTCTCGGCCAGATCGTACCGCCCGGTTTCGAAGAAAAGGTTGTTCAGCGTTTCTTTCGAAGCCGCTCCGCCATCGGCCGGTTTGATCGGTTCGAGCGGTACGCTCATGGTTAACCCTTCGCCTTCACGCTTCTGCGTAAAATCGAACGACACGCTTTTGAACAGATAGCCCGGTCCAACCACGTACAGGGCGTACTCGCCACCCGTCGGCAAAACCGCCGTATACTGCCCGGTCTGGGGGTCGGACTGCACGCGCGTCACGAGCTGATTGGTGGCCAGATCAATCAGTTCGATGGTGGCATTGAGCGGTTTTTTCGTACGGGCATCGGCCACCAGTCCTTTCAGGTAGCTAACCGGACGAACTTTCTGGCGCAACGACTCCGGCAGGTCGAACCGGTACAGTTTGGACCGTTGTTTGCCATCGCCCGACGCCTGTTCCTGCGAATAATAGGCGTGGGCGCCATTGGCCGACACAAACAAGGCTGCCTGATCATCGGACGTATTGATAGGGTACCCGAGATTCTGCGGATTTGACCAGCCCGCAGCCGTGCTGTCGGCTACGAACAGATCGTAACCGCCCATCCCCATATGTCCGTCCGACGCAAAAAACAGGCTCAGCCCGTTGGCGTGAATAAACGGCGAGGCTTCGTCGAAGGGCGTATTGATGTTTTTCAGGTTGTACGGCGGTTTCCACTCGCCATCGTCGCCCAGTTCGCTGCACCAGATGTCCCGCCGACCCAAGCCGCCTTTCCGATCGGAGACAAAATACAACCGGCGGCCATCGGCCGAAAGGGCCGGCTGTGATTCCCAGGATTGCGTATTGATTGAAGGGCCAAGATTCTGCGGTTCGGACCAGGTGTTACCGGTTTTGTGGCTGATGTACAGATCACAACTACCATAGCCGGTTCGTCCCTGGCAGGCCGTAAACACCAGCGTTCGCCCATCGGCCGAAAGCGATGGTGTTCCTTCATTATTGATCGTGTTGATGCGCGGGGAGATGGATTCGGGCGGACTCCAGGTTTCGCCTTTTTGGGTAGAAACCATCAGATCTTCATCCCCTTCGGGTTTCAGAACCGTGTAGACGAGTGTCTGCTCATCGGCGGTTAAAACCGGAAAATACTGCGAAGGAAAGGCCTGTACGGTGGCCGGCAAGGGTTGCGGTTTGACGGCCAGCGGATTCAGAATGGCCTGCGCCCCAAAATGGGCGGTTTGCAGCAGGCGATCCACTTTTTTCCACTGAAGGGTATTCGGGGTAAACTGCTTCCGGTACTGTTCGATGTATGGAATCGCCACCTGGTAGTTTCCTTTCCTGAGCAGATAAGCGGTAACAAATTGATACGCCAGTCCCGCAATCGGTTTATCGGGCTGTTGGCGAATGACCCGCTGGTAAAGCTGGAACGCCTGATCGGGTTTACGCATAAATTCGTAGACCTGTCCCAGTTTCACATACGCTTCGGTATACCCGGTATCGCGTTCAACGGCCTGATGAAACAATTCCAGTGCTTCGGGCATTTGCCGCTGCTCCAGCGCACTCATCGCCTTTTTATAGGATTCTGCGGCTTTTTTGTTCTGAGCAACGGAAGAAAGAAGGAAAGGAGGAAACAAGAAAAGGAAGAACAGCAGGCGGATTAACCGGATGCCTCCCATCCGGTCATCCTTCCCCCCTTTCGTCCTTTCTTCCGTTACGGAATATCCATGTACTTGTGTGTTTGCAACGAAACGTGCCATTGCGGATGCTGTTTTACATACTCAACGATAAGAGGTAGCATTTCATTGGATCGGCTCCACTCCGGTTGTAAAAACAATTTACACTGCGGTTGCAGCAATTCGACAAAGGACTCCGCAAACGCAAAATCGCTTCTGTTGTACACGATTACTTTCAGTTCATCGGCCCGTTGAAAAATACCCGGATGCGGTTCCTTGAATTTCTTGGGTGAAAAGCAAATCCAGTCCCATTCGCCACTGACCGGGTAAACGCCCGAGGTTTCGATATTGGTGCGAAAACCGGCTTTTTTTAAGGCCAGGGTCAGGTCGGTCAGGTCGTGCATGAGCGGTTCTCCCCCCGTGATAACGGCCATTCGACCGGGATACTGCAAAGCCTGTTCCACCATTTCGGGAATGGTCCGTTTCGGATGAACATCCGCATCCCACGACTCCTTGACGTCGCACCAGTGACAACCCACATCGCAGCCGCCGAGCCGGATGAAATAGGCCGCTTTCCCCGTATGCGCTCCCTCGCCCTGCAGGGTATAGAACGCTTCCATCACCGGAAGCCGGTTAATCATATCCGTTTGTTGATCCAGCACTTGATTCATGCCACAAAGTTACGGAATTTGCGGCCGATGCCTCATGTGTTCCAGCGGCTTTCCGTAGCCTTTATGAAATACCACCCTTTTATTTTGGCAGGCACGCTGCTGCTGGCCGGAATCAGCGTTTCGCTCGTTCCCCATTCCCCGAACGCCCCGGCACCAAAGCCTAATATCGTTTTCATCCTGGCCGACGATCTGGGCTGGGGCGACCTTTCCGCTTACGGGGCCACCGATTTGAAAACGCCGACCATCGACAGTCTGCTGCGGGCCGGCCTGCGGTTTACCAGTTTCTACGCCAACAGCCCGGTTTGCTCGCCCAGCCGGGCGTCGCTGCTGTCGGGGCGCTGGCCGGAACAGATGGGGGTGCCGGGCGTCATCCGGGATGATTCGACCGATAGCTGGGGGTATCTGGCGCCCGGGCCCCTCCTGCCCGATTACCTGCAACAGGCCGGTTACCACACGGCGTTGGTCGGCAAATGGCATTTGGGTCTGGAATCGCCGAACACCCCCAACGAACACGGTTTCCTGGAATTCGACGGTTTTCTGGGCGACATGATGGACGATTATTATACCAAACGGCGGAACCGGCATAATTTCATGCGTCATAACCGGCAGATTACCGATCCGCCCGGCCACGCTACGGATGTGTTTACGGACGGTGCCATCCGGTACGTGAATACCCGTAAAGGCAAGGCCAATCCGTTTTTTCTGTACCTCGCCTACAACGCTCCGCACAACCCGCTGCAACCACCCGCCGAGTGGCTGGAAAAAGTCCGGCACCGCGAACCGGCCCTTGATCCGACGCGGGCGCGGCTGGTGGCGCTGATCGAACACCTGGACGCCAGCATCGGGCGGCTGCTGGCCACCCTGAAAGCCAACGGCCAATTGCAAAACACGCTGATCGTTTTTACGAGCGATAACGGCGGCTGGGGACCCGCCAAGGCGAATAATGGTCCCGTGCGGGCCTTTAAGGGAACCATGTACGAAGGCGGCATCCGGATTCCGGCGGGGGTCGTCTGGGCGAATCACATCAAACCGGGTCGGGTGTCGGACGAACGGCTGCAACTCATCGACTGGTTGCCCACGTTTCTGGAGCTGGCCGGTCGGAAAGCGACGGCACCGATCGACGGGAAATCGCTGGTCAGCCTGTTACTGAACGAAAAACCGGACGATCCGGCCCTGGAAAGCCTCCGGCAACGGCCGCTGTTTTTCATCCGGCGCGAAGGCAGCGACGCCTTCAAAGGCCTGACCACGCAGGCCGTTCGGCTGGGCCACTGGAAATTGTTACAGGCCAGTCCGTTCTCGCCGTACGAGTTATACAACCTGCAGGACGATCCGAAGGAAACGACCGATCTGGCCGGGAAGGAAAAAACCAAAGCCGCCGAATTAACCCGTCTGTTGATGGAGCATATCCGGCAAAGCGGCTCGGTTCCGTGGCAAAAAAGAAAATAAAACCGGTGCAACTTTCGGCCGAAAGTTTGCATCTTCTGAGCACCAACCCCAACTCGATACCGAACATGCGTACCCCATCGTTTTATTTTTTTGTCCTGTTTGTGGCCGTAACCGTGGGTAACTCTCAGGCTCAATCCGTTACGAAGCAATTCAAGATCAAGTCGTTCGACCGTATCGATGTGGCCAATGCCATTGATGTGGAAGTCCGAAAAGGGAGTTTCGAGGTGGTGGCCGACCTTTCGCCCGGCGAAACCGACTACCTATCGATCAATAGCGAAAACGGCGTCCTGACCGCCCGCTTCAACCGACCGGCCGGGCAATGGCTTCCGGGCAAAAACCGGCGGTCGCCACGCCTGATCATTACCATGCCGGCTTTACGCGGCATTACACTGTCCGGCGCGTCGGATGCTGACGTAAACGATTCATTCGATAGTCAGGATCTGGAAATTAATCTCTCCGGCGCGGCTGATCTTTCGATGAAGGACATAACGGCCAACCGCATCCGGCTGAAAGCGTCCGGGGCCTCGGACACAAAACTACGGGGGAGAACCCGGCTGCTGGACGTGGAGATTTCGGGCGCTTCCGATTTATCGGGGTATGACCTGACCGCCGAAGAAGCCATTATCCGGGCATCGGGTGCCAGCGATGCTTCCATCACCGTTACCAAACGACTGGAAAAGACAACGCGCGGGGGAGCCGATGTGTCGCACCGGGGTAATCCGCAAACCGTCGTTTCCAACCAGAAAAAATCCGACGACTAGGACGAACCCCGCATCCAGTGAACCGCATCCGGAGCCATTTCCAGCCCCAGAACATCCCCCACTTTGATTTTTTCGTTGGAGGGAGCGAGGAACGTCAAATTCACAAACCGATTCATTTCGACCTCCACTTCACAATACGCCCCCTTGAAGAACACATGGCGCACGGTTCCGCCGAAGCGGCCGCGATCGCTCAACCGAATATGTTCGGGACGAATGCAGGCCAGGGCGTTGGGCTGATACGCGTGAATAATGCCCATTAAGGGCAAATGCTTCGCCCGAACCAGATTGGCCGGGCCGGTCATCTGCGCGACGTACGCATTGTAGGGACGGCGGTAAACATCCATCGGGGCGCCCATCTGCACCAGCTGGCCTTCCTGCAAAATTCCGATGCGGTTCGAGATAGAGAGGGCATCCATCGAATCGTGCGTCACGAACAGACAGGCGGTTTTTTCATTCCGTACCAGATCCAGCAACATACTCCGAATCAGTTCCCGGTTGGGCAGATCGAGGTGGCTGAACGGTTCGTCGAGCAACAGAACCGCTGGTTTTTCGGCAATGGCGCGGGCAATGGCCGTCCGCTGCTTTTCTCCGCCCGACACCTGCCGGGGCACACGGTGCTGCACCGACTCCAGGCGGCACAGACGAATCAATTGCTCAACCCGGAAATCCTGGTACCGTTTTTCGTAAAACCGAAGCGCGTATGAAATATTTTCCCGAATGGAAACATTCGGCATGAGCTGGTACTCCTGATGCACCAGCTTGATATGAGCATGTCCCGGAACCAATTGCTCCGAGGGGCCTTTCACCCGTTCGCCATTGAGTTTAACGACGCCTTCCGTTGCATCGACCAAACCGGCCAGCAGATTCAGCAAGGTACTCTTTCCCGACCCACTGGCTCCAATCAATCCGACTACCTCACCCGGTTTTATGACCAACGAAACACCCCGAACGGCTGTCACGTCCCCGAAAGACTTTACAAGTTGGATTGCTTCAAGCAAGGATAGTTGACCTTTTCAAATTGTGCAAAACTCTACAAATCAGCTTATTATTGATTCTTTTACAGAAAACAATGTTCGCCGAGCCTGCAAAATTAACCATTTATAGGAACAACCGGGCGATCAGAAATGACGGAATGGCAAAAATATTTTCCGTCTCTTCGCGCATACTGTTGGTATGAATAAATGATCAATTATTTGAAAAGACACCCTTCAGAAGGCGCATTTTATCGTTTCCCGAGCCAGTAGAAGAACAGGATCAAGAGGAGAAATCCGCCTACCAGCATCGCTATTTTCCAGGCCGATTTGGGGCGTTCTCCCGCAATCTGACCGGTTTGCCCGTTGACCAGGAAACGGTACTGCTTGCTGTTGTACACATAGGTACAGATCCAGAGCGGCAACAGAATGTGTTTGAACGTCTGGTTGGTCAGCGTGGTATCGACGTTCAGGTTCCGCTGCGTATCCCCGCCCAACTGAGAGGCACAGGCATTTTCTTCCCGGTTTCGGATCTGCGCTTCGGCTTTGCGGGCACTTTCGGCCAAATCGATGCTGTAGACCTCAGCCTCCCAGCCCAGCATGATGCGCGGATCGTAATCGACCACCTCCTGCAGGTTAAACCGGCTGGTTTCCTGCACCTGGCTTTCCCGCTGCGACAGTTTCCGCGACGCCATTTCGAGCATATCGTCGTAAAACGCCTGGTGCGAACCCCGGCGGTATTCCCAGCGGACGCGTTGCTGCTGTTGCGTCACGATCTTTCCGTTCGCGTCGCGCACCTGTACCGGCACGTAATAATAAAAACCGGCTTCGCCCGAATACTCCGAATACGCCTGCGCATCGAAGGTCCAGAACGGTATATACATCCCGTGCAGGTTGTCGAGCATGGCTCCCGCCGACAGATCCGACGGCGACAGCCAGCTATCACCCACCCAGCTCTTGAACCGTTGCAAGGCCTGCGGCTTCGAAATCCGAAATGGTAACAGCCCAGCGGGTTCGATCAGCCGGGTTTTCTGGGCGTCGGGGTTAACGTTTTTAGAATTACAAAAAGCGCAGCTGATGGTCGGCGCATCAAAATTCACCATCGTTTTGGCCCCGCAGTTCTGGCAGGTAAACAGCCGTTTTTCTTCCGTCGGCGCGTTGGGTAACTGGCGGTCCTCCACCCGAAAGGTGAGGGGATTTTCGTGCAGGTTGTTTTTGGTAAACAGAATATCTTCCGTATTGCCGCAATAATCGCAGCTAAGCTTCTGTTTTTCGGCCGAAAATTTTAACTGCGCCCCGCAGGTTTTACACGGCGCCCGGACCAGATCGGAAAGTTCGGAGGGAGATTGCATTGGAACGGAAGAAAGGGCGAAAAACAGGAAAGGACGAACGGGAAGTGTTTATCCTTTCCCCTTTCTCCTCTCCGGCTTTGCCTTATAGTCGGGCTAACAGTTCGGCTTTTTTGGCGTTGAATTCTTCGTCGGTCAGAATGCCGGCGGCTTTCAGTTCACCGAGTTGCTTGAGCAGGTTCATGACCTCGGCTTTATCTTCTTTCGGGGCCGGCTGGGGCGCATTGGCGGCACTCGTGTTCTGCATGAAATTGCCCAACCCGCCCAGCAAAACCGCAGCCCCCCCGGCTCCCCCGCTCTCGGCGGCATCTTCCAGCGCAATACCGGCCTGAAACTGTTGAAAACGCGCCATGTCGCCCACCATGTTCATCTGGGTTGTTTTGTCCAGGAACGCTTCGACTTCGGGCGGTAGGCTCGTGTTTTCGACGTAAAACTTGGTCAGTTCCAGGCCGTAACCCGTAAAGTCGTTCTGGAGCAGGGGCAGAAGTTTATCCCCAATTTCCTTGTAATTCCGGGAGAGGTCATACACTGAAATCCCGGCTTCGCCGATGGTGTCGGTAAAGTTGGTCACGATGGCCGACCGAAGCTGGTCTTCTACGTCGCCGATCCGGACAATGGGCGTGGTTCCAGCAAACTCCTTGATGAATTTTCCCCCATCCGTCACCCGCAGGGCAAACACGCCGAAGGCCCGGACGCGCACCTGCTTCAGTTCGGGATCGCGGACAATGAACGGATTTTGCGTTCCCCACTTCAGGTTGGTAAACTGCCTGGTCGACACAAAATAAATATCGACTTTGAACGGCGACTCGAACCCCATTTTCCACGATCGCAGCGTGGTCATGATCGGCATGTTCTGGGTCGTCAGCTCGTAACGGCCCGGCTGATAGATATCCGCAATCCGGCCTTCGTTCATAAAAACCGCCACCTGCGATTCGCGAACGGTCAGTTGCGCCCCGTATTTGATATTGTTACCGTTGTCCGGAAACTTCCAGATTACCGTATCGTTCGAGGTATCGACCCAGTCGATAACTTCGATAAATTCATTGCGGATAAAGTCAAAAAGTCCCATGTGCTAGCTCCCGACCGTTATAAAACCGTCGCATGAAGGGTTTTAAGATTTACAGACCCAATTCTACACAAAAAAAACGAACCCGCAGAGATTCGTTTTTTTGAACGGTCCGAAAGGTCTTTCAGCGTGTTGATTTTCAGGAAAAGCGGAAGCCCAGCCAACTACTCCCGCCAATCATAGCGAGCTTTATCGAGTAATACGAGACCCATCAGCCGGCAAATCCGCAATTCTTCGGGAGGCATTTCCCCAATCGTGAAACGAAAACCGGTCCAGTCGCTGAAGTAGTTTGCTTCGTTTTTCTGATTAAAAACCGTCAACGCATCAAACTTCTTCCGAACGAATTCGTAGGTTCGGTCGTCCAGGTAATCCACTTTCTTTTCCAGGTACTCCGCAACTGCTTTCGTGGACTCATCCATTTTTCGCTTGAAATAAAAATAGTCCGGCCACAGGTGATTTAGTTTGAGTTGCAAAAGGGAAATCCTCAAAAGATTCGGCCGGAACGTGCGGGCATACCGGAAATGGCCAACCAGAACATGTTTGCGGTATTCGATCAAATACCGACGGTATTCGGCCTTTAGAAAATCAACCTTTGTTTTTGTTTCCGGCAAAATGGCAAGCGGCTGTAAAAACCGGTCGTTGAAGAAATCAGGCAGAAACTCGTTTTCGTAATACCCAATCAATTCCTGGTGGTAGTCAATCTCAACGGCCCTGGCACGGTCTGCCTCCTTCAGGCCGGTTTCCATTTGCTGAATGAATCCCTTTCGTTTTTCTTCATAGGTTTCAAACTGCTGTTCCGTAAGAATGTCTTTGAAGGAAGCCCATTCAAAATCCCATTCTTCCCATTCCGAAAAAAAGTCGGTGGCTGAATAAACATTTTTATCGTCTTCGAACTGATGGATACGTTCAGCCTGTTCGTCGGTAAGTTCCAGACCGTACATGTTCTGGAAGCGATCCTTTATGATGTCAATAAGCCACTGATGTTCCTCCTGTTGCATGAAATTGATGGATCAAAAGCGTTACCTGAGCTTTCCGAAAACGGCCACAAATCGTTTCATTTCGCCCGCAGATACTGCGACGGCCAGGCGGTTTCGGCCTCGAGTTGCTGAGCGGCATGGAGCGGGAAATACGGATCGCGCAGCAGTTCGCGGGCCAGCAACACCAGATCGGCCTGGCCGCTGGCAATGATCCCGTTCGCCTGCTCGGCGGTGGTAATCAGGCCCACGGCACCGGTCAGAATCCCGCTTTCTTTTTTGACTCTCTCGGCAAACGGAACCTGATAACCGGGACCGATCGGAATTTTAGCCCCCGCCACATTCCCGCCAGACGAACAATCGATCAGATCAACACCTTTCGCTTTCAAAACCCGCGCTAACGCCACGGCATCGTCGGGCGTCCAGCCCCCTTCGGTCCAGTCGGTGGCCGAGATCCGGACAAACAGCGGAAGCTCCGGCGGCCAGACGGTTTGCACCCGTTCGAGCAATTCGAGCAAAAACCGGATGCGGTTTTCGAACGACCCGCCGTACTGATCCGTCCGCTGATTGCTCAGGGGCGACAGAAATTCGTGAAGCAGATAACCATGGGCCGCATGCAGTTCAATCACTTTAAAACCGGCTTCCAGTGCCCGCGCAGCCGCAGCCACAAAATCGGCGATCACCTTTTCAATGCCTTCGGCGGTCAATTCCAGCGGGATTGTTTCCGTCGGAATAAACGGAACCGGGCTGGGTGCGACGGTTTGCCAGCCCCGTTCAGCATCCGGCGGAATCATCTTCCCGCCCTCCCAGGGCCGGACGTGGCTGGCTTTCCGACCCGCGTGAGCCAGCTGCATACCGGGCACTGCCCCATGCGCTTCCAGAAAGGTGGTAATTCGCTTCAGAAACGGCAGGTGCTCGTCCTTCCAGATGCCCAGATCGTCGGGCGAAATCCGGCCTTCGGGCGAAACCGCCGTGGCTTCGGTCATCACCAGAGCCGCCCCACCCACGGCCCGGCTCCCCAGATGAACCAGGTGCCAGTCGTTGGCAAACCCGTCTTCGCTGGAATACTGACACATGGGAGAAACCGCAATCCGGTTTTTGAATTGGATACTTCGTATGGTTAACGGACTGAACAACTCGGACATGATTGTGATTGATTAATGTGCCTTTTTAACCAAGCCACCCGGGAAGGAGTTCGGCCCACCCGCTCACTTTTCGCAAGCTTCGCGCTCACCGGCCTTCCACCACGAGCCACTGGTAACTTTCCGGGGCTAGGTCAACGGTCAGCTCCACGTCGTAATTCCGGTTCAGCCGGTAGGTTTTTGCGGTGCCCTCCCCCACCCGAACGGCAGCCGAATCCGTCAGCCCGGTGTAGTAGAGCGGCAGTTTGATCGTCCGGCTGATTTTGGTTTTCAGCGGATTATACAGCATCACCAACCCTTTCTCGTTCAGGGTCGGGTTGACGTGCATGATGCCATCCCAATCCCGGCCATCGGGCCGACGAAGGTGAATGAGGTCAGAGTTGAGAATGGGACGGTATTTTTTATACCAATCAATGACGCGTTTGACGGTTTGTTTCGTTTCTTCCGTATCGTACAGCCGGGGTCCGCGGTAACAGGCCTGCACGCCCGCGCCGTAGTACTGCATCATCAGTTGTTCGTAATCGCCCAAGTGTTCGCTGAGCGGCTCCAAAACCGCTTCGGGTCCTCCCCCCTGATACCTGGTCAACGGCACAAACCCCCAGCCCATCGAAGGCGTTTTCTCCCAGGTTCCGTCGTAGATGTTCTGCCGGTTCAGAAGCTTCTGCTGCTCGCGGGAGAGCGAAAAATTTACTTCGCGGTAGCCCACGGCAATTTTGTGCGTACCGTCCATGAAATACCAGTCAGGCGCGTTGATGTAAACGCCTTTTTCGTTCAAAAACCGGTACAGCCCCTTCTGCATTTCCATCTGCACCCACTGCGAATCTTCCAGCCCTTTGTGGCCGAGATGTTTCACCGACGCGCACACGTCGCCGGGGTACGGGCCGTCGTGCTCGAGCAGATCAAAACCGGTTTCGGTGATAAATTTCCTCAGCTTATCGAGGTAGGCAATGCCCCAGGCACTGGCCAGACAGGGCGCGTGGCCGAAAAAAGCCGCTTTATTGGGCAGGCCGGTTTTGGGATCGATCACGTCGGTTTCGTCGTCGATCCGGCGGCTGCTAAACAGTGAATAACCGCCCAGCAGAATGTTTCTGGAATGGGCGTAATCGGCCAGCTCCCTGAATTTCTGAATATTGGCCGGACTGACGTCTTCCATATTCAGCCCACTGCCAAAGCTGAGAATGACCATCTCATACCCGGTTTCGGCGCACTGGTCGATAACGTTCCGAACCACCGCCGGGTCCGTGCTGATGAGGTGCATGAAGATCGGATTCTGCGTCGTCCACGGCGCCACGGTTCGGTAAAATTGTCGGCGCGCCAGCCCGTTGCGCTCCCGGTCGTAGGAATCCAGCAGCAATTCATACGTTCGGATAGAGGTATACGTTTGACCGTTTTCCAGGTCAATGCCGACACCCAGCGTTGGGTATACTTCAAGGAGGCACGGCGTTTCAAAATTGTAGTTGACCTGGGAGGTGTAAAGCGAATCGATTTTCCAGTGCGTAGCCTGATCGGACAGGTCATACCGCATGGCGTTGTTGAAGGCGAAGTTGTTTTCGATGTAAATCCGCTGCGGTTTCTTCATCTGCTCCGGCTTCCCGACCACCGCCGATTCTTCTTCGGGCGTGGCCAGCACCTCGTTGACCACCTGATCGATATGCAGCGGTTTTCCGCTCCGGTTCTCCACCGTCACCCATTTGCAAAGGGTCGGAATCCGGTCGTATAAGGCATAATGCACCACGATGTCAATCCCCTGTACTTCCGGCTGGTGGGCGGTAAATACCAATTGCAATTCCTGACCGGTAGGTTGATTCCGGTTCATCGTCCAGGTTCTGGCCTGCCCGTTCAGCGTCGGTTTGAGGGCAGAAACCCGAAAGCTTTTATACTGAAAATCCGAAGGATTGGCCGTAAATCCGGCAAGCCATTCCTCCTTCAGATAGGCGTGTTCTTTCTGCCCTTCCAGCCCGCCGACCCGGTATTTTTTTCCGTTCAACACCACCACGGCTTCCGGTTTTACCGACCGAATCAACTGTTCATTGGTCGTTAGATTCCGGAAGTCAACCGTCGCCAGATTGGGCGAAATCCGAAACCGCCGAAGAATCAGGCCGTTCGACAGCACCAGTTCCCGGCCCTGAC
Source organism: Larkinella bovis (assembly GCF_042655385.1). Taxonomy (NCBI): domain Bacteria; kingdom Pseudomonadati; phylum Bacteroidota; class Cytophagia; order Cytophagales; family Spirosomataceae; genus Larkinella; species Larkinella bovis. Next base: position 155,269 of record NZ_JBHSMA010000001.1, on the reverse strand, counting down.
TGGTCTGGTAAACCCCCGCTTTCCTCGCTACCGGAGCCACCAGCCAGTCACCCCTAAAGGCATCGGGACGGTAAACCGGGAGGCTGGAAATCTGGGCAAAGCAGGGGAAACTCAGGAGCCAAAACAGCCCCCACAAGGTCAATTTCATCGGATTTAGTAGATTTGAAAACCGGGTCATTCCTTTTTTAACCCATTCGGCAAACGACTCTTCGATCGATTAACGACCGATGATTTTGATCAGCGAGCCGCGTGCTACCTTATCGTCGGCTTTCAGGCTGTTCAGCACCCCGAGTTCTTCGAGCCGGTTTGCGGGCATTCCCAGATTGCCCATCACCTCCCTGAAGGTTCCATCGCGCGATACCGTCCGGATCTGCACCCGCTCTGGTTTGCGATTAATTTTCTCCTGATCGGTGAGCGCCCGAAAATTTTTGGCTACCGGTTCGAACGTGCGGAAAGCCGTCGCAAAATCACCCGCCGTTGCCAGCCCGTGCAGGGCGTAAATGGTATTGTTGTATTGAATCAACCAGGTCCCCAGTTGAAGAACTGATTTCGGATCCTGCTGCGGCTGGGGCTGTCCCTGTTGTTGCTGCGGTTTCTGTTGTGAAATCATCACCAATGCCGGAATGCCATTGAGCGTGGTGCGACCGCTTTCCAGTACGTTCAGGTTCAGTTGCTGCACCAGCGTCTGGGAAGCCTCCTCGAGCGTATTGCCTTTGGCCAGCATCAGAATCATCGCCGATTTACCATCCTTGGCCGCCATCTGAAACTGCGAAGGGGAGTTCTGATGCTGCCAATCTTTCGGAACCGGAAACTGAAACTTTAGCTCCGGGTGGTAAAACATATTATTCTCCACAAAACCCTGACGCGGGTCTTCGCCGTAGATAATTCCGTCGATCATGCGCAGGTACCGATCCCGCTCAACCCGGTAGTTCCCCTGGTTCTGCTGCTGGTAGGCCGTAGCCATTTCGTTCACCTTCACATTTCGATTGGCCGGATCCGGGTGCGTGGACATAAACGTGGGCACCTGTTGCCCCGAATTGTCCGAAATACGTTTGATGGTCGAGAAAAAGTGGGCCATCTGGCGGGCGTCGTAGCCGATTTTGCTCGAATACTCCACCCCGATTTTATCCGATTCCGACTCGTGATCCCGGCTGTATTTCAACATAAACAAGCCTAGGCCCTGTTGCAGGGCTTCGATGCTTTGCCCCAGTTGCGGCACCAGCACCGCCCCCGCAATGACGCCGATTGTACCCAGCATCTGGCTGGTTTGCTGACGAACCGAATGCCGGGCCGTGATGTGTCCGATTTCGTGCCCCAGTACCCCCGCAAACTCCGCTTCATTGTTAAAATGGGCCAGGATGCCACGGGTAAAGTAGACATACCCGCCCGGTACGGCAAAGGCGTTAACAACCGGTGAATCAACGATGTAGAACTGGTAAGGCAGGTCCGGCCGGTGCGAGATTTTGGCCATCGCCTGGCCTTTTTCGTTGATGAAGTCATTCAGTTTTTTGTCTTCATACAGGCCCATTGTTGTCACCACCGACGGATGGGATTCTTTCCCCAGCGCAATTTCCTGCTCGGTCGACATCAGCGACAACTCTCGTTTTCCCGTTACGGGGTTCCGGGCACAGCCCGACAATCCAACCAGAGTACCCAGAAGAAGCGCTCGCAGTAGAAAGGATTTTTTATCCATATTTTTGAATTACGTTATGGTTTTGATATGAACTATCGGCCACCACCCTTTTGTTTGGAAGAAAAACAGCAACACTTACCACATTTTCCTGATAAAAAGCAAATTAGGCAATAAATTTGCTAAGATTCCAACCGATAACCCCCGTTGCGTCCCGGGCAATCGCTTATCATACCTTGCTTATGAGACTTTTCATCCTGTGTATCATTCCGTTATTTTTGTATTTCGAGGCTACTTCCCAATCCAAACCCGTTAAAAAACAATCCGGCCCGGATATTTCGGATGGGTATACCATTACGGGGTCGTTAAAAAATGCGGCCAACCGCAAAATTATCCTTACCGAGAACTCCTTTTACAAAACCCGGCAGCATTCGGATACCACCGTTGCCAACGCCAAAGGGCAGTTTTCGTTTAAGGGGAAACTGGATGAAGTGGCGTTTTACAACCTCAAGGTCGCCGGAAAACAGGGTCAGCAGCATTTCTACCTCGAAAACGCCCCCATTACCATCCGGGGCAATGCCGACTCGCTCTGGGCCGTTCAGGTGACGGGTTCGAAAGAGGAAAATCTGCGGAAAGTACTCGAAAAAATGATTTTGGATACCGCCAGCACCAATCGCTACAAACGAGCGGAAATCAAGTTCAGTAACGCCCGGGCCGTTAACGATCAGGAAACCATGCAGGCCGCCATCCGGGATCAGGAGGAGGCCGTCAGACTGGACCAGAATCGCTTCAAACAGTTTATTGCAGAACACCCGAACCATGCCGCCAGCGTCAATGTGCTGGGCATGCTGATGAACCTGAACGATGTGGCTGGGGCAGACAGTATGCTGACCAAACTCGAGACGATGGAGATTGGGAAATCACAGCAGGCGAAGTTTTTCCGCCAGCAGATCGATCAGCTCAGCCGCCTGACGATCGGCAAAATTGCTCCGGAGTTTGCCCAGACCGATACGTTGGGCAATGTGGTCAAGCTGTCGGCGTTTCGGGGGAAATACGTCCTGATCGATTTCTGGGCCAGCTGGTGCGGACCCTGCCGGGCCGAAAACCCGAATCTGGTGCAGACGTACCGCACGTTCAAAGACAGGAATTTCACTATTTTTTCTGTCTCGCTCGACAATAACAAAGAAAACTGGCTGAATGCGATCCGGAAAGACAACCTCACCTGGGCGCACGTCAGCGATCTGAAAGGCTGGAAAAATGAAGTGGCGCAGCAATACAACATCAGCAGCGTTCCGGCCAACTTGCTGCTCGATCCCACGGGAAAAATCATCGCCCGCAACCTCCGCGGAGAAGCCCTGAACCGAAAAATCAAGGAGTTTATTCCGTAGAGGGGGACGGTATACGGTTTTTGGTACAGGAAGATCAACTTGTTTACGGCAACCTGTAAACCAAAAACCGTTACGAAATAAAATACCGTAAACTGGATACTGAAAACCGTATACCGAATACCGTCCCGCTTACCGATGTCTGGGCAGGAAAACGTGAAAGGTCGCGCCTTTATTCGGTTCGCTTTCGGCCCGAATCAGGCCGCCGTGGTTTTCGACAATTTTCCGGCACAGCGCCAGACCAATCCCGGTTCCGGCGTAGGCTTTGCGGTGATTCAGGCGTTGAAAGATCGTGAATACCCGCTCGGCATACGCCTGTTCAAAACCAATTCCGTTGTCCGCAATTTTAAGGTGAACGTACGGTCGGCCGGAAGGTAACCCGGAACCCGGGGGGATGCTGTCTCCCGAAACCGTTTCGGCCGTAATCGTAATGAGCGGTGCTTCGGCCGAAAACTTGAGCGAGTTGCCGATCAGGTTGGCAAACAGCTGGTTCAGATGGGTCGGAATGCCTTCAATGATCGGCAAAACCATTCGTTGAATAACCGCCCTCTTCTGCGCAATGAGCAATTCAAAATCGGACTCCACGTCGGCCAGAACCTGATTCAGATCAGTCTCCACAAAGCTTTCAATGGTCTGCGACAAGCGGGAATAATTCAGAACCGACTTGATCAGTTCCGCCATTCGTTGGGCCGAAGTACTGATTTTTTCCAGGTATAGCTCCGCCGACTGCGCATCACTGAGGTTCAACCGAAGCAGTTCGGAAAATGACTGGATTTTTCGCAACGGTTCCTGCAGGTCGTGGCTGGCGATGTAGGCAAACTGTTCCAGTTCCTGATTGATTTTGATCAGTTCCTGGTTGCTCTCGTGCAGTTCCTGCGTCCGCTGCTGCACCATCCGCTCCAGTTCGTCGGCCATCTTTTTCTGGTCGTCGATATCCGTGCTCGTGCCGATCCACCACTGGATGACGCCCTGGCTATCCTTCATCGGAACGGCCCGGCTCAATTGCCAGCGGTATTCGCCGTCGTACCGGCGGAAGCGGTGCTGAAAGACAAAATCCTGGCCGGTTTTGATGCAGAATAGCCAGGCATCAAGGTTCGCCTGCCGTTCGTCCGGGTGAGTAATCTGAAGCCAGATATTGTCCTGCACCGCATCGCTCGACAAACCGGAATACCGGAAAACCGACTGGTTGAAATAATTCAGTTTGCCGGTCGGTTCAGCCGCCCACACGAACTGGGGCATGAAATCGGCCAGGAGACGGAAGCGTTCGCGGCTCTCCTCTAGGGCTTTCTGGGCCGCCAGTTCCGGGCGCAAATCCCGCATCACCGCGCCGACTGCCAGCGGCAAACCGGTACTGGGGTCATCGATCCGAAGGCAATTGTTGTAGAGCGGCAGAATTTCGCCCGTTTTCTTATTGCGGGCGGCAAACTGCCCCGACCACCGGCCGGTGGCCATTACCGACGGGATGATTTCGGAACTAACAAAAGTAAACTGTTCCGGAGTGTGTAAATCCGTGATCGGAATCCTCGAAACGTCTTCATCCGCATCAATGCCCAGCAGCGCTTTTCCCGCTTTGTTAATGTACGAGTTTCTGCCATCCAGTTCCAGAATGGACATCAGATCGACGCTGTTTTCAACCAGCGTCAGCAGTTTCTGCTCTTTCTCCCGGGCGCGAACTTCGTCGGTGATATCCTGCAAAATGCCGTTAAACCGGATGGCCGCCCCTGACTCATCAAAAATCGCTTTGCCCTTCGCCCGAACCAGTCGCTCCGGCTTATCACCTGTATTCAAAATAGTATATTCTACATCATATTGCCCGCCGGAACTCGCCTGCAGCGCGGTTTTGATGGCGTCGGCCACCCGGTTTCGGTCTTTTTCGGCCATGGAAGCCAGCGCCTGACTCAAATCGATTTCCTCTTCCTGCCGCCGGCCAAACCAGGCTTTCAGCCGGTCATTGCCCGTAAACCGGTTAGTCGCCGGATTCAGATCCCAGGCCCCCAATTCGGCGGCTTCGATGGCAAACTGAAGCTGGGCCTTGCTTTCTTCGAGCGTTTTCAGGTTCAGAATTTTCTCAGTGGTTTCCGTGCAGGTCACAAAGACACCACCCACCTCACCCGACTCACTATGCACCGGGCTGTAGCTAAACGTCCAGTAGACATCCTTGATCTGACCGTTGCGGTAAATCGGAAGCAGTTGGTCTTCGTTCCAGGTGGCCCCGTCCCCGTTCATCACCTGATCGATCAGTGGTTTGATAGCCGGCCAGACTTCGGGCCAGATGATCTCGCCCCGCTGCCCGAGCGCGGAAGGATGTTTGCCGCCCGCTCCCAGACTCGGGCGGTAGGCGTCGTTGTAAAAACAGATCAGATCCTTTCCCCAAAACAGAAACATGGGAAACCGGGAATGCAGGATTATGCTGAGCGTCGTTCGCAGGCTCTGGGGCCAGCCTTCAATCGGCCCCAGGGGGTGCGCCGACCAGTTTCTCAAACGAATCAGCTGGCCCATTTCGCCCCCACCAGCCAGAAACGGGTGGGTTATTGGAGGAGGTTTCGTTTCCATGGAAAACCGCTTAAGCCATCGGTCTGTCGAGCAATAATTGTGATAATCGGGCGGTGAGCATTGAAATAAGGGGCGGTTTGGTCAAAAAGGCCGACGCGCCCAACGCCTTGGTTTCCTGAATATCACGGGGTTCTGAGGAAGTTGAATAAATAATGATCGGAATGTTTTCAATGCGGGCGATTTTTTTGAGTTCGACCAGACACTGTTTCCCGTGCATCCGGGGCATGTTCAAATCCAGGAAAATGTACTGGGGACAGAAGTTTTCTTCCTGTTTCAGCATTCGCAGGGCTTCCCCGCAATCGTCGGCAACCACACACGTCAGGTTGGGATCTACTTTTTTCAGCGCCAACGCAAACAATTCCTGATCATCTTCATCGTCATCAATCAGGAAACAAGTCACAGGTTCGTTCATGCCGTCAAGTGGTAGTGGTATGGGGTACGCCTTGCGAATATATTAAATAGTCGTGACGAAATGGGTGAGCACGTTCATTTACCGAAAACTTTCTAACTTACCGCTCCAACGGCCCGCCGGGTCGGTTCGTTCTTTTTTCTTTCATTGCTTTACTCACTAACACCCTGTTTTAAAATGCACCTCCGATCGCAAGAATGGTTTGGCCGTACCGGTAAAGACGGTTTTATTTACCGGGCCTGGATGAAAAACCAGGGATTTCCTCACCATTTGTTCGAAAGCAGGCCGGTTATCGGCATATGCAATACCTTTTCGGAATTAACGCCCTGTAATGCCCACTTCCGCGATCTGGCCGAAGCCGTGAAGCGGGGTGTCTGGGAAGCCGGCGGTTTCCCGCTCGAATTTCCGGTCATGTCGCTGGGCGAATGCCAGATGAAACCGACAACGATGCTGTTCCGCAACCTGGCCAGCATGGACGTGGAAGAATCGATCCGGGGCAATTCGATTGATGCCGTGGTGCTGCTGTGCGGCTGCGACAAAACCACGCCGTCGCTGGTGATGGGCGCGTGCAGCGTCGATCTGCCGACACTGGTGGTCTCGGGCGGTCCGATGCTCGCCGGGAAATACAAAGGCCGCAATATCGGCACTTCCGATCTGTGGCGGTTTGCCGAAGCCAACAAAAAAGGCGAAATGTCGCAGGAAGAATTTGTGGCCGCCGAAGCCTGTATGGCGCGTAGTCAGGGCCACTGCGCCGTGATGGGAACGGCCTCCACGATGGCGGCCATGGTCGAATCCCTCGGACTGGCCTTGCCCGACAACGCCACGATTCCGGCAGCCGATTCGCGCCGGAAAGTGCTCGCCCACCTGGCCGGGATGCGGGCCGTCGAAATGGCCCGGCAGAACATTCGCCCTTCGCAGATACTGACCCGACAAGCCTTCGAAAATGCGATTATGGTCAATGCGGCCCTGGGTGGCTCGACCAATTTCATCATCCACCTGACGGCCATTGCCGGCCGGATGGGCGTCGAACTTTCGATTGATGATTTCGATAAACTGTCGGCAAAAATCCCGCTGCTGGCCAATCTACAGCCTTCGGGAGAGCATTTTGTGGAAGATTTGTTTTACGCGGGTGGTCTGCCGGCGATCATCAAGGAACTGCAGCAATTCCTGCACAACGACGCCATGACCATCAACGGCCGGACGCTGGGCGAGAACTGCGCCAGGGCCGAATGCTACAACCGCGACGTGATCGCATCCGTCGACGAACCCTTCAAACCCGAGTCGGGCGTGGCCATTCTGAAAGGAAACCTGTGTCCAAACGGGGCGGTTCTGAAACCGTCGGCGGCCAGTCCGGAACTGATGAAGCATACCGGCCGGGCCGTGGTGTTCGAGAACATCGACGATTACAAAAAACGCGTTGATGATCCCGATCTCGACGTCGATCCTTCCTGTGTGCTGGTGCTGAAAAATGTGGGACCGAAAGGCTATCCGGGAATGCCGGAAGTAGGCAATATGCAGCTCCCGGCCAAGGTGCTGGCCCAGGGCGTCCACGACATGGTCCGGATTTCGGATGGCCGGATGAGCGGTACCGGTTTTGGGACCGTCGTTTTACACGTTTCGCCGGAAGCGGCAGTCGGCGGTAATCTGGCCCTGGTACAGAACGGCGACCTGATTACGCTCGATGTCGAACAACGCCTGCTGCACCTCCACGTGGAAGAGGAAGAACTGGCGCGTCGGCTGACCCATTTCAAACCGATTGATCTCGGGTATGACCGGGGCTATACGCGCATGTATATTCACCACGTACTCCAGGCCCACGAAGGGGCCGACTTCGACTTCCTGCAAGGCAGCTCCGGGCCGGTTGTCAAGCGCGATTCGCATTAATGGGGAACGTTCATTGGGTAAGTTATTTCGCGGAGTTGAGCGGGGATTAATAGAGTTAACCAGCGACTCCGCTTAACTCCGCGAAATAATTTTTCATACCCCCTCGGCCACTTTCTTCATTTTCTCCAGGCCGGTTTTGGCGACGGTCAGCGCATCCTGCGCGTAGTAGGTTTTGTTAAACAGCTCCAGCGATAACACAATGGTTTTGCCGGGCGTTTTGATTTGCTTCAGCGTTTCGCGCACCGGCCCGATGCCATCGCCGGGGTACACGCGATCGGCGTCCACGATGGTTTCGCGGGGCGGATTGGTCGGGTAATCGTTGAGGTGAAACACTTCAATACCCGGTTTACCCACCAACGGCAGGCTCGCCGGGCTGGAACCGCCCTTGTAAAGGTGATAGATATCGAGCAACACCCGCGCCGACGGGTGGCCGCTTTCGATGGCGACAAACATGACCTCGCTCAGCTTATTCATATTTTTGGAACCGCCCCATAATTCGAGTTGCGGCACCACCCCGGTTTTATCCCCCAGTTCCAGAATGGTCCGGTAGCGTTCTGCGGCTTTGCGCAGATCCAGCCCGGGCTGGTTGGTCGCGCCCATCGGCGGAGCTGCCGTTCGTTTACAGCCAATCTCGGCCAGCAGTTCCATTTCCTTTTTGAGCTGATCGACACCTTTGGAGCGGGTGGCTTCATCATCCACAATCCACTGCGCAAATCCGATGGCGTTCTCCACTTTCAGGCCCAGGTCGCCCAGCAGTTTACGAACATCGGCGGTGGTATGGCTCTTCAGATAATCCTGAAACGAGTTCATCCAGATTTCGACGTGCCGAAAACCGGCTTTGGAAGCCACTTCCAGTTCTTTTACAAACCCGAGATTCTGACCCCGGATCGTACTGACATTCAAAGCATAAGCAAACGGTGGCGGATCCTTAGCGAGAGCGGGAGCAACAGTGGCGGACATAACGGTTGGCGATAGAACAGCTCCGCCAGTCGTGGCGGCTAAGGCGGCAAGGGTCTGACGACGGTTCATGAAAGGTTTGGGAATTAGAACGTTTAATTACGTACTGGCGGATCAGGCCACGCAGGCTTCCGTCCGTCAGGCTCGAAAAATACGGAATTCTGCGGAAATAGCAGACAGAGAATCGCCAAGCGCAAAAAGACATGCCTGTTTCCGCTTCGCTCGCTTTCCTGCTCCGGCCTTTTATCGCACCACCTGCGCCAGCTCCTGCCACGAAATCAGGCCGATGGCCAGAACCGCCAGCAGAAGCCCGACGCGATTGACAACCAATAACTTTTCCCTGAAAAACAAGGTCGCCGACAGGGCCGCCACCAGAATAACGCCAATGTTGTAAAGCGGATAGACAAATGCTCCGTTGCCGCCAAACTGCGACAGCGCCAGAAGGAGCGTGTAAAAACTCAGGAAATTCGGCACGCCCAGCGTAATGGCCCCAATCAGATTCCGGCGGTCGATCGTTTCTTTTCCCTGAATCAACCGGATGACCAGCATCAGCAAACCGGCCGCAATGGCCCCCAGCACCATCGTCAGCGTGACTTGCAGGGTTTTATCGGCGGACGGAATGTAGCGGATGTTCATATAATTAATCATCGTGTTGGTGGTGCCATACATCAGAAAAACCGCCACCGGCAAGAGCGTATTCCAGCCAAACACCCGGACAGTTTGTCCTTCTTCTTTCTTAAACGTGCTCAATCCCACGGCAACCACCGCCAGCACCAGCCCGGTGTAATTCAGTACATCGAAGGATTTGCCTTTCGACTGAAACAGAAACAGACTAAAACAAACCGGAATGACCAGCGACATATTGTTTGCCAGCGAAGTGGCCGTAATGCCCATCCGTTGCGTTGAAATCCCCGACAGAATGAAGGTAATGATGAAGCCAACGCCCAGGCCGAACGCCAGCCAGGTCCAGGTCTGGAAAAAATCGACGGAAAAAGCCTGGTCGCGCGGAAGCAATAAAAAACCGGTCAGGAAGCAAACCGGGTAGTTGAAGACGATGGCCTGAAATGTATTGACCTGAAACCGGGGAAAAATTCGAAAATTGAGCAGCAGAAGAACCGAAAGCAGAATGCTTAGACAGAGAAACAACATCTCAACGGGTGGGATTTAGTTCAGTCCAAAAAGGATTTTTTTGAGCCTGTCTACCTTCCACGGGGCTAACTATTTCGACCGGGGTCGGTTTTACCCCGAAAACGAAGAAATGATGAACGATGAATTCATTGCGCTGCGGCCGCCATTCATCGTTCATCATTCAGGCTCATTTTCCCTTCGGCATCAACACCGTATCGATGGAATGAATGGTGCCGTTGGTGGCTTCGAGGTCGGCACGGTCGACCGTGGCGGCATGGCCCTGTTCATCGGTGATGGTAATCGTGTCGCCCTGTTTTCCGACGGTCAGCGTGCCGCCGGTCACGGTTTTCAGCTTCTGGCCGTCCGTCAATTGATCCGACGAATAATTGCCTTTCACCACGTGGTAGGCCAGCAATTTCACCAGCTTCGACTTCGACGCGGGTTGCATCAGTCCGTCCAGGGTTCCGGCTGGCAGTTTTTCGAAGGCTTCGTTCGTCGGCGCAAAAACCGTGTACGGTCCTTTTCCGGCCGCCTGATCATCCAGTCCGGACACGCGCAAAGCCCGGAACAAAACCGTATGCTCCGCTGATCTGGCGGCACTGATGGCCAGGTTGCGATCCGTTGAGCCACCCGGTTTCATGCCCGTCCGCGATTCGCGACCGGCTCCCATAGCGCCGTACGCATTTCCGGTCGTCTGGGTTGAGACGGAGGTGTTGCTTCCCGTTGCGCCCGATGGCGGGGGTGTCGTTGCCGGTTGCGGCATCGAAGTGCGGTTCGAAGTGGTATCCTGAACGGTCTGACCAACAACGACTTGGTTAACCCCGGCCAGCAAGCCCAGGGCCACCCCAACTGCAACTACTGCTTTTTTCTGCATGATAAAAAAGGTTTGGTAACAAAACGTTGAGAGAATAGTAACATCTTCTAACACATTCAACCCGTGAATTGTTGTCAGGATGTAGAGGGACTAACGGGCTGACCTTCGCGGTTATTTCAATCCATGAACCGGAAAACCCGGAATCTTATCGTAGAAATGGACATCCCATAGTTTCCTTTGTCAAAAAAAATATCACCTTTGTTCTTTATTCAATTCGATTCACATGCAAATTTCCAAACACAAAGTTGCCGGCATCCACTACACACTGCGCGACAACGACGGTAATATTCTCGATTCGAGCGAAGGACGCGATCCTCTATATTACCTCCACGGCGAAGGAAACCTGATTCCGGGAATGGAAAATGGACTGGATGGTAAGTCCCCCGGTGATAAGTTCCAGATCAAGGTTCCGGCCGAAGAAGGATATGGAGTCCGCGATCCGCAAATGATCCAGACGGTACCGAAAAGTGCCTTTGGCGGTCAAACGGTTCAAGTGGGCATGCAATTCCAAACCAATCACGGTCAAGTAGTTACCGTAACAGAAGTTGGAGCGGACAGTGTTACAATCGATGGCAACCATCAACTGGCAGGTCAGGAACTGAACTTCGACGTCGAAGTGATCGAGGTTCGGGATGCCACCAACGAAGAGGTCATGCACAAGCATGTGCACGGCCCCGGTGGGCACCACCACTAAGCTTTTTGAATTCATCCCCTGTCGGTCACCGGCTTCCCGCTTGGACGAGGCAAACGGTGATCGACAGCTTTATGCCTAAAACCTTTCGCTATGAAAACTTTTACCTTTCTCCTCGTGGCCGGTTTTTGTACGGCGCGGGCTTTCGCCCAGACCACGGCTCCCACGCCCGACATTCAGATCAAAACCGCCGTGCTGGCCGCTCCGGCCGACAAACGCGATGGCGCGATGGTGTACGGTTATTCCGGGAACAATGAACTGATCGTTTTGCGGAAAGGAACGAATGAATACGTCTGTCTGGCGGATGATCCGGCGCAGAAAGGACTCAATGTTTCCTGTTACCACAAAGGGTTGGAACCGTTCATGGCGCGCGGACGGGAATTGAAGAAAGCCGGCAAAACCACGGCCGAAATCATGAAAATCCGGGAAGAGGAAGAAAAAGCCGGGAAATGGAAAATGCCAAAAGCCCCGTCTTCGCTTTTTGTGTATTCTGCTCCTGATTCCAGTTATAACGCGTCCACCGGTGCGGTGAAAAACGGGTATCTCCGCTACGTTGTCTATATTCCGTACGCGACCGCCGAAAGCACCGGTTTACCGCTCAAACCCGAGTCGCCCGGTATGCCCTGGATCATGGACCCCGGCACCCACCGCGCCCACATTATGATCAATCCTCCGGCGGGAAAATAAACCGTTTTCAGTTTACGGATTACCGTATTCGGTTTACGGTGGCTGCCGCATCTCCGATTCTCAAAAACTAAACCGAATGCCGTAATCCGTCATTTCATTTCCAGACTCCGGGCTTCCACCCACCGCATCCGGTAGGCGTTCATGGCGGTTTTGCCCAGCGAGTCGAGCAACCGGTAGTTGACCACCAGGCCGACGGCGGCTCCAATGCCCGGTACCAGCTGGGCCATCTTGGCCAGATCAATATAATCCCGGTATTCCTGCTGAAACGTTCGCCAGTCGAACTGGTTGATATCGTCGGGTAATTGCTGACTTTGGGCGTCCCAATTCGTCATCTGCTCGTAAACGGCCTGCCGACGTTCCTGACTCGAGAAGGCCAGCTGGAAAATGTGCATGATATACAACCGTTCCTTGTACTCGTTGATGGGGTAGCCGTAAATACCGGCAATCTCGAACAACAGCTTCATTTTCAAGGCGAGCAGAATCGGAAAATCGGCCAGACCGAGCAGAATCCCGCCCGCTCCCGTCACACCCCCTTCCGCAGCGCCGGCGGTTTTGTAGAACGCAATTCGGTCGAGGGCCCGCTTTTCGCGCTCTTCCAGCGTCAAATGATGCAGGATTGGCTCGCGGGTCAGGAACTCCGCACCGAACAAAACCGCCCTTGTCATCTGCTTGATCGCCAGCGTAATGGCCTGGTGGACTTTCTCCGGAATGATCCGATTGAGCCGGACTTGAACATTTTTTGAAAGCCGGTTCATCGCCGATGGCTTCCGCATCATCTTCAGCCGCCAGGTATTCAATTCGCGCACAACGGCGTCTTCGTAAGGGGACATAACAGGTGCTAGGTTTCGGTATTAGCGCGGGCCGGGGCGTCGATGGGTCTGTCGAATACCGGTTCCCAGTTTGGCATGGTTGGTTACACTCTTATACCCTTCAAACGTTGAATTTTCGACGGTCGTATTATACGAGTCCAGACTTAGCTGAATGGCGGTTCTGGTGCTATCCGTGGTTACAAACCGGCTGCCCTCGGTAATCCGGCTTTGCTTGATCCGGGCGCCCACGATACCGCTGTTGATGAACTGACTGTTTTTGACCAGCAATTCGGTCAAATGGCCGTTATAATAGCGGATGTTGGCCCCCCGAAACGTCGCCCCGTTGACCGTAATCCGGCGCGAACCGGAATTCTCGTAACTAATGTACGCATCTTTGTCAAACTCACAACCGGGGCCGATGATGGTTTCTTCGTTGGTGGAACTACCTCCGCCGTAGTTTGCAAAGGCGTTACGGGCCAGCGTATTGACGGTTTTGACCCGCGCCATGGTCACCGGCCCGCTGAAAACCAGCGCACCGTCGGTATCGGTTGCTTCCAGGGTTTTCCCGCAGTTTCGGGCCGTGAAGGTATCAATTTGAATCCGGTAATGATGATTCAACCCCTTGATGGCATTGACACAATTTTCGGCTTCTCCGTTGCGAATCGTTGCTTTCGCCCGCTCCGAAACCCCGAATCCAACCCGAAAGCCAACGGCTTTGCAGTGCAGCCAGGTAACCTGGTGATCGGAGTCGGACTGTTCGCCTTCCGACCAGAAACCGGCATAGGGACTGATTCCCTTGGTTGTACGAGCCAGACAGTGCAAAAACACCGTCCCCGGCGCATTGTCGCTGTCGAAGGCATCGCCCACACAGTCGGTGGCGGTACAGGATTCAAAGCGCGTATTCCGGGCGTAGCCTCCGGCAATAAACGGAGATTTCCCTCCTGCTTCATGATACCGCTTCTGGCCCGAAGCCTGACAATTCCGTAAAGTATTCCGGTCGGAAACCGCTTGTTCGCCATTTCCATTAAAAAGCAGGTTTTCAACCACAAACGAAGACGCGTCAGCATTCTGAACCGCTACCCGATCCGCCCCGCTGGCGGTGCAACCACCCCAATAGAGCCCGCCTTCAACCGGGCTTTGGTCACAATTGATCGAAAGATCCCGGATAAAAACCCCTTTTTTCCGGTTGGCCCAGAACGCGTAACCCCGCTGGGCGTTGCGGACGATAATCGTTCTGCCGATGCCCGCGCCCTGGAGGGTGATGGACGATCCGATTATTTCAACGGGTCCCTGAACAAACCGCCCGGCCGGGTACTTGATGGTGCCTCCTCCCCGCTTCGCCAAATCGGCAATGGCCCGGTTAATGGCCGGCGTCAGCTCGGTTTCACCCGGTTTTCTGTACGTCAGGACCGAGACAACGGGCAGCGCGAAACCATCTGATAACCAGACCGTAACCAATAATACGGTCATCAACGTTCTGCGAATCATCCTGAAATTGAGTTGGTCAATGAATTATTTCGGGCCGTCTGGCGTTATCTTTCTACATCCCTTTTTACATACGAACCAGTTATTCAACGTTTTATGAAAAAAGCGCTGCTGATTTTCTTTGCCCTATTACCCCTTAGCCTCGCCAGTATTGGCACCACGGTAAAACCGGCTTCCCCGGCCCCACTCGATCACGCGAGCCTGTGGAGCGGTATTTACAATGAACTGAAGCTGGACAGTAACGGCCTTCGGAAAGAAGTGTTCGATTATGCCGTGCGCGGTTTGCAGAAAATCGACTTTCCGAAATCGGTTCTGAGTATTGTCGATTTAAGCCAGCCATCGAACCGGAAGCGGCTCTACGTCATTGATTTGAATTCGCATAAATTATTATTTCAAACCTACGTGGCCCACGGCCGGAATTCGGGTGAGCTGATGGCGGCTTCGTTTTCGAATGTAGCCTCTTCCTTCCAGTCGAGCCTCGGTTTTTACCAGACCCTCGGCACCTACCAAGGCAAACACGGTCTGTCGCTGCAATTGAAAGGACTCGAACGCGGTTTCAATGATAACGCCTTTAGCCGCGCAATTGTCATGCACGGGGCAGATTATGTGTGCGAAGATTTTATCCGGCGCACCGGCCGGCTGGGTCGCAGCCAGGGGTGCCCCGCCATTGAAAACGGCCTGAGCAAAGCCATTATCGAAGCCATCAAGGGCGGTTCCTGTCTATTCGTATTTTCGCCGGATTCCAATTATATGCAGAAATCGACGTTTCTGAATTACATCGGATGACCGCCATCCAGTCCGTAAACATCTTTGTAAAACCGGATCTGGCCTTTGTCGTCGACGTCCACGCGGTTGTAGACCACAAAAACCGGAAAGGGTTTCGGTAATTTCAGGGTCTGCGGTTTCTGGTCGATCATGCACCGGTTCATAAATCCTTCGTCCAGCACGGGTTCTTCCATCAGGTAATTGGCCAGTTCGACCGGCTTCTGGACCCGCATGCACCCGTGGCTCCGCCAGCGGTCGGAGGTCTGATCGAACAGGTCGCGGGCGTTGGTATCGTGGAGGTAAATAGCGCCCGGCCCCGTCAGGTTAAATTTAATCAGTCCCAGTGAATTGCTACAGCCCGACGCCTGCCGAAACCGGTACGGAAAATTGTCGGCCGACATTTCCTCCCAGTTGATGTCCGACGGGTCAACGATCTGCCCTTTCTCATCCAGCACCTCCATGTTCTGACTTTCGAGGTAATCGAGATTGGCCTGAACCTTGGGCAAAATTTCCTTAATGCCGATGCTGCGCGGCACGTTCCAGTACGGATACGTGATAATATCTGTCAGGTAGGTTGTAAAAAACGGAGTACGGCTGTCTTTCTTACCGGCAATCACATCCATCGGCAGCAGGCACTTACCGCTCCGGTCGTAGATGTTCAATTGGGCCGCCGGGATATTGACCACCAAAAACCGGTCGAACGCAAAGCGGTTGAGATACCGGTAAAAATTCAGCGTCTGGCGCACATGTTTAGCGGTATCGTAAGCAGCCGCTTTCCGCAGCCGGGTATACTGATTCACCAGCGTGGTGTAGTGACCGAAAACCGGTGTTTTTTTAAGGGAGTCCAGCGCCGACCGGCCCTCGTCTTTTTTCAACATGGCGATGGCCCAGGCGGTATCAATTTTCTCCGGTAGCTTTGTATAATTAATCCGCGACGGTTTCAAACCGTAGCGAAGTTCCAGCAATAACCCGGTAAATTTCTCCCCGAACTCTTTTTTGGTATCGCTGGCAACAAATGAATAGCGGTTGGTATCGATGCCCACGGAATCGGCCGCCCGGCACAACTGGCGCATCACCAGTTCGGCCTGTTCCCGGTTCCAGCCCTCGGCGGGCACTTCGTTTTTATCCAGTACGCCGAAGTGTTTCAGCGCAAACCAGGCCACAAACAAAACTACGACACTACTCCCAATCAGGATAATCAAATTACGACGTTCCATTCGTTCAGATAGGTTGTACTCTTCTGTAAAACTCAGATGTAGACGTTGGTGTTTGGAAATCGGTGCGGTTTTTCCACCCCTAACGGAAGAAGAACGGCCCAACAGTTTACCTGTCGGGCCGCCATTCTGCGAAATCAACGGTTTTCTTACTTTTTGCGAAGGCCACCCACCAGCATCATCACGGTTCCCACGATCAGGCCGATGCCCAGCGCGCGGGCGACATGGTAAGAAACCGGTGGGGGCATATCGACCACGCCCTGCTCATCCGTATGCGCGGGCTGTTTTGTATACCGCCCCCCTTGAGGCACTTCCCGACCCTCGAAATTATGAATCAGGTCCTCCAGCAATTGCGGCAACTGAATCCCCCGAATGGCTTTGCCGTGTCCGGTTCCGGCTGCGGTTGGATTCAAGGCAGCCAGCGTCTGGATGGACCGTTTGGCAGCGCCCCAATCAATCGTAAAATACGCCGGAGGACCGTGCAGTTCTTCTTTTTGGGTCATAACGGCAAAAGCCGAATTCTGATTGGTATTGGTAAACGCATCCCCCGCAATCAATACCCGATCCCGTTCCCGGAACAACGAGATATGACCCGGTGCATGCCCGGGCGTGTGGAGAATCCGCCAGTCGGGCAACTCGGGAAGGCTGCCATCCGCCGGCATCGACCGCAACCGGTCGCCAAAATTGAAAGGCCCGGTCGGGAACATCCACGATAAATAGGCCATGGCCCCTCCGCCCACGCCGGGGTCCGGGGGCGGGTATTGGGCCTTTCCCCGAAGAAACGGCAATTCCAGTGGGTGCGCATACACCGGAACCTGGGGCCAGTCCTTCAGCAACGTGTCCAGCGAACCCACATGATCAAAATGCCCGTGGGTCAGAACAATCGCCTGAGGAGGGTTATTTTCCCCAAACCAGGCCTGTGCTTTTCGGCGGATCTGGTCCGCTCCGCTCGACGTACCGGCATCAACCAGTACCCATTTTCCGCCGGGCTGGGCTTCACCAATAAAGTAAATATTCACAAACACATCCTTGATTCCCCGAACATCCTCCGCAATATCATACGGGCCCCATTCGTCCGTTAGCGTCTGATTTTCAATCGGCTGATTCTCCATACCCCTCGTTGGTTTTTGTTTTCATTTTTAACCGGAGAGGAACCAAAATGTTGGCATTAGTTATTAACCGTTTCATCCGATGCAAACCGTCTTTCAGGCTTGTCTCCTCCCGGTTCCCCCTGCTGCTGGGAGCAGAATGCCCACACGCTACGAATCTAAAACGGGCACCCGCTCAAACGTTTCGGACTCCGCCCCCTGCGGTGATCCCAAAGCCTCACCGGTTACACAAGGCTGAACCTGACGGGAAATACCGGGCCGCTGGTTGGACCGAAAACCGCCTGCCGAAAACTGAAAACCATAAACTCTTGATTGACGAACTGATTCGGCCATAAATTTATATATCTTTGCGAGCGAAAACCGCCGTTAAGAATGCGCGTTCTGAAAGTGACCAAATACAGCCCGATCCTGCACGAACTTCGCGCATCGTGGGGCGTCCTCCAGGCCGGTAAATACCTCTTGACCGAGTCGATGCAAAACCGGGGTCCGCATGAGGATTACTTTGCTTACCAAAATGCCGTTGCGGAAATCGGGCGGATCGAGCGAAAACTCGAAATCCTGTACGATGAAATTCAGGCGGTTGAGCTCCTGCACCAGGCCGCTATCCTGACCGGAAATTATGAAGACTTAAGCACCCGCAAACGCCCGAACGATCGTTCTTCCGACCTTAACTAATTCCGTACCAGAATCCCCTGTTTACGGTACATTTCCAGCACCTTCGGATCGGCCTTCGGATCGGTAATCAATACCTGAACCAAACGCAGGGGGGCAAATTGGAAATACCGGTCCTGCTCCAGTTTCGTCGAATCACACAAGAGATAGACGCTGTCGGCCTGGCCGGCCATGGCCAGCGTCATGCCGGCTTCGGTTTCGCTGTGCGCCGTTAACCCGTTTTGCGCGGAAACGCCATCCACGCCCAAAAATGCCTTATTCGCCCGGTAGCGTGCCACGTGTTCGTGCGCGATCAGGCCGTGAACAGCCTGCCGTTTTGCATCCACCTCACCGCCAACCAGGTTGATCGTCACCTCCGATTGCAGCAGTTCATTCACCACCGGCAATGAATTGGTAATCACCTGAATTCGTTTATTCCGAATAAACTGGCAGAGCCGAAAAACCGTGCTGCCGCAATCCATGAAAATGGTGTCGCCTTCCTGAATGTCCTGCGCGGCCAACCGGCAAATATGGTCCTTATTCTCCGCATTAACGGCCGTTTTGTTAACAAACTGCACGGGATTATTTGCCAGACTCACCTTCATGGCTCCTCCGTGGGTGCGGTAAATCAGGCCATCGTTTGCCAGGATTCCCAAATCCCGTCGCACCGTGATTTCGGACGTTTGCAGCAGGTCAGCCAGTTCTTTTACCTCAATGGATCCGCGTTCGTCAACCGTTTGTAAAATAAGCCGCTTCCGGTTTGGGAAATTCATAAAGCCGTTTTTTATTTGCAATAATAATCAATTTTGATCAAAAATTACCAAAAACAATCAAATCAAGATGAACAATTCCCGAATCAAACTGGTCAAAGAAGAAATTTTATCCGATAACTGGTACATTCTGAGAAAGGTAACCTTTAATTACTTACGCAAAAACGGGGTCTGGGAAACGCAATCCCGGGAAGCCTACGATCGGGGGAATGGCGCCACCATTCTCCTGCACAACACCCAGAAAAATACGGTCATTCTCACCCGCCAGTTCCGGATGCCAACGTACGTTAATGGCAACGCCAGCGGGTTGCTCATCGAAGCCTGCGCCGGTTTGCTCGACAACGACCAGCCCGAGGACGCCATCCGGCGGGAAACCGAGGAAGAAACCGGTTTTGTGGTCACCAACATCCGCAAGGTATTCGAAGCGTATATGAGTCCCGGGTCCGTTACCGAGAAGCTTTATTTTTTCACCGCCGAATATTCCGACGCCACCGAAAAACGAACCGGTGGCGGCATTGAAGAAGAAGAAATCGATGTGCTGGAGCTGCCGCTTCCGCAGGCGATGCAGATGATTGCGCGCGGTGAAATCATGGATGGAAAAACCATTATGCTCCTGCAACACCTCTCCCTGCAACAACGGCAGGCTGCGTAAAATTTACCGAAAAAACGGCCTGAAATCGGGCCGGAATGCGTATTTTTCTGGAACGAAAACGGACGACGCTTCGTCGTTGAGCCGTCCCATCCAACCTGTTTTCCGATGCGCTTCCGGTTTTGCTTTCGATTGATGGTTTTACTGCTGCCCCTTTGGATACCGCGACAGCCGGTGTTCGCCCAGCTGACCTTACCGGCCCGGATCGACCGGTTTGTTCAGCAGGTGATGGACAGTGCCAACGTGCCCGGTTTGTCTCTCGCCCTGATTCGGAACGGCAACATTGCCTATAGCCAGGGTTACGGGCTGGTCAGGAGCGATTCGTCGCAGAAAGTGACAGCCGCGACGGTTTTCGATGCGGCTTCGCTCAGCAAGCCGGTTTTTGCCTACGCCGTCCTTCAATGGGTCGACGAAGGCCAATTTGACCTGGATAAGCCCCTTTATCAATACCTGCCCTATCCCGACATTGAATCCGACGAACGGTATAAGGCCATTACGGCCCGCATGGTGCTGAGCCACCGAACCGGTTTTCCGAACTGGCGGGGATCGCAGAAACTTTCCATCAAAAATCCGCCGGGGCAGCAATTTGGCTATTCGGGCGAAGGGTTTGTGTATTTGCAGAAGGTGATCGAAGCCCTCACCGGGAAACCGCTCAATGAGTGGATGAATGAGCGCGTATTCCGGCCCCTCCATATGACGCGCAGCGGATACGTCTGGCGGCCGGATTTTGATTCAGACTTTGCCTATCCTCACACCCAGTTGGGTCGCCCGCGACCCAAACAAAAACCGCGTACGGCCAACACCGCCTACTCGTTGCAAATCACGGCCGACGATTATGCGAAGTTTATTCTGGCAATTTTACGCAGCCAGGGCTTAAAACCGGCCACCCGGTCTCAGCTCCTGACGCCCCAGACACCATTACCCACCCGGTTTGGCCGTGCCGACACCACGCGCTCGAAGGCCCTGTTCTGGGGGCTGGGATTCGGACTGGAAAAAACACCTTCCGGCGATTATTTCTGGCATTGGGGCGATAACGGCACGTTTCGTTGTTTTGTGGCCGCCCGCCCGGCCACATCTGCCTCGAAAACCGACGCGGCCCTGGTTTATTTCACGAACAGTTTCAACGGATTAGCCATTACCGACACCATGCTGGCGAACCTGCTGGGCGGTCAGCATCCGGCGGTAGCCTTCCTCAACTACGATTCGTATACTTCCCCTGAGAACCGGCTGGCGCAGAACATTCTCAAAAAAGGTGTTCAGCCGGCCATTCAATCGTATTTGAGCACCACCGGAAAATCGCCCATCCCGGAGGAACTGATGAATCAGATCGGCTACCAGTTACTGGACATGGGTCGCCTGGATGATGCCGTTGCGGTCCTGAAATTCAATGCCGAATCGTACCCCGCTTCGGCCAACGTGTACGACAGTTACGGTTATGCGCTTTTACGCGCCGGAAACCCGGCGGAAGCCATCCGGAATTACCGCCGGGCCCTGGAACTGGAAGCGGATCTTGGGGATGCCAAAACCGTACTGGCAGGACTGGCAGCCGCCCGGAAAGCAGCCGGAAGCACAAAAATTACGCTGAAAGGCTACCCAAAGGCCAAGCTGGTTACGCTGGCCGGTGCTTTTAATGACTGGAATCACCTAAGCACCTTTTTTACCCAATCGAGCGATGACTGGGTTTGTACCCTCGACCTGAAGCCCGGAACCTACGCCTATAAAATTGTGGTGGATGGCCACTGGATGACCGATCCGGGCAACCCGGTTACCCAAAAAACCGGGGACGGCAACACCAACTCGGTATTGACCGTCCCTTAGTCACCCAACGCTCCCACCTCCGGGGTGGCGATCGGAGCGAATCAACACGTGTACGGTGAAAACGGAATCACATCAATACGCATTATTACGCCTAGCATTTTGCCGAATAATCGGGGGCAAACCGCTCAGGTAGAAGTCATCAATTGGCTGGTCACAGACCTGATTAAATCGCGCCATCAGTTGTTTGTAATCGACCGGTTTATTCCGGTTGAAATTCAATTTGTACAATTCGTCACCGAGAATACAGGAGAGAAAGAAAAAAGGATCGTAGTGCATACCGACGGGATGATTTCGACCACAAAGGAACCGCAGGCGAATTAAATCCGTATGTAAATGATATTAAACCGGTTTTAAAAAGGGATACATTTTAAGACCCCAGATTAAAACGGGATTAAATTTACTTGAAGTCCGACTCCCAATCCCGTAAAAATTAAATTTCTGCCCGACGAAGAAAAAACCGGAACCGGAAAGATTTTTGGGTAGAAATTTGTTATCCAGACAGGAATTAAACCGAACTGTATGACGACGCACTCAGAAACGTTCACGGATATGCTCCGCTCACTGATAGCTTTGCGGAAGTATGTGAAGGTATTTTACTCGACCGATCTTAACGAATTACTATCGGTCACCTCCATTATTTCGGACTGGCAAACCGGCCCGGACGGAGAGGCTATTGTGCTGGCATCCGGCGAATCCATTCGACTGGACCAGCTGGTGAACGTAAACGGTGTTTATGCACCGGGGCATGAAGATTATGAAAGTTGTCTGGATTGCCGAATATAAGAAGGTGTTTGAGAAATCAGAACCCGAAAAAAATCCTTCCCAGTAAAAAAATGTAATAAAATTTGGATACAACGGTAAAAAACGAGTCCTTTATCCAAATTTTAATCACAAGTCAATGCAAACAGGAGTAGTAAAATTTTTTAATGAAACCAAAGGATTTGGCTTCATTAAGCCGGATGCCCCCGGTGAGGACATTTTTGTTCACTCTACGGGCCTGATCGATCAAATCCGTGAAAACGACAAAGTTAAATTTGAAGTGGAGCGCGGCCGAAAGGGATTGAATGCCGTAAACGTCGAACTGGTTTAATCGAAAGATATAACTAATTAGATTTGAAAAAAACATGCCGATGGCATGTTTTTTTTGCTTCCTGACTACGAACGGGTTACCCGGGAGTGCCCCCATTTCGGACCAGTCCGGTTTGACAAAACCGCCTTTCCTGCTTTTTTTGCGACTTCATTCCGTAAACAGATACATGAACGCAGTCTCCGAACAAGGCCGGATTCCCTCCCGGGTTGCTGAAATTCTGAACCTGAATCACCGGCAGGTGACGAATACCATTCAATTGCTGAACGACGGCGCAACCGTACCGTTCATCGCCCGGTATCGCAAAGAAGCGACTTCTCAACTGGACGAAGTTCAGATTGGTGCGATCAAAGACACCTACGAAAAGCTGCTGGAACTGGACAAACGGCGGGAAGCCATTCTGAAATCCATCGACGAACAGGGCAAACTCACCGCCGACCTTCGCCAGAAGATCGAGGGTGCCAGTTCCATGAACGACCTGGAGGATTTGTATCTTCCCTACAAACCCAAACGGAAAACCCGGGCGACCATCGCCATTGAAAAAGGGCTGGAACCCCTGGCCAACCTGCTGTTTAGTCAGCGGGAAAACGCCATCGAGCGGAAAGCAGCAGCGTACCTGAACGATCAGGTGATTACGGTGAATGATGCCCTCCAGGGCGCCCGCGACATTATGGCGGAATGGATCAGCGAAAACGCCGACGCCCGCCAGCGCATCCGAAACCTCTTCGAACGGGAAGCCATTCTCAAGTCGACCGTCAAGAAAGGAAAAGACACCGAAGGCCTCAAATACAAAGATTACTTCAATTTTGCTGAACCGCTCCGACGGATTCCCTCTCACCGGTTGCTGGCCATTCGGCGCGGAGAAGCGGAAGGTATTCTGGCGGTCAGTATTTCGCCGGACGAAGACGCGGCACTCGAACGGCTGGACCGACAGTTTTTGCGCTATGGTTCATCCGAAAGTACCGATCAGGTGGCCCTTGCGATCAAAGATAGTTACAAGCGGCTCATCAAACCGTCGATCGAAACCGAGTTTGACAATGCGTCAAAACAGAAAGCGGACCAGGAAGCGATCAAGATTTTTGCTGACAACCTCCGGCAACTGCTGCTGGCTCCCCCGCTCGGTCAGAAACGGGTGCTGGCCATCGACCCCGGTTTTCGGACCGGCTGCAAAGTGGTTTGCCTGGATGCGCAGGGAAATTTAGCAACCAACGACGTCATTTACCCGGATTCGCGCCGGGAACAGGCCGCACAAACCGTGCTGAAGCTGGTGGCCCAGTTTCAGATCGAAGCGATCACGATCGGCAACGGAACCGCCGGACGGGAAACGGAAGCATTCATTCGCAGCCTGAATTTCGGCAAAACCGTACCGGTATTCATGGTGAGTGAACAGGGCGCATCGATCTATTCGGCCTCGGAAGTGGCCCGTCAGGAGTTTCCGGATCAGGATGTAACCGTCCGTGGAGCCATTTCAATTGGCCGCCGGCTGATGGACCCGCTGGCCGAACTCGTTAAAATTGACCCCAAATCCATCGGGGTGGGCCAGTATCAGCACGATGTGGATCAGCAGGATCTGAAAAACAGCCTGGATCGCGTCGTTGAAAGTTGCGTGAACCAGGTAGGCGTTTCGCTCAATACCGCCAGCAGCCATCTACTCCGGTACGTCTCCGGCCTGGGGCCGCAACTGGCACAAAACATTGTGACCTTCCGGGCGCAGAACGGGCCGTTTCAATCGCGGGATCAACTGAAAAAAGTGCCGCGACTGGGTGCCAAGGCGTTTGAGCAATCCGCCGGTTTTTTGCGCATCGATCAGGCGAAAAATCCCCTCGATAACAGTGCCGTTCACCCGGAAAGCTACCCGATTGTGGAGCGCATGGCGCGCGATCTGGCCTGTACCGTTACGGATTTGATCAAAAAACCGGAGCTTCGAAAGCAGATAAAGCCCGAATCGTACGTTACGGAAACAGTGGGGTTGCCAACCTTGCGTGATATTCTGGCCGAGCTCGAAAAACCGGGTCGTGATCCCCGCGAATCGCTCACGGTTTTTGAATACGACGACCGGGTTCGAAAACCGGAAGACCTTCAGGAAGGGATGTTGTTGCCGGGCGTAGTCACCAATGTAACCGCTTTCGGTGCCTTTGTGGACATAGGCGTTAAACAGGATGGACTCGTACACATTTCGCAGCTCTCGAATCAATACGTTTCGGACCCGCGACAGGTCGTGAGTGTTCACCAGAAAGTAAAAGTAAAGGTGCTGGAAGTCGATCTGCAACGGAAACGGATTGCCTTAACCATGAAAATTTAATACTTTAAAGCGTCGATTCGCTGCCGATGAGGTGGCATTGCTCCGGGCCCAAACGTTCCCGAAGCAATGCCACTTCCTGAGCCGGTAAACCGGATACGACTCCTAGAAACCCGCCTTTATTACTATTTGTGAAGTTGATTATGCTGAGGACTTACATTCGCCCTATCTGGCCCGCACTCTTTTTGGGGTTGGCCCTGTCGTCCTGTTCGTTTCTAAAAACTTCTCATTACGTCCCGCCCGCCCAACGGAAATCCGTTGCCAGCGCCAATAAGAAAAAACCGGTCGCCAAACCGCTAAAAACAGTTGATACGAAAACCTACCAGCAGGGTTACGTTCCGGAGGTGGTCAAAATTGCCCGAACCTACACCGGAACCCCCTATCGACTGGGTGGTACCGACTCGCAAGGCATCGATTGTTCGGGCCTGATTTTCGCTTCGTTCAATACGGTTGGCTTGCAAATGCCCCGCGTATCCTGGCAACAGTCGGAAGTAGGTTATGAAGTCGAAGTACCACAGATCCAGGCCGGAGATTTGTTGTTTTTTGTGCCCGACGACGGAAAATCCGGATATGTGTCCCATACCGGCATCGTGACGGAAGTGCACGGCCCTTCGGATATTCGGTTCATCCATGCATCGTCATCGCGCGGAGTTCGGGAAGACAACCTGTTTTCGAACTATTTCAAAGGCCGCTTTGTGAAAGCCGTGCGCCCTTTTTAAACACGATTCGTCAGGAAATCAGCCGCCATTTCGAGGGTCTTCAGATACGAATACTGAGGTGGCGTATAAGGAATTGAATTTCCCCCGGCCCGGAATTCGTCCAGGATGGTCGCCAGCGGAACGAGTCGAAGGTCGGCGACTTCGTCGGTCTGCATGACAAACTGGTCCAGCGTTCGGTCGGTCCGAAAGAGGTAAACCGCGGCATGCTCCCGATCATACAGGGAAACCGACTCGTCAATCGCTTCCACATCGACCATCCCGAGAAAATGCAGCTCGCCCGCTGCTGGTCGGACACCAATCTCCTCTTCAATTTCACGCATAGCACATTCTTCATACGTCTCGCCCGGATCGACATGCCCCCCAACGCAGACATCCCAGAAATTGGGCAGATACAATTTATCCGGATGGCGCAGGCTCAGGAGTACTTCATTCGTGGTATTCAGCACCACAATTTCGGACGTACGGTGCCAGTCGCCGTCGCGGTGGGCCTCTATCTTGGGTTTTGTAAAGCCTAAGGGCCGGTTATCGGCATCAAAAATTTCGAGCAAGTCCATAAAAAAAGCCGCACTGCTGCGGCTGTTGTGTTTCCAGAAATCCCGTACG
Organism: Larkinella bovis; assembly: GCF_042655385.1. Lineage (NCBI taxonomy): Bacteria > Pseudomonadati > Bacteroidota > Cytophagia > Cytophagales > Spirosomataceae > Larkinella > Larkinella bovis. Next base: position 129,093 of record NZ_JBHSMA010000001.1, on the reverse strand, counting down.
CAGTAGCGCAAAGATGGCCGTTTTGGGTAGCAAAGTCTACTTATTCCCCGAAATTTTGCCGTTAGCCCCGTTGCAGCACGTCATCAATAAAACCGTAGGACCTCGCTTCTTCGGCTTTCATCCAGTAATCGCGGTCGGCATTGCGCTCCAGTTCTTCCACCGACCGTCCGGTATGGTGCGCCATGATTCCATATAACTCCTGCCGTAAAATGACGATTTGCCGGGCCGTAATTTCAATATCGACGGATTGTCCCTGGGCGCCCCCATGCGGTTGATGAATCATCACCCGGGCGTGGGGTAAAGCCGATCGCTTGCCCGGCGCTCCGGCGCACAGCAAAACCGCTCCGAACGAAAGTGCCACGCTGGTGCAGATGGTGGCCACATCCGGCCGAACGTACTGCATGGTATCATAAATCCCCAGCCCCGCATACACCGACCCACCGGGACTGTTGATGTACAGCAGAATATCTTTTTTAGCATCGGCCGACTCCAGAAACAATAATTGCGCAATGATGATATTGGCGACATTATCGTCTACCGCCGTGCCCAGAAACACGATACGGTCGGCCATCAGCCGGGAGAACACGTCCACTTCCCGGAAATTCATCGGGCGCTCCTCGATGACCGCACGGGTCATATTTTCCACCTGGTGTAAATAACGATCGACACTAAGACCATTCAGGTTTTGTCCATGCACCGCGAATTTACGAAACTCGCGCTGGCTAAGTTCAGGGTAATACATAAGAATACGGATAAAATGATTGCGTAAGGGCAAAAGCAGCCCACGGGCTCAGATGAGCCGATTTTAAGATTTGATAAAGAGAAGATGATACGGTTTACCCAAAAAGCCGTCGATAGATACTCTCCAACTCCTGGCGCAGTTGCTGCCGACCGGCCAGCCGTACCGCCTGATACGCCAGTTGTTGGGCCGCCACTTTCTGTTGCCAGTCCTGATTCCAGAGAAGCCGGACAGCTACATCGGTGCGTTGCTCTTCCGGCAAGGTTCCCTGCAGATAGGCTTCCAGCAGTTGAATTTCTTCCAGTTCCGGACGCATCGTGATCAGGATCTAAAATTTTCGATGGAAAGATGGCTCACCGCCTTCCGCAACCGTTCCAGGCATTTATACTTCTGGACGGTGGCTGTGCGAATGTTCTGGTAGCCATGCCAGGCGGCAATCTGCTCGAGCCGCTGGCCAAAATAATAGAAGCTGACCAGAATGCTTTTACAGGTCTGTCCCAGCTGGTCGACAAACGTCATGAGCGTTAGCGAAGGCTGCCGATCGCCCATGTCCGGCTCCTCCCAGCGGATTTCGGCCTGCGCATCCGTCAGCGCCACGCGGCCCGTCGGTTTGTCAAGTTGCTGACGCCATAAGTTCTTGCAGATCCCCATCAGGTAGGTGCTGGCCGACGACGTCAACGTGAGTTGGTCATGAACGGTTTTCTCATAAAACAGGATCATGGCCTCGTGGAACATATCTTTGGCATCTTCTTCCGTACCGCCATGCTCCCTGATATAATGACGTACCATCGGATACGTTCTGGCGTAAATCCGTTCCAATGTCTGTTCCCGGTCCGTCATCAGGGCTTCCTGCATCGCCGGGTGTTGGGTGGTTATATTCATACGTTTTTTACCGGTTTATCGGAAAGACGAGCAACTATCACCCAAGGGTACGAAATTTTTTCAGGTATTGGTTCAACCGCTGAAACGATGTAACAATCTGACGACGGATCAAGTGCAAAAGTGGTGCGTTGGCCAGCGGTCCAATCCCCCGGTTTTTGATAGAGCACATACCGGCAACGGGCTAATAACTGTCTGAGCGTGTCGCCCTTGGCTAGCACCGGGACTCATACGTATTCTCAGGGGGCCTGACTCGATCAAGAACCTGATTTACAACAACTAACGCTTCCTGTCGACACTGAACGCGCATCTCCTGGAGGGCTTTCAGGATGACTGGCTGAACACGGAAACAGTCGTGTACATGGAAGACGGCACCCTGGCATCAATGGACGAGATTTCAAAATTTTCCAGGATGAACGTGGGCAAAAAACGGAAGGATAAGAAACTTCCCAAAACGACTTGGTTTGCTTAAACGCACAAACCCCAAAAAACAATGCCCTTCACAATTTTTGCACCTGATCCCGAAAAACTGCCAAAAATGCCGGTGGGCACAAAAAAACCGCCCAAATCATGCGATTTAGGCGGTTTTTGCAGTCGGGGTGGCAGGATTCGAACCTACGACCTCCTGGTCCCAAACCAGGCGCGATACCGGGCTACGCTACACCCCGAAAATGAAGAATAAAGAAGGAACTCATCCTGCTTAATTCCTTTGCGGAAGAGATGAAAAGACTTTTATTGTAAGAATGCTAGCCTTCAACCCCCTCTTTCCGTTTCGTTGTGCAAAAGTAGTAAAAAACCTCATTCCCCGCTATCCTTTCGCGGAAATAATCTTAACCGGACTGCAACTTGGTGCTAATCAGCAGAGTGGCCCTCTCCCTGAAAGGATTTTACACCGTAAAAAGGATCCCGACAGTCCACAGTCGGCTAGGCTCCCGCGTAAAATTGCTCCATCACTCAGAAACCGTGACGACTTTTTCACCGGTTGGCGACCGACTTCGCAATCCATTGCATGGCCACTTGTGCCCCTTCAGTATCCCCAAGCGCGAGTTTTGCCTCGTTCCAAACCACAATCAAGTCCCATTCCGGAATCACCACCATTTCGCGACGGGGCGTATGCCCACTGGCGATAAAGGTGGAAGGTGGCAACGCTGGATACAGCTGTCCGTTTGGTGGGTTTTCAACATTGAGCCACCAGTTAAAACTGTAACAACCGGGACCAAGCGACGTAATATTTTTTGTCCCCCCAATACTCCGCTGACCGGCAAGCATGAGCGCATCCTGCGCCTTGGTAAGCGGGATTGTAGCCGGAATTGGTGAGGTCGTGGCTAACCGGACATGTTCGGGCGTCAGAAGTTGGCGGTCCTTCCACCTGCCCCCACGGAGATACAACAGCCCAATGCGGGCCAGATCGCGAACCGAACACCCAAGGCGACCGGGACGGTTGGACGCCCCAAAAACCGTAAACGTGTAGGGGTCACTAAATTGAAGCGGCTCGCCCAACCGGGTTTTCAGAATCTCATTACCGGACTGCCCGAAAACTTTTTCGGTAAGCACATCATAATAAAGAGCCAATGCATAGTCATTATAGGCATAGGCTTCACCGGGACGTTCGGATAATCCATACCCCGATGTTTGTGAGGCTAAGTGGCGAAAGGTCATTGCCTTGTCTTTCCCACCATTCAGCTCCCGCAGACGGGGTTCGTAATCAGCCACCTCCGCATCCGGACCGGGAAGCTTCCCTTCCTGCACCGCCATCAGCATCAGGGTGCTTAGAATGGGTTTGAAGGCCGACGCAATATCATACATGCCATCGGACTTTCCCCAGGAATAAACCAGATACCCATGACGCACAACGCAGCCGTGGCCGCCGACAAAATCCCGTAATCGATTCAGGGAAACACTATCGAGTTTTGCCTGAGCGGGCGTTTGAGTTGCCCATTGGTAGTCCGGAAATACAGCGGATGGTTTTGGTGGCCGGCGACCATAGCCCTGAGGTTTCCTGGCGGCAATCTGCTCCGTTAAAGCCTCCCCAGGTGTTAGCGCATCGTGTTGAGTATACCCCATGAGTGTTGCGATACCCAAGATCAACCAGGAGTAAGCGACTTGAATCATACCAGCTTGGAACCTCTTTAAAACTAGTTTTTATCAAAACCCGGGCACCGGTTGATTAGCAGGAATACCCTCCCGGGTACCCGCCTACTTTAACGGACACGTAGCGGCAAGTTATCCAGGATTTGCCTGAATATCAACACAGGCGAACCGAGACGATGGCGCTGCTCCCTCGTACCGAACAGCCAGTTTATGCCGGTTTTTGGTGATTCGTAAAGCACAGGGGCGGTTGGCGGTTTTCTCAAGCCTGGCCGGCGTACTTACAGGATGTAAAAACCATTCGGCTGTACCGGTTCCGGAATCGTCTCCTCACACAGTAACTGCCGAATATTGATGTCAATCGTCCGCGCAATAGCCGTAACCGATACGTCGCTGGGTCGATTACGGAAAGGATCCTGCAAGTGAAAAGCGCTTTTTTCGATCAGCAAAAAACCGGCTGCAATCAAAAGCAGGAGCGGTATTTCAAAAATCATCTCCACATCCTTCAGGGAAATGGCAAGCGTAATCATAAAAAGGTAGATAAGAAAATGCAGAAAATGGCGGTAGGTGGCGGGAAAGACGGTTCCATTGATTCGTTCTGCTTTCCCCATTGAATCGCAAAAACGGACCAGCGTGTTGTCCAGCTGAACGTGCCGGAACACATCAATGGCCCCCTGCAACCGGAGTTCCCGGATATCGCGGGTGTTGAGTTGCAGGATAGCCAGTGGTTTGTTGGTATGGCTCAAGACGGTGGCACAGTCCTCGGCCGACAGCAGCGACTCAACACCTTCCAGCGGATTTAACCCCCGCAGGGACTGACCCAGCGCGTAACACCAGGCTATTTGCCGATGGGCTAATTTTCGGAGAACGTCGGGATCGGTATGGTCTAAAAAGGCTTGTAATTGCAGGACGAAACTGCGGGAATCATTCACGATGGCCCCCCACACTTTCCGGGCCTCCCACCAGCGGTCATACGACTGGTTCATTTTAAACGAAAGTAAAATCGAGATCGCCGTCCCTAGAAACGTGGGGATAGTCAGCGGCATCTCGGGCAAGTATTCGTTGATGAGCACCGTCAGCAGATTGGTCACTAAACCGATCAGAAGAACAATGAACAGGTCAAACCTGACCTTTTTGAAGATATAGGCAAACGAAATTTTTCGGTCTAATAACATAGAACAAAGGACGCTTTTGGGGAAATAACGAGGATTTCCCGGCGATTGTTTGCGAAGAAAAGGCCCCAGGCCGCCCGGAATCGATCAGTCGTGCTCCTGCCAATCAGGGGCGGTTTTGAGCTACCGGCCCGCCCATTCCACGGTTTTTCGCGAGAACCGGGCAGAACAGATCCGTTGCGTCAAAAATCGTCCAGTTTGTTGTTCTGCATGCACGCATTCAGATCGGCGATGAACTTCTGGATCACTTCCTCGACCCGGTTTTTGAACCGGTTGCTAGCGGTTCGTTTGACCCAGGTTTCCAGCGGCACATCATTGGCCGAATTGTGTTCGAGCGCGTAGATATGGGAAATTACGTAACGGTACCGGCCATCCTTGACCCAAACCGACACCGGCAGGAGAAATTCTTCGTAAGGTGCCAACAGGTTGCCAGGTCCCAGATCAAGCCAGAGGACACCTTTGGTGCTTACTAATCCACTCGGGGCGTCAGACTCGATATAGCGTAGGGTTCGTTCGCGAAAAGCGTGGGTAAAATAGTACTTGATCCGACCGGTCAATTGTTCTTTCGTGGCTCCCGCTACGGGAATGACGCGGGAATAGGTGATCAGTTTACTATCCGGATCGACCGGAAAACGATTGTTTTCATCGTCCTGGGCAAAGCTGGTCAATGCAATCAGTAGGCCCAACAGAGGAAGCAGGCTTTTCATGGGGTAGTTTCAAGTTTTGCCAAACGTTTCGAAGGACCGTCGGCCGACTGGAAAACTACACATCTTCAACCCGGATTGCAACCCCAGGCTCTATAAACAAACTAACCCGCTCATAATGAGCGGGTTAGTTCTAATCCTGCGGAGAGGGCGGGATTCGAACCCGCGGTACCCTTTAGGGGTACGACAGTTTAGCAAACTGCTCCTTTCGGCCACTCAGGCACCTCTCCGTTTCCGGTTCCCAAACCGCTTTGTCGTTATTTGGGGTCACAAATATAGAGGTATTCCATTCGTTTCGCCAAGATTTTAAGCAAAAAGTTTCGCGGCATTTTCGTCCAAACGGACCGATAACCGATCATTTCCTCTAATTTCGCCCCGCGAAGGGCGCATCACCACCGTCTCCCATTCCGCGTGAAACGCGTCCGGTATTCACTGGCATGAACTGGAATTATAGCCTGACCCAAACTGAGTATCTGTTCATTGCGGTTTTTGCGCTGCTCTATGGTTACTACTTTTTCCGGACGTTCAGCGTAGCCCGGCAACTCGGCTCCACGGCCTGGGCAACCATTCCGAAATTTTTTCTCCGTACCGGCTATTTGACCCTCCTGCTCATCGCGCTGCTCGGCCCTTCCTTCGGGGTGGTCGAAAAAGAGCTGATTTCGGAAGGCAAAGACATCTACATTGCCGTCGATCTCTCCAAATCGATGGACGCGCCTGACATTCCGCCGACCCGGCTGGAGAAAGTGAAATACGAACTCAAACGACTGGTGGAAGCCCTGCCCGGCAACCGCTTTGGGCTGCTGGTGTTCTCCACGGAAGCGTACGTCCACGCGCCCCTGACATCCGACCAGGGTGCGTTGGCGATGTTTATTCAATCCCTCAATACCCGGCTCGTCCCCGAATCCGGCACCAATTTATGTTCGGCGGTGGCTCTGGCGCTCCGAAAACAATTGGCCGAAACGTCGGATCTCACCCAGACGAAAGTCCTGATCGTACTGACAGATGGCGAAGATTTCGGGGAATGTGATCCCGCGTTATCGGCCCAACTCCGGCGGTATGGGATTGCGCCCTTTGTGGTGGGTGTCGGCACGGAATCGGGAACCACCCTGCCAACGCCCAAGGGCAAACTGCGGGATAAGGACGGACAGATTGTTCGCACCCGCCTGGATCAGAACTACCTGCGGCAGTTTGTCCGGGAAACGCGCGGCTCTTACCTGGAATTATCGTCACCCTCGGGTAATTTAACCCCCCTTATTGCGGCCGTTCAGAATCTGGAAAACCGGCTGGTCGATCAACGAAAACTGGAAGTGACGACCAACAAATACTACTACTTTCTGATTGTTGCCCTGATCCTGATTGCCATCGACATCCTGGTGACGGTGCGAACGTTTAAACTATAAACCGCGTTCCAGTTGTCTGAAAGAGTTCGTATTTTTGCCGGACGATTAACCCCCAACGATGACCTACCTGATTTTATCGGTCTTGCTCTGGTTGTACGACAATCGTTCTTTTGTGAAGATTTCGCACGACAACATCGCCCGCATAGAAGGCCTGCGAGCCTATCAGGCCGGCGACTACAAACGGGCGGCCGAACACTATGTGGCCCTGGTCAACTCTACCCTCTTCGTGGATCCGTCGGCCCGGCTGAACCTCGCCCATTCGTATTTTCACCTCAAGCAGTATACCCAGGCCCAAAAACATTACCGGCTCGTTACCCAGATCAACCAGCCCGAACTGGCTGCGGCCGCCGAAGTCCAGCTGGGCATTATTGCGGTCTTACAGGGCGATTCGAGTACCGCCCTTTCCATGTTCCGAAAAGCGCTGAATACCGTACCCGGTTTTGGGTCTGCCCAGTTTAATTACGAACTGATCAAAAAAACGTATTCGGGCAAACCCAATCCTGCTCATTCGCAGCAGCCCAGGCCTAAAAACCGGCCGACGGAGCAGGAGACGGAAGCCACGACGGAAAGCGGGCAGGAGAGCGGCACCGAGGTCGAACAGGGCGATAACAAAGACGAATTGCTGCGCCGGCTGCGTTCGCTGGACCTTTCGGAAGAACAGGCGCTGGCCATCCTGAACGCGATGCAGGACAACAAGGTGCAATACATCCACCAACGAAAGCAGGCCACCAGCCGCCAGAGCCGGAAGCAGTATAACACGTATTGATCGACGCATTCTCATCAATCCATCCCTATGAACTTACTGGATATGCATGAAGTAGTAATTATATCGGCTGTTCGGACCCCGATTGGCAGTTTCGGCGGAGCGCTCGCTTCGTTGTCGGCAACGGATCTGGGCGCTGCCGTCATCCGGGCAGCGTATAAAAAAGCCGGCCTTTCTTCCGGTTTGGTCGACGAGGTCATTATGGGGAACGTAGTTTCGGCCAACCTGGGTCAGGCACCGGCCCGTCAGGCGGCCCTGAAAGCCGGTTTATCAACGACCACACGATGTACCACGGTCAATAAGGTGTGCGCTTCCGGTACGAAAGCAATCATGATGGCGACGCAAACCATCCAGTTAGGCCAGGCGGATGTGATCATCGCTGGTGGGATGGAAAGTATGTCGAATGCCCCGTATTACATTCCCAAAGCCCGTTTTGGGTATAAATATGGCAATGCCGAACTGATCGACGGCTTGGCCAAAGATGGCCTGGTGGACCCGTTCGGCCACTGCGCAATGGGCGTTTTTGCCGACCAGACCGCCAAAAAATACAACATCAGCCGCGAAACCCAGGACGCGTTTGCCGTTCAATCGTACAAACGGGCCGCCGAAGCCACGGAAAATGGTAGATTTGGCAACGAAATTATCGCGATCGACGTACCTTTGGGCAAGGGTGTCAAAACCGTCCGGGAGGATGAGGAATACAAAAATGTATTTTTCGATAAAATTCCGAACCTGAAACCGGCTTTTACGGCCGACGGAACCGTAACGGCGGCCAATGCCTCCACGCTCAACGACGGCGCTTCGGCGCTGTTGCTGATGAGCCGGAAAAAAGCGGACGAACTGGGCCTCAAACCGCTCGCCCGCATTCTGGGCTATGCCGATGCCGAGCAGGAGCCCGCCGAGTTTACCACGTCCCCCACGCTGGCTATCCCGGCGGCTTTGAAACGGGCGGGCATCAAACCGGAAGCGGTTGATTTTTACGAGATTAACGAAGCTTTTGCGGTGGTGGCACTGGCCTGTAGTCAATTGCTGGAAATACCGCAGGAAAAGCTGAACGTATACGGAGGTGCGGTGTCGCTGGGGCATCCGCTGGGAGCTTCCGGCGCCCGGATCGTTACCACGCTGACGAGCATCCTGCAACAACAGAACGGGCAGATTGGCGCCATTGGAATCTGCAACGGCGGTGGGGGTGCCTCGGCGCTGGTCGTTGAAAAACTATAATTGCTAATTAATTCATTTCGAGATGAGTATCGCCAAACAGGCCGTAAAAGAAACCCGCTTTACATTCGATGGGCAAACCGGTTTTTACCGGGGCAAGGTCCGCGATGTGTACCATTTTGAAGACCGGTTGGTGATGGTGGCTACCGACCGGATCTCGGCGTTCGACGTGGTATTGCCCCGCCCGATTCCGTTCAAAGGACAGGTGCTTAACCAGACAGCCGCCCATTTCCTGCAAGCCACTGCTGACATTGTACCGAACTGGCTGCTGGCGGTACCGGATCCGAATGTGGCCGTCGGTCTAAAATGCCAGCCATACCCGATCGAGATGGTGGTGCGCGGCTACCTGGCCGGCCATGCCTGGCGGGAATACCGCGCCGGGAAGCGGACGCTTTGCGGGGTGGCGTTGCCCGATGGCCTGAAAGAATCCGATAAACTACCCGAACCCATCATTACCCCGGCGACCAAAGCCCAGGAAGGCCACGACGAGGATATTTCGCGGGAAGAGATTCTGGAACGCGGGATTGTTTCGGAAAGCGAATATGTCCAGCTTGAAAAATACACACTGGCCCTGTTCCAGCGCGGCACCGAAATGGCCGCCCGGCGGGGCCTGATCCTGGTCGATACCAAGTACGAATTCGGATCGCTGAACGGCCAGATTTATTTGATCGACGAAATTCACACGCCGGATTCTTCCCGGTATTTTTACGCAGATTCGTACGCCCAGAACCAGGAACGTGCTCTGCCCCAGAAACAGCTCTCGAAAGAGTTTGTCCGCGAATGGCTCATCGCCAACCACTTTCAGGGCAAAGAAGGCCAGACCGTGCCCGAGATGTCGGACGAATGGATCGACCAGATTTCCAACCGCTACATCGAGCTGTACGAAACCGTGACCGGTCAGTCGTTTCAGCGTTCGGAAACGGACAATATTTACCAGCGAATCGAAGAAAATATCCGTCGTTCCCTGACGGTTACGTATTTTTAAATCGGAAAAGGGCTATCCACTATGAATTACTCCATCGAGAAAAACGAGCAATACACCCTCGTCAACCTGAACGAGCCGGTTTTTGGCGGAGAGGTATCGACTACGTTTGAAACGCTCAGCCGCAACCTGTTCCGGGAAGGATACAGCAACATTATTGTCGATTTTAACACCGTCAAGGACATTGAAGATCCGGGTATTTCCATCATTCGGAAAATAAACCGCCAGTGTACCAACGAGTCCGGTCTGTTTATTCTGGTCACGAAACGCGATGACTTGATCGACTTTCTGGACCGCTCCAAAATCCCCGATCTGACCATTTTGCCAACCCTCGAAGAGGCCATTGATGCGGTTTTTATGAACGAGCTCGAAAACGATTTCCGCAGTGAAGACGATGACAGCTACGAATTCGGGGGCAGCGCGGATGATTGATCACCGATTCCGGATCAATACGCCTTGAATGGATTGCTTTTTAACAACGACCTAAAATAGTCCCTGATTTATTTTAGGTCGTTGTTATATTCCGGGCAGGTTTCAAAAGCCATGCAACGATCCAAGCGTACAGAGAACGTTTTTTATGACTCCTGAGCGTATTTTTCAATCCAGCTGCCATAATTCTTTCGCTGGCGTAAGCAAATTACGTAAACCCCGAGGCTGATTTGTAAATCTGCTCGACCACTTCCTGCAAAATTGCTCCCTGCTCGCCCGTACAGACGTTGGACGGTTTTCCCAGACAGGCATCCAGAAAAGCCGCCGTGTTTTTGAGCTGAATGTCCACGTTGTCGAGGTACGGAAAATGGACATTCGCCAGTTCACCGGCCACTTCCGTATACAGCGTAAAGGGAAAAAGCGTCGCCCCGCCCCGACTGCCAAACACTTCCAGATTCCGGTTGATATCGGCCTGCGTATTGAGCGCGAACGACGACGAGAGCATGATCGATGCGTTGTTCGGAAAGGCCAGATACGCCATGCAGGCATCTTCGACGCCGAACGTCTGCGGATTCCAGGACCCCATCAGTCCCTTGCCACCGGTTTTTCCGATGAAATCGTAGGTATTCCCCAGCACCTGCGTCGGAACCGCATAATCCAGCGCGCAGAGGGCCAGATCGAGCACGTGCACGCCCAGATCCATCAGCGCGCCCCCACCCTGGATCGCTTTATCGGTGAAATAGCCCCAGCCCGGAATCCCCCGCCGACGCAGAAAACTCGCTTTAATATGGTAAATATCACCGAGTTGCCCGTCGGCTTTGCTCCGCATCAGTAAGTCCCATTCGCTCGTCTGCCGCAGTTGCAGGTTGTAGGCCAGTACCAGCCCGTTCCGGGTTGCCAGATCGGCCATTTCGCGGGCTTCGTGGGCATGAATAGCGGGCGGTTTTTCGCACAAAACGTGACACCCCTGCTCCAGCGCCTGAATCGTGTAAGGATAATGCAGGTTATTCGGCGTGCTGATCACCACCATGTCCGGTTTGCATTGCTCGTACATGGCGACCGAATCGGTAAACGCGTGCGGAATGCCGTGTTTCTGCGCCAGCGCCCCGGCTTTGATGCCATCGCGGCTACAAACGGCCACGATCTCGACGAGATCCGCCAGTTGTTTTAGGGCCGGAATGTGGTTCTTATCGGCAATATTGCCCCCGCCGATGAGGGCTGCTTTCAATTTCGACATGGGAGTTACGGGGTGGCTAAAAAGTTAATACACAGAGTTTATCAGAGAGGATCAGAGGGAATCAGAGAAACCCCTGATACCCTCTGGTGTCCTCTGATTAACTCTGTGTAACAACCACTAGTTAAAGCACTAAAAATTGGCTCAAATAATTCCGGGAAGTCAGGATGGCGGTTTGCACATCTTCGGGGCTGCCTTCGTAGGCTTTGTCTTCCACCTCGATGCAAACCGGGCCCCGGTAGCGAACGTCGGTCAGGGCCGCGAAGAATTCCCGCCAGCGCACATCGCCCAAACCGGGTAGTTTCGGGGAGTGGTATTCGAGCGGATTAGCCATAATGCCCACACGATCGAGTTTGTCGCGGTATACTTTTACGTCCTTGAGGTGAATATGGTGCAGCCGGTCTTTGTAATCATAAATCGGCCGGACCTCGTTCATCATCTGGAAAATCAGGTGCGAAGGGTCGTAATTCAGGCCCAGAATCGGCGACGGAATGATTTCAAACATCCGGTCCCAGATGGCGGGCGTCGTGGCCAGGTTTTTGCCACCGGGCCACTCGTCGTCGGTGAACCACATGGGGCAGTTTTCGATGCCGATTTTCACGTTATTTTCCTCCGCCACCTTGATAATGGCAGGCCAGTGTTCGGCGAAAAGTTTCAGGTTCTCGGTGATGGTCAGCCCCGGATTCCGCCCAATGAACGTATTTACCACCGGCACCTCCAGGTTGGCAGCCGCCCGGATGACTTTCTTGATGTGTTCGCGGTAAAACTCCGCCTTCACCGGATCGGGATCGAGCGGATTGGGATAATAACCGAGTCCCGAGAGGTAAACGCCGTATTTCTGCGTCAGAAGCTGAATGTGTTTCGCATCGAAATTATCCACATCGATATGCGAAACGCCCGCATACCGCCGGGCATCGGCATTATCGGCTGGCCAGCACATCACTTCGACGCACTTAAACCGTTGCTCCGACGCAAATTCCAGCACGTGTTCCAGATCATATTCCGCCAGAATGGCACTTACAAAACCAAGATGCAGCATTGAATTAGTTTTACAGTTTATGGTTTACACGTATTCGCTTTTCGGTGGCTGACGCATCCGTTAGTAAGTGGGCGTCACCCCGTAAACCGAATACCGTAAACCGTTACATTAATACCCTTTCGATTCGTTAATTTCAATTTCGGATGACCCGGTTTTTCCGCCCCCGAAACGGCGGTAGGCTTCTTCCAGAATGGCCGCCGTGGCACTGGCCCCCAGCCGGGCGACGCCCAATTCCCTGACTTTCAGCAACCCGTCGAGTGTTCGAACCCCACCGGCAGCTTTCACTTTTACCCCCGGTCCGACATGGGCGAGCATCAGCTTCAGGTCGTGTTCCGTGGCACCCTCGTACGCATAGCGGCCATCATCCCCTTTGACAAAACCGTAGCCCGTCGAGGTTTTGATAAACTCCGCTCCCACTTCCGTGCAGATTTCGCACAAGCGGATTTTGAAGGCGTCATCGGGCAGGAAATCATTCTCAAAGATCACCTTCAACACCGCCCCGTGCCGGGCACACACCTCTTTCACCGCCCGGATTTCATCCGTGACATAGACCCAGTCGTTGCCCAGCACTTTTCCGATGTTGACCACCATGTCGATCTCCACCGCCCCGTCCTGGCAAGCCTGTTCGGTTTCGGCCACTTTGATGGCCATCTGGCTGTTCCCGTGGGGAAAACCGATGACCGTTCCCACCAGCACATCACTTCCGGCCAGTTGTTCGACGGCCAGCGGTACGGCATACGGTTTGATGCAGACGGACGCAACGTCGTACGCCCGGGCCAGTTCGCAACCCGCCCGCAGTTCGTCGTCGGTGAGCGTCGGATGCAACAGCGAATGGTCGATCATTTTGGCCAGTTCGCGGGTCAGCGCGGTATCCATGAAAGAATTACGTGAGATTTGGAAACTGTACGGATTCGCGGCAAGTTTACAAAAAATATGACATTCAACCTGACGATCCTTGGCAGCGGTTCGGCAACGCCCGTGCTCAACCGCCATACGACCGCCCAACTCCTGACCATCGAGGGCGATTATTTTCTGATCGATTGCGGAGAGGGCACGCAATACCGGCTGATTGAGCACCATTTCCGGCCCGGTCGGCTCAGGTATATTTTTATCAGCCACCTCCACGGCGACCATTATTTCGGCCTGGTGCCCTTCCTGTCGAGCCTGAACCTCGCCGGTCGGACCGACGATCTGTGGCTGTTTGGCCCGCGCGGATTGTGGGAAATCATTACCGTTCAGTTCCGGTATTCGGACACCAAGCTGAATTATCCGATTCATTTTCAGGAAACCAATCCGCACGAGCCTACGCAGATTCTCGACCATCCGCAGGTCCGGGTCGAAACCATTCCGCTCCAGCACCGGATCGACTGCACCGGTTTTCTGTTCCGGGAACGAAACCGCAAACGGAAACTGATTGCCGAGAAACTTCCCGCCGATTTACCGGTGTCGTATTACCGGCATTTGAAAGACGGTGAGGATATTGTGGATGAACACGGGCAGGTAGTGTACGGGGCGGAGGAATATACCCTCCCCGCGCCCCCGCCCCGCTCCTACGCGTTCTGCTCCGACACCCGCTACAACGAAGCGATGTTCGACCAGATTCACGGCGTCGATCTGCTTTACCACGAAGCGTCGTTTCTGGATGATATGGAAGCCCTCAGTGAACGGTATTTCCACTCTACGGCCCGCCAGGCCGCGCTGACGGCCAAACAGGTAGCCGCCAAACGGCTGCTGATCGGTCATTTTTCGTCGCGCTACAAAGCAACCGACGAGTTTCTAGTCCAGGCCCGGTCGGTTTTTCCGGAAACCTACCTGGCCATCGAAGGAGAAACAACGGATATTTAACCGAGGAAACAAAAACCGCTGCCGTAACCTACGGAAGAGGTCAGGCAGCGGTTACACGGACAGAGATGGTAGGCGGTTTTACGGTTTCACCACTTTCCGGTGGGCGGTTCCTTTCGGCGTCTGCACGTTCAGGACATAAAAACCGGAAGGTACCTGGCTCGTATCCAGGGTAACCCGGTTCGACCGGTTTTTGGTCGGTTGCTGAATCAGCGTGACACCGGAAACGGTGGTCAACGTCAGGGCTTCGAAATATTCGCCCTGCGGTAATTCCACCGTGAGCGACGTTGTCACCGGATTCGGATACAGTTTCAGCGCATCGGCCCAGGTGGGTTCCGTTCCGGTGACGGCCAGCACATTAAACTTCCGTTCCACCGGCGTTGCGGCCAAATACTGATCGTTCCCCGGCTGCGTGGCCCGCACCGTCACCACCCCCGGCTTGGTGGGGGTCAGTTTGTTGCCCGAAAGCGTTGCCGGGCCGGAAACAATCGAAAAGCCGACCGGCAGATTGGACGAAGCCGTGGCCACCAGGGTGAACGATCCGTCGTCGGCGTACCGATCCGGAATCTCGTTGAACGTGATGGTTTGGGACTTTTTGCCGACTTCGGCCCGCGTTCCCGGAGCATACAGCACGGCCCATTTCGCATTATCATACAGCCCTTTCACCTCCCCTTTCGGCGAAATCTTGTCGGCCTGTAATTCAATTGTGGCCACCATTTCGACATCCCCATCCTTGCTTAAGGTATTGAAAACCAGCCGGTCGTCCAGACGCGAATAATCCGGATAACCAATCGTTACGTTGTTGATCACCGCGCTGAGTTTACCAGTTTCCAGATTTCCCGCCAGAATCTGGTAGGATTCATCAATGGAATGATAATAGTCGAAGGCAATGATATTGGGTGAATTCTTGGAAAAACAGGGATTTCCGACACTTTCACCATCTTCCAGGTTGGAGAACAGCTTCAGAATGCTGCCATCGGCAAAGTTTTTCGCACTGGTATCCCAAACGTTCATAAAACCGACGTCCCAGTAGTCAAGGTCCTCGCCATCCGAATTCTTCAGTTTGTTATACGCATCGTAGACCAGAAACCGGCCATCATGGTCCCATTCGAATGAATCCGCGTATTCCACTTCACCGGTCTTGACGCCCTCGGCCGACGTCGGATTATAGAGCGGAAACTGCTTCCATTTTTTGAGGTCATAGCTGTACACCCAGATCGACTTGTCTTTTTCTTTCGTCAGAGCGGCCAGTTTGGTACCGTCGCGGGAAATGGCCACGTTATCCCAGATGGTTTCATTGGAAATAACCACTTCCTCGACCGCGCCGGTCAGCGTCACCGCCCGAATCCGACCATCTTCGGTTACATAATAAGCCACTTTGCCATCATCCGTGATGCTCGGTTTGTGTTTCACCTGCGCTTTCACGCGCGCCGTCAGGTTACCCGTACTCATCGGGGCCGTATACAGCTTCTGGTCGCCCACGCTATAAAGCAGCAGCATATCCGTGCCATTGTTGACCGGGAGGTCTTTCGGTTCGTCCGGCTTGGTGGTCGTTTCTACAATGCCAACGGCATCGAATGCTTCCCGGGCGGCTTTTGCCTCTGCGTTATCCGCGCCGTACAGATCACCGGCGGCCCGGATCACGGCCAGCCGCAGGTCCAGAAATTTGGAGGTCCGGGTCAGGTAATTCGTCATGGCGCGGTAATAAACCTGCTCGGCCTTGTCTTTCCCGATTTTGGTCGCAAACAGGTAAAAGGCGTAATTGGGAATCCCGCTATTGATGTGTACCCCGCCGTTATCTTCTTTCGTGGTCACAAACTGATCCATTGTTTTGGGCTGATACCCGCGCACACTGGCCCCGTTCTGGTTGGGATTCGACATGCTCCGCATGGCTCCGGTCGGATAGGCGCTCTTCAGAACCACATCCTCGCCCACGTTCCAATCGTCGCGGTCGATCAACACGCCGAATACATCGGCCAGCGACTCGTTAATGGCCCCCGATTGATCCTGATAAACCAGGTTGGCCGAATTTTCGATCACGCCATGCGTCATTTCGTGTCCGGCAGCATCCAGCCCACCCGCCAGCGGTTTAAACCGGGTGTTTCCGTTTCCATAGCCCATGTAATCCCCGTTCCAGAACGCATTGTCCATTCCTTTTCCGTCATCTTCCACCACATTGATAATCGACAGAATCGAGCCGCCTTTGCCGTTCAGCGAATTGCGTTTATGGGTTTTCAGGAAGTATTCGTAGGCAAAAGCCGCATTGGCATGGGCCGAAAGTCCCGTCGCATTCCAGTCGGTATTGTTCTTCGAAGTGATGTAATAGAGCTTCATGCTCCCGTCGGCTTCCTGCTTGTTGCGGGCATCATACGTAACAATGGCTCCCACCGGTTTTTGCGGCATGGTCGACGCTTTGGCATCAAACATCGACCGTGAGGCATCGATCAGGTAGTAGGAAGAGCCCGACTGGTAGGTTTGCAGGTTTTGCGTGACGCCGTTCAGATCCTTGCCCGTGGCTTTCACCGGGCCATCCACTCCGCAGGTATGGTTGAATTTATTCAGCACTGCGCCGGTCTGGGCATCGATCACGTACTGCCAGCGTTCGATGAAATTGGGCCGGAGCGTAATTTCGTAGGCCAGCACGGTTTTGTCACCCACCGGATAAAGACAGAGCGAACCGGTCGATGGCTGGGAGCCCAGCAAATTCTGCCCGAACACCCGGACGACGGTTTCTTTGCCAACATCCTGAAACGCCCGATCGGTGGCGGCCTGGAGCGACAACCGGGGCGTTGTGTTAACGTTTTTGATGAGTGTATACTGCCCATTCAACAGAGTAACGGTTCCGTTTGTCAGGTGGGCGATCAGTTCGCTTCCATACACCGGAACGCCCTGAAACGTTTGCGCCATCCGGATGTGGGTCTGCCCGAGTTGATCCGTTTCGGTACGCGTAATGGCAAAATGTTCTTCCGGTTTTTCGAGCTTCAATAAACTTTTCACCTGGTTCATGAACGAAAAAGCCGCTTCGCGGGCATTCAACCGGGCGGCTTTTGTCGTCGCTGGAACGGGCGTACGGTTTTCGATATAAACCGGCAACCGGGAGCTGGTATCGCGAACCACCTTCAGACGGAGCGGCTGGGTCGAAAACTGAGGCCCATTCGCCCCCGCAGCCAGTCGAAAATTCCCGTTCCGGTCCGAAACCGGGCCCACCTCGGCGTTCAGTTTCTGGGCCAGACCGGGTGTTGGGGCCTGGGTTTTCAGCTTTCGGCCAAAACCGCCCTCGGGCGTTTGCGCCATCGCCCCGACCGTGCAGGCCAGTAAGACAGTAGATAAAATTGATTTCATCGTGGTATTTGTTGTTAGTTTAGACGCTCAAAAAATCATTTGGGGGCTGGAACCTGCGCCATAAAGGATTGATAAAATGTGGTAAACCGGTCCGGTGGCGGTTTTTGCCGATCACCCCAGGTAACCCGGAATTCCTGCGGCCCCTTTTTCCAGGCCACAAACCGGTAGCGATTACCCGGCTCCTGAAAATGGGTTGTTTTAATGCGGCAGGTGCTCTCCAGTTGCTTGAAAAGCCGCCGGGTGGTGGCCGCCGATTTTCTCCCCAATGGGGTAAAAAGCGAATCGGTATCCGATTTGACATAGAGATACCCGCTCTCAAGCAGGTAATAGGCTCGGGAACCACCCGTAAAACCGCCCCCTTCGCCGACGATAATCTGGCGGTTTTTGGAGGTCATCGGATAACGCGAACCGGTTTGGGCCTCGCAGTGACCCGTGGATGCCAGGAGCAGCCATCCGGTAATCAGAATTTTAACCATAATCGAGGTTGTTCGGAACGGGAGCGAATGTAAAGCCTGCGTCCGAATCCTGGGCCGGTGGAATGCATGAGCCGTCAAAAATCGATACTGAAGTGTACCTTATTGAGTAAACGGTAAGTTGAGGGTTGCCGAAAGGGAATTTTCGGCCCCAAGGAAGAGCCCTTTCTGTGTCATTTCTCCCCTGAAAACCGCCCGATCAGGGCGCCGGGGAGGGTGGTTTTCTGAGGACCTGATCCGGCCAGCGATGGGCGGATGCACTAAAAAACTAATGACTATACAAATTGAATATAATCCTGAAAACACTTTCAAAATTTAACCAATTTTTCTGCATTTTGGTATAATATTAGCCATTTTAACCTCAAATGCAAACCTATTTTTGGCAAATACTTACATTTTATACATTTTTCACTTATTTATTAAACTTCCACCCAATTTTTTGGAAGTTACTGGCAAAACCAGCCTAATTATCTTTTTAACTATATTTATAGTAGCTATTATTAAATTAAAATTCCTGAAACCCCTCCATTATCATTCCTTCAATTTCATCTCATTTTTAGTAAATTCTATTCACTAACCAAGACAATTTTGTACCAAAATCATAAAATTGGCTATGCAAACGAAATTTCGTATTTTGGACTTTTCACAAAATATATTTTAATGTAACTTGCACTTCCAACGCAAAAACGGTAGTGTCTGCTGTATCTAGCTCGTTTTCCTTTACTCACCTGCCGACCTTTTGATTTGCCATTTTTTTAATATTCAAACCACGAAAGAGTTTACGCCGATGTCTTCTTCTAACGCACCGCAACAGGGCCTTTACCGGTCCGAGTTTGAACACGACGCCTGTGGAATTGGATTCGTCGCGCACGTGAAGGGTCGTAAATCCCACCAGATTGTGGAAGATGCCCTGACGATGCTGACGCGCATGGATCACCGGGGTGCGGTTGGGTACGAAACCAATACCGGTGATGGTGCGGGCATCCTGATTCAAATCCCCCACGAATTGTACGTCGATGAATGCCGGAAGCTGGGTTTTGCCCTGCCGCCGGCCGGTGAGTATGGGGTGGGCATGATTTATATGCCCAAGGACGAAAAACTGCGGAAAGAATGCCGCGACATTCTGAACCGCACCATCAAAAAACTGAACCTGGAACTGCTCGGCTACCGCGTCGTCCCGGTCGATTCATCGGACCTCGGCAACGGGTCCCGCTCCGTCGAACCGCAGATGGAACAGCTTTTTATTCGCAAACCGGACACCCAAACTGCCGACGAATTTGAGCGTAAACTTTACATTATTCGTAACTACAGCAGCCGGATTATCAACGAAACGGTAACCGGCCTGAACAATAGCTTTTATTACTCTTCGCTTTCGAGCCGGGTCATTACGTATAAGGGTCAGCTAACGACCAAACAACTGCGTGATTATTTCCCGGATTTGCAGCGTGAAGAACTGGTTTCGGCCGTCGGTGTGGTTCACTCCCGGTTTTCGACCAACACCTTCCCGTCCTGGCAACTGGCGCAGCCGTTCCGGTATATCGCCCATAACGGGGAAATCAATACCGTGAAAGGCAACGTCAACTGGATGAAAACGGCGGAAGCCATGCTGGAATCCAAGCTGTTCTCGAAGGAAGAACTGGCGATGCTGCGCCCGATCTGTAACCTCAACCAGTCGGACTCGGCCAACCTTGACAACGCCATCGAACTGCTGGTGATGTCGGGCCGCTCGCTGCCCCACGTCATGATGATGCTGATCCCGGAAGCCTGGGACGGCAACGAGAGCATGGACCCCGACCGGCACGCGTTTTACGAATACCACGCGGCCATTATGGAACCCTGGGACGGCCCGGCCTCGATCTCGTTCACGGACGGCCGGATTGTGGGGGCTACCCTCGACCGCAACGGTCTGCGGCCTTCGCGCTACTGGGTCACCGACGATGATGTCGTTATCATGGCGTCGGAAGCGGGGGTCAACGATATCGATCCGGCGAAAGTCGTTAAAAAAGGTCGGCTGCAACCGGGCCGGATGTTTGTTGTGGACATGGAGCAGGGCCGGATCATCAGCGACGAAGAGGTGAAAGCCGACATTTGCTCGCGCCAGCCGTACCAGCAATGGCTCGACGAGTACAAGATTAAAATTTCCGACCTGCCGAAACCGGTCCGCACGTTCAGCCACATGCGGAAACAGGACATTACGCAGCGGCAGCAGGCCTTTGGGTATACCTCGGAAGATCTCCGGATGATTCTGGGGCCGATGTCCGAAACCGGGCTGGAAGCCCTGGGCTCGATGGGGACCGACTCCCCGCTGGCGGTTTTGTCGGACCAGAGCCAGCACCTGGCCAATTATTTCAAACAGCTGTTTGCGCAGGTGACCAACCCGCCGATCGACTCGATCCGGGAGCGGTCGATCATGTCGCTGATTTCGTTCGTCGGCGCCAATGGCAACCTGCTGGACGAAACACCCCAGCACTGCCGGTTGATCGAGCTAACCCAGCCGGTTTTGACCATTGAAGAGTTTGACAAGCTGCGGTTTGTGGACAAAAATCACTTCCAGGCGAAAACGATCAACACCTATTTCCGCGCCGACCAGGGCGGAGTTGGGCTGGAGCGCGCGCTGGAACGGATTTGTCGGTATGCCGAAGATGCCATCGAAGACGGTTTTGAAATCATTATCCTGTCGGATCGGGCCATTGACTCCGACCACGCGCCGATTCCGTCGCTGCTGGCTACGGCGGCCATTCACCACCACTTGATCCGCAAGGGATTACGGGGTCAGATTGGCATTCTGGTCGAAGCCGGTGACGTCTGGGAAACGCATCACTACGCCACCCTGATCGGTTACGGCGCGTCGGGCATCAATCCGTACATGGCCTTCGAAACGATTACCGACATGAAGGAACGCGGCATGTTGCAGGTCGACTACCCGGTTGAAAAACTCCACCAGAACTACATCAAGGCGGTTAATAAAGAACTGCTCAAGATTTTCTCGAAAATGGGGATCTCGACCCTGCAATCGTACCAGGGAGCCATGATTTTCGAGTGTCTGGGGCTGAACAAAGACGTGGTCGATCGCTACTTTACCGGTACGATTTCCCGCATTGGCGGCATGGGTCTGGAGCAGATTGGCCGCGAAATTCTGGTGCGCCACCGGCAGGCTTTCCCCGAAAACAACAAGCTGACCAACCGGCTGGAAGTGGGCGGAGTGTACCAGTGGAAGCAACGCGGAGAAGCGCACATTTTCACACCCGATACGATTCACCTGCTGCAACAGGCCGCCCGGAAAAACGATTACCAGATTTACAAAAAATACGCCAATCTGATCGACGATCAAACCCGCAAAGCCCTGACGCTGCGTGGCTTGATGAAGTTCAGGAAAGGCAGTCCGGTGCCCCTTGAAGAGGTGGAATCCATCGAAAGCATCTTCAAGCGGTTTGCCACGGGTGCCATGTCGTTCGGATCGATTTCGTGGGAAGCGCACACCACGCTGGCGATTGCCATGAACCGCATCGGCGGCAAGAGCAATTCCGGCGAAGGCGGTGAAGACGAGCTGCGCTACAGGCCCCTGCCCAACGGCGACAACATGAATTCGGGCATCAAACAGGTCGCTTCGGGCCGGTTTGGAGTAACGAGTCATTACCTGACCAACGCCCGCGAATTGCAGATCAAAATGGCCCAGGGTGCCAAGCCCGGTGAAGGGGGTCAGTTGCCCGGCCACAAAGTCGATGACTGGATCGGTCGTACGCGCCACTCAACACCCGGTGTGGGTCTGATTTCGCCCCCGCCCCACCACGATATTTACTCCATCGAAGATTTGGCCCAATTGATCTTCGACCTGAAAAATGCCAACCGCGAAGCCCGCATCAGCGTCAAGCTGGTGTCGGAAGCCGGGGTAGGTACGATTGCCGCCGGGGTAGCCAAAGCCCATGCCGATCATATCCTGATTTCGGGTCATGACGGCGGAACGGGGGCATCTCCGCTGAGTTCGATCCGGCACGCCGGTCTGCCCTGGGAACTGGGGCTGGCCGAAACGCACCAGACGCTGGTTCGGAATAAACTGCGGGGCCGCGTAACGGTACAAACCGACGGTCAGATCCGGACGGGTCGCGACCTGGCGATTGCCGCCCTGCTCGGAGCCGAAGAATTTGGCGTCGCGACGGCTGCCCTCGTTACGGTCGGTTGTATCATGATGCGGAAGTGTCATTTGAACACCTGCCCGGTCGGTGTGGCAACGCAGAACAAAGACCTGCGGGCGCTGTTCTCGGGCAAACCGGAACACGTCGTGAATATGTTCACCTTCCTGGCAACCGAACTCCGCGAAATCATGGCGGAACTGGGCTTCCGGACGGTTAACGAAATGGTTGGGCAGTCGCAGCTGCTCGAGATGCGAAAAGACATCAAGCATTGGAAATACGACAACGTCGATCTGTCGGCGGTACTGTTCAAGGATGCCAACAGCCTCGACGTTGCCAACTTCAAGCAGGAAGAACAGGATCACGGCATGGCCGACATTCTGGACTGGGATCTGCTGAAAGCCGCTAAACCGGCGCTGGAATCGGGCGAATCGGTTTACGCGGAATTCCCGATCATTAACCTGAACCGGGCGGTCGGTACGGTTTTATCCAACGAAATTTCGAAAATTTACGAGGGGAAAGGCCTGCCGGAAGGGACGCTGCACTTCAAATTCCGGGGTACAGCCGGTCAGAGCTTCGGCGCTTTCAATACGCACGGCATCAAACTGGAACTGGAAGGCGACGCCAACGACTACTTCGGCAAAGGACTCTGCGGAGCCCAGCTGATTGTCTATCCCGACCGGATGGCGCCGTTCAAACCGGAAGAAAACAGCATCGTCGGGAACGTCTCGTTCTACGGGGCAACCTCCGGTGAAGCCTACATCCGGGGTATGGCCGGAGAACGTTTCTGCGTCCGGAATTCCGGAGCCAAAGTGGTGGTCGAAGGCGTTGGTGACCACGGCCTGGAATACATGACGGGCGGTCTGGTGATCATCCTGGGCTCGGTGGGCCGCAACTTTGCCGCCGGGATGTCGGGCGGGGTGGCCTACGTCTGGGATCAGGAAGGCGATTTTGCTTCCAAAGTCAACAAAGAAATGGTGAGCCTCGAAGCACTGGACAGCGAAGACGTGACCATCATGAAGGAATACGTGGAAAAACACTTCCAGTATACGACCAGCAACGTCGCCTTGCAATTAATTCAGGATTGGGACAATCTTATCAAACAATTCGTCAAGGTGATGCCAAACGATTTCCGCAAGGCGCTGGCCGGACGGGGTGTTTCACTCGCCGACCAGATTCGCGACAAAAACGTCGTCTATCAGGATATCGTGGTCGATGTGGTTCACCAGTAATATTTGAAAACCGTATACGCTTTTAATCTTCATGGGAAAACCCACTGGATTTCTAGAATTTACCCGCGAACTGCCGAAGAAACGGGATGTTCAGCAGCGGATTCACGATTACAAGGAGATCGAAAAACCGTACGCCGAGGAGGATACCCAGAAACAGGCCGCCCGGTGTATGGATTGCGGGATTCCGTTCTGCCATAACGGCTGTCCGCTGGGCAATATCATTCCGGAGTTCAACGACGCCGTCTACGAGCAGAACTGGGAGTATGCCTACGAAATTCTGGCATCGACCAACAACTTCCCGGAGTTTACGGGCCGCATCTGCCCCGCTCCCTGCGAGTCGTCCTGCGTCCTGGGCATCAACAAACCGCCCGTGGCCATCGAATTCATCGAGAAATCGATTATCGAAGCTGCGTATTCGCGCGGGCTGGTGCAGCCGAACAACGCCATCAAACGGACCGGCAAAGCCGTGGCCGTAGTCGGGTCGGGCCCGGCGGGTCTGGCGGCAGCGGCCCAATTGAACAAAGCCGGCCATACCGTAACGGTTTTCGAGCGGGCCGACCAGATTGGCGGTTTGCTGCGTTACGGGATTCCCGATTTTAAACTGGAAAAATGGGTCATCGACCGTCGGCTCGACGTAATGAAAGCCGAGGGCATTACCTTCAAAACCAATACGAACGTTGGTGAACACGTCAAAGCCAAGGAACTGCTGGCCGATTTCGATGCAGTTCTGCTGACGGGCGGTTCTACGGTTCCGCGCGATCTGCCGATTCCGGGCCGGGAATTGAAAGGCGTTCACTTTGCGATGGAATTCCTGAGCCAGCAAAACAAACGCGTTGCTGAACGCCCGGTGGAAGTCGATCATCGCGGGGTGAAATACGCCAGCGGGGATATTTTCGCTACGGACAAAAACGTGGTGGTGATTGGTGGTGGTGACACCGGTTCCGACTGCGTGGGAACTTCCAACCGTCACGGAGCCAAGTCCGTCACCCAGATCGAGCTGATGCCGATGCCACCGGCCGAACGCGCCGAAAGCACGCCCTGGCCGAACTGGCCGATGATGCTGCGGACGTCGACGTCGCACGAAGAAGGCTGCGACCGGCACTGGTCGATCAACACGAAAGCCTTCATCGGCGACGAAAACGGTAACCTGAAAGCCCTCCGGATTGTGGAGTTGGACTGGCAAACCGTGGACGGCAAAATGAAAATGGTCGAAGTGCCGGGCTCCGAGCGGGACATTCCCTGCGAGCTGGCCTTACTGGCCGCCGGTTTTCTGCACCCGCAACAGGAAGGGCTGCTCGATGCGCTCGAACTGGAATACGAACGCGGGAACGTGAAAGCCGTTAATTATCAAACGACTACCAACCCGAAGGTATTTGCCGCCGGGGATATGCGCCGGGGTCAGTCGCTGGTTGTCTGGGCCATTTCGGAAGGGCGTGAAGCCGCGCGAGCGGTGGACCTCTTCCTGATGGGTGACAGCCAGCTGGAAGCGAAAGCGAAGTCGATGTTTGCGACGGTCTGACCTACGGATACTTCTACCCCTAGAGCCGCTGGTTGACCACCAGCGGCTTTTTGTTTTTCCATAACGGCCCACTAAAACCGGCACCTGCCGGATCCATTGAAAACGTGTACCTTTGCCCCACTTTTATTCCAATCACCCACTATGAATTTTTTAAAGTCTGACCGGCTCAATGACTTGCGGTACGAAATTCGCGGGCCGGTTTACGAAAAAGCCCTTGAGCTGGAGAGTCAGGGTTATTCGATCATGCACCTGAACATCGGTAACCCGGCCCCGTTCGGCTTCGATGCGCCCGATGAAATCGTCCACGACATTATTCTGAATATCCGCAATGCGCAGGGCTATTCCGATTCGCGGGGGCTGTTTGCGGCCCGGAAAGCCGTCATGCATTACACGCAGAACCTGGGCATCAAAGATGTTGCCATCAACGACGTGCTGATCGGAAACGGGGTCAGTGAACTGATTCTGCTTACGATGCAGGCGCTGATCAACGAAGGCGATGAAGTGCTGGTCCCCTCGCCCGACTATCCGCTCTGGACGGCTTCCGTCGCGCTCTCCGGCGGAAAACCGGTTCATTACCTCTGCGACGAGGCCAATGACTGGAACCCGGATGTGGCCGACCTGGAAAGTAAAATCACGCCCCGCACCCGCGCCATCGTGGTCATCAACCCCAACAACCCGACCGGGGCGGTTTACGACAAAAAAGTCCTGGAAAGCATCGCCCAGGTCGCCGAACGCCACCAGCTGATTCTGTTTTCGGACGAGATTTATGACAAAATCCTGTACGATGGCGCCGTTCATTACCCGATGGCCACGCTGGTGGAAGACACGCTTTGCATCACAATGGGCGGTTTATCGAAGAACTACCGGGCCGCCGGTTTTCGGGGGGGCTGGTTGATTCTGAGCGGCGCCAAACACCGCGCCAAATCCTATATCGAGGGGCTGACACTGCTGGCCAGCATGCGGCTTTGCGCCAATGTCCCCACGCAATACGCCATTCAGACGGCACTGGGTGGCTACCAGAGCATCAAGGACCTGGTTTTGCCGACCGGACGGCTTTACAAACAGATCCAGCTGGCCCACGACCGCATTACGGCCATCCCCGGCTTGTCGTGTGTCAAACCGAAAGGGTCGCTGTATATTTTTCCCAAGATCGATCTGTCGCAGTTCCGGCTGGCCAACGACGATGAGTTTGTCTTTGACCTGCTGGATGAACAAAAAGTCCTGGTGGTGGCCGGAACGGGTTTCAATTACGTCCACGACGACCATTTCCGCATCGTCTGTCTGCCTTCGCTCGACGACCTCAATCTGGCAATCGACCGCATCGAGGAATTTCTCGAAAGCCGACGTAAATAAATGAAGCGTTAGGAGTTAAGAATTAAGAGTGAAGAGTGATATCTTGTCATTGCGTTCCGGAGCGCAGGCATCCCCCACACAATTCTTAATTCTTAACTCATAACTCTTACTTCCAGAATGGCTTCGTTTACCAGCAAAAAAACCAATCTTTACCTTTTTCTGAGCGCCCTCTTTCTGACCAACGCGGTTATTGCCGAAATCATCGGGGTCAAAATCTTTTCGGCCGAAACCTGGCTGGGTGTGGCTCCGGCCCAGATTCATTTGTTGGGCGATTTTGTCCTGGATTTTAATCTGACGGCGGGCGTGGTGATCTGGCCGGCGGTTTTCATTACCTCCGATATTATCAACGAATACTACGGTGTTCAGGGCGTCCGGCGCATTTCGTACGTCACGGCGGGCTTCATTGCGTACAGTTTCCTTATCATTTACTTCGTAACTTCCCTCCCACCGGCCCAGTTCTGGCTGGAGGTCAACAAAACCGACGCGGTGGGAAATCCCATGAACATCAACAATGCCTTTTCCATGATTTTCCGGCAGGGACTGGGCATCATTCTGGGCTCCATTACGGCTTTTCTGGTGGCCCAGATGCTCGACGCTACGGTTTTTCAGGCTCTCAAGCGAATTACGGGCAGCCGCAAAATCTGGTTGCGGGCCACGGGTTCTACCCTCATCTCCCAGTTGATCGACAGTTTCGTCGTCCTGGTCATCGCGTTTTACATTTTCGGCAACTGGTCGTTCAAGCAGGTGATTGCCGTAGCCATCATCAACTACATTTACAAATTTTTCGTCGCCGTAGTCCTGACACCCGTCCTGTATCTCGCTCATTATCTGATCGATAACTATCTGGGTCACGAACACGCCAAAGAATTGGCAAACGAATCGAGCATGAGTACGTTTATGTAAAGAAACGGTCGCGGCCCAGCCGCTGAATCCGGCCGTTCAACAACAAACGATGACGAAAAACGCTTACCTAACGCTCTGGTTCGTAACGAGTACCCTATCTGCTTTTTCACAAAGCCCGCTCCAGACACTGGTCAATGCGGAGAAGAAATTTGCGCAACTGTCGCGGGACAGCACGACCAAAACCGCCTTTCTTCAGAATCTGGCACCGGATGGTATTCTGTTCGCCAAAGGCAAAGTAACCAATGGCCGGGAACTGTTTGAAACCGGACCCGAACGGCCCGGCAAGTTGACCTGGCAGCCGGTGGCCGCCGATGTGGCAGCTTCGGGGGATTTGGGGTACACCACGGGTCCCTGGGAAGCACGCCCGAAAACACTAACCGATACCCCATCCGGTTATGGGCATTACGTTACACTCTGGAAAAAACAGGCCGACGGCAACTGGAAAATTGCGCTGGACATCGGCATCAGCCATTCCGCCCCGCCAACGCCCCCGGTTAACGCCATCCGGGTGGCAACGGGGATCCGGAGTGTCACCAGTTCGGATACGACCCAAAACCGGGAAGAACTGCTGGCACTCGATAGCCAGTTTATTAAAACGCTGGAGAAAAGCGGGGTAGCCGCGACCTACCGGCAGTATCTGGCTCCGCAGGCCCGGCTGTACCGGATGGACCAGCAACCGTTCATCGACCGGCCCGCCATCGACTCGCTGCTGAAGCAACCCATTACGCTCGGTTTTCTCCCGCTGGGTGCGTCCGTTGCGGCTTCGGGGGATCTGGGGTACGTCTACGGCAACGCCCAGACACTCGCGACGCTGGCCGGAAAACCGGTTAAACGAACGGGTAATTACCTCCGCATCTGGAAAAAAGACAGCCAGGCGCAGTGGAAACTGGTCCTGGATCTGGTCAGTCTGGAACCGGCAGAAGCTCCGGAGAAATGAAGACAGACAAGAGAGAAAAGACCCGCGACAAGCATCCATAACCTACTCTTTCTCAAGCCCTTCCTCTCTTATCTTTCCTCTCTTGTCCGCAAAAAAATCCCCCACCACGAAGCGAGGCAGAAAGAGCGGCATCTTTCGGGTACCTGACCACCGTCGGCGGGGAAAACGTTTGTCGGTAGTTGGGGCTACTCAATCCAGCAGTGAGACAAACCGCGTGGGTTGCTTTACTTCGACTTTCTGAGTTTCAAGCCGGAACGACTTGGTGATGTGCGTATACCCGTCGCTGATCTGGAAGGTATACAAACCATCCTGCATGGTTTCCATGTCAAATTTCCGCCAGTACTTTTTCAGCCGTTTGCCGACTTTTTCGGAATGCAGCACCTCGTTATTTTCGTTCACCAGCGTCACCTGAATCGGCACCTCGATGTAGTTTTCGATCATCAGATTCATCTTGGCCGTGTTAACCGAGCGGTAGATGGCCACGCCCATCGCTTTGGTACGGCTCACGTTCGGAGAGGAGGACGTTCTGTTTTCTTTTTCATCGCCGGGAATGGGATCTATCGACGATAAACCGGCCCAGACCGGCGCGTTCAGGACAAGAAGTAGGGCGAAAACGGTTAACGGGCGCTTCATGGGTATCTGTTGTTTAGTGTGACCTCTGATTGCTTTTTAGCAAACCATCAATGGATTAAAAGTAGTGCGGGAAAACTGCCCCGGAATACCGCAAATGAGGTGATATTGCGGAATGGAACGGCTTTCGGGATGAACGGTCGACAGGCCGGATAAAGAAAAAACCGGCCAGATCTGGCCGGTTTTAATCCCGGGTTTCGTGTTTTCGTTCTCCTAACTAGTCCCGTTGCCTTCAATTGACATCCCACCAAACGGGGGTCAGCACATCGCCGGGAGCAATGCCGGTAGCCGCAATACTCGGGTTACGCTGCAGCTCCGAATCCACATAGGGCAATCGCTTCATAAACTGATTGCCGGTCAGGTTAACCACCGGAATGGCGGGTGCCGGAAAACCGGTCCGCCGTTGCTCCGACCAGGCTTCCACGCCATTCAGGCCGTATAAGGCGAGGTATTTCTGGGTAATGATGGCCTTGATTTTATCCGTCTGCTTGGCGTAATCGACCGTCGGTCTGGTCAGGTAGTCGCCCACCGGAACGCCAAACCGGGCCATGGAAGCGGTGATGGCCTCGTCGTACAGCTTGGCCGCATCGTCGGTGGTGGTTCCGGCCCACCCCCGCGCCACGGCCTCCGCCCGCAACAGCAGGCTTTCCTCGTAGGCCAGCAGCACCACCGGACGCGCCTTGGCCGCATTATCGTCGGCCGCCGTAACGCCACTGGCTGCGGAAGTACCGTTGATCGTTCCGTTCAAAAACCGCTGCCCGATGAAATACTTTCCCGGATAGGAGGTGTACAAAGCCGTATTGGTCGAGGTTGTTCCGTTCGGCGTAAACACATACTCGATTTCGGGCGTCCGCAAATCGGCATCCAGGAAATACACCGGAAGGCGCGGATCATTATCCGGCACCATCAGGTTGCCGATGGTCGTGCTGGCGGTGAGGTTGTTCGATAACCGGAAATTGGCCTGCCAGAGCGGATTTTCGGAATTGGTCGTCGTGCCATTGGCAAACTGGAAGCTGTCGCCCGTGCGCATAAACGCCGTGCCGCTACCCGCATAGAGCGCCTGAATACCCGCCCGGGCGGTGGCGGCATCCACCTGGCTCAACCGCAGATACAACTTGAGTTTGAGCGTATTGGCCAACCGGGTCCAGCGGTCCATTCCGGCTTCGTTAGCGGCCTGATAAACCATGTCCGCCGTGCCCGGAAAACGCCCCTGCTTCTTGGCAATGTCGGCTTTCGCTTCGTCGAGCAGCGTTTGTAACCCCGCATAAATATCTTTCTGAGGGTCGTATTTGGGCGTAATCGTGCGATCCGCGTCAAGGGCTTCCGAAAACGGGATGTCGCCGTACAGGTCCGTCAGCACCTGGAACGCATACGCTTTCATGATTTTCGAAATCCCGACCATCCGCCATTCATTCTGTTGGCTGCCCTGGTTGATGACGTATTGCAAATCCTCCAGCGCCCCCGAATACATCGTGGCAAACTGCCCCCCCTGGCCGTCGAGCGTAGCCGAAGTAATGTTGTACTGATCCCAGGACCGGTATTGATTCCCGCCCTTCGGAATGGTCCAGTACTGGGCCAGCACCCCACCCAGGATGTTTAGCTGTCCCCCCACAATAAACGCCACCTGCGCCTGACCGGCGGGCAGCGACAGCACAATATCCGCTTCGGCCGGGTTGTTCGGGTCCGTATTGATGTCCAGGTAATCTTTTTCGCACGCGGTGGTCAGCCCCGTAAACAGGGTCAGCAACACCACTTTCAGCAGGTTCCGTTTCATATTTTCAGCAAAATCGGGATCGATTATAGAATAATTTTGAGGCTGGCCCCGTAACTGCGGGCCGACGGATACGCCAGGTATTCATACCCCTGGGCGTTACCGGTTCCGAACGAGCTAACTTCCGGATCGACGTTCGGCTGCGATTTGGGGGTCCATAACAGCAGGTTCCGGCCAATCAGCGACAACTGAATGGTCGTGAACGGCGTTTTGCCAATCAGCGATTTCGGCAGCGCGTAGCTCAGACTCATTTCGCGCAGCTTCACGAACGATGCATCGAACAGGTTGTTTTCGCCGAAATTGGAAACCGTCGACCAGTATTCGAATCCGCCATTGGTTTTAATCGTCGTGTTGGGCGTAAACGTACCATCCTGGTTCTGCACGACGGAATTCGGGTAAACAAACGGTTCCCGGTCGTTGTAGGTCGTTTCTTTCAGGTAACCGCCAAACCGGCCCAGACTCGTCGTTTGCGAGAAGAACTTACCGCCCTGCCGCGTATCGACCAGCACATTAAGTGTTAAGCCCTTGAACGAAACCGTATTACTCAAACCGGCCGAAAAGTCGGGTTGAATGTTCCCCAACACCTGCAAAACCGGGTCGGCCAGCGGACGGCCCGTGGTGGGGTTAATCACGACACGCCCTTCGGGATCACGCAGCATTTTACTCCCGAAGAACGTCCCGTAGGGTTCGCCCAGCCGGGCCTGCAAACCGGGTGTCGACAAACCGCCCAGCCCCACCGGCGCCAGGGGATTATACAGTTCTGTCACTTTATTGCGATTCCGGGTAAAGTTCAACGAGACATCCCAGCGGAAACCGGCGGTTGATTTCACCGGCGTACCCGTCAGCAACAGCTCAATGCCCTTGTTGGTCATGGCACCCGCGTTCAGCGTCTGGGCCAGAAAACCGGAAGTGCTCGAGATCGGAACGTTGACAATCTGCTGATCGCTCTTCGAGTTGTAGTACGTAAAATCGATGCCCAGCCGGTTGTTGAAGAACAGAATTTCCGTTCCGACCTCCCAGGAAGTCGTCAATTCCGAACGCAGATCCGGATTGCCCCGGATATTGCCCACCGAAAAGCCCGGAATACCGTTCAGCGGAAACTGGTAGGCACCTTGATACCCGTCATTAATCGCCGTTCGCGTAAACACCGGAAGAATCTGGTACGCATTGGCCACTTTCCCTACCTGGGCGACGTTGGCGCGGACTTTGGCGTAACTGATCGGGGTACTCCGCAGGTTGTCGAAGGCCGTCGTCGGGATGAAGCTGACGCTGGCGCCGGGGTAAAAGAAGGAGCGGTTTTTCTTCGGCAGGGTGGACGAATAGTCGTTCCGGCCCGTTACGTCCAGAAACAGGTAATCTTTGTAGGCCACCTGCACATCGCCGTAAATGCCGTATAAACGGGTCCGTGAATCCACCCGCGTGGTGACGATGCTGCTGGCGTTACTGAGGTCGTAGAAACCGGGGACGATCAGCGGCTGGCCGTCGTAAATGCCCCGCGTCGAATTGTAATCCTGCAAATTATGCCCCAGAATGACTTTCAGGTTAAGATTCGGATTCAAATCACGGTTGGCCGTCACGATGAAATCCGACAGCAGGCTCTGGAAGTTCGTATTGTCTTCGACGTACCGCCCGGCCACGTTATTGATCGTGCCCTGCGCCAGTGTCTGTTTCCGCAAATCCGAAAACATGTCCGTTCCGATGCGGTACATGATGTTCAGCCAGGGCGCCGGATCATACCCCACCTGGGCATTCCCGAAAAACCGGTTCACGTTGTCTTTCAACAGGTTATTCTCAAGAAGCCAGTACGGATTGTTCCGAAAACCGGCCAGGTAATAGCCGTCGAGGCTGTAACGGGGATCATTGAAGTCCTTCTGATCGGTGATCTCGATGTCGCGCGGGGTGTTGTAAATGGTCTGGAGAATATTCGACCGACCCTGCCCCTGCACCCCGCGATCGCCCCCGGAACGGACGAAGGTCGCGGAGAGATTGGCCGACACTTTGTTGTTGAAAAACCGGGTGCCGGCCCCCACGTTCACCGAAGTCCGGTGGTACCGGTTTTTGGGAATCATGGATTTGGTATTCACATCCGAAACCGTCAGGATGTAGTTGGACGTGCCGTTGTTGTTACGGACCGAAAACGAATTGTTAAGCGTCACGCCGGTTTCGAAGAAATTGCGGACATTGTTGGGCCGGGCCACCAGGGGCACCGAATCCGGCGCATCCAGCTGGCCGAGCGAATACAGACCGTAGGTGTGCCAGTCGGGTACGGTCTGCCCCTGAATTTTAGGCCCCCAACTAATGTTCCCCCCGTCGAAAAGATCATACACGCCGTCGAAACCGGCCCCGAATGTATTCTGAAAATCCGGCAGCCGGAGCGGGTTTTCGAACGCAACGGAGCTATTGAGGCTGACCTGCGGTTTGTCGGTTACCGCCTTGCTGCGGTTTTTGGTCGTGATAATAATGACCCCCGAAGCCGCCTGTGAACCGTACAGCGCGGCTGCCGCCGGCCCTTTCAGAATCGAAACCGACTCGATGTTGTTGGGATCGATGTCAGCGGCCCGGTTGGTGATGTCCACGCCGTTGTTCAGATCACCGCCCCCGACGGTCGATGTCGTGCCATTCCCGTTGACAATCTGGGTGGTTGTATTGTTGTTGCTCACGATGATCCCATCCACGACGTAGAGGGGCTGGTTGTTTCCGTTAAACGACTGCGCTCCGCGAATCACGACGCGGGTGGCCCCACCGGCCGCGCCCGACGCGCTCGAAATCTGAACCCCCGGTACCCGGCCCTGCAACGACCGCAACAGGTTCGATTCGTTGGCCCGGATCAGCTCCTCCCCTTTCACGTTTGTCACGGCGTAGCCCAGCGTTTTTTTCTCCCGCTCGATGGCCGAAGCCGTCACGACCACTTCGCTGAGAACAGCCGCGCTTTCTTCCAGCACGATGTCGAACGTGGTGCGGTTCCCAACGCTGATTTCCTGGGTGGCAAACCCGATAAAGGAAAAAACCAGGGTGGCTTCCTGGGGTACATTCGAAATCCGGAAAGTCCCGTTGCCATCGGTCGTGGCCCCCTGGGTGGTCCCTTTCAGGCTGACCGTCACCCCGGGGATTGGCAGTTTGTCGGACGAACTCCGTACTGTTCCCGACACCGTTTTAGATTGGGAAAACCCGTACTGACAACCGATCAGCACGAGTAAAACTCCTCGTAGTAGTACTTTCATGGTCTGTTGATTCGTGTATTTTCCACAAAGGTCACGAACCATCCAGCGTCCGAAATCCCGCAATGCGGGGGATTTTTCGGAACGAAAAAAACCAGCCGAATGGACTGGTTTTTCCTTTCACGTTCATCTCATAGATCAGGTTCGGATTGCGCAGAACCTTTCTTCATTGCCTGCCGATGAGCACACGGCTTTTTGCACCGCCTGCGTCCTCGTCAACGATACAAAAATACGCGGCCGGTGAGGAGGCACCCTACCGCATAAGAGGGGATTTTGGCCTTAAATCAGCCGTTCTTTGATGGCTTTCTCGATGGCTTCCGCTTTGGAGTGCACCTCAAGTTTCCAGTAAATATTCTTGATGTGTGTCCGGATGGTTTCCTTGTCGACGAACAATTGTTCGGCAATGGTCGTGTAACTTTTGCCTTTCGACAGCAACTCCAGCACCTCGGTTTCGCGGGCGGTCAGGGGTGAATTCCGGTTTTTCTGGAACGAGGCCACCACCATCCGGGCGATGTTGGTGCTCATCGGTGCGCCCCCCTCCTGAATGTCGCGGATGGCCTCCAGCAAACGGCCGGGCTGCATGTTTTTGGTCAGGTAACCGCCCGCTCCGGCGCACAGGGCCTTGAACACCAGATCGTCGTTTTCGTAAACCGTTACCACAATAATGTTGGTTTTCGGACGGAGTTTCTTGATGCGCGCAATGCCTTCGATTCCGTTCATACCGGGCAACTCGATGTCCATCAAAACCACGTCAGGCGAGTCGGAATGAATGTTTTTGATCGCGTCCTCGCAGCGGTGGTACGTGTTGATAATCTTGAAACCGTATGTACTATTGATCAATAGCGCAAAACCGTCCCGGATCAGATTATCATCCTCCACAATGCATATCCGTATCGTCTGCGGACTGCGTAAAAGTTGAGTTACATGCATACGTGTGTTCATTAGAGTTTGCAAGGGTAAATAACTATTTTTTTAGGGCAAATCGGCCCGTTATTACACCAACGGGATAATAGACTTTACGAAAGGAAGTTGATGAAGCAAAGGCGGTGACACTTCACCCAATGTGCGGGATGTCCATCCGGAACAGGACGGTGGTTCCTTCCATGGGGGCTGAAATAATATCGACTTTCCCGCCAATTTTTTCGGCCCGGCTACGGATGTTGTGCAACCCGTTTCCGACGGAGGACTTGTTACCGGTCAGGATGCCGATGCCATTATCTTTCCACTGCACCTCGATCCGGCGGTTCAGCATCGCAAAATGAATCTGCGCGCTGGTGGCCTGGGAGTGTTTCAGAGTATTACTCATGGCTTCTTTGAACAGAAAAACCAGATGACGGCTGGTCCCCACCGGCAAAACCGCCTTCCGGAGGTCATCGACGATGCCCGTGGCTTCGAACGTGACCCGGCTGCGGTCGAATACGTCGTCGCCAAAATCCTTTAACCGGATGGCAATTTCCAGAAAATTGTCGTGTTCCGGATTAATCGCCCAGATGAAGTCCTTGGTTCCCTGATACAGCCGGTTGCTGTTGTCACTGATTTTGGTCAGCAAGGGAGCGATCTCGGTGCCGTGGCCGTTCAGCTTACTCTTGATGATCTCGGTCAGCATCGAAATCCGGGTGATCGTATTGCCAAACTCATCGTGCAGGTCCTGAGCCGCCATTTTCCGCACCCGTTCGTTTTCGGCCAGCGTGACCCGTTCCAGTTCCAGCAGGTGTTCGACCTTTTTCCGCACCCGGTAGTTATACCCCAGCCAGGTTGCCCCCCCGATTACCGTCACCAGGATGACCAGAAACCACCACGTTTGCCAGAACGGCGGCAAAACCGTAATCGGAATTCGCAGCATATTCGCATCCGTCCACACGCCATCGCTGTTCGACCCCCGGACTTTCAGGACGTAATTACCCGGTTTCAGATTCGTAAAACTCACATACCGGCGCAATCCGCTTTCAATCCACCCATCGTGAAACCCTTCCAGCATATAGGTATACTGGTTTTTGTGCGGATTGGTATAATCCAGGGCGGCAAACGAGAAGGAAAAGAAGTTTTCCCCCGGCCGTATTTCAATGCGTCCCTGGCTGGCCAGCACACTATCGACGTTCACCGGTTTTTCAAACTTCTTGAACGAGGTCAGCACCGTCCGGGGTATATGCCGGTTTTTCACCATATACATGGGCATGATACTCACAAGCGCACCGATTCCTCCAAAAAACAGCTCGCCATCTTCGGCCCGGTGGTAAGCGTGCATATTGAACTCGTTGATCGTCAGGCCGTCGTTGATGTCGTAATTCTCAAATACCTTCTTCTCCGGATCGAAACACGACAGGCCCAGGTTGGTACTCATCCAGATGCGGCCCCGCTCGTCTTCGAGCGCCCCATACACCAGTTCGTTCGGTAACCCGTCGCGTTCGGTATAGTGAATGAATTTTTCCCGGCCGTCGGCACCGTCCACCATTTTGCTGAACCCTTTGTTACTGCAAACCCAGAACCGGTCTTTGCTGTCGCGCAGAAAACCCAGCACCTGCTCCCCGATCAAACTGTTGGGATCGTTCGGGTTGTTGGTGTACAGGGTAATTTTTCCGGTTTTTACCTCGATTTTGTTCAGGCCGAAACCGGTTCCCACCCATAAATTTCCTTTCCGGTCTTCCTGAATCGCGTAAACGATGAAAGCCCGGAGGCTGTTGGCATCTTTCGGATCGTTCCGGTAAATAGTCACGGCCCCGGTTTTTGCATCAATGCGACGCAGGCTTGAATAGCCCCCTACCCACAGGTTCCCGGCCTGGTCCTGATACAGACTCAGCACGCCGTCGCCCCATTCACTGCCTTTCACGCTCAGGTCATGCGGAATTCCCGGTAACCGCCGGTTAAACCGGTTTCGCGGTCGGTCGTAGACGTACAGTCCTTCCATGGTTCCCACCCACAGATTCCCCTGCCGGTCTTCACGCAGGCACTGGATTTTATCACTTCCCAGGCTGTGGGGGTTCGCCGGATTGGCCCGAAACCGCTGAATGGCCGAGGTGAGCCGGTCGATCTGAATCAGGCCTTCGTGGGTTCCGATCCACAATTTTCCGACATGATCGGTCGTCACGGCAAACACCAGACTGGCCGCCGACGACTGCTGGCGACTGGTGATGGTTGGCCACTGCCGAAAACTATTTTTAGAACGGCTGTACAGCTGAACGCCCGCGTCGCCGGTCCCGATCCAGACAATGTCTTCGCGGTCGGCGGGGCCTTCGTAAATTGTGTTGATGGCGTTGGTTTTCAGCCCTTTTTTCCCGAGCAAATCTTCCTGAATGCTATCGTAGTACCGAATGTGCTGGTCGCTGACGATCTTAAACCGGTAGATACCGCTCTGCGGTGTGCCAAGCCACAGGGTTCCATTCCGGTCGATATGAATCGACGAAACCGGACTATCCGCCATCCGCTGGGTAATTTCCGGGAGCATTTCGGACTGCATCAGATTTGGATTGATCCGGACTGTTCCGCTCCCGGTTCCGACCCAAACCGTCCCGAAATCGTCCAGGGCCAGGGATTTAATCCAGGGGTCGGGCAGTTGGTAGACCCGTTTCTGCGCGCAGGCTACGAGGGCGACGGGGGCCGGTTTTGGCGATTTTGCCACCGGTTGGGGGATGATCAATTGGGCCAATCCGCTCCCGGTTCCGATCCAGAGCGTGCCTGTCGAATCGGGGAGTAACGCATTTACAATCTGGGCGCGCCGATCGTCTTCGTTTTCGATTGTGTAATGAATGACCTCGTACTGGCCGGCCTTCTTAAAAATCAGTCGTTTCAGGCCCCTGCCGGTAGCTACCCAGAGCGTCCCAAACCGGTCTGAACGAATGGCGTTGATGGTGGTCAGGTCGTACCGGCGTCGTTTGGGTTCGAGCAAATCCCAGAAGCGCCGAAAATGACCGGTGACCGGATCGTACTGATTCAATCCGTTGACGGTGCCCACCCAGATCTTCCCGCGGGCGTCTTCGTGCAGCGTCATGATCTGGTCGTGCGTGATCGTCGTACTATCGAATGGGTTATGCTTGAAGTGCGTAATCTGGTAGCCATCGTAGCGATTCAGGCCGTCCTGCGTTCCAAACCAGACGTAGCCCCGACTGTCTTTTAATACGCAGTACACCCCGCTCTGGGACAGCCCGTTATCAACCGAAATCTGATCCAGAAATCGCATCACCGGCCCCCGCGATTCGAATGAGTTCCCCCTGGGCAAACTTTTCGTAGCCTGGGGGAACGCCGTCCCCCAATTCAGCAC
Organism: Larkinella bovis; assembly: GCF_042655385.1. Classification (NCBI taxonomy): domain Bacteria; kingdom Pseudomonadati; phylum Bacteroidota; class Cytophagia; order Cytophagales; family Spirosomataceae; genus Larkinella; species Larkinella bovis. Next base: position 90,841 of record NZ_JBHSMA010000001.1, on the reverse strand, counting down.
CAGCAGCAGTATGCAAACAATCCTTCTCATCCGGTTTGGGGGATCTCCTCCCCCTCTTTCACAAATTTACACCGCCCGGCGTTCCGAATAAATCCCCCAGATTGGGGTAAATGCGAAGGGAGGTTCCAGTCGTATTTTTGTAAACAATATGTACATTTAGTTTAGGTTAAGAAAGCAGTAAAAGTAGCCTTGCCACGAACAGGGCTATTTTTATTTCCCCCCTGCCGACCGGCGCAGATTGTCACAGATGACCGCCGTCGCAATGCCGACATTGAGCGATTCCGCCCCGCCAAAGCGCGGTATGGTAATGCGCTGGCTGACAAACCGTTCCACGTCTTCACTGATTCCGTTGGCTTCGTTTCCCATCACAATATAACCGGATGGTCCGAAGCGATGGGTATGTACATTCGTTCCGTCCAGAAACGCTCCGTACACCGCAGCGCCCGCCAGGTCAGCCAGGTAGGAAGCCAGCGGGGTATAAAACCATTCGACGCGCGTGAACGACCCCTTGCTGGCCGAAATTACTTTTGGGTTATAGACATCGGCCGTTGAGGGCGAACAAATCAGCTTCCGGATGCCATACCAGTCGGCGATCCGCAGAATAGTGCCCAGATTCCCGGGGTCACGGATGTCGTCCAGCACCAGCACAAACTCGTCGGATTCAGCGACTAAAAACCGGTTTTCTTTCGTTTTAACTACCGCCAGCCCCGTCTCATTGACCACGAGGGAACCAACGCGTTTGAGGTCATCGGGCGAAACCATTTCGAGCCGAACGCGTTGTTTATCCAGCAGTTGGGCATTTTCTTTGTAAAATGATTCCGTCGTCAGGACCAGTTCGATCTGGTAATCCGATGCGCACAATTCCAGCACATTAATACTTCCTTCCACCAGAAAGGCTCCGTGTTCCTGTCGGAATTTTTTCTGTTGGAGGGACTGAATATATTTGCCGAGTGATTTCGAGAGCATGAAGAGAAAAAAGAATGACGACCGGTTTTCCGGTACAGATTTGAACTGCGAATTTCGGAGAAACAACCGGAATCCGGTACTCCTGACCCCAAAATCATCCGCTTCTCTCCTCATTCTCGGCCTGCTGGTTTGGTTGTCGGGCTGCGTTAGCTCTGAAAAGTTACAAAAAAATCAGTATCTGCTCTACAGCCAGTCTGTTCGCGGCAACCGAACCATTTCGGACGGTGAGCTGGAAGCGTTGATTCCGCAGCGGCCCAACCGTCGGATTCTCCGCCTGCCAATCACCCCCGCACTCTGGTTTTATCAGTTGGGTTCGCGCACGTACGACCAGGAAGCCGCCCAGCGTGCACTCGACGCCAAACGCAAGGAGTACGATGCCTTTGTGGAAAATCCCGATTCGACCAAATCGTACCGCAAACAACTCAAACGCTATAATCGCCAGTTAACCCGCCTGCGCCGTCGGGCCGACGAAGGCAACTGGGCCATGCGGACCCTCGGCGAGCCCCCCGCTTATTTCTACGAAACCGATGCCAAAGAAAATGCCCGGAAAATGCAGCGGTATTTGTTCAATAAAGGGTTTCTACGGGGAACAGCCACGTACACCATCGACAGTACCAGAACGCTGGGCCGCCGGATTCGGGTGACCTACACCATCCAGGAAAACATTCCGTTTCACCTCAACCAGATTACGTACCAGATCGCCGATGCGCGGGTCGATTCGATTGTCCGGCCGACGCTCGAGAAGGCCTCCGTTCTGAAAAAAGGCGAGCGTTTCGATGCCGACAAGGTTGAAGCCGAGCGCATTCGGATCGAAGAACTGCTGCGCAATAACGGCTATTACAGCTTTACACGGCAGTATATTCCGCTGCCGCTCGACGTGCTCGATGTGGATTCTGTTCGAAATGACAGCACCGATTCGACCCGGCACCGGCTCAATATGTGGGTCCGGATTGCGAATCCGCCCGGCCAATCCCGGCACCCGGTTTACCGGATCGGCGAGGTTGAAGTGCGCGTGGCCCGGGCCGAAGACCGGTTTTCGATCGATACGGTCCGGTACAACGGCATCCGGTTTCACCTGGGTCGGCAGCAGTATTCGATGCGCCTGCTCGACAGCCGGATTTTTCTGCGGCCCGACAGCCTGTACCGGCTCAAAAATTTCCAGGATACCCAGCGGCAGTTGTTTCTGCTCAACCAGTTCAGCTTTGCCAACATCAGTTTTATTGATACGACGAAACTCCACTTGCGAACCCGCATCAACCTGCTGCCGATCGACAAGTACGAGATGACCACGGAAGGCGGTATTTTCGTTCTCTACCAGGGGCAGGGTTACCCGGGCCCCTTCGGCAACCTTTCCTTCCGGATTCACAATATTTTTAGCGGACTGGGCACGTTTGAAACGTCTTTGCGGTATGGGATTGAGGCCACGACCGGATATGGTTCCAACACGACAATCGGGGTATCGCAGGAGTTTGGCCTCAATACGTCGTTACTTTTTCCGCACATTCTCTTTCCGGGAAAAGTCCGGTTTTTGTTTAACCGGCTGAGTCCCCGAACGCAAATCAGTCTGGGGTACAATTATATCAGCCGACCCGACTACGGACGGAGGCTCTTAAGAACCGCCCTGTCTTATAACTGGCTGAAAGACAATAACAAACAATTTAACTTTATCATTGCCGACATCAACTACCTGAAAGCGACGATTAAGCCCAATGATGACGGAAGAGCCTTTGAGAATTATTTAAAATCCCAGGATTCGCTGGGGAGCACCATTCGGAACAGTTTTCGGAGTGCTTTTGCCTCGAACATTGGTTTTGTTTATACCTATAATACCAATGTTCTGGGGCAGAATCGACGGGCTAATTTTCTGAGGATTTCCCTGGAATCGGGAGGAACAACCCTGAATTTTTTCAGTAACCAGCAGCTTCAGAATTTTTTCAAAACCACCGAAACGAGCGGTTTACAGTACTATAAATACCTGCGTGCCAACGTCGATTTTCGGCATTACATCCCTGTGCAGTCCAAGACGACCCTGGCTTTTCGCGTCAATACCGGGCTTGTTTACGGATACGGAGAAAATAACCACACGGCACCGTACGAAAAATTGTTTTTCGCCGGTGGGAGCAGCAGCATTCGGGCCTGGTTACCGCGTCGTCTGGGAGCGGGTTCGGCGATTCCATACAGCGTCAACGCCAGCACCCTGATTCCTGAGTTCAAGAAAGACCGGAATGGTAATAACACCGGGCAGTTTCGCTACGACTTCGAACAACCCGGTGACATCCTGCTCGAAGCCTCGGCGGAATTGCGCACCCACCTGTTCCATTTGGGGGGGGATATTAACGGCGCCTTTTTCGTGGATGCCGGAAACGTCTGGACGTTGCGGGATCATCCCAACCGATTCGGGGAAAACTTTCAGCTTCGGAAATCGAATAGCGAGTTTCTTTCCCGCAACTTCGTGCAGCAGATCGCCGTCGGAACCGGGATTGGGCTGCGGATTGACTTTTCGTTCTTCATTATCCGGTTTGACGGAGCGATTAAAGTGTACGATCCCGCCCGGTATTTCCTGTACGCTCCGGATGCCAACGGCTATATCGTGGACGGCAAACAACCGTACAAGGATTTCATCGATGAGCGGTTTTTTCTGCCAAAATTCCGTTTTGACAAGATGTTCAAAGGCCCCAACCCACTCGTTATCAACTTTGGAATTGGGTATCCCTTCTGATGCGAGTCGTCGCTCCGATATTCCTACCTGACAAACTGTCACAGTTTCCCTAAAATCTTCGTAACTTTGAGTCCTGGTTTTACAAGCAGCACCGAAGCGTTTTCGGGATACGGTTTTCTGTTTACGGTTAAAAACCGCTCGTCATGTAGCGGAAACGGACAACCGACCAACGCTGCTCAGACACAATTGATTGATGGAACGCATTACGGAGACTTTATCCATATTAACGGAAGCCGACAAAGCGGGCGCCGACGAACCGCGCGTACTGGAGGATGAACTGGCCGTGGGCAAAAAGCGGCTTTATATCGAAAGCTACGGCTGCCAGATGAATTTTTCGGACAGCGAAATCGTCGCTTCGGTGATGCGGAATGCCGGTTTTGCCACCACCGCCACCGCCGACGATGCCGACGTAATTTTTCTGAATACCTGCGCCATCCGCGACAATGCCGAACAGAAAGTACGCAACCGGCTGAAGCAACTCAACATCCTCAAGAAACGTAAACCTGAACTGCTGGTCGGGATGCTGGGCTGCATGGCCGAACGCCTGAAAGCCAAGTTGCTGGAGGAGGAAAAAATGGTGGATATCGTCGCCGGACCCGACGCCTACCGCGACATTCCGAAGCTGGTGGAGGAAGCCGAATCGGGGCAGAAAGCCGTCAATGTCTTTTTATCACGCGAGGAAACCTACGCCGACATTTCGCCGATCCGCCTGAACTCCAACGGCGTAACGGCGTTTATTTCCATTATGCGGGGTTGCGATAACATGTGCAGCTTCTGCGTCGTGCCCTACACCCGGGGCCGCGAACGCAGCCGGGACGCCCATTCGATTGTGCGCGAAGCCCGCGAACTGGCCGAAGCGGGGTATAAGGAAGTAACCCTCCTGGGTCAGAACGTCGACAGCTACAAGTGGACCTCCGAAGATGGCACGGAAAAAGTCAATTTTGCCCAGTTGCTCGAACGGGTGGCGCTGGTTAGCCCCGACCTGCGCGTGCGGTTTTCGACCTCCCATCCGAAAGACATTACCGATGAGGTCCTGTATACGATGGCAAGATACGACAACATCTGTAAATACATTCACCTGCCCGCCCAGAGTGGAAACGACCGGATTCTCAAGCTCATGAACCGAACGTACGACCGGGCCTGGTATATTCAGAAAATCGACCGGATTCGCGCCATTCTGGGCGAAGACTGTGGCATTTCGCACGATATGATTTCGGGTTTCTGCTCCGAAACCGAGGAAGAACACCAGGATACGCTATCCCTGCTGGCTTACGCCCGCTACGACTACGGGTATATGTTTGCCTATTCCGAACGCCCCGGTACGCCCGCAGCCCGGAAGTATGCCGACGATGTGCCCGATGATGTCAAGATTCGCCGGCTGAATGAAATCATTGCCCTGCAACGAAATCTGTCACTCGAACGCAACCAGCGGCATATCGGGAAAGTACAACGGGTCCTGGTTGAAGGAACGTCCAAACGCTCCGACGATTTTCTGTGTGGCCGCAATGATCAGAACAAGATGGTGGTTTTTCCGAAAGAAAACTTCCAGAAAGGTCAGTATGTCAACGTTTTGGTGACGGATTGTACAGCCGCAACCCTGTTGGGTAAGGCTGTGTAAGATCCCCTTTCCTACCCTATGGATTTAAAAGAGATACAGTCGGTAAAGCAGCGGTTTGGCATCATCGGAAACGCCCCGGCGCTGAACTATGCCATTAATGTAGGCATTCAGGTGGCACCCACCGACCTGACCGTCCTGATCACGGGGGAAAGTGGAAGTGGAAAAGAATCTTTTTCGAAGATTATCCACAGCCTCAGCAGCCGAAAACATGGCCAGTTCATTGCCATCAACTGCGGAGCCATTCCCGAAGGCACCATCGATTCGGAGTTATTCGGGCACGAAAAAGGTTCCTTTACCGGCGCCGTCGACCAGCGGAAAGGCTATTTTGAAACCACCAACGGAGGGACCATTTTTCTCGACGAAATCGGTGAAATGCCGATAGGAACGCAGGCCCGACTGCTGCGGGTGCTCGAAAACGGTGAGTTCATCCGGGTGGGTTCGTCGAAAGTATTGAAAACCGACGTGCGGGTAGTGGCCGCTACGAACGTCAATCTGCTGGCGGCCGTCGAGCAGGGCAAATTTCGGGAGGACCTGTATTACCGGCTGAACACGGTCCCGATTTTTGTGCCGCCCCTGCGCGAACGGGGCGACGACATTGAGCTGCTGTTCCGGAAATTCACGACCGATTTTGCCGAGCGGTACCGGATCAAACCCGTCCAACTGTCGGAAGCCGCTAAACTTCTGCTGCTGCGGTATCCGTTTCCGGGTAACATCCGGCAATTAAAAAATATCGCCGAACAAACGTCCATCCTGGAGTCGGAAAGCAACAAGGTAATTGAAGCCGAAACGCTGGCCAAATACCTGCCACCGGTTTCGTCGCAGGCTCCCCAGGCTCCGATGGTCTGGCCCGGTGGTCATATCGACAGCAATTCGATCTCCGAACGGGAGTTGCTCTATAAAGTGCTGTTCGACATGCGCCGGGATATGAATGACCTGAAGCGGCTGGTGCTCGACGTGCTGAAAAATGAGCAGAACGGTCACGAGATCCTGAAAAATAACAAGGAGCTGTTCGAAACGCTCCAGTCCGACGACCTGGTCCGGGAGCCCGAACCGGCTGTCACCCGGCTGCTTCCCGCCGGTAATGTCATTGACGTTGACGAGTACGATCCGGCTGATACGGCCAGCGACGTCACCGTGGAGGACATTACGCACGAAACCGAAGAAGACGATTCGCTCTCTCTCGAAAAAAAAGAGAAAGAGATGATTGTCAAGGCTTTGCGCCGAAACAACAACAAAAGGAAATACGCGGCCCAGGCACTTGGCATTTCCGAACGTACGCTATACCGGAAAATCAAACAGTATGAGATTGATGAAGAAGACTAGGGAAGGAAAGAGTTATGAGGTAAGAGTTATGAGGTATACTGTGAGACTTTGGGGAGTATTCCTAATTCTTAACTCTTCACTCTTCACTTTTTCCTGCGGAAAGTACTCGTTTACGGGCACGACGCTCGATCCGAATATCAAAACGATTACGGTCAATACCTTTACCACTTCGGCTGCGGGCGGACCGGCGAACCTGCCGTTGCAGTTCACCGAAAAACTGAAGGAGTATTACCAGCGGTATACGAACATGAAGGTAGTGCCCGCCAACGGCGACATTGTGCTGGAAGGCTCCATTTCGGGATACGATGTGCTGCCGGTGGCGGCTACGGCTTCCGACCAGGCGGCCCAAAACCGCCTGCAGGTTACGGTGCAGGTTCGTTTTTCGAACTCCAAGGACGAAAGTAAAAACTTCGACCAGCCTTTTTCATTCTACCAGGATTTTCCCGCCAATCAGACCCTGACCCAGAGCGAAAGTCGCCTGTTACCCAAAATTCAGGACCAGCTGGTGTTGGATATTTTCAATAAAACCGCAGCCGACTGGTAAAAACCCGGTTTTTCAATTCAACGGTAAAAGAGACGATTTGCTAAATTTTTAACTGGTAAACGGCGGTTGAAACTGGTTACAATTTGTTACATTTGACCAAAGCGATACCACCTTCCGACCTTTAATCCAATGAACAAATTGGACAAAGAAACGTTTTCGTTCTGGGTTACTCATCCCGAAGAACTGTTACCTGCTGATTTACAACCGCTACAGGAAGCTATTGCTGCGTTTCCCTACTGTCAGTCGCTATACGTACTGGCCGCCAAAGCAACTTCCATTCACCAGAAAAGCCACGCCATCGAATACGTCCGGCAGGCGGCCGCCCACGCGCTGAGCCGCAATGCCCTGCGGAAACTGATCGAGAACGAATTTCAGTGGTCCGAAAATCTGTTGAGCCGCCTGAACGAATTATCGCTGAAACATGTCCCGATTCCCGACGATTACAAGAAAGAGTCGTATGAACTGTTCAAGAAAAAAGCCGAACAGAGTTCAACCTTTTTTGCCAACCCGATTTTCGATTTTGCGAAATCCGTAACGTTTGAACCGCTGCCCACCGACGACAGTCTGGCCGACGAATCGGTTGAAACCCTAAACCCGGTTGATGACATTCTGCCCATCATCGACAAATCGATTCTCACCGAAAACGTGGTTCAGACCACGCTCGAAGAAACCATACAGGAGGTCGCGGAAGAACCGGCCGCGCCGGACAATCCGGAACGAAACCGACAATTGCAACTGATCGAAGAGTTTATCCGGCGCGAACCGACCATTCAGCGCCCGCGGTTGAACAGCAGCGAGCAGGCCGATCAGGAGGACCTCACGCGCCGGATGCCGGGCAACTCCGGTACGCCCGTCACCGAAACCTTCGCCAAAATCCTCGCCAAACAGGGCAAACCCGAGCGGGCGATTGACATTTACGTGAAACTAATGTTGAAAAATCCGGAAAAAAAGGTTTATTTTGCGGAGAAAATCGCTGCGTTAAAGAAACCGCAAGATCAGTAAGTTACTTCTTTCAATACCAATACGCATCTATTAAAACCGCAAGGGCGAACCGAAATGCTAACGGCAATTATTGTATTAATTTGTATCTGTACTGTACTGCTGATTCTGGCCGTACTGATTCAAAATTCCAAAGGGGGCGGCCTGGCCGGTGAATTTGGTGGACTCGGTTCCAACCAATTGATGGGCGTTAAGAAAACCACCGACCTTCTGGAGCAGGTGACCTGGGGGCTTGGCATTGCCATCATGGTCCTGACGCTATCAACTTATATCATCATCGACCGCAACCCCGTTGGTGCCACCATCAACAGTGCGAACGTAGATGCCGCAGCGACGAAAACGGTTCCGGGCGCGGGCCTGCCAGCACCGGCGCAGCAGCAACAACCGGCCGCTCCGGCGACAACGCCCCAGAGCGGAACAGCGGCTAAATAAGGCCGTTGAATGGAAAGCTTTTCCAAAAGTAAACTACCTGACATTCAGACCTGTAGGGCCCTAAAAACCGTACAGGTCTTTTTTTGGACCATAATTTCCGGTACAGAAAGTATAAACCCGCGGATCGGTTTCGTTGTAAAGGAAGGTTTTGCATTCTGAATCTTCGTTCAGCCTGATGAGAAAAAGTGCCCTCGCTCCGCTTGCCGTTGTTTGTTGCCTGTTTACAGCTTCCTGTCATCGTCCTTATGCCCGGTTTCAACCCATGCCGATCGAGTCGTTTCGCCCGGCGAAAAAACCGCAGGCCATCGAAATGATCCGCGATTCGGGGCGGGTTCCGGAGGATGACTGGACCCGTTGGGTCACGGAAGCGGAAAAACCGGACCCTCTAGCGCCGGAAGCCTACGCGTCGTCGGTGGTTGTTCCGCCTACCCAAACCGTTCAGCAACGGGTTCGGCACGCTACGTCCGCACTGGTTAATCCGCCCGTCAGGGCCGCCGAAACCAGCACGCCCGTGCAACAACCCCGCCCTAAACCGGGTCAGAAGAAAACCCTGCGCGAAATTCTGGGACTGAAACCGCGCAAGAAACTAAACTGGTGGCAGCGAATTCCGTGGCAACTCAAAGCGTCCATTCCGGTAATCGGCGTCGCCATCGTTTTCGCGGTGCTTCACATCAACGTCCTGGCGATCATCTTCGGTCTGCTTGGCGCTTTCCTGCTCATTCGGGGCTTAAAACGCACGTTCAAAGTCCGGCGACCCTGGTTTTAGTCTTTGTCGTTTAAGGTTTGAAGTATAACGTCTAACGACTCCCCGATTGCTTCACCCCATAAACGCCAGTTCTTTAAACCTTATACTATAAACGTCTCTCTTCCTCACTTAACAAACTTGATCGAGAACGGATAGGTATAGTGTTCTCCATTGTTGGCTTTCACCCCGGCAATGATGGTAAATGCGAGGCCGATCAGGCCCAGAACGACCAGCATCGGAATGCCGATAAAAATAAAAAGCAGCAGAAACGATACGCAGTAGCCGATCGTCATCGTAATCTGGAAATTCACCGATTCTTTGCCGTGAAAATCAACAAACGTTGATTTATCCTTTTGAATCTGCCAGACGATGACCGGTCCGATGATATTCCCGAACGGAAAAATAAACATCGCCAGCGAACTCAGGTGCGCCAGCATCGCCCACATCCGTTCATCGGACGGGCTCAGCGGACTCACCGGCGGTGGAGGAACCGGGTTATGATACGGTTGGTTTTCCATGATGTAAAGGGTTTGTTCAATCAAGTAAAAATAAAGAAACGATTTTTGCAATTTTTGCTTAAAAATCAGCCGATTGACTGCGCATTGAAATGGAACTTCTGCTCACCACGATCCGACGGTTGCAGGCCATTCCCGAACCGCTGGAAAACGCCCTGCGGCAAACCCTGCGTCGGCAGGCGCTGCCCCGGCGCTCCTGGCTGCTGCAACCCGGACAGGTCTGCGATCGCATCTATTTCATTGAAAAAGGTGTTGCCCGGGGGTATTACCTGAAAGAAGATCGGGAAGTAACGTCCTGGTTCATGAAAGAAACAGATTTCATTATTTCCATCGTCAGCTTTTACTCCCGCAAACCGGCTCAGGAATACATCGAATTACTGGAAGACAGCGTGTTATGGTCGATTACGTACGATCAGCTCCAGCGGTTATACGATGCTTTTCCCGATTTTAACAAAGTGGGGCGGTTACTGACCGAACGGTACTATATGCTGAGCGAACAACGTACCCAGAACCTGCGGATGCAGTCGGCCCGCGAACGGTATGCGCAGTTGCTGGCCGATTTTCCGGATATTTTCCGGCGGGTCCCGCTCAAATACATTGCCTCCCACCTGGGCTTGTCGCCGGAAACCGTGAGTCGGCTGCGGGCCAATATAGCCTAAACCACGGAAGTGGAACTTGATTTTGGTCAATTTTTCGCGGTCTGGCCGTTGGTTCCTTTGGGGTATTCACCAAACCCCGATCCGGTCATGCTACCCGTTATTTTTGCCACCTTCGCTTTTTGTTTCCTGCTGGAACGACTCTTCCCCGGCTGGAAGCTGCCGCCGGTTCCGACCTGGACGATTCGCGTCCTGGCGGTAAACTTCATTCAGTTGCTGGTGGTCCTGCTGGCCGGTTTTACGTGGGAACACTGGCTGTCAGGCCACGCTCTTTTTGCCTTGTCCAACCATGTCAATCCGGTCTGGGGCGGTTTTATCGCCTATTTTATCGCTACGTTTGTATTTTACTGGTGGCATCGCTGGCGGCATACGGTCGATTTTCTCTGGACCCATTTTCATCAGATTCACCATAGTCCGCAACGAATCGAAGTCATCACCTCCTTTTACAAACACCCGCTGGAAATGACCGTCAACTCCGTGATCGGCAGTGTACTGGTTTATTCCCTGCTGGGCCTGAATCCCGAAGCGGGCGGTATTTATACACTTTGCACGGCGCTGGGTGAGTTTTTTTACCACACGAACGTTCAGACACCGCGCTGGGTAGGCTATATTTTCCAGCGGCCCGAAATGCACCGGATTCACCACGAACACAACAAACACAGCAACAATTACGGCGATATTGTCTGGTGGGACATATTGTTTGGAACCTATCGGAATCCGAAGGAGTTCCACTCATCGTGTGGATTTGACAACGACAAGGAGCAGCGGCTGGGCGAGATGCTGCGCTTCCGCGATGTCCACAAAGAATGAGGACCCACAACTAAACCAGTCTATGAAACCCACTGTTACGCTCGAATACTGCCCGAAATGCGGCTGGCTGATGCGCTCGGCCTGGATGGCCCAGGAACTGTTAACCACCTTTACCGACGATGTTCACGGCGTGCTGCTGCACCCTTCCGAATTCAGCGGGCGGTTTTCGGTCTCCGTCGATGGGGTGAAAATCTTCGACCGGAAAGAAGCCGGGCGTTTTCCCGACATTAAAGAGTTAAAGCAACTGATCCGCGACATCGTCAATCCGGAAAAATCGCTCGGGCATTCGGAGAAAAAATAAAGGGGCCGGAAACGGCCCCTTCGAAATCGTTTAGTCCAGTTCAACCACCCAGTCGTCCTGCTCGACCACGGTTCCTTCTTTCAGCACGACCTGTTTGACGGTTCCGGCCTTGGACGCGGCCACGATGCTTTCCATCTTCATGGCTTCGATCACGAACAAGGGCTGGTTTTTGGCCACCTGATCGCCGGTTTTCACCAGAATTTTGGTCAGGCGCCCCTGCAGGGGCGAGCCGACGTCGCCTTCCTTGCTCACTTTCGCATTCGCCTGGAAGGATACTTTCTGCGACTTGTCGCGGACCTGTACCTGGCGGCTCTGGCCGTTGAGCTCGAACGTTACCGTGCGCATGCCCTGCACGTCGGGTTCCGAAACGAACAGCAGGCGCACCAGAATGTTTTTGCCTTCGTCGATCTCGATCAGAATTTCCTCGTTTTCCTTCAACCCATACAGGAAAGCCGGGGTCGGAATGATGCTTACATCGCCGTGTTCCTGAACGGCCTTGTAATATTCTTCGTAGACTTTCGGGTACATCTGGTACGAGAGGTAATCCAGAAAACCGTCGTTCTGCGGAAATTTCTCTTCAAACGTTTTGAAATCCGCATCGAAATCAATCGGTTTCAGTTTCTCGTTCGGACGGCCTGTCAGCGGTTCTTCGCCTTTCAGAACAATCTCCTGCAATTCTTTTGGAAAACCGCCGTAGGGTTGCCCCAACTCCCCTTTAAAGAAACCTTTGACCGATTCCGGGAACGAAAGCGAAGCGCCTTTTTCCATCACATCCTGCGCCGTCAGGTTATTGGAGGTCATGAACAGGGCCATGTCCCCCACGACTTTCGAGGAAGGTGTCACTTTCACAATGTCGCCAAACATCTGATTGACCACGCTGTAGTTTTTCTTCAGCGTTTCAAACTTATCGCCCAGGCCCAACGCAATCGCCTGCGGTTTCAGGTTCGAGTATTGCCCGCCCGGAATCTCGTTCTGGTACACTTCGGCATTTCCGGCTTTCATACCCGACTCGAAGGGCGCGTACCACTCCCGCACATCTTCCCAGTAGTTGGAGTATGCATTCAGCGAGTTCAGATCGATGGCGCTTTCGCGTTCGTGCCCCTGCAACATCGCCACCACCGAGTTGAAGTTCGGCTGGGAGGTAAGGCCAGACAAGGCCCCCAGCGCACAGTCAATAATATCGACCCCCGCATCCACTGCTTTCAGGTACATGGCCGACTGAATCGACGAGGTATCGTGGGTGTGCAAATGAATGGGAATGCTGACGGCTTTTTTCAACTCCCGCACCAGCACTTCGGCCGCCAGCGGTTTCAGCAAACCGGCCATATCCTTGATCGCCAGCAGGTGCGCTCCCTCGTCTTCGAGTTGGCGGGCCATGTCGAGGTAATACTGCAAGGTGTATTTTTTCTGGTCCGGTGCCAGCATATCTCCGGTATAACAGATGGCCGCTTCGGCCAGCGCATCGGTGCGCTCGCGCACGGCCCGGATGCTGACCTTCATCGCTTCCACCCAGTTCAGCGAGTCGAAAATCCGGAAAATGTCGATGCCGGATTCCCACGATTTCTCCACAAACTTTTCGATCAGGTTGTCCGGATACGCCGAATACCCCACCGCGTTGGAGCCCCGGAACAGCATCTGCAACAGCATGTTCGGCATGGCTTCCCGGAATTTCTGCAAACGGGTCCACGGACTTTCGTGCAAAAACCGCATAGCGACGTCGAACGTTGCCCCACCCCACACTTCCATCGAAAACAGTTCCGGGTGGTTTTTAGCAAAGCCCTCGGCCACGTTCAGCAGGTCTTTGGTTCGCACGCGGGTCGCCAGCAGCGACTGGTGGCCGTCGCGGAACGTCGTATCGGTATAGAGAATCGGCTTCTGATCGCGAATCCACTGTACAAATTTATCCCGTCCCAGTTCGGTCAACCGGTCTTTATTGCCTTTCGGACAATCGCCGTATTTATCATAAACCGGAATAACGGGCGTCCGGAATTTGTCCCGGGAGCCCGGTTTCACCTTGACTTCCGGGTTGCCGTTGACAATGACATCGGCCAGAAAATTCAGCGCCCGGGTCGAACGGTCTTTCGGTTTGCGAAGATCGAAGAGTTCGGGATGGTTTTCGATGAACGAAACCCGCGCTTCGCCCTGCTGGAAAATCGGGTGATCGATCACGTTGAGCAGGAACGGGATGTTGGTTTTCACCCCGCGAATCCGGAACTCGACCAGCGCCCGTTTCAGCCGTTGGGTTGCGCCCCGCAGCGTGCGGCCCCGCGCCGAGATCTTGACGATCATCGAGTCGAAATAGGGCGAAATTTTCACGCCGGGATACGAACTTCCCTCGTCCAGCCGGATCCCGAAACCGGCGGCATTGCGGTAGGCAATGATGGTTCCGAAGTCGGGCCGGAAATTGTTGGCGGGATCTTCCGTAGTTACCCGGCACTGGATGGCGTACCCGTTCAGCGGAATCTCGTCCTGGTGATTGATATAAATGCCGTTGTCCGACAATTTATAACCCATTGCAATCAGAATCTGCGTCCGGACCAGATCAATACCGGTTACTTCTTCGGTGATGGTATGCTCGACCTGAATCCGGGGGTTGACTTCGATGAAGTAAATATTTTCGTTGCGGTCGACCAGGAACTCCACTGTTCCGGCATTGGAGTAATTGGCCTGTTTCCCGATTTTCAGGGCGTATTCGTACAGCTTGTTTTTGGTAGCCTGCCGCAGCCCAAACGAGGGGGCCACTTCGACCACTTTCTGAAACCGGCGCTGCACGGAGCAATCCCGCTCATACAGGTGAACGATGTTACCGTGCGTATCCCCCAGCAACTGGATTTCGATGTGTTTGGGATCGACAACAAATTTTTCTAAAAAAATGGTCTCGTCGCCAAACGCGTTCTTCGCTTCGTTGCGGGCTTCATTATAGGCCTTTTGGAATTCTTCTTCCTCCCGGACCACCCGCATACCACGTCCTCCCCCACCGGCTACGGCTTTGATCATGACCGGAAAACCGATCCGCCGGGCTTCCGAAACCGCCACGGCATAGTCCGATAAATCAATCCGGCTATCCGGAATCATCGGCACATCGGCTTCCGTTGCCAGGTTCTTGGCCCTCACTTTATCGCCCAGCGCGTCCATTGCTTCCGGCGTCGGGCCAACGAAGATGATGCCTTCCTCCCGGCACCGACGGGCCAGCGTTACATTTTCCGACAAAAAACCGTATCCCGGGTGAATCGCATCAACTTTCTTCCGTTTGGCCAGCTGAATAATGCCTTCAATATCCAGGTAAGGTTTCAGCGGTTCGTCGTCACGACCAATCTGGTAAGCTTCATCAGCTTTATAGCGGTGAAGCGAATAGCGGTCTTCGTAGGTGTAAACGGCGACAGTGGTAATCCCTAACTCGGTGGCAGCCCGCATGATACGGATAGCAATCTCACCCCGGTTGGCGACCAGCAGGCGGTGAATCGGGCGAATGTAATCTTTCATGTTTCCCAAAAAAGCAGGATGGGGTTTCGAAACAAAGTGAACAATGCGGCAAGTTTATCGAAAAGTTTGTAAAAATCAGGTTTTACCGTAGGTTCATCGGAAAAGACTGGTTTTTCGCGGAATATTGCAGAACGGCCTTCTCTTCGGCTGAATTGGGGCGTTACGTTACCGCATTTGCCCGGCATCCGGTATCCCCATGACCGGTTTGGAGCGAAGGCGTTGACGGATTAATGCTTATTTGCCGTCGATTGGACGCAGCGGCTTTTCATCAAAAGCCGCTGCGTGTCCTCTATTGCTACACCTGTACCCGTTTCCATTTCCCCCGGTGGAATACCAGCACGGCGATCACCGCCAGCAGGGATTCGCTGAAGGCCACCGACCAGAAAACACCTTCCGGGCCCCAGTTGAGCAGATTGGCGAGCAAATAGGCCAGCGGTATTTCGATCAGCCAGAAACAGATGACGTTGATGATCGTCGGGGTTCGGGTGTCGCCCGCACCGTTTAGGGCCTGACTAATCACCATGCCATAGGCGAAAAAAATGTAACCCAGACAGAAAATCCGGAGACAGTTCACAGCAATTTCCACGACGTTCGGATCGCGGTTGAAAAACCCGACAATCTCGGCCGCTCCGAGGTAGAACACAATACCGACGGCCAGCAGAAACAGCATATTGCAGAAAGCCGCCCGCCAGGCCGAGGTTTCGGCCCGATCGGGTTGCTTGGCGCCCAGGTTTTGCCCTACCAGCGTCGAAGCCGCGTTCGCCATGCCCCAGGACGGCATAATCGTGAAGATCATGATGCGAATGGCAATGGTATAGCCCGCCACAACGTCACTGCCGAAGGTCGATAAAATCCGGGTCAGGAAAACCCAGCTGGCCGAACCAACCAGAAACTGGGCTGTTCCACCGGCCGCAAGCCCGAGCAGGATGCGGATAATCCTGGAATCCGGCCGAAAATCGCTGGTTTCCACCTGGATTACCCGGCCACTGCGCATGAGATTATAGAGTTGATACAGTGCCCCCGCCGAACGGCCCATCGTGGTGGCAATGGCGGAGCCCATCACCCCCATTTCGGGAATGGGTCCAAAACCGAAGATAAAAACCGGGCACAGGACGATGTTGAAACCGTTGGCAATCCAGAGGGAACGCATGGCGACCGAAGCCTCTCCGGCCCCGCGCAAACAGCCGCTCAGCGTGTAGAGCAAGACGATCGCGGGCGAGCTGGCAAAAATCAGGCGTGTAAAACCGACTCCGTTGGCAATCAGGTGTTCGTCGCCCCCCATCAGCCGCAAAATATCGTCGGCAAAAACCGCCCCCGGAATGCCAATCAGCAGTGCGATGGCCACCGAAACCAGGATGACCTGCGCGACGGATTTACCGGCTTCGCGGGCATTTCCCTCGCCGACCCGACGGGAGACCAGGGCGGTGGCCGCCGTACTCAACCCAATGGCCAAGGAATAGACAATGGTGAGCACTGACTCCGTCAGGCCGACGGTAGCCACGGCTTCGGTACTGATTTGGGCCACAAAAAAGACGTCCACAATGGCAAACAGCGACTCCATCACCATCTCAAGAACCATTGGCACCGATAGCATGAAAATGGCCCGGTTGATGCTACCGGACGTATAGGTAGTTTCTGAACCGCGCAAAGCGGCTAGTAACAGGCGAATAAACTTCGTCATGGAATAAATAGACAATAACAGGCGACGGAGTCGCCGATAAAACAGCGTGTAAACAGGAAAATGTCGGATCGTCGGTCCCTCAGACAGGACGATCGGAAAAGAAGCGGAGGGGCCCGTTAGTGGGCAGCGGTATTCATCGGCTCTTGAACTTTGAGAAGGCAAAAGTACAGAAAGATTCCTGTCAAAAAAGGACGATTGAGGAAACGGTATTCTTTTTTAAGAAAAGAGTGTTATCTTTGCACCGCTTAAAGGTACTACACACAATGAAAATGTTAGCCGTTTACGGCCCCTTCCGCTTTCGTTAAAAACCGTTTTCCCATCCGACGGTTGTATTCCATATTCTCATTTGTAAATTAAGGTGACAGAATCCGCTGTAGGCTGGTTTTTGCGTGCGTTTCGGCACCAAAACCGCTTTCCGTGTGTTCCATCCCTTTGTAACTCCATTCCATATGATTGAAACCCATAAACAGCCCGAAACCGCCGTGCTGGTTGCCTTGGTGACGCAAAAGCAATCGGCCGAAAAAACGCAGGAATACCTGGAAGAGCTGGCTTTTCTGGCCGAAACATCGGGCGTTATTACCGCCAAATCGTTCGTTCAGAAACTCGACCGGCCCGACACCCGGACCTACGTGGGGAAGGGCAAACTCGAAGAGATCCGGACGTTCGTGATCGACAATCCGGTCGATACCGTTATTTTCGACGATGATCTGTCCCCTTCGCAGGTGCGGAACCTCGAAGCAGCCCTGCCCAACATTAAAGTCCTGGACCGGAGTCTGCTGATTCTGACTATTTTCTCGATGCGCGCGCAGACGGCCCAGGCGAAATTGCAGGTTGAACTGGCGCAATACCAATACATGTATCCGCGACTGACCCGGATGTGGACACACTTGAGCCGGATGAAAGCCGGTGTAGGGACCCGCGGACCCGGTGAAAAAGAGCTCGAAACCGACCGGCGGATTGTGCAGGACCGGATTGCGTTTTTGAAAGAGAAACTCGAGAAGATTGATAAACAGAGCACGACGCGCCGGAAAGAACGCGACCGCCTGGTCCGGGTGGCCCTGGTGGGCTATACGAACGTGGGCAAGTCGACGCTGATGCGCGCCCTGGCGAAAGCCGATGTATTTGCCGAAAACAAACTTTTCGCGACGGTCGATTCGACGGTGCGGAAGGTGGTGCTGGGCAATATTCCGTTTTTGCTGACGGATACGGTCGGGTTTATCCGCAAGCTACCCACGACGCTGATCGAAGCTTTTAAATCGACGCTGGACGAGGTCCGGGAGGCCGACATTCTGCTGCATGTGGTCGATGTATCGCATCCGTCGTTTGAAGAGCATATCGGTGTGGTTAACGACATTCTGTCGGAAATCGGCGTGGGCAGTTCGGCGGGCGAAAAACCGACCATTCTGACTTTCAACAAGATCGACCAGTTTGAACCCCGCGATGAGTGGATGCACGAGGACGACGATTTCGACGACGATCTACCGGTGGCTATCCGGCGACAAACCGCTTTGGCTTACTTAAAAAAGACGTATCTGACGAAAAAATCGGAGCACGTGGTTTTCATTTCCGCCGAAAAGCGCGAGAACCTCGATGAACTGCGTAACCTGCTGTATATCTTAGTGAAAGAGCAGCACTACAAGATCTACCCCAACTGGCTCGAAGTGCCACTGGGTGATTGGCAGGAAGAAACCGACACCAGCACGGATTTTGGTAAATAGCAGATTTCTAAGCATTTTTGCTGCCAACTCTATATTGACAACCCGGTAGGGTCTAACAGACCTTACCGGGTTCTTCTGGTCTCATAGTTCAACGGATAGAATAGAAGTTTCCTAAACTTTAGATCTGGGTTCGATTCCCGGTGGGACCACCCCTCATTACATCAAATAGCTTACTTACGGCTAAGTACCACCAAAATACTCCGACCGGCGCTTGCTAACTCTGAAGAGCCGGGAAATTGCTAGTGCCGACGGACTTACCTATTTTTAAAAGCCACTAATGACGTAAAATTCAAAAGTGGCTTTTTACATTACCCCTCCTAAATTAAAAATTTAAGACGCAACCCGGTTTTCGCATGGCTCACAAGAAAAAACTCCGGACCTTTGTTTCATGCCGCTATCCCGAAAGGAGAACGTCAAGCTTTCCAAAGCATTGCTGCTACCGCAACGCTTGAGCGGGCTATATTGACTGTAAACCTGTACCGGAAAGACACTGACAACTATCAACATCAACCGCAAGCCGATGTGAGACAACATTCTCATTGTACTCCCATTTGATTGGCTCGTTTTATGGCTTCTCCCGCTACCCTCCTGATTATTGATGACGAAGACCGCCTTCGAGGTTTATTAGCACGGCTATTGCAATTGGAAGGCTACGCCGTGCTGGAAGCCGAAAACGCCCGGACCGGTTTAAAACTGCTCGAACTCGAAACGGTTCAGGTTGTTATTTGTGATGTTAAATTGCCGGACAAAAACGGAATTGAATTGACTGAACAAATCAAAACACTTCACCCGGCTACTGAAATTATCGTATTAACGGCCTATGGAACCATTGCCGATGGCGTGATGGCCATTAAAAAAGGAGCCTTCGACTACATAACGAAGGGAGATGACAACGATCGAATTATCCCGCTGGTGAGCCGGGCCGTTGAGAAAGCCCGGCTGCAATTCCGCCTACAGCATTTGGAACAGCAGATGAAGCAGGCCCGCGGTTTCGACACCATTGTTGGGCAATCGCCGGTTATTCGCCAGGCCGTCGAGTTAGCCCGAAAAGTAGCGGTGACCGATGCCACCGTATTGCTTACGGGTGAAACCGGAACGGGGAAAGAAGTTTTCGCCCAGGCGATCCATTACGGGAGTACGCGTCGGTCAGAGCCCTTTGTGGCGATCAACTGCGGAGCGTTAGGGAAGGATATCCTGGAAAGCGAACTGTTTGGCCATCGCGCCGGAGCGTTTACCGGAGCAACCCGCGACCAGAAAGGGCTGTTTGCCGAAGCCCATCGTGGTACGATATTCCTGGACGAAATCGGCGAATTGCCGCTCGGCTTACAGGCCAAGTTACTGCGTGTCCTGGAAATGCATGAATTTTTGCGGGTTGGCGATACGCGCCCTACGAAAACCGACGTAAGGGTCATTGCGGCCACGAATCGTGATCTTGAAAGAGAAGCTTCTCTCGGCAATTTTCGGCTCGATTTGTATTATAGGTTGTCGGTATTTATGATAGGACTACCTTCCCTGCGTGAGCGTCCGGAGGACATTGGCCCATTGGCCGCGTTGTTTGCTCGGCAAATTGGCAGCAAACTCGGTCACCGTAGCATCCAACTTACCCCAGCGTTTATCCAACGCTTACAAGCCCATACCTGGAAAGGGAATATTCGCGAATTGAAAAATGTCATTGAACGAGCGGTCATCCTAACCGATATTCATCCCGATGGCTCTAGCGAACTTACGCCCGACCTGCTTCCCTTCGAGGTTGGACAAACCATTGCCGACCCGGATGAAACAGATTTCCGCCTGACAACGCTGGAAAAGAAACAGATCCAACGGGTGCTCCATTATACGCAGGGGCAAAAGCCCGAAGCGGCCCGTTTGTTGGGTATTGGACTCACGACCCTGTACCGGAAAATTGAGGAATACGGTATCGAGTAAACCAAACCGCCTTTCCTCGATCCGTCCACGGTATTTTTCATTTTGAAAAAAGGGCTTTTCATTCTGAAAAACATACGTATTGCTAACCGGAGCCATAGAAGAAGTTGAAAGCGGCTAACCGATTGACGGTTAGCCGCTTTTTAATTTTCTGAACCATTCTGGCATTCCTGGAATACATTTTGGCATAAGAGCGAGCAACACGATCAACACTGAAATACCGTATGCTCACACTTTTGTTTTTCCTGCTTTCGGCCCTGCTCTGCTTCGCCATTTTTTACAAAACCGTCGACTGGTTCGAACACATTTAATCCCCTTTTTCATCATGATCACGCTCGTTTTTATCGTTGCCGTATTGGTGTTTGGCTACCTGTTCTACGTCCTGATTAAACCAGAAAAATTTTAACCTCTCGTTACGATTCCATGACAACCGAATGGATAGGCATTATGGCCATGTATGGGCTAACCATCCTGTTAGCAATTCCGCTGGGCAACTACCTGGCAACCGTTTTTAAGGGCAAACCCAATTGGTCCGACTTTATGAAACCGCTGGAGCGGCTGGTTTACCGGTTGGGGGGCGTCGACGAAACCGCCGACCTGACCTGGAAACAGAATCTGGCGGCACTCCTCACCATCAATCTGGTTTGGTTTGTACTGGCGTTTGGGCTTTTGCTTGTTCAGGGAAACCTGCCGCTTAACCCGGATGGCAACCCCTCCCAAACACCCGATCTGGCCTTCAATACGGCCATTAGTTTTCTGGTAAACTGCGATCTGCAACACTATTCGGGTGAGTCGGGGGCTACGTATCTGACGCAATTGGCCGTGATGATGTTTCTGATGTTTATGTCGGCCGCAACCGGTATCGCAGCAGCGGTTCTGCTGTTTCGTTCATTTTTGCCGAAACAGTCTGACACAATTGGGAATTTCTACGTCCTGTTCACGAAATCGATCACCCGTCTCCTGTTGCCCGGTTCACTCCTGGTTGCCTTCATACTGGTGCTCAATGGAGTCCCGGCCAGTTTCGATGGGAAAGACACCGTCGTTACGTTGCAGGGCGACACCGTGCAGGTATCGCGGGGGCCGGCTGCGGGCATGATTGCCATCAAGCACCTGGGTACAAATGGTGGGGGCTGGTTTGGCGCCAACTCGGCACACCCGCTCGAAAACCCCAACTACTTGACGAATATGGTGGAGATGATCGCGCAAATGGTCATCCCGATGTCCATGATTTTCGCACTGGGGTTCTTTGTAAACCGCAAACGCTTTGCCTGGGTCATTTACAGCGTCATGACGATTGGCTTTCTACTGTTGGTTATTCCCACCCTTATGGCTGAATTGGGCGGAAATCCGGCCATAACCCGCATGGGAATTGCCCAGCCAACCGGTGCGATGGAGGGGAAAGAGGTTCGGTTTGGGCCCCTGGCCTCGGCCTACTGGAGCATTGCTACCACCGTAATTTCAACAGGTTCGGTGAACGCAATGCAAGATTCATCAATGCCGTTATCGGGAGCGATGGAACTACTGGGCATGATGGTCAACGCCTTTTATGGTGGGGCCGGGGCTGGCCTATTGAATTTCTATTACTTTCTCATCATTGCGGTTTTTATTGCAGGACTCATGGTGGGTCGAACGCCCGAGTTATTTGGGAGAAAAGTAGAAGCCCGCGAAATCAAGATTGCCTCCATCGTGGCACTACTCAGTGCCTTCCTCGTGAAAGGTGGTACTGCCCTCGCAGCCTGGTTATTTGTCAAGGATGGCGGTACAGACGGAATAGCGTCCAACTGGGCCGTAAGGCCATCTTCCTGGCTCAACAACCCGGCCTTTCATGGCTTTTCGGAAATGCTCTATGAAATGACGTCTGCCAATGCCAACAACGGTTCTGGGTTTGAAGGGCTGGGCGATAACAACTTCTTCTGGAATTTCGCTACGGGTATCATCCTCATTTTAGGCCGGTTTATTCCCCTGATCGGCCCGGTAGCCATTGCCGGCCTGCTAACCCGGAAGAAGTATGTTCCTGAATCCTCGGGTACATTGCCCGTCGATACGGCCACGTTTGGCTTCATGCTATTTGCCGTCATTTTCATTATTACCGCCTTATCATTTTCCCCGGCCCTGGCCCTGGGGCCACTCGCTGAATATTTTTCGCTTCACTAACCTTTGGTACGCCAAATTACCCGCGTACCAGGTCTACTCTACCAAAAAATGGCAAAGCAATCCTCTTCCCCCGGTCTGTTCCAACGTGAACTGATTGGAATGGCCATCCGGGCATCGTTCATCAAACTGAATCCCGCTCTTCTCAGTAAAAATCCGGTGATGTTTACCGTGGAGATCGGTACGTTGATTATGGTACTGGTCACCGCTTATATCGCCTTTTCGGATGATACGTCGCAGGGGTCGTTCACGTATAATCTGATCGTTACGATCATCTTACTGATCACCGTGCTGTTTGCCAACTTTGCGGAAGCCATTGCCGAAGCACGGGGTAAGGCGCAGGCCGAATCACTCCGTAAGACGCGTCAGGAAACGCCCGCGAAGGTTGTTCGGACAATAGGCGAAATGACGCTCAATGAGGTACAGCTTATCTCTTCTGCGAACCTTCGAAAAGGCGATATCTTCATTTGTGAACCCGGTGACATCATTCCCTCGGACGGTGAAATCATTGAAGGGTTAGCCACGATTGACGAGTCGGCCATTACGGGCGAATCGGCTCCGGTTATTCGGGAAGCCGGCGGTGATAAATCGTCGGTAACCGGTGGCACCAAGGTGCTGTCCGACCGAATTAAAGTCCAGGTAACCACCCAGCCCGGCGAATCGTTTCTCGACAAAATGATTGCCCTGGTGGAAGGTGCAACGCGTCAGAAAACACCCAATGAAATCGCCCTGACCATTCTGTTGGCGGGCTTTACGCTCATTTTCATGATCGTCTGTGTCGCCCTGAAACCTTTTGCCGATTACGCCCACACCCCGCTCACGATTGCGGCTCTGATTTCCTTATTCGTTTGTCTGATTCCGACGACCATCGGCGGTCTTTTATCGGCCATTGGCATTGCGGGGATGGATCGGGCCTTGCGGGCCAATGTCATTGCCAAATCAGGCCGGGCGGTTGAAACCGCTGGTGATGTCGATACGCTCCTGCTGGATAAAACCGGAACCATCACGATTGGTAATCGCAAAGCCACCCATTTTTATCCGGCATCCACGATTAAGCCGGTGGACATGGCCCGGATTTCGGCCCTTAGCTCGCTGGCGGACGATACGCCTGAAGGGAAATCGATTGTTGAACTGGCCCGTAATGGAGAATGGGGCCAACTCATTACCCCGAACTTACAAACGAATGGTGCAAAGCTGATCAGGTTTACGGCCGAAACCCGCTCGTCGGGCATTGACTTACCGGCGGGTACTGGTAACGAGGTAATCCGGATCAGAAAAGGAGCTACCGATGCCATTCGAACGATCGTTGAACGAGCTGGTAATCATTTTCCGGCCGACATCGATCAGAAGGCGAAGGAAATTGCCGCCAATGGTGGAACGCCCCTGGTTGTTACCGAAAATGAAGTGGTAAAAGGGGTGATTGAGCTGCAGGATATTATCAAGCCCGGTATTGCCGAGCGCTTCGGGAGGCTTCGTAAAATGGGCGTCAAAACCGTGATGGTAACGGGCGACAACCCGTTGACCGCCCAATTTATCGCCCAAAAAGCCGGCGTCGATGACTTCATTGCCGAAGCCAGACCCGAGGATAAAATGCACTATATCCGACAGGAACAACTGGGTGGAAAACTGGTGGCGATGATGGGCGACGGCACCAACGATGCCCCCGCGCTGGCCCAGGCCGATGTGGGTGTAGCCATGAATTCGGGTACGCAGGCCGCCAAGGAAGCCGGAAATATGGTCGACCTCGACAATGATCCGACGAAACTGATCGAAGTGGTTGAGATTGGCAAGCAACTCCTGATTACGCGGGGCACGCTGACAACCTTTTCCATTGCCAATGACGTAGCGAAGTATTTCGCCATTGTCCCGGCTCTGTTCACCGCTTCGATTCCGGCTCTGCAGGCGCTGAATATTATGAACTTGCATTCGCCCGAATCAGCGATTTTATCGGCGGTCATCTTCAATGCAATCATTATCCCCATGCTGATTCCCCTGGCACTGGGCGGGGTCGATTACAAACCGATCGGGGCCAGCGCGCTGCTGCGTCGAAACCTGTTCATCTACGGTTTGGGCGGCATCATTGCCCCGTTCATCGGCATCAAACTGATTGATCTGGTCATTGGGCTATTGATCTAACTCAACTTTAATTCGCATTACGTCGTAAATCACAAAAACATGAAATTCCCTATTGGAACCGCCATCCGGCTCACACTGGTCATGCTGGTAATCCTGGTCGTTATTTATCCGCTGGTCGTAGCCGGTTTTGCCCGCCTAGCGCCCGGAAGCGGTAAAGGAGAAACCGTTACGGTCAACCGAAAAGTAGTGGGATACAGGCTGATTGGTCAGAAATTTACCGAAGACCGGTATTTCAACAGTCGCCCTTCGGCTGTCGGGTATAACGCTGCGGGTTCGGCTGGATCAAATAAAGGGCCTTCGAATCCTGATTATTTAAAAACCGTGCAGGCTCGTATCGATACGTTTCTGGTCCACAATCCTGAAGTTAAAAAAGCAGACATTCCCGCCGAGTTAGTAACCGCTTCGGGTTCCGGTTTAGACCCGCACCTATCGCCCCCGGCTGCGAAAATTCAAGTTCCGCGAATCGCCAGAATCCGCGGAATATCAGCCGAGCGACTGAATCAACTGATCGACGACCACACCGAAGGACCGCTAGTGGGTTTATTGGGTCCGGCAACGGTAAACGTATTGAGCTTAAATAGGGCACTCGACGCCCTCAACTGAGCATAAAATCATGAAATCAGGTATAATGGTTACCCTAGGGTTGGCCTGTATGTCCGCGGCCGCAGCGCAAACCATCGACACCACCGTTATGGCGTCAGGAGTCAAAACAAATGCATTCACCTTGTCGGGGTATATAGAAGCCTATTATGTTTACGACCTGACGGCTCCGAAAACCGCTCAGGAACGGCCAGGGTTCCTCTATAATCACAAACGGAATCGGGAAGTGAACATCAATTTGGCCTATCTTAAAGGCTCGTATTCGGGGGAGCGCATTCGGGGAAATTTTGCGCTACAGGCCGGCACCTATCCGCAGTACAATTATGCTGGCGAGCAGGAACTGGTTAAAACGATCTACAAAGCCAACGTTGGGGTAAAGCTCAGCCGGACCCAGGATCTCTGGTTCGACGCGGGAATTTTTCCGTCACACATCGGTTTTGAAAGTGCCATTTCAAAAGATTGCTGGACCCTTACCCGGAGCCTTATGGCCGAAAATTCACCGTATTATTTGTCGGGCGCTAAACTGACCTACAACAGTCCCAATCGCAAGTGGACACTGCTGGGCATGGCGACCAACGGCTGGCAACGCGTTCGCAAATTACCGGGATATAGCGGTATGGCGGTGAGCACCCAGGTACAGTACCGCCCCTCGGCAAACGTAACGCTGAACTGGAGCAGCTTTCTGGGTTCCGACCGACCGGATACATTACGCCAAGGCCGGTTTTTTAATAACTTCTACGCCATACTAACCCTGGCTGATCGGTTCGGTCTGACCCTTGGGTTTGATCTGGGAGCCGACCATAAACCGGTTGTTGCCACGGGCGATACTACCCGCGTAGATGGAGGTGGTAGTTATCGTTGGTTCTCACCCGTCGTTATTGCCCGCTACCAAACATCCGGGCGAAGCCATCTGGCAGGACGAGTAGAATATTACGATGATAAAAACGGCGTAATCATGGGCACCGCCGGGTTTCAGACGATGGGGTATTCACTGGGGTACGATTATGTACTTTTTTCCAGCCAGAACACCGGATCGGCGCTGTTTCGTATCGAAGGGAAAGCGTATCAGAGCCAAACGTCGATTTTTGCGTCGGATAATGGCGCAAAAAGGGTGAATTTGTCCATTACGACTAGCCTGGCAATCAGCTTTTAGGCAGCAATTTGACCGGAATAAACGTAGACATAAAGCGATGCAGGCCGATAACCGCGATGAGTCCGCAGAACACTTTCTTCGGCTGATTCAGGAGTCGAAACGGGGAAAGTTTAAAATCTATATCGGGATGAGCGCGGGCGTTGGTAAATCATACCGGATGCTCCAGGAAGCGCACGCCCTGCTGAAAAGCGGCATTGATGTCCGGATTGGTTTTATCGAAACGCACGGCCGGACGGAGACCCAGGCACTCGTGGCAGGGCTCCCCGTTATGGCCCGTCGAACGCTGTTTTACAAAGGCCGGGAACTGGACGAAATGGATGTTCAGGGTATTCTGAACCTGCGTCCCGAACTGGTGATTGTCGACGAACTGGCCCATTCCAATATTCCCGGTTCTAAAAACGAAAAACGCTGGCAAGACGTGCTGGAGATTCTGGATGCAGGAATTAGCGTCATTTCGGCGGTCAACATTCAGCACATCGAGAGTTTATACGATGACGTTTTTGCCATTACCGGCATTGAGGTGGCCGAACGAGTCCCTGACAAGCTGCTTCAACTGGCCGACGAAGTGGTGAATATTGACTTAACCGCCGACGAACTGATTGCCCGCTTAAAGGAAGGCAAAATTTACGATCGGGCCAAGGTGGAGATGGCCTTGACCCATTTTTTCCAGAGTCAGAAAATTCTTCAGTTACGTGAGCTGGCGCTGCGGGAGGTGGCTTCGGCGGTCGAGCGCAAAATCGACACCATCTTACCCCCGTCGGTCCAGGCACGACCTGACCGGTTTTTAGCAGCCATCAGTAGTAATCATATCGTCGCCAGGCGGGTGATTCGCAGAACCGCCCGCCTGGCGGCTTTTTACAACTCACGCTGGTATGTGCTGTATGTGCAGACTCCCGCTGAGTCGCCGGACCGGATTCGACTCGATGTGCAACGTCACCTGATCAATAACCTGAAACTGGCCACCGAATTGGGAGCGGAGGTCATCCAGGCCAGGGGCCGGGATGTGGTCGATTGCATCATGCAGGAAGTAGAGAAACGGAATGTTACCACGGTTTGCATGGGAAAACCCCACGTCACTCTGGTGCAGGTCATTTTACAAACGTTTGTATTTAACCGTCTGCTGAACAAACTTTCTGCGTCCAACATTGACTTGATTATCGTCTCATGAGTATCAAGACCAAGCTATCGTTCGCCCTGACTTTTTTGTTCCTTGTACTCCTGCTCATGGGAGGGCTGTGTGCCTATTTTCTGCACCAAACCACTACCGAAGCGCAAACCATTCTGGAAGACAACGGAGTTACGCTGGAATCCGTTAGCAGCATGCAACGAGCCATGACGGATCCCCATGATCCCGATGCACGGGCCGAATTCGATGCGGCCTTGCGACGGCAGGAAGTAAACGTAACGGAAGTGGGCGAAGCCGGTGCTACCCAGCGGCTCCGGCAGGAGTTTGAACGATACCGCCGGGGAGCTACCGATTCATTGACCATCCGGCGAATACAACAAACGTTGCTGGTGATCGACGACATGAACCGGCAGGCCATGATTCGAAAGAACGAAACCGCCAAGGAAAATGCCAGACAAGCCCTGCAATTGCTTACCCTGGTCGGTACGTTTGGTTTTCTGGTGTTGTTTTCCTTTATCATCAATTTCCCGGGGTACATCGCCAATCCCCTCCGTGAGCTAACCCGGGGCATTAAACAGGTAGCCAGTGGAAATTTTGAGGAACGGCTTCACTTCCGTTCCGACGACGAATTTGGCGAGTTAGCCCGGTCGTTTAACTCGATGGCCCAGAAATTAGATGAGTATGAGCACTCGAATCTGGCTCGCGTTCTGTTCGAGAAACGGCGAATCGAAACGCTTATTCAGATCATGAGCGAAGGCATCATCGGCCTGGATGAACAACGGCGTATTCTCTTTGCCAACCCTGTAGCGTGTCGGCTGCTGGGTACTGACCAGGCCGCCCTCGTTGGTCAGTACGCGCCTGATGTAGCTACCCAAAACGATCTGTTACGGACCCTTATCCAGGGCATCATGAGTGATGAACCGGGCGGGCCGGTGTCCGAAACCGGCGAGTTGCGAAGCCTTCTGAAGATTTATGATAAGGGCTCGGACGGACAGGGAAAAGAAAGTTATTACAACCGGCGAACGCACCGGGTGGAGGTGACCCGAACCGGTGAAGAGTACGCGACCCTGGCGGGCTACGTGATTGTGCTGGAGAATATTACCTCGTACAAGGAACTGGATTTAGCCAAAACTAACTTCATCGCCACGGTTTCCCATGAGTTAAAAACACCTTTGTCGGGGATTAAAATGAGCCTGAAACTGATTGAAGATGCTCGGATTGGTTCGCTGAATTCCGAGCAAAAACAACTGGTAGAAAACGTTCGGACCGATGCCGATCGTCTGCTGAATCTGACGGGTGAACTCTTGAATATGGCTCAGGTTGAATCCGGACAGATTCAGTTAACCATCCAGCCTATTGCTCCCGCCGACATCATCCACTACGCCACGCACTCCCTGCGGGTACAGGCTGAACGAAAGCAGATTCAGTTCCATTGTACCGTTGCCCCTGACCTGCCCCCTATCCTGGCCGATGCCGATAAAGCGTCGTGGGTACTCATCAATTTTTTATCAAATGCCCTACGGCACAGCCCCGACGAAAGCACGATCGACATCACAGCCACTTCGCTCCCTGCATTAGGTAAGGTCGAGTTTCGCGTCCGCGACCACGGAACCGGTATTCGACCCGAACATCAGGCCCGGGTTTTCGACCGCTATTTCAAGGCGCCGGGTCAAAACGGGCAGGCTACCGGAACCGGACTCGGCTTATCGATTTCCCGCGAATTTATTCAGAGTATGCAGGGCAACATCGGGCTGGATACGAGTGTGACGGACGGAGCGGCCTTTTATTTTCAATTACCCACCGTAAGTTATAATTCCATCCATTA
Organism: Larkinella bovis; assembly: GCF_042655385.1. Lineage (NCBI taxonomy): Bacteria > Pseudomonadati > Bacteroidota > Cytophagia > Cytophagales > Spirosomataceae > Larkinella > Larkinella bovis. The sequence goes on along the minus strand of NZ_JBHSMA010000001.1, from coordinate 61,417 downwards.
ACGCTCCCCTCCCCCAATTGGGCCCACTAGGCAGCAAAAAAACGGCACGAAGTCATCGATGGCCCGGAGGATGGCTCCGGTTCTCCGATTCATACTGCTTTTAAAATTCATCACGGATCAGTACCTCATGCCTTAAAAGGCTATGCAACAACTCGTGCAGCATGAAGCTATCGATCCTATTTTGAAATCAGCGCTTCTAACGTTGTCCGGTTTTTATTGCTCGCCCTCGGAATTATTTAAGCATCATCCGCAGACGTATACGAGCATGTGTTACCGAAACTCGTTACATTGGCAATTAAAAACAATAAATGACCGGCTGGTGTTAATGATCGGGGCAAGTTTCAGGAGGGCGCGGAATTTTGCAGTCATACCAAAACCTATTCTAAAGACCGTTCATGTAGTAAATTTATGACCGTAGTAGCGGAAGTCCGTGGTGCCAGCAAGGAATACAAAACTGGCGACACCACAATCGTTGCCTTACAGCCCACCAACGCTGAATTTAAAGAGAAAGAACTTACCTTGATTATCGGCCCGTCCGGTTCCGGGAAAACAACTTTGTTATCCCTGATTGGCTGCGTAATTTATCCTACTGCGGGCGAGGTATACATCAATGGACAAGCCATTACGACACTCTCTGAAAAGGAACTGGCTAAAATCCGGCTTCAGAACATCGGCTTTGTTTTTCAGAGTTTTAACCTGCTGGCCCCTTTACCCGCCCTCGATAATGTGATGCACCCGATGCTGCTGATGGGAATCAGCCGGAAAGAAGCGCGCCAACGGGCCGAAACGGCTTTGGAAAAAGTGGGTATGACCGACCGAATGTTCAACTTGCCCAAAATGCTGAGTGGCGGCCAACAGCAACGGGTGGCCATTGCCCGCGCGCTGGTGACCAATCCCCGCATTATTCTTTGTGACGAACCGACGGCTTCACTGGATGTGAAGAGTGTTAGCGTGGTGATGGCTGAACTTAAACAACTGGCGGAGAGCGGAAAATCCGTCACGGTCGTCACCCACGACCTGCGCTTAAAGCAGTACGCCGACCGGATTATCTATGTGAATGATGGGGTCGCCAGTGATACGCCCTCCGAAGATGAAGAATTCGTAAAATAATTTGCTAACTACCGTATGAGAAGTAACGCCTTCGTTTACCTGAGCTTTTGCCTGATCATCCTGTTCGGTTGCAATTCCGGTGACCAAAAGAAAGCATCCAAAGACGGGGTAGACAGCACCCAGATTTTCACCCCCGATAAAGTGCGCGAAGTAACCGGAACCGGGAAGGTAGAACCCGAAAAGGGCATCGTGGCCCTGGCAGCTACGTCGGCGGGCGTTGTCGTAAAGCAATTCAAATCAAGGGGCGACTCCGTGCGGAAAGGCGAGCCGATCCTGCAACTGGACCAGGTGCTGGAACAGTCCCGTTTGGAGCAATCAACCAGCCAGGTAGCTACGCAGCAATCGGAAATTGAGATGGCCCGGGAAGCAGCCCGGGAAGCCGAAGTGACCTACCGCTACAACCAGGAACAACTGGCCACGGCCCGAAACCTGTTGCAAAAAAACGCCGAAACGAAGCAGAATGTCGATGACCTGGAGCAAACGTTAAAAAAGTCGGAAATAGAACTGGCCAATAAACAACTAGCCATCCGGCAGGCCCAGCAGCGTCTTCGCGAAATTCAGAAACAGGGCCAGGTCAGTAAGGATGAAAAAAACCTGAAAATGCTCCGGGCACCGGAAGATGGGGTGATTCTGGATCTGTTTCCAACCGTCGGGAGCGCCATCAAACAGTATGACACCTACGCTGATTTTGCGGCTAAAGGCCCCGTCCTGGTGCGGGCTGAGGTGGATGAATTATTCGCGAACAAGGTAAAAACCGGACAAAAAGCCGTCATCCGGCTGGTGGGCAATACCGACACCCTCGCGACGGGAACTATCCAGTTTGTGTCGCCCTATCTGAAAAAGAAATCCCTGTTTCAGGAGCAGGCCAGCGATCTGGAAGACCGCCGGGTGCGGGAAATCAGGGTAACAATCGATCAAATCGACCGGTTGTTACTGAACACCAAAGTAGAGTGTATCATTAGCCTGTAATCTATGCTGCGAACGGCGTATCAATTCATGAAATTTGATAAATCCAAGAGCATTGGCATTATCATCGGCATCGTCATCAGCATCTTTCTGATTGGGCAGCAGGTGGGCATTCTTTCCTTCCTGACGGGTCTGATGGGCGGGTTGGTGTCGAGCAGCCGGCAGGATCTGGGCGAAATCTGGGTGGTGGACAACATCACCAGCAACGCGAACGAACTGGCCCAACTCGACGAACGGATCGTTCGGGAGATCCGAAGCATCGACGGTGTGCAGGAAACCTACGCGGTGGTCGTGGCGTCGGGATCTATCAAGTTTGCCGATGGGAAAACCGCCATTGTCAGCCTCATTGGCAGCGAAGCTCCGAACTTTGTGGCCGGTCCCCGCCCCGATCTGGTCATGGACGGCAAGATCAGCAGTCTGCTCGACGAGGGGGCGGTTTCTGCCGAGTTTTTTGATGAGAGCACATTTAACAACAGCGTGGCACCGGGCACTTCGGTGGAAATCAACGGGAAGAGTGCGATTATTAAAGTACGCACGAAAAACGCCCGTGGCTTCGGCGGTTCTTTTTTTTACACCACCCTGTCCAAAGCCCGCTATTATGGCGGTTTTCCGGCCAACAAAATATCCTGCGTGGCCGTGAAAGTGAAACCGGGTTTCAGCAAAGAACAGGTGATCGCGAACATCGATAATACCATTGTCGGGGTGAAAGCCTGGGAGAGTAGGGATTTAAAAAACACCACCATTCGCTTCATTACGATCACCTCCAACATTGGCACGAGCATTGGCTCGCTGGTTGTCTTTGCCATCATCAGCGGTTTTTTTATCATTGGCCTGACCCTCTACTCCGCAGCGCTGGATCGCTTAAAGGATTACGGAACCCTCAAGGCCATCGGGGCCACCAACGGGTACGTCACCAAATTGATTCTCATGCAATCGTTCCTATTTGCCATTCTGGGATTTATGATTGCCATGCTGCTGTTATTTGGTTTCCAGAAGGGGGTAGCCGGTGCCGGACTTATTCTAAACTTTCCGCCGATTTTCGTACTGGGACTTTTTCTGGTTACGCTCTTTATTTCGATGGGCGGTTCGCTGTTTGCGATTCGCAAGATCAACAGCGTGGAACCTGCTTCGGTATTCAGATAAAACAGCTATGAATGGATTGAAAACATATACTGCCCTTTTTCTGCTTTGTCTGACCGGCTTCGGCCTGCCTGCGCAAACCCCGCTGTCGCTGGACAGTTGTATACGCGTCGCTCTTAAAAACCGGGCAAGTATTAAAGCGTTGTCGCAGGATCAGCTCCTGGCGGCTTTGAAAACGGCTGACCTGAGGGCAAAGTACTGGCCGCAGGTGTCGCTGAATTACAATTACCGGTATAATCCCATCATTCAAACCTCCATTGTACCGGTCGGCCAGTTTTTTCAGCCAGCAACCGATGAAGTACGAGCGATTCGGTTTGGGACCCCCTGGCAGCAAAACGCGGGAGCAACGGTTTACCAGCCACTCTGGGATGCGTCGATTGCCAGCCAGGTGGCGGAAAGCAAAATTCAGGACCGCCTGAAACAACTCGACCGCGAAAATGCTGAAAACGAATTGCGCTACGAGGTCGTGAAAACCTACGCCAACATCTGGCTAAATCAAACCCGGATTACCGATAGCGCCCTGGATACCCTGCGCAGTTTTCAGTCGGTTCAACTCATGAAGGCGCGTCTGGAGGAAGGCCGATTGCTCAAGACCGAGTACAACAAAGCCAGGGTCAATCATAATCACGCCCTGGAAAACTACCAGTTGGCGGTTACGGAGTTTGTCAAACAGATTGTCTACCTGAGCTACCTGACCACCTTGCCCGTTGAGCAATTATTGCGCGCTAATTACCAATCGGAATCCCTGCAATCGCTCCTCCATAAAGCCGACAAAACGGACCTGAACCCGCAGCGAATCAGCGCCATCAATCAATTGCAGGGGCAGAACGAGTTGGTCCAGCAGCAACTGATTAGTGAACGCCGAAAAAATAAGCCGACGGTCGGCCTAGACGGTTTTTTCGGCGCCAATCAGTTTACCAATGCGTTCAATCCCGTGGCAAAGAACAGTTGGTATCTGGCGTCCTATGTCGGGCTGGCGGTAAAATGGAATTTGCTGGCGGGCGAGAATCGGGCGAATCATTTACAGCAACTGAGCGTTCAGGCCACCTCCTTAAAGCTACAGGTAGAAGAACAGGAACAACTTGTGCGGAAAGACCTGCTTGAACTGGATGAAACCATTCGTACGCAGCAACAGCAACTGATTCCTATTGAAGAAAATATCGCGCTTTTCAAGGAAAGTCTGCAAATTTACCAGGAACGATTCAGCGCGGGCAAACTGGAAGCCAACGACCTCAACTCGATGGAAATAGACCTCCAAAAAGAAATCCTTAAACAGCAGGACACCAAAATTCAACTGTTACAAAACCAGCTGAAACGGTTGTTCACCTCCGGAAATCTGGCCGTACTCCTCCGGTAGACGTTTACTGATAACAGTCCGAGCCGTATAACTACAACTACCTGATCCCGGTTTTTCGTCTACCTGATGATCACATCCGTGATTTTTATACGGAATAACCCACTGGTAAACCGGGCCGTTTCAGGCATGCCATTCCGAAGGCGGCCGTAAACGCTCATATCCTCATTGAACGAAATGGCAAAACGCCCTTCCACGATACCGGCCGCTTTGTCAACCTTCGTCACGCTGACCCAACTGGGTTTTAGTCCCTGGTCAATATAGCGTTTGACTAATCCGCCCGAGTTACCGATATAGGAAAGATTAGCATACTCGTTGTTCAGTTTGCGCCGTTTGTTCAGGTTGGAAATTTTGAAACGGCCTTTTTTCAAAGGAATATTGAAAATCATCAGGGCCTGCGTTTTCGTGCACTCAGGATCCAGGCAACCGTTGCTGGTATTGGGATTCGGGCCAACACCCATTCCAGGATAATCAATATCGGTGTATACCAGCAAATTAAACTGCCGAACATCTTCTATCCGCTCCGTCCGTTCCTTGAGTCGCAGGACCTGTCCGGTGCCGTACCAAACCGAATCATTGAGCATACTGGTCACATTGTGCTGGCTGTCTTTGGGTAAGGAAGGCTGTCTGACACAGCCTGTGCAGACTAAGGCGAACACCAGGGAATAGAAAAAACCTTTCATACTAACTTTCGGGAGTAAAAACGAAGACCTGCCTTAAAACTAATCATTTAGTTGTGATTTTTCTACAAACCAAAAGGATTCAGCGAACCTCCTTATAAATGGGCAGTATATTACGGTGATTGCCTCCTTAAAGAAGGAGCTTGTTCTCACGCAGGACTGACCTGCTAACCCGCGATCGTCACCTTTACCCTTGCCTCTCCCATTGCATGATCCATTCAATCGCCCCAATTCGCTGGTACCGCCTGATACCGGTTGTTTTCATCACCTACAGTCTGGCTTACCTCGACCGGGCCAATTTTGGATTTGCGGCTGCGGGTGGCATGAACGAAGACCTCCAGATTTCCCAGACAACTTCGTCCTTATTAAGTTCCTTATTTTTCCTGGGTTACTTCTTCTTTCAAATACCGGGAGCGCAGTATGCTTCCCATAAAAGCGCCAAAAAGCTGATTTTCGTTTCCCTGATTTTGTGGGCCGGACTGGCCACGGCGACCGGCCTGGTTAGCAATGTCACGGCCCTGATCGTGATCCGGTTCATGATCGGGGTGGTGGAAAGCGCTGTCATGCCCTCCATGCTTATCCTGCTGAGTCAGTGGTTTACGAAGGAGGAACGCTCCCGCGCCAATACCTTTCTGATTTTGGGTAACCCGGTTACGGTTTTATGGATGTCGGTTCTGTCCGGGTACCTGATCGATTCCGTAGGCTGGCGGTGGATGTTTATCATTCAGGGTGCCCCCGGTATTTTGTGGGCGTTTGTCTGGTGGAAAATGATTGCCGAGACCCCACGGGAAGCCGATTGGCTGACGACGGAAGAAAAATCGAAGCTCGAAAATCGGCTGAAGGATGAGCAAAAAGCGATCAAACCCGTCAAAAATTATGGACAGGCGTTCCGCTCCAAGGCGGTTATTCTGTTATGCATTCACTATTTTTTGTGGAGTCTGGGCGTATACGGTTTTGTCATGTGGCTCCCGTCCATCATCAAAGCCAGTCCGGATATGGACATTGTTACGACGGGCTGGCTATCGGCAGCCCCTTACCTGTTGGCGATTGGTGGCATGCTGGCGGCATCCCATTTCTCGGATAAAAGCCAAAACCGTATTCTTTTCATCTGGCCTTTCCTGGTTATCGCGTCGTTGTCCTTTTTCGGCTCCTACTGGTTGGCGGGGCAACATTTCTGGCTTTCGTACGCTTTACTGATTTTGGCGGGTGGTGCTTTATATGCCCCATACGGTCCATTTTTTGCCCTCATAACCGAACTTTTACCCAAGAACGTGGCCGGTGGGGCCATCGGTTTAGTCAATAGCATGGGCGCTTTGGGTTCGTTTGTCGGCGCTTATCTGGTTGGTTACCTCAGCGGTCTTACGGGCAACTTCAATGCCTCGTACCTGCTGATGGGCGTTGCGGTTTTGATCGCAGCCACCCTGACATTTCGGATCGCCAGACGCGGGTAAGACGGACTCTGGCGTCGGTATGTTTCATGCAAAAAGCCCCAAGGATGGGGCTTTTTGCAACCTATTTACTCGCACAATGAATCTATTTTCGGGCCCGGTTTAGGCGTAAACCGGCTCAAGCCGATACACATCGTCGACGGCATTGGCGTGGTCTATTGTAATTCCCAGATCTTTCAGCAAACCGGTTTTCAGGTCATACACCATTCCGTGAACCTGTAGCGGCCGGCCCGCATTCCACGCGTTCTGCACGATGGTGGTCGTCGTCAGACCATACACCTGCTCCTGGATATTGAGTTCGATCAACCGGTTAAGCCGCTGGGCCGGATCTTCAATCGCATTCAGTTCGTGCTGATGCAGGCGGTATACATCCTTAATGTAACGCAGCCAGTTGTCGATCAGCCCGACCTGCTTATTTCCCATGGCAGCCGCAACGCCCCCACAGCCGTAATGACCGCACACAATGACGTGCTGCACTTCCAGTACATTCACGGCATAGTCCAGCACGCTAAGCATGCTCATGTCATTATGAATCACCATATTGGCGATATTGCGGTGCACAAACATATCGCCCGGATCGGTTCCGGTAACGACATTGGCAGGGACCCGGCTATCGGAACATCCGATCCATAAAAACTTGGGCCGCTGCCCTTCGGCCAGCTTATTAAAAAAGGCAGGGTCTAGGTTTTTTCTTTCATCAACCCACTTTTTATTATTTGCAAAAAGCTCCTGATAAGTACGAATCATGGTATTTCCCGGTAAAAATGAAAAGAAAGAAAACTAATTGGCCAGCGACGTAACCGCATCGAAGTGACACGGTTACGTCGGCCGACTAACGGAGAGTTCAGCATTGAACCGTTTTATTTATTCTCTTTCGGCAACTCCTTGCCGGGGGTGGTGGCCACCTCGGAGGGTTGCTCGACCGGTGTCAACCCACTGGGTCGTTGCATTTTATAGTTCCGGTCGGCCAGATTCTCGTTGGCCTTATGCGGTACGAGATACCCATCGGCGGGGGCAGCATTCGGCACGGGCTGTTTGTAGTTGACTACCGCCCGGTTATCGAGGCCAGGGGCACTGATGGTTTCTCCGCGCTGGCTAGCCAATTTCTGGGCCTTGGCGGCTTTGTTCGGATGCTTGTAATTATGCGTTGAAATGGTGTGGTCCCTACGGATTTTCTGATCGTTTTGGGCCGTGGCGGTCAATATGGTTAATCCACTCAGGGCAAGTGCTGCAATGTATGTTTTCATGGCTTATCTATCTTTATAAACAATCAGCCTCATGATTTTGACCAGTTAACACCTGATCGCTGGCTGACAGAACAAAGATCGGAAGCCCGTGTTAAGCTCGTGTTAGAGCGATATTAGAACGGGGTTAGAAATGATCCGGCCCCTGAAAAAAACCGGATTTACGGGAAATTTACCTAAAAACAGGCCTCCGGAGGTCAGCGGGGTAAGGTAATGACAAAGGTGGTGCCAGCTTCTGCCGATGAGTGGACCTCGATCTGGCCCTGGTGAAGTTTGACAATGCGTTCGGTCAGTGGCAGTCCGATTCCGAAACCGGGCAAACCACTGGCATTGCGCCCCCGCTGGAAGGGAATAAAAATGGCCGTGAGCTGATCGGACGGAATCACCGAACCCGTATTGTGAACCGTGAGCTGAAACGATTTACCGGTGGCGGACAGGGATACCGTTACCGTATGATTCGACGAAAATTTACAGCCGTTGTCCATCAGATTAAAAAAAGCCGTTCGCAGGAGCGGTTCGCTGCCCGTCAGTTGCCAGTCGTCATCCGACTCATTTTGCGATTCAACCCGGAGTTCAACCGTGCAACCGGGCTGAAGACGCTGCACTTCGTGCCGAACCTGTTCCACCAACGCCTTGATCTGCACCGGCCCCATCGGAACGGCGGACGAATCCATGCTGGCATTGGCCAGCGCCAGCAACCCGTTGGCCATCCGGTTCAACCCCCGCACATCATCCAGCACCGAGCGCAGGGTTGCCCGCAATTCTTCCGGTTCGTCATCAGCCAGCAGTGACACCTGCAACTGGCCCGTAATGGCCGTCAATGGGGTACGAAGCTCATGCGATGCGTGCGACACAAACGAACGTTGCAGCCGAAAGGCTTCTTCCAGCCGGTTCAACATCCGATTGAAGCGTTGCGCGAGTTGGGTCAGTTCGTCGCCACTTTTACCTTCCGGTAATCGCAAGGAGAGGTTTGAGGCCGTGATCTCGTCGATCCGCTGATTGATCCGGCTAATGGGCTGCAGGATCCGCCCCATGAAATACCGCCCGGCAACCAGCATGATTCCGGTCATCAGAAACCACCCTCCTCCCAGGAGCTTCGCCAAATCCTGAATGGTCCGGACCCCACGGCTATCGATGGCTGAGGCAAAAATGAGGTAGGGAGCCGTTTGTTCGGCAAACCGGATTCCCACAATCTCGCGGTCGCCTTCCCGCCAATGGGTCGTTTCCAGTTCCCGAACACGCGCCAGAATTGAGGGCGTTACGGTGAGATAATCCGTACCGCTTTCGTAGATTAACCGGTTCTTTGCATCATAAATGATAATTTCTTCGTCGGGCAAAACCGTCAGCTGATTTTTGTCAATGAGTTTGTAGAGGTCCGGTCCGATCCGGTCTTGCCCCACCAGCAGATGACCCGCCGTCAACGCTTCGGCCCGCAGGCGGTTCAGGAATTCGTGTTTGCGGTATTGCTGGGCAATCAGGTACAGAAACAGACAGAAGATCGCCAGCAAAACGGAAACAATGGCGGTCGATAAAAGCGTCAGGCGGTTATGCAGGCTCATTTTTCTTTCAGCACGTAACCCATTCCGATCAGAGTGTGAATCAGTTTGGTGGGGTGGTCTTTGTCGATTTTCGCGCGCAGGTAACTAACGTAGACGTCAATGACGTTGGTCCCCGTATCAAACCCGATATCCCATACCTGCTCGGCAATGTCCACCCGCGAAACCACGCGCCCGGCGTTCCGCATCAGGTATTCCAGGAGGGCAAATTCGCGGGCGGTCAGGTCAATGGTCTGACCACCCCGGCGGGCAACGCGCTCGTGCAGATCAAGCTCCAGGTCGGCCACCCGTAAAATCCGATCTCCTTCTTCGGGTGTCCCCGACCGGCGCAGCAGTGCTTTGACCCGGGCCAGCAATTCCAGAAAGTCAAACGGTTTGACCAGGTAATCGTCGGCCCCAGCTTCAAATCCCAGCAACTTGTCGGCGGTGGTATCCAGGGCGGTTAACATCAGAATCGGGATCCGGGTATTTTGTCGCCGGATGTATTCGGCCACCTCAAGACCACTGATGTCCGGCAGGTTGACGTCCAGAATGACCAGATCAAAAGCGGCCTGGGCAAAAAGTTGTTTCCCTTCCTGCCCCGTCAGGGCCACCTCCACCCCATAGGACTGGGTCTGGAGTCCTTTTCGGATAAACGTAGCCACTTTGGGTTCATCTTCAATCAATAACAAATGTGCAGTGGAACCAGCAATCATAAACCTATGGATAAGATCGGAATCGCCAACCAGCCGAAACCGGCTATACAATCGACTGCAAGGTACTAATCGAATGGCAATCTCCGCCCCCCAATCGCAGGAATACCCGTCTTGTTTTATTATACCAGGCTATTTTCTCACGCTGCGACCCGGTTTTCCGGTATCGCAGCATGAAGCGTCAGAGCAGGCCCTTCGGGCAAAAATCACACACCCGGGCTGGTTTTATAACGTATCCACAAAAATACCCAGGCGGTAATGGGTTGACCCGATGAAGTCTTCGTCTTCAAACAAACCGGTTACCGACGGTTCGTAGTCCTTGAATGAATCCTGAATGGAGACGCCCAACGGTTTCCCCGTCCCTTTATCCCGGGCGGTAATTTTGTACCGGCCCACCGGAATGTCGTCAAGGTAATAGCTGTTTTTGGGCATCATCCGGACTATTTTCTTGCCGGTGCTGCCATCAACCAGCGGGCCAACGGGTTCGAGCGTAATTTCAAGGTTTTCATAAACAACACGATCGACCTGGTGATGCACCTCCAGTTTTGCGCCCAGTGGGCTGGCCGTTTCGTCGGCATCAACGGTGCGTTTTCCGGTCAGCCGGAAAACAAAGTTGCGAACAGCGCCGTCGTAGGCTGAAAACACGCGCGTATCTTCCTGATACAGCGCCATTTTAAAATTCTTATTCTGGTACCGGATCGTCACGGACCCATCCACAGAATAAGAACCGGCGGCAACACCGGTTGGCACCTTAAAACTGTAGTTTCCATTGGCATCCGTATAGCCGGTTGCGGTTCGGTTATAGTGATCGGTGCTGCTGGCCACGATCTCGGCCTTGGCAACCGGTTTGCCCTGCGCATCGACTACGCGGCCTTTGACGATTCCTTCCCCGGGTTTATCCGTTTCCTTCGGCCCTTCCAGACCGGGCTTCGTACAGGCCGCCATGCTCAGCAAAGCAGCCATCAATAAAAAATGCTTCAGCGGTTTCATATTGTATTTGTTGTTCTAAACGGACTGTTATTCAGCCCTATCTGCTTAATAAGTGATTTAATAACTCAAAAGTAAGAGAGTCAATTACCGCCGGAAAACCATTCCCAACCGGGTTGTCAGTAGCGCGGAATGAATTGCGGCAAGGTGCGCATCAACTGCGTACGGCCCTGCCCAACCGGAATCCAGTCAGAAGATGACCATACGGACGCGCCCCCCGGCAGCCAAAAGAAGAAGACGAAAGAAACCGGCAGGCACTTTACCGTAATCAGCCCTACAAAAAAAGGGTTTTCACTTCCAGTCAGAAGAAGTGAAAACCCTTATTCACACGGTATGTCCGGCCGGGGTGTTCAGGATCGACGCCCACCGACGCTGATCGTCAACCAACGATTAGGTCGGTTAAAAGCCCTTAAATCGAAACCCGAAATCCCACCCGATCCTGCCGGCATTCAGTGTTTCCGGGATTGGCAATACGGTCAAATACAGGTGCCGCGTACGGATTTTACGGAGTCGGCCGGTGGCGCTGGCAGCCGTTTATGCTCGTATTTTGGAAACCCGGTTTACTCAGGAATGACTATTTTTTGTAGGCCTTCAAAATAATATGGCCTTCTTCTGCCAGGGCCTTCGCCAGCTTGGTGCGTACGACCCAAAAAAGCTGATGTTGCTGGTGTTTGACTACCGAGTAATCCTCATTAGTATTCCGATACAGACGATTACAGGCCCTAATGGCGTCAATTTGGTTAGTGTACTGATTTTTCTGAGTTTCCACTAAAGCTTTGGCAAGACGTCTCGCATGGAGGTACGAGCGAATCGACTTAATCATAACGTTTAATTTATTTTACGATGTACAAATTACAGTAATTATACTTACTATTTTTTTGAGTATCAATAAAAGCACCATTGTTACTTATAAGGCCAATATTGGTAACAAATGCAATCAAACTGATAAGTTACTATAATCCGTAAAGAGGAATGCGGAAAAACTTTCATTCTCCGTTAATCATGCCAAATAGAGTAATAAAGGAATATTTTTCAAAAATTCTTGATCAGTACCAATAAGCATAAACACTCACCTCTGATAGAATAGGCAAAATAACCGGGTAAGTAGTACCGGGAATTATTGTATAAACTGCCTTTGGTCCTCCTCCTCAGGTTTGTTCATCAGCGCACACCTTATAACATAAATACATCATAAAACTTGACACTTTCACAATATTATATTATAGTTGCAACACAAAACTTCCATTGCCATTATACCCATGTATTTTCAAATAGAGCAAGATCCCAAAACCATTTCGGGCTACCTGGTGCGGCTCCTGAATAATGACCATCGCATTCTGCTCAATAGCGAGCCCTTCAGCAATAAGACAGACTGTCTTATGTGCATCCGAAAGGCTAAACAAGCCGCCGTTGACAAGGATAATTTCATAGTCTGGGACATCGAAGGCTACCGGTTCAATCTTTTCTATGGTACCGGGCTTCTGGTCGGGGCTGTTAAATACAAGAGTGCGGGGGAACGGGATGCTGCGGTCAATCTCTGCCGGCTGGCTATACTGGAAGCGGAAGTGGTGGATAAGGCCCGGGAATTGCTGCAGGCAGCCTGAAAGCAATCCGAAAAAACCCTAAAACAAAACCCGGTTCGTCACCGGGCCTGTAAAACTACCATCTCTATTAATTGAAGCTTTTTATGCTTCTCTATACTAGAGGTACCTTTTGGGGCCCAAAAAGTTGCATCGCTTCCGAAAAAACTCCGCCTGAGTTATCCGCGTTTCGTTTCCCGATAGAAAAAAAGAAGCCGCCAAGCTCTAGAACGGTTGACAGACTTTTCAGATGACAGTAGCCATTGTTCCGCTTAATATGACATCAGTCCGTCAAACGTATATAAATCACCGGTTTCTGATCCAGCCTCAGACCAGCGGGTGCACCTTCTTGTCTTCCACAAACGTTAAACGGATCTGCACCCCGTTTTGGCGACAGATTTCCAGCATCCCTTCTATCTGTTCACTCAGGCCCCTGATTAAACTCAGGCCTAGGGTTCGGCTTTGACCCGGATTCAAATCTGCCGGAAATCCAATCCCATCATCCCCCATGATGAGCCGGTACGATTGATCGGCTTCCAGACGAAGTTCTATGGTTATCGTACCGGGCCGGGTCGCCGGAAACGCAAATTTTAACGAATTCGTCACCACTTCGTTGAGGATCAACCCCAGGGGAACCGCCAGCGTCACATCGAAACTGACCGGAGCGACCACAATCTTTTTTTGAACCTGATCGCCTTTGTTGAACGTCGTAATCAGATAATCGACAATCTCCCTGATGTATTCGTCCATCGCAATACTCGAAAGCCGATCCGACAGATAGAGTTTCTGGTGAATAAGCGCCATCACATACACCCGGTTCTGGCTTTCCCGGATTGCGGCCAAAGCCTCCGAATTTTTCAGAAAAGAACCCTGGGAGTGAAGCAGGCTGGTAATGATCTGCAGGTTGTTTTTGACCCGATGATGAATCTCCTTCAGCATCCATTCCCGTTCTTCCAGCAGTTGGTCTTTGTCGAGCAACAATTGCTCCTTGTCGATCAGCAAGTGGTCTTTTTCCTGCACAATCTGTTCCAGCGAACGGTTTTTCAGATTGATCTCGATTTGTTTCGCTTCCAGCAGCTGGTTATTCCGCTGCTTGAGTTGGTATCGGTTGTAGCCCAGCGCCAGCAGAAGGGCTAACAAAACCGCCCCGGCAATAATACTGTTCCGCATGATAGCGGCCTGGTGCAACTGGTTCTGCTGAAGCTGGCTTTGCTTGGTCAGCAATTGAATGGACTGCTGTTTGAGCTTCAGATCCTGATCTTTTTTCTCACTTTCGTACTGAATTTCGAGCTGGGCAATCTGCCGGCTTTTTGTGACGTTCAATAGCGAATCCTGCAAAACCATGTACTGCTGGTAGTGCTGAATGGCCGAATGATACCGGGCCTGAATAGAATCCAGCTTGAACCAGAGCAAATTATTCTTAGCCAAACCCGTTATGGAGCCGTTTTTCCGGCATTGGGCTTCGTTGAGTTGAAGGTAGTCGTGCGCCAGTGGATATTGTTTACTTTTGATCAGAAACCGGATCGTCGACTCATACAGGGGTGCTGCGCCAATTCCCCCGTTCCCTTTTTTAGCCAGTATGTCCAGTAGATGATCACACTGTTGCTGGGCCTGCCTGAAATCGTTCAACTCGGCGTAAATATCCATAAACCGATGCGCAACAATAAGTTTACTCTCCGCCGTTACGGGCGGATACCGCTGAACCTGTTGTCTGAAAAAGCGCAGGGCAGTTTGCGGTTTGCGCTCCTGAAGCAACAGTTTGGCAATGTTCCCCGCCAAATTCAGGACGTAGGCATTTTCCTTGAAATAACGGGCGACTTTAATCGATTTCTGAAAATAGGCATCGGCCTGTTTAAATTGCCCCAAAGCGAAGTACGTCAAACCCAGCCGGTTATACGTCGTACAAAGCTGAATGGACGTATCGTTTCGCGCTTCCGCAATTTTGACCGCCAGCAATCCATAGGTCAGCCCTTCCTTATAATCCCCGAGTTTTGAGGACACAAAGCCCATTAAATCGTAGATCCGCTCCAGATCGGTTCGCCCAAGTTCCCGGGACAACGTTAGAGATTGCTGCAACTCAATCAGCGCCTGGGTGTAGTTTTCCTGTATTTGATGATGGTCGGCCAGCTCTTTGTAGATATCAGCCTGCTTTCCTTTATTTCCCGCCCTCCGGAAGGCCATCATCGCGTTCTGGTAGCAGTCAATTTTTTTTTGCAATTCGTCGCCCTCGATGGTGTAAAACCGGGTCATGTTCTCATACAAAACCCCCAGTTCCTGCCAGTAACCGTGTCGGGTAAACCGTTCGATGGCCCGTTTCGAAAACGCATGAGCCTGCGGATTGTCGCCTTTTTCAAACAGGGCCAGGAACGTGTTAAAATCGGCCAGGGCCAGGCCTTTCGAGTACTGAAGCGACTGGCTCAGAAAACGGGCTTGCCGGGTCATCAGCAGCGCCGTGTCCAGATCGTGGGCATGTTCGCCCGGTTTAAAAATATAGTATCGGCTGAGATCGAGCAGGGCATTCACCCGATTGGTATCCGCCACATTCCGGCTGACGATGGTTCGCAGGGTTTGAACCGGTACGGCCGGAGACTGGGCAACGACAAACCCGGTTGACAGACACAGGACAATCAGGAAAATGAACCGCTTCATCGGCCTGCTGCAAACCCATATGCGATGCGGTTCAAACAAACTGGAGTTGTCCGGCATTTGCCCTAAATAGTTGGAGATACTCAATTTTAAATCCGTTACCTTTTGCACAACAAAAATCAGCAAACCGGTTTCCTGACGCTTAAAGGCCCGGTTTGCCGTTGCCACTTCTCCCTTTTCTGTTCTGGCACTTCGGTTGAGTGCGTTTAGTCAGACTTAATCGTACACTTTCTAATCTCCTTTCCAATGACCTACACATCTGCCTTTGCAACAACTGCGCCCAACCGGATCGAACTGCTCGAGTTTGGGGATTTTACCTGCCCAAAAGCCGGCGGATCAGACCCCTGATCGACACGCTGCTGGACCATTTCCGGGACCATCTCGCCTACACCTATCGTCATTTCCCGAACAGTCAGGATAATCAGTCGTTTCTGGCCGCGGTGGCCGCCGAAGCGGCCAAACGGCAGGGAAAATTCTGGCCCATGGCCCGGGGCTTAACGTCCTTACCCTCAGTCACCTTTCCGGCCGTTTCGGCTCTGGCGATCGACCTGAGCCTGGACCACCGGCAGTTTATCCACGACTTGCTGGATAATCAACTCTACAATCTGGTCAAAGCTGATTATAGAGACGGACTCAATCTGGGTGTCGTCCACACGCCAACCCTGCTGGTGAATGGTCAACTCTTCCACGGCAAAATCACCCTGGCCCGGCTTTTACCCATTCTTCAGCATCAGGCACAGCCGGGCCGTAAGGCGGTTTTAGGTTCGGTGGACAAACGGAGCGGACGGATCGACTGGGGCCATAACGGGGTATGGTAAAGCGGCCTTATCGGCCTCTCTGCCAACCGGATCCTTGTCATTAAAGCGATTAGGGCGTTGGGGGCTGAACCGTCAGGACTTTGCGAATGCCCATCTTTTCCATCCGATATTCCAGGGTGGTCGGTTTTAAGTTTAAAAGTTCGGCGGCTCCACCGGCCCCCCGAATGCGGCCGTTGGTCTGATTCAGAATAGCCAGAATGTATTCCCGTTCATTCTCCTGCTGCCTCTGTTTCATTTCGTGTAAATCCTTCGGTACGGAAAACGTCAGTTGGTCAGGCGTTGTCCCTGGCGGTTTGGACTGGGAGTGGGCACCGATGGGAGTGAGCGCGAATAAACTCTTCCCCAGAGGACGGCCTAACGCCAGTGGACTTTGGCCATTATTCAGGATGATGGCCTGTTCAATGACATTTTCAAGTTCCCGAATATTCCCCGGCCAGGAGTAATTCATTAACTCCTGCAGAACCGTTTCGCTGAATCCCAGGAAGGGTTTTCCCTGCTTGCGGGCCAGCTTCCGGGCAAAAAAATCGGCCAGAAGCGGGATATCGATGGTGCGTTCCCGCAGGGGGGGCAACGCAAGGGGGAAGGCGGCCAGACGAAAATAGAGGTCCATTCGAAACCGCCCTTCGACCACCTCCATTTCCAGATCCCGATTTGTGGCCGCAATAACGCGCACATCGGTTTTGATGGGCGCCTTCCCACCTACCCGTTCGATTTCCCGCTCCTGCAAAACCCGGAGCAGTTTCGCCTGCAACTCCAGGGGCAGCTCCCCGATTTCATCCAGGAAAATGGTCCCTCCCTGGGCCAGTTCAAACTTGCCGATCCGCTGTTCATGGGCCCCGGTAAAAGAGCCTTTCTCGTGGCCGAATAATTCGGACTCGATCAGGTTGGCGGGCAAGGTGGCACAATTGATTTTGACCAGTATTTTGTCTTTCCGGGAAGACCGGTTATGGATGGCCCGGGCAAACAGTTCTTTTCCCGTACCGCTCTCTCCCATAATCAGAACCGTGGTATTGGTGGGGGCAACCTGGGTAACGAGATTGAAAACCTGGACCAGGTTTTCACTTTTGCCCACAAGCTCGTCGAAGTTCACCAGCGTTTTTACTTCCTCCTGTAAATACGAATTTTCCTGTTTTAACTTCTCGCTAAGCCGGGCGATTTCTTCGTAAGCCATCACCCGCTCCAGGGTTAACAAAAGGGGCTGTTCCAGCCGCTCCAGCAACTCCTGATGGGATGGCTGATAAACCGCGGGGGTTCGACTCAAAAAGCTGATCAGAAACCGATCGCCATTCCGCATGCTCAGCGGGACAACCAGGGAAGACTCCAGCCGAAACCCCTTCACCAGCAGCTGAACAAAGGCATCCTGGCGGCACCACATCCCAAACGCATCCCCGCTATACCGCACCGGCCCCGTCGGAACCGCCCCCGTCGGAATGAACGACTGAACATCCGTCCGGTTGCTGGTCATCTGCTGAATATCCTGAACACTGAGAATCCGGTATTCATCAAACCCTACCCGGTAAAAATTGAAATGGTGCGTCCGGGCCTGACGCTGGTGCCGAATGCTCAGAAAATCGAAAGGAATCTGCCCTTGCAGCAACTGGGCTGCGGCCATCAGCTTTTTCTCCCAGGTACCCGATTCCGACAGGGCTTCCGTGAGCGCAATCTGAAGCGCCTTCTCTTCCCGCAACTTCATTTCAACGCTATGCGAGTGCCGGTATCGACTGATTTCCAGGGCCGTTAATACATCCTTCTCACGAAACGGTTTAACAATGTAGCCGCTCGGCTGGGTAGTTTTGACGGCTTCGAGCACGCGCTGATTGTCGTTGGCCGAAATATAAATAAAGGGGATACCAAGCTCTTTCAGTTGTTTGGCCAGATCGATGCCGGTTGCAGGACCTTTCAGGTAGATATCGAGTAAAACCACATCGGGACGTTGCTGCTCGATCAGCGTATGGGCCATCGGCACCGACCTGGCAATACCAATTACCGGATAACCGGCCGTTTGCAGAATGATCTGGAGGTCGTTGGCAATGATGTATTCATCCTCGACAATCAAAATCTTACAGGTCGAGGCCGAGGTGAACGGAAGGGTGGTTGATGACGGCATAGCAAAACAGGGCATAGACGTGGTTTTCAAACATTGACAAGAATCATACCTTATCCTTTTGATAAACTTCCGGTTTTCTAAAAAGGCCGGATAGCGGGTCCACACGCACAAAGTCCATCTAATTTACTGGATTATTTCAAGGAAAACGACGGCGCTTCCCGTTACCCGCTGGCAATTATCTCCTCACCAGGAAGGCCTTTTTTTTACCATTGGGCTACAGTTCGTAGAGAAAATTCCAGTTTTTTGGAGATATCCAAATTGAATTGGATTCGTAGGGATCAAAACGGAGCGGTTGATGCGGCCCAGCCGCTCGTCAACGCAATTGCTTCCGGTTCCGGGCTGGCTCCGGTTTGAAGGGATACGAAATTCGCGCCATCCAGTTTTTTGGATTTTGTCCTTCAATTTGGAGTTATACAGTCCTTTCAACAATCCGGTTTTAGGTTAAAAGGCCCAAAAAACGCGCTTTTAGCCCTTTTCGAGAGGCCGCTCTGGCATGGCACAGCCTTTGAAACCTCCCTTCGTACTCCGCAACCGGGGCGGTTTTTCTTTCACCTTAAAAGTGGTTTATGAATCATGGAAGTCGTCACCAAGCCCAATGCCGTCAGCGTTCCCAACTACGCCGATGATCCCCATCTCGATCGGGGCACCAAAGCATTTTTAACCATTCTCAATTCCAGTGGTGGGCCACCGCTGGAGACCCTGCCACCCCGCGAAGCCCAGTTGGGACTCGTCCAGGCGCAGGCATCCGTTGACGTTGATCTCTCGGGGATTGAGGTTACGCCGAAGACCATTACCAGTGACGGTTATACGGTCGGCCTGTACATCGTTCGTCCGGCGGGTGTTACGGAAACGCTACCGGTTTTTATCTTTATTCACGGCGGAGGCTGGGTGTTGGGCGATTTTCCGACCCACCAGCGACTGGTTCGCGATCTGGTGGTAGCGTCGGGGTTTGCTGCGGTTTTTGTGGATTATACCCGCACTTCCGACGCCCAGTTCCCTCTGGCAATCAATGAAATCTATGCCGCCACGAAATGGGTCGCCGAAAACGGCGCCGAAATCAACGTGGACGGGAGCCGGCTGGCGATGGTTGGCAACAGCGTTGGCGGCAACATGACAACGGTAACCGCCCTGATGGCCAAAGACAAAGGGGGGCCAGCCATCAAACTGCAAATTATGATGTGGCCCATTGTCGATGCGGATTTCGAAACCGAATCCTACCGGCGGTTTGGCAAAGACCGGTTTTTGACCACCTCCCTGATGAAGTGGATGTATGATCTGTATATCCCCGATCCGCAGAAACGGACCACCATTTATGCCTCTCCGCTGCGGGCCTCAATTGAGCAGTTGAGGGGCCTGCCGCCCGCGCTGATTCAGGTGGCGGAAAATGATATCCTGCGGGATGAAGGCGAAGCCTACGGCCGGAAGCTGGACGAAGCCGGTGTCACCGTCACGACGGTTCGCTACAACGGCATGATCCACGATTTCGGGCTTCTGAATGGCCTGGCAACCCTGCCAACGGTTCGCTCGCTCATTGTGCACGCTGCGGCCGAATTGAAAAAATACCTCCGGTAAGCTCCCTTCTATCATTAAATCATTTTCGGATAACCTTCAAACGCAAAAAATCATGTATCAATTTCATGCGATCGCGGCCGGCGTCGTTTCCGGTTTAGTACTGGCCTTTGCCATGGTCAATCAGGTTCAGGGCCAATCCAAAGGGGTTAAGAATATCGTGTTGGTGCACGGGGCTTTTGCCGACGGCTCCAGCTGGGCCAAAGTGATTCCTCTCCTGGAAGCGAAAGGATTGAACGTCACTGCGGTACAAAACCCATTAAGCTCGTTAAAAGACGACGTTGACGCGGCCAAACGAGCCATTGCCCTGATGGACGGCCCCGTCTTGCTGGTGGGGCACTCCTGGGGGGGCGTGGTCATTTCCGAAGCAGGCAATGACCCTAAAGTGGCCGGCCTCTTGTACGTCGCAGCCTTCGCGCCGGATAATGGTCAATCGCTGGCGGATGTAGCCCAGGCGTTTCCGCCAGCCCCCGGCAGTGATGAAGTCAGACCGGATGCCTTCGGATTTGTGTCCTTAACGCCAAAGGGGATTCATACGGATTTCGCCCAGGATCTTCCCGAATCAGAACGAAAGATTATTTTAGCCACGCAGGGAAGCTGGTCGGCCAAAGCCCCAAGTGAAAAAATTTCCAATGCGGCCTGGAGAACAAAACCGTCCTGGTACATCGTTGCCCGGCAGGATCGGATGATCGTTCCGGACCTGCAACGAAAAATGGCCAAAACGATCAAGGCAACGACCCTTGAACTGAATACCAGTCATGTGCCGATGGTATCGCAACCGGAAAAAGTAGCCGGGTTTATTATCGACGCGAGCCAGACTGTAAGTACAAAAGCGCTCGTCGCGAAATAATTCTGACAGCCCGCCAGCCAAAACCGGGGCGGTTTTAGCCGATCCTTGCGATCCGCTTTCCCGCTGCCGAGCCATGGCGGGGAGCGATACAAGTCCCAAAGCCAGTGGGCAGACCGGCAGCGCCGATCTGCCCACTGGCAATCGTTGCTTTTCATCGGTTCGACCCTTTTCAATCTACCACCGCTGGGTTTGGCCTCCACACCCAATCGGAGAGGCACCGGATGAATAGTAGCTGAAGGCAAGTTTAGAACGTGAGAAAGCAGGTTTTAAGAGCTTTCGCAATTTGCTCGTATTCGCCCACCCGGACCGGTTTTTTGATATAACAGTTGATTCCTTTCCGGTACGCATCCCGTACAAGAGCCGGTTGGTCGCTGGTTGACAGCATGACCGCTGGTGTATGGCCCAGCTTCGTATCCAGCCGCAGCAACCTCAGCGTTTCCAGGCCGGTTAAGCCGGGCATATTCATGTCCAGAACGACCAGATGAACAAAGCGCTCGGCCAGCACCGCCAGGGCCTCTTCGCCGTTTCGTGCTTCAAGCACCGCTACCCCATCGATCGACCGTTCAATGGCTTGCCGAAGAAACCAACGATCGTCCTCATCATCGTCGGTCAACAAAATGATGGTCTTTTCATTTTTCATGGGTTAAATCGGTCAGGGTTTGCCATCCGGGAAGTGCATTCGCCGGGCCCGGTTTTCGGGCCGACACCCAGCGATACGGACGCCGGGAAAGGCGGGGTTCCGCATCCCTCCCATGCCAGGGCCCACTGCCAGGACCTTATCAGGTTTGGTGCAGGCCATCAAACGCATCAGACCGGAAGGGGCCAATTCGCCGGAGCAGAAAAGAAATCGGATTTTTCATCGTCAAAACTGAGGTAGAACCAGTGAACGAATCGTGAAGTTGCTAATTCTATTCACCATTCCTGTGCCACCGCAATTTCAATTCCCAACGCAAAACAAAGACCCTCATTTACAACAACTTACCCATACACGCCATTCATAACCACGGCCAATTGGACCGCTTATCGCTACGAAAATCTGGAGTTGTCGATAGGGATATCGAAAGAATTGGTGGGTCGGTTAAACGCGGTTTATCTCCTGCGATCGATGTTCATCCGGACCATTTTGGCTTCCAGCGTCGTTGGTTTGATGTTCAGCAGTTCAGCCGCTCCCCCTTTTCCCCGGATGCGATAATTGGCCCGCTTGAGAGCCGCCAGAATATTATCTCTTTCGGCCTGATCGAAGGATTTAACCTCCGGTAACGCCCGGTTATCGGATGAACTGAAGCGGGAATGGCCGACCAGCGGCTCCACCAACGACACCTCAGGCGTTCGAGTCATAATGGCGGCCCGCTCCAGCAAATGCTCCAGTTCCCGAATATTGCCCGGCCAATCGTACCGGTGCATTTGCTGCAACGAATCGGCCGAAAGCCCCGTCAGCTTCTTACCCAATTTCTTGGCAATTTTTTTCAGGAAGAAACCGGACAGTGAAACCAGGTCTTCCTTGCGCTCCCGAAGCGGAGGCAGGGCGATGGGAAATACATTCAGGCGGTAAAAGAGGTCCAGCCGAAAATGGCCGGCGGCTACTTCCTGTTCCAGGTTGCGGTTGGTGGCGGCAATGATTCGCACGTCGATAGCGATGGGGCCTTTGCCCCCGACGCGTTCAATCTCTTTCTCCTGTAAAACCCGTAACAGCTTGGGTTGCAGTTCCAGCGGTAGTTCACCAATTTCATCCAAAAAAATGGTTCCGCCGTTTGCCAGTTCAAATTTACCAATTCGTTTGTCAGTAGCGCCCGTAAACGACCCTTTCTCGTGACCAAACAACTCGGACTCAATGAGATTAGCCGCCAGCGCTGCGCAGTTGAGTTTGATGAGCGCTTTGTTTTTCCGGGGTGATCGATTATGGACAGCCCGGGCAATCAGCTCTTTCCCGGTTCCGGTTTCGCCCTGAATCAAAACGGTGTAGTCGGTGGGTGCTACCTGCTCGATATTCTTGAAAACCGTCAGCAAGGCGGGGCTGGTCCCGATGATTTCCTCGAAATTGGCCCCGGTTTTCACTTCCTCCTGCAGATACGTATTTTCCTGCCTCAGCTGTTCGCTCAGTTGTTCGATTTTGTCGAAAGCCACCAACCGATCCATGGTTAAAACAAGGGACGGCTGTAACCGCTGAAGCAGGTTCAGGTGTTCGGGCCGGTAGGTTTCAGGCTGGCGGCTAAAAAAGGAAAGGTAAAAGTCGCCGTTGCGGGCCGTTCGCAGCGGCAGGACGAGGTTAGACGCCAGCCGGAACGTCCGGGCCATAACCTGCACGATGGGGGTTTGGCGGCTAAGGCTCTCAAAGCGGTCGCCGTTGTAAGTCCGCAGCTGGTCGTACTGGTAGTGCGATTGGATTTGCCGGAATTTTTCGGCAGTCAGGCCAGTCATTTGAATAAACGTATCCACCCCAATGATCTGGTATTCCTCCGGCCCCGTCCGGAAGAAGCTGTAGGAACGGACGGAAGGCGGGTCCTGCTCTTTTCCCAGGCCCATAATAACGTAATCGAACGGAATATGGGGCTGGAAAAGCCGGGCAACGTTCAGCAAACGCGTTTCCCACTCATCATATGCCGAAAGGGCATCCGTCAGCTTAATTTGCAGGGCCTGCTCCTGCCGAATCTGTAATTCGATCCGGTGGGCGTGGCGGTAATGAGCAATCTCCAGCGCCACCAGCACGTCTTTTTCCCGGAACGGTTTAACCAGAAACCCGTACGGTTTGGTCGTTTTAGCCTGCTCCAGAATGCTCGTGTTGGTATTAGCCGACAGATAAACGAATGGAATATCGTCCTTACCGAGTTGCCGCGCCAGGTCAATGCCGGTTTGGCTCCCTTTCAAATGAATATCCAGCAGCACCAGATCGGGCCGCTGCTGCCGGTTGATCTCCAACGCTTTCTCAATGGTAAAGGCAATGCCACTCACGCGGTAGCCCGCCTTTTCCAGAATAATTCGCAAATCATTGGCCACGGCAAACTCGTCTTCAACAATCAAAATGGTTTGCTGAGCGGCCTGCGGGAAATTTGTCGCATTAATATGCATAGTCGACACCGGAATAAACCGGACTCAATTGTTCCTCTTTAAAAACCAAACTGATCTGCAACCCGGCCCCACTGCTCAGGTTCAGTTCTCCCCCTAACTGCTGGCTGAAACCATGCATCAGGGTCATGCCCAGCGATCGGCTTTGCTTTGGATCAAAGTCCGCCGGCAAGCCGACGCCATCGTCGCTGATCCGGAGTTCATAGGCCCGGTCGGCACGCTGGTGCAGCGCCAGCGACAACCGGCCCGCGCGGCCCTGTGGGAACGCATATTTGAGCGCATTGGTGATGGCCTCATTGATGATTAAACCCAGCGGTACGGCCTGGCTGACATCCAGTTCAATGCGGTCAACATCCAGCTCAAAAGTAATGGTTTGCTGGGGATTGTAGGAATCGTGCAGGTAGGCAATCACGTCCTGAATATAAGCCGACATGTCGATCCGGGCCACCTGATCCGCCTGGTAGAGTTTCTGGTGGATCAATGCCATGGCCTGCACCCGGTGCTGGCTATCCTGAATGGCGGCCAGGGCGGCATTATCGGACAAAAACCGGGCCTGGGCATTGAGCAGGCTCATCACAACCTGTAGATTATTCTTGACCCGGTGATGGATCTCTTTAAACATCCATTCTTTCTCCGCCAAAAGATGGTTTTTTTCGGATAGCACCAGTTGAAGATAATCATTTTTCAGATTGATCTGCTCCTGCTGGATGCGGAGTTGCTGGTTATTGCGCTGTTTAAGCCGGTAGCGATTGTAACTCCAGGCCAGCAGCAGGAACAGCATACTGGCCCCGGCAATCACCAGGTTACGGGTAGCCTGTTCTTTTTGCAATTCACTCTTCTGCAATTCACTTTGCTGCCTCAACAATTGAATGTTGGTTTCTTTTTCCTGGGTTTTAAACTGCACTTCCAGCAGGGCGGTTTGCTGCTTGGTCGATGCATTGATCAGCGAATCATTCAGCGCATTGTACCGCTGGTAGTGAGAAATGGCGGAGGAGAGGCTGGCCTGCGTTGAATCCAGCTTGAACCACCACCAATGATTGATGGATAATTCCTTCGCATACCGGGCTTGTCGGCATAATTTTTCATTTAAAACCAGGAGTGTCCGCGCCTTTTCGTATTGTTTGCCAGTGACATAGTACGGAATCAGTACGCCGTGGATATAAAGATGATAATCGATTCCCAGATTGGATTCCAGCATGGCTTCCAATTGATCGGCATACGGTTTTGCCCTCGCAAACAGGTGGTGTAATTTGCTGTAATAATTCACGTAACAGGCGGCAACGGCCATCCGGCAATCAATGTCGTTGCGGTCTTCCGGCCTTCTCCGTACCACCTCGCGCAGGTGCGCCATGGCGTCTTCCAGCCCCAGGGATTGAAGCGGTTTTCCGCCAACGTTTTCCAGAATGGCGCTGATCGTGGTCGCCAGAACAATGATGGTACTTTGGCCATATTGCGTCCGGGCGCTGAGGAGCGATTTATTGAAATAGAACAGGGCTTCCCGGGGCTTGTTCAGTTCATGGTACGTATTCCCCAGCCGGCTGTATATTTTGGCCAGTTTGTGGGTTTCGCCGGACGCTTCAACGGTTTTCAGCGCCAGCAGGCCGTATTTAACACCCGCTTCATAATTCCCGATTTTACTGGAAACGAACCCAATTAGGTCGTATATCTCATGCAATTTGGTATGCCCAGCAGACTGGTATAGTTCCAGCGCCTGGTGGAGGTCTTTCAGCGCCTGCACATTGTTGCTCTGCAACTGGTAGAGGTCGCCCCGGTATTTCAGGGCATCGGCCAGGTTCACTTTATTGCCGGCCTGCCGGAGCAGGGGGACAATTGTTTCGTAGAGGGCAATCTGCTTTTTGAGGTCTTCGTTGGAAACGGTATAATAGGCGGCCTGTTCGATGTATAGGTCGGCCTGATTCTGCAAAGAACCGTACGTCAGCAGGAGGTCGCTCGCCAGTCGGGTCAGGTGCCGGCCTTTTAGTTTGTTTCCCTTTTCCCGGTTTGCCTGCGCAGCCGTCAGATAACTCAGCCCCTCTCCTCGCCGGTACCCCAGCAGGCGACTTAACCGAAAAGCCTGCTGACTCAACCCTAAAGCCGTATCCAGATCACCGGCCGCTTCGCCCCGTTTGATGACGTAGGCATGGGCCAGCTCCACCAATCGAAGCACCGCGCTGGTATCCGGCTTCTGAAACCGTGACAAGGTAAGGAGATGATCGGCCCGGGTCGAAAGCGTACGCTGGGCCCCAAGGTAGAAAGTAGGCAACGTCAGTCCTAGAAGCAACATTAAGAAGCGGGTCGATCCAACGTGTTGCATAGCACAGGAATAGAAACTACCAGTAATCTCACCGGGTTTTGCGATGGGCGGCCAAGAAAGTTGAACCTGCTGGAAGAAAAACCAAACATCCGTACGTCAGCCTTCTCTCAATTAATGTTCCAGTTGCAGCGCCCGGCTGGGCATCCGAAACGGATTCAGGACCGCCCCGCGAATCCCCGGACACCCGGATCAGGCAACCCTCTTCTACCCTTTAAATAACTACCTAGAAAACAACCCTTTATCAATGCAAAACCAATCTGATCGGGCAAAACCGCTCCGGCTCATCCGTGGGGATAAGCCGGATTTCCAGGCCCTAAATCGCCCGAATTGATTGCAACCGACAGCGGCCTGCCTCCAATCCGATGGAGTCTCCAAGAAAAAACTCCATTCTCATGGAGTCTGTCGGTTCTTTTTGCCTTTATAAGATGGGAAAAACTAACTGGATCGACAGGCCGGCATGGCTGGCAACGTGCAGTTCTCCGCCTAATTGCTGGCTAAAACCGTGCATCAACGTCATACCAAGAGACCGGCTTTGCCCGGGATCGTAGCCCACCGGCAAGCCCACGCCGTCGTCACAAATCCGGAGTTCACACGCCCGGTCAGGCAACAGACGCAGGGCCAGCATCAACCGGCCCGTTCGCCCCTGCGGAAAGGCATATTTGAGCGCATTGGTAATGGCTTCGTTGATAATTAACCCCAGGGGAACCGCCTGGGTTACCTCCAGCTCGACCGGCTCGACGTCCAGCTGGAAATGGATATTCTGGGGCAGGTTGTAAGCATCGTTTAAATACGTGACCACCTCCTGAATATACGGGAGCATATCAATCCGGGCCACCTGTTCGGCCTGGTAGAGCTTCTGGTGAATCATCGCCATCGCCTGTACGCGGTGCTGACTCTCCTGAATGGCCGATAGGGCGACATTGTCCGTTAAATAACTGGCCTGGGCGTTGAGCAGGCTCATCACGACCTGTAAGTTATTTTTCACCCGGTGGTGAATTTCTTTTAAGATCCATTCCCGCTCCTGAAGCAGCGTATCTTTTTCTTCCAGGAGTTTATCTTTTTCCAGCAGCAAATCCTCTTTATCACAGATTAGCTGGTCTTTCTCCCGGAGAACCTGTTGAAGATGGTCGTTTTTCTGGTTGATCTGGTCCTGCTGGCGCTGAAGTTGCGCGTTACTGCGTTGCTTAAGCCGATACCGGTTGAAACCCAGCCCCAGCAGGGCCACCAGCAGGGCGGTTCCGCCAATCAGGGCGTTGCGCTGGTTTTGCTGGGCCTTACTTTGCTCGGTAAGCAGGGCAATGTCTTTTTCCCTGAGTTTGAGTTCATCTTCCTTTTTGCCGGTTTCGTATTGAATGCTCAACTGGGCAATCTGTTTGCTTTTCTTTTCGTTAAAAATCGAATCATTCAGGGCTTTGTATTGCTGATAATGGTGGATGGCGGTCAGGTAGTTGCCCTGGGCCGAGTCCACTTTAAACCGCATCAGGTGAATTTCGATCTGGTGGCTGGGAATGATCTTTTTTTCGGAAGCCGCCTGTAGCAGCCGCTTTACATACGGGTCTGCCTTGGCGAATTGCCCATTGGCTACGTAAAACTGGCTGATGCGCTGCCAGGCCGTATACTGGAACTGTAAGGCGACATGCTGGCTCCAGGCAACGCTTTCCAGGTAATACTGTTCGGCCCGTTTGTATTGCCTGATGGCATGATAACACGATCCGAAACTCTGGGCCAGCAGCATTTTATCTTCGTAGGTAAGGGGCAGATTTTTTTGCGTTAAATCCCCCAGCAGATAAAGGGCTTCCCCAGTTTTCCCCTGTTTCAAGAGCGTAATGACCAGTCGGCTAATAAGCCCCATTTGAATAAACAGCCTGCCTTTCTGGCGGCTCACCGTCAGTGATTTCCGGTGATAGGCGATGCTTTTGTCAAATTGCCCCAGTTCATAGTAGGCGTTTCCGAGTCTGAAATAAGCATAGTCCAGCTCCTGACGTCTCCCCCGGCTTTCGACCTCTTTGACGACTTGCAGAATATAAAATAGCTTCTGATTCAGATCGCCTTTCGCCTGGCTTAAATCGGACAGGAAGTAGTTGGCATTGGAAAGGTAGCCATATTCCCCCTCGGCATTATAAACGCTTTCCTTCGCCAATTCCTGGCAAGCCTGGCTCAGGGCCAGAAAGCCCACTTTATTTTGAATGGCCAGCACTTCCAGGGCTTTGCTTTCGGCCCGCCGGACATCGCCCCCATCCAACTGAAAATGCTCGTACCCCATTTCCATCAGAATAAGCATCTCCAGCGGTTTATCCCCGATTTGACGCGCCAGGGCCAGCGCCCGAACCAGCGCATTCATATTTTCGCGGCAATCACTGCAATAGGTAGTGGTTACCATCCGCAATAAGGTTCTGATTTCGCCGACCTTATCGCCGGCTTTCTGCCGGGCCGTAAGAACCTGCTGAAAAGAATCCCTGCCGCGCTCCCACTCATTATCAAGCAGATAGCCTATCCCAATTAAACACTGGCTTTCTTCCTGCCATTTTTGATGACCAATCCGCTGGCTGAGTGCTTCTGCCTGTCGAAAGAATAAAATCGCACTGTCGCGGTTGGCGGGCCGGGTATAGGTGGGCCGCAGTTTGCTCTTGCCCAGTTCCAGCAAAAGCTGAATCCGGTTGGTATCGCTCAGGCTTTTCAGCAGCCGCCGACCGGTTTCTGTTTGTTGTTTCCGGGTATACACTTTGCCCATGAGCAGGACCGCATCGTCTACGCCTTTGGCAAACCCGGCTTGCCGACTGAGTTGCTCGGCCTGCCGGGCCAGCACAAGGGCGCTGTCCAGATCATGAATTGGATTCAGGGTTTTGCCGAGGTAAAACGTACTTAACGCCAGCAACACGCGCACCCGCTCGGGCGACGACCTGGTGACTTTCAAAACGTTAAGAAGTCGATCGACATCCGTCCCGGAGGCTGGCTGCGCTACGATCCTAACCGCCGGCAAGCTTAACCAACCAAGCCATAAAAGGAAACGAAACGATCCAAGGCGGTGCATATGGCGTATGAACGGTCAAAGGACAACGGGATTTCACAAAACCAACTAGTTGCCGGGAGCACGTTGCCTTGTGAAAAAGCTCAGGCTACCCCGGACAGCGGAGCTTCGATCGGCACGTCAATCGAAACCGTCGTTCCCAATCCGGGTGCACTTTCAAAGCGGCATTTTCCACCCAGCGAGTCCACCCTGGAATGAATATTTCGAAGGCCAATTCCGGCAGATGCCACGTCGAGCTGCATCCCGACGCCATTATCACCGACCACCAATTGCACCCTTGTCGGGGTTTGGGTTAGAGTCAGCAAGACCCGGTTTGCCTGCGAATGCTTGAGAATATTGTTCACCAATTCAAGGGTCACATGATACAGTTCAAATTCGATTCTGGCATCGACCCGTTTTTCGTACCCATCGGTTTCCAGCCGGAATTCCATCGACGGATTGAAGTTGAGCTGCGTCATTAATTTCTGCAGGGCGGCCCCTAATCCCTGGGTCTGTAGCTCCGAAGGAAGCAGATTGTGGGAAATCTGCCGAACATCCGCGTAGACATCTTCCAGCATCTGAATGGAACCGGCATGAATTTTCTGATCTTTTTCACTATGCGTTGACAGATCCCAGGCTTCCAGACGCCAGCGCAGGGCCGCCAGTTTGGTATTCAGGTTATCATGCAATTCGGTGGCAACCCGCTTTCGTTCAATATGTTGCCCCTTGAAAAGTGCTTCCTCAATTTCCCGGTTTTTAGTCGTTAACTCCCGGTTTTTACGGGTCAGCGTTCGGTTTGACCAGAGAATAACCCCGGCTAGTAGCAGGGCCAGGGCCGCCACCGCCATCAGCCAGTTGCGCCCCATCGTGAGTTTCTGGTTTTCCAGGGCTTGCAAACGCAATTGGTGTTGTTGTTTTTGCTGATCAAATTCATACTTCATGGCGGAAGCCGTCGCTTTTTGGACCGATTCCCTGTTCAGGAGCGAATCCGATGCGGCTTTGTATTTTTTATAATGCAGCAATGCCCGGCCCGTGGCCCCCAGGGCTTCGTAGGATTCCGCCAGCATGTAGTGGTATTCGGCCGCTTCGGCCAACAAAGGCGGATCGGATTCTTCGGCCCACTCCAGCCCTTTCGTCGCCCCGGCAATGACGTGTTTGTATTGTTTCTCCGCCAGCGAGATTTTTGCGTCATTCACCTGAATGATATGATCCAGAAACTCTTCCGAATCAACGACATCCTGAAACAATTTATCGCCTAATCGATTGAATTTCCGGGCATTCGCATACTCCTTGCGCTTGATGTATACCCTCGCCATTCTGGCGTACGATTTAGGCAGCCAGTAAGCCGCCCCGGTCGCTTTGTGGATTGCGACTGCTTGTTCCAGCGCTTTCAGGGCCTGGTCATACTTGCCTTGTTTTTCAAAGATTTCCGCCCGCTGGTTGAGCAGGAAAGCTTCCAGAACCTTGTCGTTTCGTTTTTTGGCGATGGGGTCGGCGGCATCAAAAACCGCCAGGGCTTCCTGGTGCAGATTCAGCGCTTCATAGGCAACCCCTAAATTGGGCAGCGTGGACCGAAGGGCTGCGATATCGTTTACTTCTTCCTGAAGCTTTCTGGCTTTCAGAAAAAATTCGATCGCCTTGCTATATTCACCGCTGCGCGAAAACCGCTGGGCCTGTTCGTTATAAACCGTACCCTGCCAGGACTTATCACCCAGGGCGACGAAAATCGCCAGCGCTTTTTCAACCAACGGCCCGATTTCCTTTTGCCGGGTAAGGTTGGTTTCCAGAAGCTGGGCTTTTCGAATGTAGGCAATCCCTTCCATGTGCCGGTCTTTCAGCTGGGCTGCAATCCGCAGTGTCGTATCAATCTGCGCAAAGCCGGCCTGAAAATCGACCATTCGATCCGCTTCAATCCGGGCCAGGTGCAACCGGGCCTTTCCCTCCTCTTTGAATAACCCCCGCTTGTGGGCCAGCCGGACCGCCTGGGTACAATGGTGGGTGGCCAGGGAATCTTCGCCACTGAGCCAGTAGGCAAACCCCAGTTCATACAGCGTAGCTACCCGTTGCGAATCGGGGAGCACCTTCGTGAGTTGTTTTTGCAGGGAATCTATTTTTTGTGCCTGCAGGGAGAGACTCAGGCCAAGTAAAAACAGCAACAGGCCATTTCTGACACGGCTACTCAGTCGGCGAGACGTTAGCGGAAGGAAATGATTGGGCATCAGTCCGTAAGGATTCCTTAAGTAGTTTTTTCGGTTAAGATTCGGAACGATAAGTATACGTAAAAAGTGTACGTAAAAAACAGAAGCCGGTGTAAAAAACTTCGTGTTTTATCCGTAGAATACCATAAAAAAACCGGCCTGCGAAGCCGGTTTTTAACGGGTCATCCCGTCCTTAAAAAAGCCTGTTTACGCGGATTAGCTGGAACATTGGCCCCGCCAATGACGCAGGGGCCGGAACGGCCCGGATCAGGGCTGGTAACTGACCCGATAGATCACCCCGTTGTTATCATCCGTAAATAAAAGCGAGCCGTCCGGAAGCGTTGCTATGCCGACCGGCCGCCCGAACTGCGCCCGGTTATTGTTTACCAGAAAACCGGTCACAAAATCATCCATGCGGGTGGGCTTGCCCCCGTCGAAATGAATCCGAACCACTTTATAGCCCGATGGCTGCGTCCGGTTCCACGACCCGCGCATGGTGGCAAAAGCGTCGTTCCGGTATTCGCCCGGAAAACTGCCGGATGTGCCCGTGTTGGTATAAAACACCAGCCCCATGGGGGCCGCGTGGGCTTCGTACGAAAAAGCGGGCAGGGTGGTTTTGGCCAGAATCTGGGCGTAGGTGGTATCGCCCATCGGCCGGGGATGCGGGTTGTAATTCCCATCCCCGTAAATGTACGGCCAGCCGTAAAACGCGCCCGGTTTGAGCTGGTTGAGTTCTTCCTTCTGCTGTTCATCACCGAGCCAGTCGATGCCGTGGTCCAGGCCCCAGAGTTCGCCGGTTTGGGGATGCCAGTCAAAACCGATCGTGTTGCGAAGCCCGCTCGCGTAGATCGTCCGACCGCTGCCGTCGGCGTTGGCGCGCAAAATGGTCGCATTTTCGGCATTGGGCTCGGCGCAGGCATTGCAGGTACTGCCCACGGTCAGGTACATCATACCATCCGGACCAAAATCGATGGTGCGGTTGGGGTGCTGGCCCCCGTCGGGCAGGTTGCTGATCAGCAATTGCGGGGTGCCCAGCGTACCGTCGCCGTTCAGGTCGGCGCGGTATACTTCCTTCACCGCTACCAGGTACATTTTGCCATCGTGGATCGTAATGCCGTGAACCGCTTTGATGGTGGCGACGACCTCCTTCTGGTCGGCTTTTCCGTCGCCGTTGGTGTCGCGCAGCAGCGTCACCGTGCCCGCTTCCCGGCTGGTTACGTACACGTTCCCGGAGGCACTGACCGCCAGCATTCGCGGTTTTCCGAGCTGATCGGCGAATTTGGCGATTCGAAAACCGGCCGGCACCTTCAGCTGGGCGATCCGTTCGTCGGTGGCATCGACGAGCGCCGGTTCAAAAACGTTCCCCTGGATACTGGCCGACGTCGGTTCTTTGTTGGTTTCGGGAATTTGGGCATCAATCTGATGGTCTTTGGTGCAGGCACTGACCGCGGCTATGGCCAGCAGGCCCGCCAGGAGAGTTGTCGGGTGAAGGTTTTTCATGTGGATGGACGAAAGGTATACTGCTGGCCCGGTTTCGGTCCGGTGAATGATTCCTTCATCAATAAAACCGGGTCAGCGATGACGGTTGATCCCTACTAACCCGGCGCGCCGGGAAAGGTTGGGTGCCCGCCCGTTCGATGAGGCAACGGTCTTCCGGCGCGCCCCCCCGGACGACCCGCAATCGGGGCCATTCGCTCATTCAGCGCAAATCGGGTAAACTTTTCGGGTTTGATTGCGCTTTGCAACTAGTAACAAAACCATCGAAAATCCACACCGGAGGGTCATTTCGCCCGCACGGGTTAACCGGCCAATCCGTTTTCTTGTATGAATAATCCCGTTTCCAGTTACCGCATTCAGTTTCATGCCGAATTTCCATTCCGTGCTTTCGAAAAAATAATCCCTTACCTGGACCAGCTGGGCGTCGGTACCCTCTACGCTTCGCCGGTTTTTGCCTCCGTGCCCGGTAGTCAGCATGGCTACGACGGGGTACATCCGCACCGCATTGATCCCGAAATCGGGACCGAAAAACAACTGCTTGCGCTTCGGAAACGCCTGCAAAAAAGAGGAATCGGCTGGTTGCAGGATATCGTCCCCAACCACATGGCCTTCCACCCCGAAAATGCCTGGCTGATGGATGTGCTGGAAAAGGGGCCGCTCTCGCGCTTTGCCTCTTTTTTTGATACGGCCTGGACCAGTTCGCTTTTCCACGGGCGACTGATGGTTCCATTCCTGGGTGCTTCGCTGGAAGAAGTCATCCAAAACCGGGAACTGACCGTTGCCTACCGGGCGGACCGGCTGGTTCTGACTTACGGCCAGGCGGTTTATCCCCTGCACCTTCGCTCCTACGGAACGGTTCTGGGAAGTAACACGGCCCCGGTCGCCATTCAACACCTGCTGGACCAGATCCGACCAATCCAGCAGTTGGAGGAGCCGCACGCCTATGCCCTGGCTATGGATGAATTTCGGCAGCAACTGGCTGCCTTGCAGCACGACGACACGGTGAAAGCCTACCTCCGGACCCGCCTGAAAGCGATCAACCACCAACCGGAAGAACTGCGAAAACTGGCGGATGAGCAGGTCTACCGCCTGGAGTACCACCAGAAAACGGACCAGCGCATCAATTTCCGGCGTTTTTTTACGGTCAGCGAATTGATCGGACTCAATATGCAGGATGACCAGGTTTTCACGGCTTTTCACGAGCGCATCAAACAGTTTGTGGATGAGCAGGTGTTCGACGGCCTGCGGATCGACCATATCGACGGTTTGTACGACCCCAGTCAATACCTTGACCAGTTACGCCAGCTGGTGGGAGAATCAACCTACCTGGTTGTTGAAAAAATTCTGGAAGAACACGAGACAATCCCCCCAGCCTGGCCCATTCAGGGAACCAGTGGCTACGATTTTCTGGCGCAGGTCAACAACCTGCTCACCTACGCGGGCAGCAAAGCGGTTTTTACCGACTTCTACCAGCAACTGGTCAGCGACACAACGCCGATTTCCCAGCAAATTCTCGACAAAAAAGCGCTGATTCTTCAGCAACACATGCAGGGCGAGTTGACCAATCTCTACCAGCTTTTCCTGGAACTGAATCTGGTGGA
This sequence comes from Larkinella bovis, assembly GCF_042655385.1. Taxonomy (NCBI): domain Bacteria; kingdom Pseudomonadati; phylum Bacteroidota; class Cytophagia; order Cytophagales; family Spirosomataceae; genus Larkinella; species Larkinella bovis. The sequence goes on along the minus strand of NZ_JBHSMA010000001.1, from coordinate 26,990 downwards.
GGAGAACGAACGAACGGCTCTGTCGCCCGAAAGCCTGCGGGAAGCGATTGGTACCTTTCTGGTCTATTGCCCGGTCTACCGGTTTTATGGCAACCAGTTTCCCCTGAACCCCTCCGAAGCCAAAGCCGTCGGGGCGGTTTTTCGGCAGGTCCGGGAAACACAACCGGCCCTGTCAGCGGCCATTCGCTTGCTGGAAAAGACATTGCTCGAAAAGACGCAGCAGGACGACGAGTCGTATAACCGCCGGGTGGCCCGGTTTTACCGGCGCTGCATGCAACTGACGGGGCCGCTCCGGGCGAAAGGCGTGGAAGATACCCTTATGTATACGTATAACCGGTTTATCGGACATAACGAAGTGGGCGATTCACCCGCGGCTTTTGGAATGTCGGCGAACGATTTTCACCGGGCTATGCAGCACCGCCAGGAGCACAGCCCGCTGGCACTCAATGCCACTTCCACCCACGACACCAAACGGGGGGAAGATGTGCGCACCCGGCTGAACGTGCTGAGCGACTTACCCGAACTATGGTTCAAAACCGTGCGGGAATGGCAGTCAATCAACGCCAGCCTGACGGCCAACGGCCCGGATGCCAACGACGAGTATTTTATTTATCAGACTCTGGTGGGGGCGTATCCGATGCCCGGAACAGACGCTGCCGGTTTTAACGACCGGATGCAGCAGTACCTGGAAAAAGCCCTGCGGGAAGCCAAACGGCATTCCCAGTGGAACAGCCCCAATGCCGACTACGAGAATGCGGCCCACACGTTCGTGACCCGACTACTGGACCCCAAACAACCGTTCTGGAAATCCTTTCAGGCTTTTTTGCGAAAAATTGCGGATTTCGGAATCATCAATTCCCTGACCCAGCTGACCTTGAAAGCTACCTGCCCCGGCGTACCGGATGTCTACCAGGGGTGCGAACTATGGGACTTCAGTCTGGTCGATCCCGACAACCGCCGGCCCGTCGATTACGACCAGCGCCAGCAGTGGCTGGACGACCTTATTCAGACACCCCTCAGCCCGACGGAACTCCAGCGCGAGCTCTGGCAACAACGCGCCGACGGCCGAATCAAGCTTTGGTTAACGCATACCCTGTTGAACGAACGGAAACAACAACCTGAACTTTTTGCCCACGGCCGCTACGAACCCCTGCGCGTCGAAGGCGCCAGCAAAGACCACATTCTGGCGTTTGCCCGCCAGCACCAGCGGTCGGTCCTGGTTGTCATTGTACCCCGAAACCTGGCGCTCCTCTGCGAAAAGCAGCAGCACAGCCTCAGCACACTGGACTGGAAAGATACCCGCATCTGTTTACCAGCGGAAACACAGGGTAACTGGACGAATGTACTGTTGAAAACCGGCCAGGAATTTCAGGGAGAGATTCGGGTCCGGGATGTTTTTAAAACCCTGCCGATTGCCGTCCTGCGGTTTTCCGAACCGGTTTAATGGCTCAGCTGATACCAGTTGTATTCATACCCGCCCAACTGGATGGCATGTTTCCCATCGGACTCGACCCGGGTTTCGGCTTTCTCGAGCAGGCTGACCAGTTTTTGGCCCGCTTTGGTGCCGGCATTCAGCCGAAACTGCTGGGCATCCCGACTGAAATTATGCAGCATCAGCAGCGATCGGCCCTGCCAGTCATACCGGATGGCCAGCACATTCGGCGAGCCGGTCGTCAGCAGTTGCCATTCGCCCCAGCCTATTTCGGGACAACTCTTCCGCAACCGGGCTAGGCTCCGCACCCGGTTCAGCAGGGAAGCCGAGTCGGCAAGCTGGGCGGCCACATTCACGCGGTCGTACCCAAAGGCGCCCTGATGAATGACGGGCCGCACGGTTTTGGCCGCCGTTGAAAAACCGCCGTTGGGTGCGTTCGTCCATTGCATCGGTGTCCGGACCGATTCCCGCTCGTTCAGAAGCAGGTCATCGCCCATGCCGATTTCTTCGCCGTAGCGGATCACCGGCGTTCCCGGCAGTGAAAACAAAAGGCTGTACGCCAGATCGATCAGGTGCCGATCGCCCAGCATCGGGGCCAGCCGCCGGCGAATGCCCCGGTCGTAGAGTTGCATCGTGGTGTCGGGGCCGAAGCGTTCATACACCTTGTTGCGTTCCGTTTCACTCAGCCGCCCCAGATCAATTTCGTCATGATTGCGCAGAAACTGAGCCCACTGGGCCGTCGGCGGAATGTCTTTCGTATCCTCCAGTGCCTTCGCCAGCCCCTCGACTTCCCCGGTGGCCAGGGCGTAAAAGAGGTGCTGGTTGGCAAAGAAATTAAACATCGTCTGCATTCCCTGCCCATCTTTGCCGAAATACGGTTCCTGCTCTTTCGGGTCCACATTGGCTTCCCCCAGCACAATGGCGTCGCTTTTGTGCCACTGAATAAACTGGTGCAGTTGCGCAATCATATCGAACTGATGCTTCGGCTTGTCGGGATCGAAATCCGGATTGGCAACCTCGATCAGAAACGGAACGGCATCGAGCCGAAAACCGGCAATGCCTTTATTGAGCCAGTAGCGCACGATTTTCCGCATTTCGCGCTGAACCGCCGGATTTTGCATGTTCAGGTCGGGCTGAAAATCATAAAACCGGTGGTAATAATAGGCCCCCGCCTGCGGATTAAACGTCCAGACGGTTTTCTGGACGCCGGGAAAAACCATGCCCCGGTCGTGTTTAGCGGGTAATTCCTTCGACCAGACGTACCAGGACCGATAAGGCGAAGCCGGATTGCGGATGGCCTGCTGAAACCAGGGATGCTGGTCGGAGGTGTGGTTGGTCACCAGGTCCATCATGACCCGGATGTTGCGCCGACCCGCCTGCCGCATGAATTCGTCAAAATCCGCTTCGGTACCCAGGTTCCGATCAATGCCGTAGAAATCCGCCACGTCGTAGCCATCGTCGCGGTTGGGCGTAGGCTGGAACGGCGCCAGCCAGATGGCATCGACGCCCAGGTTTTTCAGGTAATCGAGTTGCTGGGTCAGGCCCTTGAAATCGCCAAACCCGTTGCCATCGGTGTCTTTGAACACCTCAACATCCACGCTATAAATGAGGCTGTTTTTATACCAGAGTTCTTCAATAAAATCGGTTGGAACCGGAGCAGGGGGTGTTTCTTCGGAGTCGGTTTCGACCCGTTGCGATTGGCAGGCGATGAACAGGCTCAGGCCCAGGAGTAGCAGCTGTTTTTTCATAAACCGGGAGGTTCGTCATAATCATAGCGATTAAGGGGTAACTCAACCGGGCCTGCACCGTCTAAATTTTCGCCATTTCCCGATTCACTGGGCCCAAACCAGCACATTGCCTCAATTCTTTCCCTTTTTTCCCGGAAAGACAAATCCCTGATGCGTATCAAAAAGTTTAGCCAGTATGAAGAAGGAAGCGATTGGGTTTGGGGATTGGCAACGAATTCTGATCGGGAATGCACCGTCCGAATTTCTGGTGGAAGTCCTCATTCGGACCCTGCTGATTTATTGCCTGCTGATCGTGGTTTTGCGGTTTTTGGGGAAACGCATGAACGGGCAGCTGACCAACCTGGAGATGTCCGTCATGCTCACGCTGGGAGCCATTGTCTCCCCGGCCATGCAGCTTCCCGACCGGGGCGTCCTGTCCGGTGTGGTGGCCCTTTTATGCGCCCTGACGTTTCTTCAGGTCACGAACCTGCTGGGTTTCAGGAGCCGGAAAGTGGAACATATTGTTCAGGGAACCGAAACGCTGCTGATCAAAGACGGTATTATTCAACTGGACGCGATGGCTAAAAACCGGCTTTCGCACCAGCAGGTGTATTCGGCCCTGCGGGACAGCAAGGTTTATAACCTGAGCAAAGTTAAACGGATGTACCTGGAAGCCTACGGCATGTTCAGCGTTTTTCCGGATCAAAAAGACCGGCCCGGGCTATCGGTGCTCCCACCCGATGACGATGAAATCCACACCCTTCACCGGCCAACGGAAGAACCGACCGTGGCCTGTACCAATTGCGGCCTGACGGCTCCGAAATCCACCGGCAACCAGCCCTGCCCGAGTTGCCAGGCGAATCAATGGACCAAGGCGGTTTTGTAACCTACCTTCATGGAAAAAGACGCCATTCATTTATACGACTGGGAACGCATCCTGCTGGGCGAGGTGCCCGGTTTTTTTTACCTGGAAATCCTGCTGCGGGTCGCTGCGGTTTACCTGATTCTGGTGGGTTCCATGCGGCTGATGGGTCGGCGAATGGCCTCCCAGCTCAGCCGCAACGAAATGGCCGCCCTGATTTCCCTCGCAGCCGCCATTGGGGTGCCCATTCTGGACCCCAGCCGGGGCCTGCTGCCTGCCGTTATCATCGCACTGGTGGTGATTTTCGTGCAACGCCTGATTTCGTACTGGGCCGCCCGGAACGAGAAATTTGAAGGCATTTCGCAGGATATTGCCACCACGCTGGTGGCGAACTCCGTCCTGCAGCTCGAAAACATGAGAAGCGCCCGCATGACGCGGGAGTTGTTGTTTGCCCAGTTGCGCTCAAGCGGAATCTTGCAGTTGGGAAGTGTCAAGCGACTCTATATGGAGGCCAATGGCGCGTTCACGCTCATCCAGCACCCGGAGACGCAACCGGGGTTGTCCATTTTGCCCGAGTGGGATTCCGATTTTATTGCCCAGCAGACCGTGGTCACGGATCGGTACGTGTGTTACTGGTGCGGCCAGACCCAACCCGCCGGAACCGGCGATTCGGCCCCGTGCCCCCATTGCCAGAAGCAGGAATGGGTACAGGCTATCCGCTGACCCATCCGGACGACGTAGTGTCACAGGCCCCCGGAGACACCCCGGTAAACCGTTACGCTGACGGGCGGCAACCGGAGTAGCTGGCCGGGGCCAGGTTCAGCGGGTAAAACCGCCGGGGCACTTTCGGCCGTTTCCAGCCACTGCGGTTCCTTCGAGTCCAGGCATTTTTGCCAGCCTGAAATCCAGTCGGGCAGCGGATAAGCCACTTCCTCTTCGGAGAGATTGAATAACGCCAGCAGGTGATTTACCCCAGCCGGGTCCTGCCGGTGAAGCACCAAACCGGCCGATCCCAGCACCGTTACCTGGAGTCCGTTCTTGGCGACATGTTGCAAAACCGCTTCGGTCCGGCGGAGGCCGATCAGGGTCCGGTGCCAGTTCAGCATGATCCGGTGTTTCCCCGCCGTACGGTTTTCCCAGCGCAATTTTGAATCCATAAATGTGCTTTCCGCAAACGGATCGAGGTGTTCGTCATCGGCGTTAAAAGCCGCAAATTCCGCTTTCCTTCCTTCCTTGACAGCCCGGATCAGGTCTTTCTCGGAATGATCGGCGAAGTAAAAAAACGGCGCATCCTCCCCGTATTCCTCGCCCATGAAAATCAGGGGTACATACGGCGACAGCATGACCGCGGCAGCCGCCACCTTAAGACGCTCAAAATCAACCAGCACCGACAAGCGTTCCCCGCCAATCCGGTTGCCCACCTGGTCGTGGTTGAGGTTGAACACCACGAAGCGATCGCCCGGAATACCGGCCGACGACGCCCCGAATTTCCGCTTCCGAAATGCGGTGTATTCTCCACTCATGACAAAGCCGTCGGTGTAGGCTTTGGCCAGTTGTTCCATCCGGCCAAAGTCGCCATACCGGCTTTTCCCTGCTTTATCGAGCAGCACATACAGCGCATGGTGAAAATCGTCGAGCCACTGCGCGTCAAAGCCAAAACCGCCCAGTTCGGGGCTTCGGAGCACTTTCGGATCATTCAGATCGGACTCGGCGAGCAGGTGCAGCGGACGGCCCAGGCGGTGCTCCAGGCGTTTGACGTTCTCGTGAATCAATGCCCAGATCGAAACCGCTCCCCCATCGAAAACCGCATGAATGGCATCGAAGCGAAGACCGTCGATGTGGTAGTGTTCGAACCAGTGCAGCGGGTTCTGGGAAAAATAATCCCGGACACCGTCGGCCCATTCGCCGTCGAAATTAATGGCGTTCCCCCAGGGCGTTTGGTATCGGTCGGTAAAATACGGGCCAAACTGGCTGAAATAATTGCCTTCGGGTCCCAGGTGGTTGTACACCACGTCCAGAAAAACCGCAATACCCCGGGCGTGGCAGGCATCGACCAGCTTTTTCAGTCCTTCGGGACCGCCGTAGGAATGCTGCACCGAATAGAGATAGACGCCATCGTAACCCCAGTTCCGGGTGCCGGGAAACTGGGCAACGGGCATGATTTCCAGCGCATTGATCCCGGTTTCGACCAGCGCATCCAGCCGCGGAATGATGGCTTCGAACGTGCCTTCCGGCGTGAACGTGCCAACATGCAGTTCGTACAGAACCAGGTCGCCGAACGGCAACCCCCGCCAGGTTGCATCCTGCCAGGCATACGCCGAATGATCGACCACTTCCGACGGTCCATGAACACCTTCCGGCTGAAAATAAGACGCTGGGTCAGGATAATCCCGTTCGTCGTCCGGTCTGAAAAAATAGCGATCGCCGGGCCGGACGCCTTCGACGGTGACGCTGAAATAGCCGTCATTGTCCTTCGCCATGGGCACCATCCGGTCCACGGGGTGAACGAGGTGTATGGTCATGCGTTTTTTTTTCGGTGCCCAGACCGTAAAGACTACCGTCTCCGGTCCGGAAAAACCGGCTCCAAGGTTCTTTGTCATTCATTCAATCGAATTACGAACCCCTCGTCACCGCTCAGTTGAATGGACTCGCCAACGGACTGCCCTTCCCGTTCGGGGTAGGTTGCCACTTCGACGATGCCCTTGAGCGAAGGGTCTTTTGCTTTAAAATAGGCGGGGCGGTGACTCAGGTTCAGAATAATAAGGTACCGGGGATGACCTTCGGCCTGCCGAATGAAAGCAACCAGTTGGGTATCGGCCAAAACCGGTATATAGTCGCCCACCATCAGCGAAGGTTCCCGTTGCCGCAGGGCAATGAGTCGTCGGTGCAGCGCCAGCATGGAATACGGATCGCCCTGCTGCGCCTGCACATTTTCCCGGGAGAACTGGTCGGCCAGCCGCAGCCAGGGTTTTCCAGTCGTAAAACCGGCATTCGGGCCATTATCCCACTGCATGGGCGTGCGGGCCGGATCGCGGCTGAGGTTTTTATCGGGCATGTTCAGCCCCTGCGGGTCCTGCACTTCCTCAAACGGAATGGGAACGTCCCGCATGCCAATCTCATCGCCATAATAAACGGTTGGCGTTCCCCGGAGCGTCAGCAATAACATGGCCGCGACCCGGGCCTGTTCCCGGCCCACCCGGCTCGTAATCCGGGGCTGGTCGTGGTTGCCAAGCACCCAGTTAGGCCAGCCGCCAGCGGGCAGAACGCCCTCGTACAGGTCGATGGCAGCCGCAATTTGCCGGGCGTCCCACGGCAGGAGCAATAACTGGAAGTTAAACGGCAGGTGGGCCCCTTTGCCATCGATGCCGTAATAGGCCACGAGCTGGTGAATGGGCAGGTAAATTTCCCCGATCATCAGCCGCTCCTCGTAGGCATCCAGCACCTTCCGCATGTCGAGCACCAGGTCATGCACCTCGGGCTGGTCGGTCGAATACACCGGCAGCAACTGCTCGTAGGTGGCCATGTGGGGCTGGTAGTCCGGATTGACGGGATTGTCGCGGAGTTGCTCATCCTTGATCATGTGCCACATTACATCCACCCGAAAACCGTCGACCCCCAGATCGAGCCAGAACCGCATTACGTCGAACATGGCCTGCCGGACCTCCGGATTGCGCCAATTCAGATCGGGCTGCTCTTTCAGGAAAGCATGGTAATAATACTGCCCGGTGGCTTCATCCCATTCCCAGCCGCTGCCCCCGAACACGCTGAGCCAGTTATTGGGGGCAGCGCCATCCGGCAGCGGGTCGTGCCAGAGGTACCAGTCCCGTTTCGGATTCTCGCGCGACGAGCGCGATTCCAGAAACCAGGGATGCTGATCGGAGGTATGGTTGGGGACCAGATCCAGAATCAGTTTCATACCCCGCTGGTGCACCGCTTCCAGCAGGGCCGTAAAGTCGTTGAAGGTTCCGAACAGCGGGTGAATGCCCCGGTAGTCCGAAATATCATAGCCAAAATCAGCCATGGGCGACGGATAGATGGGCGACAGCCAGACCGCCGTTACCCCCAGGTCCTTCAGGTAATCCAGCCGACTGAGAATGCCCCGCAGGTCGCCGATGCCATCGCCATTACTATCCTGGAACGACCGGGGGTAAATCTGGTAAATCACTCCCTCCTGCCACCAGAGGTGTTTGTGTGGGCCTTTTAACATATGCCAATCGTACGCTTAAACGCCTTGAATGGATGATTTTGGGGGCGGGTTTACTGCCCCGTAGCATCCGCATTTTTCTATAACCAGCCAGACGCTTGTTTAGGCGGCTACGCAGGGTATATCTGAGCGAGCGGCCTCGTAAATACGGTTTTTCTAAACCGGTTTTTCCCAAAACCGCCCGGTGGCGCACACGTTTGGGCCCGTGGACGGCGATCGGCAGCGGGGCGACTCGCTGATGTTTTTACTAGCTGGAAAATGATTACCCCTGGCTTCCCCAAAAGCCGTATTCGGCGGAGGACCGTTTCCTAACTTGAACGGTTCCTGAGCAGACATACCCCATCCGAAGTGGGTTAAAGAAAGTATGATCATTTCCCAACAACGAATCAGAACCTGTAGGTTGCCAGGCAGTGGTCCATTGAGGACATTTAAATCAGTACATCATGTCGAATCATCCAACGATTGCGGGTCTCAAAGCAGGTCTGAATCCTTTGTCCAAATTTCTCGTATCGAATCAGGAACCATCCTTTTCATCCGTCTATGACCTCCAGGATTTACTCTGTTTTTCCCATCTGCGCTGGGACTTTGTGTACCAGCGGCCGCAGCATTTATTGAGTCGAGCCAGTCAACATTTCCGGGTCTGGTTTTGGGAAGAGCCCGTCGGCGATGATCATGACTGGCTGGAGGTTCGTTCCGTCAGTCCGAAACTCCAGCTTGTTATCCCCCATTTTTCGCCGGAAACCTCGCCGGAAACCGCCATCGATCAGCAACGGTGCTGGTTGAATGACCTGCTGGGTCAACACGGTATTGCCGATTATTTAACCTGGTATTATACGCCGATGGCGCTGCTGTTTACGGATCACCTGATGCCGCAGTTGACGGTGTATGACTGCATGGATGAGCTTTCGGCGTTTCAGGGAGCTTCACCCCAGTTGCGGGAACAGGAAAGGCAGTTGATGCAGCGGGCCGACCTGGTTTTTACGGGCGGCTATAGTTTATTCGAAGCCAAACAGAAATTGAATCCTTCGGTCCACCCCTTCCCCAGCAGCATTGATTATGAGCACTTTGTTAAAGCCCGTCGGGGGCTAACCGACCCCGCTGATCAGTGCGAGCTGGCTGGCCCACGCCTGGGGTACAGTGGTGTGATTGACGAACGACTGGACCTTCCTCTTTTGCGCGACCTGGCCCATCGTCACCCCGACTGGCAGTTTATCCTGCTGGGGCCCATCGTTAAAATCGATCCGGGGACCCTGCCACAGGGCCCAAACCTGCATTACCTGGGCATGAAGTCGTACGGGGATCTGCCCGCCTATTTCAGTCATTGGCAGGTGGCGCTGTTGCCGTTTGCCCTCAACGAGTCCACGCGCTACATTAGCCCCACCAAAACACCGGAATACCTGGCCGCCGGCCTGCCGGTCGTTTCGACGCCTATCCGGGATGTGATTACCACCTACGGGGCCTGCGGTCCGGTTCAGATTGCCGATTCCGTCCGGGCGTTCGAACAGGCAATTGAGCGGATTCTGCAAAACCAGCCGATGCCCGAATGGGCAGGTGTCGATGCGCAGTTGCGGCAACAATCCTGGCAGCAGACCTGGCAGGCGATGCTGGGGTTGATTGAAGGGCAACTGGCGGTAAAGAGCGCCGTTTCGCCCGCCACCCAACCGACCTTTTCCGCATGAGCCAGCAAGCCGGTCCCGCAGCCCCCGGGAGTTCGGTATCGCAGCCGCTAGCGCTCTGGGGAGGCATTGAGTGTACGGTCAACCGGGTGGGCAATAGCTATCAGGATCAACTGCAGCGTAGCGGGCATCACCACCGGGCCGACGATTTGGTTCGGATTGCCGAACTGGGTCTGAAAACCCTGCGCTACCCCATCCTCTGGGAGCGCACGGCACCGGAGCGGATCGATCAACCGGACTGGCGCTGGACGGATGAGCGCCTGGGGCTGCTGCGCCAACTGGCGATCCGGCCCATCGTCGGGCTGGTGCATCACGGGTGCGGCCCCCGCTATGCCACGTTTAACGGCCCGAATTTCGAACAGCAACTCCCCCGGTTTGCCCGGCAGGTGGCCGAGCGATATCCCTGGGTTGACGCCTATACCCCCGTTAACGAACCCCTGACAACCGCCCGGTTTTCGGGTTTATACGGGCACTGGTTTCCGCATAAAACAAACGTCAGGGTATTTGCCGAAATCCTGCTCCGGCAATGCAGGGCGACGGTTTTGAGCATGCAGCAAATCCGGCAGGTGCAGCCCCAGGCCCAGTTAATCCAGACCGATGACCTGGGCCAGGTGCACAGTACGCCCCTGCTCGCGTATCAGGCGGAGTGGGAGAACCATCGCCGGTGGCTGACCTGGGATTTACTCTGCGGGCGCGTTACCGACCATCATCCGCTCTGGGATTATCTTCGCTGGGCGGGCATCTCCCAGCAGGAGCTGGCCTATTTTAGCGACCATCCGACCCCGCCTTCCGTGATCGGGGTCAACCATTACATTACCAGTGAGCGCTATCTGGATGAGCAGCTTTGGCAGTACCCGGCTCACCAGTGGGGTGGCAACAACCGGCACCGCTACGTAGACACGGAAGTGGTCCGGGCAGCACCGGAGCAACGAACGGGCCTGGGCGGACTGCTCCGGCAAACCTGGGAACGGTATGGGTTACCGATTGCCGTCACCGAAGCCCACCTGGGGTGCACGGTCGATGAGCAGATGCGCTGGCTCCTTGAGGTCTGGCAGCAAACGGAGGAAGCGCGGAAAGCCGGGGTTGACGTTCGGGCGGTTACGGCCTGGGCGCTGCTGGGTTCGTACGACTGGGACTCCCTGCTGACCCGGCAGGAAGGCCACTACGAAGCGGGCGTCTTCGATGTCCGGGCAGGGCACTTGCAACCGACGCTTTTGGCCCGTCTGGTACACCGGCTCGCTACGGGTCAAAAACCGGGTAAGCTGGTCCCGCCCGGCCTGGGCTGGTGGCAAACCGTACCGGAAATGAAGTTCATCTAACTCTTTGAAAGTACTGGCCGCAGGCACTGCGGATCAACCAGGCTCATACTCAGGCGATTCAGAAACGTTATACCCGGCGCGGTACTTACTCCGTTATATTTTAAGGCCATGCGGTTTCGATTCTGGTGGTTCTGATTGACGGGAAAATGAACGAGAAGTATGGCCCACTTCCTGTATTTGCACGCCGTGGGTGATTATGAGACCCTGAAAGGGTTGCCGTTTTGAACCGGATCAAAAACCGGGTACCGGCCAGGGATCTGGCTGCTTACCCACCCGATAGAGGACCTTAAAACCGTGGGGACTCCTGGTGCAGCTATTTTCACAGTATCACGTTTCGTATGGAGTTAAAACATCCGAATACCGGGCTTTCAGCGAGCCAGCCCGAAGTCGCCGAGCCGGTTAATCAACTACCCAGAGCGGTTTTACGGCCCAATGATTACCTGTTGCTCGACGGGGAATGGCGGTTTTCACTCGATCCCGACGATCGGGGAATGGAAGAACGCTGGTGTTTAGGCCATTCGTTTGAAGGCACCGCCCACTGGCCCGGTTCCATTGAAGCCCATCTGGCGCAGGCCAAAGGGCAGGCTGGGGTTACGGGCTGGAACGATAAGGTGGTTGCCTGGTATGAACGCGACTTTCCTGCGCCCACCCGCACCGAAACCTCAACCCGGTCGATGATCCAGCTTACCTTCGGAGCCTGTGGCTACGAAACCCGCGTTTGGCTCAACGGCCACCCGCTCCGTACCATCGAAGATGAAGAGGTACACTTTGGGGAATATACATCATTCTCGTATGAACTACCGGAAGAATGTCTGCGCCCGACAAACCGGCTCACGGTGCGCATTGCCGATACGATGGATGCCGAAATTCCGCGGGGCAAACAGGAATCGCACGTTTATAAGCGCGGAGGAATCTGGTACCAGACCTACACGGGAGCCGTCCGCAGTGTGTGGCTGGAAACCGTTGAGCGCAACCGGTTGCGCTCCCGCGCTGGTGTCGTCAGCATTGTGGAAGACCGACTCGTCCGTTTCAGCCTGACCACCCGGATTCATGATCCGGGCGACTACGTACTGCGGTTGCAAGCCTTTGCGCCGGGATCGACATCCCCCCTGCGCACCTCCGACTATCCCTTGCGCCTGGCCGCCGGGCAAAAGCAGCAGCGGGTGGTGCTGGATCTGGACGATGCCCAGCTTTGGTCACCCGAAAACCCGGTCCGCTACAAACTCGTCGCCCAACTGATCGATCAGGAAGGGTATGCCGCCCAGATTGAAACGCATTTCGGCCTGCGAAAAATAGAAGCCCGGGGACGCTACGTTTACCTGAACAATGAACCGGTTTATCTGGATGGCATTCTCTATCAACCCGGTACGGCCACCTTTGAGGAAATGCAGCGGCACATGCGGGCCATGAAAGCGCTGGGGTGCAACCTGGTGCGGGTTCATATTGCCGGGATTGATCCGCGGATTTATAACCTAGCCGATGAGCTGGGGCTGCTGTTGTGGGTGGAAGTACCGAGCCCGCACGTCTCTACGGCTCGAAGCCGGGAAAACCACCGGGCCGAATTGTTGCGGATGGTGGCGCTGATCGGCACCCACCCCTCGGTGGTCATCTGGAGTCTGTATAACGAAGACTGGGGCGCTCAGGATATTGCGACCAACCCGGATACGCGCCGGTATATTATGGATATGTATCACTACATGCAACTGGCGCATCCGCAATTTCTGGTGGTTGGTAACGATGGCTGGCAGCATGTTTCCTTCGAAGGACGGCTGAAATCGGACTTGCTGACGGCGCACCTCTACACGCCGGACCCGGAGCGCTGGCGGGAGTTGCTTACCCGGATTTCTGCGGGCAAGCTGACGGACGTAGCCGTCTTACCGCTCGTGGTGGGCGATCCTTTTTTCTACCGGAAACAGGTGCCTCTGGTGATCAGCGAGTGGGGCGGTTTTGGTTTTGCCGACTATGGAGGCCCCCACGAAGGCTCTGAACGGGCGGAACGCATCCGGCTCTTCAAGCATGAATTACGCCAACACCCCATTGCCGGGGATATTTATACGCAGGCAACTAACATCGAAGACGAACGCAACGGCTTGATTGATCCGCCAACCGGTGAACTAACCGTACCCGAAAATTTACTGAATTCGCGGGACTTTTATCCGTCCGGTGTCCGGAAGGCAGATTAAAGGTCCGGAAAAGTTCAGGGACTTTCAGGCCGGATCATGGCTTTGCGTACGGAAGGCAGCAATTGAAGCTTAATCATTAAAAGGGCCATTAGCCCATCAATGAGCTGATAATGGACACGGTAGCCGACCATCCCAATAAGGATTCCGGTCCACAGCAGGAGCAAAAGGCTTAAACCGACCGAAGCCCCCCAAGCCCAGTGGTACCCTTTAACGAGCGTCTGGGCCAACGGGATCTGCAGGTTGATCCATAAGGCATAGGCCAGCACTAACGGCGCCAGCCCAAACATGGTCAGAATAAAAATGCCCGGGAACAGGAAGTTGTGGACGGGAAAGCTATTTAAAAGTTCAGCCGGAAGACCCAGGCAGCGCCCGGTAGGATCCGAAATCAACCGCCAGCCACCCTGTAGCCCCCCACCCGCAAAACAAAGTTGGGTTAAAATCAGGAGATACAATGAAAAGGGACGCGCAGGTTTATCCGTTGTTGATACGTCACTCATGAAATAGACAAACAAAACGTTCAGTAAATTGCAACTTCCTCCTGCCGTGCCTCCGCCCTTTAGCTAACCAGCTTGTAAGTAAACTGTTTATATCGTTGAAAAAGAAAGTACTTTGGCCCTCCGACGTAACATCCCATACCAGAAGCCGTCATAAACCCACGATCTTCGTGCTGCCTTCCAACAGTGGTATTACAGCTTTTATTTCAATTCCACACAGGTACGATTAGAAGGCATCCGTGCTGTTGGCGGTAGCCCCCGTGGTAATGCATTTCAATTCCACACAGGTACGATTAGAAGCCTGGTTGCCCCGGAAGGTGCCCGCTTCAAAGCCGAATTTCAATTCCACACAGGTACGATTAGAAGGCAATGTGGGAGCGGACCCCGCCATCGAACAGCAATATTTCAATTCCACACAGGTACGATTAGAAGCCATCCCCGTCCGAGACGTGGAACTCGTTCAGCCCCATTTCAATTCCACACAGGTACGATTAGAAGGATAAATGTCTAAATTTGTATCCATTAAGAGATAATTTCAATTCCACACAGGTACGATTAGAAGTGGTAGATTTCGGTTACCGTGCTGCCGGTATAATCCATTTCAATTCCACACAGGTACGATTAGAAGTGGTAGATTTCGGTTACCGTGCTGCCGGTATAATCCATTTCAATTCCACACAGGTACGATTAGAAGCCGGTGATGCCCTCGCCGTCCGGCCCCTTCCAGAACATTTCAATTCCACACAGGTACGATTAGAAGTGGCCGCCGTCGGGACCGTTGGAGTCCCGGTAAAGGTATTTCAATTCCACACAGGTACGATTAGAAGGGAACACGGGCAACCTGAACACGGGCGACCTGAACAATTTCAATTCCACACAGGTACGATTAGAAGCCCTGCTGGCTGATACGCTGAACGGGGTTAGTTTATTTCAATTCCACACAGGTACGATTAGAAGCTCCAGAACTTTCTGGTGTCGGCCATACACCATGATTTCAATTCCACACAGGTACGATTAGAAGTTTATACGATCCTTTTTTTATCAACCCTTTTTCGAATATTTCAATTCCACACAGGTACGATTAGAAGGCCAGCAGCCGGGCGTTTTCCCCTACACGTTTTTCCATTTCAATTCCACACAGGTACGATTAGAAGAGCGGCACCGGGGCCCGCAGCATGATGGATGTGGGATTTCAATTCCACACAGGTACGATTAGAAGCACGCAGGAAACCGTATACATTCACGCTCTTTTTGTATTTCAATTCCACACAGGTACGATTAGAAGATCCAGGACCTGCCCATCAACGAACGCATCAATTTCATTTCAATTCCACACAGGTACGATTAGAAGCCGGCACCGTCCCAGTTTGTGGGAGCTGGTTGAACATTTCAATTCCACACAGGTACGATTAGAAGGGCCCGTTTGCAGGTTGTTGACCACAGCCCCAATCACATTTCAATTCCACACAGGTACGATTAGAAGCAAAACCGCTGGAAATTGCAACCCGACCCGGCTATTTATTTCAATTCCACACAGGTACGATTAGAAGCATGAAATTCGAGTCGCAACGTTGAACTTCCTCATATTTCAATTCCACACAGGTACGATTAGAAGCGCGTACGGGTCGGTGAAGGTGATTTCATTCAACCCATTTCAATTCCACACAGGTACGATTAGAAGCGAGCTGGGCGAAAAGTCCCACTTTGACCCGACCACATTTCAATTCCACACAGGTACGATTAGAAGCACACCCGCTAGCGCGGACCGACGCATATGACATTATTTCAATTCCACACAGGTACGATTAGAAGGCCCTTTCGTGTACTCGATTGCTTTTCTAAGCTTTATTTCAATTCCACACAGGTACGATTAGAAGCCCTTAAGAAAATCCGGGCGGTAATGAAATATGCCATTTCAATTCCACACAGGTACGATTAGAAGTCCTCAACGCGCCAGGGCAGGATTTGATGCTGATATTTCAATTCCACACAGGTACGATTAGAAGATCGTAACAGCTCTCAATCCCCGTATCGGTCAGAAACATTTCAATTCCACACAGGTACGATTAGAAGGATAGGCTTCAGTAATCAAGTGCGTGGCGGAATTAAATTTCAATTCCACACAGGTACGATTAGAAGTGCCATTAGAGGTTTTTCTTGTTTAAGTAGGATTGAAATTTCAATTCCACACAGGTACGATTAGAAGCCGCACTATCACGACGCGATTTCGGGCCGACCAAAAGATTTCAATTCCACACAGGTACGATTAGAAGGTTTAGCCGCCAGCTGAACAACGAATTTGTGGCCATTTCAATTCCACACAGGTACGATTAGAAGCCCGGATTGGAGTTGCTGTAGACCCGAACTTTTTCATTTCAATTCCACACAGGTACGATTAGAAGACAGCAACCGGTTCCAAATGTCGGCAGCGGTGAGGTATTTCAATTCCACACAGGTACGATTAGAAGTGAGGCAAATCACCCCAAAAGAATACGCCCAAAAGCGATTTCAATTCCACACAGGTACGATTAGAAGATTGTCTACAGCAACGAAATGGTGCAGTTGTGGACAGATTTCAATTCCACACAGGTACGATTAGAAGTGTAGATTCTGGCCAATCAGTTGACCGGAAAGACATTTCAATTCCACACAGGTACGATTAGAAGGTTTGCGCTCCACTTGATCGCCTAGACTTCCATCGGTATTTCAATTCCACACAGGTACGATTAGAAGGGCACCCAGGATAGTTCATTGATCGTGCGGGAAACATTTCAATTCCACACAGGTACGATTAGAAGTTTTGGTTTCGATAGGCCCCCCGCCCGACCAGCCCCATTTCAATTCCACACAGGTACGATTAGAAGGCACACCCGCTAGCGCGGACCGACGCATATGACATTATTTCAATTCCACACAGGTACGATTAGAAGTGTCCGGGGCCAGCATTGCCCAAATCTCGAAAGGAAATTTCAATTCCACACAGGTACGATTAGAAGGATTTTTTGCATGAAGTTGCTTGACTTGCCAAAGTGAATTTCAATTCCACACAGGTACGATTAGAAGTCAGGATAGTTCCGATGATGGCAACCCACGCCAGAAATTTCAATTCCACACAGGTACGATTAGAAGTGCATCCGAAACCAGCTGACACACGCGACCTGCAAGCATTTCAATTCCACACAGGTACGATTAGAAGTCCGGAACGGGCATCACCACCCCCATTGAGCAATCATTTCAATTCCACACAGGTACGATTAGAAGGATCGACGGGCAGCCGGTGAAAAACCACCTTCAGGTATTTCAATTCCACACAGGTACGATTAGAAGTGATGCAGACCGGTATTGGGAACACCCAATTGAAAATTTCAATTCCACACAGGTACGATTAGAAGTATTCAGTACGGCGATGAGTTCGTTATCAAGCGTGTTATTTCAATTCCACACAGGTACGATTAGAAGAATCTGAAACGTGTTATACCTGCATGACCATTATTAATTTCAATTCCACACAGGTACGATTAGAAGGTTGATCCGATTCAGGCCACCATTCCTCCCCTACCCTATTTCAATTCCACACAGGTACGATTAGAAGGCCCGAGATCGAAGAAATGGAGGGCAACGTACCGCATTTCAATTCCACACAGGTACGATTAGAAGCAACAATATCGACCTGGCCAATGCCCAGGTACGGCTATTTCAATTCCACACAGGTACGATTAGAAGGCAGCAGGAGCGGATTGGTAGACGGTGGGGTAATGTATTTCAATTCCACACAGGTACGATTAGAAGGCGCCCTGACCAAACCCAAGCGCAGCAAGTACCGGGATTTCAATTCCACACAGGTACGATTAGAAGAGTTCCGTGATGCTGCATCTGGTCCTTGATCAGATGCATTTCAATTCCACACAGGTACGATTAGAAGCGGCCATCCTTCTGATGTGCATTTTTGTCATTGCTGATTTCAATTCCACACAGGTACGATTAGAAGACTCGCATCGGTCATGACCGTCCCCGGCGTGACCAAATTTCAATTCCACACAGGTACGATTAGAAGACCGAGATGCGGGCCAATTTCCCCGGCATTCCCGTATTTCAATTCCACACAGGTACGATTAGAAGTGAATAGTCGGTGTTTTTGAATAGTTCAGCGACTCATTTCAATTCCACACAGGTACGATTAGAAGCACTGACCCGGCCGGTTATACCTATATAGGAACCTATTTCAATTCCACACAGGTACGATTAGAAGAACTAAACGTAAACTTGCTATTCAGCCCCCAATCTCATTTCAATTCCACACAGGTACGATTAGAAGTCAAGCACATGATCGATCTGGGCTTAGCGGAAAACCATTTCAATTCCACACAGGTACGATTAGAAGGAATCGGAGCCCCTGTCGCTTGATGATATCCAGCCGTATTTCAATTCCACACAGGTACGATTAGAAGGCTGCCGACCCTTTGTACTTCCAGCCATTCCAGGTTTATTTCAATTCCACACAGGTACGATTAGAAGTCTTAATCTTGTAGTAAACCGGCTTGCCCTCTTCGTATTTCAATTCCACACAGGTACGATTAGAAGCCGTTGGGGTTGTGAGTGACTTCGATGAAATACATGATTTCAATTCCACACAGGTACGATTAGAAGTCGTCGCTGGAAAGTCCCATTATCGAACATGTAGGGATTTCAATTCCACACAGGTACGATTAGAAGTGATGGTATGGCATTTGGATTGCAAAATGGCTTGTTATTTCAATTCCACACAGGTACGATTAGAAGTGGACTTGCCCGCATTGGCCTGGTTGCTCGAGGCTGATTTCAATTCCACACAGGTACGATTAGAAGCCCGAATACCGAGCGTTATTTCGTCCGTTTCCAGATATTTCAATTCCACACAGGTACGATTAGAAGACAGTCACCGAATGGCTCTCAATCAACCCATCATAGATTTCAATTCCACACAGGTACGATTAGAAGGCCCGTGCCCTCCCATTCGTGCGAAATCGAATCAAATTTCAATTCCACACAGGTACGATTAGAAGGATGGTAAAGCTCGGCAACTTATGCCAACGCTACCGAATTTCAATTCCACACAGGTACGATTAGAAGCCCGAAGAACGGATGCATCAGGAACTTGTGGTTTTATTTCAATTCCACACAGGTACGATTAGAAGTCCAGCGCGAACAGCCGGGGCCGCACCGGGTCATCAAATTTCAATTCCACACAGGTACGATTAGAAGACCAGATCAAACCAGATCAGTCCCGAGCCGTCCTTGTATTTCAATTCCACACAGGTACGATTAGAAGCATTTGCGTTCTCCTAATCCAAGTTGTTTGAAAGTAATTTCAATTCCACACAGGTACGATTAGAAGTACCACCACGCCCACGCCGGTCGTGGGAACGAAAGTGAATTTCAATTCCACACAGGTACGATTAGAAGCCGTAAAAGTAAAGCAAAAAAATAGGCTTTGAGAAGCCTGGATGCAATTTTTGCTTCTTCAAAAACAGGAGAATTATCGTCGACCGGCAATACTATAAAAAAGCCCGCCGATCGACGACATATTGATTATCAGCCCCTTGAAACCTATCTAGCGTTCAAGCCTGCTTTTTTGCACAGCATGTCAAGGAACGGTTTTGGCCGGTCGACGACCAGCATCCTAAAGAAAATCATCAATCCGACTGCGTTCCTGTCCGACGATTTCCTTTTCCAGCCACCGCTGATCCCGGTTTTTAAACAGAATCAGGCTGTCTTCCTCTTCGTTCATGATCCGCCGGGCTTCGTACAGCAATTCCTTCAATTGCACCTCCGTGATCTCTCCCTCAAAAACCGAGTTCTGAATCCAGTTCAAATACCGCCGACAGAGTTTGAGCATCTTCCCGATGCGCTTCTGCTCCATGTCATACACCAAAATTACGTACATAATGCAATGAGTGACTTGTGAATGAGCGAATGATGGCTGCCGGATGGCTATTCACTCAATCACTCATTCGCTCATTCAACAATAAAACTTACCACCACGCCTTGAAGGGCCGGTATTCTTCCACACCCAGCAAATGCTTCTGCAATTTGTAGCACTCGAGCTTGATCAGGTGCCGGTAGCTCACACTCCGCCCCAGCACCCGGTGCTTGATGGTTTCCTTCAACTGCTCATCAAACCCCTGCACAAACCGCTTGCGGGCGGCTTCCCTCATCACGCAACCGCCAATTTCGACCCGAAAATCCGAGGGCTGCAACTGCCGTTTGTTGATCATCCGGAAAATCAGCCGATCGACCAGAATGGGCTTGAAAACTTCGGCAATGTCCAACGCCAGCGAATACCGGCGCGCCCCGGGTTCGTGCAGAAAACTGATTGTCGGGTTTAGCTGCGTGTGGTAAATCGTGCTCAGGCAAGCGGTGTAACAGAGCATATTCCCGAACGAAATCAAGGCATTCAGTTCATTTTTGGGAGGGCGTTTGCTCCGACCCTCCAGACAGAACGTGGCCCCCACAATGGCGTCGAAGGTGTCGTAGTAGGTCTGCCGGATATTCCCTTCAATGCCCATCAGCATCGGTATGTCCGTTGCCAAAGGCACAGCCGCCAACAACCGTTCGACCGTCAAAACAGCCTCCGACAGCGTAGCATCCGCACAATCGACGGTCGATCGGGTCCGGTTTTCATAGTATTTCAGCACCCGCAGGATGTTGTTGGCCGCCCCTTCCACAAACCGCCGGGCAATCTCGATCCGCTTTTTGGCCGACAGGTAGTGTTTCGTCTGATCCACCTGCATCTTACCAGCCAGCAGGTACTCCCGCGGCATAAACGACCCGGTATAGTGTTCGTAATAGTTGAAAAAATGCACCGCGATGCCTTCCTGTCCCAGAAAATTATACAGCGCCGAATTGGCATCCAGACTCCCGAATACATACAAATCGCCGACCTGCTCGATGGGAAGAAAACGCGGCTGGCCCTCACGACCCTCCTCATCCACCGGCGTAAACTTGAGCGTGTTATCCTGCCGACTCATCCGGCCCGGATTGAACAAATATTTGGGCTGTTTCATGGCTCCTCGGCTGCGTAACAAAAATCAAAATAACTGCACGACCGGCATTTGCTCCGCGCAATACGATCCGGACACCGTTCGGAGGTTACAATCCGTTCAATATCCCGCACCCACGACTCCACCATCGACACTTCCTCCTCGGCCAGTTGCACGGTTTGAGTCTGGCGGAGTTTGGGGTATTCGATCAGACCCGTGGCTCCCTCGACCCCATTGCGCCGGAGCAGATACAAGTAAAACTGCACCTGCGCCACGTGCGAATGCTCCAGCTTATCGGACTTCTTGATCTCGTGCACCACCTTGTCATACGGATCATAAAAGTCGATTTTGGACCCGTCGAGAATGATTTCGCGGTATTTCTCAGCGCGTTGGGGATAGGCGTGTTCGTGCAGTTGTTTCCCTTCGGCGACGGCCTCCGACGTATGCTCCATCCGGATTTGGTTGGCATGTAGCCACATCTTCCGGTGACAGAGATGGTAGTAATTGATCAGGGTAGCGTTGGCGTGGAGCATAATTTTATACGTCCAAAGATTGTAAGCGTTCCTGAATTTCTTTAAGTAGCCTGACTGCATCGTTCAACACGGCCAGATAAAACTGCATCGTTCCCTCGTATTCCGGTTTAAATTCCCCGATTTTCAGTTCCAAAGCCACCAGACAACGAAGCTTGAGGATAAAGTAACAAATCCAAGAAATACTCCTGCCCTCCAGGCAATTTCTCGCGCCAGTGGTGCGAGATTTGATAACTCCCTATACGTCAGAAAGAAATTGCGCATCCGCCAGAGGTTGGCAACCGAAAAACCGCTGATGCCCGGAAATGCAGCCTGTAAATCCTGGGACAATTGCTCCATCACCGATTTGCCCCACCCGTCGGATCCCTGCTTTTCCACAATCATCCCGCTCATGTCCCAATACAGCCCGATCAGTTGTTGATTGACAACGTCCCGAGCCTCATACTGCGCCTGTTGGATGCGGGTTTTGATGGTAGCCAGGAAGTCGGTGTAGGTGGGTTGCATGGGTGATTATAGTAAAGCATTGGCACTCGAACTATGTGTCAATCCTTCGTCAAAAGAGTAAAGTGACAGATCTGCTAAAACACGAATCCCGAATTGTTCCGGCTGATTTGCCGCCAAAGGAGCATCATTCTCGTCCCAAACCCGGAGCGTAATGGTTCGGTCAGCAATGCGCTTCAACTGCTGCTCAAGTTGACTTTTATAGTTGCGGCTCTCGCCGTAAGATTTACTTCGATCATTAGCTAATTGAGCCAGTTCAACCGCACGAGTATACGTATTGTCAGTTACGTCTTTCGGCACAAAATATCTGAACTCATGACCAAATTCGCGCTCTTCAATAAGTTTGAAGCTGCCTAATTTCTCAAACTCCGCTTTGTTAACACATTCAATCAAATGTAAGTCCTTATTGGCCTGACCCACGGTAAGATTTTCAGCTATGAACTGGAAAAATTGGCTTTGAATCGAGAACAGATCATTTTCTGTAATACCATCATGAATGTATTTACGGCTGAACTCTAAAAATTGCCGAGCCTCATCGCGATAAATCATTTCGGCACTGGCTTTTCCATTTTCGCCCACTAAGTGGAATGAATATACTTGCCCTAAAACAGATTCATTTTGATTATTTTTCAGTTCTCCATTTCGATTGCAACGTCCAGCACTCTGGATCAAACTTGGCAGTGGACACAAATCTCTGTAAACCACAGGGAAATCTATATCTACCCCTGCTTCAATAAGCTGTGTCGAAATTAACGTTACTTTCTCGCCTAATTTCAGATGCTGTTTGATGCGTTCAATTTTAGTACGTCGGTCAACTGGCAGGAAATGAGTATTGAGTAGATAAACATTCCTCTGGTCCTTCAAACGCTCATACAAGTCACGCGAATCGCGGATAGTGTTCAAAATAATCAGGCAAGATTCAGTTTGTCTTGCTAAGTGTCCTTCCAGATCATCTAGTGTAAACGGATCAGGCTCCAGCCAATTAATTCGATAACGGTTAAACGTATCTGCAGCGAAAAACGGAACAGGATCAAATAACGGATGTGGTAATATAAACTGCTTAAAAAGCTCATCCGGTTTACGGAGCAACGGCACTTCTGATTTGCTGTTGATAGTGAAATGGGGCATAGTGGCCGTCGATAGAATAGCGAACGAGTCGAATCGTCGGCAAAACTCATCTAACCAGGCTGTAAAAAAGATATACAGCCGGGGTGGTAATGCCTGAATTTCATCAATCAGAAAAATACGCTTGCTGAAATTAGGCAGTTTGAGAAGCGTAGCATTTCTGTTACTCATCAATGTCTCGAAGAACTGAACGAATGTCGTGATGATAAACGGGTGGTCAAAGGTCTGTTCCGAGAAAATTTCCTGTACTAATTTCTGTAGTTTTTCATTGGAGGGATTATCTTCCAACTCCTTCTGTAACGCTTCAATACGATCATTGATCGCTTTAGAGTTAACAGACAACACTCCGCTCTGTGGTTCTTCTTCCTTATCCGATTGGTTGAGTAATTCCCGGCAAATGCTTTCTACCTGTTCTGTTATAGATAAAAAAGGCAGGCAATACATAATTCCCATAGTTGGGTACTGCTGCTGAATAGCACTGGCCAGTGCTAGCAACATGTATGTTTTACCTGATCCCGTGGGGGCTGTCAGTGTAAATACCCGATTACCTTTAGCCAACCCGTCCGCTAAGCCGACTAAGGCAGCGTTTTTAATTTGAGTTCTTAACTGATTGAGGGCTGATATTGGTCTGAAACCTTGAAAGCGCACCGCTAAAGACTGCTCTAGCTTAGATTTAGATATTAACTGTTGCTCGTCGCAGAAATAGATTTCATTATTGCCCGCGTCCCGTTTATCTGCTTCAATCAGAGCCGCAAACGAAAACTGCGTATCCATAAAATAAGCTAGTGCATTCTGTTGCCAGTACTCGGGTACACCTTTCTGCTCCGTAAAATAAGTAAGGTCGAAAAGCCTCTTATTATCCGTTAGTTTGAATGATTGATGGGTCTGACTTAATCGGTGTTGGTAAAAAGCAGACATTGGCAACTCTTCTTTTAAAGACCTGACAAACTCTACTAATGCATCTTTAGGTTCAGAATTAAGAATTTTATCAAAATCCGGCAAGTGGCCGTGATGCCGGGCTATGATAGCAACCATTCGGAGTATGTCGATTCGGAGTTGCATATTATCCTCCGCTCTCATCAATCTCTTGAATTCCGCACTGTTTATTGATACGTAATTCAAAAACGCTAACACTGACAGATATGAATGCTGGCTATAAGCAGATGGTTTGACTTTCTTGCATGGTTCTAATTTATCCTGGAAATTAGGATTGATTTTACCCAGATCATGAAACAAAACCGCTTGTTCAGCCAATGGCATTGAGGTACGTTTGCGTGCTTTTCGCAAAACGCCCTCAATATGTACTTCCAATAATTTGTTGGGGTGCGAATTGAAATTCAGATCAGTACCCATTGGCTTTGGTCGGTAAAGATGTAGTGTGGTCCTGTAGCCGATAAGCTACGTTGTCGCGTCTCTGTTTCCGATGGATAGACAACCTGTTTGTACTTATCTGGCAGATTCCAGAAATCATCATTTTGATAGGATGGAATCCGTTCAAAACCAATCCGGAAGTTTTCCGACACTTTCAGTTGCTCTTTTTCAATAAAACCCTTCGTCTCAAACGGTCCATCGGCCACAAAATCGATTGTTCCCTGTCGCACAAACTTCAATTCAGCAGGACAGTTATGCAGACCAAGTATGGGCGTAAAATGAGCTTCCTGCGCTTTTATGTGCGTAATAAACTGATCGAATAAACTGGCTGATCGTTCATTAGCCAGGCCGAGCAAGACATAATAACTTGGATCTCGGATGAGTTCCATTTGCTTAGGCGCTTTTGCAAAAGCATCACTAACAGAACGGTTTGTAAATCCCCACGACTGTTTACGAACGGCATTTCGAACCTGCACCCCATATAGTAAATCGTCGCTTAACTGCGGAAACAAAGCTTTCATTTCGGTACGTTCGATCCCCAAAACAGCTCCTATCAATCCGATAAGTGCTGTTTTAGTGATAAAATCGTGCGACAATGGGTTATTGCTGGTTTCGGGTTTGCGGAAGTGCGCCCAGTTTCCTGTTATACCAATCAATGCCCCTCTCATACCATATCAAATAGAGCTAATGGACGCAATTTGCCACCGATAGCTGCCAACTGCGTCTGAATCTCAGGAACCTCGGTGTAGTATCGAATTTCAGACACCTTCGTTGATTCTAGGGCATTAACCAGTCTACTGAAATCAAATGGGCAATCGTCTAAGTCACGTAATTCTTCATCCCGTTTCCGTAATGAACCATCGGCATTTTTCTCGCTTAATTGCACGAAGCGATCAATTCCATAAAGTTTATCCGTTGGATTCGCGTACACAATCTGAAGCAACAGTAGAGAACTTTGATTCGATTTACTACGTGTATTGGCGTTGTTAACGCTGTTCCAGAGTGCTTTCAACATCTCCAGCACGTCATCATCGGTTAAGCCGCTCAACTTTGCAGAAAAAGGGTTAATCCATCCGTGAATCTGACATAAGGCAAAAGGTACGACCGTGGTTGTGCCAATAGCTCCGCGCGATTTCTCTGCACTTGATGAAAAAACAGACGTATTCTGGTGAATACGTAAATCAACAGAGTTAAGAGAAGGATTTAATAATGCAAATTGTACAGGTCCAGTTAAATTAACAGCCGCACCTTCTTTAGTAGATATTCCACCAAAAAGTCGCACATCAATACACTGCTTTATTAGTTGTAGAGCTTTTTCCTCCTGACGCTTATTCTTATTGGCCGTTAAAACATCCTTAAAATCTTTGTATTTCTCTTTACTGGCAAGGGCATTTATCCGAACAGAGGAACCCGATTCATCTGCTTTTTGGGTAATCTTATCCGAATTGATAACATATACGTCCCAGTCCGGTTTTGCACCAGACTCGATAAGTTGGACAAAATAATCTCTGATAAAGCGTTTGATACGTACATCACTAACTAAAATTTTCTTGGTCTCTTCGTCATAGCGTTGTTCACCTGTAAATGGGTCGCCGTTAGGAATCGAGTATTTGCTTTCGTACAGGAACAGTAGTTCTGATTTTTCGGTAATAGTTGCCATCAGTTACTAAGTTTAGTTGGTGGTTGTTTCTGTTTTAGTTTCTTTTTCTTTACGGTCGATCGTGTAGTAGCTTTCAAAAAAGCCAAGTGAACAATGGTGTTTATTGTACCGCTCGTCGAACTGTCGGAGTAATGCGGTTAGATTCAAAAAAGCATTTTTTACATCGGGATAGAGCCGTTCATGGATCGTCAGCTTTTGGTTTAAAAAATCACAAAAAGCTGCTACATCGTCCAGCGATGAAATGCGACGTGTTAGGTTACCCACGTAGCTTTTCTCGAACGACTTAATAGGACAGTCGTCCCGCCAGGCGGCAAATTGTTTCGCCATCGTGCCGAGATACTGTCCAATGGCGTAACTTTTGGTTTCGGTAATCTGCATAAGGTTATCTTGTTTTTGGATGAGCATCAGAAAATAGAAATCATACTTAAAGGTGGAAAAACCTTGTCCTCCGTTTCGGATGTTGTTTTCTACTTTTTCAATAAAGGCCGGTAACAGCAGAGGATCGTCGTAGTACGTGTCGGTGTAAATCTGAGGCAACACTTTGAGCAGATGGAACTGATATTTCTTCTCATTTTTAGTACGGTCGCTAAGAATTTTCAGGAAACTGAATTTTAAGTCCAGGGCCAGATCAACCTTTAGTTTTCCCTGAAATTCTATTTTAGCATGTTGACGTAAATCCCTTCGAACCTTTTGGATACGTTTACTCACTTCTACTAACAAGCTTTTCTGAACACTAGATACCTCAACTAAATCAGAATACTGAGATGGTCCAATAAATCGGCACAGTGAACTTGCTTAACTTGCAAGAACATGCAGCCTAAAAACACCCCCCTTAAAAGGCGTAAATACGACGCGACTTTTAAAGCAGACGTGCTGAAGATGATTGC